>JBLHVN010000003.1:0-730128 GCA_047630275.1 Sulfitobacter sp. | reverse complement strand
CTTGTGGGTTAGTAGGATCAACAATATTTTGAATAGGATTTGTTCCCATATCAATAAGACCTGACATTGTTCCACCAGCAAGTGGTAACTTTGTAGTATCGGTTGCGGTCACATTAGTTAAGGCAGATCCATCTACAGCAGGAAGAAAGCCTGAACCATCTAGTTGAACGATTTGGTTTGGGCCAGTTCCGACATCGACGGCAATTGCGCCTGTTGTGGTGATAGTCCCGCCTGTAAGGCCAGCCCCTGCAGTTACTGAAGTTACTGTTCCTAAAGAATCATCGTCATTGGCACAGGTGAAACCTCCACCGCCATCTGATTTGATCACTTGGTTCACGGTACAGCCAGAACCTACGATATCTACGTCAGTGATAGAGCCATCAATGATTCCTGCAGAGCCGACGGCGTTTACATCAACTGCTGCAGTAGTAGCGGCTTGTTTGGCGTAAATAGCTGCTGGTAATAAAGAGACGGTAACATCGGGAGTTAGAGTCTCAGGAGATCCCAGAGGGTCTACAATAATTTCTATAATTCTTTCGTCGGTAGCTCCTGGAGTATAAGGACAACTTCCTCCCCCAAAGCCTGCTATTTGATAAGCATTATCAAAGACATTTTCACTAAAAGCGCCAGAGCCACCAGAGGCGACGCCCGATCCAATTGAAACTGAGATGAATCCATTTGTAGTAGAAGTATCAATGGCGCCACCAGCAGTAAAATCTTCTTGATAGAGTTTACAAGTCTTGGCCGGGTTCCAGATAACAAATCTTAGCTCTTGAGTGGCATTGAGGATGGGAGAATCCGCATTGTCTGTTAAGAGTCCTTCCCAAGTAACGCCGAAACTAAATCCGGTACTAGGAAGAAGAAGTAAAAGAATTACGATCTTTAAGGTTTTCATGATCTGTCCTATTTCTATTGATTGCCTAAATGTATTTTATAACTTGAACTGGTGCCATACCTTGGCTTATCAGTATCTGCATTTCTATTTTGGAAGAATTTATAGCTAGCTGAGGTGGCAGTTTGCGTCTTAGTGACCATTCCTGCGGCACTACTTTTAATTTTATAACTAGCGGAAGTTAAGTCTGTTGCTGCTCTGTGAGCAAGTGGCGAAAAGGCTAACGAATCAACGGCAGCTATAGAGATAAAGACTGCGCTGTAGCTGGCATTGTCAAAAACAACGGAGGCATTTGCTCCGGCCTCAATTCCTGCCGTATAAAGAAAAGAGCCACTTTGATCAGAACAGTTAGGACTATTATAGGTATTTATATTTAAGCTTAAGAAGTTTTCAAAGAAGCCACCCGTTGGGATATTAAGGGTTGTGTCAGTAATACCAGTGGTAGCTAATGCTTCGTTAATGCAACTAGCAATTAGCGGTGGACTAGCAACAGAACCAAAAGTAGCAAATGAGACTTCATAGGATTTTGTGTTGGCCGAGAGGCTCCCGGTACAATCAGAATTTCCGTCGACAACGCTGGCCGTAGATGAACAGTGAACAATTCTCAATGGCTTGAATTGGTTTGCGACTTTATAGGCCGCACTTCCGAAGTTGCCATTTGAGCAATTAGCATCAGATAAGTTAAAGCTTACGACTGTGTCTCCACCATCGAGAGTCGCGCTGGTTTCTCCGCAACGAAGAGTTCCTGTCATAGGAGAAGCTCCATCCCAACCAAAGACATAAAAGTTCCAACTTCCATTAGGAATAGGAAAACTAAGAGAATCACTGGTAACATTGATGGCAAAGTCAGGAAGCCCAGGGGCACGACCATAAACCATAACTCCACCGCTAAGATTTGGATCGCTAACAGCACCAGTGTAGATCTTAAAACTTGCAGAAGTTTTCTTAGGAGAAGCTTTTCCGCCGCAACCGATCAGGCAAATGCTTATGAAGAAAAGGAGGGTATACTTAAAAATCATCTTTGTACTCATCGGTTAAAACTTAAGTAATCTTAGATGTTTAATAGTAAATTGATTTCATTTCTCTTCATAATAACAGGGAGATAGGCTATACTTCTTCGCATATTCCGGTATTAAAAAACTCAAAAATCTGGCATCAAAGAGGTGATCATGGACTATAGTTTTGTAAGCTGCTTAAAAGAGGTTGAGAAGAAACTAAAGCTTTATGGCAGAAAGCCAAAGAAGTCTGCGGCCACTGCGGCTACTCCTGAGATCTATAATACTGAGCTTGAAGTTTGGTTCTTATCAACTCCGAAGCAGCGAGAGCTTCATAAGAGGGGCTTTTCTTTTTCAAAAGAGCCTCATCATATTCAAAAAAGAATATGGAAGTTCATCTGGAATAAATCCAACGTCTTTGAAGTAAAGACTCAAAGTCTTTTTTATTATCAAAGCCGCAGAAGTGATGTCGACTTTGAAAGATACTTTATTGATTTAAAGGCCATGGTGGGAGGGATTGAGAACTGGGCCCATTCAGATGTTTATTCAGACTGCCTCTCTAGGATACTAGAGGCTAACCCTAAAAAAGTTATGCCTACTTTAGAAAAATGGAATAAATCAATGAATCCATGGAAGAGAAGACAGTCCCTAGTGTCTCTTTTTTATTATCAAAGCCTTAGGAAGACTTATCCCCCTAAAACAAAGGTCTTTAAGTTTATAAAGGAACTTTTAAAAGATGAAATGTATTATGTTCAAAAAGGCGTTGGCTGGACTCTTAGAGAATCAATTCAAGCCTATCCTAAGGAAACCTACGCTTTTGTTGAAAAGCATCTAGAAGATCTTTCAAGTATTGCTTTTACAACGGTAATGGAAAAGGTTCCGGCCACTAAGAAAGAAAAATATAAAGTGAAGAGATCCCGTGCCCGAGCATTTGCCCGGGCAGGGAAGACTAAAACTGTTAAGATTTAGGAAGCTTTGGAAGTTTTAGATCAGGAAACTTTTTAAAGTTTGGTTTTAAATCAGGACTCTTTCGAACATCTTGAAGACAAACTTGAATGGCCTTATCTAATTGTGCATCAATCCCCTTAAGAAAATCTCTTGGGGTATTATCAATTTCAATATCAGGCTTAGTACCATAGTTTTCTACGTCAAAGCCTACATCTTTAAACCAAAAGCTAAATTCAGGCTGAGTTACAATGGTTCCATCGTTTAAGCTAACACGGGGCCAGATTCCAATGACTCCACCCCAAGTTCTTTTCCCAATAAGCTTCCCAAGCTTCATCAATTTAAAACTATGGGGAAAGATATCTCCATCACTTCCGGCGTGTTCGTTGGTTAAACAAACTAAATTTCCTGGCGCGTACATGGGATAAGGTTCAATACCAAAGTAGCGGGTTGTATCAAAGCCAACTTTCTTTTGGGCCAGTACTTTTAGAAGATGCTGACTAATATGACCACCGCCATTATAGCGGATATCAATAACGAGACCTTCTTTGTTAACTTCAGTTAAGAAGTTTCTATAAAACTCACTATAACCCCATGGTCCCATATCCGGAACATGAATATAGCCAAGCTTTCCTTTAGATTTCTTATGCACGTATGCTTTATTCTTATCAACCCACTGGCGGTAAAGCATGGTGTGCTCATTGGCTAGAGTGGTTGCAACGATGAACTCTTTATCTTCGTATCCCTTCTTCGCTTTTTTACGAGAAGCGGTTAGGTTTACTTTTATTCCAGCTTTTCCTAAGAGGGCCTCATCTAAGGAGGTGGAAGAAGTAAAGGGCTGACCATCAATAGCGTAGATGAGATCCTTTTTCTTAAGACCGACCTTTGGGGCATTGAGAGGGGAGTCTGCTCCATTGATCCAAGAATCTCCAGAGTGAACCTCTGTTATCTCAAAGGCTTTTTCTTTTTCAATCCATTTGAAACTGCCACCTAAGTGACCACTTCGAGATGGGTATGACTCTCTATGATAATCTCCCATGAATTCATAAGAATGGGAGGTTCCAAGCTCCCCTTGCATCTCCCACATGAGGTCAGAGAACTCAAATCGAGTATGAATCTTATCAATTAAAGGAGCGTAGCGCTTATAAACCTTTGTCCAATCAATCTTGGACATGTTCTTAACCCAAAAATGCTCACGCTGAAGAACCCAGCCTTCTTTAAACATTTGTCGCCATTCATTTTTAGGGTCTACGCTGGCCTTGATTCTTCTTAAGTCGATATAGCCATCTTTTCTATTGTAACCATCTTCTTCAGTAGGGCGCTGATCAGTTTTAATGATACGAAGGTCAGACCCTTCGTCGTACATCAAGTATTTTTTGCAACGAGAAGTTCTCATAGTCCAAACACCCGTGTCGATTTGAAAGCTCTTTCTGACTTTAAAGTCATAGCCTCCAAGGTCATGTCCACCGCCACTATCCCAGGCATCTCCATTTGGATCTATTCCTTTTACTGGTTCTTTTAACCAGTAAATCTTATCCTTTACGACCATGACATGTCGGTAGCCGCCTAGTGGAATAGGAAGGGGAACAATCCTATTGTCTATCCCTTCAAAATCAATTTCGACCTTAAGCTTCTCTTCTTCTTCTTTTTCTTTTTTCTTTTTTAGTTCTTCTTTCTCTATAGCTGCTTTAGACTTTTTTACATTCTTTTTCTTGTTTTTTGTTTCTTCCTCTTCTGCTTCATCCTCAGAAGCGCTCTCATCTGGCTCAAAATCCAAGTGTAAATCTAATGGAGAGATGCCGTCATCTTTTAGAACGACAGCATAGACTCTTGAAGCAAAAGGAAAACCTAGGTCAAAATGTGTTTCATTATAAACAGGGTGGAACTCTCTATTGCCAATAAAGTAGAGGTACTCACCAGTAGGATCAAAATGAGGTGAACCATCAATCGAAACCGGGGTTATAAGGCTTTGAGTCTTTTTAGATTTCGTATCGTAAACTTTAATGCCTGTTTTTTCAAAGCCAAGCTTTGCTTCGTAAGCTAACCACCTGCCATCGGGAGACCAGTTAAGTCCTGCAAAGTGAAAGTGCTTGTTATGATCTATCTTTGTGACTTTACCGGCTTTAGTGACAATAAAGAGCTCACAGCGGTTGTTACTAATTGCCATCTGACTTCCGTCAGGGGAAGCGACCATTTGATAAACCTTTCCCCAATCGGTCTTAGTCGCAATCTTCTTTGATTCAAGTGTGTCCATATCAAAGAGGAATAACTCTTCTTCTCCTTCGGGCTCCATTCCAAAAGCAGCTAGGTGAAGTTCATCTTTCTTCTCACTGTATAGGTAGGTGGGCTTTTTATAACGAATGCCATCATGACCTAATTTCATTGGGGCCCCGCTCCATGGAGGGAGGGAAAAGAGTTGACCACGTACGCAGCAGGTTAACTCTTCAGCATCTTGAGCTAGGACATAATCATGGAGGTCTTCAACGGGAGAGACGGCCCTAGGAACGCTTTGGTCAAATGAACTTGGAACATGGAAGCTAAGGACCTCTCCATTGCCAGTGCCTAAGTCTTTAGTATAAAGATCTCCTCCACATTGATAAACAATCTCCTCGCCACTTACACTAAAAGAGCGCACATAGTATTCTTCTTGGTCAGTATGGCGTTTTATTTTATTTCCATTTTCATCACAGCTATAAATATTCCCCACCCCTTGATGATCGGAAATAAAATAGATTCTTTTATCAACCCATTCAGGGTTACAAAGATTTGTCTTTAATTTAGTGAGGATCTCTTTAAAATTATTAGCTCCTGTTTTATCTACCCATAAGGTTCCAGCGGTTCCTCCGCGGTATCTTTTCCAGCGGGCAGGGTTTCCAAGGTTTCTTCCTAATAATCTAGATTTAGAAGGACCGTATTTTAAGGTAGAGGCATGCCCTAGGTTTAAAGGTTTTATGTTTTTTGAATCAATATTAACTTCAAAGAGCACCCTCTCTCTTTGGCTAAAAGTTCCATGACTTGATTGAATGATAATAGTCTTTTCATTCTTAAAGCCAGAGATAACCACATCACCGTAGAAGGATAGGCGAACAGGAATTCCACCTGAGGAAGGAATCATATACAGGTCTCTTTGACCGGAGACATTACTTGTATAAGCGATATGAGACCCTGATGGGCTAAAGTGAGGATCACAATTAATCCCTTTACCCGAAGTTAAGCGAACTGCCATCTGGCATTCCTTTGTCACTTTCCATAGGTCATCATCAGTAACAAAACAAACTTGCCCATTAGAGAGAGTCGGTTGTTTTAGGTAAGCGTTATTTTTCATGAGAAATCCTTAATAAGTTTTTACCTATTTTAGGCACTGATCATGGGCATGCAAGGGCTTTTGAGAGTAAAGATGTCATTGACAATAAGGGTCATATAGGAGAATTAGTCACATGCTTTATTTTGACCATGCCGCCTCAACTCCTTTGTGCCCCGAAGCACTTGAAACACTTCAAGAAACCATGAAGGAAGACTACGCCAACCCGTCTGCGGCCCATAAATGGGGTAAAGAGCTCAACCAAAAGACTCAAAAGATTCGAGAAGAAATTAAGGCCATACTTAAGGCGTCAAAAGACTCTCGTCTTGTCTTTACAGGCTCTGCTAGTGAGTCAAACAATAGCCTCATCAAGGGCCTAGGTTTAGTTTCAGGGGATAAGCTTTTGGTCTCACTTGGTGATCATGCCAGCTTGGTTAACCCTTCATTAAGTTTAAAAGAAAGTGGAATTGAAATAGGTGAGCTACCCCTAAACTCTGTTGGTGTCCCTGAAGCCTCATCAATTACAGATGAGATGATGGAAGGGGTTAAGTTAGTTTTAATAAGCAGTGTTAATTCCCAAAGCGGTGGGCTTCTTTGCGTTGAAGAATTTGCTAAAGAATTTAAAGGACGCTTCTCTAAGGTTCACCTGCATGTGGATGCGGTCCAATCATTTGCAAAGTTTCCCCTTGATCTAAGTTCTGGAGATATTGATAGTGTTTCTCTTTCCGCTCATAAGATGGGGGGCCCAAAAGGAGTTGCTGCTCTTTGGGTGAAAAAGTCTTTGAGTTTAACTCCCTTACTTCATGGCGGGAATCAAGAATCAAATTTTCGTTCCTCAACAATTGCCTATCCTCTTATCGCAAGTTTTTACAGGGCCGTAGAAATCGCCCTCAAAGAAAGAAGTGAAAGCTTAGAAAAAGTAACAAGACTTAGAGATCAATTGATTAGAGGTATTAAAGAAATAGATTCTTCAATAGAGTTTCCCTTTGATTTAGAAAAGTGCTCACCCTATATAACCTCCTTGCTTTGGAATGGTATTAGCTCTGATATTGTCTTAAGGGCATTAGAAGAAAAAGACGTTGCCGTTGCTAGTACTTCTGCTTGTAGTTCAAAGATTAAAGGAGAGAACCCAACAATGAAGGCCCTTGGTCTTCCTGTTAGTAAGCATAAATTTGTGCTTAGGCTCTCTCTAGGAAAGACAACTAGCGCAAAAGAGATTGAAGAATTTTTAAGTATTTTTAAAGAAGTTCATAGTGAGCTTAAGATGTTCGTATCGAGGTAATTTTTGGCTAAACAGTCCCTTCTCATAAATGTAGATGAACTTTGGCTAAAAGGTGGTAACCGGCCACGCTTAATGAAAGAGCTTAAAAATCATATCAAAGAACTTTTTAAGTCCTTTGAATTCCCGACGATTTTTGAAAATGTAAACCAGCGGTTTGTTGTTAATACCCAATCAGAAATAAGTGATGAACTCCTACAGGCGCTTCAAAGAGTACCTGGGATCTATTCCATTATCCCAGCTTCTCTTATGGAAAAAGATCATGAGCTCTCAGATATATGGGAAGCGGTAGATAAGGAAGTGGAGGCTTGGCTTGAGGGAACAGATGAGGTTGTTACCTTTAAAGTAGAAGGTCATCGAACAGATAAACAGTTTCCAAAAAATAGCATGGAGATTGAAAGATTAGTCGGAGCCTATTGTCTTACAAAATATGATGGCAAGTTAAAGGTCAATGTTCATAAGCCGGCGCACCGCTTAGATGTAAAAGTGCTAAGAGACTCTATAGCCGTATCTTCACGAAAGATCATAGGCCTTGGAGGACTTCCTTGGGGAACAAGTGGTCATCTTATCACAATGCTCTCTGGTGGTTTTGATTCTCCTGTGGCTTCTTACCTTATGGCAAAAAGAGGCTGCAAACAAAGTTTTATCTTCTTTTATGCCTATCCTTTTGTAGGAGATGAAGTAAAGGAGAAGATCTTAAAACTAACAAGTGTTCTTGGTACCTACCAAGCTTTTAGTAAGCTCTATATTGTTCCATTTGGTGATGTTCAAAAAAAGGTAAGCGGTATCTGTGAAGAGAGTTACCGCACAATTCTTTTTAGAAAGATGATGGTAGAGACTTCAAATATCTTGGCAGATAGAGTTAAGGGGAGCGCCCTCTTAACTGGTGACGCTCTTGGGCAAGTCTCGAGCCAGACCATTGGTAATATTTCTATCATTGACGCAAGTTCAAGAAGACCTATCTTTAGGCCACTTCTTGGGCTGAATAAGCGAGACATTATTAAATTATCCGAGCAAATCGGTACTCATGATATCTCCGTTATCCCCCATGATGACGCTTGTAGTTTATTTGCCCCAAAGAGTCCGGTTCTTAACCCTGACAAAAGATATTGGCACCGGTTTGAAAGCGAGAATGATCTAACGGCTTTATTAACCGAGGCTTTAGATAAAGCTGAAGTTTTTCAGGTCAGTATTCGCGGTGAGTTGACGAAAGTCTGACAAAAACCTACCAGAAAATCACAAGGTCCTATTAATTCACCCTTTTGTACCACCCGAGAAGGCATTACAATAGAGAGGCTCTCTATTAGGGGGGAATTTAATTTGGAGAATTTAAAAATGAAACTTATCAGCCTAAGTCTATTGTCATTAATCTTTTCGCTTTCTGTCTTTGCTAAAGATGGCGTTGGTGAAAGAAATCTAAAGCGCGAGCGCGTGATAGGGAAGATTGTAAAAAATGCCCTTGAAACCTATCACTATAAAGATTTAAAAATTAATGATGAACTATCTAAGAAAGCCCTTAAAGAGTTTCTTAAAAAAATGGATTATTCAAAACAATTTCTTTTAGCTGAAGACGTTAAGGCCCTGAAGAAATACGAATTAGAACTAGATGATGAGATGATCTCTGGAGATCATAAGCTTCTTAATGAGGCCGTTAAGTTATCTAGAAAGAGGATTAAGGCCGCTGATGCACTTAGAAAGAAATACTTTAAGACACAATTCACTTTTGATGCTGATGAGTATCTACAGTATGACCCTGATAAGAGAGATTGGTTAAAAGATGAAAAGGAGTTTGAGGACTATTGGAGAAAGGTTTATAAGCAGCAAGTTCTAAGCCGCTATACTCAATACCTTGAAACTAAGAAAGACTCAAAAGATCCAAAGAAGATCGCTGAGAAGGCTAAAGAAGATAAGAAAAATAAAAAGAAGAAAAAAAAGAAAGTCACAAAATCTAAAGAAAAGGCTGTTGAAGACATGACTGATGCTGAACTTTTAACAAAGGCTCATGCATCCGTAGACAAAAAATATAAAAGATACTTTGGTAGGATTTTAAAAGAAGATAGAAACGATAACTTAGAAAAATTCTTCAATGCCATCACAATGGTTTTTGATCCCCATACAAACTACCTTCCACCAAAAAGAAAAGAAGACTTTGATATTGATATCTCTGGGCAACTAGAGGGGATTGGAGCTGTTCTTCAAGAGGATGGTCCTTATATAAAGGTTGTTAAAATCGTCCCAGGTGGAGCTGCTTGGAGGCAAAAAGGCCTTGAAGTTGATGACGTTATTCTAGGTGTGGCCCAAGGGGATGGTGAAGTTGTAGATCTAGTGGATATGAGGGTTGATGATGCCGTTAGGTATATTAGAGGTAAAAAAGGAACTGAAGTTAGGCTTACTGTTAAGAAACCTGATACGACTCAGAAAGTAATTCCTATCATTAGAGATAAAGTTCAGATTGATGCTTCTTATGCAAGAGGTTCAGTGATTAAGCATAAAGATCTTGATTTTAAGGTTGGCTATATTCATCTTCCAAAATTTTATAGAGACTTTGGAAGCAGTGATAAAGATAGAAACTGTACTGAAGACGTAAGAAAAGAAATTGTCCGCTTAAAAGCAGCTGGTGTTAACGCAATGATCTTAGACCTTAGAGGTAATGGTGGTGGGGCTCTAGAAGATGCCAGAAAGATGTCAGGGCTCTTTATTAAGAAAGGTCCTATTGTTCAGATTAAAAGCCACACAGGTCAAATTGAGACTCTCGCTGATACTGATCCTGAAGTTCAATACGGTGGTCCTCTTATTGTAATGACAAACCGTTTTAGTGCCTCAGCTTCTGAGATCTTAGCTGGCGCCCTTCAAGATTATGGGAGAGCTATCATTGTTGGTGGTGAACACAGCCACGGTAAAGGAACTGTTCAGGCGGTTTTAGATCTAAACAGAGCGCCTCTTATTTCAATGTTTGGTAAGAGCATGGGTGCCCTAAAAGTAACCATTCAAAAGTTTTATAGAATAACGGGAGCTTCGACTCAATTCAAAGGTGTAACTCCAGATATTATTCTTCCAGATCCAATGGCCTATACTAAATCAAGAGAACAAGATTTAGATAATGCTCTACCATGGGATCAGGTTAAACCTAAGAAATTCACTCCTTGGAAGATGGAATACAACCTTCCTCTTTTAAAGAAAAGAAGCGCCAAAAGAGTTAAGAATGATAAGCGTTTTCAAAAGATTCAACAAAGTGTTGATTACTATACAAAAAGAAGAGAGGACACGTCAGTCACTCTAAATCTTAAGAAGCTTCAACAAGAAGATATTGAGAGTAAGAAGATCATCGAAAAGCTAAAGCTTGGTGATGAGAACAAAGATATCTTAGTCTCTGACTTTGAGGCCTCAATTAAATCTCACCAAAAGATTAGAAAAGGGGATGAGGCTCAGTGGAAGAAAGACTTTGAACAAAGAAAAGAAGATTGGGTAAAGTCCCTTCAGTCAGATCCAACTCTAGAAGAAGGTCTTTATATTATTGATGATATGCTTCGCACTAAGGCTGGGAAGAAACTGAGCATGGTAAAGTAAGATGGAAGATTTAATTGATAACTCTCATATGCAAGAGATTTTGGATAAGCTAGAGAACTTAGAAGATGAGAAGTTGGCTAATGAGTTACTTAAAGAGTTTAATGATAAAACTATGACACTAGGAAAGCTAATCATGAACTTAGACAAGAACTTATCTAGTGAGGAGTGGAAGGAGCAGTGCTCTACTGCTAAAGCCGCAGTTGATGAAGTGCTTCAAAAAATAAAGGATTTATAATGTCTGAAGATAATGAGGATGGAAACGATTGGGATTTTAAGATCGAAGGCGTTAAGACTGAATCAGAAAACTCGGAAAGGATCGCTCGTAAAGAGAGGTTAGCAAAGAAATTAAATCAAGAAGAAGAAAAGAGGGATGCTAAGAAAGACCTCGTTGGTTCGGCTAAACCTAAGAAGATGACCCTTGGGGAATCTTCTGCAGACTCTAGAAGGTCTCGCTCTAAGGTAGCTGCGGATATGAGAGCCGAAGAGAGACCAGACTTTAGTGACCTAATGGCAAGTCCTATAAAACGTGGCATGGCCTTTATGATAGACGCGGCCATCTTTATTGGGATTTATATAGCAGCAAGTTTTCAGTGGGAAAAAATCGAGCTTTATTCGTTAAACTTCTTAAGAGAAGCTGGAATTGATCAGCCTTTAGATCCAGAAGTCTTTAAGGTCGTGATTATGTCTCTCATCGCTTGTGCTGCTTATTTTGTGATCTTGGCCCTTCCTGTGTTATTTAGTCATAAGAGCTGGGGAAAATCGGTCATAGGGCTAAGCATCCAGTCTTCAGATGAAGAGAAGAGTTTAACTTTTCTCAATATAATCTTTAGAGAGTTTATCGCCAAGCCCATTTCTCTCGCCACTGTCATTGGTCCATTGATCCTCTTGTTTAATTCTGACAAGCGGTCTTTGCACGATCTTGTGGCAGGAACAGTTGTTATGGATGATAAGTTCGAAGTAGGTTCTTAATTAACAATCAGGCTTTGCATAAAGTCTGATTGACTAGATACGGCGCCAAGAGCAGTCTCTTTAGTAATAGCTCCGCTTTCGTATAGTTCCATAATATTCTGATCGAAACTTTGAGAACCATTTCCACCTTTACCGCGTCCTTCTCTTATTATCTGAGGAATGCGGCTAATGCTTTCTTCACCCTTGATACATTCTTTAATTCCAGGGCTTGTGACCATGATCTCTTGAGCGATGACAACCCCTGTACCATCAGCATTCTTAAGCATCCTTTGGCTGACGGTAGCATAGAGGTTCTCTGCAAGCCTCTTTCTCACTTCCGCTTGCTCTTCAGGGGGAAACATTGAAATAAGCCTTCCTATACTAGTGATGGCATCGGTTGTATGAATGGTAGAGAAAACAATATGACCGGTCTCTGCAGCCTTTAAGGCAATCTGGACAGTCTCAACATCTCTCATTTCACCAATGAGAATCACATCCGGGTCCTGTCTTAGAGCTCCTCGCAATGCACTCGCAAAGTCTTTTGTATCTTTTCCAATTTCTCGTTGGCTGACTCTTGCTGTTTTTTGAGGGTGTAAGTATTCAACAGGGTCTTCCACTGTAATTATATGGCAGGCCCTATTTGTATTAATATAATCGATCATGCCAGCTAAGGTCGTCGACTTTCCAGAACCAGTTGCTCCTGTGACTAAGACGAGACCACGCTGTTGTTGAGCAATATGCATAAGGACTTTAGGTAGACCAAGGGATTCAAGAGTAGGGATGGTTTCTTTAACAACTCTTAAAATAAGACCGATCTTTCTATTAAACCTAAAGAAGTTAAACCTGATTCGGCACAAACCTGGAATGGCAAAGCCTCCGTCATATTCAGTTAAGGAGCCTAGTTTCTCAAGGACTTCTTTTTTATGAAGGATGATCTTAGATACTTCTTTCATATCTTCAGCACTAAGAGGATTGGTTTGAACAGGAACTAAATCCCCTCGAATTCTTAAGCAAGGAACTTCTCCTGATCTTATATGAATATCACTGGCGCCATGCTGAACAGCAAGTTGAACGAGGTTAATCAAGTTGGTTTTATTAAAAGGCATCCTATCCTCTCTTAAATTATTTGTTTTTTATTTTAGCACTATTTAAGGCCATAAAGGCATTCTTTATTCTGTACTCGCGAACCCAAGACTCAGTTAAGCAGGCATGACCGCCAAGGCCCCATCCTTCTCCCCAAGAATTAGCACTTAAGAAACAAAGTTTTCCTTCTCCTCGTTTTACCAGTTCAGGAGGCAACTTTATATAACCAATTAAAAGGAGTGCATGCCCATTAGCATGTTCATCTAAGGCTCCCTTATTTTTTGAATTCATAAATGTGACGAGCCCATTATTTTGATAAAAGTTACTTGAAAGTTTAAAACCAGCAACGACGGGTTGGTTATTCTTTAGCGCCTTTACGACTTGATCTAGGTCTTCAACTTTATCAAAGCCATTAACCTTTACGCTTCCTTGCTGGCATCCAGCTTTTAGTGGGAGGTGGGTTTGATTATTAGGATTATCATTACTAGAGTAAGGGCAAGAGCGTTCTAGAGGAATGTCTTCATAAGGAGAAGAACTTGATTGTTTAAAAGGCTTTGAAACCCATGAGCCTCTATTAGGACATGGACTTGTTTGGCACTTAGGTTTTGCTAGCCAGTAGAGGTATTGCTCAGAGAGGTCTCTTTTAATATCATGGGCCATAAGTAATGTTTCAATGGCCCTGACTCCAGCAAAAGCAGCACAGGTAGGTCTTTTTCCCTGGTTTCGAATGGGTAGGTCAAGGGCGCCTGGAATTACGTAGTACTTGTCTTTAATTGGGGTAGTGACTCGCTTCTTAAGTTTTGATGGACCAACAGGAAAGTCTCCTGCCTCTAAATTAAACTGAGCTTTCTTAAAGTCCTTTAGTTGCGAGAGGAATTTCTTTTGTTGATCCCTCCAGCCTGAAAGGGTCTTCTCTCTTTGAGATTTCCAGTTTGATAAGCTCTGAGAGTTTTCACGCTTTAATTTACTAAGACCCGCTAGGTACTCTTCTTTTAAGTTCTTAGGCTTTGGGCTAACTTCTTCATTCTTTTCACTATGTTTTATAGACTTTAAACGTTCTCTATTCTTTCGAAGCATTTCTTGAACCGCGGCCTGTCCTTTAGAGAGTTCGGCTTTCTTAACAACCTTTGGCCTTGGCTGAGGTTGGGGTATAGGAGTTGGTTCTGGTATTGGTAATGGTTTAGGTTTTGGAGCAGGGTGGGGGGAAACTTTATTTTTAGGCTCAAACTTTGGGGACTTATGAATTGGCCAGCCAAGGTTTTCCCAAATGCTACCTACAACAATATTCCCATGGGGCGATAGGTCCCGATTTACAACGGAATGAGAATGAAAAGTCGAGCCAAGGGCAAGTTGAGTAAAGGTAAATAATATTAGGGTTAGTTTCATAGATAGTATTCTATCCAATTGCCACCCAATTTGAGAACTTGTACTCTAGTAATAGATGAAAAATAAAGTTCTCATAATAAGACTTTCTAGCTTTGGCGATATCGTTCAGTGCATGGCAGTTCTTGACTCTCTTACTCAAGAACCTCTTGAGGCTGAAGTTGATTGGCTCGCAAGGGAAGACCTTGCAGAGGTTCCGGCCCTCTCTCCTAAAGTGAATAAGGTATGGTCTTTTAACCGTAAAGAGGGGCTTCTAGGTTGGATAAAGCTTGGCCTTAAGCTTAGAGATGAATCCTATACCCATATTTATGATGCGCACAGCTCACTTAGGTCTAGGATCCTTTGTTTTATTTTGAGACCCTTTGGCATTGGCCCTCAGTTTGTAAGAAGAAGCAAAGAGAGGATAAAGAGGATTCTTCTTTTTAAGTTCCGCGTCAATAAATTCCCAAATCCCTTCAGAGGAATGATCTCTTATCATAAGCCTTTAGAGTCTTTTGGAATTAATCCAAGAACAAGTTTTAGGGATAGTTTTGTAACTGAAGAGCGTCTTCCTTATGAAGGAATCCTTTTAGCCCCATCAGCCGCATGGGAGATGAAGCGCTGGCCTATGGAGCACTTTAAGAAACTCATAGAAATAATGCATGATAAAAAGTTTGTGATTCTAGGAGGCCCTGCAGATCATTTTTGCCAAGAGCTTGAAGATATAGATCCTAATCGAGTGACTAACTTAGCCGGTAAGTTGACCTATAAGGAATCCTGTCAGCTTGTGGCCCAGTCAACACTCCTAATCTCTGGAGATACGGGGATGATCCATGTGGCAGACCTTTTAGGAGTTAATGGAATCTCTTTGGTAGGACCTACAGCTTTTGGCTTTGCTACTAATGATAATATAAAGACTCTTGAAGTTGACCTTGAATGCAGGCCCTGTACTAAAGACGGTCGAGGTGAATGCAGCCAAGCTGTTTATAAAAAATGCTTAGTCGACATCACCCCTGAATTAGTAGCTAAAACAGCTAATTCTTTTTAGCTTTTGATTTAACTATATCTTTTCTCATTTTCCAAAGTAGATGACTAATAAAGGGCCTACGTTTTTCTTTAGTGGCGACCATTAATAGCTTTGTGATCTTTAAGTTCTCTGGATCTGAAAAAAGGAGAATCAAGAGTTCTTTAATATAATCCGTGCTGAGAGTTATATAGTTATCTGTTCCGATTCCTAGGTTAACGCCTTTTTTCTCCCACCAAGAAAAGGGGTGGTCTTTATAATCGGGGAACATTCCTGTGAGCTTCAGATTTGAAGAAGGAAGAGCTACTAAGGAAACTTTCTTATGGATCATTCTATTAAGAACATCATGCTGATAATGCTCAATCTCTCTAGCGGTATGAAACTTAGTTTTAATAAAGCTCGTCTCTTCGTCTTCAGTGAGAGCTTCACCATTTAAGATCTTTTCTTTAACTCTAGGGTCATGCCATTCCATATCATCAAGTTCGTCATAGAGCTGGCTTTGGGTATCAGGTCCTTTACCCATTCTATTGAGCTCCATGGCCTTTTGATAGATACGGTGAAAATAATAATTGGGATTAACTCCAAGACTTAAACCATGTTCAAGAGTATCTATATGCCAAATATTCATAGCATTATCCACTGATTGAACACCTTTTCTTAAGACTTTCCAGGTTTCACCATGGTGAGATCTAATTCGAAAACCGCCATACTGCAAACGGCGAAGTCCTGTTCTCATTTCTTCAAAGTGAGCCTTTCTATAAAGCTCTTTTTCATCCCCAACTGTATCGACTTCTTTAAGATGCCCTTCTAGATAAGGGTATTTTTCTAAAAGACTCATGATGGAGTTTACTTGTTGATTGAAATGATCTTTCTTAGATTTATATTTTCCTGAATCATAGAAGTCAGCTTCTTTTCTGAAACTTGGGCTAAGAACAAAATTAAAGCTAGGGACTTCTTTTTGATACTTTAAGAAACCTTCATAAAGTCCTAAGACAACATCTTCTTCACTAACTTCTGTGGTCCCTGGGATTTGCTCTGAGCTAATACCTGAACTTCTAGAGAGGGTAAACTTCAAACGAATCTTACCAATATTATATTTTTTGTTAAGTTCTGAAGCCATATGATAGGCAGCATCTATATGGGCCTTTTTATCAGTTAAGATAAGTTTGGGTAAAAAGAGAATCTTTAAGTAAGTCTTAAACTGCTCTCCTTCTTTTAGGCGGATCAGATAATCAACGTCTTGGACACTTGTGATAGGCCAGGCATCTTCTCCATAAACCTCAACGATCTTTTTCTTATAGATTTTCTTTTGAGGGCCTTCAATTAGCTTTTTTAATTTTGGGTAAATGAACTCTGCGCTTAGTGATCCTGTTAAGTGGATATGTTCTTCGTGATAGGAAATGGGAAAGAGTTTAAAGAACTGTCTAAAGGCTCTTGAGACAGGGTGGTCTAAGAGCTTTTCAATTGGAACTTCATCAATATGAAACATGGCCAGAAGCTGAATGAATTCATCGACATTTTTTAAGACGAGGGGGTTTTTCCGAGAGATAGGGCTATAGGAAAGGAGTTCTAAAGTGTTGCTTAGGCTAATTCCATTGGTCTCAGAAATAATATGAATAAGCTCTCGCTCCATATCTTCTACTAATTGTTCTTCAGATTTTGGCATTAAAGCTTCCTTATTTTTTTATTAACTCATAGGCGGATTGTATTCTTGTGAAATTTTCATGGGCAATGTCCTCGAAGGCCTTAGGTATTCCTTTACTGGCCAGACGATCGGGGTGCTTGAGCATGGAGATCTTCTTATAGGCTTTTTTAATTTGTTCAGCTGTGGCATCTTCTTTTAGTCCAAAGAGGCTAAGCGCCCCTTTGATATCATTCTTTCCCTTTAAATCAGGAAGGGGTGAGAGGCTGTGATAAAGATGGGCTTCAGAACTTATAAGCTCTATTAATTCTTTAATCTTTATAAAGTACTTTTTATTTTCAGAGACTAGGGCCTTATTGATTAAGTTCTCTCTTGTTGGAATATCCCAGAAGAAAAAGGCGTCTTTAGATTCTAGCAGAGAAGGGTAGATCTTTTGCTCATTCATTCCTTGAGTCTTGGCCAATAGAGTTGCCACCGCTTTTGATAATGAAGAACTTGAAATGCGTAACTTCCTCGAAACAGCTTTTAGAATCTCTGGAGTGTACTCATCCGGACAAGCTAGGGATTGGAGGAAGGTTTTTACTATGATTAATTCAACAAGTTCCTCATAGGTAGGTAGATTCGTTGTTACTCTTGAAATAGGAACCTCTCTTTTAATAAGGTTCTTCAAATTATTGATAAAAACTCTTTGCCCAGGCGCAGTTCCAAATTTCTTATTAAACTTTTGCCTGATCTCATTGATAGCCGGACCCTCTCCCCACTGAAGGCTTTCAAACAAAGTGCAGACCTTAATCATCTCCAACTTTTCATCTTCATCTTCAGTGTTCTCTTTTTTATCTAAGTAGCGGAGCTCTACTTCTGAACGGTTTGATCTTTTTGCATCGATGCCAGCGGCCAAAGCATTATTATTCACAGAGCCAGAGGAAGTATTTTCACCTCTTCTAAGCATGGCCTCTTTATGGGCAATCATTGCCTCAAGGTTAGTGCTTCCTAGACCTTTCTTTTTATTATCTTTATCAGGACTAAAGATAGACATCACAATGGGAGCAAAGAGTTTCGCTAAAAATATGGCAACGAATCCAATTACAACGGCATTAATAATATGTTCTGTTGGAAAGCTCATTTCATTTCGTTCAGTTTAGAGGTATTATGTATCTATATTCTAACAATTTATTATCAAAGAAAAAACATGCTTAATTGGTCTATAGAAAAAATTGAATTGCCCCTGAGATACACTTGGAAGATTGCTCATGGGAGCACTAATAAAAAGGTTCAGTACTTTATCAATATCGAATGCGATGGGCTTAAAGGTAAGGGTGAAGTTTCTCTTAGTACCCGACTCCAAGACTCGGCCAGTGAGATTGAAAAAGGGTTTAATAAGTTTCTTGAAAAAGAACCTGAAAACCTTTTAACTATTGAAGCTCTCCTTAAGACTCTAGGTTCACTTGATATTCCTAATTGTTTAAGATTTGGAATTGAGTCAGCTTTTGTTCACTACCTTGCTGTTTTAAGTGATAAAAGTGTTCACCAAGTTCTAGGGCTTAACACCTTAAATACAGTCAATACAGGATATTCACTTCCTATTTTAGAAGTAGGGGAAATAAAGAGCTTTCTTAAAGAGCATTCACTCGATCGTTTTCACGCTCTGAAGATTAAAGTTGATCAGGATAATGCAGTTGAAAAGGTTTTAGAATTAAATAAGAACTTTCGTGGGAATATTCGAATTGATGCCAATGAAAGCTTTAAAGATGCGGACTCGGTTATAAAATTCATAGAAAAACTTGGTCCAAATTTACCCATCGAATTTCTAGAGCAGCCTATGCCTGCCTCGAATCATGACGACTATCTTTATTTATTTGATAAGGCTGAAGTCGACATTATGGGAGACGAATCTATCACTGATACAGATATTACTGAGTATCATGCCGAGAGGTTCCATGCCATAAATATAAAGCTTCAAAAGGCTGGTGGATACTTAAAGGCCATGAAGCAAATCAGAGATGCTAGAGAGCTTGGAATTAAGACCATGCTCGGATGTATGATTGAGTCGACCTTGGGAATTTCAAGTGCTTTAAACTTGGCCTTTGGAGTTGATTACTTTGATTTAGATTCATTCCTCTTTTTAGAGAAAGATCCTTTCGGACTTGTGACTGAAGAAAAGGGACGTCTTTTTTATTCTTTTATGCATTAGAAGAACAATCTGAACTTTAAATTGTACCTAGTATAGGAAGGAGAGTTTATTCCTCTTACAATTCTTTGAACACTAGGTGAGATCGAAAGTGGTGCCCAGAATTTTCCTCGCTTAAAAAGGTTCACCGTTGAGAACTCAAGTCCTCCTAGTAGGGTGTGGGTTTCTATCATTGTATCTAGGGCCAAAGCATCGTTGGCGTAAGCATTATCAGAACTATACTTACTTTGACCTTGGTGAGAATAAATATAACCACCAAAAACAGTTAACCAATCATTGGGAAAGAAACTTCCTTGAAGATTGAAATCAACTTTATTACCCAGCTTTTCTGTAAACTCACCTTTTGAAAGTCCAATAGGGATTCCCGGCGTATCAGGAATTCTTAGATTCTTCTCTGTCGGTAATTGATAGGTATAGCGGATGAAAGAATCAAATCCGAAGTAATACCTTGGTATAACAAAGCCACCACCGAATTCAGCGAAGATATCAGTTTGACCGTCACCGAATCCAAAGTCTTGGATGATATCTGGATCATCTTCCCTGCCTGTAGGAAGGTTTATTCCGCCAACCATCATAAGACCTGAGTAATCCCATTCGGCTATGCGGTACATAAGACCAATCTCTGTATCTCCCATGCCTTTAGCTTTCCAGCTTCCAACAGGTTTATAGCCATACATATTAACCATAACTCCCTGGAGAAGTTCTCCCGTAGCATCTGGTAATTGTCCGGTTAGTTGCCCAAGGATTCTTCCAGTATCAGAGTCACCGGCATCTCTTTCAAGAATAGAGGCCACTTGTGCGTGATTATTTCCTTGTGTTCTTCTGATATCAAGATTTACTTCCGCATCAAAGATAGGAAAGCCAAAGTAAGCGGTTAACTTATCTGTGATTCCTATGCCGCCGCCGACAACTTGTACGTCAACGTTAGCACTTCCTTCTGCTTGGTATTCCCCAAAGCTAAAAGCGTCGTGAGCCTCAGGAGAAAGGGCCTTGAGTTCTTCAAAGTAAACTTGAGTGGCCGTATTAAGTGAGGCTAAGATCTCTGCGTTTAAATTCTCTTTGAAATAGATATCCTCTTTGACGCCTTTATTATTATAGAGGCTTCCGATATCACTGGTGAAGATATGACGGAACTCAAAGGCGCGAACTCCCTTAGGCAAGGTCGAATAATAACCAGCAAAGGCACTGCTTCCGAAGAACGTGAATATGAGGATCTGTAATAGGTTACGCACGGCGATAATATGCCTTAGTTTTCGATTTTTTAAAACCATTGCTTCACTCTTGAGAACTTATTACAGGAAAGCAATTAAAGTACTGATATCACTCTATATTCGCCATTTCAGAGACTTATAAATTTGAGGGAATTATTTTCAAATCGCGTAGCGTTAGGAGGGAATATTCTGTATATAGATCAAGCATGAAAAAAGCGTTTTCTATCCTCCTATTTATCTCACTATTAATGGGATGCTCAAAAGAGAGTATTACGCCGGCCTTTAGCCCAAAAACCTTAGGGGAACAGCAAACTTCTCAGTTCGGTCATGAGGCCATTCAGATCTCTTTATCTATTGAAGACTTAGAAGTGGATGAATTTGGTGGAGACATTGGTGACGTGCCAGTTGTGGGTTCTGTGTTTCAAAGACTTGCTGGAATGTTTGCAGACATCTCAATTGACGATGAAAATGGAACTGAAGTTGTTATCGATCCAACCTATTTTGAATTAGCAGAATTAGAACAAATTGATTTTAATTATATCAAAGGCGTAGGTCTTGATAAGGTTCACTTAAGAGTAGGGAACGATGATATAGACGGGGCCAGCCTTTCTTTTATCAAAAGAATCGAAGTCTATATCAATGTGGATCCTGTGATTCCTGATAGGGATGAAACTGAAGAAAATGAAACTGAAGATACAAGCGGGACTATTAGGCCGAGTGATGAAGAAGAAGAGATCATCATCAAAGATGATACCGAAGAGCTTCCTTGGTATCATACAAATAGTTTAAAATCAGTTGTCAGAGATGAGTATGTAACGAACTTTGATAAAGAAAATAATGAAGAGGACCTCTCTAGTGATAGCATCTTGGCCCTTACTTACGATAAAGATAGAGATACTCTGGGCTGTTTTTCAAAATGTTTAGATATGCGTGTTCAGCCTGTTGATTGGAGAAAGGTTTTAATAAAAGCTAGAAGCTTTTCAATAGAAATCAAGCTAGTAGTTGACTCTGTTCCTAAGGCAAAGCTAGAGCTTGGTGGAGAGATCAAGTTTAGCGTCATCGTGAACCCTGGATTCTAGGAATTCCTTTTTAATTTTAATGAATTAGGTCTAAAAAAAGCGGGTCTTTTTACCCCCTTGAGTGCCTTGGCTAGGACTGTAAACTGGAAGATATATTTAATCCTTCTAGGAGTTACAGTTGAGAAAATCTATCAGTTTAATAAGCCTACTTTTGTTTCTCGTTAGTTGCGCTTCCATCTCACCACTTCGGTCTAATAATTTAGAGCTACCAGAACTTAGTGTAGAAGATACTAAGATTGATGGCCGTTATAAAACTAAGATTGAACTACTAACCACTGAAACTAAAGAGCTACAAAGCTTAACTGAAGTTCCTAAGAGGAATCCAGTTCTTAAAAAAGAAGAGATAATCCCAACACCAATTATTCCTATCACAACTGATTCAAAAGTCTTCGATCTTAAATACCCTGACAAGCTTTATAAGTTTTGGATGAACTATTATTTAAAAAGAGATAAGGCCCGTCTTCAAAGGCATATGAATAGAGGGCATAAGGTTGAAACAATTGTTAAAGAAACTTTTAGAAAACATAACCTTCCTGAAGAGCTTTTTTATGTAGGTCTTATTGAAAGTGGTTATAACGAAAGAATCAGCTCTCATGCAAACGCCGTAGGACCTTGGCAATTTATTAAAGGAACAGCAACTAGGTACGGTCTTAGGGTCGATCGCTATATTGATGAAAGGTTTAATATTGTTAAAGCAACTGAAGCCTCTGCGCAGTACTTTAAAGACCTCTATAATATCTTTGGGTCTTGGGAACTGGCTCTTTGCGCTTATAATGCTGGTGAATATAGAATCATCAATGCCATTCGAAGAGGGAACTCTAGAGACTATAGAGTCTTAGTTAAGAAAAAGCTTCTTCCTAAAGAAACAATCTATTATGTGCCTAAAGTTATGGCAGCTAAGAATATTTATGAAAAAAGAAGGCACTATGGATTTCATAAGCCTCAGAAGAGAAATAATCCTTTTGCCAATGTAGCTGAATCAAAGTTTACCTCATCGTTTAGCTTAAAAAAGGTGTCGAAGAAAATTGGAGTTTCTTATACAAAACTAAAGACCATCAATCCTGATATCAAGACTGGTTGGGTTCATTTAAAAAGAGGAAGAAATCATAAACTACTTGTTCCAAGCAATCTTGAAGCTAAGACTGATAGAGTCGCTATTAGCCATAGAGAAAAAAGATCGGCTCCTAAAAAGCGTAAGCTCGCTAGTTTAGAGAAGAAAATAAGTAAGGCCAAGAGAAGAGCCTCTACTAAGTCAGCGGCCTACAGGGTTCAAAGAGGGGATAACCTCTCAAAGATCTCGAGGCTTTTTAATACAAAGATCTCTAAGATTAAAAGCGCTAATGGCCTAAGAAGTTCAAGAGTGATGGTAGGTCAGCGTTTAAGGATTCCTGGTCTTGTGGCCCAAACCTATACGGTAAGAAAAGGGGATAACCTAGGTGGTATCGCTAGGCGCTTCAAGACTAGTATTGCTAGTATTAAGGGGCTAAACGGTCTTAAGAACTCTAGGATCTATCCTAAACAAAAGATACAAATTCCAATGAATAGTTAAAATAACGAACCGTATAAAACGCGTCGTGTTTTAAAGAAGGCTTTACTCTTAGAGGCCCGTGGCTAGAAGCTACGGGTAAGAAGTGGTAGATTAAGGGACTGTCGTTTTATTTTTTAACTGGGTATAGTATTGAAAATCGGTTTTGATGCAAAAAGAATCTTTCACAACTCTAGAGGTCTTGGAAATTATTCAAGAACCTTAGTGGAGAGTTTAAAGAAGTATTATCCCGATAACGATCTTTTCCTTTATACCCCTCCCATCAAAGATAGTTCCAGCCTCGATTACGTAAGAAGGTTTGATAGAGTGAAGGTGAGAACTCCTTCGAACTCTTTTTCAAAAGCTTTTAGCAGTCTTTGGCGGTCTATGTTTTTAACGAATGTTTTAAAAGAAGATAACCTCGACATCTATCATGGGCTTTCTCATGAACTGCCTCCTGGGATAGAGAAGCTCAATATTAAAACAGTAGTTACTATTCACGACCTCATTTTTTTAAGATACCCAGAGCAGTTTCCCTGGATTGATAGACAGGTTTATTTAAAGAAATTTAAACATGCTTGTGATGTTTCAACAAAGATAGTCGCAATTTGTGAACAGACCAAGTCAGATTTAATTGAATTCTTAAAAGTTCCAGAATCTAAGATTCAAGTGCTTTATCAAGCTTGCCATCAAAACTACTATGAGCCATGGAGCGAAGCTGAAATTGAAAGAGTAAGGAGCAAGTTCTCTCTTTCAAGGAAGTTTATTTTAAACGTTGGTGCCCTTGAAGAGAGAAAGAACACGCTTGTCTTAGTTAAGGCCTTTAGCAGGATTGCTAAGGACTTTCCTGATCATGATCTGGTCTTAGTAGGTAGAGGTAAGGAATATAAGGAAAAGCTTGTTAACGCTATTACTTCGTATTCTCTCACTGACCGTGTTCATATTTTAGATAATGTTCCAACTGAAGACCTTCCTGGTCTTTATCAAAAATGTTCCGTTTTTGCTTTCCCTTCCTTATTTGAAGGTTTTGGAATCCCTATTGTTGAGGCTATGTTCTCAGGCGCTGCGGTTATAACTTCAACGGGTTCTTGTTTTCCTGAAGCAGGGGGACCGGCAGCTATGTATATAAATCCATTATCAGTGGAAGAGTGGGCGAAGGCCTTAAGTAATGTATTATCTGATGATGAATTGGCAAAAACTATGGGAAGAAACGGAAGGGCCTATGCTGAAAAGTTCCACTGGAAAAATACCAGTAAGGAACTCTTCAACTTCTATAAATCTTTACTTTAATTATTTATCTGTGATTAAAGAGAGGTTTGTTAATTCAAATTCTTTAAGAGCGTCTAATAAAGTCACAACCCTGTCATACTTAACTTCTTTATCAATCCTAACTTCGATAGGCGTACTCTTTTCTTTAACAACTGAAAACTGAGCCTTTGCTTCTTCGATAGTGGCTTTCTTTCCATTAACAGCAAGTTCTTCAATAGAAAGCTCAATCGTTAGTTTATTCTTAGGTTGATTTTTGCTTTCTCCATGCGCCATCTTAGGTAGGTTTAGAAGAAGAGCAACTTCATCTTTTTTAAAGACCGTTGAAACCATAAAGAAAATAAGCAAGAGAAAGACGACATCAATAAGAGGCGTGATATCTGGAGCAGCTAGTTCTCTAGAGCGTCTTTTCATAAAACTTTTCCAACAAGTGTTTTCTCTAGATCAATCTCAACTCGGTCTAAGATTCCCATTAAATAAGAATGACCAATATAGTGAGGGATCGCTACGATCATACCGCCCACAGTTGTGATAAGGGCCATTGAGATGCCTTGAGCAAATGAAGCGGGGTTATTAAGACCTGTTTGAGACATAACTCTAAAGGCAACAAGCACTCCAATGACTGTTCCTAGCAGGCCTAGTAGTGGAGAGATGGTGGCGATGATCTTAACAGTGTTAAGACCTTTTTCAAGTCCGCCAATATAGAGGCTAAGCTCTTGCTTTGCTAATTCTAATAGTGAGTTGGCATCTTTTCCTGCCTTATCAATCTTTCCGTTTAAATCATTGGCGGATTCTTCGATCTTATTGATTTCTTTATTAAAGAGAAAAAACTTTGAGATCATGACAGCGAAGCCACAAATATTTAAAAGAAGGAGGATGTACATGATCGGTCCACCCTGGGTGATGTATTCTATGATGCGCATATTAAATTCCAATAGCTAAAAGTTCTTAACTATTGTCTAAGGAAATTCAGAAGATGTGAAGCCAATTTAATTTCAAATTCTTCCCTCGAAACTTTTTGGTCAAGTAATTCTTCAAGGCTGGTCATGATTTGTGCATCGAAGCCACAGGGATTTATACCAGTAAAAGCTTTAGGGTCCTTATAAAGATTAAGCGCTAGGCCATGATAGGTAACCCAGCGCCTACAAGCAATACCAATGGACGCGATCTTTTTACCATCAACCCAGACTCCGGTTCCATCGGGGTTTCCGCGGTCTAGGTTTCCGTGAGCCTCAATTTGATAATCTTTTAAGGTGAGGATCATACTTCTTTCTAAGTGATCTAAGAACTTGTGCAGGTCACCGACCCGTTTTTGTAAATGAATAAGAGGATACATAACGACTTGGCCAGGGCCATGGTAAGTCGCCTTTCCACCACGGGAGATCTTATGAACCTCTCCTTCCCAGCCGGCCATATCTGATTCACTGCTTTGCTTTCCAAGAGTAACTACGGAGGGGTGAGAGCAAATAATAAGACGCTCTTCTTCTAGGCCCTTGGCAATAGCATCTACTAAGCTTGATTGTCTTTGTTCTGATTCAGCATAAGGGGAGAGCCCCCAATTTTCGGTTTTTAGATTCATTGAACAGGGTAAGATTTTAAACTTGTCTTTGATTCACGTTCAGCTTCAATAACACCTTTCATAAAGTATTCACCGGCCTTGTAGCTGCTTCTTACAAGAGGGCCAGAGGCTACATACATAAAGCCCAGCTTATCAGCTTCTTCTTTGAACATAGCAAACTTATCAGGGTGAACATATTCTACTATAGGGAGGAATTTTTTATGCCTGGCAGTTGGCGCAAGGTACTGTCCAAAAGTTACCACGTCACAACCAACTTCTCTTAGATCATGAAGGGATTGAATGACTTCGCCATCTTTTTCACCAAGACCTAACATGATTGATGTCTTTGTATATTGATTGGATTTTATTTCTTTTGCTAATCTTAAGGTCTCTAAACTCGGACGGTATTGAGAGCGTCTGTCTCTCACAGTAGGAGTTAGCCTTTCAACTGTTTCAATATTGTGAGCGAAGACTTCAGGACCTGAAGCGATTACTTTTTCTATAAATCTTTTCTCTGAATTAAAGTCTGGTGTTAAGCATTCAACAATCATCTTTGGATTATGCTCTTTGATTGTCGCGATGGTTTTCGCAAAGTGGCCACTTCCAAGATCATCTAAGTCATCCCGATCAACGGAAGTTAGGACCACGTAGTCTAAGTTCATCTGGCTAATGGCGTAACCTACTTTAGTTGGTTCTTCTAAGTCTAAGATGCCTTTGGGGTTCCCCGTTTTCACAGCACAGAAACGGCAGGCCCTTGTACAAGTATCACCCATGAGCATAAAGGTAGCAGTTCCGCCTCCCCAGCATTCATCAATATTTGGGCATAAGGCCTCTTGGCAGACAGTGACTAGGCCTAAGTCCTTAAGCATTCCTCTTATAGAGTGGTAGTTCTTTGAACTAGGAACACGGACCTTTAGCCAGTCAGGTCTCTTTGTAATATTAGGGGCTTGTTCAGTTTGCATGAGTGATTTTTAGCACGACTTTAAGATTCGGGCAAATTACTGGAGTCGAATTATCAGGTACTTAAGTAGGGGGAAAATAATTCCGATAAATCTAGAACGGCTATAAAGGCCATGGATACGATAGGGAAAGCTTGAAGATACAAACGAATATCCCAAATTTAACCAACCAGAGGTATGTCGGGAATAGCCGGCAAACTGAGGAAAAAGAAAGTATCAGGCTTTCTTCGGGAAGTCGTATTACTCAAGCCGCAGATGATCCGGCAGGGTTGGCCATCGCTGAGACCATGCGCTCTCGTATCCGATCTTATCGTCAGGCAGGAAGAAACGCCTCTGACGGAATTAGCCTCTTACAAACCGCTGATGGTAGTTTATCAACGATTTCTAATAACGTAGTTAGACTAAGAGAGCTTGCCATGCAAGCGGCTTCAGATACTGTTTCAAATGATGAAAGGCGTTTAGCCGGTCTAGAGTTCATAGGACTTAAAAAAGAAATTGAAAGAGTGACAAGCAGCACTGAATTCAATGGAACTAAGATCTTAAATGGGGCTAATAAGGTTTATGACCTGCAGGTAGGAATAAATAATAACCCAAGTCAGGATAGGCTTTCCTATAATCTAAAAAAAGTTATGAAGAAGATTGGTGATACTTCATTATCAGGAGCCACGATTGAATCAAAGACTTCAGCACA
Organism: Sulfitobacter sp.; assembly: GCA_047630275.1. GTDB lineage: Bacteria > Bdellovibrionota > Bacteriovoracia > Bacteriovoracales > Bacteriovoracaceae. Next base: position 702,613 of record JBLHVN010000003.1, on the reverse strand, counting down.
AAACTCTCTTGGAAAGATTGATAGCTTTCTTAGTGATCTAAACACTGGAAGGGCCGAAGTTGGCTCAGTCATGAAAAGAATGGAGTCTATTGGGCAAGGAATTGCCATTAGTGATGAATCTCATTCTGCTAGCCGCTCTAAGATAACTGATACAGACTATGCTCTCTCTGCAGCAAACCGCGCTAATGCTAATATTAGATTAGAAGCAGGCATCTCAGTCCTTAGCCAAACGGCAAATGTTAGTAAGAGCGCTCTGCGCCTACTAGATTAAGCCCTCTTCTTCTTATAATAGGACCTCACTCTTTAGAGGTTTCTATGAAATACGCACTTTCGATATTGCTCCTATTCACTTTTTCTTGCTCTTCTGTTCGTACAGTACCCATTATGAAAGGCAAGTCCCGTAAAAATTACGAAGCCTTTGGTAAAGAATATATGATCGCCTCTCAAGGAGGAGGATCAACTACTGCAGGCTCTAAGATGTTTGAGCTTGGAGGTAATATTGTCGATGCTGCTGTTGCCGTAAGTTTTGCTATTTCAGTTGAAAGACCTCAATCCACTGGTCTTGGGGGAGGGGGCTTTCTTCTCTTTTATAAACCAGGAATGAAAGAGCCTATTGCTTTTGATTTTAGAGAGAAAGCTCCGTTGAAATCTCATTCAAAGATGTACTTAGATAAAGATGGAAATGAAATCCCCCGCATGAGCCTTGATGGGATCTTTGCAGTAGGAGTTCCTGGTCTAGTGGCCGGAGTCTTAGAATTGCATAAAAAATATGGAAAGCTTCCTCTTGAAACAGTCTTAGAGCCAGCTGCCCTATTGGCTGAAAAGGGTTTTAAGGTTTATCCCGAATTATCTAAGGCCCTAGCTGCAAAGGCCTCAGTCTTACGCCGGTTTCCTGGATCAAAGAAAATTTTCTTTAAAGGTGATGAGGTTTTAAAAACAGGGGATCACTTAGAGCAGGTTGATCTAGCAAAAACCATCCGTTCAATAGCTAAAGAAGGAAGTAGAGTCTTTTATAAGGGCTGGATTGCTAAGGCCATAGTTAAAGAATCTTGGCGCCTTGGGGGGCTTTTAAGCCTTAAGGATTTTGCTAAATATAATGTTAAGAAAAGAAAACCTGTCAGTGGAACTTATAACGGAAAGAAGATTTACTCGATGACTCCTCCTAGTAGTGGAGGAGTTCATGTGATTCAAATCCTAAATACAGTTGAAGGGCTAGGGCTTAATCACTATGGGGTTCATCATCCTTATTCTGTTCATATGACTTCCGCGGCCATGCAACAGGCCTTTGCTGACCGTGCCCGCTATTTGGGAGATATGGACTTTGTAAAAGTTCCTTTAAAAAGATTAATTTCAAAGAAATACGCTGACTCTATTGTTGCGGGCATCCCAAAAGAGAAGGCCCTAAAAAAAGAGCAAGTCTTAGCGGGGGAATTCAAGAGAATTGAGTCAGATCATACAACTCACTTTTCAATCATGACTAAAGATGGAAGTGCTATTGTTTCAACACAAACTATCAACGGCTGGTTTGGTTCGGGGGTTGTGGCCCCAGGGACTGGGATTGTTTTAAACAATGAGATGGATGATTTTTCAACGAAAGTGGGAGCGGTCAATCTATTTGGTGCAATTGGGGGGCAGAATAACCTAGTGCAAGCTGAAAAAAGACCCCTTTCATCAATGTCACCGACTCTGGTCTTTGATGGAGGAAGGCCTATCTTTGCGGTGGGGACTCCTAGTGGGACCCGTATCCTAACCTGCGTGGCCCAAACAATACTCAATTACTTTGAATACAACCTTCCTCTATATGAGTCAGTTGCTGCAGTCAGATACCATCATCAATGGTATCCTGATGAGATAAGAGTGGATCATAAGGGTTTGCCAATTGAAACAAGATCTCTTCTTGAAAAAATGGGCTATAAGATCAATAGAAAGAACCTTGGCTGCCGCGTGCAAGCTGTGGCCATGGAAAGAAATGAACTCCACGGGGTTTCTGACCCAAGAGGAGAAGGGATGAGTCTTGGTAAATAAATTTTTTATCGCATTATCGATTTTAATGATGACTTCGGCTTTTGCAGAGAACTGCCCCGAGCAAAGTCTTGGGGGAGAGTATTATTGTGAAGTGCTCCTCTTAGAAGGTTTGATGGTTCATAAAGACCCTCTCAAGGTAAAGTTTAGAAGTGAAGAAACAGGGATCTTTGATTTAGAGTCTCTTAAGTCTCAATACAAAAGCTGTCGTAAAAAAGTAGTGAGCTATTGGAAAGGAAAATTTCAAGAAAAGTTTGGGAGTAGAATTAAAGAGATTGCCAGCCTTACTTATGAATATAAACAAGCTTTGAAGATGGAGATATCTGATCATAATGCTAATAGCTCAGAGTTTTATAGAGGGCCCTTGACTGCGCTCTTTAAGAAGATGCTTTTAACTCCAGGTTATGTTCTAAGCCCTAAAGATATCGCGCTTATCGACGAGCAAAAAGATAAAACCGTAAAGAATATAGTTCTTCATATAGGTGTTCTTTTTAATAGATACAATCTAACTAAGGTTCTTTTAGGAAAGAACTTTGAGCTCATTAAGTACGACATGGGTAAGCACCGCTGGATAACGAATAGAGGCAGCTGCGGGGTTAGGAAGACCTCTAGTATTGTCTTTCCTCCACTGGCTGCCGTTAGTGTGATGAATAATAATGAAGGCATCTTGCAGCTTCTTAGTAAATCTAAAGTTGATGTAAAGGATGGGAATTCTTATTCAGGAAAATTGGCAAAACTCTTAAAGCGAGAAAAGCTATATCAGTACTTAAAGATGTCTCTTAAGGATAAGTTCTTATAAAAAAAAAGGAGATATTAAATATCTCCTTTTTTTAAACATAGCCATTCAAACAATAAACTAAAAAACCGTTTGAGCGACGTACATCCTATAACACTTGTCCTTACTTCTTCTAATTGCAGCTTTACCATCTTGCTTTTGTTCGCAAAGGAACTCGTAATAAGCGGGGAGGGTATCCTGAATTTCAAGAATTGATTTACCTTCATGCTCACCAAAGTCTAAAAAAACTTTATCTTCTTCGATGATACCTGTAAGTGGACTTGTTGCTATTTGTGCCATGATCTTCCCTCCTTGGATTTCATTAAGCAAAAGAGTGTTCGCAATCTTTGCAAACATTTTTTCTAAAACTAGAGTGTCAAAATAAAAACAGATTGAAAAGAAAAAATCTAAAAGAAATTAGATAGTTAGTGGTCCTATAGTGGTCAAAAAATCTCACCTTTTCTACCATTGAAGAAGAAGCTCCTAAAATAGGTAACAATGAGCTTGAACTCTTGAGGATACTGGTCTGCAATTAAGAGCTTTATTAAGTCTAAAGATTCATAAAGTGAAGAGGCTTTTCTATAGGGACGACCGCTAATCATTGCGCTTATAACGTCCATAACAGTTACTAGCATTGTCTCAAAACCGGCTAAGACATTGTCATCGGAGTTTAAATTTAATTCGAGGTTTTGAGTCAACAATGAAAAACTATGGTGGTTCTCAATAATTTTTAGGTAGCTAGGACCAAGAGATGTTCTTCCTTGAAGAATCTCTACAGAAAGATGAGCATGCTTAGCTAGGAGAACTTTCTCATTTTCACTAAGTTCTTCTTGATCATATTTCTCGGTGGGAATAGCGCTCATTCCAATATCTTTAAAATAGCTCGTTAAGAAAAGATTGATGATCTCACTGTTATTGTAAAGATTGGCATTCTTTAAAATCCCCATTAAAAATAAAGAACTTAAGGCCGGTTGGGCCAAGATAAAATGATGTTTTTGTTTTAGGTACTCTTGAAAGACTTGCTCATGAAGCTCACTTTTATCGATGAGAAAGTTTGCTAAGTTCTTAGCACTTTGAAATTGAAGGTCTAAAAGTTCATCATTGGTAGGATTGGCGTAAAGATAACCTAAGTTAATAGTTAACAGGTTCATCTGCTTGACGGCCTTTTCTACTGGGTCGCCTACGGATAATGAACGGGTGACTTGGCGTAAGTTATCTTGCTGGTGTTCTATTAGTAAGTGGCGCTCGGCTCTATAGACAAATAAATAATGCTGTCCCTTTTGTAAGAGTTCTTTAACTGTATTGTTACTAACGGCAGTACTCTTTCCGATGATCTTTTTATAGAGACCATCTTTGATTCCAAAGACCTCACATGGAGCTTCAGTAATAAAGAGAAGTTCTCTAATAGAGATAGGGGTTAACTTTAAGCCTAAGGCGTTTTGTTCTAATGCTGAATATGGACCATAAAATTCAATGCTCATAAGTAAATTATAGCAGAGACTTAAAAAGAAGCTGCTTTTTCTAAGTGGTTGAACTTTATGGCCATAGCAAGGAATGTTGGCGGTTTTTCGACTTTTTTTTCAAAACTCAATAATAGCTATCTTTATGAATTTAAAGGGGAATTTGCATTTAAGGGGTTTTACTCGACTTAAATACTCAATGATTTATTCTATACCTAGGCAATATTAAAGGCAGGAAAAGACTATGGCTTCAAAAAGAACTGAACCGGGTGCGGTTGGCGAGAGCGTGAAAGCTCCTAAGGCAAAGAAGACACCCCGTAAGAAAGGATCGAAAGCTTTGAAAGAGACTAGCTTTATGGAGTACTTAAATAACAGCTCACTTGTGAGTGAGTACTTCTTAACGGAAAATAAAAACCTATCCTTTCATTGGTCAAACTGGTCTGAAACTTGTCAGTATCAAAAGGATTATCTTTTTAAAGAGGTAGCTAACGAAGTTAAGCTTAAGAACTTAAACGACGAGCTGGCCGATTTAAAGAAGACAGAGGTATGGCTAAAGAATAAAAGAGGCTGTGTAAAGATGTCTCTCTACGATATTTACGAAGGCTATCTTGATAACCGACTTAGAATGACTTGGTTTGAAAGAGATGGCATTCTTCTCTCATTTGAAAACGAAGCAGGTCCTTATACAAGTCTTACTAATATGAAGTGGTTTAATAAGAATATCTACTCTGCTTTTATGTTTAGAAAGCTCCTCACAAAGCAAATCCCATTTCGTGGTTTTAGAGTAGGGCTTTCTGCAAAGATGGAAGGGCGCTTTGATAGCTCTCCCTTAAGCACGGCAGAAGTAACCCTTCATCAGGCTTCTGAGCATGGAGTGATTTTAAAACTTGCAGGAAAAAACAATCTTTCAAAGCTTCATAACTCAAAGTCACTTCAACTGACTTTAGATGCAACACCTTTTCTTCAAGTAAAGGATCATAGCTTTGATCAGATCATTGAGAAATTCGGGAAGTATGATTTTTCTAGCCCTAGTGATGAGAATATTAAGACCATCTCTTTAAGCACGAATATCATGCAAAAATTTAACAATGATCGAAACGCTGTTTCAGGTGATGGAGAGTTCTTCTACTTCTTTGTTCCTTATACGGAGCTCTTTAAAGACCCAGAGCATAACGATCTCAAAGGGGCTTTTAGCCAGTTTGTGAGTACTGTTAAGGAAGAGCTTGATACTCAGATCAAAAAAGCGGCTTAGTTAATTTACACCGTTTTCTTTTTCAGTTAGCTTCTTCTTTATGACGAAGCTTATTTCCTTATTCTTTTACGCCGTGGCCCGGTTCTTATCCCTTACTTACAGATTCCGCTATGTGGGAATTGATAACCTTACCCGCGCTCAAAAAGAGGGAGGCTCTGGTGGTTACCTTCTAGGCATTTGGCACCAAAACTTACTCCCAGGCATCCTTTCTCAAACAGGTCTTCACTACGTGGTGATTGTCTCAAGAAGTAAAGACGCCGAACCTGTCGCCTATGCCTGCCGTAACTTAGGGCATAAAGTTGTTAGAGGTTCTTCAAGAAAAGGCAATGTTGATAAAGGTGGCAAGGCCGCTAAAGAGATGATGATCGAAGAGCTTAAAAAAGGAACACCAGGTTCAGTCACAGTGGACGGCCCTAAGGGTCCTGCTAGGGAAGTAAAGCCAGGTATTATCGATATGGCCAAGAAATCCGGCTCTCCTTTGGTGGGCTTTGCCGCGATCTCTAAAAGTTACTGGGAGTTTAACTCTTGGGATAAATTTCGTTTACCAAAGCCATTTAGTAAGATTGTCGTGGCCTATGGAGAGCCTCTTATGGTTCCTGCTGACGCCTCTAAAGAAGTCTTTGAATCACTAGCAAAGCAACATGGAGTTCATATTGAAGACGCCTGCCACAAAGCCTCCGAGGCCTTTAAGGATTGGGATAGTCTTTCCAAAGAAAACAGAAAATAAAGGGCCGCTCCAAGGGAAGTGAAGCGGCCATTTAAAAAAGTTTTAGGGGGTTTTGGTACCTGGGACTGGGTGGGATAGTGCCCCAGATACCGAATTTGGGAATCTGCTTATTTACCTACAAATGATATTGCTAAATCTATGCCATTAATTATGGGCATAACTCATTGAAATCTTTATTTAATTAGAGGACAAAAGGTGCCTGGTCTTATTTTGACACCATGAGTCAGTGTCTTTAAGATCCTTTTAGTTCTAAAGAGGAGATCTTAACTCTAGCGCTACACCTATTTTGCGCTGCCCCTAAATATTGAGCCTCATTGCCTCTATCATTCCTGATGAAAATACACGGATAAAGGGACGCGCATGCGAGCAATTTTTTTAGGGCTTTGTTTACTTTTGTTTTCACTTCCGGCCATGAGCTCTGGGGTGCAAGTATCAATGGGGGTCTTTAAGAACATGACCCAGTACCAAGATAAAGATGCCAAAGATGACCGAGATCCTTATTTGCCCATGGTAGATATTGGATACAATTTTGAAAGAGTTTGGGGCCTTATCTTTTCACCTCAATTCTTTTATGCTTTTGGTTCAAAACAAAGCAATGACTCCTATGGAGGGGATTATAAAGTTAAGACTTACGGTCTACTTTACGATTTTCTTTATCCCTTTAATGAAGGCCTGGCCTTTAGGTTTGGTTTTGGAAATGTCATTAAGTCTTTTAAAGGAGAAGGGGGAGAAGTCACTGTGCCTAATGGATCGGGGACAAGCACCGCTTATAAACCTGAAAAATCTGAAAAGTCTCATACAGGGACTTTGAATCTTGGAGTTGAAACAACCTTTCCAAGTGATTTAATGCCTATGATGTTTACTTATTTAGGGGCAAGAGCTGAATTTTTAATTTCCTCTCCACTGAAGAGTTCAAAGCGTTCATCTTTTTTAATGATTTCATTTCAAGGATATTTCTAATGAGAAACCTCTGCCTTTTGTTTATCTTACTTATTAGCTCTACGGCACAAGCTTTTATTTTAATTAATAGAGAGTACCGCCTAGCTAATGCCCATGAGGTTAAGTTGCAAATTGCCAGCGGGGGCTGTGTGGCCAATGGTATTTCTAACGATGAGCTTAAGGGTTATATCGAAGAGATGCTTGATGACTACTGGAACACGGTTACCGACAGCAGGCTCTATATTAAATTTGAAGAAGGGGACTCAGGTAGATCCTTATCGGAAAATGGACTTCCCGGTCAAATCATCGTTGGTTGCGATCCTCTTGGAAGTAGTGGCCCTAGTGGATTTGCTACTCGAAACGACACCAATAATGGATGCTCCGTAACTTTAAATGGAACAACTCTTGTCCCAGGTGGTTTCACTAGAGAAGGGATGATGGGCTTGATCATTCACGAGTTTGGTCACTGTGTAGGCTTAGGTCATTCAGATGACCCGGCCTCAGTTATGACCTACAGAACTACCCCTTGGGTACAACCAAAACGATTATCAAGAGATGATATGGATGGGGTGGCCTACCTTTATCCTTATGAGAGTAAGGCAGGTATCTTTGGAAGCTGTAGTGTTATTGCCAGTGAAGATGCCCATGGAAGACAGGAGCCGTTTTTTCTCTCGCTGTTAATGGGTCTGCTTTTAGCTGCTGCCATTCGATTTAGTTATAAGTTAGGAACTCATCTTAAAGGCTAATTAAACTTTAGAAATAAAGCTTACTTCAAGAAAGTTGGGCACTTTTGAGAAGTAAGTTCTCATAATAAGAGGCCTAATCTCTTTTATACCAACAACTAGGCCGGCTTCCTGGTTGAACCCCTAGGATGTCATTTCTTAGACAAGCTCCAATCTTAGGGTCCGTGGGATGAAAGTCTTCACTTCTATTATCGCAAAAAGATCCTGAGACAATGGTATCTAGTCTACATTGAGGGTCGGGGTGACTTAGGTTTGTAACACCAATAGAGCTTTTGCTTGGAGTTTCAAAATGAGGAGTCTTCCACCAAGGCTTTAAGCTAGCAAAGACTTTTGTAGCGCTTAGGCCAGCTAAAAGAATCTTAGAGCATGTTCGGTCGCTACAAATCCTATCAACTTCTTTTTGCTTGGTTAGGTCAGCTCGTAAATTATCGTGAAATCCTGAACTATCTAAGTGGGAAAAGATCTTAGGGAGGCACTTGGTAGCCGCAAAATAGTCTGCTTGTCCTTCTGCTGAAGACCAAGAGCGGATCTCACTTCTGCCTCTGAATTGCCTAGGGGCTCCGCCGAAAAAGTGCCCTAGTTCGTGGCAAAGAATAAAATAGACCCCTTCTTTTTTCATCTCAGGATGACGAACCATGCCTCCGTTGATGGTGATCATGGGGTTTCCGTTCTCATCTTTAGTAGCATGGGCATTCACTCTCGCTTCTTCCCACTTATTAATGATGATTAACTCCTTTCCCGTTCTTTCAAATACATAAGGAGAAAAAACTTTCTTAAATTCAGTGATGGCGCTATGAACCATCTCAATCTTATCAAGTCCTTTATAAAAACTTTGTTCATAACGTAAGTTTGAATCTGGCAGGCAATTGTAGGTAAGCGCAGACGCCACAGGATTGATGACGAGGCTCAGCGTTAATAGGGTAAAAATCTTCATTTGTAAGTCCTCCTATGAGTTTAAGCTTATAGATTTTTACTTAAGAAAAGAACCTGATTTAAATCACCTATTTTATCCTTAAGTTTCATCCTTTGTTAAAAGGCTAATCAGGTTCAAAGCCTGTAGAGGTTTCTATAGTTAGTCTCGAAAGAACTTAAAGTTCACTAATAGAGATACCACGGAGGATCTTATGAAAAAAATGACTCAGATGATTGCTATGCTTTTACTCTCAAGTGGAGTGGCAATTGCTTCTACTCCTGTAGAAATTAAGACGCCCATAGAAAACATTTATTCACCAAATGGATTTGACTCTAACGATAATGTTGAGATCATTATTGAAGGTTTTTTACCAAACCTATGCCATAAGTCTCCAACTTCTAAAGTTGAAATAGTAGGTTCTAAGATTAAGATTGATGTAACAGCACTACGCTATGACGCTTCTAATCCTTTTTGTCCTGAAGCAATCGTGCCCTTTGTTGAAACTGTTAATGTAGGACTTCTAGATAAAGGGAACTACGATATTATCGTAAACGGAAAATCTATCTATCAAAAGAATGGTTCTATCGAAGTGGCTGAATCTACTTCAAACTCCGTCGATGAGCATGTTTATGCAAATGTCGATTCCGTTATGAAAGAGTCTGGATCAAGAGAAGTGGAGCTTCGAGGTTATACTGTAAGTGATTGCTTTGTACTAGATGAGATCAATATTGTAGACAATGGAAGAGATGTTTATAGTGTCCTTCCTAAGATGAAGCAAATCTCTGATTTTTGTCCACAAAAGATGGTTCCTTTTTCTTACAAGATGGAAGTGCCCTCAAAACTTAAGAGGGATAAAGTTCTTCTCCACGTAAGAGGAATGAATGGAAATAGTGTTAACAGCCTCTTTTATAACAAGTAAAAATTGACGAAATATTTGAAAATAAGGGAGCTCCAAATGGAGCTCTTTAATTTTTTAAAAAAGACTTGAGCCTCTTCATTTCCTTAAGTTCATCATCTGGAATGAATTTACCTGAAGAGCCAGTGTAGCCGAGGGATATCTGATCTTCATAAGAATTATAACATTTTCTTGCCCATGGGCTTTTAGAATACTCAGTTATACAGCGCTTTAAGTATAATTCTGAAAGAGAATATAAATAGGTATTGCTCAAAATATGATCTATCTTTGAAATCCAATAAAGTAGCTTAGCCCCCGTTTCTCCTTTAGGTTTCTTGAGTAGGTGTTTATACAAAACGCCTGAGGCAATTAAAAGCGTAACATCATGAGTTCCATCTTGCATTGCTACTTCTGTTTCAAACTTAGAAACATAATTACTTAAAAATTTATCTAATTGATTCTCTCGGTTTATCTGTATCTTTTTGATCTTTTTCCATTCTTTTAATGAATTGATCCATGAGGTTATTCTTTGCTTGGAGTGATCTGAAATATTTTTGTGATCATTATACTTTTCTAAAAGGGGGATTATCTTTGAAGGATTATAATTAACCTTTGTATGAATTGTTAGGATCTTTTCTAAAGAATCCTCAATTCTTCTACCTTTATAAATAGCATTTCTCTTCTTTGAGATCTTAGCGATTTCCTGCGTATTCTCTATAACAACTTCAATATCTTTTTCATAATACCTCTGAGCCTTTTTATAGCTTCTTATGAGAAAAAGAAATTCAGCATAGTCATAATCAGTAGTGAAATCAGTTCGCGATACTTGATTTATTCGTCCAACGATTCCTGAATTAGGCTTTAGTTGTGTATGACAAGTCATGCACAGTTGCCCCGTTCCGCGAAGCCTTACACGGGCAAAATCCGGTTGTCCAAGCTCAAAGGCATCCAGTGTCTCTTTTAAGTGTTGCTTTACTTGAACATAGCTTGGGTTGATCCCAGGTAGGTTGAAGGTTTTAATATGTCCTGCCTTGTTAAAGGCATTTATCATAGTAGATAGGTGAGTGTGAATCTCTCCTTTGTTCTTAGGGTCTTTAAATTTCATAGGATCACTCATATAGGGAATAAGACCAGTGAAACCTTCAAAGACGGAGTTCATTGTTTTCTTTGCCGAGTTGCCAGAGCTCGTAGGTTTTTCCGAAGAGCCTAGGCATAGTAAAAGTATACTTGTGCATAAAATGATAATGGGTTTCTTCATAATTACCTCAGTAGATTGAACTCAGTTAAAGTATAGAAGATAGCTGCGCAGGTTTATATGACAAAGATCAGGTTTCTCATTCTAAAGACAAACGTGCCGAAGTGAAATGACTCTAGTTAATACTAAAGGTAACTTTATTTTACGAAAAGCATGATTCATATCATGGTTTATTCTTAAGAATAATGTTCTCATGTAATTAACGGAGATAATATGAAAGCTAAAGACTTTATGACTAAAAATGTAATTACTTGTACTGAGGATCAAAGCGTAGCGGAGGCTGCTAAGCTAATGGTTGAAAAAGAATTTAGTGTTATGCCAATCCTTAATAAAGAGGGAAAGCTTGTAGGTATTGTCACTGAGTCAGACTTTGTTGGTAAAGAGGTAAGTGTTCCTCACGCTTTAGCTTCAATTAAGCAGCTCTTTGGGCAAAACTTTTACTTTGCTGATGTTGAAACTCTTTATGCTGATGCTAAAAACAAGACGTTATCATCGGTTATGTCTAAGAATTTGAAAACAGTTACACCTGAGACTTCCTTGTCTGAAGTTGTCAATTATATGATCTCTAAGAACATCAAGAGGTTGCCAGTTGTGGATGGAGAAAATCTCGTTGGTATTATAACCCGTAAGAATATTCTTAAGGCCTTCGATGCTACTGAGGCTTCTCACTAATATTAGACTAAGCGGCTTTTTTTGAAATTAATTCAATAGCATTAATAAAGTCAGTAAAGGCGAAAGGTTTTGGAATAAATCCTTTCATGCCAGCCTTTAAACATTCCCGGCGGTCTTCTTCAAAGACGTTTGCGGTTAAAGCTATAATAGAGGGGGCTTTGTTTCCAAAGCGTTCTAATATCTTTTCGGTGGTTTGAAACCCATCCATGATAGGCATCTGAAGATCCATAAAAATGAGAGTGTATGCTTTCTCTTTGGTCATTTCAAAGGCCATGGCTCCATCGCTAGCTAGGTCAACCTGATAACCTAACTTTGAAAGAAAAGCTTTGATTAATTTTTGGTTAACGGCATTGTCTTCAGCAACAAGAATCGTATGAGGAAACTCTTTGGCCACTAATGGCGATGGAGAAATACTGCTCTTTTTCTCAAGCTTACTTATGCTCGACTCTTCAAGAGGAATTATAAAACTAAAGGTTGAACCCGAATCAACTTCGCTCTTTAAAAAAATCTTCCCCCCCATCAATTCCGTTAGTTTCGAGGAAATGGTTAGTCCTAGGCCTGTTCCACCAAACTTCCTTGTGGTCGACGCATCTTCTTGGGTAAAAGGATCGAAGATGGACTTTAGCTTTATCTCTTCTATTCCTTGTCCCGTATCTTTAACCGAAAAAATGACTTCACCTTTAGGATCAAGATCTACCGTAACTTGAATGCTTCCTTTATGGGTGAATTTAAAAGCATTAGAGATAAAATTTAAGAGAACTTGTTTTATTTTCACTAAGTCACCAAGGACTAGCTTAGGAATAGACTCAGAAAAGTGTAAAGAATACTCTAAGCCCTTTTCGTGGGACTTGTTTTTGAAGTAACCTACAACTTCCTCAACCACTTCTCTAATATTAAAATCTATTTTCTCTATTCCCATCTTTCCTGATTCAATCTTACTTAAATCAAGAACATCATTGATTATTGAGAGAAGTCCATCTCCACTTTGCCTTGCGGTTTTTAACAATTCTTTTTGTTCAATGCTTAATTTTGTCTCTTCTATAAGAGTCAGGTTACCTAGAATACCGTTCATAGGAGTTCTAATTTCATGGCTCATGTTGGCCAGAAATTCAGACTTATAATTAGAAGCCTTAATAGCGTCTTCTCTCGTTTTAATAAGCTTTTCTTGCTGCTTATAAAAAGATATTCGTCTACTTATGAGATCAGCCATGATTTCAACAAAGGTGATTTCTTCTTTGCTGAACTTTTTCTTCTTTGGATTTTGAGAGGAGAAATTCAGGGTCCCGTAAAGCTTTCCCTCTTGCCAAATAGGCGTACTTATATAGGATTCAAGCTTCATATTGATGTATACCGGGTGCTCGCGCATATGGTTTAGCTTTGCTACTTCTAAATAGCTAATGGTCTTCTTTTGTTTAATGACTTCTGCGCAATAAGTATCTTTAAGAACAAAGGTTGAGCCAGCTTCTAAGACGTTATCCGGGGAAACGGCAGCCTCTACAATATAATTGCCTTTATCGACTCTACTTTGAATACCAAACTCTAGATCAAAAAGCTCAGAGCCAGCATTTAAGTAATGATTAATGACTTTTTCAAGGGGATCAGAGTTATCAAAGCTTAACCCGTGAAGACGTTTTAACATTTGAGAGATTCTTAATTGAGAATCAACCTTATGACTTAATTGAATATGCCTAATGGCCTGTTTAGAAATCATTTTTAACTGATTGATTTGATGAGAGCTTAACTTTTGTGGCTTATGATTGATGACACAAAGAGTTCCAATATTTGAGCCGTCTTGTAGTTTTAGGGGGATTCCCGCGTAAAAGATAACATGGGGGGCACCAGTGACTAGAGGATTCTCACTAAAGAGCTTGTCCTTTCTTGAATCTTCAACAATGTAGATTTCATCTTGTTCAATAGCGTGATGACAGAAGGCCACATCCCTAGGTGTCTCTAGAGCATCTAGGCCCACGCGAGATTTGAACCATTGTCTGTCCTTGTCAATAAGGGACACTAAGGCAATGGGAGTTCCTGCTATCTGAGAAGCAAGCTGAGTTAGCTCATCTAGGGCCTCATCTGGTGGCGTGTCTAGAATTTCTAAATCATAAAGCGAGGCTAAGCGTCTTTCTTCTTTACTCATTGGAGTCCTATAATATTTTTAAAGTTATGGTTTCTTATCGGAATTTAAAACGGTTTATAAACTAGATTGTTTTAGTCTGATTTCTTGAAGCTTGTGCTTATATGTTCATAAAAACAGGCGTCTATCGAGTTTTCCTAAAAGAAGTATTCTTCAAGTTTTCATCACTATTAATAATCTAAAAGATTTGTGCAGACTGCTCTTTTTCGAGGGCGGCAGTATAGATAAAACTGACTTAAGAAAAGGTCATCACTTGAGATCTTCGGCTGCTTTGGATCGCCAATAATCTTATTCAAGGTTGAAAAGGCAAACTTTTCATTTTGGTTTAAAAGGTAATAGGTTGCTAGGGCCAATTTGTTGTAGCTAGATCTTTTGGATAGCTTAAGCAAGTAAGCTTCTTTTCCTTCTAGCTTTTCTCCTTTAGAGAAAACTAGGGACTTTACAATCAAGGACTGAACTTCACCGTTGAGGTTTAGGTTCAAGTTGACACATTTTTTAGTTATGAAGTCTTCGCCTATCCTAGCGCCCTCTACTGCCTCCCCATTCTTAAAATACAATAGAGATAGGAAGTACATATTTCGGCAGGACTTTTCTTTTTCATAGGAGTTCTTTAAATAGACTATATTGCTTTGAAAGAAACTAGCTTCTATATGGCTTCGATAAGTAAACAGAAGTATTAATAAAACCAGTGCAGATTTTAGATAATTAGATAAATCTACTTTGAAATACTTTGAATCAGCTAGCAATAAGCAAAATGCTAGGCTCGGCAATAGCATATAGGTATCGCTTACGAAGATAACTGTCATCTTATAAGTGACGGGAAATAAACCTAAAAAGAAAAGGCTTAAATAGGTAATGACTTTTTTCTTTTCAAAATACTTTAAAAGCAAATAAATAAATAAAACGGATCCAATCATTCCTATAAGATTTAGAAGTGAGCCTTTATCATAAAAAGAAGAGTACTGAATCGGTATGAGATATTGAGCAAAGTATCTGCCGATGGATAAAATCTTGTCAGACCAGAGGTCTTGCTCGAGATAATGTTCATGGCCAATTGCTTTGAGGTGACCGCTTACATAATAAATATTTGAGAGACCTATGAATAATGAAACGGTTAGTAGGTGAGCTTGGGCGATTAAGGACTTTAAGAGTGGTCTTTCTTTGATAAGAACTAAGTAAATAACAGTCCATAGAGACCAGAGGACCGGCAGAGGATGTGATAATAAAGCAGCTGTAAAAAGAATTGTTGTAATGACTTTGGTCTTGATATCCCTTTTACCTCTTAAGAATAAGTTCATACAAATAAGAATTAGAAAGAAGCTTATAAGATGTTTTCTTGCAGAGATCCATGAAACGGATTGAACATATATAGGATGAGTCACTATTAAGAAAAACCAAAAAACAAGATTGCTAAATTTCCTCTCGTAGAGGAGCAAGATATTCAAAATGGCTAAACAGATTCCAAGCCATATAAGTATATTCGAGTAAAGGTATATCTTTTCACCGAAGAAGCTCTCAAGATAAATATCTAGGCGCAATGAAATGTCTTTGACCGGCTGTAGGTCTTTAATCTTTCCAGACTTAAAATCTCGTATGTAGTCCTCGAGGGTATTTACATCCCTCAGATTATCGAGGATATAGCTGTCTTTGTTAGCAATGGGAGTACTACTATTGATGAGAGGGAAGTAGATAACCCCAATGATAAAAACTAATAGGGCTATTGTTTTATAGTATAAGCTTGATTGAGAGCTCATTTTTTCTTTCATCTATTCTACTTCAAGACAAGAAATCATTCTTCCATGCTTCATCTCTAAAGTGGGAACTTCGCTTTTACATCTCTCAGTCGCTACTGGGCAGCGTTTATGAAAGGCGCAACCTGAGGGAGGGTTTATAGGAGAAGGAAGTTCTCCTTGAAGAGGCTCATGTTTTCCAAGGCCTAGATCAAGACTAGGAGAAGCTTTTATAAGAGCTTTTGTATAGGGGTGTTTTGGATTTAAGAAGACTTCTTCTCGGGATCCGTATTCAACAATCTTTCCTAAGTACATAACCATGATCTCATCGCTTATATGTTTTACGACAGAGAGATCATGACTGATAAAGAGGTAAGTCAGCCCCATTTCATCTTGAAGCTTCATAAGAAGGTTTAAGACTTGGGCCTGGATAGAAACATCAAGGGCCGAGACTGGCTCGTCACAGATGACTATTTCTGGTTTTTGAATAAGCGCTCTAGCGATACCAATTCTTTGTCTTTGACCACCTGAGAACATATGGGGGTAACGGTTGGCGAGCTCTGGGCGAAGCCCAACAGTGTTCATCATCTCACAAGCGCGGGCCTTGCATTCTTCTTTTGATAAATCAGTATTGATCATTAAAGGCTCGGCAATGATTTGCCAGGCCTTTTTTCTAGGATTGATTGAAGAGTAAGGGTCTTGAAAGATCATTTGAATCTTTGATTGATACTCTGATCTTTCAAAGTCATCTACCTGTCTACCGGCTAAGCTAAGCTCACCACTGGTAGGGACTTCAAGGCGCATAAGCGCTTTAGCAAGGGTTGATTTTCCGCAACCTGATTCACCAACAATACCTAAAGTCTTTTTTTCAGTCGCGTTGAAGCTAACACCGTCTAGGGCCTTAACAAGAGCCGTTTTTCCAAAAGTGGTCTTCACCTTATAATGCTTTTTTAAATCTTTTACTTCTAAGACGTTCACGCTTTCTCCATTTCAACTGGATGAAAGCAGCGGAGCTTCTTATCATTCATTTGGCTAAGGACAGGAAGCTCTGTCTTACATTTTTCATCTGAGTATTCACAGCGAGGGGCGAACTGACAGCCAACGGGTCTGGCCGTTAAGTCTGGAACTAATCCCTTAATTGAGGGAAGGCTTGATCTAAAGGCGCGCTCTTCTCTTCCGGGAAGAGAAGCGAGAAGCCCACATGTATAAGGATGATTTGGATTTGAAATTAATGACGATGTAGCGCCGGTCTCAACAACTTCACCGGCGTACATGACTTGTAAGCGGTCAGAGTTTTGAGCCACAACACCTAGGTCATGAGTCACGAGGATCATGGCCATATTATGTTTTTCTTGAAGGTCTTTTAATAAAGTTAAGATTTGATCTTGAATAGTGACGTCAAGTGCTGTGGTCGGCTCATCGGCGATTAAGAGCTTTGGATTACAAGCGATGGCCATAGCGATCATCACCCTCTGGCTCATGCCTCCAGATAATTCGTGGGCGTAGGCTTTTAGTCTTTGGCCAGGAGCGGGAATTCCCACTTGCTCCATAAGCTGCATGGCCCTATCGAGGCGGTCTTTTTTAGAAAGGTCTTTTTCATGTACCCTTAGGGTTTCATCAATTTGAAAGCCCACAGTAAAAGAAGGGTTAAGAGCGGTCATAGGATCTTGAAAGATCATACCCATTTGTCCGCCTCTGACTTTTTGTAGTTGCCTTTCTTTTAAGGCCAAGAGGTTCTGACCTTGAAAGACTAACTTATCAGCTTTAACAATGGCATTCGGAGCAAGAAGGCCCATAATGGCCAGGTTCGTAATTGATTTACCACAACCAGATTCACCAACGATGCCGAGAGTTTCACCCTCATCAAGTTCAAAGCTGATGCCTCTTACGGCCTGAAGAAGTCCATGTTTTGTTTCAAAAGAAATAGAGAGGTTTTCAACGTCTAGTAACATTATTTTTTTAACCTCGGATCAAGAGCATCACGGAGTCCATCACCAAAGAGGTTAAACCCTAGAACACTAAAGAGGATACAAAGTCCTGGAAGGGTTACCATCCAAGGAGAAGATTCAATAAAGGCGCGGGCATCACTTAGCATAGTTCCCCATTCAGGAGTTGGAGGTTGAGCTCCAAGACCGAGAAATCCAAGGGCCGCAGCATTTAAGATCCCATCACTAAAGCCTAATGTCCCTTGAACAATTAAGGGGGCCAAGCAATTGGGAAGAATCTCTAAATACATGATTCGAAAAGGCCCTGCTCCAAAGGTTTGGGAGGCCATGACGTACTGTTTATTTTTTTCAGCAATAACTGAAGCGCGCACAATCCTAATAAAGCTTGGAACCGCAACCACAGCCACAGCAAGTACAGTATTTTGAAGTCCTGGACCTAAAATGGCAACGACCACAATGGCCAAGAGGATTGAAGGAAGAGACATGAGAATATCTGTACAACGCATGATGATCCTATCTAACCAGCCACCAAAGTAGCCGGCCATAAGACCTAAGTTAACTCCAATAAGCATGGCCACAAAGACCACCATAAAACCAACTGACATGGAGACCCGGGCCCCATAGATGAGGCGGCTAAGAATATCTCGTCCCACGTCATCGGTTCCGAAGAAGAAACCAGCCTTGCCATTGTCACTCCAAACAGGTCCAGCCCTTAAAGCATCTCCAAAGAGTTCAGTGGGGGCGTGGGGGGCAAGTAAGGGAGCAAAAAAAGCAATAAGGATAAAAAGCACGATGATAAGAAGGCCAAGGACCGCACCACGGTTCTTAGAAAAATCGCTCCAGAATTCTTTGAGAATACTGGGTTCAATTTCTTCTTGGTGAATCTCAACTGCTTCTTCCACGTACTTCCTTCTATCTCATCTTAGGATTTATAAAAGCGTAAACTAAATCAACAAACATATTGATAACCACGACCATAGTAGCGATGAACAATACCGCCCCTTGGATCACGGGATAATCTCTTGCATTCACTGAGGCCACAAACCACTTTCCAATTCCAGGCCAACTAAAGATGGTCTCAGTTAAGATAGCGCCTGTGATAATAGAGCCAAACATCAAACCAATGATAGTGATGATAGGAATCATTGCGTTTCTTAAAGCATGAACAGCAATGACTCTTCCCACACTCAGGCCCTTGGCTTTTGCTGTACGGATATAATCTTCACTTAAAACTTCAAGCATAGATGATCTTGTCATCCTCGCGATAGAGGCAAGGGGAATAGTACCCATAGCAATGGCCGGCAGGATTAAATGAGACAGAGCCGAGAAAAAAGGGCGAAAGCCTTCTTCTTCAATGATCTCAGGCATCAAGGTATCTATCAGCATAAAGCCAGTAACTGAATCTATATCAAACATAACTGACATTCTTCCTGCAACTGGGGTTAAGCCTAATTGGACTGAGAAGATCAGGATAAGAACTAGTCCCCACCAAAAGATAGGCATGGAGTATCCAGCTAAAGATCCTCCCATTAAGAAATAATCAAAGAATGAGTTTCTTTTAACAGCTGCAACAATCCCAAGGGGGATGCCACAAGTTATAGCGAAGAATAAGGCCACGACTCCAAGTTCAAAGGTGGCCGGAAAGCGGTCAAAGAACTCACTCACCACAGTTCTTTTACTAATGATTGAATTTCCAAGATCACCACTAAAAGCGTCTTTAAGAAAGTGCCAATACTGCTCGATGATAGGAAGGTCTAGCCCCATGGATTTCTTCATCTCAGCGTAGACGACTGGGTCGGCCCCTCGTTCACCTAAAAGGAGAAGGACAGGATCTCCAGGGATCATGCGGATTACAAAGAATGAGAGGAGGCTGATACCAAATAAAGTTGGAATCAAATCAAAGAGCCTCTTGGCCATAAACTTAATCATAAGGCCTGAGTATAATGAAACTAGCGCAAGATGTCACTCGCCGATAAGTTTTTTTCTCATGGGATAGGCAATCGTGTCATAAAAGATTGAATAGGCGGTAAAGATCAAAGCGGACTTCATGATAGCGGCCTTAGGGTTCATGGGTGCCATGCACATAGTGTGGTAAATCTTAGTTGTAACAAGGGTATCAAGGAACATAAAAGGAAGACCTAGCCCCGAATAAAAGCCCCAGCGATCAGATCCGTAGGTTCCAAGGCTTAATTCTCCAGATTCATCTTCATACATTTCCATTAAGGCTGCCTTCATCAATTGATTTTGAACCTCGGGATCTTCTAGGTCTTCTAACTCAATACCTTCCCAATCAATTCCCTGATCTTGTGGGTCCTTTAGTTTTAACTGGATTAAGACCTCTCCAAATTTCTTGCTCACTTTATCCATGAACTTTTCCCGCTCTAGGATTTTGACCAATTTGTGCATCTCTTCTTTAAATTCAGGATTAGTTTTAAGTTCCTCAATTCTCTTCTTAGCGTCTTCTTCACCTTCGGCGAAGAGTTGCTCCCAAGTCAGGCCATCGGCCATGATAAGGACATTGTCGGCCAAGTACATCTTAGCGGACTTTGCTAAAAAGGTTCCTTTAGGGTCTTTAAAGATCCAGCTGGCAAGGGCCGCCCAAAGCCCATCTCCGACCATCTCATAAGTCATCTTTCCAAAGAATTCTTTGGTTAAAAACTCTGGGTCGTCATAGTTAGAATAAGTATAAAAAGCACCGGAGCTTGCCGCTGCAATTGAAATGGTAAAATAGGTAAAGGCCTTGCCCCCGGCCTTATGTTCTTGAGTCATACCTTTGGTGTGACAGCCACGGTAGAGCTTCTTAAACTTCGAGGCTTCTTCTTTGGCCGCTTTTTGCGCCAGTCTCTTTGCTTCGGCTTGGCTTAGGTCTGGTTGATCTTTTCTTATCTTATCGAGTTCCTTTTTAATTGCTTTTTCTTCAAAGCTGGCAAATTTTCTCTGCCGATTTCTAAAAGTTTTAAACTTTGAATTTTTTAAATAACTGCCATCGAAAAGGGCTGAAGCTTCACCTAAGGTTTTTACTTTCTGTTTATTAAATTGCGTTGCTGTAAAACCAAAATATTCATCAAGTAGATCAAGAGACTTTTGATCTTGAGGAAGATGATCTAAAGAACGCAATAGGACCTGAAGTTCTTCTTTATTAAGATCAGACTCAAGGAAAAGCTCAGTGTATTTTTTTTGATACTTAAAGCTTAGGTCAAAGCGCTCTATTGAATCTCTAACAACCTTAGTTTTCGGGTCTAAGAGAAGCTTTACAATTTCATTGCAAGTCATGCTTCCGCTTAAAGAGGCCGGGGTCCTAACTTCCGTGGGGGTTGGCAGGATATTGGCCAGGGCGGTGAAGAGGAGTAAATACAGTCCCATAAGGGGATAGTTTGCTTTAGGATTCATCAACCTATTATCGGGTACTTGTTTAAGAAGCTTTAAATAATTGAGTGAAAAAAGAGATTAAGTTTAGAGAAGTACTTCCCGATAAGATTAGCGAGAAACAATAGAGGAGAATCTATGAAAACATTTTTAGCCTTAAGTCTTCTAGGACTTAGCTTCCAGTCATTTGCGGCTGACTCAAAAGTTGATTATTCATACTGTAAGGAGACTTTTGCTCCTGAATTGCCCGGAGTTCCAAAAGGTTTTCCATTTGAAATGAAAGATGATGGCACAATTAAACCACATAAGAAGGCAAATTATAAATTTGATAAAAAGACAAATACTGAAACAATCTCTTATGAGATACCTGGTTTTAATGGCGGAGGTGGTTTTCCGACAACTTCAAAACCACAAAAGTCGACAGTAACTATTATGATTAAAAGAGATAAGGAAGGAAAGATCCTACAAGTCTCTAATCAATCTAAGACTGAAGCTATGAAAACAAAGTCAGGTCTAGGGCAAAAGAATATGCCTTGGGGTGGAGCCGGAATGGTTGGACCTGGAATGGGTTACCCTGGTGTAGGTTTTGGCGGTGGAGGCTATGGCTTTGGTCAAGGCTTTGATTACACGACAGTCTTTGATGTTAAGTATAAGAGCGGAAAGTGTTTTCCTCATAGAAGTGTAGCTAAGCAAAAAACTGGAAATCATGAGCATAAGTCATTCACCACAGATATCGAGCTTTGCCGTGATCTGAAGAAATTCTATGCTGGCGAGAAAAAGAAAGACTCTAAACAAGCAAAACTTAAGCAATGTTATGAGTCTTATCAAAAACAAGCTCAAAAAGTATTAGACGCTCACCTTGAAAGAAATGATGACCTTTATAACCCTGATGGTGAAACTGGTGATGATAGCCCATGGGGACAAAGTGGACCATTTGGCTTTAATGATTCAGATGCTGAGTTTAGTGATGGAACGGCAGGTGGCGGAGCTTACGGTGGCTATGGCGGATTCGCTGGATCGATTGATAATATTGTTCAATCTCAGCAGTTTAGTTCTGCCGCGAAAGCTAAGATGTTAAATGCTTATTGTTCTTTTCCTTACGGACCGAACAAAAAGATGATCGATGATGACTCTCTCTATGTAAAAGACGAAGTTCCAGCCTCTGCTGGTGGTGAAGGATCTGGCGGAGATAGTAAGAGTGGTAAAGAAAAGTAATTAAAGCTCAATAGATTTTTCGAATATTCCTAGGCCGTCTGATTTATAGACGGCCTTTTTATTATTTGGCTTTGTAATCTCAACTTCAAATTCACTTCTTGAATAACCTTTAAAATTTATAGTTTTGCCTGTTTGTTCAAAGCTTTCCATCCAACCATTACAAGAAGAGACATAAGGGGCGTTAGCAGGTTGATCTGTTAACTTTAGATGGGCCTTGTTCTTTCCCCCAAGGAAGACATAAAGATTCCCTTGGTGATGTTGATGCCCGATAATATTCTTACTTTTTTGATAATCAGGAATCATATCCGTTTTTTCAATCCTGAAAGTTCTAAGGTGTCCGTAGTGAGAAAAATCATACCTAAGACGGTTAAATTTATTGATCTTTGTGTTTCGAAAACCCTGGACCCATTTTATATAATCACTCGCAAAGATAAGACTAGGCTTTTGATCTAGGACATATTCATAAACCTCTTCAAGAGATTTAATAGAGCTTATATGCTCTCCACTATAAAAGTGATAATAAATATTCATGGGCTTGATTCTTCTAGGCTCTTCTGTGCTTTTAAAAGTCTCAATGACATCTCTAAAGCCACTAAATGGGCCTGTCCATAAATTGGTATAAAGGTTCTCATTGGCATTACTTGTGTAAACTTGAATATAATCTCCAACTTTCCTATAAAGACCAGAGAGGTTGCTATAGCCTTTATAGAGCGCGTCCATTCTAGAATCGCCTCCATTCATGTTAAGGTAGCCAGCTTCTGTTGTAAGTTTAAGTGCTTCTTCAGGAGGCATACAAGAGCCTGACCAAAGGATAACCTTGGCAGGATTAGAAGGGGGAGCAAGCTCCTTGTTTATGTAGGCGATTGAATCAATTGTTTCAGTTTTATAATCTAGTTTATAGTTCTTAATCTTATAGGCGAGGATTTGACCCTTATGCTTCTTGGCTTCTTTATCATCTAGGTAAACACTGGCCTCTTCTTTCGTCGCCATCTTATTCCAACTCAAAGGATGACTATAAGTGTGGCTGGCAGGCTCAATAAAGGGAGCTCTAAAGATTTCCTTTGAAGTCGTTACGGCCTGTCTATTTCCTAGTAAGTTAGGATCAATTTCAGCCACTACAATAGAAGCTGTCGTTGGAATCTTGTATTTCTTAATAATCCTATCGAGAACGATCTTCCCAGAAAGAGACTTTCGATCGAGGTTAGAAACATTGATAAAGCCGTCCCCATCAATATGGGAATAGGCCATGCGTCTACCGCAAAGAGTGTTGGTTTCTGGAATTGGTTCTAATTCACTTAAGAGCAGTTCACTTATAAAATGAAAAGGGTCGATCCTCCATGAAGTGATATAATCTTGAGGGTTTTCAAATAAAGCATAGCCATGCTGAGCATAAAAGAAATTAGGGCCACTAACGACCACATCAGCGGGCTTTTCTTCCCCCGCGATCTTTACTGATAAGTGAACAGTATTTTTCTTTCCATAGCTTTCTGTTTTTAAGACTTCAAAGACTTCATGTTCAAGCTCTCTTTCAAACTCTATCATTTTTGAATCTGATCTTTTTTGAGGGGTGAGGATAAGAGGATTATCATAGTAAAGCGGGAAGTACTTTAAACCCATGTGCTGAAAGACTTGGTTGATAACAGCTGAGGATTGAAGCTTATCTTTTGAATCTCTTAGAAATCCAATCTTTCCAATGATCATCAATTTTTGACCGGCTCTTAATTGTTCTTCTAGAAAATTAGAAAAAGCAATGGGAGAGCCCATCTTGTCATCTGTGAACCAATTGACGATGCCAGCGAACTTTTTGACATAGACTTTGTTTGAGAGAATCTTAGGTAGGCCATTTTTAACATCATGATACTCAAGCTTAAAACCGTAGTGGTTAAAAACCACTTCAAGTTTCTTATGAAGATAAGAATTTTCATAGCGCCCATGAGAAAATTCTGAAGAATCATAAAAGGCTAAGATATCCCTTTTAAGCTCAGGGGCTGCAAATGAGGAAAAACTAAATAAGACTGAGATAACAAGCAAAACTTTCATATTGATTCATTCTAAAGCAGCGGTAAGATACTGGGAAGGGATGAAAATGTTAAAACTAGGCTTATTCATGACAATCTTTTTAGTCGGTTGTTCCACAGCACAAAGGCCATGGCCTAAAGTGAAGCGTTGGGGTTATCAATTACAAAATTACCAGGGAAAGACGGACCTCTCTCGCATTCAAGGCTCAGAAGAGAGTCTTTGGGTAATTGATTACTCTCGTGATGGAAGCGAGGAGAAAAAGTTTAGATCTTATGACATTGCTCCTTTAAAAACGAACAAGAATATTATTTTAAGTTATATTAGTATCGGTGAAGCCGAAGACTATCGTTATTATTTTAAACAGATGCCCAGAAATTTTATTCTTCATGAAAATAAAGAGTGGAAAGGCAATTATAAGATTAAGTACTGGGACCCGGCATGGAAGGAAATCCTCCTAGGAGAAAAGGGTTATTTTGCTAAATTGATAGAGGCGGGATTTGATGGGGCTTACCTAGATATTGTGGATGGCTTTCATAGCTTTGAAGATAAAAAGATGAGCAGTGATAAGATGGTGGAGTTAATCACCGAGATTGGAGCTTTCACTAGAGCGCGGAATAAGAACTTTCTTATTGTCATGCAAAATGGAGCTGACATCTTAAAGTACACTTCAAAGAAAGATGAATTGTTCCATACTGTAGATGCCCTAGCCGTAGAGGACTATCTCTTTCAAGATGAGCTTTACACAGAAAATCCAGAGCTTTTTGGTTTTATCAAAGAATTTCAAAAAGAAAGTAAGGCTATTCTTAGTATCGAGTATATTGAAAAGAAAAAAAACCTTGAGCTCTATGGAAAAATGGCGGTTGAAAAGGGCCTGCTTCCACTAAGTGGTTACAGGCCATTAAAAGGGCGCTTGATCTTTTCAGATCAGCTCTATCATCTAGCTAGGCCCTGTGATTGATTCTACTTTAATTCAACTGTTCTAAAGATATCTCCCCCAAGAGGATCAATCTTATAACCTTTTACTTTCTTACTCATGGCGCGAAAGATAATTGAATGTGCGATAGGGGCCCATGGAGCTTCTTTCTTAAAGATCTTTTGCGCTCGCTGATAAAGAGAGTTTCTGCTTTTCTTAACAGTCGTCAGCTTGGCCTTTAAGATAAGATCGTTAAATTTCTTATTACACCATCTTGCTACGTTTGAGCCTGAAGTAACTCCAGAGCAACCTAGAAGAACATTAAGAAAGTTATCTGGGTCTCCGTTATCACCTGTCCAACCTAGTTGAATAAGCGAGTGAGAGCCTTCGCGGGCCTTCTTAAGATAGGTGGGCCAGTCATAAGTGATAAGCTTTGCTTTGATTCCAACTTTCGCCAGATCCGCTTGCATCATCTCCCCCATCTTTTTTCCATTAGGGTTATAAGGACGAGTTACAGGAAGAGTCCAAATCTCAGTTTCAAATCCTTTTTCAAGACCGGCCTTCTTAAGAAGTTTTTTGGCTTTCTTAGGGCTGTAGTCATAGTCCTTTACTTTTTTATTATAAGACCAAATCGTTGGTGGAAGGGGGTTCTTAGCAATGATGGCGTTTCCTAAGTAGATAGCGTCTACATAAGACTGCTTGTTAAGAGCGTGATTGATAGCGCGTCTAACATCGATCTTATCAAAGGGAGCTTTTTGAGTATTCATGGCAAGGTAACCAACATTAAGACCGGCTCCTTGCATGACAACTAAGTCTTTGTTGTTCTTCATGGCCCCAATGTCTGCTGGGCTTGGTTCGATAATAAGATGGCATTCATTTGTTTTAAGCTTTTGATACCTGACTGATGGATCTGGAGTAATAGAAAAAACAAGCTTTTCTACTTTAGCCGGTGCTCCCCAGTAAGATTTATTTTTAGTAAAACGAATGATTGTATCTTTTTGATATTTCTTGAAAACGAAAGGCCCTGTTCCTACTGGGTAGTTGTCAATTCTTTCTTTCTCGTTCTTTTTTTCAAGTTGATCAGCATATTCTTTAGAGAGAATAGACATAAAGCTCATGGCCATATTGGCAATAAAAGGAGCTTCAGGAGATTTAAGAGTGATCTTTACTTTATAGTCACCAACTTTTTCGATAGAGGTGATTAAATTGTTCATGTCCATTCCTGTAAAGTACTCATAGCTTCCGCCACTAACTTTATTGTAAGAATGATCTTTGTCCCACTGACGTTTAAAAGAAAATAGAACGTCATCAGCATTGAACTCTCTAGTAGGAGTAAAGTATTTTGTTGTATGAAACTTAACGCCTTTTCTTAAAGTAAACGTATAAGTCTTTCTGTCTTTAGAAACCTTCCAGCTTTTAGCAAGCTTTGGAACAATCTCGGTGGTTCCATATTTAAAATCAACAAGCCTTTCATAGATTGTATGAGCGCTGGCATTATTTGATGTTCCATCGGTTGTGATCTGTGGGTTGAAGGCCGTTGGGGATCCTTCTGAACAATAGACAAATGATTTTGCCATCGAAGCAGAACTAAAGATTAGTGCTGCGAATAAGATAATAAGTTTCATGGGTTTACTCCTTAAAGGTTTAAGGGCGTATTCTATAAAACTGCTTTGCACCTTTTGAGGGGAAGTGCGTTATCTTACATTGGCTATGTTGTTGAAATTATGAGGAAAATCCTAAAGGCTTAAATTAATACCGATTAGCTTCAAGAAATCTTTGTGATTAAAGAATGACTAACCATTTGAGAGAACAAATCAGAGACTTCTTCACCAGGAGCATCCGGGTGTTTTTCAAGAGCGTCGCCTAAGCTTAGTTGTTCTCGAAGGTTTAGAAAAAGAGAAGCTTGAAAGTTAGTCAGAAACATTACCTGGACAGTATCTGTTGTTTTATACATTAAGCAATTCTCGGGCTTCCACTCAATCTGAGAAAAAGACTCTTCAGAATTATCACCTCGTTTTTCCCATATCTTATAAAGTGGGTACTTTGACTGAAAAAGAAAATGCTTTTTCGTAAAGTTCATCTTTAAAGAAGTAGGGTCTTCAAGTGAGGCAAAAACTTGGGGGTCTACGGGCTCTTCCATTTCTGAATTGAATAATCTTCTAAATTCAATTTCCATAGTGGAGAGTTCACTTAAATAAGGAATCTCATGGTCCTTTAAGAAAGAGGGAAGATCATTTCCATATTCTCCTAGATCGTAAAGCCTTGAAGGGTTCTTTTCTATGTACTTAAGTGTCAACTTAAAGAACTCTTCATCACCGAGGATGGTCCATAAAGATTCAAAATTATCTCCTAAGACTGATGAAAGCCTTGCGGTATAATCATTGCGGTAAGTATTAAAGCAGCCTTCTAGGTCGAGGCTTCCCCCAGGAAGCATAGTCTTTGCTATGGACTTAGGCAGCTTGTTCTTCAAGATGCCTTCTAAGAAGTCCTCTTGTAATTCTTTAAGCTTCACCGTGAACCTCACTGATGATGGCGCGCGCCTTAAGGGCCTCTTCTTCAAGAACATCAAAGTCAGGAATATCATCATCCCATTCAATTAGGGTAGGGGCGTGAGGAGCTTTTCTTGTGGCCTTTTTAAAAAGATTCCAAACTTCAGGGAAAACCGGCTTACTATGAGTATCAAAAAGAAAGTCTCCCATATCTGTAAAGCCAGCTAAATGAATCTCGGCAATGGATTCAGACTCAATCGCGTCCATATAAGTATGTGGATCAAACTTTTGGTTTTGAGAGTTAACATAGATATTATTCACATCAAAGAGTAACTTACAACCTGACCTTTTAGATAACTCAGCTAAGAATTCCCATTCTTTCATAGTGGATTCTTTATAATCAAAGTAAGCAGAGAGGTTCTCTAAAACGAGCTCTCTTCCCATAAAGTCTTGTACCTCATTAACCCTACTAACTAAGAAGTCTAATGTCTCATTGTTATAAGGAAAGGGGAGGAGGTTATGCAGGTTACTCTCAGGAGCTCCTGTCCAGCAAAGATGATCACTGACAATCATAGGTTCAAAGGGAGTCACTAACTCTTTGACCTTTTTCATATAACTATAATTAAGACCTGAGTGATGAGCGATATTGAGGCTGACCCCATGAAAGCTAAGAGGGTAGTCAGATCTGATATGCTCTAAGATCTTGAGAGGGCGCCCAGCTGAGTTCATATGATTCTCAGTTAAGGCCTCAAAGAAATCAACCTTTGTCTCAAGGGATTCTTCAAGACGAGAGTAGTGCTCAGTTCTAAGCCCTACTCCCACCATCTTTTCTTTTAATGCTTTATTAAGAATTACTTCCTTTTGAAACAAATTCTCCGCCTTTATCTTTACAGTTGTCCTGAGTCATCTTCTTCCAACCGGCGCCCTTGCATTTATTATGGCCAGCGCAAGCGTGGGTCTTTCCACCACAGTCGCCAGTACCTTTACAAGCATTAACTCCATGACACTTACCTATCACCTCCGAAGATGAATTAGAAGCGCAACCAGCTCCCACTAAACAAAGCCCTGCCACGGCAGCACCAAGCAATACAGATTTACCATTCATAAGATCTTCTCCTTGAAGTCGAATATTTATAGGTATGTTACTTGAGCTGAGGATTTGTTACAGGCTTGAAGCGTTAAAGTTAATTTATTTTATAAGGTACTGTTTTCTTACTCTTGAACTCTCTCTAAGAGGAAATCTAGGATCTTTGGCTCTGTGTGGGGAAGCTCTTCGAAGAGGTAACGCTCCTCTTCCTTTGTCCATGGGGCAGGCCTTGGGTAGCGCATTCTAAAACCAGTTAGCTCAACTAAGGAAAGTGAGATGCCTTTGATTCCCATTCCAAGATGATCTCTTTTAGGGGCCAGCCATTTAAAACCAGGAATCTTTGCGAGCCATTTTAAAGGCGTCGTAAGAACTCCATAAAGAGTTTCAATGACAGCGGCCGTTAGGTTAACCGCGGCGGCCGTTGGCTTATAAATGATACTCTTTAGAAGGCCATGTGTTTCTGGGTAAAGGATCATATTAGAACCTGCTAATCCGTCTTTACCATTAGAGGCCTTAGACCAAAAGCTAGCGTTTTCCCAAAAGAGGCTCTTTCCTTCTTCAAGCATCTTCATCTTTCTTAGAGTTCTTTGACTTGGATAGATGATGACTTTTTCGGCCGTCTTCTTTTTGAGAAAGCCAAAGATCCAAATGGGATTAAAACCAGTGGTATCGTTAATTTCATATTCTCCCCCTAAGTGATTAAGGCGTTCTCTAATAGGATGAGTACAATTATTGCTAAGCAGGCTGTAGTCTTCAAAGTCTTTACCTTCTGAAAAATCTTTGCCTTGTTTCTTATAATGATTAAGTGAGACTTGAAGGCCTTCGTAAACATCTTCTTCACTCATCTTAGGCCATACTTCTATAATATCTCTATTGGTGTGAAACTGAGCAAAGCCATAACCTTCAGGGGCCGTTGTGGCCGGGTTGGTTCTAAGCTTCATGTAGATCTTTCCTTCTTGTCTTTCAATATAGGAATCATCAACCTTATCAAGGTGTTTCTTATAAACGGATCTCATATTATCAATTTCCCCAGTCGTCATTTGGGTATATTCAAACATGATGTCCATAAGCTTATCTTCAAGGCAGTAGATATAGCGTTCGGCCACATGACCTGCCACTGAAGTTGTATAACCAGGGGCCATATAAACGATGGCCATGCCAAGGGCCTTGATTCGTTTTCCCTTAGAGTTAATCTTTGTAGGCTTATAGTCTTTCTTACAGATATTAAACCTCTTTAAGGATTGATCTGTTAGTGAAGTAGCGTCGAATTCCATCTTTGTTTTATAAAGCATGCTATCGACTTTATAGGTATACCACTCAAGCTTTCTTCGTTTTTCTTTTAATTCATCTAATTGCTCGCAGCGCTCTTTCATCTCTTTAGAAAAACGAAAGTTACGAAACCTCTTTCCTTTGTTTCCTGCCTTTCTTTTTAAGTAGCAATGATCGATGTCTTTGACTTCTTGCTTGGTATAAGAGCGCTCTAAATCGTCACTACCAGGAATCTTTAAAAGCTCAACTTCTAAAGCCGCTAAGATCTTCTCACGGAGAGTCTTGCCTTTAGTTTTATCTCTAGTCTCATAAGAATAGATAAAGGGAAGAAGCTTTTCATCAAAGATAAGTTCATCTCCCTTAAGTTCAACGAGGCGCTTAGAGTCTTGAAATTTAATATTGATTAGCTGATCCACTCCAAAGCGGACTCCTGGGCGGAGGTCTGAATCAAGGGAGTTGAGAAAACCTGTGATGCGCTTAAACTGAGGTAGGGATTTTTCACTACTGCTGAGAACAAGACCGAAGTTAGTGGCTGAGAAGCACGCAGAGGTAGCTAGGCTTAAAAGAATAAGGAGGCTCAGGCGTAGTTTCATATACCTTTAATGTTGCAAGGAAAGGGCCAAGGAATGACCGAATTATCAATAACTTAGGAAAGGGGAATTGTTTAAGTTTTAGACGTTGAACAAAATAAAAAAGGCCCATTTTCATGAGCCTTTTTTCTGTAAGCTTAGATAGAGTGGTCTCTAGTCTAAGCTGTCTTCGATATCTGTGTCTTCTAGTGACTTTTGATTTTGCTCAACGGCTCTTTGAAGATCCGTTCTCTCCATTTCACGAAGTGAAGCAGAGATAGAAATGGCCGATCCAGACACTGAAGAAGCGAGACCTAAGGCCTGGCAAGTGCTGTCGTCAGAGTCGCAGTTTGAAAGAACAGTCGCTCCAAGATTAACAAACTCCATTCCAATAATGATTCCAGCAGTGAACTCATCAAGCACTACATAGTTAACTCTATGGTAGTCATTGTAGTGGTAATGATTATGGTATCTATTATGTCTTCTGTGGTACTGACGTCTTACAACTCGACCGTTATGAGTATAGTAAGTTGCGTATCTATGGTGTGGTTTATAAGCACGGTTATCATAGACAGTTACTCTAGTATAACCAGAATACTCACCACGCTCTACGACTGTTTCTTCAACGTAAACATTAGTCGTCGAAGTATATCCTTCATAACAAGTTCTATAGTGACCACAATGTCTTTCGTATGAAGTTGTTGTGGTTGTAGTCGTAGTTGTTCTTTCGCTATAACTATAATGTGATCCAAAGCTTGAATCCCAGTTAGAATAAGAAGTCGAATATCTAACAGAGTATCCGTCGCGGGCCATGGCCCCCACACTAAAAAGCAGTCCTGCCACTATGATCATTAGGGTTTTCATAATTTCTCCGATTAAAAAGTATTGCGGATTAGTTATGTCACGGCGCAGATTTATTCTCAATGTTAAATGACGCGCCGTGTAGAAATGACAGGTTAACCTAGGTAAGTCCTTATAATTTATAGGGAAGTGACCTGTTAATGATGACTTCTGTTGGGTTGATCTTAGTTTGATAAACGAGGATCTCAACTCCGTTAGACTCAGCCTCTTTTAAAAGCTCTGCATAAACGGGGTCTATGGAATCAGCAGGAGAAAAACTAGAGACGTCCTCACGGTTAACTATATAGAGCATGCAGGCCCTGTCCCCAGAGGCCTTAATTTCCATAAGTTCTTTAAGGTGCTTTTGTCCCCGCTCAGTAACTCCATCAGGAAAAAGCGCCAGTTCACCCGCACCTTTAAGAGTGACATTCTTAATCTCAACAAAACACTTCTCTCCATTTTCTTTAGTGAGAAGAAGGTCGATCCTGCTCTTACCAATCTTAGCTTCAGGCTTAATTGAATCATAGCCCGTAAGCTCTTTGATCAGGCCTTTCTCTATGGCCTCAAGGCCTATCTTATTTGGAAGAGAAGTATTAACTAAGATCCAGGAGTCTCCATTATTGGTTAGCTCTAATGAGTATTTTAATTTTCTTTTAGGATTATCATGGAAGCTACAAAGAACATTCCATCCCGGTTCCCAGCAAGTCTTCATGCTTCCTGTGTTAGCGGTATGAGCGGTGATCGTCTCACCAGAGTCTAGTTCAATGTCAGCAAGGAAGCGCTTATAGCGCTTGATGATCTTTCCTTTAACTAGTTTTGTTTCAAATTTCATGAGAGCAGCTTAGCGGTGAAATATGAATTTGGCCTCACAAATAGCTGAATTGACTTAGGAATTTGGCATTTTTTGATCTAGCCTTACGGGGAAAGCTCTATAACTGACCAGTATCACTGGGTTTATTATTCCCCTAGGGCTAAAGCCCCTTGCAGTATAAAATAGAAGGAGAGTTACTTAGGAGAATCGATGAAAAGGCGAAATTTTTTATTTGGAGGAATCTTAGGAGGAGCGCTTAGCAGCCTGCCAAGAGTCTTTAAGAAAAAAGGAATCTATATTAGCGAATTTGGGTTTAAGCCTGGACGAGATAATACTCAGGTCATCATCCTTGCTGAGGCCGCTGCTTTTTTAAAAGGGCAGACACTTCATTTTCCAAAAGACGAAAAGATCATGCTCTCAAAGCCTATTGTTTTAAGAGTTAGTGTTGAAGGAAATGGAGCAGAGTTGATATCACAAAATAGCTCCGTCTTTGTTCGGATTAAAAATGAGCGGTCTTTAGCTGAGCTATCAGTAACCTCTCTTCATTATGATGGGCAAAATATAGCCAACGGATTCTTTGTTGATGAAACAAAAGATGTCTTAGTTAAGAACTGCACCATTAAGAATTGCTTAGATGTAGGAATTTCGATCTTTGAGAGCGAGCAGGTTCAACTTGTGCATAATCAAATTGAAGGCAGCCCAAAACTTATTATAGATAAAATCAATTCAAGAAATATAAGAGAGGCCTAAGGAAACTTAGGCCCCTTTCTTTTTAGTCTTCTAGTAATTCTTTATTAGAGGCTTTTAATGACCCCATTCTTTTCTTTTCAAAAACATACCAGTCAAAGACCTCATCAGAGAGCTCTTCTTCAGTCGTATTGATGATGATTGAATCCATCTCATTTGAGTACTTTGTCTTCATCTCTTTAACAATCTTTCCCTGTCCTCTCATATAACTAGGAGAGAAAGGGAAGAAGTTTCTACCAACAATCTTGGCCGCTTCAGATCTAAGATCAAAACCTTTCTTAGCATACTGATAAAGAAATTCATTAATAACAGCTCCATTGCTACTTGTTCCGACAATCTCATCACCTTTAGAAAAGATAATCTTATCAGCGGCAGCTGCGATGGCCTTACCAAAGCCTGCTTCTTTAGTCGCAAAGGTATGTCCGTTTAGGTGCTTAAGAATATATAGAGCGATCTCTTTTTCATAAACTTCAAAATAAGGAGCCATCTTAGCATCAACGGCCTTTAACTCTTCCTCTGTAGCGTCTTTATAAAGCTTAGCCAACTGAGTCTTAAAAGCGGCTGATAATTCAGCGGCCATCTTAACAGCTGGCTTACCATCAATTTCAACACTGCTTAAAGGATCAACAAATAACTTACTAAGACCACCGTTCTTCTCAATAGAAGTGGCTTGAAAGGTTCTTGTCTTCTCTAGGTACTCATCTTCTTCAAGAGAGCCAACTGTTGTGTAGTCATTTCTAATGTCGATGAACTCAGCTTTTTCTGAAGTCATAGCAAGAAGAGGAACATAAAGATCTTTTAAAACCTTAATAGCGTCAGCTCTTGGGTCTAGCTTCATGGCCTTGATTCTCTCTAAGTTAGAAAGAAGAGTTATTTCAGTTTCATCTTCATCTTTATGACTTGGGTCTAAAAAGATAAAAGCATTGGCCAAAGAGAAGGCTTTAAATTCAACGGCATTTTTCATATCAAAGGCGGCACCGTCAACAGGGTTAGAAAATTGATCCCAAACCTTACAGTCTTGGTAGATGCCTTTTCCTCTATGAGTATCAGTACAGAATGCATCAAAATCAATCTCTGAAGCTTTTTTCTCAGTATAACCAAATTCAATGGCCTGCTTATCATAAGATAAAGCTGGGCGACCAAGTCTGATATGAGCTCCAATCATCGAAGCGATCATTGAAGGTGTATAATCCATAACCGATCCACCTGGGATCATTCCTGGGATAAGATTCCCTGTTAAGAAATAAACCTTTGCCACTGTATCGTAGAGTTTTGGAGCAATATTTGTTTTTAATGATCCAGCAAAGTTATGGCGTAACCCAAGAGTGTGACCAACTTCGTGGGCCACAACTTCAGTTACATAATCTTTAGCAAATCTTAAGAAGATCTCATCTTTTTGAGCTTCAGTAGTCTCACCATCTTTTTCAGCCGCTTCTTCAGTTGCCTTGATGATTGAAGTCAGATCACTCATTGATTTATCATAATCAAATCCACAAACATGAGCTGATTCAAATCCTGCGATCATAAGTCCGTGGGATTTTTGCTCATCGGCCTTTGCTTTAGACATGGCCTTGTATCTTCTTAAGTAAGACTTAGCTCGTTTAAGTCCGCCTTTACCAAAGACTGAAGTCATATAAACATGGGACTGAAGAGTCTCACCAGTTAGAGGATCGCCCATCATATTGGCGTAAGCAAATCCAGCCGTGTCCCAATGAAGCCATTGCACGATATTAAAGTTTGGCTCGTGAACGGAAACATCTTTTGGAAGAGTAGCTACCTTTAAAACTTCTTTACCAAAGACACGGTTCCAGTAAAGGATCCCTTCGTTAACAGCGTCAACGTACTCTGCAGGAACGTTTGAGCTTACGTGATAAGTAATAGGCTTATTAATATCAAACTTCATGACGTTAACAGTTGATTTACCAGTACCTGCTTCAATAACTGGGTGAACTTCAAAGTAACCAACTTTCTTCTGCCCATTTGATTCTTTAGACTTAAAGTTAGGATTCTTTGTATAAGTTGAAAGAGTGTACTTAAGTTGACGGCTAAAATTTTCTAAGGATTCCGTACCGGATGCAGGCACATCAACCCTAACAATCTGATCGATGAAGATATACTTTCCTCGTAGCTCAACAGTCTTAATATAACTATCAGTGATCCTATAAACCTTATCTCCCGTATCAGGACCAGCATCTGAAACGAAGTAAGAACCTTTTTGAAAGACAAGCTTGATGCCTTTTTTGAAATCAAAGGTAACATATCCATTTTGATCTTTAACAATAGGAAACTCTGCAAGTAGGACTCTCGTCTCAACTGAATCAGTTGATAACTTTCCATCAAGAGATTCAAACATAAAGAGGCTTCCGCCCTTTTTCTCAAAGAAGACAATCTTATTAGCAAGAGCGCGTCCCGTAGGAGTTGGTGGTCCACTTATTTCAGCGACACTTAAAAGAAAGGTCTGCTTAAGAGCTTCTTCTTTTAAAGTGATCTGATAAACAGAGCGAGGATTCTCAGTTAGTTCTTTGAAATTTGATTTTTCAGATGCAGTAGGAGCAACCTTTTCTCCTTTAATAATGGGGTTGTCTTTGCTTAGAGGCTTAACAACTTCAACAATACGCGTTTCAACTTTTTTTTCACCACAAGCACTAAGGCCTAAGGCAGCTGAGAGCATAATCACCGATAAAAACTTTGTAGACATAAAATTCCCCTAGAAATTGGAAGGTCTTGCTATTCATTTAAAGACGGCTGAAATATAGTGTTTTGGCGCATTTGGGTCAATGAAATTGAAAAATCTTTATCATAAGGGAGAGTTATGTTTGAAACTGACAGAGGGCTAAAATTTGCTAAGCTTTTGTTATCACTTGGATGTGTTCAGGTTAGCCCAGATTCACCTTACACTTACGCGTCGGGCTTAATGGGGCCAATCTACACCGATAATCGTCAAATCCTCTCCTATGTTCCTGAGCGCCTTGAAGTGGCCGAGGGCCTAGTTGATCTGATTAGAGAAAGTAAGCTCAAGTTTGATAGCATCGCAGGTCTTGCGACAGCGGGAATTCCTCATGGAATGCTGACTTCCCATATGATGGGAAGCCCTTTTATTTATATCCGCGGCAAGGCCAAGGGACATGGAAAGGGGAACTTGATTGAAGGAAGATTTAAAAAAGGTGATCGAATTATTTTAGTCGAAGACTTGGTGAATCAAGGAAGCTCATTAGACAGTGCAGTAATGGGGGCTAAAGAAGCGGGCCTTGTTCCTGTGGCCTGCGTCTGTATTGTCGATTATCAAATGCCAGCGGCCGTTAAAGTTCTAGAAAAGCATGATCTTCCTTTGTTTTCTCTGACTAACTTCTCTCAGATTAGCCATGCGGCAGCATCAGAGAATAACCTAAGCCCTGACTCTGTTAAGCTCTTAGACCAATGGCATAAAGATCCGGCAAATTGGCCCTAATGCTTAGTTCATTGAGTCTAGAAGTAATTTCTGTATATTAGAGCTACTTAAATTTTAATGAAGGAGTAGGTATGTCAGATTTTGCAAAAATAGAATTAGATGGAAAATTTTATGAGTTTCCCATCATAACAGGTACCGAAGGTGAAAAGGCCATCGATATCAGAACTCTTAGAGCAACCACTGGACATGTCACTCTAGACTCAGGTTTTGGAAACACTGGTTCTACCTTTAGTGAGATTACTTTTCTAAACGGTGAGACTGGGGTTCTACGTTACCGTGGATATCCTATCGAGCAATTAGCGGAGCAATCAAGCTTTCAAGAAGTCGCTTACCTTTTAAACTTTGGAAAGCTTCCTTCAGAGAGAGAGCTTAATTCTTTTAAAGAACTGATCAATTCATTCTCTACTCTTCACGAAGGCGAGAAAAAGATCATTGAGGCCTTCCCAACTTCAGCTCACCCTATGGGAGTTATTGGCTCTGTCGTTGGATCTCTTAGTGCTTATTATCCTGAATACAACCTTCCTATGCTTAGTGATGAGCAAAGAAGAAAGGCCATCGCTCAGCTTATGGCCCAAGTTAAATCAATCATTCCTTATTTCTATAGAATGACTCAAGGACTAGAGCCAGTTAAGTCAAAACCACATATGGGTTATGCCGCTGACTTTTTAAATATGATGTATGGCTCTGATGAATATGAAGTAAACCCAGAGGTTGCAAAGGCCTTAGACGTGCTTTTAATTCTTCACGCTGATCATGAGCAAAACTGTTCAGCCTCTACGGTAAGATTAGTTGGTTCAAGTCACGCCAATGTTTTCGCTTCGATCTCTTCAGGGATCTACGCTCTATGGGGACAACTTCATGGGGGAGCTAACCAAGCGGTTCTTGAGATGCTTCAAAACATTCATGACAACGGCGGGGATTATAAAAAGTATCTTGAAAAAGCTAAAGATAAGAACGATCCATTTCGTTTAATGGGATTTGGTCATAGAGTTTATAAGAACTTTGACCCGAGAGCTAAGATCATTAAGAAAGCCTGTGATAGCGTTCTTGATTCTCTTGGTGTTTCTGATCCACTTCTTGATATCGCTCGCGGCCTTGAAGAAGAGGCCCTTAAAGATCCTTACTTTGTAGAGAGAAAGCTCTATCCTAATGTTGATTTCTATTCAGGGATTATCTATCAGGCCCTTGGTATTCCAACTAATATGTTTACGGCCATGTTTGTTCTTGGTCGTCTTCCTGGTTGGCTGGCTCAATGGAAAGAGATGAAAGAAGATCCAAACGCAAGAATTGGTCGTCCTCGTCAAATCTATACGGGTGCCAATGAGAGGGCCTACGTTCCTATCGATCAGCGCTAATGCACTGGACTCGAGAAATCATAGAAGAGTTTCTCATCAAGCGGCCTTCGGATATGAAGGTCGCCAATCTTTTAAATCAAATAAAAGCCAAGTACCTTGAAGAAAAAGGGGAGAGCGTCTCTTTAACTGAAGAAGAAGTCAGCGCTTATACTCAGTTTTATATGCCAACCAATTCAAAGAAACTTGAATTTATCTGGCAGCAACTTGACCCTAACGTTAAAGAAGAAATCAGCAGCCTACCTTTAGTGGACTTTGGTTGTGGACCTGGTACCTATCTATGGGCCGCCGCCTCTGTAGGAATCAAGGGGCCATTTTATGGAATTGATTCAAGTGGACCAATGCTTGCCCAGGCCAAAGCACTAGGAACGGGACTCTTTCCGAGCTTAGACTTTAAATTCTCCGTTACGGATAAAGACATTCCTTTTGACGAGCCTAAGACCCTTCTTTTTGGAAATGCTATCAATGAACTTGGAGTGCCTCAGGCCTTAAAGATTATTGAGAGGATCAATCCGAAGTACCTTATCTTTATCGAGCCTGGAACTTCTAAGGTCTTTAAAGAAATCCTTAAACTGAGATCAGCCCTAAAAGAGATGACCTTTGAAGTTCATTATCCTTGCGCTTCTTTAGAGCACGCCTGTCCTGTTGAAGGACGGATTAAGGATGAAAGGGAAGATTGGTGTCATCAGGTATTAAGAGAAGTGCCGCATCCCTCCATTGAACGAATCGGACAAATGGCCAGGATGGACAGAAAGGTTCAGCCCTATATTGGGCATGTTTATGAGCTAGCTGGAAAGAACCTTAGAGAAGAATCCACCGCTCGTTTTGTACGTTTTTTAAATGAAAGTAAGTTCGCCTTTAATTGGGAAGTTTGCTTAGTTAATGATGGCAAGCAATCCATCTTTGAATTTGAGATCCCTAAGAAAAACCTCGATAAAAAAACTCAAAAGCTTTTTAAGAAATTATCCATCGGCCACGAGATGACATATTCTGTTTTAAAGGTCCTCAAAGATAATAAACTAAGAGCAAGCGTAAATCTTCGGGGATTAGATGGAAATTAGAAAGGTCCTTCCTACTGAACTTGATCAAGTCATCGCTCTATTAGCTGATGATGATTTTGGCAAACAGCGCGAAAGCATCAGCGCCGAACTTCGCGTTCGTTATAAAAGGGCCTTCAATCAAATCATAGAAAGTGAATACTTTGATCTTTATGTTGGAGCTGAAGGGGAGTCGCTTATAGGCTGCTTTCAGATTATGTATCTTCCTCATGTAAGTTTCGGTGGAACCTTCCGGGCGCAAGTTGAATCCGTTAGAATCAAATCTGATAGAAGAGGAAAAGGACTTGGTAAGGAGCTTATGAAGTTTGCCATTATTAAAGCAAAAGAAAATGGCTGTGGAATCTTTCAGTTAACTTCTAATAAAGATAGGGGAGATCAGGCCCATAAGTTTTATAAAGAGCTTGGTATGCAGGCCACCCATGAAGGTTATAAACTCTACCTAGATCATTAAAATAAAAAGGCCATCTATAGATGGCCCTAATATAACTTTGAATTTTTTGATTAAGTAACCGGCTACTTTTTCTTGAAACGGTTTCCAAATTTCTTTTGGAACTTTTCAATTCTACCTTCAGTATCAAGAACCTTTTGCTTACCAGTATAAAACGGGTGACAAGCAGCACAGATATCAATTCTTTCAAGCTTAGCAGTTGATCTAGTGTCGTAAGTAGCGCCACAAACACATGAGATTGCGCAGGCGTTGTATTCTGGGTGTATTCCTTCTTTCATCTTAATGGACCTTTTTTGTGCCACTTGATTTTATACAAGGGCAGGTTTTTATTCTTATAATGGGGTAATCTCTAAGATTTAGCGGTTTTTGTCAATGGCTGTTATCACAAGTGCTACAGCCATCTGTTTGGGGAGGATTTTCCGCATCAAAGAATTCCCAATGCCCGTAACGCTCGTTTAAACAGGTGACAGCTTTGTCTAAGTCACCGAATTCACTCTGAAAAAGCTCTTGATGCTCAAGATCAGTCAAGGTGACCACATAGTTGACCTGAACTTCTTCAGCTAGCCCTGGAGCCCCTGACATGGAGATAAAGGCCTTAAGCTCTTCAGTCTTAAAGTGGCAAAAGGTCCAGTTTTCCGGTGTAATTCTATTCATTAGAGGAACATAGCAATTTTTGATTGTCAGGACAACATGGATTATGTAGATTAACCGACACTCAGAGCAGCGAATTTCAGGAGTTAGTTATGGCCAAAGGTCCTAGAGTTATTATTACATTAGAATGTACAGAAGCAAGAAAGCTTGGAAAGTCACCTTCAAGATATTCAACTACTAAGAACAAGAAGAACACACCAGATCGTCTTGAGAAGATGAAGTATAATCCTTTCATGAGAAAGCATACTCTTCATAAAGAAATTAAGTAGTCGAATTAGATAGTATCAGACCATTTTAGAAGACTACTCCTTTGGAGGGGTCTTCTTTTTATGGTTTATTTTCAGTATTTTCATTAACTTATCCCTTAAATTCCCCTTAATAAATTTTAGCAGATTCCGATAAATAGGTAAGCTTTCTTACCGTGGGTGAACATTGGCATTACGCATTTTACTAGCAGATCCAAACGAAGAATGGATTGAGTCTGCTAAGAAATATTTAGAAGAACAACTCTATCAAGTTGATGTTGTCAGCAATGGCAAAGATGCTCAGCTTGCTCTTTATAATGCAAAGTTCTTTGCTGTCGTTTTGAACATGGAAATAAAGGATCACTCAGGCTCTCAAGTCTTAAGGTTTTTAAAAGCGAATCATCCTTCTCAAAATGTTGTCGCGGTCTTCAAGCCCATGACAGAAGAAGAAAAATCCCTCTCTGATGAAATTACCGATGAAGAGTCTCTAAAAAAGATGGGGGCCACTGAAGTTTTAGAGCTTCCTTTTGAAATGTCGGCCCTTCACGATTGCCTTGAGGGGCATCAGTCTCTAGGGGACATGATGCAGGCCCTTGATAAAAGTGAAGGACAAAGAGAAGAAGAAGAAGTTAAGTCTGAAGATGAAGAATACACAAGTGTAAAGATTGATGAGTTCTATACATCAAAAGCTGTCCTTTTTGACGTTTATATTAAATTAGGAACAGGACGCTATCTTAAGATCCTTCATGCAGGGGATCAGTTCTCAAAAGAGAGGATTGATAAGTATAAGAATGAAAAGAAAGTTGAGCATTTATACTTTCATGTAAAAGACCGCCGCAAGTATATTCAGTACACAAATTTTTTAACAGATAAGTTAATCAATACTGATGGAATCGGTGCAGATAAAAAATTATCAATGCTAAAGAATGCTTCAGAGAAATTCTTAGAAGAATCTTTTCAAGAGGGCATGAAACCTCAGATCATGGAGCAGGGAAAGCAAGTTGCTGAGAACGTATATAACTTGATTGAAAAAGATGAAGAGCTCTTTAAGGCCCTTAGAGATTGGCAGGACTTTGATCCTAACGCCTATTCTCATGCTTATCTAACCACAATCTTTGCTGCTGCGATTATTAAGCGTTTTGAATGGCAATCAAAGACCACCATCGAAGCGGCCGCTATGGCCTGCCTCTTTCATGATGTGGGCATGACTAAATTACCAAAAGAGCTTCTTGATAAAAAAGAAGAAGACTTTACTGATGAAGATTGGGTGGAGTTTAAAAAACATCCAGAATTAGGGGCAAAGATGTTCGAGGGAAATAGAACCGTCGGACAGTCTGTGCAACAGATTATCCTACAGCATCATGAGTACTATGATGGTAGTGGTTTTCCTTATGGTAAGAGAGGCTCGAAGATCCTAACCCTTTCAAATATTGTTTGCTGCGCTGATGACTTTGCTGAATGCATAGTCGAAACAGGGGAGAAGCCAGTTGACGCCTTAAAGATATTCTTAAAAAGAAAAGAACAAATGAAACGGTACAATTCTAGGATCGTGGAATGTTTAATTAAGAGCTTTGTCGATCCTGAAAAAATCATCAAGGAACATACTCTGCCTTCAAACTCTAGGGTTCTTGCTAGTAAAAAAGCTTCTTAAAATTTAAATCTTTAAAACTATTTTGCCTTTTAGAGAACATAGGAAGGTTGTCTTTGTGAATCAAATAGATATTCTTTCTGTCGGAAGCTTTGATCAGGACATGCTGTCTTTTTTCAATCTTAAGATCGGGTAAGGTATTGATGATATGGCTAATTGTATAGGTAAAGACGGTCCCATTTTTTTGAGTGACCTCGATAAAGTAAAGGGGCTTCTCTAGCATTAGGTTTAATTCTTTCTTTAATTCATCACTTGATTTATCAACAATCAAAGTACTTTTAAGATCAAATAATTGTCTAAGGTAGGCTTCAACCTTGGTCTTATCCTGGCCTCGAAGGTTTTTATCAACCCATACATCTTTTTTTAACTCAAAAGAAATTTGCACATTATTAGAGGACTTTGTGTTTCTATAGATC
This sequence comes from Sulfitobacter sp., assembly GCA_047630275.1. Lineage (GTDB taxonomy): Bacteria > Bdellovibrionota > Bacteriovoracia > Bacteriovoracales > Bacteriovoracaceae. Next base: position 660,559 of record JBLHVN010000003.1, on the reverse strand, counting down.
CTCATCTTTTGGGTCTCTTCAAAGACCTGGCTAAAGATCTTTGAGTCAATAAAGTCTGATAGATCGAGAGATTCAAAAGTATTCTTAAGAGCGTCCACCTGATAAATAATTTCTTTTTGAGGGATATGAATATAAGTGGAGTTATCAATAGGATTAACCAGTCCTAAGATATAATCCACTCTTGAGCCTTTGGCATCAATAAGGCTGAATTCCATATCAGAAGAGTCTAAAGAAAAATTTGATAGGTTGATGGTGTCGCTTTGATAAACCTTTCTAATATTAATATCACCTAAAGTGGAAAGGATCATTTGGGTGGTTTTTGTATTGGCCGGTAGTTTTCTTGGTTTGGTTAAGTTCCAGTCGTTGTCTTCTTTACTTAGAGTGTAAGATCCAAGTGAGTTCTTAACGATGATAGACGCTGCTTGCTCTATCTTTTTATCTTCAATAAGGCGGCGGTATTGATTTAAGACGTGGGTCTTTTCAGTAGGGGCTTGGAAGAATTCAGTAATAAAGGCGCTTATGAGAACCACTAAAATAAAAGAAATCAATAACCAATTTGAAGCCTTGGTGCGGCTGGTTTGGACTTTGGTAAGCATGGAAATATTCTAGCTTGAATGTTTGTTCTCGTATAGAGATGATAAGCTAGTCGTTAACAATATTTAAGGAGCGCGTCATGGAAATCTTCTCTCTTATTCGTGAAGGTGGTTTTATCATGGTTCCCCTTCTCATAGGTTCACTCCTTATCTGGGCTGTGGCCATTGAGAAGTTACTTTTTCTCAAACATTTTAAGAAACAATATAAGCAGCTTCATGAAAAAGCGGCTCAACTTATTTCACTTAAAAACTTTAACGAGGCTAAAGGGCTTTGCCATAATGCCCACCCTTTAATTGGAGCCCCTTACTTAACGGCTTTTCAAAAAAGAGAAATGAAACCCGATGAATGGGAAGGAAGGCTTGCTCGTAGGTTTACTGAAACTTCTCAAGGTCTTAAGAGGTTTCTTTGGATTCTAGGTACGATTGCTTCATCTGCTCCTTTTATCGGTCTTTATGGAACAGTAGTAGGGATCATAAAGTCTTTTGAAGAAATCTCAAGGACAGGTCAAAGCGGATTTGCCGTTGTGGCCGGGGGTCTCTCTGAAGCACTTATTGCTACGGCCGCTGGTATCCTTGTGGCCGTGATGGCCGTTATCTTTTATAACTTTTTTCAAACCAAACTGAGCGTTATCAATCTTGAATTTAGAAATAGTGTCGCTGACCTTGCTGATGAAATTGAAGGATTTGATTCATGAGTATGAAGTTCAGTCATGATGAAGATGACTCGGAGATCATGGCAGAAATAAATATGACTCCGCTTATTGATGTTATGTTGGTTCTTTTAATAATCTTTATGGTCTCTTCATCAGTTTCCCTAAGCTCTGGACTCGATATTGATCTTCCTAAGGTAGGAACTAAGTCTGATGGAAAAGCAGATTCGGCAGTGATCATTTCACTGACCTCTGATAATAAGATCCTTGTTGGGGGAATAGAGTTCACCTTAGAGACCTTAGAGGCGGGCATAAAAGAAGCTCTTAAAAAGGAAGGCACTTCCCTTGTTATCCTCGAAGGAGATAAGTCGAGCCGCCTTGGAAATGCCGTTGATGTTATAGACCTGGCTAAGTCTGCTGGGGCCACAAGCTTTGCCATCGCCGCCGATGAGAAGTAGAGCAAAAACTGCCTAAGTTTATCAAGTAATTCCTAGTATTTATCTAAAGGCCCTCCTAGTAGGGGATTCGCCCTGTGTCGTGATATAATATTCTTAGCTTCTCAGATTCCTGAAACTTCCTAGTTGGAGTAAGGCTGAATTGGAGGAAGAAATGGATAATAGAAAGAAAAGAAACCTGGCGATCTTATCTGTCGTCATTGTCTTAGTGCTGCCACTTTATTTTATGACCATTAAAATGGAAGAGAGCTTGGCCCGTAAAGAGGCCTTAAAAGGAGCACGTACTCCTGCTGTTGAAGATAGAAGATTCATGAATATGCGTGAGTGATCTAAAGGTCTAAATCGTCTAAGTCATCAAAGCTGTCAGCTTCTTTCTTAGGGGCGGCTTTAGGCTTTGCATGTTTACTCAAATCTGGTTCTACAGACTGAACAAATTGTCTAAGAAGAGTCCTCTCCCCAGGCTTTAAGAAACTAAAACGAACAGCCACTCTATAGATCAAGTTAGTATCACGAATGATTCTGGATTTATGATTATAGGGACGGCTATAAAAGACATCAGCGTTCAAAACAAATTTATTAGGAATCATAAACTCGATGACAATGCTTTGTCCTTCGAGAAAACTTTGGTTTGAAAAGAAATACATCTCTTCCATATTAAGCTCTGTTAAGACGGTAGTTCCTTTATAGAGCTTACCTTCAGGGAGCTTAGGTCTTCTTTGCATTACATTGACGGCTTCAGATTTATCTTCTCCATCATTAGCGGAAGCTTCTTCTTCACTTGATTCTTCACTTGAGTCCGCAGAAGCTTCTTCCTTTTCTTCAGAATTTTCTTCAGGATTTTCTTCAGCACTTTCTTCAGAGGCCTCGGCTTCAGTTTCATCTTCAGCTTTTCCACCATCTAGTACCTCTAGACCTGATCCACCTGCTGCAACTTCTAATGGGCTTCTTGATTTATATTCTTGGATAAGGTCTTCAACTGAAAGGGAGTCTGTTTCTCCAGAACTAATCCTTTCGCTAATGACAGCTTCAACTTCATCGCGAAGAGTCCAGATTCGAAGGTATATTTTTTTAATAAGAACCGGATCTTTTGAGCTTCCTAATATCATTTTTATCTTCCAAGGGTTTTGACCTAACATTCTTATTTTACAAGAAAAAGGCCAGATGCCGCAGGGCATTTTTTTAAGGGAAGTTCTTGCCGATTTTATGAGCACCGCGTCGCTCAAGTACTCTTAATATAGTAAAGATTTATACCCCACTCTATGAGGGAGAGGGTCCAAGAATTCCACGGAGGGATTATGGTTTCAAAGGTTGTTATTGCAGGTTCTGCACTACTTGGAACGATGGCAATGGCCAACGCCGCACAGGTACCAGGTGAATTACTCGTTAAGTTTAAAAACGTTAAAAGCATCAATGGACTCTCAAAGACATATGGATTTAATGTTGATCGTACGATTGATCTTTCATACGGGCAGATTCATGTTCTAAAAGTTGAACAAAAGAACTTTGGAAGCTTGAAAACAATCCTCTCTGAAGATCCAAACGTAGAATATGCGGAGCCAAACTTTATTTACTCGATTGTAAAACCAGTAGAAGAGTTAAGCCTCGATCAAATCATAAATCCTGAAACTGAAGTAATCTCTAACTACACTCCAACTGATCCAAAGTTTGGTTCTTTATGGGGATTAAAGAACACTGGACGAAATGAGCCAGGAAGAACATCTCCAGGAAGTATTGGTGCTGACATCAATGCTTTAAGAGCTTGGTCTATCACTAAAGGATCAAAGTCAGTAAAGGTTGCTGTTATTGATACAGGGATTGATTATACTCACCCTGACTTAGTAGATAATATGTGGGTTAACGAGGCAGAGGCCAATGGTACTGCTGGAGTTGATGATGATGGAAATGGTTATATCGATGATATTCATGGGTATGACTTTGCCAATGGTGATGGCGATCCTAAAGATGGGCATAGCCATGGAACTCATTGCGCTGGAACAATTGGTGCTGTTCATAATAATGATCAAGGTGTGGCCGGTGTTATGGCCGATGTTACTCTTGTCGCAGTTAAGTTCTTAACTGATGCTGGATCGGGAACAACTGAGAACGCAATCAAGTCAATTGATTACGCCACGAAAGTGGGCGTTGATATTATGTCTAACTCTTGGGGCGGGGGAGGATTCTCTCAAGCTCTTATGGACTCAATTCAAAGAGCAAGTGACGCTGGGATTATCTTTACAGCAGCGGCTGGTAACTCAAGAACAGATAATGATTCAAGACCTCATTACCCGTCAAATTATGAAGTAGAGAACGTGATCTCAGTTGCCGCTCATACGGCTCAAGATGATCTGGCTTCTTTTTCTTGCTACGGACGTACGACTGTTGATATCGCGGCTCCTGGGCATAGAATCCTCTCAACAGTTAAAGATGGTGGCTATAAAGCTTATTCTGGAACTTCAATGGCGACACCTCACGTCTCTGGTCTCTTAGGTCTACTTGTTTCTCAAGAAGGAAGAATGACTCATGCGGCGATGAGAGAGAGGCTTCTTGCTACTTCTGTTCCTGTTTCTGCTTATAGAGGAAAGATGGTTAACGGTGGTAGAGCAGATGCTTACAATCTTCTAACTGATACTCGTCCTGTTCGTAATGATCCAAAGCCAGGTCAGTGGAAGACAATCACTTTATCTCAAAAATGGGAAACTTCTCATCCTTATGCAGATAATGCCAAGGAAGAGCGAACTTTTACAATCGAAGGTGCTAAGTTCATTCGTTTAAAAGTGGCTAAGTATGAATTAGAAAAAAATTATGATTATATTCAAGTTTCAACTAAGACTCGCCAACCTGTTGCAAAGGTTAGCGGTACTGGTGAAGCTTATACGACTGACTATGTAGAAGGGGATACAATTGTAGCCACTTTTAAATCAGACCGTTCAGTAAATAAATGGGGATTTTTAATAGAAGAAGTTGAAGTTCAGTACTAAAAGACTGTCTTCAATTTTTCAAGAAGTAAGCCGCGGTCTTAACTCGCGGCTTTCTTGTTTTTAAAGCAATCATCTAGTTCAATCTGTAGAATATCAACTTGTATCTTTAGGTCTAAAAAGATCTCAGCAGCCTTCTTAAGGTCTTTCTTAGCGGCGCATTTTTCTAATTGAACGGCTTGTTCTCGTAAATTGTGAGTAAAGAAGTTTGAGAGAGCTCCTTTAATACTATGAGCAGAGCTTTCAAGTTTCTTGTAATTTTTAGTCTGGATTGCATTTTCGATATCTTCAATTAACTTTGGAGAGTTCTCTCTAAATTGATCGATAAGAAAGAAGATGATTTCTTGATCATTTCCAAAGTTCTCTACAAAAAGATTAGGTTCAAAGACCATAGGGCCTTCGTCAATATCAATCTTTGAGTTCCCTAGTTCGGCTGTGTTTATAGCAGGGGAGATCAACCTTCTAAGGCTTCTTTTGATCTTAGAGACATTGATGGGCTTTCCTATGAAGTCATCCATTCCAAGCTCTATACATTCTTCTCGCTGATGAACATTGGCCGTAACGGCCACTATGGCAGGACGTTGTTCCCCATAGATCTTAAGAATATTCTTTGTGCATTCAATCCCATCCATAATGGGCATTTGTATATCCATAAAGACAATATCAAAGCTCTGTGTTTCCATGATTTCTAAGGCCTCTTTTCCGTTTACGGCGAGCCTAACATTATGACCTAATTGCTTAACAAGTGTTTCCATTAAGGTTAGGTTGACCGGATTATCTTCGACTATAAGGACCTCAACCACCAGCTCTTCATTAACTTCCTCTTTAGTTTCTTGATTTGTAAGAGTCGAATTCTTTAAGTTATAATTTGTTAAAGTTGAAGTGAGAACATTTCTTTGAACGATATTTAATTCATGATTTAAATCTAATGGCATGGCCGTTAGTGAAAAGAAAAAATGACTGCCTCGACCTTCCTCAGACTCAAAGTCAATACTTCCGTCTAATGTGTCCATTAACCTTTTACAAAGGGCAAGCCCAAGGCCTGTTCCTCCGTGCTCTCTTGTTGCAGAGATATCACCTTGATAAAAAGTAGAGAATATCTTTGAATGATCTTTTTTCTTAATGCCTTTTCCTGAATCTGTAACACTAAAGGTGAAAACATTTTCAACCTCAGTCAACTCAGCTCTAATCTTAATATAGCCAGCATTGGTAAACTTCACGGAGTTGCTTATTAAGTGGATGAGAACCTGACGGATCCTATAGGAATCTGTGAGGATAGCCTGCGGGAAATGCTTATGAATTTCATAAGAGATCTGAACATCTTTTTCCGCAAGATAATCAGAGAACATTAAAGTGATCTTCTTTAAAGCAGGCTCGACTTCAAAGGGTTCTTTTTTAATCTTTAAGTCACCAAGTTCTAGGCGAGAATAATCGACAACATCGTTAAGAACGGCTTTCAAGTGGTTTCCACTTTCTTTAATAATCTTTAATAATTGCTTTTGCTCGGCTGTTGAATCTGCTTCTAAAAGAACTTGAGTCATTCCTAAGATCCCATTAAGGGGTGTTCTAATCTCATGACTAATATTATTCCAAAAGAGCTCTTTTGCTCTTAGGGCCTCTTCAAGATTATTTTGACTAGCGCTTAACTCTGTTTCCTTATTTCTTTTTTTACTCTCAAGGCGGTAGGACAAGATTATCCCAGCACAGATGGCCATTAAAGCTGAGATCGTATGAGTGGTTATGAGCTCAAGTTGCTCGGGTGAAATATTTGAATTACTTCTGTTAACAAAGCCTAAGACCACTAATTCAAAGGCAAAAAGAAATGAGATGTTCATTCCCTCTTTCCATCCAAGTAAATAACCAAGGAGGATAGGCATCAAAGGCAACCAAAGTAGAACAGGGGAGAGAAGTCCTCCGTATTCAAATAAACATAGGGGAAAGATGGCCAAGCTGACCGAAGTAAAAACCGCAGAGGCCAGTTTATAATTTTGAGAGACCTTTAAAACAAAAGGAATCGCAAGGAGGAGTCCTGCTGCAAAAAGCCCGAAGCCTTGAAGGATTTCATCTGGCTCTGGCGGAAATAAAAAGATGAGAACTGAAAGAGATCCAATAAGGGGAGCCGCCACGCAAAGCATCTTTGCTTGGGCCCTATGAACAATCTCAATTGAGTCTGTTATAAAAAAAGAAAATATCTTATTTACGAAGCTTTTCATCTCTATAGGCTTTTCGGTAAAAAGCCCTAAAAACCTAGAGAATTTCTGTGAAGTTTAGCGAACAAAAAAAAGACGGTTATGATAACCGTCTTTTTTAGTATGATTTGTTGATTTTATTAAAGAATTAACCTTCGATAAGGTGTCTGTACTTTCTTAGAAACTTAGAAAGACTACCAACTTTATCAAGTGTTCTGATAGCTGAAGTAGAAAGTCTTAAACGAATTGTTTCACCAGTTTCTGGATCGAAAACTCTTTTCGTTTGAAGATTAGGCTTCTGAGTCATCTTTGTTCTATTTTTAGCGTGAGAAACCTTGTTTCCTACGAGTCTTCTTTTTCCTGTTAAATCACATGTACGGGCCATAACCACTTCCTTTATCATCTTCAAATGGGCGTATTTAGGTGGCTTAATTTATATCAAGGACAGCCAAAGAGCAAGAGTCTCTTTTAAATAGTTTGTGCCGCGTTAATTAACCCAACCAGCGAGGACTAGGCGGCTTCCTTTTAGGACCTGATGGGTTCTATGCTCATAGCCATTAGAACCAGTTAGAAAGCAAGTTAGAGTACCATAGGGCCTATATCCGAGAGTGAATGCGCTTGCTTCGTCTCCCCTTATTCGAAGCCCAAGACCCTCTCCCTCAAAGCTCTCTAGGCTTAAGGAAAGGGAAAAAGCGAGGTCCCGAGAGCCGTCATCGTGCCAGATTCCATCTTCATCGGGGGCCTCTCTAAGGCTAATTAGATGCTCAATCTTTTGAACAGGGCAAAGCTTCTCGAGAAGCACTCGGAGGCTACCTTTTTCAGATACGGCTTGTGCTGCCAAAGAATCTAGGGTCTGCCAGTCTTTTTCTAAGATGGCCTGCTTCCATGAGGGAGGAACTTCCCAATTGAAATTGATATGCCCCTTTTTAAAGTATTCAATTTTGACCTGATTCATATGAGGTTGTACTCTGATAAATATTGATCCATTAGACAAGGGCCTATGAACTCAAAGATTAAAAAATTAGTCTTTTCTACTTTTGCTGTATTGATAGCTTTTAATCTTTATAAAGCTTTCTTTCCAAGTGAAATTGGGCAAGTTGAAGTAGTTCAAGAAGAGAAAGGGGACCGCCCTTTTGTCGAAGAAGAGGTTCATTTTGAAGTTGAACCAGATGATTCAGAAACTGAACAAGTTTTAGAAGCCGTAGAAGGGGAAAAGATAGAGCTAGATGGAAGCTATGAGCGCTTCTTAAAAGAGCTCCTTCCTCCGGCTCAAAAACGTGATGTGGTCTGTAGTGAAAATGCAGAAGTGCTTTTTAAAGATCCTTCTTTTATTGATGTTGAAGATCCCATTTATAAAGACCCCCTTAAACTTATTGAAAGGCTGCATGATGTTTATACAAAAACTTTGGTGCGCACTGAAGTGGTCGATGCTTATGGTTATTTAACTTCCTTAGTTAAAAACAAGCTTTATAAAGGAAGCTCTCTTAAACCCGCAAACTTTAGAGAGCATATAGAGACCATTGAGTTTTATTGCAGACCTGAGACCTCCCTTCGCTTTATTGAAACGGTCATGGAGGCCAATAAGCGTTATAAGTTCTCTCCTCGCATGAAAAAAGACATCTTTGATATGAGCATAAGTATGCTTGATTCTGTTGTGGGAGATATGTACACCACAAATAATCTTATCTATGGCTTAGGCTTTTTTAAACTACTTGTTGATAACGAACTTCTTCCTAAAGAAGTCATCGATGATATCTCCCCTTTATTTGATAAAGTTCTTGAACATCATAAAGGCTTTTCCAATACTTGGAGGAGGGATCTTGAGGCTGGAGCTCAGCCTGAACTGTGGAATCTTTTAATTGATGATCTGACCCGTAGGCAAGAGTTTGGAGTTGAGTTTAAAGACCTTATTCAGCAGTTAAGAACCCGCTACTATATTAGGTAGCCTTTAATCTTCCATGCATAAATAGACCTTTTCTTTTTCAATTCCTTCTTCATAACAGAGGGATTCGAGGCGGTGGAGCATGGCCAACCTAAGGGGCTTTGGGTAGCGGACCAATCCTTCAGGAGTCTTTTGAAACTCACTGGCATGAAGGTCTGAGCTTGGATAATTCTTTTTAACTTGATGATAAACTTCTTTTGTAAACCTAACCACGCCTAGGCTTAAATAATCTAGCTGCTCACTTGGAAGCACATTTCTTATTTGACTTAAAAGTTCTTGATAAGCGCTTGTGAAATCATCTTCAAAGATAACGGGGTCTAGGTGAATTCCAATCTTGTAACCATGCTTTGCTAAAGTCTTTATCGCCTCTAGTCTATGCTTTAGAGAAGGGGTCTTTAAATCTGTTCTTTTTATTCGATGCTCTGGTGATAACGAAAATGTGACGACAATATTATCTCTAGGTTCTAATTCTAAGAGTGGCTTAATATTGACGGACTTGGTTCTCAGTTCGAGCTTTGCTTTAGGCAGGTCTTTAAAGAGGTCAAAGTAATAGGGGAGCTCTCCGGTTAAATGACTCATGGCCAAGGAATCAGAGAACTCACCGGCGTGAAACCAGATCCGCTCTTCACTGGATTCTTTATAAAGCTCAACAATCTTCTGACCAATCTCTTCATGATTTAAAAAGAAGACCAAGTCTGGACTATTAAAATACCCTTGTAGGTAGCAGTACTCACATTCATAGATACAATTATAGGCGTGGATAAAATAAAAATGAGATTCGCCCTTGGTTCCGTAGGCATTAGGAGCCTCTTTAACAAGCTGACCCTTCTTTTCCCCTAAAAACAATTGTAAGTCATCCCTCTTTTGAAGATAGGGCTTCTTCACTCTACCAAAGACTTCATCGACCTTTTCGATGATCTTGACGGGAACTTTTGGAAACTTTTCCCTGATAAAGTTGACTCGTGGATGGTCTTCAATATTTCTTTCAATAAGAATCCGGCTAAACATTGAGAGCTCGGCCTTCGATGAGATTGATCAATCTTAAATAATCAAAGTTTTCCATGGCCTTAACGAGGATGGCTATATCCTCGGGCTTTTCGATATGGGCGCTTAAGTTAAAGCTTGGCCTTTCAAGGTCTCTTGGGAACTTTATTTGGGCCCCGGCACGGGTTAACTCTAGGCTGATCTCTTCAAGAGAGAGGCTTAATTCTTTTTGAACTGGGTTTAAGAGGCTCTGCATCTTCTCAACCAATAAAATAGCTTTCTTTTTTGGGAGAACTTCTAAACAGCGGATTGACTCTATGTCGGCTTCTTTCAAAGCTTGTTCGAGGCTTCCAAACTTTATCTTTAAACTTGAAAGGAGCTTCTCTCGCTTGTTTTCTAGAGAAGTCGTAAAGTAAAAACCTTCCCAGTTAAGTTCGCTTTTATCTTCTGTCTTCTTTTGTTCATTCTTATCTAGATTTAAAAAGAAATCTAAAAGCTTTTGAGAGTAGAGCTCACTCTTCTCTTTGACTCTTTCACAAATCTCACTTTGACCAACTATGTCCGAGATCAATTTATAGGCCCTGGTCTCTACCCCGGCCACTTCCGCCGCCTGGGCAATGGCCCAAAGTTCTCTATCAACTAAAGGGGCAAATGCATCAAGTAGGTCGCTTTTCTTTGAATCTAGAACTCGTGAATGGCAAGTGATCAGATCAAGACCTTTGGGACCTAAGGCATGAGAAGCAAATTGCATCTGAGAGTTTTGTTCTAAGTAGACATTTCTTATAGGGTGAATTGATTCAAGCTCAATTGAAGTTCTTAAAGCTCCTGCTATTCCAAGATTGATGACTTCAGAGGCTTCAAACCTGCCTAAGATATAAGCAAGCTTTGGACCTGCTTTCCAAGGGCCTTCCCCTGTGATGAGCAGGTAATGATCCTTCTCTTCGTAAAAGCCTTCCATCTTTGGCACTGGGCTAAAGTCGAAATGGTTGAGAAAAGGCTTGGCCTCACCTCTATGAGCGAATATAAGGAGTTTCTTTTTCATTAGTTGCCCTTTATATTGTTGCGCCTAGGCAAGTGTCAAACCAAGGGATCTAATTATGACGCTATTAGTAAGAGAACAAGGAAGATTACCACTAGGTTTTGGTGGCGCTTCTATAAGTGGAGAAGGGGCTGGTTATGGCTTTGGAGATATCACAGAAGATCAGGCCATCAACCTACTCCATGAAGCTAAAGACTTAGGTGTACGTATCTTTGATACAGCTCCTATTTATGGATTTGGAACTTCTGAGCAAAGGATTGGAGCGGCTTTTAAAAATACCAGAGAAGAGGTCTTTATCATCTCTAAAAGCGGCGTTACTTGGGATTCAAATAAAAGAGTAGATATGAGTAACGATCCTGTTGTTACTTTAAAGATGTTAGAGCAAAGCCTGCGGGACCTTAACACTGACTATATTGACCTCTTTATGATTCATTGGCCTGATCAAAAGGTAGATATTAGAAAACCAATAGAAGTCCTGGCCAAGGCTAAGGCGGAAGGAAAGATCAAGCATATAGGTCTTTGTAATACTAATAATGAAGAGATTGAAAAAGCCTCAGAAGTAGCCCCCATTGAAGCGGTTCAAAACCAACTGAATCTTTTTGAAAGAGACTCCCTAGAGCTCTTTTCTTTTTTAAAAGAAAAAGAAATCTCTTTTATGAGTTGGGGAACCTTAGATAAAGGCATCCTTACGGGAAGAGTGGATAGGTCTAGAAAGTTTGATAAGTCTGATTGCCGCTCTTGGGCCCCATGGTGGAAAGAGATGGATAAAGAGAGCCGCTTTAAGGCTATGGAAAAGATTAACCCACTCTTAAAAGAATCTGGTCATTCTGGATTAGAATTGGCCCTTGGGCATAATCTTTCCTTTGAGGAAGTAAGCTTGGTTCTTTGTGGAGCTCGAAACTCTGAGCAATTAAATGGACTGGTTAATGCCCTTGGTCATTTACCAAATAATGATCTTCTAGAAAAAGCTAAAGAGATAGTCTCTAGTAAATGAAGATAAGTGTTGTCGTCCCCACATACAATAGGGCCCACACATTAGAGCGTTGTCTTGATTCAATCTTGAATCAAACCTATAAGGCTCTTGAAGTCTTAGTCGTTGATGATGGCTCAACTGATGATACTGAAAGAGTTTTGTCTAAGTACAAAGATCAAATTCAGGTCTTTAAGATAAAAAACTCTGGGGTTTCAGCTGCTAGGAATCACGCTATCAAACTTGCTAGTGGCGATTGGGTGGCTCTTTTAGATAGCGATGATGAATGGCTCCCCGAGAGGCTTCAGGCTCAGGTTGACCTTTCGAAGCTCTTTCCTAATTTAAAACTTATTCATGGTGAAGAGATTTGGATTCGAAAGGGAAAGCGCGTGAATCAAAAGAAGATTCATAAAAAAGAAGGGGGCTATATTTATCAAAACTGCCTACCCCTTTGTTGTATTTCTCCATCAGCCTCGCTTATTAAAAAAGAAGTCTTTGAAGAACTCGGCTACTTTGATGAGGAGTTTCCTGTTTGTGAAGACTATGATCTATGGTTAAAGATTACGGCAAAGTATGAAGTTGGTTTTGTCACAGAACCTATAATTAATAAGTATGGCGGTCATGAGGATCAGCTTTCACAGAAATACTTTGCTATGGACCTCTACCGGGTTCGCGCCATGGTAAGAATGTTAGATACTCCGCTTCAAAAAGATGATCGGGAAGCTACCTTAGATCAGATTATCAGAAAATCAGAGATCTTAATTCTTGGATACAAAAAGCATAATAATTTAAAAGATCTTCCTGAAGTAGAGTCACACCTGGAGTTCGCGAAAGCTTCCAAGAGCGAGATCAGCTAATTCATAGGGACCAATCTTTATCCTAACTAATCTAAGGGTTGGAAAACCAACAGCTGCAGTCATTCTTCTTACCTGACGGTTCTTTCCTTCGCGAATGGTCAGCTCTATCCAGCTTGTTGGAATGGCTTTTCGAAAGCGAACCGGGGGAACCCTCTCCCATAACTTTGGCTCCTCGATTTTTTTACAATCAGCGGGTCTGGTCACTCCATCTTTTAGTTCTATACCAGATCGAAGCCTTTCAATGGCCTCTTCCGTTATGTCATTATCAACCTGGACTAAATAAGTCTTAGGCATCTTATTCTTTGGACTTGTAATTTGATCTTGAAGCTTTCCATCATCTGTTAACAAGAGCAGCCCCTCTGAATCATGATCGAGGCGGCCAGCGGGATAGATTCCCTTTATGGAAATAAACTCAGCTAAAGACTTATGTTTCTCATGAGGGGAGAACTGGGTAATGACTCCAAAAGGTTTATTAAAGAGGATGAGCTTTGTCATTGAAGGCCTTTTTAAAAAGAAAGCTCCAGGGCCTTTTGAGCCAAGTCTTTAACTTTCTCTGGGTATTTTTCTAGTTCAAAATCTTCCCCTTTTTGATTCTTCATATAAACAAGATTCGCTAGGCATAAGGCCCTAACAGGGGTGAGACCATCTTTTTTTAAGGCGCACTTATCATAGAACTTCATGCCTTCTTCTTCAAAATCGCTATTGAGTTTAATTTGTTTCTTTATGCTTCCTAGGCGAAGACCCGCGTCCATAACAAGTTTTGGATTCTGATGAACCTCTTCGTCCTTTAGCCCTCGGGCGTCCTTAAGGTTAGGAAGGGTCTTATATGTTTCGTTAATATAAGACTTGAAGACCGGAAGAGTCCATTTTTCAATTTCACTTTCCACTCCTTGAGAGCCAACCCTAATGATATTTGTCTTAGGAGGAGCATCTGCGGCGTCTATTGTATGATCGTGATCTTCTTCATGGTCATGATCGTGGTCGTGAGACTCTAGGGGCTTACTCATGCTGGTGGATTCGTTTGAAGATGTCTGGACTTCATCTAGCTTTGCTTTAAATAAAAAGGCCACCGCTATAATAGTGATGGCCATGATAATTATTAAATAAGTGATCTTAGTTTTCTTAGTCAATCCTTTCGCCTTCTGGAGAAGCATCAATATATTGAGATGCTGTAGTCACTATTGTGCCTTCACTTTCAGAGATTGCCAAAATCTTTGCTTTAAGCTCTGTGATTTCCTTCATCGTAGCTTCTCTTTCAGCCCCTTCTTGAAAAGAAAGAAGCAATTCTTTCATCTCAAGAGTAAATTCAAGCGAAGTAACATCAGCTGAATGACTAGTTCCTGGCTTCTTGGTCTCTTTTATAATCCTATCAACTGACGCAAGGTATGAAACCTTCATCTTTTCTTTTACAACATCATCGCAATCGTCACAGTTCTTTAAGAACTCTTTAGTCATCTGAGCGCCAACGGCATAGGGACCATTTAAGTTCCTGTCACAAGCATTATAACCTTGGAAGTCATGACCATCTGGGCAAACGGCGTGGAAGAAGCCTAAGTTCTTTCCAGCACCATCAGAATGCCTTGCTTCGTGAAAGAATGTTGAGAGTCTACCAAAGCTATTGGCCTTAGCATCTTTATTATCTTGATCGTGGTCAAAACGGTCCATAAAATGACCTTCACCAATCATTATTAAACCGGCTCTTGGAGAGCTGAATTTAACTTTTTCTTTCTTAAAGAGTCCTGTCTTTATTGGGTATGAAAGAAGAGACCTACTTGATTTTCCCGCATAATAAAGAGCGGCTCCAAGATTACTCATAACAACGACACCCTTACCCGTAGGAGCAGAAGTGGCACGCTCGATGGTAGGTTCTATACTTTGATTCTCAAAGCTGAAGAACTTCTCTTCAACGGAAAGTTTCTTTTCAATTTTTTTCCAATCAGTCTCTTCGATGACGTAAGCAACCCTCTTTTCAAGCCAATCGGTAGCGGTCTTAGAGTTTAATTGTTCTAGACCCATAACCTTTAGAGTCTCTTGGTCTGCATCACGGAAGAACTCTAACTTCTCTAAGACTTCTAAGTCACGGTCCATAAACTTTCTCTGTTTCTTAGAGATTCCTTTGGAGAACTTAATATTGACGTCGTGCTTGGCGGCCACTGCGGAGGTGCTTAGGCTGAGTGCTATGAGTGCTGCTGTTAGTGTGGTGAGTTTCATATTTTTCCCTTGTTTCAGGGGAAGTTATAGGATGTTTTTACGCTCTGCGCAATACGTCTTGTAATATCTACCTTGGCACATCTAACTTGTTGAATTTAAAGATTATTTTAGTGCAGGTTTATGGCTGAATCATCTTGGTTTTGGGCCATAACTGGGCTAGTCGCCGGAAACAACTCTAGCCTTTCAATTTCTTTATAAAAAGCGCTCAAACTCCTCTCCCAAGCGGTATCTTCAATCTCTGCTTGCAGAAGATCAATCATAAAAGGAAGAAGCTCTGTGCTGAAACTCTCACTTGAGGTCTTTGGTAAGTAAGAGCTTAGGCTCTTTGCTTCAAGAAAATCTAGGTCAGCGCTGAGCTTTGATTGGTGCAGATGCAGAGGCTGATCTTCAGTTATTGTTAACAAAAGATCCTCTTCTAAAGGTCTAAACTGAGCTCCGAGTTTTCTTAAAAGAAACTGAGCCCCTCTGCCTCTTTCATTCTTATGATTTTGTATAAAGATCTTTGGAAAGCTTCCCACTAAATCTAGGTAGCCTCCAATCTTATCAATAAAGTCTTTAAGCTCATTCTCAGGAAGAAGGGGAGCTAGGTCTTTAGGGTTTAAGTTAAGCTTTTTAAAGGCCCAGTACTTAAGGCTAAGGCCAGCGGCCATAACTCCGTCCCAGTAATCAAAGGAAGCAACCTTTGATCCTTTCTTATCAACTAGTTTATCTAAGTCATAAAGCTTTCCACCACCGAGCATAAAGCGCTTAAAAAGTGGGGTGCTATCAGAGCCAGAATAATAGGCTTGAGAAGAATAAATATGACGGTGATTAAGAGGAAAGTTCTCCCCCGTTAAAGGCTCTAACCCTAGGATAAAGGCATCAGTGGGGGCCATGATCCAACTATTGGCTGGAGTTAATTCGCAACCAGCCTCTTGATATTCGCTGTCTTTAAAGATTCTAGATTTTGAAGCTTCAACCACCACTTTATGACCTAACTTGATCAAGGTTCGGCAAGCTTTGGGACTAAGAGGGGCCCTCTCCTCGAAGGAGCGGCTCTCTGTTCTAATCCATAAAAGGCGTTTATAAGTTTTTTTCATAGTATTCCAGTATTCCTACCAGCTTTAACTTACTTTAATTATGAATGCGATTCCAGCGGAATGTAAAACTTCTCCTTTATTAAGGGATCGGTATAGAGATATTTACGTTATGCAAGGCTGATACCCAAATCTTATCTCTGGGGTTCCTATAAGGAGTCTTGATACTATAGATGAATTGAAAGTACTTAGTTTTAAACTGAGGCATTAAGGTGATGAACTCATCAGAGAGCTTCATAAGAAACTCAAAAGGAATTTCAATATTATACTTTAATGAAGCCCCAACATAGAGGCCTTCCATTAAATTATACCATCTACGAAAATGAAACCCGTAAAAGGGCTTTAAGAGGAGGTTTCCAATTCGAAGGTTATTAGTGATACGAGAGTGAAGAAAGGGTCTGGTCCCTTGAAGGCTCTTTACCCCTTTAGATTGGCTTAAGAGTTGAAGTTCTTGAATCTCTGCTAGAAGAGTATAATTTGGTTTTGTTAGAGTGTATCCCCAGTCTGAAGTGATCATCTTTTGATCTCTAATGGCATCATCAAACTTAAAGACACTTGATTTACCAGCGACTCCTGAGACATTAAGGTCTAAGGCCACATCTGATTTTGTAAATGAATAGATGGCCAATCTAACTTCTTCTTCTTTATTCCACTTTATCCTATTTAAGATCCCCATTCTTTTTTCTAACTTAAGATAAGATTGAGACTTAATAGTAGTTCCGTCTTCTAGATTACTTAGGGTAGTAGAAGCTCCCATATTGATATTATAAAAAAGATTCGGAAGAAGCTGAAACTTTCTATAACGAATATAAGGAAGAGGTGCGCCAAGGGTAACATCTATATCAACAAATCTTTCCGTATTAACATTCTTTGCAAGGGCACCTAGGACGGCAAGGTCTCTTTCAGCAGTCGTTGCTGCATTCTTTGAAGAGGATTCAACTTCTCCTAAAAAGCTTTTAAGGCCACTAGAAGCCACGATATCAAAGTCGAGGAATTGATCATATCTAAGTTTACGTAAACCTCTATCGACGATATACCTATCATGTAAGAGGGTGTAGCGTTGGATCTCACCCCTAGTTCCAGCTGCACTGGCTTGCTTGATGAAGACTGGAGAACTTAAAATGAATATAATGAGGATGAGCTTTATCACTCTTATATTATAGAAAGAATTGGAAATATTAGCAAAGTGAAGATCGTTTATAACCCCCATTTGTCTAGTCATCTTGAAACTTACGGGATTAAAGTGCCCCTACGGGATGATCGAAGCGAAAAAACCTATGAATCTCTTCAGCAAGAATTTGGTGGAGACATTCAGTTAACCGATATTTCTGATTGGAAACCCCTAAATAAAAGGGAGCTGCTTTTAGCCCACTCAGAGAACTTTGTTTCAGATCTTCTTGATGAAGAAAAATCAGCTTCAAGAATTATTGAATGCTATGAACTCCTTGATTCTGAAGGTAAGCCAAACCGTTACGATGCTAACGAGGCCACAAGGGCACTTTCTCAAATGACGAAGGACATTCTTCTTCAGGGAAGGGGAAGTGTATATTCAATTGAGCTGGCGCTTAAAGAAAGAATGGTTTTTTTCTTAGGCGGAGGCATGCACCACGGGATGAAAGACTTTGGGCGCGGGTTTTGCTTAATTAATGATATAGTTATTGGCATCCGAAGCTTGCAGTCATCTAAAAAGATTAAGGGCGCTTGGGTGATCGATATAGACGCTCATAAAGGAGATGGCACAGCTAGCTTGACCACGGATGATGAGAGCATCTCTACCTTTAGTATTCATATGGAAAAAGGTTGGCCCTTAGATATAGGATCTGGAGAAGGGCCTTGGCGCTTACCGAGTACAGTAGATATTCCTATAGGGTATAAAGAAGAATCTCAATACCTATCAAGATTAGAAGCTGGTCTTAAAAAACTTGAAAGCTTAAGCCCTGAGCTTCCTGGAGTTGCTGTTGTCGTTGCAGGTGCAGACCCTTATGAAAAGGATGCTCTTCCAAGTTCGAATAAACTTAAGCTAACAAAGGATCAAATGCTCAAGCGGGATCTTTTAGTCTATGAGTTCTTAAAGAAGAAGAACATCCCACAATGCTGGTTAATGGCCGGGGGCTATGGCCCAGATTCCTGGACCATCTATTCTCAGTTTATTAGCACTCTTATGCGTGAGGCTGAGTAAGCAACCTCTCAAAGCTCTCGTGAGGTAGAACTCGCTTCAAAGGTCTAAAATAAGTTCTAGGTGAGTAGTCATTTAAATCAGAAATCTTCGGCATATAGATACAAGCATATTTTTCAACTTGATCGGCAAAGCGGCTCTCTTCTTGTCCGGCCCTCATCATAGCTCCCCAATGAGGATTGAAGAACCTTTGATAGTCTTCAAGCTTATTAGCAATATTTTGATTGAGCTTATCCATATGAGCGAAAAGGCTGTTTAATTCCTTTTTAGAAACTTCTTCACCTTCTTCATGCTTTCTAAGGTCTATTTCATTGATCTTAGTTTCTAGTTCTTCTTTTTCAATCATGAGAGTATCAATGGACTTTTGAATCTCTTCACTCTTTGAAAGAGCGCTGACTTCTTCAGCAAGAGGCTCTAGCACAAGACCTGTTCTCCAATTAAAAGTCTTTTTAATCGTCACAACATCGCCATAGATATGATCTCCTAAATAAAGGATTTCATCTCCATCAAGACCTAAATCTTTTTGCAGTTTTTCGGCGCTTCCCCCTTGATAGATCCCTTCAGTGACAGGACCAAAATGATTACTCATCAACTCGGTTTCAGGATCAATCTTTAAAAAAGCATTCTTTGTAGTAAAGAAACCTGGCTTAGAAGAGAGGGTAACTGTTAAGTCAAAAAGCTCTCTCCAGTTTTTATGTTCTTTTAGATAAGGATCAATGGTGTAGCTTAATAAAAGCTCGGTATAATTATAGTCAGAGTTGGTGATGACTAAAAGTTTCTTTCCATACCTTTTATATCTCTCAAGAACTGAGGCCACCTCTGGGTCTACAACTATATATTTCTTTAAGTTCTTACGAACCATTCCTTTTAAAGATCCATCGGAGTGGGCGTAGTCGATCATACCTTTAATGTCTTCACTCATCTCAGTGTACGAAGGAAGGGCCAGGCCTTGGTCTTTCATATCCACTAATTGCCCGAAGAGGACACCGTGAGAAATAGAGAAGGCCGTATCGAGGGATTGAATATTAGGGTCATTTAAATCAATGACACAATTTGAATAAATGCTTTGAAGGATCTTAAATGGCATGGGCAGCGTGCCGTGAGTGGCCGTCTTCACTTTTCCAAAACGTGAGAGCTTCAAGAGGTTCCCACGCTTGCGGTCCATAACCAGGCCTTGAATCACGCTATTATAATCAAAGTCGAGATTCTTAACTTCTTTGGGGTAGCCCTTTACGGCCACGAGTTTATCTAAAACGACTCTATGAGTGTCTTTTTCAAAGGCTTCAGCATTATAGCGGACTAGGGTGTAGTCCATATCAAAGCCAATGGCCTTGATCTTTTTTAAATTGAGAATTCTATTAACATGTATAGTCATTTACGC
Source organism: Sulfitobacter sp. (assembly GCA_047630275.1). GTDB lineage: Bacteria > Bdellovibrionota > Bacteriovoracia > Bacteriovoracales > Bacteriovoracaceae. The sequence goes on along the minus strand of JBLHVN010000003.1, from coordinate 641,061 downwards.
GCCAGGACAAAATTTTTCTGAATAGTAACTAATGGCTTAATTTACGTCAATAAACTTGCTAAAATATGGACACTTGAATTTACCTTCGGAGGTCACAGTGGGATTAAAGAAAATCTCTCATCTTTTAATTTTATCTTTTCTCTTTATGGGCTTTTCTTCCCTTTATGCAGAAACTCCAGAGGAAAAAGGACTAAGGCTAGCTAAAGAATTTGAAGCGGCAAATAATGGCTTCATTGGTGAGTCAGGAAAGACAGAACTTATCCTTATAGATGCCCATGGTGAAAAAGTTGTTCGCATCATGAAGGGGAAGTCTAAAGAAGTGATTGGAGATGGAGATAAGTCCATCTCAATCTTTGAGAATCCTAAAGATGTTAAAGGAACCAAAATGTTAACTTGGTCTCATAAAAATAAAGATGATCAGCAATGGCTCTTTCTTCCCTCAGTGAGAAGAGTGAAGAAGATTAGCTCTAAGAATAAGTCAGCCTCTTTCATGGGCTCTGAGTTTTCTTATGAAGACCTTGGGTCTCAGGAAGTTGAAAAGTACAAATTCAAATGGCTTAAAGATACTAAGTTTACAGGGCTTGATTGCTATGTGATTGAGAGAACTCCAACTTATAAGTCTGGTTATAGTAAACAAATTAGCTATATCGCTAAGAAATATTCGAACCCTTTGAAGGTGGAATACTATGACCGTAAGAATCAGCTCCTCAAGGTGGCCCTCTTTGAAGGTTATGAAAAACATACTGTAGGTGGCAAATCAATGTATCGACCTAAGTCCATTAAGATGGACAATGTGCAGACTAAAAAGAAATCAATCTTTTCGTGGAAAAATAGAAAGATTGGTGTGTCCTTTAGTGATAACGAATTTAGAAAGAACAATTTAAAAAGATGAGGTTCTTACTCTTAACTCTTTTTCTTCTTCCCTTTACTATCTTCGCTCAAGAGGCTGGTACTTGGAGTGGACAAGGTGAAGTTGGTTTTGAATACCGCCGCTTTGAATCGGACGTTAATATTCAAAACGCAGACACTGGCGTTGCCATCCTCTCCCGCGTGCAGTCTTCCTTTGAAACAGATATTTACCGCCATGTCTTTCGCGCCTTTGGGAGAGTTGATCAAAAAGACAATGACCGCTCCACAGTTATTGTTGAAGATGGCTACTTTAGTATGCTCTTTGGAGAGGGAAGCAACTGGAAAGTCTTAGCCGGTTATAAGCTTTTTAACTGGACCGCTACTGAAGCTTTTCACCCAGCGGATCAGATCAATAGTAGAAATTATGATTCTAACGTTGAGTCTTTAGAGAAAAAAGGTGAAGTCACCATAGAGTTAGAAAGGACTTTAGATAACGGATCTTTCGCCCTTTATTTCTTTCCTAAATTTGAAGACCCAATCTTTCCTGGAAACAGAAGCCGCCTAGGCTTTGGTGCTGACCTTGAAAGAGTTATCTGGGTTGATGGTGGAAATGCTACAACCAATCAAAACTGGGGTGTTCAATTTGGAGGACGTTTTAGTTTTACTCTACTTGAAGCAGACTTCTCCTTTCACTTCCTTCATCACCTAGACAGAAGTTTCCCCATTATAGGAACCCACCGTTATACGATGCTTGGGGGCACTGCCATTCCGACAGCCTTTCCAACGACTCCTTATTACTTTCGGTCTAATCAGATTGGGATGACAGCGGTTATTCCTTGGGAATCCTTTTTATTTAAGATTGAAGCTGCCACTAGGCAATTTGAAAATGACCTTTTTATCTATACAGTCAATGGACTTAGAAGACCGGAAGATAATACGGAAGTGGCCCTTGGAACTGAGTGGTCTATTGCTCATGACTCAGGGGCAGAGACTTATTTCTACCTTGAAACTCAAATGATGTTTGGTCCAACTGAATCGCGAATGGAGGAGATGAGTTTATTTCAAAGTGATCTTTTCTTAGGGCTTAGGTATGCCTTTAATGACATTATGGGAAAAGAGGTCTTCTTTAGCACTATTATAGATGTGAAAAGAGAACATGAATACCTCTTCAATATAAGCTACTCTCAAAGACTCAGTGATATTTGGAAAATTAAAACAGGACTTCGTCATTACGATGCTCCTCAAAAAGAAGCGACTGTTAAGGGCCTAGAACTCTATGATGGAGATTCATACGCCTATTTAACAGTTACAAGATTTTTTTAATTTAAAGGAAAAGAATCCATGGAAGGCAAGAAAGACCAAGGCTTTGTTCAAAAGTTTTCTCATTTTGTAATCAATAATCCTTATAAGTGCATGATCGTAACGATTCTATTAGTGGCGGCTCTTGCTCCTGGCTTGGCCCACTTTGCGGAAGATTATAATGTTCGAACTTGGTTTAGAGAAACAGATCCTAATATTAAGCAGCTTGATAAGTTTGAAAAGAAGTTTGGAAACGATGAGAACTTAGTTCTTGTTATTCATAGCCCCTCAGGAATCTTTGATAAAGAATCAATTGAAATCTTGCGCGAGATCACAGAAAAGACTTGGCTTATTCACCAAGTCTTAAGAGTTGATTCACTTATCAATTATAATTATACCTATGCTGAAGATGACGATATTAACGTTGAGCCTTTTTTAGAAGAAGGGGAGTTGACTCCCGAATACCTTTTAGAGAAAAAAGAGACGGCCCTCTCTCATAAAGTGATGCCCGAGTACTTAATCTCTAAAGATGGTAAGTCGGCCATGATCTTTGCCCGCTTGGTTACTTTAGAGACCAGCCCTGATTATGAAAGAATAGTAATAGATGCAAGAAAACTCTTAGAGCCTTATGAGAATAAGCATGATCATACTTATTATGTCATGGGAGAAGCGGCCGTTAACGATGCCTTTAGAGAGATCGCTAATAACGATGCTGCCTTGATCTTACCCATCTTATTTGCGCTTATTATCTTTTACTTAGTTTGGGTCTTTAGATCACTTGTCGCCATGATCCTTCCTCTTGTAGTTACGATTTTCTCAGTCGTTGGAACTTTAGGGTTTTGTTTTTATATTGGTTATAAGTTCACTTCGATCCTCTCAATTCTACCGGGAATCCTTATTGCAATCTCTATTGCCGACACCGTTCACGTAATGGTGAGCTATTTTCAATTTAGGGGAATGGGCAGTGATACAAAAGAGGCCGCTTTTAAAGCACTGGATAAGAACCTAATTCCTACCTTTTTGACTACGGTCTCAACCATGATTGGTTTCTTATCTCTAAGCACGACCGAGTTACAGCCCATTAGGCAACTAGGCCTACTTGCGGCATTTGGTTGTGCTCTTGCATGGTTGGTAACAATCTTCTTGATTGTCCCTTGGATTTCAAAAGTGAACTTCAAGGTTCCAAAGATCTTCTCCGAAAGATTAAATAGTAGTGGTGAGGCCACTGACTTTTCTAGAGGATGGGTGGTTAGGCTGCATCGTTATACCAATCCCATTGTCATCATCTTTAGTATTTCAACGGTTGTCTGTTTCTATATTGCTTCTCAAAGTAATGTTAATTCAAATCCCTACGAGTACTTCAAAGACAGCACTCATATTAGAAAAGGAAATGACTTTGTAAGAGATGCTTTTGGTGGGAATGCTGGTCCTGAGATCGTCATTGAATCGGGCAAAGCCGATGGTATTAAAGATCCTGATTTCTTAAGAAAAGTAGAAAAATATAAAGAGAGGATTGATTCTAAACAAGTTGTTAATAAAACAATCGATATTGTCTCCATTATAAAAGACATGAATAAATCTCTTTATGGAGGACATGAAGAAGAGTACAAGCTGCCAGATACCCAAAAGGCGATTGCTGAACAGCTCTTTCTTTATTCAATGAGTCTTCCTCAAGGAATGGACCTTAATAATAGAATGACTTTGAATAAAGACGCTCTTCGCATGAGCTTGCTATGGAGTGTTTACGATAGCCGGGGCTGGCTTGATGGAGCAAAAGAGCTAGAAGTAATGGCGGAGGAAGAGGGGCTTGATGTTTTTGTCACAGGAAAATTCTTACTTTTTCAGAGGATGATGGACTACGTTGTTGAGACCTTCTTTAAGTCAGTAACCATGGCCTTAGTCTTAGTAGCTCTTTTAATGATGATTGTATTTAGATCCTTTAAACTAGGTATTCTCTCTCTCGTTCCGAATGTTCTTCCCCTTATCTTTGGAGGAGCTTTTATGAAATTAATGGATATCGATCTTAATATTGGATCTTCACTGGTGGCGTCAGTTTGTTTAGGAATTGCCGTTGATGATACGATTCATTTTTTATCTAATTTCTATCGCTACAGAAGCCAAGGTTATAGTTTAGATGAAACCATCGCTAAGATCTACACTTACACAGGGTCAGCCTTGATTGTGACAACGGCTATCTTAGCTTCAGGCTTTGGCCTTTATATGATTGGTGATTTTATTCCAAACGTTAACTTTGGAATGCTTTGCGCTGTTATTCTATCCGTGGCCCTAGTGGTTGACCTGGTTTTTCTGCCGGCGCTTCTCATCTTTTTGAATGATAAAAAAGAAAAGTGCGGAGAATAAATGGCCCTTGGGAAGACTCACGATAAGATAAACTTATTAGTTGGAACAATTCTAACAGGAGTCTTTATTGGTCTTGAGCAAGACCCCTTTGTAACAGGATCTTTTGCCTTTGGTTGGCTTGTTTCAACTTTAATCTTTTCACCCGATTCAGACCTTCTGCCTAAAGCTAGAACTGGGCCGCTAAGGCTTTTTCTTTATCCCTATTCGATCTTCTTTAAGCATAGAGGAGTCAGCCATAGTTTTATCTTTGGAACCATCACACGCTTTGTTTATAGCTTCTTAATGCTTGGGATCTTAACCTACGTTCTCTATGAGATGGATAAGATTAAATTCTCACCTAGAGACTATTTTAGTTTTCTCTACTATTGGCTTCGCGCCTATAATTATGAATTCATTCAGTACAAGATGTTGACCTGGCTCTTTGGTGGAGCATTTCTGGCAGATCTCTGCCATATCTTTACAGATTTAATCTCAACAGGTCTTAAGAAGCTAATCTTTTGGCGCTGAGTCTTCTTCGATCCAGTTTAAGATGGTTTGAAGTTCTTCGTCAGTTAGGGACTCTCTCACATTAGGTGGCATCTTTTTATTATAAGAGAGTAGGTAGAGCTCAGACTCAGTAGGACTATCTAGGTTTACGTACTTAGACTTCTTTAAGGCCTCAAGATCTTCCATTCCACCAAAGCCACCCTTTGAGACACCATTTCCATGGCAGCGGATGCATTTACCAGCAAAGACTCTCTTGACTCTACCACTTGGAGTTGGGTCTAAGTTAATAGATTCATACTTTTCGTCAAAGGCCTCTAGCTTTTCGATAAGGGGATCAATCCAAGCTAGGAGCTTGACCTGATCTTTCTTTTTAATCTTTCTAAAAGGATAAACTCTTCTGTAGATCTTTAAAGGCATAGTCTTATCGATGACCGCATTTCTAAAAGATCTTAGAAGAGCGACTTGTGGAGGATTGCCTTTGGCCTTTAAAGGAAATTTATGAACCAGGTCTAATGCATCCACTCCATCAACTTGATGCCTATTGACGGGATTTATATTTGGAAAGACTCTTCCATAAAAAGGAAGCTTGGTATCAGAGTCATGACAATCATAACACTTCTTTTGAACAATCTTTTCAATCTTCTTATATTCAAACAAAGCCTCTTTTTGAATCTCTTGCCACTCAAGTTCTTTTTCTTCAAAGAGCCTAACCTGTCTTTCAAGGTCTTCGATTATGGGGTTTGATCCTAGAGTTTCAACAGTTTGTCTTTTATCTGTTAAGTATAGAGCGCCCTTTTCTTTGCTTTTAAAACAAGAGCTAAAAAGAAGGAGAATGAGTAAATAAGGCATTGTTTTCACAATAAGCTTATGTCAGATAAGCCTCTAGGATGCACCTCTATTGAAGCTTTTACAGGTTTAACAAGGCCTAGACGCCAACTTCGAACTCCTTAGACATGCTAAGAAGAGAAAAAACCGCCACTAAGGTGCCTAAACTTAGGAGGGAGACGATGAGAATATCGCGGTTTGGGATCATCAAGAACTCCTCAACCTTCCAGTTAAGTACGCATATACTCACGTTAAAGGTTATGGCCGGTAAGAATAAGAAGAAGAAGTGATTGACCCCTTTTTTAGAGATCTTTATCTTAAAGTGCTGATCACAGCTTTCGCACTTAAGAGCGCTTTTTAAGTCAATTAAAGGGGCCTGGCAATTAGGGCAAAGAAGTTGATTTCTTTTCATGATTTAGTCCTAAGGATCGTTCACTCCTCCTATTATACATAGATTTTATTTTAGATCTAAGGACATATCCACCGCTTCATGGAGTTTAATTCTTCTTTTGATTTAATATAAGTCCAAGAGTTTTGATTCTTTAACTTCCCCCGTGTGTTCTCAAAGGGAGGCTGAATCATTTGATAGGTTCTCTTTAAAAAGGCAGCTCCTCGGCACTTTGTATCTTCACTTGTGAACTTAAGGATATGCCCACTTGGGGCTCCCATGTACTGAGGCTTCTTTTCATAGCTGGCCACGGCGTAATCATTGACTGAAGGGATGTTAATGCTCAAATCAAGAGAGTGAGTATGACTAGGATCATGACTGCCCGGATGAGTGTGAACTCCTGCCACGACAACGGATTCGTCTCGGTCTTTAGGTCTAGGGCAACTCCCAGGGGTGCCGACGATGATATCAGTGAAGCTAAATTTTATTCCTGCCTTTTTTATATCGGTACAATACTCAACCCTATGATCCTTAAATTCCTGCCTTAGGTAATTGACAAAGAACTTAGCCGCTTCATCTGTGCTTGTGAACAATGGATAGGGCTTTTTTAATTTTAAAACTTGAATCTTCTCTCCACCATTTCTGTCCTGAAGAAAGTCTTTGGATTCAATCTCTATTTTCTGTCCTTGAAAATCTACTGGTCCAACAGGGCAGCCGCTTAGGTTAGGGGCATCTAGGATTCGGTTCACTTCAGCTGTGGCCTCTGAGACAATCTTTGCAGATTCTTCTAACTCTTGATTTCCAAAAGCGAGAGAACTGAATAGAAAAAATTGAATGAAAAGAAGCTTCTTCATAGCATCTTTTCGGTACCTAGGCTTAAAAGTAAAACAGTGTTCTTGATGTTTTTGGTTGGGTAATCAAAGGGAGTTAAGTCCTTGAACTTATGATTTTAAATGAGGAATTCTTGACCAGTAGAATTCCTACGCGGTACCCTTTTGTAAAAGGGAGTTACAATGAAGATCTTTATAGTCCTACTATTTTTGAGCGCGTCGGCTTTGGCCTTCGGGAAAGTTCTTGAAACTAAGTGTAATAAGAATAATTGTTTTGAACATGGATGGACTACTACAGAGCCTGGGACGGACTACCTTTTAGAAGCAAAGTGTCTAAAGAATGATTGCCGTTTAAATGGCTGGAGCAGCCTTGATAACCGCGACTCAAGTTATCATGTAAAGTGTAAGCATGGTGGTTGTTTTACCAACGGCTGGGTCTCGATTCAAAATGATCAGGGAAAGATCTTAGTCGATATTACAACTTGTAAAAATAACGACTGCCTTTCAGATGGATGGGATACCGCTACTTCTTACGGTGAAGATGGCGAGGCCATTTGTAAGGAAGATAATTGCAGAGAGTTTGGTGGAATAAGTTATTGGAGAAACCAAATTTCAGAAACGAGTTGTGTAAATGCAGATTGCTATACATATGGATGGAATGCAGAGATCCAAGAGGACTGATTCATCTTTAAAAATGATTCTCCCATGAAGGTTATGTGGACATTATAAATAATTCAAAAAAATCTTGGCGAGAAAAACTCTATATCGTTATCTTTGAAGCGGAAACTCCTGCGGGAAGGCTTTTTGATATCCTTTTGATCTGGGCCATCCTCTTAAGTGTTGGTACCATTTGTATTGAAAGTATTAGATCAATCAGAGAGTCTTTTGGAGTTATCCTTCAAGTCACTGAGTGGGTCTTTACGGGGCTTTTTACAATTGAATATGTTCTGCGCATTCTTAGTTTAAAAAAACCTTCTTCATACGTCTTTAGCTTCTTCGGGATCATCGATCTTTTGGCCATCCTTCCTTCTTTCTTAGGGATCTTCTTTGGCGGAGCACATTCATTGATGGTCATCCGCTCAATAAGGCTCCTTAGAATCTTTCGCTTATTAAAACTAACTAGGTATGTCGGTGAAGGAGAGGTTTTATTAAAGGCCTTAAATTCTGGAAGGCATAAGATCACCGTCTTTTTAATGGCCGTCTTTGCTATCGCAATCTTTATGGGGGCCTTGATGTTTGTTGTCGAAGGAGAAGAGGCTGGCTTTACAAGTATTCCAAAGGGAATGTACTGGGCCATTGTTACAATGACGACAGTGGGTTACGGAGACCTCGTTCCTTATACAAACTTAGGAAAGGTCTTGGCCTCATTTTTAATGGTGATGGGTTATGGAATCATTGCTGTTCCCACAGGAATTGTCTCTGCTGAAATTGCTAATGTGACAAAGAACCAAACAACCCGCCTATGCACGAATTGTATGTTAGAAGGTCACACCATTGAGGCCGCCTTTTGTAGAAAATGCGGCTCTAAGCTTTAGACTATGTAAGCTTCTTAGCTTTTGGCTCTCTTCTTCTTTGGGTCTTCTTAGGAATCAATGCTTTCATAGATTCAAGCTTACCAAAACACAGAAGCCTATCATCGGCCTCTAACTCTCTCGTTGGTTTTGGGTTAGGAATAACCTTTCCTGTTCTATGAAGAGTAAGAACGTTAATTTCTTTTTCATTTAGACCTGATTCGATAATAGTCTTACCAACGTATTCAGATTCCCCAGGAATATAGATTTCAGTCACTCCATAACCTTTACTCACTGAAAGCCTATGCCTTAAGTCTATCTCAGGGAAGTCTACTTGCCCCGCTATATAATCAATGAATTGCCCGGCGATATCTAACTTAGAACAACCTTCGATACCTTCAAGTCCAGGAGAAGAGTTTATCTCCATGATCTGTGGGCCGTCTTTTCCTTCAAGCATATCAACACCAGCAATGCCAAGGCCCATGATCTTAGCGGCTCTTACTGCTGTCTCTTTATAGACATCATCAAGCTCAACCACTTCTGTTTTTCCGCCCCTATGAACATTACTTCTAAACTCTTGACCCTGAGCCACTCGTCTCATGGCGGCGATGACTTGATCACCAACAACGATGGCCCTGATGTCCTTACCTTTACTTTCAGCAACGAACTTTTGAATCAAGATGTTTTGTTTCTGACTTTGAAGAAGTTCGATGATTGAAGTGGCCATCTCAAGAGTATGAGCGAGAAGCACACCAATTCCTTGAGTTCCCTCAAGAAGCTTAATCACAACAGGCGCTCCACCAACTCTTTCAATGGCAGGAAGGATGTCTTTTTTATCCTTAACAAAGGTCGTAGCAGGGATTCCAATATTATGCTTACTTAGAATTTGAAAGCTTCTTAGCTTATCTCTTGAATTAAGAATTCCATCCGCAGAGTTAGCACTAAAGACATCCATCTGTTGGAACTGTCTTACAATGGCCGTACCAAAGTAAGTTATTGAAGCGCCAATCCTTGGAAGAACGGCATCATAGTCTTCTAAGAGCTTTTGACGATAGAAAAGATCAGGGTTCTCTTCTTCTAAGTTAATTGCGAATTTAAGTGTATTGAGAACTTTAACCGTATGGCCTCTTTTCTCTGCCGCTTCAACTAAACGCTTAGTGCTATAGTTACCTGGTTCTTTTGAAAGAATTGCTAATTTCATTTTATCCTCAATTTAAATTCAACTTTGTCATGCCTATCTTATGATATTCATGGGAAGGTTTTATAAAACCCTCACGAGAAGTTCTTTAATTATTTGTTTTTCAATTTTCACGACTTCAAATTCAAAGCTGCCGTCATTTAGCTTTGTTCCTACTTCTACTTGCCCATCTAGTCGATTAAAGAGAAGCCCACTTAGAGTTTCTCCCTTTTCTGCTTTAATCTTTAAATTCACTCTTCTATTAAAGTCAGAAACCAACATGGGAGAGTTAACTAAGAATTCTTTTTCGTTAATCTTCTTGATCTGATCAACTTCATGGGCATCAAATTCATCTCTAATCTCTCCAACGATTTCTTCTAACAAATCTTCAAGAGTCACAAGACCTAAGGTTACCCCAAACTCGTCTTTAATAATGGCCATGTGACTAAACTTACTTTGCATAGTTGTGAGGGCCGTAAAGAGTTTAGTTTTTCCTGAAAAGGTAAAGGCTGGGTGAAGTTTATCTTTTAACGAAAAATTGGGATCATCTTGAGCTATGACGACGTCTTTTAAATGAATAATCCCTACAATATTATCGACGCTTCCTTCAAAGACAGGAAGCCTAGTATGCTGATCTTTTAGTAAGAGGTTTAAGGTCGTCTTTACATCAGCCTCGACGGGGCAGAAGTTTATCTTGGCCCTGTTGATCATAATCTCAGAAAGGGTTATCTCGCTTGATTTAGCAGCGCCGCCAATCACTTTGATAGGAGTGGTACCTTTTCTTTTTGGATGAGGCTTTACTTCTTTAGCTAAGAACATAAGTTCTTCATAAGAGCTAGGTCCAGTATCTCCGTCATCAGAAGCTTGAAAGACTTTAATCAGTCTATCGATAATATTATTAAAGACCCAGTGAACGGGGGTTAAGATCTTATGAAAAGCAAACAATGGAAGTGAAACAAGCTTTGAAACCATGGTGCTGTTATTCGCCGCAATAGTTTTAGGTAGAATCTCAGAGAAAATTAAAACTGAAACAGTCATGACAGTAGTTGCAACGATAAGGCCTTTTTCTTCACCGAAGTGAGTTACAGCTAAGCTACTTGCTGCTGCTGTCCCAAAAATATTAACGATATTATTTCCAAGAAGAATAGTGACTAATAATTTGGAAGTAGATTTGGTTAACTCTTTTAAGGCCTGTAATGAGATTGTAGGGTTTTCTATTATATCTCGGTCGAGCTTTTTTAAATTAAGTTTTAAAAGAGCGGTTTCACTACCAGAAAAAAATCCGGATAAGACTAAGCAAGCGATGATAGAAATCAATAAATAAGTATCTGCCAATTCTTTTCCTTTCTAGTTTATGCTTCAGAAGCAAGGCTCTATGTTGTTGTGATGCGTCGAATAGGTCGGCATTCAGCGGAAAAAGAGTACCATTATTCTTGAGAATTTAAACTTGATTTAAAGATAATCTTCCCTCTTTCTACAGGAGGTTGAAGATGAGCCTAGTTGAGACAAAAAGGACAAGGACAGCTGTCGCTTTTTTGATGCTCTTTTGAGATAGCCTGAATTGGCAGATCCTAGAGCCTAGCTGGCCACCAATGAAGACCGTGATAAAAAGGTAGAAAAAAGCGCTGTGATTAAAGTCAAAAGAAGTCTTTTGAAACTGACCAGCAAGCCCCGCTAAGGAGTTGACAAAGATAAAGGCCGTTGAAAACGAAGCGATCTGCTTAGGCCGCGCCCAGTTTAGTAAGTGTAGGATAGGGGAGAGGAAGATTCCTCCACCAATTCCTACTAACCCTGAAATAAAACCTATAAGCCCACCTATGAGCAAAGAGTAGATCAGCTTTTGCTGGCCCTGTTTTTTAGGAAGGCTTATCTTATGAAAAAAGAGCAGGTTTATGGAGATGATAAAAAGTAGAACACCTAAGATCCCCTGATAGAACTCTTTAGAAATAGGAATGCTCCCCCCGTAGTAGGCTAAGGGAATTGAAGTTATTAAAAAAGGCGTGACTAACTTCCATGGTAACTGCTTATTTTTGATAAAATGATAGGCTCCGCCACTCACTACAATTAGATTACAAATAAGCGCCACTTTAGGGATTAAAAGATGATTCATTCCAAAGATGGCCAAAAGAGCGATATAGGAAGAGCCCCCTCCAAAGCCGACCATGGCGTAAAGAGTGGCAATCATAAAAAATAGTGGAATAAGAAATTCACTATTTTCCATCATGGCCTCCGAATAAGGAGTAGGTATTCTTTAGGCCCATTTCTCTTAATTCTTTAACAAAATGATAGCTTCTCACTCCTCTTTGGCAGTAAAAGAGATATTCTTTTTTAGGATCAATTTCCCTAGAGGAAAAATGTGGATTCTCCCTTAGGTCTATCTCCGTATAGTGATCTTGCGAATCTAAGACTTCAAACTCTCGCAGCTCAATAGACTTTGATGGAGAATTAATTCTTCTCTCATTTGAACAAAGGGGGCAAGCTGAAGACTTTTTCCATTTGATCTTACTCTGACTTAGGCTCTTTAAGTTAAGGGTAAGAGTGCTTCCTTGGGGCAGAGCCTCAATCCCTAGAATCATCTTGATGGCCTCGTTACACTGAAGAGAGCCAAAGACACCAGGGATGATTCCAAGCACACCTGCTTCTTGGCAATTAGAGACACAGCCCGGAGCAGGAACTTCAGGCCAAAGGCATCTAAGGCAGGGGGCGGATTCAGAGTGCTTAAAGTCAAAGCATTGAAGTTGTCCTTCAAATTGATAGATGCTTCCTTGAACAAGTTTCTTCTTAAAAAGAAAGCAGGCATCATGAATGAGAAACTTTGATTGAAAGTTATCTGTGCAATCGATCACTAGATCAAAATCGCTTATGACTTCTTCTATATTCTTATGATTGATTCGAAAGTTAAAGCAAGTGACTTGGCAGTCTTCATTTAATTGATTGAGAAACTTCTTAGCTATTATTGCTTTATTTTGACCTATGTCTTTTCTTGTAAAAAGAATCTGCCTATGAAGATTACTAAGATCGACTAAGTCATGATCACAGATGCCAATCTGACCAACTCCTGCTGCACAAAGGTATTGAAGTACAGGAGCCCCAAGGCCACCGGCCCCAATAACAAGAACCTTTGAGGCCCTAAGCTTTTCTTGCCCAGCTTCCCCAACTTCAGGCAGGATCATTTGTCTTTTATAGCGAGTGTTCATGTTGATCACTCCCGGCGCATTGATGACAGGCCACCCAGACGGGCTCTTCGTCCAGGTAGTGTTCTTTCTTCCAGATAGGAACAGTAGCTTTAACCGTATCGATAATAAATTGATTGGCCTTGTAGGCTTCCGCTCTATGCTTTGAAGTAACTATAATCCAAATAGCCACATCACCAATCTCAAGATGCCCTTCCGCATGGACGCAGTAAGCATCAAGGATATCAAACTTCTCTAAGGCGCTCTTTAAGATCTTCTGCCCTTCTTTAACTGCCATGGCCCCGTAGGCCTGGTACTCAAGAGACTTAACACTCTTACCTTCGTTATGATTCCTAACTCTTCCTTCAAAGGTGACAACGGCTCCAGCTTTTGGGTCATCAAATCTTTTTCCAAGAGAAGTTGGGTCTATCTTTGTTTGACTAATATGAAACATCTTAACCACCCGCCACAGGAGGGATAAAGACAATCCTATCTCCCTCATTTAATTTAGTTGTAAACTCACAGTACTCTTCATTGATTGCCACCTTTAGTGTCGATTCACCTAAAGTGAAGTTGTACTTACTTGTAAGCTCACTAAGTAACTCTCTAGCATCAGTAGATCTTGTCTCTAACTCTTCAGAGTTGATCTTTGCTTGCTCTCTTAGAACAGCAAAGTATTCTATCTTTACTTTTTTATACATACTTACCTTCTCGAATAATCCTCTCCCCACCAGTTTTCTCCACAAGGTGAGTGGATTCAATCCTAACTTCATGGCTTAAGGCCTTGCACATATCATAGATAGTAAGCCCCGTTATAGTGGCCCCGGTTAAGGCCTCCATTTCTACCCCGGTCTTTCCGCTGATCTTAACCTTGCAATCAATGACTAAGCTCTTATCAACGGGGGTGATATTAATCTTACAAGACTCTATTAAAAGAGGATGGCAAAAGGGAATTAGCTCATGGGTCTTCTTAACCGCCATGGTTCCTGCGATAATGGCCGTATGAAAGATGGGCCCTTTCTTGGTTTGGATCTCATTATCTTTTAACCTCTCCCAAATAACTTCAGGTAAGACTATTATGCTTCGAGCGTGGGCCATCCTCGTTGAGATTTCTTTTTGAGAAACGTCCACCATGGTTGGGTTATTCTTTTCATCAATATGATTGAGATCTTTCATCTTTATCCTCCCACCTGGTGCATAGGTTGAATTAGCTCGATGATACGGGTATGTGGCTTTAAGTCCATGACCTTAAGTAAGAAAGGGTAGAACTGATCAGGTTCAAGGCCTCTAAGGCTTGGCCCATCATCAAGCATCAAACAAGGGCGAAGCTTTCCATCAGCCCCAAGTCTTAATCTTGAACAGCCACCACAAAAGGGTCTACTCTCTGAAGCGATAAAGCCGATATTACCGCCGCTATTAGTTTTAAAATTAAATGAAGTAGAATCCACTGGCATCTCTACGCTCTCTAGGCTCCACTTAGTCTTTACCTTATTAATAACTTCTTCAGCGCTGATGAAGAGCTTATCAAAGACCGGAAGCACAACTCCAATTTTCATCAGCTCTAAAAACCTGATCTCAATATCATTGTCTTCAGCAAAGTCGATTAAATCTATGATCTCATGATCATTCATGCCTCTTAATAAAACAGTATTAAGCTTAACTTTAAAGCCAAGTTCTTTTGCCATGAGAATCGCCTCTAAGACAACTTCAAGAGAATCAGTCTTAGTTATCCTATGAAAGTTCTCCTTATTAACTGAGTCGAGGCTAATATTAATATACTGGCAGTTTGTTTTCTTTAATTCTTTAAGATGCTTTTTTAAGTGAATGGCGTTAGTGGTAAAGCCAAACTTCTTTAAGGGAAGCTTATCAAGACCACGGACGATCTCCATAAAATCCGCTCTTAACAAAGGCTCTCCACCAGTTAGGCGGATCTCATCAATGCCTTGCTCAACCAGGTTAGTTGCCATGTAGATCAGCTCATCTGCCTTAGGCCAATCCTTATTGGGCATAAAGACCTGCTTCTCTGGCATGCAATAAAGGCAGCGCATATTACAAGCGTCTAATAGTGAGATCCTTAATTTATGAATATGGCGCCCGTGCTTATCACGGAGTTCGTTTATAGACATGTCTTTCCCCAAGGGTAGTAGTCATAGAGTTCATCGTTACCAAAAGTATTCTTGTCACTAGGCAGTTCAATAAATCCGGATGAATCTTTAAGTGAATAATAATCCCCTGATCCATTTCCTTTGATCGGCTTTGCAATATAGCTTCCTTCAACAAGTTCCAAAGAGACTGGTTGAAAGAAAGTCATGGCCTTCTTAAAGCTAACTTCTTCTTTAAGCCTAACCTTTAAGAGCTTCTCTTTAGTTAAGTAAGGAATGACATGCCTTCTTAGATTCACCAAAGAAGAAACCGGATTACCAGGCAGACCAAAGACCAATTGTCCCTCTTCTCCTGATCCAAACCAAAGAGGCTTCCCCGGTCGCTGGGCCACCTTATGAAAGATCTTCTTAACTCTTAGATCACCTAAGACCTTAGGAATATAATCAAACTTTCCTTTAGAGACTCCGCCCGTGATTAGAAGCAGGTCATTCTCTTCAAGGATTTTCTTAAGACTCTTAAGTAAAGAAGCTTCATCATCAAGAAGGTGATGAGTCTCTACGCTTTCGTGACCAAAAGATCTAAGCTCTGCCTTAAGAGTATAGAGGTTACTCATATAGATTTGATGGGCCTCTGGCTTCTTATCAATCTCAACTAGCTCATCCCCCGTACTGATGATAGCGATGCGAGGAGCAGATTGAACCTTAACAAAAGGCATCCCTTCAGAGGCGATGATGGCAATAACAGAGGAGGTAATAGGCTGACCTTTAGAGAGGGCCAGCTCTCCTTTTTTTAAATCACTACCCATAAGATGAATATTCTGCAAAGGGATAAAGCCCTGATCAGAATCAACAAGAGAAGCGCAATCATCTTCAATCTTAGTCATCTCATAAGGAATCACGAGATCACAATTTAAAGGGAGGACAGCGCCAGTCATAACTTCAAGGCAACCAGAGATTGTATTTACTAATTTTTTTTGAGGTTCACCTGCGGCCTGAACTCCTTCAATTGAAAAAGAACCGTTTTTAAAATGATCACCAGAGTCTTTCGAGTTGATGGCAATTCCATCCATGGCCACCCTATCAAAGGGAGGGAGGTCTCTTTTGACAAAGATATCCTCAGCAAGGATCTTTCCAAGAGATTGCTCTATGGGCACAGTCTTTACCTTAACGATAAAGCTATCCGCAATAAGCTTATTGGCAGCTTGTAAGTCTAACATCGGTCTTCCTTTTTCCAAATTCGGGAGACTAAATCGTTTCCAATAAAGCCGCGTCTTGATCCCATAGAAAGCCCTTAGGGAGGCAAGATTAAAGAAGTATTTCTTGGATGGATTTTAGGATTTTTTAGGGGGGGTGGCTAGTTTATTGGAGGGGGCTTTTGTCAGGGTTGGGGTAGGTAGGTTTATGGAATTGTTGTTTCTCACTACTTATATTTGATTATTTCTTATTTGATACTGTGGCGCGTTATGATTCTTTTCCCACGGTGCAATAAGTTACGTCTTAGCTGAGCTCTTTTTTAGGCCGCCAATCCTTTATTAATGGCAAAGGTCACTTTCAACATACTATCAATATTAAAATTAGAACCGGCCGCCATTCTACGAATGGTAGCGATGGGAACTTTTGATCTTCTAGAGAGCTCTTCTTTGTTGATCACGCTCAGATATCCAGAGATAATTTCATGAAAAGCGTTTCTATCACCTTCCAAAATAGCTTCCGCTAAGGCCTCTGCAACAATCTTTGTATCTTGAAAGAACTCAACAGAATCATCCTTAAAAAGGGCCTTTGCTTTTTTTACTTTGATTGGTGTCAACGAATCAATCTTGAATCTAGCCATTTATAAATCCTCACTTAAACTCTTAATTATAGATTTAGCTTTTCTTATATCTTTTGCTTGAGTGCTTTTATTCCCACCTAGCAAAAGAATAATAATATTGCCGTCCTCGTCTAAAGTAGTAGTGAAATAAATCCTTCTTCCACTTCTCCATTTTAATTCAGCAAGGCTTTTATCTAACATCTTTGCTGTCCCAAAATGGCCATCGGTTCTTATTCTTGCGATTCTCGCTTGAATCTGTGCTTGTTCTTTAATTGATTGTTTTTCAAACCAATCTATATACTCTTGGGTTTCTTCTACTCTATACATTAGAATCCTATCATATTTGATATGAAAATCAATTAGTCGTATCGTTATTGATATACTTTATTGGTTGAGCCCACAAAACAGCTGGTTAAGCTAGGTAACAGGGCTTAGGGAGTATGGAATGTGGCTTATTTATTGATTCCAACTGTTTTTAATACGTTAGTTTCTTGATTTTCTTAAGTGTTATAATAGGTTTGGATTAATACTTTTCACTTTTTCTATTAGAAGTTTAGAGAGAAAGGGAGATGGAAACCTTGGCTGTCAAAATAGGAGGCAAGATGATTTTAGTTGGAAAGTGTCCTATTAAATATTGGGAGTTGATTTTAATTTACTGGTTTGGTACTTCTGCTTTTTATTTCCTAAGAACTAATAAAAATTATGGAGATGAATACTTTTTGGCGTATTATATACTTTCATTACTCCTTATTGCTTTAGGACACTACATATTACATTTGATAAAGCCCAACTACAGAGTATCGATATCAAATGGAGCTATTGTCCTAGAGCATAAACAAATACGAAAAGAGTTTAAACTAAGTGACGAACAGAATTTTGAGTATAAAGAATTTAAATATGACATGAATGAGCTAATTTTTAAGGGCAGTGATGGACTATTAGAAATTACCCTTCGGCCTCTATTGAAGAGGAATATCTTGGAGGAGATCGAGAGAATTGATTCACCCGAAAGCTATACAAAAATTATGAAGATAGTTGGTCCTTGATTGTGGATTAGCTACCAGCGGACCTAGGCAGACTATCTCTGGAGTAAGAAGTATGATTGTTAACCATTTTAAAAATAGAATCACTCTTTATTTACTCACTGCTTGGCTTGTTGTTCACTTGTTTATTTTTTATGAGAATATTTTTCTTGGGTCATATTACTACTTAGTCTGGGATCTGTTATCATGGAAACTCTCTATTTTTATTTACTTCGTGTTGCTAGTCTCGCATCTTCTTTTTTGTAACTTAAGCGTTTTTTCTAGGTCTGGTATCTTATTGTTTACAGTCCGATCAATATTTTTACTAATAGGTTACAGAATCATTTCAAATGAGTTCCATACAATACCTTTTATTTTTTCCATTCTTCTTGGGGAATTAATATATTTTGGTGTTGCGATGAAGAAGAATGCAGTAAAAGCGGTAAGTTTGAAGCAGTTTGTAATTTGTTTCTTGTTTCTAATTAGTTCCCATATTGGAAGCTATCTTATCTACCCTTTGAAATATATTGAAAATAAGAAACAGATTAATATTATTGAGAATTATCCCGATGATTTTAAGTATCATAGAGTATCTCCGTCTCAAACATTGGAGGAATTTATTAATTGTTGTAAAGAACCTTGGTACCCAAGCGAAAAGCCAGAAGTTATACGCTATCATTATTAGGGGGTGCCCTTTGGGTTTTCCAGAAAGGTATCACGTACCCTTTATCACTTTTTTCACCGACCTGGCACCTTATCCGAAATCACGACGTCGTTTATTTTGGATTGATACCTGAACTGCTGCATGTCCGTAGAGATAAACCTGATGCAATGGAGTGTTGTCCATTGAATTATACTTGATA
This sequence comes from Sulfitobacter sp., assembly GCA_047630275.1. Lineage (GTDB taxonomy): Bacteria > Bdellovibrionota > Bacteriovoracia > Bacteriovoracales > Bacteriovoracaceae. The sequence goes on along the minus strand of JBLHVN010000003.1, from coordinate 622,365 downwards.
TGAAAATCAGAGACATTTATTTTTCTATAGTCTAACTTCTTCCAAAGTTCATTTCGATTGCTATCCCATAGATATGATACATAATGAATGTGAGTTCCAAATTGCCAATGTTGTCTTTTTCTTGGCAATTCCTGGGAGTCTTCATAGCTAAAGTAAAAACAGTGCCACATCGTGCCGTTCTCAAACATATGACAGCTGACATTTCTTCTTTGTGCGAAAGTACCAGATATCTTATTCATAATTTTTTTTCTATCTTTTTCTTCGGTAGAAAGATTGCCTAGATTTTCAACATCACCACTTTCATATTTAAACTGCTCAGGAGTAAATTTTTTAAATTTACCCCTGTGTGTGAAGCCAATTTGACTACAGTTGTAAATCAATAGAAATAAGTCTTCTTGTGAAATTTCTAATACACGACAATATTTTTTTACATCATTCTTAGATGTTTGACTGAAAAGTTCGACAAATGACTTAGGGATACCCGTGTTTTTAATACTATTATCGGTTTCAATTAACTTCTCTCGGAAAGATTCCCTAGTATTTTTCAGTACGTCTTTATCTATTTTTCCAGCCCCTAACTTAACCTCAAATTCAAGGCCGATACATCCTTTAAACGACTTACATATAGCAATGGCTCCTTCACTTGAAGAGACATCTCCCATAATTTGTAAATCATGATGCGTTAGTTCTAAATTCAAATTTATTCCTATGAAATCTATTCTTTATTGTAAAGAATTTAACCTTTTGTAACGAATCAAACAAACATAACTTGTTCCCCTAATTGATTAGGGACTGAAGTGCATAGCGCCTTTGTCGCACCTCTATCTGTCTTAATACCTTTTATATCAGTTGGGCCAAAGTACATGTTGCCAATTCGAATTTTGGTTTTTCTCTATTGAAAAAATAACTTCGTGAACTAGGTCTTGATAAAAATAGTCGTATTCGCTTTGATCACAATATTTTATTCCATTTCTTGTGAGTATTAAATACTTCGCATTGTTATCTAAAAAATCTTTAGATTGGAAACAGAATTGATCAATATTGGTTGTTATATAGTTGTTATCGTCAATCTTACAGTAGATATATTTTAGTTGAGTCCTTTCTTCGTTATAGTTTCTGAGAGATGTTAGAACCATCTTGTTTTGTCTTTCAGTGGTTACAGCAATGTCGCCTTCTTTAAATCTAGACCCTTCTATACTTGTAAAATGATAGAAGTTCCAATTGTTTTCTTTATAACGATCGTTGCATTCTGAGATCATTCTAGATCCAAAGTCTTTTATTACTTCAGTATTTTCTAAATTAAGTTTAGAGATTTCTTCTAATTCCGATCTATATAAATCATTTGTTGGAAAGCTTTTCTCTAACCAGCGTTCTTTGTAGTATTCAACTGTGTGGCGCCATTTTATTACAATCACTCCTAGAATTGGATACAAAAAAGTTACTAAAATCGAGTATAATAAAACAGAATAAATATTTAGGAATTGATTAGCCGAATCGATAAGATTTGCAGCTGTTTGATACCCAGGATTATCCATAGGTTGATTAATCAAAATATAGATAAATTTATAATTAAAGATTACAAAACCGATTATAAGGTTGAAGAAGAAAGTATCTTTAAGCTTCCAATTAATATTTTCAGTGATTTCTTTAAATTTCTCCATCCTTTCCTCTTGTTAGAATTTTGTAGTGGATTCATTCCTTTTTGAATAGTCTATCTATTATTTTAAAACTAAGTAGAGCATATATTAATAAATATTCTCATTGAAAAATAAATTATTAGGATCAATCAGAAATATAGACTTTAATACAAAGGAAAATAAAATTGCCATGTACTTTTAACTTACTTTACCTCTTAGACACCTGGTTACTTGCTGAAATGCAAAAAGAATCTTGGTGGCCTTTTCGGATTATTGACTTAAATTTAGATGGATACTGCGCGCGCTTGATGGTGCGCTACCGCTTACCAGTCGCTTGCGACCTCAACCATTTGAAAGCCCATAGTGGCCCTTTCGGTTAGTTGATTTAAATTTAGAGGAATACTCCGCGCACTTACGGTTGCGCTACCGCTTAACCTTCGTTTACGACCTCAACCATTTAAAAGCCTATTGTGGCCCTTTCGGTTAGTTGATTTAAATTTAGAGAAATACTCCGCGCACTTTGGATTGCGCTACCGCTTAATCGTCGTTTACGACCTCAACCATTTAAAAGCCTATTGGGCTTTTAAATGGTGGAGGTACCCGGGATCGAACCGAGGACCTCTTCACTGCCAGCGAAGCGCTCTCCCAACTGAGCTATACCCCCACGATTTATTACTGATTAAAATAGTGATTTTCTCAGGTGTTGGCAAGGACGCGAGGTGCAGCATTTTCCGATTTAGTGAAAGTATTTTTATTCCATTGGGCTGAGCTCTGATCGCTCCGAGAAGTTTTCAAAGCCGCTAATTAAAGCAAAATAACGAGGTATTAATGTCAGGAAAATGGATGGCCCAGGTTTGGGTGAAGTGGAATAACGAGGCTCCTAAGGGCGATTGGAAATGGTTAGGGGATTGGTCAGAAGTAAAATGGGCCGGTTCTACCATGGGCGATTGGGATATGGAGCTGTGGGTTGATGTTTCATCCCCTGAGCAACTTGAGGCTTTCGTTCACGATAAATTGAGATCTAAGAACTGGGTAGTCGACACAAAGTCTACTTGGACAAAAGAAGTTTGGGCAGCATAAGAATTTTTCTTCTCAGCCTAAACCAATAAAGGCTCGATTAAGGAAGAAAAAAACTGTCAAGAATTGCCAGCTTAATTTTTGTTTATAAAAAAATTAAGCTGGCATTTTATTTATATCAATTCAAAAGCTAGGTTATAATTAAGCCATGAAAAACGGACTGTTATTTATTGAAGATGAAGAGGAAATCCGAGAGCTGATAATTGAAAGATTACAGGATGATGGGTTTAAAGGAGAGATCTTTGAAGCTTCTGACCCGGTTAAGGGACTTGATCTCTTTCATAATCATAAAGATCAGATAGGTTTTGTTATTTGTGATTATTACCTGCCTATTCAAAATGGTAATGATCTTTGCAAGATGATCAAAGAAAACTCAAGTGATGTAAAGATCATCTGTCTGACAGGGGATACAACAGTCTCATTAGAAAACCATAAAGGGGAAGTAGACCTTGTTCTTTATAAGCCTGAAGGGATAGACGAACTCAGTGAGTTATTAAAGGAATGATATGATTATTAATAAGGAGAAGACATTAAGTGCGTTTGCTGATGATGAAGACATCTTCTTTTCTATTATTGATGAATTTATCAATAACTTTGAGAATCAGAAGAACGAGTTGATTTCTACTTTAGATAAGAAAAATACAGATGAAATAAGAATTTGTGTCCACACAATCAAGGGACTTTCTGCCACCTTTTACTTTGAACCTCTAAGGTCCATAGCAGCAGAGGCAGAAGCCGCTGCCAAAGAAGGGAAGTTAGAGGTTGTTGATCAATTAAGAGAAGAGTTGATTTCAAAGTTCGATGAGCTTTACAAAGACGCAAGAAGGATTTCAAATGAGCAAGGGTAAGATTCTTTTTATTGATGATGAGAAGATCATAAGCGGCGCCGTCGTCAAATCTTTGATTAAGAAAGGTTATTCAGTTGAGATTTGTCACTCAAGCGTTGAGGGGGCTAAGCTTGCTGAGAAAGGTGAGTATGACCTTATTCTTCTTGATATAGAAATGCCTGAACTCTCTGGGCTTGATATCTTAAAAAGGCTTCGAGAAAAGGTTGATAAGAGCGTACTTCCTATCATTATGTTTACTGGAAATGAAGATGATAAGGATGTTGTTGAAGCTCTGAAGTTAGGAGCTAATGATTATCTTACAAAGCCAGTTAATACCGAAGTGCTAACGGCAAGGATCGATACTCAGTTAAGCCTTAAAGCGTTAAGCTTTGAGAATGCTAAGAAAGGCGAGGTCGAGACTCTTAATGCTTTGATCACTACTTATAACCATGAAATTAATAATCCCTTAACAATTGCTTTTGGGATGGTTGAGATCATGAAGAAGAAAAAAGAGTTCTCTGAAGAAAAGTTAGAGAAGACAATGAATGCATTAAAAAGAATTAGAGATATCGTCTTAAAGATTAAAGAAGTTAGTGAAGCTAATGATCTAGACTTTGAAACATATATTAAAGATTCAAAGATGCTAAAACTCTAAGTTCGTCCACACTTTAAATTCATAGGAACAGCGACGTCTATTTTTTTAGGATTAGGCAAGTTGAGCTCACTCATAATTTGGGAGAATTGTTCCAAGCTTTTTCCGCCACCAATCCTTGGATTATGTCTTTTTTCTTCTTCAATAGTTGAAGTGGTCAGGCCTTTGTAGTCATGGGCCGGGTAGATAATGGTTTCATCTGGAAAGCTAAAGAGTTTCTCAGTGATACTATGATAAAGCTCCTTTGCGCTTCCTTGTTGAAAGTCAGTCCTTCCATTACCTCTTATTAAGAGGGTATCTCCTGTAAAGAGCATATTCTCGACAGAGTAGGTCGTGCAGCCGTTTGTGTGACCAGGAGTTAGGATGGCCTTTATGCTAAAGCTCCCAAAGCTTAACTCTTGAGAGTCTTTTAAAAGAAGGTCAGCATGAGAGACTCCACTTCTTTCTCCAAGAGCTATAGACGCTCCAGTCTTTTCTTTAAGGTCCCAGGAGCTAGTTACATGATCGGCGTGAACATGAGTGTCTAAGATGTATTTTAGATTTAATGATAATTCTTTTATGAGAAGAAGGTCTCGTTCGATGCACTCGGCTACGGGGTCTATGATGAGGGCCTCTTTAGATTCTTTGTCGGCCAAAAGGTAAGTATAGGTTGAAGATTCCTTTTCAAATAACTGGCGTACAATAAGATTTTTTTGCTTCAAGCGGATTCTCCCTCTTATACTTTTAGGCATTTGAGTATAGAATTATGATCTATGAAAGAAAAGAAAAACGTCTTATTTCTCTGTACTGGAAACTCTTGTAGGTCTCAAATGGCTGAAGGCTGGGCGAGGGCCTTAAAGGGCTCTCAGTTTGATTTCTACTCTGCTGGAACTAAAAAACATGGACTTAACCCCTTTGCTATAGAGGTTATGAAGGAATGCGGAATTGACTTAACGAAGCATACTTCAAAAACAACTGAAGAGCTTGGGGATCTTAAAATGGACGTGGTCATAACGGTTTGTTCAGATGCCCATGAGAACTGCCCTTATTTTCCAGGGGGGAAGATCATTCACCATGGCTTTGATGATCCACCTAGATTAGCAAAGGACTTAGAGCATACTGAGGCCTTAGTCATCTATAGAAGAGTAAGGGATGAGATCAAGCTCTTTGTTGAAAAGATTGAAGAGCACTTAGAATAGATTATCAATTGAGACTTCGTAATGGTTAGTAACGGCCCCTGCAAATCTTGTCTTTGAAGTCTTAAGGTCAAATCCTTTTTCAGACTTAATGGTTTTCTTTAGATTAGCTAAGAACTGATTTAGATTAGCTTCACCATTGTAAGTTCCCTTGATGGTAAAACTGGCCTGTTGATAATTGATATTATTGATGGTGACGCCTTTTCTTTTTACTGAATAAACAAACTCTTTAACGTCTCTTTCATTCTTAGGCTTAGGGTCTTCCACGTAGAGCTTGTAGTTCTTATCAGCGGGCTCTGAACTTCCTGTATTAGAATCACTTGTCTTAGGTCTATAGGGCTTTGGTTCATAATTACCTGAAGAGGCCCATAGCTGTAAGGGGATGAGAAATAGGGTCATAAACTTAATTATTTCCATAAACAAATTATAGCACAAATACTAAAAGTCTCGCTATGATGGGGCATGCTCCACTATAAAAGTCCCCATCCTTTTTGCGATGGGCGATTTCATTCTCTTCTTGAAGCTTCTGGCCTACTTAATGAGCAAAGTGGATGGATTCCAAAGTGCATCGTAGCTGATAATGGGGCCTTACCTTTTTATATCAAGACTCATAGCTATGGTGAATACATCTTTGATTGGGCCTGGGCAGAATTCTATGAAAGAAATGGAGTCAACTATTATCCAAAGATGATCCACGCCCTTCCATTCACTCCCATCAATGCCCCTAAGGTCTTAGGGACTGGAGGGGAGGAGCTAATTGAAAAAGCAAAAGAATACTACCAAAGTCAGGATGAACTTTCTTCACATCACTTTCTTTTTACAAGCGCGGAAGAAAATAGAATTCTAGAGAAACTAGGCTATCTTAGAAAAGAAACCTTGCAGTACCATTTTAAGAATCAATATGAATCTTTTGAAGACTTTCTCTCAAGGCTTAAAACAAGAAAGAGAAAGAATATCAAAAAAGAAAGGACCGCTGTAGAGAAGGCTGACATAAAGATTGAATGGAAAAGTGGTAGTGAGCTAAATACTGAATTAATGAATCAGGTTTATAAACTCTACCTTTCTACTATTGGTAAAAAACAAAGCTATGCCTATTTGAATCATGCATTTTTTGAAAAGCTTCCAGAGTTCTTAGAAGAAGAACTAAAAGTTGCCTTAGCCTATAAAGACGAAGAGCTGATCGCCATGAGTCTGTTTATAGCTGGAAAAGAATGTTTGTATGGAAGGTACTGGGGCATTGATCCAAGGGTTGAGTCAGAGTTTCCCTTTTTGCATTTTGAACTATGTTATTACCAAGGAATGGAGTACTGCTTTGAAAAAAAGATCCCTCTCTTTGAGGCGGGAGCACAAGGGGAGCATAAATTATTACGAGGCTTTGAGCCGGTGGTTATCACAAGCTATCATCACCTGAAGAATGAGGCCTTTCACTCAGCTATTCAAACTCATTTGGTAGAGCATAATGAGCATAATAATCAGACAATAAAGGCCCTAAAACAGCATCTTCCCTTTAAAACTATTTAAATAAAATTATGTTATAATATCTTCTTTGTTAACTGAAATGGAGAACCTATGAGCTTAATGGATGATCAAATTGAAGAAGAGCAAGAGATTGCAGATGAGCAGGATGAACGTGGAACATCTCTTTCGGCAGATTCTTTTAAGAAACAAATTAGCTGTATTAAGTCCCCCTCTGTCATAAGTTTAGATGAAGAGACTAGCCTCGGCGACACCGTAAAATTAATGCAAGAAAAGAAAATAGGATCAGTTGTTTTAACAAGAAACACTGAACTCTCTGGGATAATTACAGAAAGAGATCTTTTAATGAAGGTCTTAGGGCTTAAGGAAGATTGGAAAAACCTCAAGGCCAAAGACATCATGACGGAGAATCCACAGTCTCTACAATCTGGAGATGAGCTGGCCTATGTCTTAAATAATATGCATGTCGGTGGTTACCGACACGTCCCCATTGTAGACGAGGCCAACACCCCCGTTTCGATGATCTCAATTAAAGATGTTGTAAGTTGGGTCCTTGATCATTTTCCGCAGGAGATTACTAACCTTACAGGTGAGCCATTTCGTGGGAAAAGTGACCGCGAAGGTGCCTAAAATCAGTAAGATAGGGTAGTTATTGTAGTAATTACCCTATCATTATGCAGAGTCTTCTAAAAACGATAGTTTACGCCTTCAATTAAAAGGGAAATAACTATGAAATTTGAAGACTTAAATCTTTCTAAAGAACTACTTCGGGCCATCGAAGACGAAGGATTTTCAACACCATCTGATATACAAGAAAAAGCAATACCGAAATTATTAGAAGGTAACGTCGACTTTGTAGGGCAAGCGCAAACAGGAACTGGTAAAACAGCAGCATTTGTTCTTCCTCTTCTCTCTCAACTCTCTTCTAAAAGTAATGAGGTTCAAGCTTTGATCCTTGCTCCTACTAGAGAGCTTGCCAATCAGGTTCATGAAGAAATTAAGAAATTTGGAAAATATATTGATGTAAGAACTCTTACTGTTTACGGCGGGACATCTTACGAGAAGCAAATCAATGGTCTTAGAAAGGGTCGTCCACAGATTGTTGTAGGTACGACAGGTCGTGTGATGGACCTAATGAAAAAAGGCGTTTTAAAACTTAATAATACAAAACAGCTTATCTTAGACGAAGCTGATGAAATGCTAAACATGGGCTTCTTAGATGATGTTCAAGAGATCTTAAAGGTTCTTCCTCCAGAGAGAAATATTTGGATGTTCTCAGCCACTATGCCAAAGCCGATCATTAACCTAGTTAATAAAGAGTTCAAGGATCCACAGATCCTAAAGATCGAAAAAACAACTTTAAGTAATGCAGATATTGAACAAAAGTATTTTCTTATCCGTCCTAAGTATCAAATGGAAGCGCTTTGCCGCCTCTTAGATTTTGAAACTGATATGTACGGGATTGTTTTTTGTAAAACAAAGAAAGAAGTAGGGGAGCTTGGCTCTGAACTTCTGGCCCGTGGGCATAAAGTTGATGTTCTTCATGGTGATCTTAATCAAAACCAAAGAGACGCTGCCATGAAAAAATTCAAGGCAGGGCATTTAAGCCTCCTTGTTTGTACTGATGTGGCCGCTCGTGGAATTGATGTTAACAACCTAACTCACGTGATTAACTTTGGTTTTCCTCAAGATATGGAATCTTATGTTCACCGTATTGGTAGAACAGGTAGGGCTGGAACTAAGGGAAAAGCTTATACTCTTGTAGATCCGCACCAAAGTGGAAAGCTTCGTTACTTAGAGCGCTTTGTTAAGACTAAATTAGAGCCTGCTAAGCTTCCAACGGTAGCTAAGTTAAAAGTGGCCTTAGTTGATAGAGAGCTTGCCAGCATGGCCACTCTTGTTGAGACAGTTAAAGAAAAAGGTGAAGATTTTAAATTAGATGAAACATATGATCACTTCAAAGAGTCTCTTGAAGGCCTAAGCCGTGATCAGATCCTAAAGGTCCTTTTCTCTCAAAAGTTTAGAAAAGACTTAAGACGTTACCAAGACCTTGGTGAATTAGATGCTAAAGAATCTGTTCGATCTGAGAGAAGCTTTTCTCGTGGCGGCGGTGGTCGAAATAGAAGAGATGCAGGACGTGGTGGAAGTTCTCGTAGAGGCCCAAGGCGTGGTTCTGAGAGAAGCTCTTCAAGAGGATCTGAAGGTAATAAGGGTGGATCTGATTCATCTAGAAAAAGAAGAAGACCAAGAGTTTAGGAATTAGATAACTTTCTAAACTCTTCTAAAACTGTTTTAAAGGTCTTCGTCTGGGGCCTTTCTATATTATAGATCATACAAATATCTACTTCTAAGAGCTTCTTTCCGAAGCTCTTTAATTTTTTATACCTATCGGCCACGGGATTAGGAAGGATCGTTATTCCTGAACTCTCGACGGCAAACTGGGCCAGGACTTCATAGTCGGCAATAGGGACATGCTTATAGCTCTTGTATTTTCTTAGGACTTTAGAGACCTCAATCATATCGGGATTATAATAAACAACTTTATCGTGGTGATCAGGATCTTTGGCCCAAAGACCTATAAAGTCTTTTCTAATCTTTTTAATAACAAGAGTAGGGTGGGGGATTGGGTTAGCGACGAAGCCAAAGTCTAATTCATGTTCAATGACATCTCTTGTGATGAGGTTTGAAGACTTAAAGATCATATCTAACTGAAGTTCAGGGTAGCGGTCGTTAAGTTTAGGGATGACTTTTGAAAGGATATCAATGGCGGTGATTTGATGTCCCCCTATCTTAATGCGGCCAGAGACTTCAAGAAGGTGCTCTCTATTTTTTTCAATACCAACTTCCCATTCACTCTTTAGCTTTAAGAGTTGTCTTTGAAGGAGGGCCCCAAGTTCCGTTTGCCGAAGACCTCGTCCCTGACGAACAAAGAGTTGCCCTTGAAAGCTCTCTTCAAGCTTCTTTAAGGCCTTTGAAAGGCTGCCTTGCTGCATACCTAAGAGCTCAGAAGCCCTTGATATATTAGGGGTTTCACAGAGAACGAGGAAGTATTCATATTCTTTTTTTAATGGATCCATAAGTATTCCTTATGGCTATATATACTATGCATTATTAGTTATTTCAAGAATACCTTAGTAGGGTTATAAAAAATCACTGCATAACAATAACCAGGAGATGATTATGCGAGTACTACTATTAGGTTTTACAGTTTTGAGTACAATGCTTTTTTCGGCTCCCGCCATGACGGGTGAGTTACAACCAGTAATGAAGTCAATTGGCGCTGGGTTTAAAGCAACTTTTAAGAATGCTTCTAGAGGAATCAACTCTGAGGAAGCCAAGCTTATTGTTTTGAATCTTAAGAATGATATTGAAAAGGCATCAGGCCTTCTTCCTGAAGGTGTGAATCCTGGCGATACCGAAATCGTCGCTCGCTACCAAGCCATGATGCAAGAGTTATTTGAAAAATCTATTTTATTAGAAGATTCATTTTCGACAAACCCTCTCGATAAGATGGCCACAATAGGAATTCTAAAAGAGATGGATGCTCTTAGGAAAAAAGGTCATGCGGTTTTTAAGTAATCTTTTAATTATGTCTCTTATTGCAGGAGGATTCTTATCCTCCTGCAATCCTCTTAGCTTAGAAAAAGGCGAACTTCGCCTGCGCGATAATACTAAACCCTTTATTGTCTTTGAAGAACCAGTAGAGCCAATTGCTCCCAACTTTAAAAGTGTTTATCAACACTTTATAAAGAAGAGCTGTCTTGATTGTCATAATGCTAAGTCACCTAGAGTTAGCTTTGAAACTAAGCAAGACATTATTGATAACGCTGATGATATTGTTTTTTACACTGAAGATGGCTGCATGCTTGGAAGTTGTATGCCTGAAACCGACAGCAATGGCGTTCCAAAACGGCCCGTCCCAACAGAAGAGATCATCGATGCTTTTAAGACCTGGGCCAATAATGGTTTTGAAGACTAGATGGTCTTTAAATATTCAATTAAGTCTTTCTTATCTTGAACGCTTAACTTATCTGAAAAACGAAACCAATGTCCTTTAGAAGATTGTCCCACTCGCTCAGTTGAATAAACATCACGGGCTCCAGACTTGGCCTCTCTCTCAAGCTTCTTATATTCCCTTGATCCTTTTTTAGGCAGGGTTAAGCCAAGATTCTCTTCATCAAAGCGCTCCTTCTCTCCAACTCTTTGTAGGTCCCAAAACTTTGGTCTCTCTAAAGGGTGAGTAAGAAGGGCCATAATACTTGGAACTGATCCATTATGAAGAAAAGGAAAGCGCGCCCAAACTGATTCTAAGCGGGGGGCAAAGTATCCAGGAGGAACATCATTGTTTTGAATAAACTCTGGAAGTGGGTTCCTATCGACTAGTGATAAAAAATGAGGCGTAAGTCCTTTAAGACGGTCTTCATCAGTTTTTACAACTTCAATCTTTATATGCTTTGGTTCTTTATAAATAGGAAGTCCACTCTGGTCTCGCTCATAAGTTCCATGGCATTTAAAACAAGTATTATTAAAGAGTTTTTTTCCACGCTGGGCCATTTCTTGATTAACTTTAAATGGGTATTTAGGAGGAAGAATTTCTCCAAGCATGTTTTCCGCGTGTTCAATCTTTGGAATCATCTGGCGAACATTTTCTGCTGTTTGTGTTCCGGCAAGTTCAACAGCTAGGCCCCAGCCCGCATGAGTTCCATTACCAAAGCCATCTGTGAACTGACCGACAAATCGCTTCTTACCATAGCCCCAAAAGTGAGGAACCTTAACCACTCCTCGAGGAGAACCCTTTGGAGTCTCTGTTCCTTCAACCACTCTATAGAACCAACTCATGATCATAGAGATAGGAACAAGACCCTGAGTTAGGTTATTGAGCTCGTGATCTCCGAGGCGCTTAGCAAAGGCCATGGAATCTTTTTCGATCCTTTTATATTCTTTAGACTTTCTCTTTAGAACAGTTAACTTCTTCCAAAGCTTACTTGCTTGGTAGGTATCAGAAGCTAAGCGACCGACGTCGATATTCTTATTTCCAAGACCAATAATGTACTGACCAGCAGCTTTTCCTGAATGGCAAACAGCGCAGCCCATGGCCCCTATGTTCATCTTCTTATAAGGCACATTGAAGAAGCCTTTGATGAATTTATCTTGCTCAACAAGTCCCCATCTTTTAGTGAACATGCCAACCTTCGCTTTTTCACGAAGGGCCTTTCCGTCACTTGGCTTTGAAAGTCCTAGGAACTTGGCCATGAAATCAAACATATTAACTGCGTCAGGAGTTAAGGTCATGCCTCGACCATCTTTCACAAAGTGCAAAGTCTCAAGAGCGTTTATTGCTTCTTGATGGGCCAATATTCTAGGGTTCTCATTGGCAAAAAGGTTTAAGCTTAAAAGAAAAAGGATGAGGTACTTCACGAAGGCTCCTAAAATATTTATTTGACGCGTAGAAAAAGTATCACGGGAGGTTTGTTTTTTGTCGTCTTTACGCAGCAAACTTTCTTGAAATACGCCTACAATCATTGCCATGGGATGAGCTTTACTTCCTCTATAAGGTATTGAAATAACTAAAGGAAATCTATTTCCTTAGTGAAATACTCTAAAGTGCCGATAATAGAGAGGTGAGAGTTTATCTAATATTAATTCTATTCACCTTTCTTTCTAGCAGTTGTGAAACTCCAAATGCCGGCCAATCAAGTAATGGGCCTTTAGTGTGGTCTCATAAACCTGGTAGTGGTCTTCATAGAAGAAGGCCTGCGAGAAACTTTGATCAGAGGTTTCAAGAAAATGTCTTAAACAACGGGTTGGCCAGTGCAGTCAACGGCGCGGTTACTCCAAGTTATGCTGGAGCGGATTGTTTTAAGGCAGGGTCTGATTATTCAGTTTCAGAAATAGAGGATAGCACTGAGATAGATTCGATGATTGAGAGTGCTTTTCATTCCGACTCTTCTTGTAAGAAAGTCTTCACCGGTAATAAAGGAAACACTACAGGGGCTGGGCTTCCTTATGCTAAGACCTTTGCTTATTCTATGATTCAGGATCTTTGTAACCCCGAGGTTGCCGGTATTGGGAAGAATCTTTCAAGCCCTTCTTTTGGATCTAAAGATGCTCTAAGCCTCTCACATTTTAATAAAGGATCAGTTTCAAAAAACGATCCAAAGAACTTAGCCACTACTTATTCTCTTATGTATTCTCTAGGTCAAAGAGAGGCTGATGGGAACTTTAAAGAGGGCCGAGACCTCAGCGGAAATAATAAGTCCGCTGAAACCGTTGAGGCAGGACTATTTCAAGTTTCTGCCAATTCACTAAATTTAGGCTCTGGAAAAACCAAGGGCTTTTTAAAGAATATCTTCCGCTCCTTTGTGGGGCGTCTTTCAACTCAATCAAAGAGTGAAAAAGCGGCCCTTTGTTTAAACTCTAAATTAAGCGGCACCAAAGAGACCAGATCTCCTGCTTCAAGTGGTGACCTTCAATCACTCTTTACCAGTGGCAGCTGTAAAGGAAGCGCGGGGATTGTGAAGGCTTCAAACTATAGATCTTCTAGAGTCGCTACCTGCTTTAGAAAGCTGACTAAGGCCTGTCCTTCATTTGCCATCAAGTACGCAGCAGGGGTTGCTAGGGTAAATAGGGCCCATAATGGTCCTCTGGTCACTCATAGCGAGCTTAGAAGAAGGGGGCTTAAGAGCGCTAAGTACCATAAGCCTTACCCTAAGCCCGCTTGTCATAGCGTTTTTCAGTCAATTGCCGCTAATAAATCAAAGATTTGCGGCCCTTAATAGCATGAAAAGTTTTCAGAACTTAACACCCAAAAATAGTATTCTGCTATAACTCCAAAAAATTCTAATTGGAGATATGTATGAAATTTATAGCAATCATTGCTTTACTCGCTTCTTTAAACGCTCATGCTACTGGTGGATTTACTTGTAGTGGTGCTGATGCTGAAGGTAATACAGTTGAAGTCTTTGGCACTACTGGAAGAGTTCCTGGGAACCCCCTTGTCTCTGATGTTCAAATGGTTCGAGCGCCTTTAGAGATTGCTCAAGTCTTTAACCAAGATTCAGTTGTTGGCTATTGGAATATGTCTAAGAAGTTCAAGCTAGCAATCACTGATGCTAATGCTGAGAACATCATTTTAAAGATTACGGCTAAGCTTAAAAAAGAGACTGGTTTATATAAAGGAAAGTTAACAGTTGGTAGCGACGAGAAGATCGAAGTTACCTGCGAAATGGAATAAATTAGTATTTAATATTTGGGCCTCGACCGGGGCCCGATTCTATGTTCTTAAATGATTCTTTCTCAGTCTTTGTTATCTTTTGAGTAGGGTTTTCACTCTTATTCTTTTTCTTTTGCTTGATTGAGCTGATGATAAAAAACAAAGGAAAGCCTAGACCTGCTAAGGCCTTTGTCCAAGCGGGTAGTTCAATACCAAAAGATTGGGCTAAGGAAGGAATAAAGAGTAAGCATCCGATACCGATGCCAATAATTAGTCCAAGCATCTTTAAAGTTTGAGCTTGCCGCTTCTAACTTCTTCTCGAAGTTCCATCCAGATCTGATTGTACTTCCAAGCTGGTGGAGAATCAGGTTTTTGCGTGTGATCAGGAAGAAGGATAAGATCTCCGGTTTTCATAAGAACTTCTTGAACTTCTTTATTTTGTTTAAGCTTTTCAGTCATAAGTTTTCTGATCAATTGATAGTGCTCGCCTTTTTCGCTCGTTCGGTATGTCATGCGTTTCCCTTTATAGGTCACCCAATTGATGCCAAGCTTTTTCATATTGCTAGAGCCTTCTTTTCCTGCACGCTTGGCCTTAAACGAAGCGAGCTGCTCAACAACAGATCTTTTTAATTTATAGCGGAGTTTATTTCTTGGGTCTGACTTGTCATTAGTATCTTCAGGGTATTTCATTCCCTGCCAGAGACCTTCAATGCCTGGATAAGTCTTTCCTTCAAAGGTAAAGCTAGTCTTAGCAAAGTTAGACAAGATGCCTAATTCATTTCTTTTAGAAAGAATAACTGATTTTCCTTTCTTTCCCGATTGGGGGAGGATCTCCCAAGAAGGAGGGCTCTTATCTGTTACCGGGGCCCACCAATGATTGGGGAAATTTTTTGTGCTGGCGCAAGAAGATAGAAAGAACAAAGCTATGAGTAAGCAGTTTACTTTTTTCATGGGAAAATCCTAAGATCTTATCTCTATAATTCGAAGTTACATTTATCTTGCTCTGAGGTAAGCTTTATATATCTTCCATCAACTTCAGAGTAAGTCATGACTCTTCCATCTTTAAGTTTGATGCGTCTATCAGCACTTTCAGAGACAATCTTTCCACCGGCCATATACCTATCAATAATCTCATCGCTTGGGTTGACTGAATCCTCTGAAGGAATTTGAATCTGCTGAGGGAAGCCTTCTTGGTCCTCTTTATAATAAGTTAGTTTTCTATATCCACCATTGGCCGAGTCTTCGATGAAGATTCTTAAACGGTACACATAGCCTTCTTTAACAAAGTGAATATTAGTGGCGAGTTCCTCTTCTTCTTGAATATCTTCTTTTTCAAAAGGCTTTAGTTGAGGACAGGCTTCTTCTGCGAGGTGATTAGGATCAAATTTTACGCGTTGCACGGGTCTCTCTGAATAAGCCACTTGTTTAACTTCAGGTTCTTTTATAGTAGCGGTATTTTCAGTTTCATCTGGCTCTTCATCTTCTTGAACCTCTTGAATATCTTCAGTTTTTACTTCCTTGACCATTACCTTAGTTTCCTTTTTAGGGGCTAAGGTTTTCTGTCTTTCTTGTAATAACTTTCCAATTGAGAGGAGTACTAGGACGGCAAATAGGATGTATTTTTTATTTTTCATACTTCAATTCTAAAGGGAGAAGGGAGCTTGTGAAAAGTTAAATTATTGACAATCCGCAGCCCCAAAACTAATTCTATAAAAGTTCTAATTTGGGGAATCGGGGGAGAGTATAATGCGTAATGTCTTAGGCATGTTTATTGCCGTATTAATCATGAGTCAAACTGCAAGTGCAATGATTTGGGAAGATTCGGAGGTTTGGTCTGTAGAGTGGGAAAAAAAGTATGCCGCTTGGATGGAATCAGACGCCGTTCATAAAGACCTCTTTGTTAGCCCTGAAAGTAAGTACTACGGAATAGTAGCTGACTGCGCCGATGCTAGTTACGCTTTACGAGCGATCTTCTCTTTAGAGAATGCGCTTCCTTTTAAGGTTCTTAATCCTTCAGGCTCAAGAGGGGATAAGTTTAAATATCTTTCTAACCGCACAACAAAGTTTGATAGCCGCGGAGCAACTTCTGAAAAGAGGTTAGTTGCCATGATTAACTATCTTGGTGACTCAGTTGGGACGGAACACTTAAGCCATCACGATACGATCCCTGTTAAGATTGACGCCATCGATGCTGGGATGATCTTTACTTATAAGATTAAAAGAAGCTTTAGAAGAACCATTAGGCATTCTTATAATATCAAGGGTGTGACTCGTTATGGTGACTTTGATGTTATCTATTCAACTCAGGCCATTGCTAAAAAGAACCTACCGATGATTCATCGAAGTGGATATAGCTTCTCTAACCTTCCCCATGATGTTTGGGGATTCAAAAGATTTAAATGGCCTCAGCACGAAGGGATGAGAAACGAGAGCCTACCGGCTGAAACTTCTTATAGCTCAGAGCAGTTCTCCTTAGTAACTGAACTTGGAAAGGCCTTCTTTCGCTACGTAAAAGATAAATTAAAGCTTGGATCTGAAGCCCCTGAAGAGCTCTTAAAAAGAAAGCTTGGCCTTCTTTGTATCGAAGCCCGCGATAGAATCTCTTATGTAAACCAAGGATATGAGCACCATTTAGAAACTGGTAAGAAGTGTATGAACTATGCTGATTACGATGCCTATTCAACTCCAGCAAGAGATGCGGCCTTAAAGTCTTCTTTTGAAAACTTCGAAGAAGAGTATAAAGAGATTGTTAATCAAGGCTTAGAAAATGAAATCGACTTTGACGTCTTAGAAATGGCCAAGGCCATTGTTAAAGGGGCAACTTCAGGATCTCAAGCTGAGGAAGATCTTTATAACACTTGTTCAATCAACTATATGGAAGGAAGTAAGATGCACTTAGCGGAGCTTTATAGCCGTCTTAAGAGTAATGTTCTTTCTTCTCACCCGAATGATCTGAAGCCTCAGAGATGGGGAGATACTACTAGAAACCGTACTAAGTGTAAGGTTTGGTATTAATTAGCAGCCGCTACCCGCTTGAGGTTCACCTTGAGCCTTGCAGCGGGAATTTCCCGCAGGGCATTTAAGACGGAGATGAAAGTGGTGCATATGCACTGAATTTTCAATTCGAAGTCTTCTTAGGGTTTCCTTTTCTTGTTCAAACTCACCAGTCTTTTTAGCATAAGCGCAGAGGGCCTTCTTGATTTGACCATCAACGAAGATTCTTCCCACGTCATGATTGTTCACTAAGAACTTCATGGCCTCCCAGTTCCTTTTGATATGAAAGTTCTTCGTCAGTTTTCCATTGATAACGAAGTCTTCACCCCATTCTGTTTCTGACTCCGGTTGCGCCTGTTCGTTTACTCTATAATAAACAACATCTGAATCGAGACCATTTTGATGACTCTTATGTCTCCTTATCTTTCTTCCATTTCTTGAAGAGATATCGCCAATCTGAGTTACTTCGACGGTAGGGAAGTTGGCCTTCATATGATCGGCTAGGGAAGTCAAGGCCAGCATGGTCTCAGTCGTTCCGTAAAGCTGTCCTCTATTTCTGTAGAGCTTTCTCACATGAGACTCAGAGTAGTCATCAATTGAAACTGAGTTTTCTATTTTACCTTTGCTATAAAAACCTATGGCCTCGCTAGCGAATAAGTTAAAACTTATAACTAACCCTAGTATTGATACAATCAGCTTCATCCTAAAACTCCTTTTTTGTCTCCTCTTTATTTTAAGGCTAAACTGGAATTAGTTCAAAAATACAAATTATCCGGAGTAGTTATGTCAGTTAAATCTTGGGTTAAAGATAACCTTCTTGAAATTACTCTGTTTTTTATTATCTCAGGAATTTGTACCCCTCTGTATTTTTATCTAGACAACGAAAAATCGAGAGTGGCCAGGCAAGATGGCAACTTTAGAAAGTGCCAAAAGATCTCAACCCAGTTTATCAAGAAAAGATGCTTCAAGAGAATCTTAGACGATAAGATTTCAAAATGCCCTGACTATGCACTCAATGGAAATGTTGAAAACTGTATTCGAGATATGAAAGCTAGGATGAAGGGATTTAAACCTAAGGAAAAGTTTCCTTTAAAGTTAAGTCTTTATTTTTTGATTGAGATCCTTCTAGGAGGGTATTTTTTCTATTTTAAAGAGAAGTGGTCGAGAATAAAATAGGGACCTATTGCTAGGTCCCTATTGGTATAATTTAAAGTGTCTTCTTAACTAATTTAACAAGTGCGCTAAAAGCGTCAGCTGAAACATAATCTTTGTATTCAGTCCAAAGACCTTTTGCTGCTTCGGCTCTAACTTCTTTAGACCCTTCCATTTCAGCAACTTCTGAAGAAACCATATCTTTAATGGCATTTAACTCTTCAAGTTCAGCATTATAAGCGATAACTTCGTCAGTTGTGATCCCAGCTTCAGAAGCTTTGTCAGCTTCAAGCTCACCAAAAGTCATCTTTCCGTTATCATCAAGAAGGACAAGGCCTGCAAGAAATAAAGGAACATAAGTGAAGACTCTTACTGTTCTGTAAACAGTTCTACTTCTCCAAGTTCTATAAACAGTCGTATCAACAACAACGATTTGGCTGATGTCCATCATAACTAGACCAGCAGTGGCCATTCCGTCACTATCAGAAACGAGGCCAGTAATGGCGTGAGCTCTCATAGAAACGAGTAAAGCTAAACTAAGTAGTAATTTTTTTAACATTGTATCCCCCTCGGAATTAGTTATTTGTTAAGCATTGTTTTGGTAATATAAATCTTGTCTGTAACTCTTCTTTTAAATTTCCGGTAAAGCGGTAAACATGGGAGCCAAAGCCTAGAGGGTTTCCCTCTCTATCTGCAAAGAGCTTCCAGTTTAGGCTTTCATTTTCTGAAGTAAATTCAAGCTTACCTAAGTTAAATTTTGTTTTTGTATTATTAGGAGCCCCTGATTCAAGGACTAATTTTAACTCTGATTTTTTAAGGCCTAGGGGAAGCTCTATTGTGGTCTCTTCTTGATTTTTTTCGAAAGTTCCAACAAGTTGACCTTTTCTTATGATCCTAGCTGAGCTTAATTCTTGATCTGATGTTCTTGAGACTCTTACTTGAATGACTTCTCTTTCCTCGCAAGTTGGGGTTTTTCCCTCTTCACTATTGATAAAGGCTTTGATGGCCCTTTTTAATCCCTTTCTAGCATCGACTCTTTTCTCTCTGGCATAAGTGGTTAAGTGAGAGTTTAGTTTCCAGTAAGGAGAGTTCTTTAGGGACTCAACAAAGGGAAGGGCCTGGCAGCCAACAAGGCCTAAGAACTTTATATTCTGATGGACCTCTTGAAAGAGCTCTTTCATATTAAAGCCTTGGTCATCATAGATTCCTGCCGCGGCTAAACCAGCTTCAGCATTAGAGTGACCAACCCAAAAGATAGCGTGGTTGTTTGGGTTTAAAAGTTCAGCGCGTAGTTCATCTTGGCGGGCAAAAGGAAGGATGACTAAGTCTAGGTTCTCTTTCTTAAGTTTTTTAAGAAAAACCTTTTCAAGCTTTTCATTGATATCCCAGTTTCTGCTTCGTAAAGGTGGTCTATTGGTTTCTGGGTCGAGGCTTACGAGCATAACAACCCGCTGTTTCGCGAGAAGCGAAAAGCTGAATAAGCTTACGAAAATAAGGATAAAGATCCTATGCATACTCTCTCCAAAAAAGACTTGCCCCTTCTTATAAAGAAGAGCGATTCTTGAGAAGGGCTTTGTATTTTTTACGCCTAATATTCCGTCATCGATGGAGTTAAGTCGTTGATTTTATATGTCCCATGTTTAGGCCAATGTTGACTCCTGTTCTAGGGAATTGTTAAGGTCTAAGAATGAAGAGAATCCTTGTTCTAATTGCCACCCTTTTAAGCTCTGCCGTCCATTCAAGCGAGATCGACTCTTTCACGGACCGCTATGTTCCACTTCTAGATTCAAGGGATTCAGTCAATAAGATCGCCAATAGATTCTTAGACCAGGCCCTTTCACAGACAGAGGGCTGCGAGGAAAAAGATCTTTATAAGAAGATGAGAAAGTATTTTAAGAACCACCTCTCAGGGGAAGTGACTAACGCAATCTTAACCAGTGATGATGTTGATAAACGTTATTTTCATTTGGAAGATTCAATTTATAGAGATTTCAAATGGTGGAACTCTTTTGTCTTAGTGGTTGTAGGTAGGTTTTATAAAGAGGCTCATGGAGCAGTCCTTAATTACAATGGACATCTTATTGGCTCTGATAAATTCGAACACCTCTTTGGTCGCGGCTTTCTTTATTTTAAGCGGCATCACCTAAAAGGAAAAAAACTTAAAAAAGTTTTAAAGTACGGAAGATGGCAAGAGAAGTGGACTCTTGGATCTAAAACCACGGGAGTCTTTAGCTTTGCTGATCAAGCGGCCAACTTTAATGGCATGCGTTTTTGGAATCACCTTTTACAAAAGCGCCCGGATCACTTAGGCGAAGAAGCGGGACCCTTAATTGTTTGCAAGAACAATAGATTCACAAAGATTAAAAACTTAGATTTTACTCCTTTTATTGATGACTCCATGGACGAAGGGCTTAACTGCTCTAAGTTTCTCACTAAGAAGCAGGCATCGAGAGTCATAGGAAGGGTTAAGGAGCTTGAAGCTGATGGACAAGATTATGCTTGCCCTATAAAACCTGAGAGCACTAGAATCTTGACTGAAAAGTACGGGTACAAATTGACACCTTTTCTCTTTAATCTAGAAGGGCACTCTAAGCTCTAAACTATCATTTCATGACAAAGCTATGCTCTCTTTCAATATGGAGCGCTGGGTAATTCTCATCTTATTCCAAGGCAGTCATAATAAATTCAACTTTATTTATTAATTCTTTAAGGAGTGCTTTCATGAAAAAGGCAATATTGATTTGTTTTATGACCTTGTTTAGCAGCGTTTTATTATCTGCTGAAACTGAACGGGGTCAAATTACTTATTCAGGATCAAGAACTGATCAGAATATGACTCTTAATACTGAAGTGATGAGAACTGAGTACCGCTACGTTCAAGTTCCTTATCAGGAGCGTGTGTGTAGAACAGAGACTCGTTATAGACAAGAATGTAGGCAAGAGCCCCCAAGAAGAGTTTGCAGAACTGTCAATAAGCCAGAGTGCCGTATTGAAAGGCAATGCAGAAGGGACAGAAATGGAAACCAAGTTTGTAGGCGGGTTAGAGTTTGTAGAGACAGACCTGTTAGAGTTTGTAGAGACGAGCCAGGACGCAGAGTCTGTAGACAAGTTCCTTATCAAGAAAGAGTTTGTAGAATGGAGACAAGATACCGCCAAGAAAGAAGGGCCTATCAAGTTGTTGATTCAAGAACAAACGCCAACCTACGCTTTAACTTTATAGCAGTAGGCGATAGCATTGGAATGAGAGCTGATTTCAATGCTGTTCTTAATAGAGAGTTTCTAAGCATTCAATCAGAAGACTATTCTTCTCCAAGAAGGGCCTTAGTTTTCAACCTTCATGAAGATTCAAGAAGAAGTGGAAGGGATCTTTTTATTAATAGGACCTATTCTATTCAAATGAAGAAGTCTGATGAGCTCTTTGCTCCTATAATTCAAGAGATGGATGCTTCAGAGATCACAGGTGGAATGATGTATTTTACGACGGGTCTTATTAGCTTTCCTGAAAACACAGAACTTCTCCTCAGGGTAACAAAAGGAAATGTCCTTATGGATAGAATCCTTAGCCCTAATGAGTATCAGCTAACAAGATTTGGAAATCAGACTCAAGTTTACCTAAGCCTCTCTAGCATTCTAGGTGCTGATTATTCAGGTAGTGAGTTAGGGATTGAGTTGAAGCTGAGAGTTCCACAGAACCTCATCTTAAATAGAAATCAATTTAGTAGGTTTGAAAGAACAAAATCAGTTAGTAGAATTTGGAACTAATATTAAAGGGGCGGTTCGCCGCCCTTTTTTATAAATGATCAATAACTCTCGACTTAAGCATCTCAACGGTAACAGGCTTTACGAGAATCATGTTAATCCCTAGATCAATCATTTCTTTAATCGATTCAGAATCAGAATTGGCAGTGACCATGGCAAAGGGGATATTAATGTCGCTTAGGATTAGCTTTTTATAAAGATCAAGCCCTGTCATTTCAGGCATGATGAAGTCGGAGATAATGAGGTCAATAGGATTTGAATCCACCCTTTCAATGATTAATTCAAAGGCTGAAATTGCATCATCCACTACATTCAAATTCTCTGCTCCTAGCTTCTTTAAGAGTAAGGAGAGGGTCTTTGAAGCGACCGGATCATCATCAATGATAAGAATGTTTTTATTTAAGATTTCACTCATAGGTTGATCTTAATCGATTTTTTCACACTTAAAATCCGCAGAGTACCATTTATACTTTTTTAATCCGATGAGGGCCTTTTTCTTATAAACTTCTATCGAAAGTAAGTGAGTTTTTTTGTCAAATTCTGCTGTCTTATAAATATTTGAGGCCATAAAATCTACGGCCGTGACGTCTTTCATCTTTATCTTAGTTTCACTCTCTTTCATCTTTGACGTTGATGAGTTCTTTTTGTGATGCCATTTAAAGGTGAGAAAGCTGCTTTTTATGCCCGAATCACCAACCACTAGAGTTTTCATTTGTGTGTATTTATAGACTTGATCTGGATCATTGGTAGTTTTGGCCCTAATCAAACAGAGGTCCCTAACTTCTTTGACTCCAGTTTTAGACTTAAGCCTGCAATAATAGCCCTCATAAACTTCATCAGTGCTATTCAAAGTAGTGTTATCGCAATTGGCAAAAGCATTTTGGGCCACCAAGATACTAAGAATTATGCAGAGGCGAAGGAGTAATTTTGTCATGTGACCTTCTAGCCCACTATAAGCGCCTCGCAAAGGTTCATAAATAATTTTCACGGTGGTAACTTATTGAAATTATGTCACTTCTTCTCTCAGATTTTGGTTTTTTACTCCGATAAGTTTAATTAGAGGAGATCTAAATGGGCGCACCCAAATTAGAGAATTTAAATAGAACCCTACAGTTAAAAGAAGTCCTTGAGGCTCTTATCTCTTATGGTTGGGTAAATCTTGAAGAGGCTAAAACAATTCTTGTAAAAAGAAAGAATACAAAGCTTCATCCTTTGGTGGTCTTAGCGCAGTTAAACCTCAAGCAAAAGAAACCTCCTTATTTAGAAATTGGAATTGAATCTCTTTCCACTTGGCTAGCAGACTACGCAGGCTTTCCTTATGTTGAGATTGATCCCCTTAAGATAGACATTGAAGCTTGTACTTCGGTTCTACCTAAAGCTTTTATTAAAAGATTAAAGATCATTCCTGTTGAAGTTAAGGAGGACTCGGTCCTCTTTGCTACAGCAGAGCCCTTTGACAGAAACTGGGTCATGGAAGTTCAAGCAGCTATTTCTAAGAAAGTAGAGATTGCCGTGACTTCACCTCTTCAGATTGATCACTTTATCGAAGAGTTCTTTACCGTTCATAAAGCTGCCAAAAGTTTTGCTAGGTCTCAGCCAAAAGATAAATCTTTTTCAAACCCCGATCTAGAAAAGATGTTAGGGGAAGGTCGTAAGCAAGGCCTAGAACAAGTTGATTCAAATATTGGTTCAATTTGTGATTGGTTATTGCAATTTGCTTATGATGAAAGGGCCACTGATATTCATATTGAACCTAAAAAAGGTAAAGGGCAGATTCGTTTTAGAATAGATGGCAAGATGAGAGTGGTTTATAAGTTTGAACCTGAAGTTGTTCTGCCTATTGTCAGTCGTTTTAAACTTCTGGGTCATATGAAGGTTGATGAAAAAAGAAGACCTCAAGATGGGCGTATTAAAAGACCTGTCGGACAAAACATAATGATTGAAATGCGTCTTTCGACTATACCTACTCACTATGGTGAAAAACTTGTGATTAGGATCTTTGATCCTAAGATGGTTGAGAAGACCATGGATGAATTAGGCTATTATGATCACGATATTAGAACCTGGAACGAGTTTGTCTCTCATAGTTATGGACTGGTTCTCGTCACTGGACCAACTGGTTCTGGTAAGTCGACAACACTTCATAGCACGCTAAAAAGATTGGCCAATGATGCTGTTAATATTTGTACCGTTGAAGATCCTGTTGAAATTATCAATGATAGTTTTAATCAGATGCAGGTGAACGCGCAGATTGGTTTAACCTTTGCGAGCTCTATTAGATCATTTCTAAGACAAGATCCAGATATCATCATGGTTGGGGAAATTAGAGATAAAGAAGGGGGAGAGATGGCCATTCAAGCTAGCCTCACCGGTCACCTTGTTTTATCTACCTTACATACAAATGATGCTCTCTCTGCTGTTACTAGGTTAATTGATATAGGTGTTCCGGCTCATTTAATCAATGCTTCTCTAAGAGGTATTCTCGCCCAACGATTAGTGCGGGTCTTGTGTAAATACTGTAAGGAACAGACTCCTTGTGATGCTGATCTTTGGAAAACTCTTGTAGGGGAATCTGATATTAAGCCACCGGCTACTACTTTTACGGCCCATGGTTGCAGGGAATGTAAGAATACGGGGTATAACGGAAGAGTTTGTATCTACGAAATGGTTCCCTATAACTCTAAGATTAAGAACTTTGTGAATGATCAAGTCTCACTTGAGGCCCTTAAAGAACTTACTAAAGGTGAGTTTGTTGGGATCAAATTAAATGGTGCCCGAAAGGTTTTAGAAGGGGTTACTTCAGTTGAGGAAGTTATTAGGGTTGCCTTTTAATTACAAAAGGCAACAAAGGTTCCCGCGCAAGTAATCGAAGCACTTCCACTTTCTAAGATAAAGGTTTGATAAGATCCAAGCTTCGCACTACAAGAGTGAATGTTTGAGACTCCTACTCCTTTTTTAACTCCTTCAATTTCTTGATTATAAGAGCTTTGGCAGGCAGGGCTATAAAGGGGAGCATCGAGACCGTCAGATTTAAGAAGGTAGTTCGTACTTTGAACATAGGCGCAGTCCATTCCCTTTGATTTACATGCATCAACTCCTGAAAGCCCTGAGAGAGAAGGAGACTTGTTAGCGTCTAGGGCTAAGATACCGGCTTTTCCTGCAGTGGGAAGTCCAAGACTTGAGCAGTTCTCTAACTTCATTGATGAATCTACTGTGATCTCAAGGGGAATCTTATAGGCCTTGTCAACAGAGCCAAAACTATTTGAATCCCTAGTGAAGTTAACCATAAAGTTGACTTCTTCGCGGCCTACCTTTTTAAGGTTATCGACCACTTCTTTATTGTATTGCAAAAAATACTTTGTAATCTTAATCCTAGCATTTCCATGGACAGTCTCATTCTCACCTTTTTCATAGAGATGATACTTCTCCTTAGTCACTTCTTCAGTGGGCTCCTCCCCATCAGGAGTAGGAGAGGTCATCACTTTTTTGAGAAACAAGATGGGCTCTTCTAGGTTATCTTTTCCCGTCACATCGAGCCTAAATTCTTGATCCTTAAGAGTTTCAGAACAATTCTTTTGATTCATAAGAAGTAATCTGATTTCGTTAATAATATTGGATTCCTCCATCCTTGAGAGGACAGTCTTCTGTTGTTTCATATTGTCATTAAAGGATTTATAAAAGAAGACGGCCATGACCCCCATTATTCCAGAGGCGATTAAGACTTCTACCAGAGAGAAGCCTGATTCATTTTTTTTGATTAGTTTCATATCCTAATAGATTAGGGGGCAATTGAATCCTAGTCAATCTTGCAGCGTTTTCCAGAAAAAGAATACTCTTTTACACTGTCTAAAGGAACGATTTGAACCCCTTCAGCTTTAGCCCTCTTAATAAAGATCTCTGCGGCGTCTATGCTCTTATCATGGATATCATGAAGGAGAGCAACTCCTCCACCAAAGGGCCAAGTATGATTGTACTTCTTAGTCTTGTATTTTACTTTGCCAAAGATTGAAGTCTTCGAAGTCGTTTTATAAGCGGTACCACCTTTAATATGCGCCCATATGTTTTGCGCGATCTGCTCATCTTTTAATTTTGGTGACCAATCAGCAGAGTCGATATCCCAAAAGGCAAAGTTGATACAGTTTTCACCATAGAGTTCCATAGAGAGGTCTTTGATGACATTCATATGGTGGTAGCCTTGATTCTTTCCATAAGCCCCATAAGGGAAACGGTAGTAGATCCCTTTGTTCTCTGGGCGGACTTTTTTATAGATCTTATCAATGATAAGGATTGATTTCTTTAGCTCTTGGTAAAAACTCTCTTCAGATTCATTATTATTATTATCGTGGTCGTGATCATGAGTGGCCACAATATGACCCTCTTTGATCATCCTCTCTAAGATAGGCTCTGTTTTTGAAGTTACTAAGTTTGTAAGAACAAAAAAGGTGGCCTTAACTTGGTGCTTTTTAAGAATATCAAGAAGCCTAGGAGTTCTAGTGGGATGAGGTCCATCGTCAAAAGTAAGGACAACTTTATTTGAGTTCTTAAGTGAAGCTGATTTGTATTGATCAAAACCGTTATCATTAACAGGTGTGTAGGTTCTCTCTTCAGGGAATTGCTTAAGCTGACTTTTATGAAAGTCCTGTGAACAGGTATAGGCGTTAGCTTCTGCTAGATAGACAACACTAATCATCAATAAGCAGATTGAAATAAAAAGCTTCATTTTTCCCTCACATTGTTGAGGGTCAGCTATAGCACTGAGTAGATTTTTTCTATTGCCGCAGAGCGGCGTAGCGTGGAAAATTTACCTATTTTGACCTAGTTTTAGAGAGCACGTGCTTAAGGGCTAAATGAACTTTATGGCCCTTATCGATGTTCTGGGCCAGTTTTTGGACTGATCCTAGCTCTTTTGAGTCAAGCCAGATTCCTTTGCAGGTAGGGCATTTATCAAGAAGGAGGTCTTCAGAGTTTAGGTAGGGGATTTCAATCAGTTTAGTTTCTGGGCATTTAGGGCAATTAAGCTCCGTTTGGCGCCCTTCACTTAGAAGGTTTGATTTTTGAGGAAGGTCATTTCTGGTCTCAACATAATTGCTAAGCTCACCCTTATCGGTCCAAATCCCATGACAGCTAGAGCAGAAATCAAACTCAACACCTTCATGATTAAACGGAGCAATTTTATCACTTAAACAACGTGGGCATTCCATAGAAATTCTCCTTCACCTACAGTATAACAGTTTTATAATATTGAGTTTTCCTTAAATGACCACCGGTGAATTTGGGGAAAAATTGTCCAGGAGATGGTCGTGTTCTTTGAAGGCTCAGAGAAAAAAGTTGAAGTTGTTGTTAACTCTGAAGTGAACTTACTTAGTTTTGAAAAGTCTTTTTGGGAAGAGCTGGTCTTAAACTCTACGGCGCAGATCCTCTCAAGTATTGAGAACTCTAAAACCAAAGCTTTTCTTCTCTCTGAATCAAGCCTCTTTGTTTGGGAAGACCGCTTTGTTCTTATCACTTGTGGGCAAACTACTTTAGTCAAGGCCATTGAATTCTTTCTCTCAAAGATTCCCTCAAACAATATCGCTTCGTTAATCTTTCAAAGAAAGAATGAGTACTTCTCTCATTTACAAAAGTCTTCTTTTTTAGATGATGTTAAAGCGCTCTCAGAACAAATAGAGGGGACCGCTTACCGTTTTGGAAAGATGCATGAACATCACAATTTTATGTATTGCTCAAACAAAGAATACACTCCTTCAGTGGAAGATAAGACAATTGAACTTTTGATGTATGAAATCTCTCCTGAAGCCAGCACTTTTTTAAACAAAAGCTATGATGACCCAAAGATCATTCGAGACTTCCTACAATTAGAGAAGCTCTTTCCTGACTATATTATTGATGACTATGCTTTTAGCCCGCAAGGCTATTCAGTCAATGCCATCAAAGATGATCTCTACTTCACTATTCATATAACTCCTGAAGAGTTTAATTCTTATATTAGTTTTGAAACTAATGAAATTAATTCAAGTGAAAAACTCCATGGACTTATGGAGATCTTAAAACCTGAAACCTTTGATGTGGTGAGTTTTAATTATAAAGAAGGACTTAGTATTCCTGATCACTTTCATAAAAGAACAAAGGTCACATCAACCATCAACTTAGGTTATGACGTCATCTTTAGCCATTTCTATAGTAAAGAAACGGTCAATGACAGTCCCTATATTTTAAATTTTAAGGAGAATAAATGAGCACTGAAAATTGGGCCACAGAAAGAACTGAAGACTTTATGGAAGTTCGCTATAGAAACGATAAAACTCTTTTTACCGGAAAGAGCGAATTTCAAAAAGTTGAAGTGGTTCAAACTCGCTGGCATGGAAAGATGCTTTTAAATGATGACCTCGTTATGCTGACTGAAAAAGATGAGTTTGTTTATCATGACATGATCTCTCATATTCCTCTTTTTACTCACCCTAATCCTAAGAACGTCTTAGTGATTGGTGGCGGGGATGGAGGCTCAGCAAGAGAGGCCCTCCGTCATGAGGGTGTTGAAAAAGTGGTTATGGTAGAGATTGATAAAATGGTTGTGGACGCTTGTATCGAACATATTCCGCAAACAAGTGAAGTCCTTTTAGGGCATCCTAAATTAGAACTTATCATAGGGGATGGCGTTAAATACGTTAATGAAACAGATTTAAAGTTTGATGTCATCATTGTTGATTCAACTGATCCTATAGGTCCCGCTCAACCTCTCTTTGGTCCTGACTTTTATAAAGACGTTTATAATTGCTTATCTGATAACGGAATTGTTGTCTCTCAAGGGGAATCCCCTTGGTATAATGTTCCTATCCAGAAATCCATGATGGAAGTTCTCTCTCATCAGTTTCCTTTTGTTCGTATGTATCAATTTGGAAACCTTACTTACCCAGGGGGAGCTTGGTGTTTTACCTTTGCTTCAAAAGGATTAAATCCCATTAAAGACTTCGATAAACAAAGGGTGGCAAAATCTGGACTTAAGTTTAAGTACTATACTCCTGAACTTCATACCGCTTGCTTTGCGCTTCCTCAGTTTCTTTTAGATAATGTAGAGAAGTTCTTTAGGGGGTAGGCATGAATTATTGGCTTATGAAGTCTGAACCTGATGTCTTTGGGATTGATGACTTAAAAAAGAATAAGACAGAGCCTTGGGATGGAGTGAGAAACTACCAAGCCAGAAACTTTATGCGAGATGATATGAAAAAAGGGGATAAGGTTCTCTTTTATCATAGCAGCTGCACTCCCGCTGGCGTTTCGGGAATAGCTGAAGTTTCTAAAGAGAGCCATCCTGATCACACCTGTTATGATAAAAAAAGTAAGTACTACGACCCTAAGAGTACCAAGGAGAACCCTCGCTGGTTTATGGTCGAGGTTAAGTTTAAGAAAAAGTTTAAGAAGCTAGTAACTCTTGAAGAGATTAAAAACACAAAGAAATTAGAATCAATGGGGCTAGTAAAAAAAGGAAACAGGCTCTCTATTATGCCTGTTTCCGAAAAAGAATTTGAGACGGTCTTAAAGTTGGCAGAAGCTTAATTCGCTCATTTGGCTTTTAAAGAAGCTTTGAACTTTATACTTCTTTGTTGATGTTAAGACTGACCAATAATAGGCGCGGCTTGGAAAGAGAGAGCCTCTGACTCTCATTTGATTTCTCATGACGGCCACAGCGCAATCAATATTATCAAATGGGTCTAAGATATTTTCTTCACTCAGATGCTCACAACCACTATGATACCTTCCTGTAGATACACTTAATTGAAAGAGTCCTTCAGACCAAACATTAAGCCCTCGTTCCCAATAGCGGGTATTGGGATTAAAGTCAGTTTCATAAAGGGAGATAGAAGAGAAGAATAAGGCCCAAAATCTTTTCTTATCTTCTTCTGAAGCATCAGTATAACCGAGGCAATTAAGGGCCTCTAGGTCTGCGTAAGGGATATCAGCTTCGTCTATAAGTTCAGTTGAATGATCATCTATTGAGCTTCCTACTTGAGCGCTCCAAGATCTTTTCCAAGTTCCGCTGGTTCCTGGAGGGGAGTCTACATCTGCATAGTCAATATGGCCTCTGTCGGGGTCAACTCCACGTTGCCCTCCTACTGGATCGTTAGGGCCAAGAGCGAGTTGATCTTCTGAGTTGCATGAGACAAGTGTAGTTAGAATCAAGAAAACTAATGTTCGCATTTTCATAGTTAGCTCCAAGTTATTTGTTTGATAACTCTGCCCTCAATTTAATTTTCATAATTATTTGCGTCATGGTCAACATTTGGAACGAAAGGGTCAAGTAAGCTTTAGGTCAATAGTTAACACAGAGTTAACAAAGGAGGATCATTTTCTTTAATTTTAATAAGTTAGATTTAGGTAATACGGAGAAGGTTTCTAAGTCCGGTGAAGAAATACTCGACAGCGATGACCATAACGATCAATCCCATGATTCTAAAAAGAACCTTTGTTCCAGCTTCACCAAGTTTATTAAGAATCCATTTAGACCCAAACAACATTAGAAAGACAACTATTGAGGTTGAGATAATGGCGAAATAAAGAACCCCTTTCATCTGCAGGCTAGGAGCTCCTTGGTTCATAAGGATCACTGCAGTGATGGTTCCAGGGCCACAAAGTAGAGGGATTCCAAGAGGAGTGACTCCTACGTCTTCATCATCCTCAATGGCCTCATTTTCATCTTTAGTACGAACCGGTTTTGCTTGAAGCATATCAAAGCCATTGATGAAAAAGAGAATCCCTCCCACAACGCGGAGGCTATCAAGGCTGATATTAAAGAACTTAAAGATCATCTGCCCGGATAGGGCAAAGATAAACATGGCGATCATGGCCGCGAGAGTTCCTTTTTGGGCTAATTTCTTAGTCCTCTCTAAGTTATAACCACTAGTGTACTTAACGAACACGGGCATAACGCTAAAGGGATTGATCATACTGAAAAGGGAAGTGAACGCTAATAAATAGAAGTCTAATAATTCTTTCATGTCTTTAAATAAGTATAATCTTCAAGGCAGTTATCATAAAAATCAACCCAGGCCACTCCTTCTCTTGGTCTGATATTACCTTCAGCAATTTCTTTGTCCACACTTCTTTTTAAACGGTAGCTTAAAAACTCTGGAGAGTACTGCATGGTGGAGAGGACATCTTTGATCTTATTTCCGGGGATGACTTCTTCTATATAGAACTCACCGTTATCGCCATCTTTATAAACATGAACTTCGTTAAGCCTTCCAAAGAGGTTATGCATATCACCCATAACATCTTGATAGGCTCCTGTGAGAAAAAGCCCCACAAAGTAATCCTCATCGTCTTTTAATTCATGAAGAGGAAGATTCTTTGTCTCTTCTTCAAGGTCGATAAAGCGGTCAATCTTCCCATCACTATCGCAAGTAATATCAGCGATGGAGCACCAGACATTTGGTTTTTCGTTAAGCCTAGTAATAGGCATGATAGGAAGAAGCTGGCCGATGGCCCAGGAGTCTGCCGCTGATTGAAAGACAGAGAAATTACAAAGGTACTGGCTGGTTAAGCTATCTTGAAGTTCACTTAGATCATCTGAAGGAAATTCAAGCTTATCGACCATCTGATCAATCCTGGCCGTTACTTGCCAATATAAAGTTTCAATCTTGGCCTTCTCTTCTAGGTTAATGACCCCAAGTTTAAAAGCGCTGATGCAATCGTCTTTGATCTTTTTCGCGTCGTTATAGATTTCGTTAAAGTTTTCTTTCTTTAACTCTTTAGTCACGTCTCGCATATTCGTGACAAGAATATGCTCCCCTTCAACCTTTTTAGTTTCAAAGTCCGTTTGAGCAGTCTTGATGGTTCCAATGACCTTTGTGATAACACAAGAATGATGGGCCGTTATGGAGCGCCCTGATTCAGTAACAATATTAGGACAAGGTACATCTTCAAGTTCACAAACTTGCTTTATTCCAAAGACTACATCACTGGCGTATTCAGTATTCCCGTAATTGATTGAACTTTGATTTGTTGAATGAGTACCATCGTAATCAATCCCAAGTCCGCCGCCTACATCCATATACTCTAAAGGCACGCCCATTTGTCTAAGCTTAGCGTAGATACGTGTTCCTTCAGAGATAGCATCTTTAACATTTCTAATATCTGTGATCTGACTTCCTAGATGAAAGTGAAGCAATTGAGCGCAGTCTAAAAAGCCGCGCTCTTCTAAGATGCGAACTGACTTTATAAGTTCAGTTGTTGTAAGACCAAATTTTGCCCTCTCTCCGCCGCTATCGGCCCATTTTCCTGCGCACTTAATTGAGAGCTTCGTACGAAGACCAACAAGAGGTCTTACTCCGAGTTCTTCAGAGAGATCAAGAAGCCTTTCAAGCTCTGTCATCTTCTCAATGACCACAATAACCTTACGGTTAAGGCGGCGGCCTAAGAGGGCCAGTTTTAAATACTCATTGTCTTTATAACCATTGAGGATAGTCAGGGCTTCTGGGTTTCTATTATAAGCTAAGACACTCATGAGCTCGGCCTTAGAGCCAGCTTCTAGTCCATAATTATAATCACGCCCGGCTTCGAGGATCTCTTCAACCACTTCGCGCATTTGGTTAACCTTAATAGGGTAGACCCCAAAGAACTTAGCTGGGTATTCATTTTCTTCAATGGCCTTATTAAAGACCTCATTGATTTCAACAACTCGTGAACGCAGGATATCTTGAAACCTGATCACTGCGGGAAAAGCGATCCCTTGATCTTTCATCTCAGCGATGACTTCATCAAGGTCAATACCCACAGAACCAGCCTTTAAAGGATGAACACTAAGATGGCCTTTGTCATTAACATCAAAGTAACCATTTCCCCAGCGATCAAACAGGTAGGCTCTTTTAGCTTTTTCTTTGGTCCACTCTTTCATCTTTATTTCCACTCTTCAGCTAGGGCTAAAATTAATTCTCTAACAACCTTGGCCGCAAAAACGGAAGAATTTCCAGTGGAGTCGATAGAAGGGGAGAGTTCAACAACGTCGGCTCCCACTAGTTTCTTATTCATAAGGATCTTTACTAAGCTAATAAAGCTATGAAAGTCCTCTCCTCCAGGTTCAGGAGTTCCAGTTCCCGGGAGAAAGGAAGGGTCAAAATAATCAAGGTCTAGGGTTAGATAAACCGGACGATCTTTAGAGATGGCTTCTACTTTTTCTAAGAACTCTTTTCTTGATGTGCATAGAGTTCCGTTATCTTTCATGTAGCGGTATTCTTCTTTTGTGCCTGAACGGATTCCGTATTGAATAAGTTCTTGATCGATACTCATATGATCAAGCACTCTTCTTATTATAGAGGCATGAGAATAATGATAGCCTTCATAACCATCTCTAAGATCTGCATGGGCGTCTAAATGAAGGATGACTAAGTCTGGATAAGATTGAAGCATCTTCACAATAGGAGCGTAAGAAATAGAATGCTCACCACCGAGGGTTAAGAGCTTGATGGCCTTTTCTTCTAAATTGACTTCATGAACTAGGTCTCTAAAAGAGTTGACCGCTTGCCACCAGTTTTGTTCGATATCATCAGTGCTCCCAACAGGAAGGTTTCCTAAATCAAAGAGTGAAAGCTCTGTTATATCCCGGTCAAGGTATGGGCTATAAGATTCAATTCCATCAGAGACATCACGAAGACCATCTGGTCCGTCCTTCGTTCCTTTTCTAAAACAGGCCGTTCCATCAAAGCCAAAGCCTAAGAGATAGACGCCACTAGAGTCCAAAGACTCAGCAAATTTAGACTGATAAAAAAGCTCGTTTGGCTTAAGCATTATAAACACCTTTTAAGTTCTCATTACTTTCTAATGGGAACTTTCAAAGGGGTCAAGAATTAGCTGAGCCGTGTAAAAAGGTGAGGCTTAATGTCCGATTATATTGAGCTTCCAGTTGGTAAGCTTACCCACATCTTGGGCGTAGCCATCAACGATCTTTAAGGACCACTGTCCAAAGGAAGGCTCCCCATAAAAAGCATTGGATAAGAGCACTTCGTCGACAATAGCAGATCCAGAAACAGAGCTGTTGATATTCATCAAGATTGATTTAGTCCCGCTCGGAGAGGTGAGTTCAACACCTAAGTCACCGATAAAGCTATGCTCGATGCTGATCTTTATCTGAACGGCCTCGATTATTAAGTTCTGATTTACGCTGAGGTCACTAGTGGCCCCTCCTGCATCTTCATCAGGAATGGAGATATCAATTGTTCCAGAATTTGGCACAAAGTTAGTCTCCTGCTGAATTCCCCAGTTTGTCTGATAGCTTGCGGCCATGGAAACGGCAGCACCAGCGTCGGCGGCTCCAAATCCATACCAATTATGAAAGTTAAAGCCTGCAGCGTTTGTACGCCAGCCTTGTTGGTAAACATGACCTGGTAAATCTAGTCCACCAGGGTGGCTTGAATCACTTCTTGCTGGATCGGTCTTTCTAGCAGTAGTGGCCAAGATATGCTTTACATCCCTCCATGAGAGGTTGGGATTAGCCTCTAGCATTAAGGCCGTCACTCCTGAGATCATAGGAGTGGCCGAAGAGGTTCCGTTAAACACGGAAGTATAATTACAGTTTTGATTGAGAGCGTCTCCATCTTCGAAGTCATTTCTTGTGGCGCCTGTTTTTGCGTAGCCTTTATCACAACCAGTTCTATCAGTTGTTAGAATAGCTGGGTTTGTATTTCCATATTCTCCCCCTGGAGCGCTGATCCAAACACTTGAACCTGGCGTAGAGTAGCTTGAAGAAACGCCATTAGCATTCACGGCGGCGACGACTATTTGATAGGGGTAGGAGTGATCTTCTTCAAGGTTAGCATTTCCATAATAAACCCTTGGATTTGTTTCACTTGGAAAACAATCACTCGTTGATCCAATATATTCATTCCCTGCGGCCTTAACATAGATGGCCCCTTTTCCGGCCCTTAAGTTATTGACTCCAAACTTTAATTGATCAATATATTCAGAGGGAACGCCTGAGAAGATACAGGAATAGAGTCCGTAGCTAAAATTAAAGATGTCAAAGTTTCCATCGGCCTGATCAAGCATGCGCGATAAAGTATTTGTGCCGGCTATGTATTTAAAGCCCGCTAGCTTTGCCCCGTAGGCGATCCCTTGGGAGCCAATGCCATTATTTCCAACAGCCCCGATGATCCCTGAAACACTTGTTCCGTGATCACCTGCGTCTCCACTTGGGTTTGGATCTCCCTGAAAAGGAGCGCTGGCTTTGGTATAATCTCTATGTTCACCGGCCAGGAGATTATTAAAGAGGTCTTCATGGGCGGTTTCAAGCCCCGTATCACTTACTGCGATCCTTACCCCAGATCCTGTTCTTCCTAGGTTTCGGGCTCCTACAATATTTAAGTCTTGATCGATGGTTCCACCAGCGTCAGCAAAGTTCTTTTGACCGCTATTATCTAAATGCCAAGCATAGAAATAAAGGGGGTCAGGATTGTTTGGTGCTGGAGTTGTAATGGGTGTAGGCGAAGGTGTTGGGTTACTTGTTGGTGTGTTTGTTTGAGTATTGGTTTGATCTGTTTCTTTAGGAGCAGAGGTCTTAGCGCCTTTAACGCAAGAGGAGATCAGCACTAAAAACAAAAGAGCGAAAAAACTATTTTGCACGGGGACCTCCATAAGAAACATCAAGCTTTACGGAAGTTAAAAGTTCACTCTCACTTAAGAGGGCAGAGACTTTTAATAATTCACTGGAGTCATTAGGAACAAGGGTTATTAAGTTTAAATGAGGAGCCACATGCTCAACTCTGAGATTGTATTTTTTCGCAAGAGAAGAAATATCGGCATCGGCTTTTGGTCTTACAATAATATGCCCAGTAGCTATACCAGTTCTAAATTTAACCGGATCTTCAATGACAGGAAGTCCCTTAGAACCTTTAACAATATAGTGATTATTAACTGATGCGATGGCGCGAGAGGCGGCATTATGATCTTGAGTTGAAACCGCTGTATAAGATGTAGAGATAAAGAGTTCTTGCCCTTTAAGCCTGAACTCTCTACTTGATAGATTGATTACTTTTTTTTTTCTTTATTAAAGCTTTGAGTATGATCCATTGGTTGATCTTTAGAATTTCTCTTAAACTTTTCAATGGCCTCTTGCTTTAAGCGCTGTTTTTGAGCTTCGGTCATATTATTATTGGGGATATGACTTCCTTCTCCGGCGATTCCACGAGTGTTCGAAGTGGGCTTAGGATCAAGGTTAATTCCAATACGAAAGGCCGTATTTGAGGAATCCATCTTCCACCAAACAATGGCTACGACGAGGGCAAAACAGAGGGTAATGATTGATATCTTTTTCATACTAAGCTTATCGGCTTTTAGCTCAATAAATAGAGTGGTTTTAGGCTTTCTAAGTGCTTAGAAATATTGATTTTTTCTCTTTTTTCCCGCTAGAGGGAAAGGGAGTAAACAAGTATAATATTGAGGTATCCGAGGAGGATTTATTAAACTCTTTGCGCTTCTCTTTATTTTGATCTTCTCTTTCGTAGGGACTTGTTATGGCCAAGAAGAGCAGGGCTTTAAGCTGCTTCAGTTACATAAGTTTAATTATATTCATCCCTATTCTTATACTACTTCAGAAAAAGACACGGGAAAAAGGTCAGAGTTAAAATATCAATTTAGTTTTCGTATCCCACTTTTTGGAGAGGGCTCTAGGAATACTTTCTTTGGGGCCTATACTCAGAAAAGTTTATGGCAAGTCTTTGATAAAGAAGGTTCAAGGCCTTTTAGAGAAACAAACTATAACCCTGAAGTTTTTTATAGAACTAGCGGGGATAAGTTCTTTACAGATATAGGTTACGCCCATGAATCAAATGGGAGAGAGGATCCTGAGTCTCGTTCTTGGGATATCTTATTTTTAAAGTTTCATATGATTGGTTCTGTTTTAAATTTTGATTTAAAGATTTGGCATATCTTAGCTGAGGATCAAGGAAGGCCGGATATTCCCGTTAAAACTCAAAAGATTCAAGACTTCTATGGATTTGGAGAACTTCGAATCACAGCAAAATTAGACTGGTTATTTGTCTCTACCCTTAGCCGTTATAACTTTTCTAAGAAAAAAGGAGCTTGGGAAACAGACATCTCTTTTCCCATGACGGATAACTTCTTTTTAACTTTTCAATATTTTATAGGCTACGGAGATACTCTAAGAGATTATAATAACTTCACCAGCCGCTATGGGGTGGGAGTTATGTTGAACCGCTAGTTATTTATCTGAAAGGATATCTTCTGCTGATTCAAAGAAGAGCTTCCCCATGTAAACCACCAAGCGGCTATGACCATCTTCTTCGTCATAGGCTTCTTTAAAGCGATCTTCAGCATTTTTCATTTCTTTTTCAAAGATCTTTGTTCTTCTTTTCCATAGATCTCTGGTTCTATCTAATTCGTCTTTTGTGTCATAGCCACAAATGGGGTTGGCCTGGCAATCTTTTTCCATATCCTTAAAGAATTCTTTTTCTCTTTCTAGAATAGATACTTTCTTTTTTAAAATATTAAAGAGAGAGGCGCGGTAGGCGAGCTTTGGTTTTTTATTTAGGTATGAGGACTTCATAAGAGAGAAGATAATATTATTAACATCTAGGTTCTTCTTTCCATTTTGTAAGGAGCGCACAAACTTCTTCCAAATTGAATTGGCCATTGGGGCGCGCCCACTCTTTAGACTATCGATCATGGCGTCTAGCATAAGTTCTTGGGTTTGATTTAAAGAACCTTTAAAAGATCGGTTGCTGGTTGAAGCACTTGAATAGAAAAAAGAAATCAAACTACCATTTCTATCCCTTGGAAGCTCTGATAATTTTAGCTGGCGGTAGCCAGGCTTCATGGGAAAGTCTTTAGAGTAAAGGGGAGTACTTAGGAGTAATAAGGTAGCGAGGATTATATTTTTCATATTAAAATGATAACTCGCTACCTAGATATATGCAATTTAACTACTTTTTATTCTTAGGGTATCTAAACTTAAAGGGTTGATTCAGTTGCACAGATTCAACATTATCATGCTTTGGAAAAGGAATCTTATGGATGGTTTTTACAAAACAGCCTTTGATCCTTTTATTGCGAAGAGTATCATCGATAAGTTTTACCAATTCAACCTTACCCGTCTGAGCAATATTAATCTTAAAAGTAACTGACCCTTTGATCTTTCTTGAACTTCTCTCTAATTCTTTAATATAACAATCTTGTAAAAGAGGTGAGAACTCGATCAAAACCTTTCTGGCTTTTTCATCATAAGTGCTAGGCTTACTATACTTTGGCTTAAACACACCACAAGATGAGATTGAAAGAACTAAAAAAAGGAGGCTTATTTTCTTTAACATAAAAAATCCTATTATTTACAGGTAAATCCAGCTTCTTCTAAATTATTAGAAACCTTATTTGCCATTTGAGAGCAGTAACCTAGATCAAAGTTAGCCGTTGCAACAACTTTCTTTTCACCAAATTTATCGTAATGAACTTCACATCCACCATTATCAAGCTTTACGCTTGAAATCTTTCTTGAATCATTATTATAAGTACAAACAATAGTTTCCATTGTTTCAGAAACACTCGCCGAGTTCATTTTCTCTTGAGCTTTCTTCACTTCTTTTTTAGTAACTTCTTTAGCTTCAGCTTTTGCAGCTTCAACTTTCGCTGAGGCAGCCTCTTTATCTTTAGAGGCGCAAGAGGTAACTGTTAGAACCAACGCCATGACTAATACTTTAAGCATTTAAAACTCCCTGATATTTATTTATAACTATAGTATACGTAAAAACAGGTGCCTGCGCACCTGTTCTCTTAATCGATCAATTTATTCCTGATTGTTTTACTTTATTTCTTTAAGGCCCTGTAGATTGAAGCGATCTCTCGTTCGTTCACTTCTTCAAGGTCTTTATAGTAGATTGTGAATCCAGCAAAGATTAAATCCGGATTTCTAATGAGGTCTCGGTTATTATACCAAATGGCCTTCCAATGTTTGGGACTTTCATAAACTTTATTTGAGACCACTCCTAAAGTATCTCCCCCTTGAATAAGATAAGGTGAGCCTTCTGGGTTCCAAACAAACTCTGAATCCGGACGGTTAAAGACAAGAGTCTCCCCAGTCCAGATTTGTCCATTGTGTAGCTTTTCTTGGTTTAAGCTTTCAAGCTCTCTCCATCTAGAAGTATCTCCATAGATCTTCCATGCCGCTAGCATGAGGGTATCGTTCTTTTGAATAATGTATTCTGATTGTTCTGAGACTTCCGTCATATCTGAATTATCAGAAGCAGGTGGAGCGTCGGCCATGGTGAGGCTGTCTTCTTCACTTTGAACGCTTGCGATGATCTCTTCGCTATCTTCAGCGCTGATCCTTTCTTGTTCATCAAGAACATCAGGCTCTGTGATCTCTTCAACGATAAGTTCATCCTCTTCTCTATCAGAAGGGACAACTTCCATATCCATATCGACAGTATTACCATCAACAATTTGCTCCATAGGAGTGTCGTCTAGTTCAGTTAGGTCCATATCTGCCTCAGCCACTTTGGCCTTCTTTGCAGAACAACCGGCTAGAAGCGCGGCTAGGAGTAAGATTTTAAAGATTGAATTTTTCATAGCTAAACCCTTTTTCATTTTTATTATGCTTCCTGTTCGGAAGTACTTGAGTAAAACTTTAGGGTATTGTAGCACAAGCTTAGTAAGGCCCTAGAATTGTTGGATAAAAATAGGCAAAATAGGCATAGCCCTGATGAAATCTTAAATAAATGATATTTTATATAAATGATCTTAAAAATTATAATCTTTAGTCTTATTTCAAACTTAGCCTTTGCTCAAAAAGAATTTGAGTTTGATCCTGTAGCCTCGAAAGTCATCCCTAAGTATCTTGGTGAAGTGATCCTTGTAAAAGGGAATGTCATCTCTTTGCAAAAGGGGGAATCAAAACGAGTCAAGATAAAGCTTGGAACTA
The DNA here is from genome assembly GCA_047630275.1 of Sulfitobacter sp. Classification (GTDB taxonomy): domain Bacteria; phylum Bdellovibrionota; class Bacteriovoracia; order Bacteriovoracales; family Bacteriovoracaceae. The sequence continues at coordinate 582,483 of JBLHVN010000003.1, read as the reverse complement.
AGCTTTGGCCTAAAGATATTGTTGAAACTAAGGGGCGCTCTTTTTTAAAGGTTCTTATGGTAGATGATACTTACTTAACCTTAGGGCCAAAGAGTAAGATGGATTTTAGTAAGTTTAAATTTGTATCTAAGACCAATAGGATCATGGATGTTAATTTATTAAGAGGAAAGATGCGGATGCATTTTAGAAAGAAAGCTAAAGAAGGTGATATCCGCGTAAAAGTTGGCGAAGTGGCCATGGGCGTCCGCGGTACAGAAATCATGGGAAATGCTTTTACAAACAAAGCTGGGACGAGGGTTAGCCAGGTGGCGCTTCTTTCAGGAAGTGTCTTGGCCGAACTTCCAGATGGGTCAAGTAAGATCTTATCTCCAGGTGATCATTCAGTAACAACCATAAGGCTTAATGGACAAACCGATAATAAAGTTAAGGGAATGGATAAAGAAGAGGTGATGAAGTACCTCTCTCTTCAAAAGGATCCTCAAAAAGACTTTAAGCCGCTTCTTGATTTTTATAAGGCCCTTGATGAAATGGCCCTAAATTCAAAAACTAAGAAAACTAACGATAATGAAAAGAAAACAGAAGACCCTAGCGACGACAGCGGTTGGCCTAGTCCAAAGTCTAAAAAGCAAAACTGGAGAAACTCATTGAAGAAACTTAATAACCGTCTCCATGAGAATAATTCAGACTAATGAGCGAATTTATAAGAGGTCATCTTTATAAAGATAAAGCAGGTGACCTCATCTATTTAAAATCCCCCAAATTAAAAAAGGACTTAGAATTAATCATTCCTAGCGCTTATCTTTTTGCCTTTGATTCAAAGCTTTTAAATAGTGAAGAGTACTTCTTTGAACTAGTTGGTAAAAAAGAGGAGGGACAGTTCTTAGTTGAGGCCACGCCTACCATTGTGGCAGATATTGAAGACCTTGAAGGACTTTTAAAAAGAAAAGGGGATCAGCTTTATATAGGGAAAGTGAAAGCGAGATTAGGAAGAACAAAACTGATTCATGGATCTTGCTTTGATGAGCAAGGGCTTGAGTACTACTTAAATCAAGAAGTCCTCTCCCAGGGGCACTATGAAGGGGATGAGTTTATCATCAACGCCCTCATTCAAAAAAACCTTATTACCTCAAAAGGTGATGGCTTTCCTCCTCCCGAAGAGTTCTTTAAAAAAGATCCTTTTGATTTTGTTTTACAAGAGATGCCTAAGAATGAATTCTCCCAAAGGCGGGATTCCTTTAGGGCCATTCTTCATGAAGATGAAGGCTATAGGCCAGAGACCGGTGAAGGAGTTTTGATTATCAGCTTATCAGGAAGGCAAGGGGATGATCCGAGTTCTTCAGGTGGGCATTTTGCCATTGGGATGGGAGAGGTTCTCGAAGATGGGAGAATCCTAGGGGAGACCTTTAACTTTTACTTTGAAGGAGAAAAGGAAGTCCTAGCGGGAAATACAGACCTTGTTAGTTACTTTGGACATCTTATTCAAGGACAACAAAACTATCGTCCAAGTTTTACTCTTTACGCATATGGAGTTCCTCCTCTGGATCTTTTAAAGGTGAGAAATGACTACGAGCAAGACCTTCACAGAGTAAGAACTGAAGAAGGGCTTAGGATCACCCCTGGGTATAATTGTGCCACCACTTCTAATGCTCATCTCATGAAGATTGGAATCAAGGGAAGTCATAATAATCTTTTAGTGAGGGCCGGAAAGCTGCGAAGACAAATCGCAAAATTAAACCCCTTAGCCTGGCGGTCTAAAGGCACCAATAAAGAAGGACTTCTCGGGAAAGCTAGGTTTATAAGTTATATCTTAAAAACAGACCTCGCCGAGTTTATGCCAAGACCGGCCCTTGAATCTTTTATTAAGAACTTCTCCCATGCAGGAAGAAGAAAGAAGATGGGAATAAAAAGAGTTGATTATGTTTTCTTATCTCAGCTTCCCTCCACTAGGCAAGTTGGTGGGATGAGTTATGATAGCTTGAGAGATGCTAGTAAGATTGTTAACTTTAGTGAAGAGCGCGCTATGAGATTAAAAGAAGTAGAAAAAGCTAAATTAATTTTAGAAGACCCGGCTTCAACTAGGGAAGAAAAAGAGATGGCCGAACAATTCTTAGGAGAAGTTCCCTCATGGGAAGAAGATCAAAGGATTGTAAAAGAAGTCTTAGAGACAATAGATTAATTAGACTCTAAAGACTGAAAAAGCGGGGCTTTGTCTAAGGTAAAAAGCTCAGTTAAATAACCACTTCTATGGGCGTTATACTGTCCTGAATTAACAATGACTGAATTCATTAAGCTCGCTTTGTAAGTGACGCTATTGGCCTCATGAGTTTCATTGTCATGATCTCTATTAAGGACACAATGCCCAAGTTCATGAAAGAGAAGGGATTCTTTTAAGGCCTCTGAAGCAGAGTTCCACCAAGATTCTCTGATAATAACTTCAGTGGTTCCATCAGGATAACTAAAGCAAACACCTTCAAAGGATTCATTTTCTGTGTCGCCAAAGTTAACTGGTACATGACCGGCGGAGAAATTGGGATTACCTGAATATTGTTTACCCGCTTGCTCAAACTGAGACACGATGCTTGTAAAGAGGGGGTTGCTTGATTCAAATTGACGAACTTCACCCTTATTCTTCACAACAAGGTCTCTTCCAATGGGAAGGCCACAAGAGCTCAGTAAAATGAGGGTTAGCAGTAAGAAACCTGCATGTCGTATTTTCATAGCTTTAGAAGTGCAAAGATATGGCCAAAATTTCCTCGTAATTTCAGTCTCTTAAATGGACTATGGTATCCTTAATCTGTTAACTTATTAGACAGATCTAAAACAATTACACAGAGAAGCGTTATGGCTAAGAAAAGGACCCTAATCGTTGGCGATGTCCACGGATGTTTTAATGAGCTTATGGAGCTCCTTGAAAAGGTTAATTACTCAAAAGATGAAGACAGGCTGATCTTCGTAGGAGACCTCATTAATAAAGGTCCACTTTCAATGGAAGTCTTAGAGTGGGTTAAAAAAGAAGGTAGTGAAGTAGTGCTTGGAAACCATGAATTAGGTTTTCTAGAGTACTTAGAAGACTCAGAAGATAAGATCCCAAAGTTTGATCTATTGATCTCTCAAATGAAAGGCAAAGAGAAAGAGTGGGGAGAGTGGATGAAGTCTCTTCCGCTTTATATAGAAGAAGATGACTTTATTGTAGTTCATGGAGGAGTTGTTCCTGGAAAGAAATTAGAGGATAGCCCCGCTGAACTCTTAACTCGTATTAGAACTTGGAACCTAGGTAAAGAGGGTCTTGGAAAGAAAGATCACCCCGGTTGGTATGAGTTCTATCATGATACTAAGCTTGTGGTTTATGGTCACTGGGCCTCTGAAGGTTTGAACGTCAAAGAACATACAATAGGAATTGATTCTGGTTGTTGTTGGGGAGGACAATTAAGTCTTCTTCACCTTGAGACCCGTGAAGTTCACCAAGTTGAAGCGAAAGAACAATACAATAAGCCCAAGTAGGCTTAAAGATTTATAATAATATTATAGCCAAAGACCTGAACATTCTTAATGCCAGCTTTTTGAATTTCTTTAAGGACTAATTTTCTTACGCTAAAGAAGCCTATCTTTGCTTTATCTACTGAGAAGACAATTCTGTTTTGCGCTTCTTGATACTCAGCCTTTCCTTCCATCTTTAATTTCAGCTTAAGAACAAACTTAGTCTTTAAGCTAAGATTATACCTATTATTAGCAATGAATAACTTAATATCTTTAAGGGAGTCTGGTCCTTTGATCTTCTTGATTTGTTCAGAAAAATCTTGGTTCTCAATCTCTTCAATAGGGAAGACTTTGGCCATAGAATCCTTTGAAAACTCTGAGATATTTAAAAAAGGAATTGAGAGGTGACCTAAGGTAAAACAAGGGCGAAGAAAACTTAGGATGTCTCCATTTCTTCCGCGCTCACTCTTACATTCCATGCTCATCTGACCAAGAGATTGTACTCCATCTCCTAATTCAAACTCACCACCATCCATATGAAATTTAAACCTTGCTTCTGGTTCTACGTAGAGGCTGGCATTATCAAGAGAGAGGACAGTGACTGAATCAAGGACTGAGCCTTGAATTTGTTCTATTAATAAAGAGGTATCATCTTTTTGAAAAAGGATCTTGCCTTGATCTTTTTGAAGGTCAACTTGATAGTCTTTAAAAGAAAGCGAGAAGTCACCTACCTTTGCTTCAAGCTTTTCAAAAGAAGCGGCACCCTTAGAATCCCTATAATCAAGAGTGAAGTTCTTTAAGTCGACTTTATCAAAATCTAACTGAGTGCCGGCAAAGGCCAGGGGCATGCTAAGAGAAAAGATAAAACTAGCAATCGTTATTATTCCGATCTTCATAAGAACCTCAGTGAGTGTTGAATTTGTCTGTACTAATACTTTTCGGTAAATAGGGCGGGCTTTAGGAATGAGGACCATAGGTACCTCCAAAAAGGGAAATAATTTCCCGAATCTTTAATAGATATCGGGGAATTTCTCTTTTAAGTAAGTGATGGCCTGATCTTTTGACTCATCTATTAGCTTAAAAGCTTGAAAGGCATTTGGCTTATGAATGTTCTTTTTAATAAAGACATTATCTTGATCATTTTGGGTATGAACAAAGAGGTCAACCCGTTTTGCTCCCACACCTTGAAAGGCTCCCCCTGTATCTCTTACTTGAAAGAGCCCGCTGTGAATGCTTCCATCGGGAAGAGTGATATTGGCCTGTTTTACAAAAGGAATATAGATAATATCTCCAGCTAAGTGGACCTTATTATCAGCGGCGATGGTGTGAAAGGGCAGAAGGCAAAGACCTTTAACCCCAAGACCATACTTACACTTCTTCATGACCTTATAGCGGTAATTTCCCGCCCAATTCACTGTATGACCCCCATTAGCACTGGAGAGGATTCCTGTTCCTTCCATGGCCAAGACGGCTGCAAAGCGAGAGCAGACAGTGGCGATTTTAGTTCCTCTTGGAGTTAGAATATTTGTCCTCTCTTTGCCATTAAACCTTCTTGATCGGTACTTACCCTTACAGTTTGTCTTCTCTTCGTTAGCAATATGATAAGTGGTGGGGAGGAGCTTTGGGAGTTCTATCATATCTCTTGATTTCAAATGAACCCTTGTGTCAGCTTGGGCCTTAAATTGAACTAAGAGGATTAGAAAGATAGCAACGATAAGTGATCTCATAAGAACTCCGGCATGTATTAACTTTCTTCTATTTTCTCAGAACCCTGAGAAAAGGGCAGAGAGAAAGTTTTGCAGCATTGCTTGAGTAAAATACTGAGTTATAAAGAGTTTGGAGAAGTGGCATTCCTGCGTATAATAAAGAAAAGGTATTTAAGAGGTGAATAAATGTCCTTAAACGGAAAAACAATTCTTATTGTAGATGATGAAGCTGGTATCAGAGAACTCTTTAAAGAGGAGTTAATGGATAACGGCGCTAAAGTCTTAGAGGCTGAAAGTGGCAACAAGGCTTTTGAGGTCTTTAAGCAAGGGGGAGTTGACGCTGTCATATCAGATATTCGTATGCCTGATGGTGATGGGGTTGAGCTTGTTAAAAATATCAAAGAAACAAATTCAGATATTCCTATCTACTTAATCACTGGATTTGCTGATTATACGGGCAATGAGCTTAAGGTCTTAGGCATAGAGGCGATCATCTTTAAGCCTTTTGATATCTCTGAAGTCATTCAAATGGTAGAGCAGAAGTTTATTTAGAAAAGACTAAATTAAAACAAGGCTCTTCTCGCTCTAGGTATTTCTTTTCAAAATGTGTTCTTGGCTTAAAGCCACTTTCTAGAATCTTGTCTTCAATAAGTTTTAACTTCCAATGACCTAGAAAGTACTCGAGTGCTTCTTCTTTATAAAACTTCTCATTCGTCGCTAGAGTGATCTTTCCATCAGGCTTTAAGACTTCAAGGACCTTTTGCATAAAAGGCATGGCGTACCATCTCTTATTAAGATCTCCTGGCTTTGGATTAGGATTGGGATAGAGAAAGAAGAACTGATCCACGGATTCATTGGGAAGTTGCTGACTTACCCAAGAGATTCCATTGGCATGAACAGGAATTAAGTTCTGTGGGGAGCCATGATTGATAAACCTTCTATAAAACTTATCAAACTTCTCCTTGGTATGCTCTAGGGCAACCAAGCAGCGCTCTGGGTGCTTTTGCTGATAAAGAATAGGGTGAAGCCCAACGCCGCAGCCAATCTCAATATCAAGAGGAAGCTTTGGAACAATAAATTTTACATAGTCCTGCAAAGGGGGGGCCGTAAAGGGGCGAATCTTTTTTAGACTTTTATCGATATCCATATGAAGATTATGGTAATGATTAAAGAAGAATTCAAGGGAAGATAATTGGAACCAGCGGTATTATACCTGGCCCTAGGAGCAAACTTAAGTTTTGCTGTAGGCTCACAGATATTCACTCACTATGCGAGAAAGTTCTCTAGTACTTGGATGAACTTCTTTAAGGCCATGGTGGGACTCATTGGCTTTGGTCTTACGATCAGCCTAACAGGCATGTGGCATGATATTCCCTTCTCTTGGGTTTGCCTCTTTCTTCTCTCTGGAACTATTGGTTTAGGTATTGGAGACATCCTTCTTCTTAAGGCCTTTAGTGCTTTAGGGGCTGGTCGAACCTTGATCCTTTTTTCCTTTCAGCCTTTAATCCTTGGGATCATGAGCTACTTTGCTTTTGATCAAATGCTTGATTCAAGAAAGTTCTTGGCCATCTTCTTTTTTATTCTTTGCGTGGCCATCACTTCGTTAGAAGGCTTTAAAAAAGATAAGAAGTGGCAGGCGACGGGAATCGCCCTGGCCCTCGGTGGAATCCTTCTAGATGCTACAGGGCTTATCATCACTCGTTATACCTTTGATAATAATCCCGAGATTTCTTCATTAGAAGGAAACTTCTACCGCTGCCTCGGGGCGATTATCTTCTTTTTATTCCTCTCAAGAGTGAGGCCCTATAATATTCTTAATCAATTTAAAGAGCTTAATTTAAAGAACCGCTTTATGGTGATCCTTGGGGGCTTTCTTGGAACCTATCTTTCCCTGGCGCTTTATCTTCACGCAGTTCAAAAGGCCCACTTAGCTTCTCTAGCTGGAGTCGCCATTACAGGAACCATCTTTTCAAATATTGTTGAATGCTTAGTGGAGAAGAAATACCCCTCTAAGTACTTATTGGTATCATTGATCTTCTTTGCTTTTGGAATGAACTTCTTAATCTTCTAGTGTTATTTCCAAAAGTCTTCGTGGTACTCAAACTTCGTTTGGGCCTTAACTTCTTGTAGGTAGGAGTGCATCTTTTTTGAGAATTGAAACTCTGGAAAGATGTACATGCCCCAAAGATGCGAGGCCAGCATGATGTCATGAATGCTTAGAGAATTTCCCTTATAAAAAGGAGTTAACTTTGATTCAACTTCTCTTAGAGTTTTCTCTAAGCCTTTTAAATAGACTTCCTTATCTTGGATTAGCTTCTTAAAAGGACCTCTTTTTACTTCTTTTTTGGTTTGAAAGTACTCGCGGCTCTCATTGTTAAACTCAGGGGTGAACATCCAATAAGGCATGCATAATGAGTGAAGGTCTGATCCGATCTTTCCAAGAAGTGAATCAAGTTCTTCTTCACCTGAAGAACTATTTTTAAGAAGATCATCTTTATCTAAGCGCTTAATAATATCTAGGCTCTCATTACTAAGGTCCCCATCAGCGAACTCAAAGATAGGAAGCATCTTCTTATTCATTAAGGATAGGGGAGTGGCCTCGTCATTATAAGGAAGCACGATGCTTTCAAAGGAAAGCTTTAAAAAACCGGCCGCCATGCGAACGCGGATACAAAAAGGACAATGGACATAGTGGTAGAGCTTATACATGTAAGAAAGTATTAAAACTGATGGAACAAAACTTCAAGGAGATAGCGCTGCTGCGATACGTTAAGGTTGAGAAAATACAGGACCGTGTAATCCTTACCGATTCCTGTCCATAGTGAAAGCTTCTTGGGAATCTCAGGTTGTATTACTTTACGGAGGTTAAGGATGAAGAGGGCAATTCGTTTAGCAGCAATAGCAGGAATGCTTTGGGCCGTGATGGCAGGAAACCTTATGGGGGCAGAAGTTCTCTTAGCGAAGGTGACCAATGATCACGACGCTCTTAATGGAAGACTCTTCTTAATCTTAGATGAGGAAGGAAAAGCCACGGGCATGAGGCTTTTTGACCTGGCCGATAATACAAGTAAGAACTTTCTAGTCAGAGAGTTAGGGCAAGATGGAATTGTTTTAAAAGAAGAGAGCGGCGGAAAGTACAAAGTCATCGTCTTAAGAAGCAATGACTTTGAAGTAGACCGGGGCGGTCACTTTACTCTTGATATGCTTTATAACGGGGCCACAGGAAAGAGGATTAGCAGTGAGCTTAAGGTTGATTTTAATGGAACGGACTGGAAGCTTTATAGCCGCGGTAGGGCCATCACTAAGATGAACTTTATCGTAAAGAAAGTTGCCTTTCTTGGAGTGGTTGGAATCAAAGAAGTAGAATTCAAATAGTCATCTCTTTTGGGCATCGCGTTTTTAAGCTGATGCCTAAAAAGGAATTTGGCACATTCAAGTGAATACCCTTAAAATAATTCAGTGAGCTTAAAATACATAACAAATGACAGGCGCTTTTGGCCCTTATTCTGGACTCAATTCTTAGGGGCCTTGAATGATAATTTCTTTAAGAATGCCATGGTCATTCTTATTGCTTATCAAGGCGTCTCTCTTTGGGGATTAGACGCGGCCATGCTGGTCCCGGCCGCTGGTGGGATTTTTATCCTGCCTTTCTTTTTATTTTCAGCAACTGCGGGTCAGATCGCGGATAAGTATGAAAAGGCCACGGTCATCAAGGTCACAAAGATCACTGAATTTTTGATCATGTGCGTGGCTTCACTTGGTTTTTACTTAGAAAACTTTCAAATGCTCTTCTTCGTGCTCTTTTGCATGGGAACTCAGTCGGCCTTCTTTGGGCCATTAAAATATGGAATCATTCCCGCTTTAGTTAAAGATAAAGAACTAGTTCTTGCTAACGCTTTTGTCAGTACCGGAACCTTTATTGCAATCCTTGTGGGAACCATCATGGGAGGAAGCATTCCTCTTGAGAACTTTGTCTTTCCTATTGCTATTGGTCTGACTTTCTTTAGTGGGCTTGGGATCCTCACTTCTCAGTTTATCAATAAAGTCGGGGTCATCTATCCTGAGATAAAGGTTGATTATACTTTCTTCCGTCCTACCTGGGAGATCTTAAAGATCACCGCTAGAGATACAAAGATCTTTAAAACTGTTCTTGGTATTTCTTGGTTTTGGTTTATGGGAGCGGCCATCCTTTCGATCCTGCCTACCTTAAGTAAAGATGTCTTAGGCGGTGATAAAACAGTGGCCACTCTTTTTCTCGCTCTGTTTACTATTGGAATGGGAGTTGGCTCTTTTATTGTAGCTAAGATCTCTGATAAGAAAGTTGAAATCGGCGTTGTTCCTACGGCCGGCGTCTTGATGGGAATCTTTTTAATTGATCTTTATTTTATGCCTAAGGGTTATATTAAGCCTGATGAATTGGTAGGGCTCTCAGAGTTCTTCACTCAGCCTGCGGCCTTTAGAGCAGTCTTTGATCTGTTTATGATTTCAGTCTTTGGGGGCATGTATACAGTTCCACAAATGACTTATGTGCAGGAGATTTCAGACCCTGGAGTCTTAGCTAGAACTATTGCGGGAAATAATATTTGGAACGCACTTTTTATGGTGACCGCCTCAGTTGTGGTTATGCTCTTAGTTCCAAAAGGAATTCCTTTTGTCTGCTTGGTCCTTGGAATCTTGCATATCTTGGTTAGTTACATCGTCTATTGGTTTTATTCAGAACACGCCGTTAGGTTTTGGATGAAGATCTTTACCAAGCTTTTTTATAAAGTTGAAGTTGTTGGAGAAGAAAATGTTCCTAAAGGAACCTTTATCTTGGCCTGCAATCATATTAGCTTCGTGGACTGGGTTATCCTTATGGGTACCTTTAAAGAGCCCATCCGTTTTGTGATTGATTATAATTTTTATTATCTTCCCACGGGGCCTTTTTGGTTTAGCCAGGCAAAGCTTGTTCCTATCGCCACTAAAAAAGAAGACCCAGAAGTTTTAAAGAAGGCCTTTGATAAGATTGGCGATCACCTAAGAGAAGGGGCTACGCTTGGTATCTTTCCTGAGGGCTGGATTAGCCGTGATGGAAAGATGAGAAAGTTTCAGCCGGGCATTCTTAAAGTCTTAAAAGACAACCCTGTTCCAGTGGTTCTTGTTAGTCTTGATGGCCTTTGGGGCTCGATCTTTAGTTACTCTGGGGGAAAGGTGGTTTTTAAGATGCCTAATATCTTCAAGAGAAGAGCAATCAAAGTCACCATCCATCCGCCAATTAAACCTGAGGATTACACTTCTAAGATGGCGGAAAAGATAATGATTTCAGGGGTTTCAGACTATAAAAACAATGGTCAGCTAAAGGCCCCTTCAGATAAAGAATAGACCCTCATCTGTCGATAAGATGAGGTGAGATTCCTCTTTTACCTCATATTTAGTTTTCTTATCATTAGCTGTGGAGATTCGGACTTTGTCCCAACCTCCGCTTCTGTGATCAATAAGAGTCAGACCCCAGAGAATCTTAATAAATTCTATGGCCCCAATATGAGACACCTCTACGTTAGGGTTTATTACGAAGCAGGGGCAGAGCCTTATGCGGGAAAGAACAACCGTGACCAACCACTATGGGGACTCTTAGAAGAGAATCTTAAAAAGATCTTTGAAGTCAGAACTCAAAATACCCAAGTCAATATTCCAAAAGAATTGAATGAAATGAATCTTGTGACCGCGCAAGGTAAAGACAGCTGGACACCAGGGGAGATTGTTGAGTTTGCGCAAACCTTAGGAGTTCCTCCCACGGACGAAGCTTCAAGTTTCTTTACCATCCTCTTTTTAAAAGGGGCCTATAATTCTGGAGAGCAGATCTCTAACTCTGTCCTTGGAGTTAGTATTACAGGGACCACTATCATCGCTATCTTTAAAGACGCCATTAGGCAGCTTGGACCAAGTGATGAATCTCTTGTTGTAAAATTTGGCGAGCAGGCCACTTTGGTTCATGAAATGGGCCACGCCCTAGGCATAGTTGCTAACGGTGTCTCCGCTGTCACCGAGCATCATGATCAGGCCCACGGGGCCCACTGCTCTAATTCAGACTGCGTTATGTACTGGATGAACGAAGGAAATCAAGACCTTCTCCAGTTTATCCAAGGCCTCGTCACAGAGGGCAATAAAACCCTCTACGGCCCACAATGCTTAGATGACATTAAGGCCTACTCACCGTAACCTATTCTCATATTTTGGAGGATTCATGGAAGCACTTAAAGACGGTGAGAATTGGTTTTTACGTTTAGATAAAGATGAAGATCTTTTTAGCACTCTAGAAAAATGGGCCGCAAAAGAAGGCCTAAAGTCCGGGCATATGTCAGGGATTGGCGCCTTAAAGGACTGCGAGCTTGGGTTCTATCATCTAGCTAATAAACACTATGATCGAAAGATGTTCAAAGACGAAGCTGAACTCTTAAGCCTCGATGGAAACCTCTCCTTCTTCGAAGGAAAGCCCTTCTTTCATATTCATACCGTTTTAGGGGGAGAAGACTTTCGCGCCTATGGCGGTCATCTCTTTAGCGCTAAAGTCGCCGTTACTTGCGAGATTAACTTTCGTCCTTTCAACGCTGACATTGAACGCCTACCTAACAAAGAGATTGGTCTAAACCTTCTTAGTTTTTGTAAAGCAGGACACTGATGCAAAAAGCAATCCTAGTCGACATAGATGGAACCTTAGCAGACGTGGATCATAGGGTTCATCATGTTCAATCTAAGACAAAAGACTGGAAAGCTTTTAACGAAGGCATGGTCCATGATGAGTTAAATCTTTGGTGCAGAGATTTAATCCTCGCCATGAAAGACAAAGGCTATAAGACCGTCTTCATCACAGGAAGGGGAGAGTCTTATAGGTCTCAAACTCTTGAGTGGATGACAAAACACAAGATTGAAGTCGATGAACTTTTCATGAGACCAAAAAGTGATCGTAGAGAAGACTCTGATGTTAAAAAAGAGATCTTTCTTGATCAGATAAAAGATAAGTATGAAGTTCTCTTTGTCGTTGAAGACAGAGCTTCGGTTGTAAAGATGTGGCGAGAGATAGGCCTAGTTTGCCTTCAATGCGACGTAGGAGATTTTTAATGAAATTATTTCTAGCTTTGATGTTCCTTCCCTTAATAGCATTTTCCAGTGAGAAGGCCTTCATGAAAGAAGTGAATAAGAAATGCGCCAATATTGGAAATGAAAAAGAAAAGTCGGCCTGCGTAGCGGGAACCTTTATCGACTTCTGTAAGAACCCCACCAACCAAAGATTCTGTAATAAAGAAGCCGCCCTCGCGGATTACGCCAAAAGAACAGAGGGGGCCAAGGAAGGTCTAAAGAGAATATACAAGGCCCTTCTTAAATCAAAAAAGAAAAATGGCTCTTATGAAGTTGATCTGAGAGAGGTTTTTAAACAAGGTAAAAGAGAATCTTTTTTCTATTACTTTGGGGTCCCAAAGACTTGCCAGCATCTCATCGCCAAGAACTCACCTTCAAACACTCTTGATCTTCACGGGGTCTATGAAAGAGTAGTCTTAGTTGAGAAGAAAATAGAAAAAGAATTTGAAAAAATGAAATGCCTTAAGAAAGGAAGCTTCCGTTTTTACGCCATCGGGCAAGTGGACGATGACCCCTCTTTTGATATCTGGTACGTAGACAATAAAAAGAGAATCAAACACTTTCGCTCGGATTTAAAACGCTAGCATCCATAGGGCTCTAGGGCATTTGCCGATCCATTTAAGCTTTTATTATAATAAGTAAAACCCTTAAAGGATCTGTCATGATGACTAAAGCTCTTCTTTGCCTACTACTTCTTAGCCTCTTCTCTTGCGGAAAAGACAAACTCAAAGAACAAGACAAGGGCCTCTCCTTCGGAAACGCCCTCAGCACTAATAGACCTTTTACTGAAGCAGAAAGACTCCTAGGCGTTGAGGCCTGCGAACTTCTAAGAGATAAAAGAGAATACCTCTCCCGCTTTGAAAACAACAAAGTAGTCTTCGAATTCAAAGCAAAGGAACAAGTCTGCGGCAGACGCGCCACCTCTCTTGGAAACTTCACGGCCAGGCTTCAAGTCCCAAGCCGAGGCCCCATTCATTTCAACAGTAATTTCTTTCGCTACATAGACGAGATCCTAACCGACGATCACGGCTTCTTCTCTCACTACTGCGAAAAACTTCTCAACGATAAAGTGGCCAATATTATCCAAGACGTTGGCGGAAAGAAGATCGAACTCAGAATCCTAAAGACCTCCGGCATGATCAAACTCGAAGCTGCCTGGTTCTACCCAAATGACAACGGCATCTTTGAAGCCTATCTAATGGACGGCGCTGTTATTCACACAAATGCTAGCACTAACAATAGAAGATATCATGGTGTCGCTCACACCAGGGCCCAGGCCCGTTCATGTGATGATGGTTCTGTTAAGTTTGTGGAGCAGGAGCTTCTTAAGTAGGGTACGCGGTTCCTTTTGGTACTTTCAGGTATTTATAAAACTTTTCTAAGTATTATCACTGAATATTTTCTTAAGAACTCTTTTTCATAGGGAATTCCACCAAAGAAAAGAGTTTTTCTGCGTGTAAAATGGGAATTTCACGAATTTAAAGTCTATTTTTTCAATGCTGAAAAAAATTATCAAATGTCTCAGTAAATTTTGATGATATAATTAGCTAAGTCATCGAAACCACCAAAAGGAACCGCGTATCAATGAACTAGATACCAACTTGGCTTTCTATTTTCTCAGAAGGGTAGAGAGCTAATAAAGTGTTTTCCTATTTTTAATCTTCGAATGTTGAAGGGCAAACATATAGCCGATCAACCCTAGAGGCCATGATAAGAAATTAAAACCTAAAAATGATATAAGCCACGAGGGACCAAAGGGGCCGATAACAACTGATGGATAGAGTTTGGAGTCTAACCCAAAGTGAATTAAGTTATAGATCGCCTTATTGGATCCTGAAATAAACACGATCATATAAAAAATGAATTGGTATTGGATGATTAAGAGCTTGTTTTCTTTATAGAGCTTCTTTGATGACTTAAATGATTTCCATATTTCGCCCGAATTGATAAAGAAAAAGCTACTAGTAGAGCCATAGTAAGTTAAAAAGATAAGGAAGGGGAAAATGAAAAAGAGTAAACTAAGAAACCCTAAAGACATATAAATAATAAGAAATAAGTAAAATGGGAAAATAATTTTAAGTGCTTCTCGAAATTCTTGCTTAAAGCTTTGATCTCTCTCAAGAAATGAATTCCTAATCCTAAACAGAATGATAAAAGATATTAGTACACCCATGAATAAAAAGAAGCTGCTGATAGGATCGAGATAGAATGGTGCGTTTGGGGTCTTGAAGAACTCTCTAAGAATCCAACTGAAACAAGATGATAAGTATAAAACTGCTAATACTTTTCTTTCTTTAGTAAGAGTATAGATTAATTCTTCAATTGAGTTTGACCAATTTAGCTTCACTTACAAAACCTTGAATAAGTAATACCTCTTTATGATAACAAATAGTTAATGTTTACGATAGATCGCATTTAGGAAATGGCTTATACTTTAGTTATGAAATGGTTGGATAAGTCTGCTGGCACGTCGTCCAAGGCGTCATCCGGCACGTCATCCAAGGAACTGTATACCCTAATAGGGGCTTGATAAAACATTAATATGTTAAGTGATTCAGAGATAAAACTTTTAAAATTAAATCAATTGCCAAGAAAAATAGAGTTGAAAAGATCTTGGGTTTCTCTCTATATTCTTTTACTGCTATCTCCATTTTTGATTCTGTATTCGGTTATGATTTATCAAGGGATTAGTCGTGGCTACTTTCAGACTACAATCTTCTCATTTGTAGTTTCGTTCGTACTCGTGATTCTTTCTAGGCCTTTTCGGTATAGGAAGAGTCAAGACTTCTTGAGAGAAGGACATTTTGTTTTAGGAGTGATCGTCGACTCTGAATTTGCTGGTTGGAAGTGGTATTCTCGATTTTCTTTCAATTACAGAATGATTGTGGAATACGATTATTTTGGCAAAAAGGTTAGAGTTGATGGTGCGATTGTTTCATCTAAGCCAAAGGTCGGCACTTTAGTTCCTTTACTTGTTATAAAGGGTGATCATAAAGATATTAGGTTCCCCCTGATTGAGCGGTGCCCAGCTCGTTTAATTCTTCCAACTGGATTTTGAGGGACAGAAGTACATGGCACAATTTTAATTTTTTCTGTCTGTGAAAAATATGTTGCCTGATAAACATGACGACCTGTCTTTTTTTCAACCATGATATATAAGTTTTACTGATGGGGACACTCCATGAAGAACCTTTGAAGTGATTGAAGATCACTAATCCTTTAGAGAGATATCTTCATAATGATTTTGAATAGTTAGGTTTCCACTTCAGATGTTATATTTATCTTAAATCACAGAGGAGGATCTGCCATGACAAGTAAGAAGAAGCCCTTTAAAGAATTAGTGAATAGGCTTAAAGAGATTAGAAAGGAGCGAATCTCTCAGAGTATGATAGATGAGCTTAATACTGTTCTTGAACCTGAAGTAGAGATAGCACCTGAAGAGACAAACCCAAGCTATTCCAATACCTATAAGAAGATTGCAAAAATTCCAGATTACCTTCCAAAAAATAAAGAGGGCGATCAGGCTAGTCTATAATGGGTCAGTTAATTCCTTTCTCTAAATTTGATAGTTACCTCATAGGGCTAAAGAAAGTTGGTAACTTCTATAATGGAACAATATTAGACACCAATATTCTGGTGGCATTAAGTTATGAAGTTAAGGCCAATCATGAAGAGGTCATTGATTTTTTAGATGATAAGATTATAGCCAATGATATAGGCCTATTTACTAATATAGTGACCTCTGCCGAATTTATTAATATCTATCGCAGGATTTTATTAACTGAGAACCTCGCTGATTCAATTGATGAAAGCTCTAAGTTAAGATTTTCGAAAGCTAGTAGGACATTGATTAAAACAAAATATGGTTTATACAAGAAGCTTCAAGAGACTCAAGGAAAAGACCTCATCTTTAACGAAGGTGATCTGAAGAGAATTAGAGATACATTCCCTGGTGTACAACATTCCGGGAAAAGTCCTTGGCCAGAACTTACAAAAGCATTTTTAGGAAACCACTTACAGGAGGCCTACGATTTGCTTATGGCCACAGGGATAAAATATCTAAGTCCGAATGAAGAGAGCCAAAGAGATCTTTTTACTGAAAAGTTGTTTTTCAAAGACGCTATCACTATTAGTAGCAGCTCAGGATTAGCGCTTTTTGACTCAATGATATTAAACTCTCTAAAGGCGAGTGTTTTTAGCTTTGCTATTACTTGTGATGCTGATTTAGCTTATGCGACCTTGGTTGAGCCAAGTATTAAGGACATAGTCGCCCCGGATTCAATTGTTGCTGGAATGAAAAATTATAATTTCAAAGTTTAATCCGCATGGACAAAGCGCCAGCAAACCTGTGCTGGACATTGAGACTCAAACTCAAGGCGAAGTGATATTCACCAAAACAGCAAGTATAGCGAAGCCAATCATGAGCATCATGATGTGGAAGTTCTTAAAAAATTTCAGCGACCTCTCAAGTCTTTTCATAACGATCCCGTTGGTGCCTTTTTGTCTCAATTTAAAAGTTCACTTAGGGTAGTTGCAAATTAGATGCCTGCTTTTTAGGGTCTAAAGGGCTTCGTGCGATGCGTGAAGAGGCTGATAGTAGGAAAGGGCCGGTTCTAAGTGGCCCCTTATTTTCTGAGGGTCTTCACTGTGCTCTCAACAAAATCCGTGAAGATTCCGTCGGCCCCGGCCTTGAAAAGGTAGGTGAGAAGGGACTTTGCGTCCTTGGCGTACTTAGGAAGGGCGTCGTCTCTTAGGGTGTAGGGGTGAACCACGAGGTTGTTCTTATGGGCCAGCTCGATGAGGTTGGTTCTTTCAAAAGAGCTTTGATCGGCGCTTGGTTTTAGGATGAAGGGCGTCCATGGACCGATGCCATTGGCGTAGGTTCCAATCTTATTCATGCCTTCTTCGGTCATCATGGCAGCAAAGTTATGAGCGCTCTCTCCCCATGAATCGTGGGCGATGAGTTGAACTAGTTTTATGGGGGAGTCTGGATAGCGTTTTCTAAACTCCATAAGAAGATCAGGGTCAAAGCATTGGAGGTAGATAGGCGCGCCAGGCTTGTTATAGCCGTAGGCGGTTAGGATCTTCATGACAATACCGAGGGCGTCTTTGCCATGGGCCCTATGAAAAGCGGGGGCCTTGATCTCTGGGTAGATGCCGATGTTCTTCTGGCGGCTATGATTTAGGCCTTGAATCAATTCGATGTATTCTTCAAGAGTGGGAACCTTAAAGCGGCTTCTTCCGTAAGGAAAACGACCAGAGAAAACCGGCTGATCCCCCTTGGCCCTTTCGTGGACGTTTAAGGTTTTTATTTGTTTTAAGGTAAAGTCGATGGGGTACCAACGACCGTCAGCTCGCTTCTTTCTTGGGTACTTTTTTTCTACATCAGTATTTCCTTCAAGATGAATATCGTGAAGGATGATGGCGCGGTTATCTTTGGTGATGACAATATCTGGTTCGATAAAATCCGGGTTAAAGCCATGGGCCAAGGCCGCGGCTTCAAGAGTATGCTCCGGAAGATAACCACTAGCGCCCCTATGGGCGATAATGGTCTTGTCTTTATAAGGATGCGCGCATGAAGAAATTAGTATTAAGAAAAGAAAAGCTAGTTTCATTATAATAACTCTTTAACAGCAGCAACAATAGCAACCTCATCCATCTTGTGGGCCTTGTATAAATGATCAGCTAAGTAAGCTGATTGACCAAACTGACCATCGATAGCGAGAGACTTAAGTTTAAAATCCACTCCTGCCATTGATAGGGCGTGAGATAAAGTCGCTCCCATTCCGCCAATTAACTGATGATCTTCAACAGTAACTAAGCGGCCACCGTTCTTGGCAAGTTCAGTCTTAAAGGTTTCAACGTCTACTTTGTTAACAAAGCAGTTATTGATCACTGTGGCGTTTATGCCCTCAACTTTTAATTGCTCTGCCGCTAATAAGGCCTTAGCGACAAGAGGACCACCGGTTGCGATAACAACATCAGATCCGCTCTCTAATACTTGGGCCTTACCCCATTCGTAGTTAAGTCCTTCTTTATAATATTCTGGGTGATTCTCGCGCCCAAAGTAGAAGAGGTATGATTCAGGATCTTTTCCAGATTCTCTAGATTTCTTAAAGCGGTTGATAGCTTCAGTCATATAGGCTTCTGCTTCTTTAGAACAAGCGCAAGTAATTGTGGTTGTATGAGGAAGAGCGTTTGTCGCCGCTAGGTAAGTCGTGGCCTGATGACTGGCGCCGTCGGCCGCGTCTTGAAAACCAGTATGGCTAAAGAGACCAATGACTGGTCCTTGAGAAAGTCCTGCCATGATAAGAGGAAGATTTCCTTTAGAGATAGCAAACTGGGCGAACGTATCGACGATAGGAATAAGGCCCTGCTTAGAGAGGCCCACTGCCGTTGAGATCATATTACTTTCGGCAACTCCCACGTCGACGTAGTTATTTGGAAATTCTTTATGAAAGCCCGCGATCCCAGTTGATCCTTGAAGATCTGCTGTTACTGAGAAAACCGGAAGGCCAGCTTTTGCCGCATTGATAGCAGCTCTTGCAAAACCTGGTTGAACTTTTTCTTTCTTAATGGCGTCAGCTTTTTTCTCTATTGCTTCAGGCTTTGAGGCCACTAATTCTTCGGCCCACTTAGTAAGCTCCGCTGGAGCTTCACCATGATAGATCTCAGAGATGAACTCAGGCAGTTTTGGATCATAAGCTTTTAGAGGATAACCATGGCCGCCACTTGGGGCTTCTTCAGTTGCCTTGATTCCGTAGCCTTTAATAGTTTCAAAGACCACAGCAATTGGCTGCTTTGGGTTGGCCTTAGCTTCTTCAATGGCCTTATCAATTGTTGGGTGGACTTTATTTAAGTCATGACCTTCTTTGACCCAGATAAGTTTCCAGCCTAAGGTTTCAAGAGACTTAAAGGTAGGAGTCATATCAAAGGAATCAGTTTCGATTCTTCCAGAGAGTTTTGTATTGTTAAAAGAGACAAGCATCACAAATGGGTTTAGCTGACCCTTCTTGGCCATGCCAGGAATCGCGCTCATGGCCTCTTTGGCCTCGCCTTCCATTGAGGCCCCGTCACTTATTGAGATGATGGTTGTTCTATCATTACCGATGATCTTATCTCCAAGAGCGAGTCCTTGAGCCCCAGGAAGTCCAGAGCCTAGAGGACCGTTAGAGAGAAAGACACCTTCAGGATTTAAATGAGCTTCACCGTGACCGGTTAGCTTTGATTCAATTGAGCGAAAGCCTCGAAGTGAATCAATATTCATCTTATCAAAACCGTAGTTCGCGCGAAGGGCGTAGATTCCATTCTCTGCGTGACCGGCATCGTTCACGAAATTATAAGCTTCATGCCAAACTGGTTTTCTAAACATGATGGTATGAACTGAGGCCATCATTTCAGCAAAGGCTGCGGGCCCACCCCAATGGCAAGCGGCGCCTCCTATAACAGCGTGCTGATTCATAAGAGCGACTAGAGCTCGGGTTGCTTTTGGATCACCAAGAATCTCTGTTTCCCCAGCTGCATTTTTACATTCAACTTTAAAGCGTGGCTCTGAAGTTGGGTTCGGGGCTAGTTTGTTGGGAATCTTTAAAGGTTCTAGTGTGGCCAAGGGCTGGTCGCTCATAATTATCTCCGGAGTGGTTTACGGGGACATCCTATCCTTTTTTGGGCCTCTATGAAAAGAAACGACTAATCATAACTAGAAGGTTGACCTAATAGATAAATTTAGTTTGAACTTTATATTTTCAAGCAGTTGCGGGCTAAAGTTTAATCCGAGTCTTCCGATAGGTTATTAAATAAATTGTGAGGAGAGAACAATGTGTGATGCGTGCCGTGCCGATGGGCAAAATTATGTTTTTAAGAATAAGGATTCAAACCTTTATAAGAACCGGCTGTATCAAGTGTATAGAGATGGAGTGGCGAAAATAACATTATGCCGCATTCACGATATAGAACTCTTCCGCGTAGGGGAGCATCGTTTCTTGCAAAGGAATCTCGTTCTCGCCAATAAGATGGTGAGCAATAATCGCTTCTTTTCTTACGGCTAGCCCTTTGATATAAGCCCCTTATGGGATTTAAAGTCTTCGACAAGTATTCAAGAAGTGAGCTTGGCTCACTAGAATTGCTAACTGATAGTGAAGTTGAAAAACTTTTATCAAAAGCTCATAAATCATTCTCTCTTCTTAAATTAACTTCAAGCGGCGAACGAGCGAATCTTTTAAAGAATCTAAGCCGACTTTTAGAAACTCATAGTGAACGCTTCGCGGGCCTTATTGTTGCTGAAGCGGGCAAGCCTCTCTCTTATGCTAGAGCTGAGGTAGAGCGCTCCATTGCGACTCTTAACTTTGCCGTTCATGAATGCTTAAGCTTTGCTGGTGAAGTTGTTCCTGTTGATTTTGGAGCGGGCACGGGAAAAGAAGCCTATACTCAGCGTTTTAGTACGGGAGTGGTTCTAGGTATTTCTCCTTTTAATTTTCCCTTGAATCTAATCCTACATAAATTAGCTCCGGCTTTTGCCGTAGGAGCGCCAATAATAATTAAGCCTTCTTTCTTTACGCCTCTGACAGCTTTAGCTTTAGAAGAGTTATGCACAGAAGCGGGCTTTCCTGAGGGAAGCTTTCAAGTGGCCCTTTGTGAAAATGATCAATGCGAGAAGATGCTTAAAGATGAAAGGATCACATACTTTTCTTTCACTGGCTCCCCTAAGGTTGGCTGGGAATTAAAAGAAAAGGTGCCTAAGAAGAAAGTCACTCTTGAGCTCGGTGGAAATGCTGCGGTCATCGTGGATCAAACCGCTGATCTAGAGAAGGCCTCAGACTTAATCGCTAAAGGCGCTTTTTTATACGCCGGTCAGATCTGCATCTCCACGCAAAGAATCTACGTGCAAGATGAAATCTATAACCGCTTTATCAATATGCTTGTTGAGAAGACTGAAGCGCTTAAGATTGGGGATCCCCATGATGAGAATGTTTTAGTCGGTCCTATTATTGACGATAGTCATTATTCAAGAGTAGAGGCCTGGGTTGAAGAGGCGAGAAATTCAAAGGCACAGATTCTTTGCGGGGGAGAGGCCTTTGATGAAGAGCATAATCTTTATAGGCCCACTTTAATTTCAAACGCCTCTAAAGATTTAAAGATCGTTTGCGACGAAGTCTTCGGCCCCGTTGCCATCATAGAAAAGTTTAGCCACTTCTCTCACGCAGTAGAAGAAGTGAACGCCTCCGTTTATGGCCTTCAGGCCGGCGTCTTTACTAACCGCCTTGATCATATGAAGAAGGCCTTCAGTGATCTTGAAGTGGGGGCGGTAATGATCAATAATATCCCAGGCTTTAGAGTGGACTCTATGCCTTATGGGGGAGTCAAGGAAAGCGGCTTTGGGCGAGAAGGAATTAAGTACGCCATGCAGGATTTGACTGAATCAAAACTACTAGTTTATTAAAGGAAATATTATGACAGTTCGTGTTCGTTACGCTCCAAGTCCTACAGGTCACCAGCATATCGGTGGCGCTCGTACAGCTCTTTATGATTTAATCTTTGCAAGATCTCTTGGTGGAGAGTTTGTTTTAAGGATTGAAGATACGGATCAAGAAAGATCAAAGCTTGAGTACGAAGAGTCAATGTTAGAGGACTTTAAATGGCTTGGTCTTGAATTTGATGAAGGCCCGCATAAGCCAAAGAATCACGGACCTTATCGTCAGTCTGAAAGGATTGATCTTTATAAAGAGCTTGCTATGCAATTAGTAAGTGAAAATAAAGCCTATCCTTGTTTTCTCTCAAGCGCGGAGCTTGAAGAGTTAACTGCAAAAGCCGAAGGAGAGAAGAAGGCTCCTCACGCTTATCATGATAAGTACGCCTCTCTTGACCCAGCTGAAGCGAAAGCACGCATGGATAAAGGGGACGAGTATGTTATTCGTTTTAGAAACCCACAAAAAGAAGTTAAGTTCACTGATATGGTAAGAGGGGAAGTTAAGTTCTTTCCTGATATGGTAGGGGACTTTGTCATTCTTCGCGCCAACGGATATCCTGTTTATAACTTTTGCTGCGTTGTCGATGATTGGAAGATGGAGATCACTCACGCCTTTAGATCAGAAGAGCATCTTAATAACTCTCTTAGACAGATCCTTCTCTACGAAGCCTTTGACGCTAAGATGCCTACCTTTGCTCACCTCTCTATGCTTGTAGGTGAAGATAGAAAGAAATTATCAAAACGCCACGGGGCCACTTCGGTTCGTCAGTATAAAGATCAGCATTACTTACCAGGGGCTCTTTTAAATTACTTATGCCTCCTAGGTTGGTCTCATCCTGAAGAGAAAGACATCTTTAATGTTTTTGACCTAGCTAAAGGATTTGACGCCACAAGATTTAATAAATCACCGGCCCTGTATGATATTCAAAAATTAAACTTCTTTAACGAGCAGCATCTGCGCGCTCTAAGTGAAGAAGACCTCTTGGCCCATGCTCTTGAAGCCTTGCCAGAAGAATCAAAGTTTAGAACTCAGCCTCTTGAGTGGCAAAATAAATGCCTCTCAGTCTTTAAAGAAAAGATGCAATTGATCACTGAGCTTGACGAGTTAACGGCGGTTCTCTTTAAAGAAGGCGTATCAAGTGAAGAAGATTATAAAGAGGCCATGAGCTGGGAAACGACGCCTAAGATTCAAGAATATATAAAAGCAGAACTAGAAAAACTAAAAGCTGCTGGAACTTCTTTTGCCACAGAAGAGTTAGTGGGTGAGTGGATGAACTATCTTAAAAAAGAATTAGGCATCAAGGGGAAGCCCCTTTTTATGGGAGCGAGAGCTTGTCTTACAGGTCAGGCCCATGGTCCTGATCTTAAAGGAATTGTTGCCCTAACTCCGCTTGAGATCCTCTTAAGTAGGTTTTAAATGAAGAAGGTCATCATCATTGGAGGAGGCTTCGGAGGTCTTAGCGCTGCTAAGACTCTAGGAGGATCCTCATTTGACGTGACCCTCTTTGATAAATCAAATCATCACCTCTTTCAGCCTCTTCTTTATCAAGTAGCCTCCGCTGCCTTATCTCCAGCGGATATTGCCGTTCCTATTAGAGAAGTTGTTTCAAAATATAAAAACATTAAAGTCTTGATGGATGGCATCTCTAAGATTGATCCCGCAAAGAATCAGATTCAAACGGAGTCAGGAAAGTCTTTTGATTATGATTATCTAATCCTCGCAGTAGGCGCCCGTCATAGTTACTTTGCTAACCCTGAATGGGAAGAGCATGCTCCAGGATTAAAGACTCTAGGGGACGCCTTAAATATTAGAAACCAGCTTTTAAAAACCTTTGAAGAAGCAGAAAAGAGCGCCAAGTACGGTGAAGAGATCAACCTTGTGGTTGTAGGCGGGGGACCGACGGGGGTTGAAATGGCCGGAGCTTTAGCTGAGATTACGAAAGAGACTCTGGTTAATGACTTTAGAAATATTGATTCCTCAAAAGCAGTTATCTATTTAGTGGAAGGTGCGCCTCAGATCCTTGGAATGTATCCCGCGAGCCTTTCATTGAAAGCTCAAAAGGATCTAGAAAAGCTTGGAGTCAGGGTTTTATTAAAATCATTTGTTAAAAAGATAACTAAGAACTCAGTAGAGACCACTGATCAAGTGATTGAAACCAAGAATATTATTTGGGCCGCTGGTAATAAGGCCTCTCCTCTTTTAACTCAGCTAAATTCTGAATTAGATAACGCCGGAAGAGCTTTAGTTAATCCAAACCTATCAACAAAAGCTCATAAGAATATCTTTGTCATAGGTGACGCCGCTCATTTTAAAGATGATGCAGGAAAGCCACTTCCTGGTCTTGCCCCCGTGGCGACTCAGCAAGGAAGATACTTAGGGAAGTCCCTTCTTAGTGGATCAGAGAAACCCTTTAAGTATTTTGATAAAGGCTCTATGGCCACCATCGGTAAGTTTAAGGCCGTGCTTCAAAAGGGCCCTATTAGAATCTCAGGACTGATCGCTTGGCTCGCTTGGAGTTTTATTCATATTCTTTTCTTAATCGATTTTAGAAATAAACTAGTGGTCTTCACTCAGTGGACCTTTACCTTTCTCTTTTCAAAAAGAGGGGTAAGGATCATTAATGATAGAGACAATAATGGAAGTTAAGAATCCCTTTGAAAATAAAGATGAGGCCAGCCGTTATCAAAGCTATCGGCCTATGTATCATCATCTTCCTTTTCAAAGAATTAAAGAATACTTTGATACTGAGATTTCCTGCGCCTTAGATGTGGCCTGCGGAACTGGGCATTCTACCTTTGCCTTATCAAAGATTGCCCAAAAGGTTATTGGCTGTGACCTCTCAAGTTCTATGCTCGCTGAGGCAAGAAAGAACTATGATCTAGAGTTTATTCAATCCCCTGGAGAGAAGCTTCCCTTTGAAGAGGCTAGCTTTGATTTAATGAACATCTCTATGGGCTTTCATTGGTTAGAGCAAGAGAAGTTCTTAAATGAGGCCAAGCGTCTTCTAAGGCCTAATGGTTATCTTAATATTGATTCCTATGGCTTTTCTGGATTGATCTCAAAGATTGACTCTGAACAAGAGGCCCATAACGCTCTTTTTGATGAGTATCTTCCTGCCGCTAGTAGAAGAGAAGGCTATCCCACTTCTGAACTTCTTAAGAAGACTGATCTTAGCCTGGCTAAAGAGATTCTTTATGAACACGAGATTGAGATGAGTCAAGATCAGTTCATCAATCTTATTAAGACTTGGAGTAACTTTCAGATCAAAGATATTGATAATCAAAAGATCACCTCCGAGAAAATGGAAGAAGTCTATTCAAAGATCTTTCGCGGGGGAAAGCTAGGCCTTGGTTTTAGGGGAAAGAGTTTATTACTTCGCTAATCATCTCTGTTAGTTAACTAACACTATTAAATTAATTGACACTTCTTTAAGGCTAACTAACCTAAATTACATACTTCTCTTGGCATTTCGATTGCAGTTCTTAAAGGAATTAAACTTTAAAAGAGGGATTGTTATGATGAGTGTTCGTTTAGGAATAGTTTTTACTTTAGGATTCTTTAGCCTTTTTAGTTTCAACCAAAATGATAAGTCCATTGTTTGTAATGATTCTGCTTCAAGAACTGTAGCAAGCACCGGATCTAAAACTTGTAGTGGCTCTTCAATTGAATCTCATGCTGAAGAGATCAAGGAGTCTTTAGATGGAAATATGCAAGTTGTTAGGGCCATGAATCCGAGTAACCCTTTTCATTTTAATAACGAAGGGAGCAACAACTGCCCTAACCCTATTCAAAGAAGCTTTAACTATACAAATGGTAAACTCGTTCCTGCAGCGGTTAATGATTCAGAAGTCTTCGCGACTTATATTGGAATTGATCCTAGTACAAGAGATAAGGCAATTATTAGAGACCATGGAAATAATAATGTTCAAATGATCTTTACTCTTTGTTTAACAGGAGACTCTTCTGTTGATAATTTATTACAGCAAGGAACACCAAGTGTTGCGAGCAGTATTACAGCAGATTTAAATGTTCCAAATAAAGCTCAGTGCCCAGGAAGAATTAATTCTGGTGATATTATCTTTGGTTATACCTCTAATACTCAGTATGGATCACTACCAATTGTATCAAGGTTTCAACCAACTCAAGAGTGCCTCTAAGACTTTCATACTTAAGGAGTTATAATTACAACTCACAAGAAACCGACGGCCCTTTTTCTAAGATCGATCGCTTTAATAAAAGCGATCCCTCTTGGATATGTTTCCACCTATTCAGAGATCTCAAATCTTATAAAGGCCAAAGGCTGCGCCCGCCATGTTAGTTATATTTTAAGTTCCTCTTCTTCAAAGCATGACCTGCCTTGGCAGCGAGTTCTAAACGCTAAAGGGTGTATTTCTTTAAAAGTAGGGAGTGGCTTCTTTGAACAAAAGCGCGCCTTAGAAAGTGAAAATATCATTGTTGAAAACGGAGCCGTTGATCTAGAGCGCTATCTTTGGCGCCCTTCAGCGGGTGAAGTTCGTAGAATCTTAAAAGGGCTACCCTTACATATTCCGTTAAGAGCAAGGTAGCCCGTTATATTATTTTCCAGCTAGTGAACAAACCTGAAAGAGCACATACATAGTAGCTCCCCAGTTAACAACAAAGGACAGGGTACGAAGATAAGGAACCTTAAAAGTAAAACTAAGGTAATGCACAATACGAGAGAACATATAAATCCCAATAGCGCATTGAACCGCTTCAAAGTTTGATCCATCAAGCATAAGATAGGCCAAGACCGCAGGGGCAAAGACCACTAGGTTTTCAATGGCGTTATAATGAGCTTTCTTTGCTCTTATGGCCCAGTCGCTCATAGGGGGAAGATCACCCGCATATCCCATAGCGCCGATGCCTTGCTTTAAGACTCGATTCAAGATGTAGGGAACCCACATAAGGGCGGTGATGATTAAGTTTACGTTAAGCCAATAGATCGCTTCGTTCATGATTTCTCCTCATTAATTAGATTCTTTAATTATAGAGGAGAAGTTGATCCTTGTGGGGATTTCTTAGAGCATGAAGTTACTGATGAGCTTCATGGTCTCTTTCGTAAAGATCTTGTTATGTCCGGTGCTCACAGGAAAGAATTGATCTTTGTAGGGGCGGTCCGCTTTTTCGAGGGCCTCAAAGTTTGCTTTGCCATGATAAAAAGGAATCATCATGTCTCTTTTTCCGTGAAAGATGGCCACGGGAGACTTTATCTTTGCTATCAAGTCAGTATTCTTATAGGCCTGCTTTTTATTTTTACAGACAAAGGGCTGGAAGATAAGAGCGTTATAGGCGCAGATCTTCTTAAAGCTTTTCCAAGGGGCGTTTAAGATAACTTGGTCGTACTTTATTTTAGTAGAAGTCGCCACTTGAATTGTGACGGCAGAGCCAAGAGAGAAGCCTAGTAAAACTTTTTTATTATGAGGATAGATCTTATCTAATTTAGCGAAGGCCTTAAGTCCGGCTTTTCTAAGAGAGCTCTCCGTTGGTTTTATCGTGCTTCCGGCGTAACCTGGGTATTGAATAGAGTAGAGCTTTACGCTTCTTTCTCCTAGGATCTTATTGTACTGAGTATGATAGTAGTCCCCGTTGAAATAGTTTCCCGCATTCCCGTGAAAGAAAAGAACGATGCTTCCTTTAAAAGACTCATCAAACTTAGGACCTCTAAGAATGATTGATTTCTTTTTCTCAATTTCTATCAAGGTATCTACAAAATTTCTGTTAGCGTAGTCAGGAGTTTCAACTTCACCCTTTGCTCCGGGGTAGAGAAACCTCTCTACAATGCCGGCGTTAGCCACTTGAATCAAAAAGAGAAAACTAAACGTTACTTTTAAAAGCATATTCATATTTGGTCCTTTTAGAGTTCTTGAAGTACAAAAAAACTTAACACGGGCCTAGATCTCGGGGGGAAGGAATTGAAATATTTCTATTCGCAAGGAGGCCATATGACGAAGTTTATGGGGGTTTTAGGCTTAAGAAGGGCCCTCAAAGACCGATAAGTTAGGGTGAGAGCTCTAGTTATCTTCCTCTTTTGTTTGCCAAGCTTTGCCTTTGACTCTGATCAAAGACCCATGAAATGCGGGGAATATCAGGTATTTGCAAAGATTTTCTGCCACAAGGGGGATAGCTGTAAGCTCCTTGTAGGTGAGTCTAAGCAGTCGAAATTAGAGGTGAAACTGGCAACAAATGGATATAACCTTTCTTATTTTAGTGGTCAGCATATTACAATAAAGATGCAGCTAACTAAGCTTAAGGGAAGCTTTGAGGGAAAGGCCCTTGAGACGCCTGTTAGGCAATTTGGGGCTATTAAGAAGGCCGGGCTTGAGCTGATTAAGGCGGAATCTTGCAAGTAATCCTCACTATCATATTCACTGTTTTTTCCATGAGTCTTTTTGCTCAAGAGAAGATCGCCATCACTATGGGTGCAGATCACGAAGGTGGTTTAGAGTTTGTTAAAGAACAAAATGCCCACGCCAATAAGGCCTTAAAAGAAAGTGGTTATAAAGTGAGCAGCTTCTTTGGAGACCAAGAAAAGGCGAAGAGTTATTCAAAGAAGATCGGGGCCTATGCTAGTCCTTTTACTTTAAAGAATGTTCAAAAGAAATTAGAGCAGATCTACTCTAAGCCTTGTAGTGAAAGGCCAGAGAAATTGATGCTTAACTTTGTGGCCCATGGGTCTCGGAATGGAAAAGACGCACGAACGGGAAAGCCCGTTCCTCGCCATTCAGTTAATGGAGTGAAAAAAAACGCCGATGGAAGCTTTAAGAAACAAAGAATCTACGCGGATCAGTTTGCGAAAATAATTAAGAATCAACAGGCCAAAGATCCTGGTTGTGAGAAGCCAAAGCTCGCCATTTTTGATCACTCTTGTAAGAGTGGCGCTTCAACTTCAGTCTTTAAAGGACTCGGTTGTGTCATGACTTCAACCAGCGCTTATAACTCTACTAGTAATGATTTTATCTTGCAGACCTTTGACCGCATGAGGGCAAAAGGGGGCTCGAGCATGGCGGATCTTCACTTAGATCTTCTCGTGAATCAAGATGTTACATTAGTGAATATTGATTATAAGGACGGCAAGACGGTTTTAGAAAAGATCTATCATAATACTAACCAAATCTCCGGTTGCGGGGATGAAGATGAAGTTCACTATGGGGCCTTTGCTAATAAAGATGAGATTGCTCCTCAGTGCCAGGAGTATGTTCCTCTCTTTTCTGAAACTAGAGATGCTGAAATAGAAACTGTTCGAAAGGTAGTGACTAAGCTTCGCTTTGATGGAGAGCTTGATAAGCAAACCCTCGCCAAGGTGGCCGGAGTGGATTCTTCAAAGGTTCCAGAAGCCTCTGAGCTAAGCTCTAAGCTTGATGAATTGATCGAGGAAGATAAAGTTGAGATCGATAAGATGAAACCCTTAGCTATTGAGGAATCAAAGCTAATGGGGCACCCGGATATACAAAAGTCCATGAGCTGTGAGATGCGATCGGGTAAAGGTTCTAGATCCACTGATTATAGTAATTCAACAGCCGCTAAGAATATTGGGCAAACAGTTTGTAAGGCCCTTTATAAAGATGCCCGGGCGGTTAAGACTTGCGCTGCTAGCAGTGGCTACAAGCGGATCAACTTAGAGATAAAAGACCTCTTTCGTTTACAAAGAGAGCAGAGCATCTATCCAACGAAAAGAAGCAAGGGATACTTACAGATTGAAATGGCCAAGAGTGGAAAGGATCATTCAATGGGGGCAAAAAGTAATATTTCTTATGACATTTTAAAGAGCACAGTTAAAGAGTGCTTGAAGAAGCTCGAAAATAATGGAACATCTGCTCAAAAGAAGGCCCTCACTTTCTTTAATAAAAACTATAAAAAAGAAGCCGCTACTTGCAGCTCAAATACTATTGGCTGCCATAAAGAGAAGGCTGAAAAGCGCGCTATAGAAATAAAGAAATACCTCTCCTACGCTAGGGGCTATTCCTTTTTAAGCTGCCAGGGGAAGCTTAAAAAGCCTGATGATCTTAAGGCCTGTGAAGACTTTAAGATCTAAATGCGTCACGAGCTTGATTCTCCTCTCATGACGAACCTAACTCAGTAAATTCTAACGGACTATCCACTCTAAAGACTAAGTCAGTATAAGTTGCCTTCAATGGGGAGATTTATATGAAACATTGTCTAATCGCTTTAGTTGCACTTTTCTTTTTTCAAACTGCTTTTGCTAAGATCGATCTTTCCCCGTTTGAATTAAAGCCCCATCAAATAAGCCTTCTTTTAAAGTTAGAAGCTAAAGGAAAGGATGATGCCTATCTCTTAAAGATGGCCAAGGGTTTTCATCTTTATAACACAACCGGCTCTTCGACTGTTGAGGAAGAAGGCGAGTATATCCCCCCTCACACAGCGGATGAACTTGAAGAAGTTGTTCACTGGGCGAAAGGGGGCGGGTTCTCAGCTTTTTTAAGCTATACGAATTTAAAGATGGATTATAAGGCTTACCAAGAAGACTGCCCAAACTGGGCCATCTTTAATTTTGGGCGGGCAACGGGGACTGAGTTTATTAAAGTTGATGTTCTTCTAGGGGCCATCAATATCTCTTCAGAGCTTCAATACCTTTATGCAAAAGATCCCTTGAAGTTTGAAGTGGCTTTTCTTAAAGTCGCGAACAGAGAAGGATTTGATCAATACTTTAGTAAGTAGCTGAAAACTTGTTTGTTACCAAATCCTTTTAGTAAAGTATTCAAGAGTTTATGCCGATAATAAAGGGTCTTAGACCCTTATAAGGAAGTAAATTTCTTGAGAGAAAAGAAGCTTAGAATCTATTTCATCATAGCCACTATTCTTATGTCCTTTGAACTAAGGGCTTGGACTGAACAGTGCGCTCCAGAGTTTCCAGGTCAAAGAAGTTGCTCTTCAAGTTCGGAGGCAATTGATCAATTTGTATTAGAAGACGATGGCTTTGCTGGCTTTATTGAAAAGTACTTCTTAGAGATAAAATCAAAGATTAAAAAAGAGATAAAAGATGAGGTTCATCTCTTTCGTCACATGCGAGGACTAAAGGCTGATCCTAAGAAGGCTGAACTAGAAGAAAAATATCTAGAGCGGGTTAAGAAGTACAAACAATTAAAAGAGCTCTATATTCTTGAAGCTTCGTATCAACAAAAGATGGAAGTCTGCTTTCGTTTAAAATGCCCTACCTTAAAAACGGAAGATCTAATTATAGAGAGAAATCATTATAGAAACTTAAAGGTACTTTTCTTAGTTAATAATCCTGAACTTGCCAGTCAAAAGATCTCAGATTCTTTAGGTCAGGAGGATGAATTAAGCGATAAAAAACTTAGAAAAATTCTTATGGAGTCTTCTAGCGATTATCTCGCTGTCAGAAAGGACTTTGTTAGTAAGAACAATAACGCCCACGCAGGCCTTCTCTTTTTTAGCTCCTTTGCGAGAAACCAAGAAGAATTAGAAGAGAAACAAACTACCGCTCTGTTGAGAAGGCCTTACTTATTAGAGAGCCTTCATCATCATCTTCGTTCTAAAGATGGACCTGCTCCAGAAGAAGAGGCAAAGCACTATTGCCGTATCCTTCGTTTAAAAAATAGATTTGAAAAACAAGAACTTATTAAAAAGGTTGCTCTAGAAGCAGGTCTTATCATCGGACCATTTTTATTTCCCCCTCTTAGTTCGATTAAAATAGGGCAAGGGTTATGGTTAGCCAGGTTTGGTCTAAGCGCCAAAAAATCGGAAGCTTTAGTTGGGGCCATTTCTTATCAAGTCATAAGTGCTTCATCGGGACTTATTCTAGTAAATAAAGTAGAAGTTCAATGTAAAAGAAAAGTCGCCGCAATGCTGGTTAAGTCCAGTGTGGAAAAGCAAAAAGAAATTGATCAATGCTATAAAGACCTCTCAAATGAATACCTTTTGTTGGCCGTCTCTGAAGCGATCTCAATTGGAAGAGGATTAAAGAGCGGGTTAAAGCTGGCCTTTCCAAAAGCGGCTAAGCTAGCCGATGAGCCCGGTTACTTTTCTCATAAATTACAGATAAGACCTGATCAGTTAACCAGCAAGCTGCGAAGTGACGGGATAAAGTCATTAGGTAAGGACAAAAGCGCCTTTGTTTATAAGACAGGGGTTAACGAATACAGCAGTATCTATGATTTAGAAAAAGCTTCAAGGCTAGGGACCGATCATAAAAAACTAACCTCTGGTTATTGGGACTATGTGGCTGACGTTTATTCAAAACGATTAAAGTTAAGTGAAGCTGAAGTAAAAGCTTTCTTGAAAAGCTCACGGGAAATGGAAGACCGAACCTTGTTGGTCTTAAAAAGCCGGGCCCACCCCGCCAATGGACCTCCGAATTTTACAGGAGGAGCTGGCATTGTGAAGAGTTCAAAGACAGAGGAGCTACTCCCTTTAGAGAAGGCCACTGGATTTAAAGTACCAAGAGAAAAAGGGGAGAAGGTCTATGAGGTTGTGCGCTTGGTTTCAACTGATGCCGATAATCCTGATCATATGAAAGAGATCCTCGCTCAGGTCATGGCCATCTTAAAAACTGATGAAAAAGCATCGAGGGCCTTTGTTTTTACCTCTAAGATTCATCAAAGGCTTTATAGAAAATTAGGCATTCCTTTTAAAGTGATTGATAAACCTAATAGTAGGGATGTGATCATGGAATTTGATATTTCAAAAGTGGATGTGGAGAGCCTCTAGGCCCTAATCTAATTTCAGCTCCTTATGGACATTTAGGCCCTTAAACCCTTATTTAGACACGGCGCGCACCTATAATAATTCCTGAACACCTTCGGTATTTCTCAGTTTCTGATAGATTCCCTTAAATCTTTGGGAAGGGGTTTCAATGTTAGGAGTTATCACTAGATTCATTATCGCTGTGCTGATTTGGGCCAATATGCCTAAAGCTTATGCAAGTTCGTGCGTGGATTTGATGAGTGGTTTTCTAAAAGCGGACCAAGTACAAACATCAACGGTGAATAGCTTTGATTCATGGGCCATGAAAGAAGCCTCTCAGTTAGAGCTCAAAGAAGAAACTCTTAAGGCCCTAGAAAAAAAACTAGCTAGCTTAGAGAAAAAGCCAAGCAAGAAAGAGTTCACTTCATTTCTTCATTTCCTAGATATTGTCCGCGATAAAAATAGGCTTAAGTTTGTTGAAGAACTAAGTGAGATCTCAAACCCTGAGTACTCATCAACTTTGATGAAGAAACACAGAAAGATTCAAAAACTTATTGCTAAAGAAGAATCTAGAGAATCAAAGAAGATTGCTCAGAAGATTGTAGAGGAAAACCCAGGGCTCTCGAGCAAAGAAGTTAAAGTAAAAGTCTCTAAAGAGATGGACGCCTATATGAAAAAGTATGAGCGCTTGGCCTATGGCTGCCGCTCGACTAAGTGGACCCCTGAGAGAAAGGCCGCTGGGAATACTTTTAAGAAGTTCACTATTGGTATTGGTCTGGCCTCTTCTATTGGCGCTTATACTTATCAAAACTATGACAGAGATATTGATGCTAAATGGATTGGCCGCTTAGGTTATGAATTAACGGCAGGTGTTCTTGTGGGGCTTGTGGCCTCTAAGATTGTTTCAAACCCAGAAAATTCTCCTGTTGCTTTAGCATTAAAGAAGTACTTCTTTAGCCGAGGAACCGGACTGGTTGATATGTTCGCTTATGGTTCTCTTTTTGGCATCTCTAATGAACAAGCTCAAGAGAGGCTTGATAACTTAATGAAAGATCCTAACCGTCGGGCCGAGATTGAAAAGCTTCGTCAGTACATGGATCAGAAGAATCTTTATCAAAAGTTTAAAGAAAGCTTTATCGAAAAAGTAAAAAACTTTAAACAAAGTGGGGTCGGCGTTGAGAATAAAGGGGACGGCATGATCACTGAACCTGTTAGTGGTAACTCAATCAATTGGGATTCTATGACTGAAGAAGACTTAGAGGATGATGAGATTCAAAACCTACTTATGACTTCTATCATCTCTCAAATGTATGACGAGCAAAAAGGGGATCTTATTGCGACGGGCAATGTCGGATCAGATCGTTTTGCCTTTCACGCTGCTTATGGAGCTCTGCTTCTTCCAAAGGACACCTTTGTTTCTTTATACATCTATAACACCCTCTGCATGGGGGCCATGAACCCAAAGGCCGCTTTGATTAAGGCCATTGGTATTTTCAGTTTAAATAGAATAATATTTGATCAGATCTATTACTTCTCAAGAAGAACTAGTATTAACCAATAGGTTATTTGGCAGGATGTCAGGCATGATCAAGTTTCTCGTTATCTTTTACTCTATTTCTCTCTTTGCAAAGACCCCCGACTGGTCTGAAAACGCAAGGCTTCCTGAGGTTGGTCACCGCGGGAATATCTATGAACTTGTAGGAGATGAGCATAAAGAAGTCATTCATCAAGGAAAGATTCATACCAGCAGTTATCCGGTTTCAATCACCGGCGTTCTACTTCCTTACGAAGCTTCAAGGCGCGCTATTGAAGCTGATAGTAAGAACCCCATTAAAAGATGGCTTTATAAATTAGGTCAAAGGGTTCTTGGATTTACTTCCATGGATGATATGTACAATTGGGTTGGGCTAAATCCTTATAACGAAGAAGATGCAACTGGGGTCTTTAAAATTCCTTATCCTACAGTTGATAAACCTGATTTTCCTATGGGCGTGACTTTTATTGAGCGCCACGGGGCAAAAGGCCTAACCTTTGGTTGCACAGCTTGTCACTCTACACAGCTCTTTGGAAAGACCGTCTTAGGACTAACGAACAAAAGAACAAAAGCTAATGACTTTTTTATCATGGGGCAAAAGTACGCTCCTAAGGTTCCTGCTACTATCTTTAAGCTCGGAACTGGCGCCACAAAAGGTGAGATGAAGATGTACAAGAGCTTTCAAAAGAACTTGATGGCCATCGGAGCAGTTTCTCCTCTTGTCCTAGGTCTAGATACTTCTCTAGCTCAAGTGGCCCTTTCTCTATCTAAGAGAAACCAAGACGAATACGCCACTCATAATAAGAAGCTTCAAAAGAAGCCTCGTCCTAATGCTCTCTCTCATACCCCGGCCGATTCAAAGCCAGGTGTTTGGTGGAACCTTAAGTATAAGACCCGCTGGTTAAGAGATGGCTCTATTGTTAGCGGCAATCCCATTCTTACAAACTTTCTCTGGAATGAAATTGGAAGAGGGACTGATCTAAAAGAATTAGAAAAGTGGATGAAGAATAACTCTAAGATCATTAAAGAACTAACGGCCGCGGTCTTCTCTATTGAAGCCCCAAGGTGGACAGATTTCTTTCCAGCAGACTCTCTAGATCTTGAAGCGGCTAAAAGAGGGCAGGCCCATTTTAAAACTTCCTGCGTGAAATGCCATGGTGGTTATGAAAAGGCTTGGGATCTTCCAAACGCAGAGGAACTAAGCTTAGAAGAAAAACTAAAAACGACTAAGGTTAATTACGCCAAGAAAACAAAAGTAAAAGATGTAGGAACTGATCCCTTAAGATGGCAGGGAATGAAGCATTTCTCTGAGGATCTAAACCGTTTAGCGATTTCTAAATGGATGGAGACAAAGGTTGTTCCTCAAAAAGGTTATGTTCCGCCACCACTTGTAGGGGTATGGGCGCGCTATCCTTATTTTCATAATAACTCAGCTCCAAGCTTATGTGATGTTCTGACTAAGCCTAGCGAGAGGACCGTTGTCTTTTATCAAGGACCAGCTGATGATCCTGAGACTGACTTTGATTCAGAATGCGTGGGTTATCCAACGGGGCGAGATATTCCTGAATCATGGTATCAAGATAAAGAAGCTAAATTTGATACGCGCCGAAAAGGACTTTCCAATAAAGGGCATTCAAAGATGTTTCTAAACTCTGATGGATCAGAGAAGTTCTCGTTAGCTGAGAAAAAAGAACTTATCATGTTCCTAAAGACCCTATAGAATTTTTCTATGTCTGAATTTTCCTTAATTGAACAGGCCCTTATGGGCATCATGATCTTTAGCTTGATGTTTGCCGTGGGCTGCTCTTTAAACTTTAAAGACTTCAAAGAAGAGCTAAAGCAGCCTAAGAGTTATCTTGTAGGTGTGCTCTCTCAATTTATCCTAATGCCGTTACTTGGCTTTCTAATCTATAAGACCTTCGGCTTAAGCTTTGAAATAGGTCTGGCCCTGATCTTGGTTTGCTGCGCCCCTGGGGGGTCTACTTCAAACCTCTTTAGTTTCTTCTCAAAAGGAAATGTCGTTTTAAGTGTTTGTCTTACAGTGACGACTACCTTTCTCTCCGTTCTCTTAATGCCCATCATGTTATGGCTTTACTTAGATTTTGAAACAGCAAGGGTGCAGATTCCTTTTGCTAAGATGTTCGGCGCCCTTGGAGCTTCACTTTTTCCTATTGTTTTAGGCATGCTCTTAAGGCTAAAGTTTTCATCAAAGGCAAGGTTTGCTGAATTATGGGCCAACCGCTTTGGGCATTTAATGATTCTTATTATGGTGGGGATCTGGATTCCTAAATTAAAGAACGCCATTGATCTTAGCAATATTAAAACCTATGGAGCGATCTACCTTTTATGTTTCCTTGGAATGTTAGGAGGGCTTTTTATGGCCAAAGTCTTTAAGTGCTCTAAGGAAGATGCCAGAAGCATCTCCCTAGAGGTTGGAATACAAAATGCCCCCTTGGCCTTTGCTATTTTAGGATTGAGTTTTGGGAAGGACCTTTTGCAAGGCGTGGGGTGGGTGTGCTTAGTTTATGGTGCGTTCTCATTTTCAAACGCCATAAACCTAAGCCTTTACTTTCGGCTTCGAGATCATCAAAGCCCAAGGGGCTAGGGCTGGCTTCGGAGGTCCCAAGTTGAGAGGGAGAGTGTGTTGGAGTCGAGACCCCCGAATAAGCCCAGTTTGGACCGAGTACTAAAATACTTAAAAAAATGACTAACAACAGAGACTTAAGCATTTGTCCTCCGGACCTTGGTTAAATAAAGAATAGAATTTCACTCATAAGTCGTTGTCAGAGCTTTGTTAACTTTCCGTTATTTAGTCGTCTTCTTTTCAATAATTATACTTGAGATACTTGCTGTTATTTCAGTGACTTATGTTCGTCATGGACTGTTAGAATCCTGACACGACGAACAAAATTACAGGCTAATTACCCAGTTAGTTGAACCATGCGTCAAAAAACACTACAACATAAGGACATGAAAAACTTAAAGACCTTCTTATTGATATGCCTTGTAAGTACCTCTGTCTTTGCTGGTAGGGACGACTATATCATCTACAAATCAGGTGACGGAACCTATGTGCAAACTAGGGTTGATAATCACTGTGTGGATAATGGTTATATAAGACCAAAGTCTGTGAAGAAGGCCCTAAGGGTTTTTTGCGACATAATTGGTCCTAATGGTCGCCAAAGTGTTGAAGAATGCGAAGACGAGTACGTCGTTCGTGAAGTTCTTGGTCGTCATATGTTCTTAAAAGAAACATTGAACCTTGGAAACGACAGAAAATTTGTTCGTTACTATAGAGATAAGTATGTCTCTAAAAGAAGCTTCCCCATCTGCGCGGAAGAGCTCAATGCTGATCCACATCCAGTTCGCGTAACAAGAATCGCCACTCTTCAAGAGAAGCTTTTCTACGGCGCTTTATATCAGCAGGGAATTAAAACGATTACTAATGAAACCATCACTCCAAAGCAGGCCTCTGAAGGTAACTGGGGAGAAGATGGAGATCGCCTTAGATCAATCATGATTCATTATGATTCACCAAATTGCCGCTCCGGAGAAGTTATTGGAAGCGGCGGGTTTAGCGAAGAGCAATTCTTTAGAATGGGCGGCGAAGGCTCAGGCTCTGGAATGCTTGGAGGCGAAGGCTCAGGCTCTGGTCATCTTGGTGGTGAAGGATCTGGTTCTGGTCACCTTGGTGGTGAAGGTTCTGGCGCTGATCAACTTGGCGGTGAAGGTTCTGGTTCTGGTCGCCTAGGTGGTGAAGGATCTGGATCAGGAAGAGTTCTAACAAGAGTAAATATAACACCAGAGAGAATTTCCTCTCTTCGTATATACCCAAATCTCGTGGAAAGACAGTTAGGGCTGCGTCCACATATGGCGAGATATTTAACTGGGGAATCACTAATACCAAGAAGTGTTATGGGGGTAAAATGTCAGAAATAATGACTGAGCAAGGTACAGAAAAAAGAACCGTAATTTCAGAGCTTCAAGCTGTGATTAGAGGCTACCTTGATAAACATTCACGTATCTCTCTTAATGGACTCTCTAAACGTTGTACTGTTAGTGAACCAACTCTAAGAAGAATCATGCACGGTCAAGTTAAGACAGCGCCGACTCTTACGACGGTCGTTGATATCTTAAGCACAATTAATAAAGAGCCTTGTATTAGAAAATTAGCGGCCATGTACCCAGGCCCACTAGCAGATGTTCTCTCTGAAGGATTCTCAATCTTTGAAGCTGAAGAATTAGATTATGTTTATAACCAAAAATTAAATGAAGTGCTTGTTGATGAGACTTCATATCTTATCTATAAAATGGCCGCCAACAGATGTGGTCTTGCTCAATCAAAAGTGAGAGAGCTCTTTGGTCTTGTTGGCGAAGAGAAGATCTATTCACTTAAGAAAGAAGACCTTCTAGAAGAGAAGATCGAGCGCGGACAAGTTCATTACCACGCCAAGATCGTAGGCTTTAGCCTTGATCATAAGCTCTTTATTAAGAACTTTCAGTCAGTAGCAAACTTTATCAAAACTGATCAGCAATCTGGTCCTAAGAGTAACCTCTATTATAATCTTTCTGAATCAGTTAATGAGCAGGGAAGAAGAGAGATTCTTAGGCTTCAAAAAGATTCACTCCGTAAGATCGCCAAGATCTTAGATGATGAAAAGTACGGTGGAGACATTCCATTATTCGTTATAAGCGCAGTGGATGACATGAATTCTACGGGGCATATCCCAGGTTCTGTGCTGCAGTAACGTTGACGAAACCTTCTAAGTTCAGTCTAATTACACCTTGTTAAACAACAGCATTAACGAGGTGACTCATGCCATCATTTGACTTGGTCTCAAAGCTCGACCTTATGGAGCTTAAGAACGTCATCGCCCTTACCGTTAAAGAAGTGGGAAGCCGCTACGACTTTAAAGGCGCGAAGATTGATTTTGAATTAAAAGAAGGGCTTATAGAACTTAGGGCCCCTGATGATTATAAGATTGGCGCCGCCCTTGAGATCTTTAGAAAGAACATGGGCAAACGTGGGCTTGGTCAAAAGGCCATTGAACCAGGGGATGTTAGTCCTGCAGGTAATCAATCCTTAAAACAAAACATCCTTTTTAAAAGTGGAATCGATAAAGAGCTTGGTAAGAAGATCAATAAGATCATCAAGAACTCAGGCATGAAGGTCACTTCTGCTTATCTAGATGAAAAGATCCGACTCACTGGAAAGAAGATTGATGATCTTCAAGCGGCCTTTCAATTGATAAGAAATCATGATGATGTAAACTGTGAAGTTCGCATGGAAAACATGAAAAGCTAATGAAGCCCTTATTCTCCCCACTTAGTGAAGATGATATCGATGATGTGATCACCTTTTTTGATAAGTGGAGCGGGAAGAATTATTACAAGCGCCCTGAAATGAAAAGCATAGTTGAGCGCTCAAAGGGCGCTAGCTTTGTAGCAAGAGTGGGGGAGACAATCGCCGGCGTTCGCCTAACTCATGCCCCTGGGGATTGGTTAGAAGAGTACACCCAAGTGACTCCAGAGAAATGGAAGATTCAAAGAAGTGAGATGGCTTATTTTAAGAGCCTCTTTGTCAGCTCTGAGTTTCAAAAGATGGGCATTGGAAAAAGCTTAAGCAATAAGAGCATCGAAGTCTTAAAGGACCTTGGGGCCCGGGGCATCCTTTGTCACTCTTGGCTTGAGTCTCCCGGAAATAGTTCTCAAATTTATTTACAGAATATGGGCTTTGAGCCCGTCGCTCACCATGAAAGATTTTGGTACGACATCCCTTATGAATGCATCCGCTGTAAGCCTTCAAGATGCGTCTGTGTTGGTGTTGAAATGATTAAGTATCTTTGAAACGGAGTAAGTATGAGTGTCTCTTTTTGGCAGGATAGTGGATCAAATAATAGGGTTCAAAAAGATATTGTCATCATTGGGGGCGGCTTTGCCGGGCTCTCTACTGCCTATTGGTTGCAACAAGAAGACCCTACTTTAGAGATAGCTTTAGTTGAAAAGTATGAAATAGGGGACGGCGCCTCTGGTAGAAACGCTGGCTTTATTACTTGCGGCTCCGTTGAGCACTTTAACCGCCTAGTTGAAAAACATGGACGAGAAGAAGCGGCCTTGATCTGGGGCTTTAGTGAAACGAATCTAAATCTTTTAAAAGAGCATATTATAAAGGGCTCTGAGAATGATCTTCTCTTTGAACATAAGGGGTCTTTTTCATTAGCGTCAACAGAGACGGAATTCAAGGAGCTAACTGAAGCCAGTGTTCTTATGAAGAGCTTTGATATCAATGTGGAAAAGGTTGATGAAGCTGATATAAAAAAACGCTTAGGAGCAGAAGGCTTTGTCGGCGGGATTAAGTATATTGACGACGCTACAGTGAATCCGTTGAAGATGCTTAGGATGATGCGCTCAAAGATAGAGCAGCATGAAAACAATCATATCGAATTCTTTGAAAATCATGAAGTCTCTAAAATAGAAA
Source organism: Sulfitobacter sp. (assembly GCA_047630275.1). Lineage (GTDB taxonomy): Bacteria > Bdellovibrionota > Bacteriovoracia > Bacteriovoracales > Bacteriovoracaceae. The sequence continues at coordinate 542,022 of JBLHVN010000003.1, read as the reverse complement.
CTGATAACGGTAACAAAGTAGTTCATACAAAGAAAAATAGAATCGAAGCCCCCATTGTTGTCTACGCCACCAATGGTTACTCACCACTGCTTGATGATTTCTTTAAAGATAAGATCTTTCCCACAAGAGGGCAGATCCTAATGACGGAGAAGGTTCCTCTTTTTATGGAAGCTGCTTGTTATGCCAACTTTGTCTTAGATTACTTTAGACAACTTCCAACAGGTGAGCTGTTAATAGGGGGCTTTCGCCAGCTTCAAAAAGATGTTGAAACCGGCTATAGCGATCAGACCACAGAGACCATTCAAAGGGCCCTTGAAGAATTCCTTCAAACTCATATTCCCCCGGTAAGAAAAGCTTCCATCACTCACCGCTGGAGTGGAATCATGGGATTTAGTGTTGATGGGCAACCTATGGTGGGGGCCCTTCCAACGGATCCGCAGCTCTATTTCGTAGGGGGCTTTACGGCCCATGGAGTAGGGCTAGCTTTTAATGCAGGAAAGACCTTGGTGGATGCTATGTTTGACCGCCCTGTGCCTGCTTGGATCTCGGCCAAAAGGCTTGGTTAATGGGGGATCAAGAATTAAGAAACTACTTTGAAAGAGCTTTTCAAAAGTACTGTGAAAACACTCCGAGCGTTTTAAAGATCAATAAGCTCCTTAAAGATGCTGGGGAAGAGATTATCAACGATCATATAGCCCTTAGGACTTTTAAGGCTAAAGGCTTAAGCGCTTTAGAGATGGGAGAGTTCTTTGTCTCATTTGGTTATGAACAAAAAGGAGAGTATGACTTTTTTCAAAAGAAACTAAAGGCCTATCACTATGAAAAAAAGGGTTTCCCAAAAGTTTTTATAAGTGAGCTTCTTCTAGAAGCGATGGATGAGAGAACTAAAGCTATCTTAGAAGCACTTATCTCAACTATTCCTCCTAAGACTTCTATCGGCCAGCTCTTTGAGTTGGAGAAGACCTGGAGCTTATCAATAGATGATTATGAATACCTAAGCACTCAAACAGAGTATGGGGCTTGGTTAGCTGCTTGGGGCTTTAGACCTAATCATTTTACCATCTTGGTCAATAAGCTTAATCACTATCGAAGCTTAGAGAAGCTCAATGGGTTTCTTAAAGAAAAAGGCTTTATCTTGAATGGATCTGGGGGAGAGATTAAGGGAAGCTCTGAAGAATTATTGCAGCAATCTTCTATTATGGCAGATAGGTCCGTGGTAGAATTTGAGGAAGGAATGAGGGAAGTCCCTTCCTGTTATTATGAATTTGCTGAGCGTTTTGAAGATAAAAACGGCGAGCTTTACGAAGGATTTATTGCGGCTTCGGCCGATAAGATCTTTGAGAGTACAAATGAACTGGGGAAGTGACTGGTATTTAAGATTTCCAATTGCCCATAGGGGTTATCATTTTGGTGATAACACTCCGGAGAATTCTCTTGCGTCCTTTAAGGCCTGCATCGAAAAGAATCTCCCCATTGAACTAGACGTGCATATCATTTCTGATGGAACTGCCCTTGTCTTTCATGATGATTCTTTTGAAAGGATGACGGGCTATCATAAAGATATCTATGTTGCGACTTATTCAGAAGTGGCGAATCTAAAACTGCTCAGGTCTGAGGAGAAGATCCCCACCCTTCAAGACGTACTTGATTTAGTTGATGGACAAGTACCTTTAGTTATCGAACTCAAATGCCTTCAGCACGATGGGCGTTTAGAACATCAGGTTTATAATAGGCTTAGGTCTTATCATGGACCTTATTGCATCCAATCTTTTAATCCTTATACGCTTTTATGGTTCAAGAGGTTTGCTCCTCAGATCACTCGCGGCTTTCTCTCTGGTAGTTATAGTGATTCAAAATTGACCTTTGTAGAGAAGTTCATTCTTAAAAGCTTTCTTATGCTCTTTCTTATTAGGCCTCATTATATTGGGATGGAATCAAACTGCCTTTGGTACCCAACGGTTCGCTTGGCCAGTTCTCTCTTTAAGATCCCCGTCATTGCCTGGTGTATAACCTCAAAAGCTGAGGCTAAAAAGCTCACAGGAAAAGTACAAAACATCATCTTTGAAGGCTTTGACCCCTCTTAAATAAGGGTCATTTTGAACCACATCTAAAAAAATAATGTCATCAATTTCCTCTTTTTTTATTTCGCGATGCGCAATCTCTTCGAAAACATTGAGTTTAATAAGATCTAGTAGTGAATCAAAATTGTAAGATTCTTCGTCACTCAAACTATGACGCAGTTTTATTTTGCATCTAGGCCTAGTGCACGATATTTCTTAGAGGTTAGTAAATAACGCGCCAAAAACAATCTTAATTTCGTAAAGGGGAGAGAGACCATGAAATTATTTAGTGTATCACTTCTAGCTTTAGCGGCCCTATGTATGGGTGACTTTAGCTTTGAAAGTGCAAGAGCAGATGACTCTGTTGAAAAATGTCGACGGCCAAATGGCTGTGGTAACCGCGGTGGAAACGGCGGAGGACAAACACGTCCTAATCGTCCAAACAGACCAGGAAATGGTGGAGTCAACAGACCGAATCGTCCTAACAGACCAGGAAATGGAAACGGCGGAGTCAATCGTCCTAACCGTCCTGACAGACCAGGAAATGGTGGAGTCAACAGACCAAACCGTCCTAACCGTCCAGGAAATGGAAACGGTGGAGTTAATAGACCAAACCGTCCTAACAGACCAGGAAATGGAAATGGCGGAGTTAATCGTCCTAACCGTCCAGGAAATGGAAACGGTGGAGTTAATAGACCAAACCGTCCTAACCGTCCAGGAAATGGAAACGGCGGAGTTAACAGACCAAACCATCCTAACAGACCAGGTAACGGTGGAGTTAACAGACCAAACCATCCTAACAGACCAGGTAACGGTGGAGTTAACAGACCAAACCATCCTAACAGACCAGGTAACGGTCATGTAAACCGTCCTCATAGACCAAATCGTCCTGACTACTCTAGACGCCACCCAGTTCCTACTCGTCCTCGTTATAGAAGACCAGTAAGAAGATCAACTTGGGATGTTTCTTGGGGTTGGAGAAGGCATAGAAGACATGCTCATAGACCACTTTGGTGGCTTCCAAGTGTAACTTACACTCACTACTCGCATGTTCCTTATAGATACAATGCTCACCATCACAATAGATGGGCAAGATCTATGTATTACCACTACTCAATTTCTTATAATCATATCTATTGGAATAGCTGGGTTCGTGTAAGACACCAAAGAACAAATGGTTACTATTGGCATGATGGGTACCCATACTACATCTACAATGGTTACCGTCATAGATACTCACAATCTGATAACTGTAACTACGAGCTAGTTGACGGTCGTAACAACACAACAGAGAGAACTTTTCATTCTTACTCTTGTTCAGTTGGGTATGACATGTGTTCAGACGTAAGAGATCGTATGAACCAGTATGAGTCTAACTACCGTTACTTCTGTTCAGAGAGGTTTAGTAGAGACAATAATTACAACTACAATTGGGACTACTCAAATGACTTCTGGTCAGATGCTAATGAAACTGAAGACTACGGATCAAACGACTATGATGATTATGACTTTGGTAGTCATAATGATTATGACGATTACGTAACTGATTACGATAACAACTCTAACGATGGTTATGAAGATGACTTTGGTTGGGAAGATGATTGGGATTATTAGTAGCTACGCATAAATTAAAGAATAAAATCTGGCCTCGTTCTATACGAGGCCTTTTTGTTGGCGTAGACTTTACCTATGAAATGGGCAATCACAGCAGCCGTCGTCGTCCTTATCGGCGTAGGCATCTATTTTTCAGGACTAGGTTCTAGTAACGACGATAAATCTTCTGAGACTAAGGCTTCTCAAAAAGTAGAGAAGTCTCCTTTTGTTGAAGAGAAATCCGTAAGAGATCCCTTTAATAAAAGTGATAATGAAGAAGATGATAAAGAGGAAGCAAACCCCGGATCAACCTCAGATAATAAGCCCCTCTCTAAGCTTGATGGTGATAAGGCCCCTAATACAATGGCCCTCACTGAAGAAGAGATGGAAGAGCTCGAAGAGTACTTTGAGAAGATTGAAGAAGACTGGGCCGATCAATTAAAACAACTTTTCAAGAATGAGCTTCAGTTATCAAATGAGATCATGGAGCAATACGAAGATCTTCGTGAGGGCTTTGAAGAAGAGAAGCTGGCCGCTTTTCAAGAGTATCATGAACAGATGGTGGCCAAGCATGGTGAGAACTATGCCTACCGCCCTAGTGAAGATGAGAAGATCTTTGAGAAAAAAGTCCTTGATGAATATTATGACCGCTTAAGAAAGCTCTTAGGGGACGAGGCCTATAACCGTTATAAAGAAGTGCGCGAGCGCTTTAATGAAAGAATCAAATCTGAACAAGACCCAGCTAAAGGGATCTTAGTTATTGATTTCTAATTGTTAGTTTTATGTTCAGAATCTAAGAGCTCTTGCAAAAGGTATTAAAAGGCGATTATCTAGGCTTATGGATCCATCAAAAATCAAAATTCTTATTGCTGAAGACGAAGAAGATATTAGAGAGCTTATTCATTTTAACCTCTTTAAAGAAAAGTTCATTGTTGAAACTGCCGCCAATGGGGCTGAGGCCTTAGAAAAAGCTAAGGCGATTAAGCCAGACTTAATGCTCTTAGATATCATGATGCCAGAGATGGATGGACTTGAAGTTTGCCGAAATATTAGAAGCGATAAAAGCTTTGATAATACTGGTATTGTCATGTTGACCGCTAAAGGCGATGAAGAAGATATTATCAAAGGCCTAGAGCTTGGGGCAGATGATTATATTATCAAACCCTTCTCTCCTAAAGTTGTTATCGCGAGAGTGAAGGCAGTCTTAAGACGAAGAAAGGTTGAGCCGCCAAAAGAAGAAGAGGTCTTTGAAATCTATGGCATAAAGATTGACTCAACAAAGCGAAGAGTCTTTCTTGATGAAGTTGAAGTTTCCTTAACCTTTACTGAATTTCAAATCCTCTCCTTGCTTTCGATGAAAGCAGGCTGGGTTTTTACTAGAAGTCAGATAGTGGACACTATTAGAGGTGATAATCACGCCGTGACTGATAGAAGCGTCGACGTTCAGATTGTAGGCCTTCGAAAGAAGCTTGGCATTAAGGGAGATCTTATCGAAACGGTAAGAGGAGTTGGTTACCGCTTTAAGGAAACCTCGTCATAATCAGGATAGAATGAAACCTAAAAAACTTATTTGGAAACTATTCCCAACGGCCCTTCTTTATTTAACGATAACTTTTATCTGTATCTATTTTGTCTTCTCATTCTTTTTACTCGAAACTTTTAGGGAAGGAGTCTTTAAAGAATTAAAAGAGAAGACTCATTACTTAGAAGACCCTATTTCTGAATCTCTCGTTTCTGGTAATTTAGAGAGGCTTGCAACGGAGGTAGAAAAACTTAAAAGTAGAGGGAATCTCTGGATTACTATCTTAGATGGCAAAGGCAAGGTTATCTCTGATTCAGAAGTCGAATTAACAAGTGAGAGCCTTGAAGATAATAAACCTGAAGTAATTGAGGCCATGAGAGGCTCTGATGCTTTCGATCTGAGAGAAGCCGATCATAATCAAAAGAAAACCTTTATCTTGGCCCATCCTCTGAAAAGTGGAGATATTACTTATGGAATCTTACGAGTGGGGCTTAGAGAAGACTATGTTAGAAGTGATTTAAATAAGATTAAGCTGCGCTCCTTTATCATTGCCGCCCTTGTTTCAATCACCGGCTTTTTCTTCTTTTTCTGGTCAGCTTTAAAAGTGAGTATTCCGCTGGGAAGCATTTTGAAAGCCGCCCGGGCCATTTCAAAAGGGAACCTAGATATGAAGGTGCCCTTATCTATGCTTGAGTCTGAAGAAGTTCAAGGCCTAAGTAAGTACGTCTCAAGAATGGGGGCCCAATTAAAAGAGAACCTCGTCAAGCTTGAAGAAAGGGAATCTGAACAACAGGCCGTCCTAAAGGCCATGGCCGACGGAGTTCTCTCTGTGAACCCTGAAAAAAAACTACTCCAAGTAAACTTGGCCATGAGAACCTTTATGGATCTTGATCCTGAAGTGATCTTTAGAGGGAAGAGCTTGCTTGAAGTCTTTAGAATTCCTAAGATCAATGACTTTATTGATAAGATTCTAAAAGAAAAAAGTTTTATCAACGAAGAGTTTACCCTTGGGGGAGAGCGCTACTTTATTGTCACTGGTGGTCCATTATATGCCAATGACGGAAAGCTTTTAGGGGCTTTCTTAGTCTTTCATGACCTAACAGAAATTAAGACTCTAGAACGTTATAGAAAAGAATTTGTTTCTAATATCTCACATGAATTAAGAACGCCTATAACGGCCATCCAAGGTTACTTAGAAACTCTTTGTGATGGGAAAGTTGAAGACGATGAAACTAGAGATAAGTTCATGGGAATCATCAATAGGCAGGCCAGCCGATTAGGTCATATTGTAGAAGACCTCTTAAAACTCTCTCAAATAGAAACAGGAAGCCTTGAATTTGAATGGCAAGAAGTCAGGCCTTTGATTCATAGTGCTGTTGATATCTGTAAAGAAAGGGCGGAAAAGAAAGGGATTAAGATTGAGGTCAATCTTGAAGAAAACCTTTCGGCCAAGCTTAATCAGAGCCTCTTGCAGCAAGGGCTTGTAAATCTTATAGACAACGCCATCAAATATTCTCCAGAGAATTCATCGATTTTAATCAGTGCTAGGAGCCTTGAAGGGGCCATTAGTATTGAGGTCAAAGACCAGGGGCCAGGGATCGCTCATGAACACTTAGAGCGCCTCTTTGAACGCTTCTATTCCGTAGATAAAGCCCGTTCTAAGGAACTTGGGGGCTCAGGCATAGGCCTTGCTATTGTTAAGCATATTGCTCGCGCTCATGGGGGCCGAGAGGCCGTTATTTCTAGGCCAGGAGAAGGCTCAACCTTCTCAATCATTATCTAGCTATTTGATTTCTAACCTTCCTAACAGTTTCCTAACGTGGATCAGATGCCCTCTTTTGGTATATTTGCCCCAATTTAAGAATTAGCTTTTAGGAGAAGCAACATGAAACATTTATTCCTTATTGCCACAGTCTTTCTTGCCCTCGACGCTTTTGCAGCTTCAAAGATGAAAGGCAAGGTATCCATCGATGGATCCTCTACAGTATTTCCAATAACCGAAGCCATAGCAGAAGAGTTCAGGGCCGAGTACCCAAGAGTTCGTGTGAACATAGGAGTCTCTGGAACAGGTGGAGGATTTAAAAAATTCACTACAGGTGAAATAGATATTAACAATGCTAGCCGTACAATAAAAGATAAAGAAAAATCTAAAGCCGCAAAGAATAAAGTCGATTACGCTGTAATCGCCGTCGCTTATGATGGGATCACTGTCGTTATCAATAACAATAATACCTGGGCCAAGAACATGACTAAGAAAGATCTTAGAAGGCTTTGGGACGCTGGATCGAAGATCACTACTTGGAAACAGTTAAATTCAGCATGGCCCGATAGAAAGATTAAGCTCTACGGTCCAGGAACTGATTCAGGGACTTTTGATTACTTTACTAAGGCCATCAATGGAAAATCTGGCAAATGCCGTTTTGATTTTATGAAATCTGAAGATGACAATGTTTTGGTCAGTGGAGTTGCTGGCGATATTGATGCCATTGGATTCTTTGGTTACGCTTATTACAAAGAAAATAAGAAAAAACTTCAGGCCGTTGCTATTGATGGAGTAGCTCCTGATATGAAAACTATTAATAATGGTTCATACAAGCCACTTTCAAGGCCAATCTTTATTTATGTCAATAAAGCATCTTATAAGCGTCCTGAAGTTAAGGCCTTTGTTGATTTCTATATTAATTCAGCTTCAGGCTTGGTGAGTGAAGTTGGTTATGTTCCGTTAACTGATGAGATGTATAAAGAACAACTAAAAAAGTTTTAATCAATGACTTCAAGAGTAAAGATAATTGAATTCTTAGTTAGGGGCGTATTAGGTTCGTGCGCCCTTGTTACTTTGATCACTACTGTAGGGATTGTTCTGGTTCTTGGGAGTGAGACAATTCCCTTTTTCGAAGAGGTTTCACTTACGGAGTTTTTGTTTGGAACAAGATGGACTCCGTTATTAGAACCTAAATCTTTTGGCGTGCTTCCTCTTGTCAGTGGGACAGGGATGATCATGCTGGGCTCTGCCTTTATTGCTTTACCTGTTGGTATTACGACAGCGGTTTACCTAAGTGAATTTAGCTCTTTAAAAATGAGGGCGATTATTAAACCCGTGCTTGAAGTCTTAGCCGGGATTCCCACAATTGTTTATGGTTATTTTGCTCTAACCTTTATCACTCCTCTTTTAAAAACGATTCTTCCTCAAACGGAAGTCTTTAACGCAGCCTCTGGAGCTATCGTAGTTGGAATCATGGTTCTTCCTATGGTGGCCTCCCTTTGCGATGATGCTTTTCAATCAACTCCTAAGGCCCTTAAAGAGGGCGGTTTTGCATTGGGCGCTACCTCTTTTGAAGTTATTGGACAGGTTATTATTCCATATTCAGCCAGCCGAATCTTAGCCGCTTTTATCCTGGCCCTCTCTCGTGCTATCGGGGAGACCATGGCCGTTACTTTAGCCTCTGGTGCTAATGCACAATTTACTTTTAGCCCTTTGCAATCAATTCAAACAATGACGGCCTATATAGTGCAGGTCAGCTTAGGAGATACTCCACAGGGTGGGATCGAATATAAAACCTGTTTTGCTGTAGGCTCACTTCTCTTCTTAATAACACTAACAATGAACGTCGTAGGCCAAAGCATCCTCTTTCGCTATAGAAGGAGTAAAAAATGATAGATAAATTTGCCTCTAGAAAAAGAAAAGAGAAGATATTTAGAGCAGTATGTTTCTCGCTGACATTCTTTTCTGTTTTAATACTTGTGGTTCTTCTTTTTCACATAACCATGACGGGTCATAAATACTTAAGTTGGGATTTTATCACTAATTGGCCATCTCGTTTCCCTCATAAAGCTGGAATTAAGGCCGGGATTTGGGGAACTATTTGGTTAATTTCCTTAACAGCTTGTATCTCTATTCCAATTGGAGTTCTTTCGGCCCTATTTCTTGAAGAGTATAAAATTGGTGGAAAGATTGGAAAGATCATTGAAATCAATGTGGCCAACCTAGCTGGGGTTCCATCGATTGTTTACGGACTCTTAGGTCTTACTGTTTTTGTAAGATACTTTGGGCTCGATAGGAGCCTTCTGTCAGGGGCCTTAACCTTAACTCTTCTCATTATGCCCGTGATTATCGTTTCAAGTAGGGAGGCCATTAAGGCCGTGCCTGACGCTATTCGATTTGGAGCCTATGCTCTAGGAGCTAGTAAGTACCAAGTGGTTTTTTGGCATGTGCTTCCTATTGCCCTACCGGGGATCTTAACAGGAGTGATCTTGGCCCTTTCCCGCGCAATAGGGGAAACGGCTCCACTTATTATTGTTGGAGCCCTAACTTATATTTCTTATACACCAGAATCAGTAATGGATGAGTTCACTGTTCTTCCTCTTCAAATATATAACTGGGCAAGTAGGCCTAACGAAGAGTTTCATTACCTCGCAGCGGGGGGAATCATTGTTCTACTAGCTGTTATGATGAGCATGAACTTTATCGCCGTGATGATCCGCCAACGTGCCAGTAAAAAGGTAAAATTATGAATCAAGAAACAATCATGACCTGCCGAAACTTAAATATCTTTTACGGCGAGAAGCAAGCTGTCTTTGACGTGAGTTTGGATATCTTAAAGAACAAAGTGACCGCCATTATTGGGCCTTCAGGTTGTGGGAAATCAACTCTTTTAAGATCACTTAATAGAATGAATGACTTTGTTCCTAGTTTTAGTATGAACGGAGAGATCAACTTTGAAGGGCGAAATGTTTTAAAGTCAGATCCTATGGAAGTGAGAACTAGGATAGGAATGGTCTTTCAAAAACCAAACCCTTTTCCCAAATCAATCTACAATAATATTATTTGGGGACCTAAGATTCATGGTCATAAAGTTAATTATGATGAACTCGTTGAGTCTTCACTGCGCTCTGCTGCCCTTTGGGACGAAGTTAAGGACCGTCTTCATGATTCGGCCCTAGACCTCTCTGGTGGACAACAGCAAAGGCTTTGTATCGCAAGGACGGTTGCTATGAAACCTGAGGTTATCTTAATGGATGAACCATGTTCTGCCTTAGACCCTAGGTCTACCATTAGAATTGAAGACTTAATCAATGACCTTAGAGAAGAGTATTCAATCGCCATTGTGACCCATAATATGCAGCAAGCAGCTCGAGTTAGCGACTATACCGCCTTTTTCTATGAAGGGGAGTTAATCGAATATGGCGAGACTGATGGAATATTTACAAATCCAAGAGAAAAGAAAACTGAAGACTATATTACTGGTCGTTTTGGGTAGGAGAATTTATGAGTAAACACTTAGATGTTGAAATGGAAAAGCTTAAGTCAAAACTGTTATCTTTAACCGGTATGGTGGAAGAAGGGCTTGAAAAGGCTATGCGTTCTTTTGAAACTCGCGACAAGTCCCTAGCTAAAGAGGCCTTTGAGCAAGATCATTTAATTGATGAATTAGAAGTTGAGATTGAAGAAGATTGTTTAAAGATCTTTGCTCTTCATCAGCCAGTGGCCATTGATCTACGCTATCTTGTAGGCGCTCTTAAAATGAATAATGACCTAGAGAGGATTGGTGACTTATCAGTTAATATTGCAGAAAGAGGATATTACTTAACAAAGCGCCCAGAGATCAAGGCCCCTTTTGACTTTAAAACAATGGCCTCAAAGACTCATTCAATGCTTAAAAGGGCGATCGATGCACTTATTAACATGGACGACGAAGCAGCTCAACAGATCATCCTCGATGATCAAGAGGTCGATGCCATCAATAAAGAAATGTACACCATGGTCTTTAAAAGGATTAAGGAATCTCCTGAAGATGTAGAATGCCTAATTCAATACTTAGCCATCTCACGTTGCTTAGAGCGGATTGCCGATTATACAACCAATATCGCTGAAGACGTTATCTATATGGTGAATGGTAAGATTGTCCGTCACGACCCCGATTTTCAAGGCTGGGATTCTTAATCAATTCCTAATAAGGCCCTCATCAATTGTAAGAGAAGCTCAGCTAATCTAAGCCTAAGAATAACTCGTGGGAGGTTTCATGAAATTTCTTAGGCTGCTTTTTGGCTTTATCACCAATCTTATCTATCTTACTTATATGACTTTTATGGAGAGGGAGGACTTCGATTTTGAGTTTCTTCCCTTTGGAAATGAGAGCTTAGGGGAGAGGCGTGTTACTGAATCTTTAATCTTTTATCCTTAGTCTAAAGAGGTGGCCTCTTGATTGAGACCACCTCAATATTCTACTTATTAGAACTTCAAGGAAAAGTCTAACATGCTTCTTTGATAGTCTTTGCCGTTAGTCACAAGCGTCTTATTCATAAAATGACTAAATCCAAACTTTGTCTTTTTACTAGGACTATAAGAAAGACCCAGCTCATGTCCTTTTCCATCAGTGCCACCACCGGCGAAATCTGAATCTGTAAAGGCTCCAAGAACGGCGTCTTTTTCAACTTCTCTGTAGTTATAAGAGAACTTAATCTTTTTACCTAAGCTTAGGCCTACTAGATAAGCGGTGTCGTCCTTCCCGCCTTCCGTATTTTTAACAAAGTCCGCGAAAAAACTCAGGGGTAGCTTTGTCTTCAAGTTAACCTCTAGGAACGCTTCAGCTAGGTTAAAGTCATGCTTATAGTTCCCAGCAACGGTCGAATTTCCAAATGAGTCAGTTGAATCAAATAAGGGAGACTCGCCTCTTAACCTTAGATAGTCATAATAAGAGAGGCCGAAGATAATTCCAAAGAAGTCATCCTTATGATTTATACCTACCTGAGCGCCATGAAGAGTTGAATCTGGCGCTGTACTTCTCTCTTCAGTAAAGAAATAACCAAGGTTGGCAAAGAACATATGAAAGGGAAGATGAACGGCGATACCTTCTGGGCTTAAATCTCCATCCCATATCAATTCAGTCTTACCTGGCTTCACAAAAGGGTTCTTCATTTTCCCCGCCATGACCCGGGCCAGCTTTGTTTGATAAGTTAGGTAAGCTAGGTCTAGGTTGATCCCTTTAGTTGAGAATCCTGAATCTAGAGATTGATTAGATGAAACAGGATCCGTAGAGCCACTAGCTAATCTAAAAGAATAGCTAAGTTCATCTTGGACTTCACCTTTTAGTGTTAAGCGGGCGCGGATTCTGTTTCTAAAACGAGAGTCTTTTGAATCTTCATCGATCCTCTCATTTCTATAACGAAGATCGCCACCCCAAGCAGGAACTTCCATCCCCCAGGCATTGGCCGCTAAAATAATTGTAAATGCTAAAAAAAGTGCTGCTTGCATGATCTCTCCTGAAAAAGTTTTCCTGAACACTAAATCTTATTTCTTAAGATCACGCTAGGATTTTGGGCCAGTTTGTTAGAATTGTATTTAGGCCCTCTATAATGTATTAAGTCATAAATAAAGAATCAATTTAGGAGAGCATGTGCTTATAAAAAATAAAGACTTAGGTTCCTTTGAAGGCTTGGTCTTCGACCTTGATGGAACCTTGATTGACTCAATGCCCATTCACAACAAGGCTTGGCTTGAAACCTTAGAAAAGCATGGTTTTAAAAGCTCCAATGAAGAGCTTATGTCTTACGCTGGCATAGCAAGCGTTAAGATTGTGGAGAGGCTAAATCTAAAGCATGGCCTAGACCTGCACCCACAAGAGATCTCTGATGAAAAAGAAGTTATCTTCAAAGAACGCTTCAATGAAGTTCAATTGGCCCAAGAAGTCTTAGACTTGGCCATCAAATATAAAGGCTCTAAAAAGATCTCTATTGTAACTGGCGGAGAGCGAGAGACTGTGGCCATGGTTCTTGAAAGATTTAAGATGAAAGAGCATTTTCCCGTGGTTATTTGCGCCGAAGATACGATCGAAGGAAAGGATACCCCCGCCCCCTTTTTATTAGCAGCGCAAAAAATGGGAGTGGATCCTTCAAGTTGCCTCTTCTTTGATGACGGAGACGCAGGGCTGAATGGGGCCCTAAAAGCAGGAATGCAGGTGCTAAAAGTGGATTTATCTACTAAAGAGATCTATTCAGAGTTTAATTAATTTACGATCCCTCTTTTTTTTATAAAAATGGTGAAAAACAAAATCTAAAAAGCAGGTATAAAGTGGGAAGAAAGTCAGCAAAGATCGCCGTTAAGAAAGAAAAAGGAGACCGTGCCAGAGCGCAGATGTACGGTAGGGCCTTGAAGGATGTGTTTATAGCGTCTAAAAGCGGTGGACCTGATGTGGAGACTAACTTCCTTTTAAAAGTCGCCGTAGAGCGCTGTAAGAAGTTCAACGTCCCAAAAGATAATATCGATAGAGCGATTAAAAAAGGCCAAGGCTCTGACGGAGTTGGTTATGAAGATATCAATTATGAAGGTTATGGCCCAGGTGGCGTGGCCATCTTTGTTGAAGCTTCAACTAATAACGCCACTCGAACAGTGGCTAACGTAAGAAGCTACTTTAAAAAATGCCTAGGTTCATTAGGTGTTACAGGTTCTCTTGAATTTGTTTTTGATCATAAGGCCCAGTTCACCGTTCCTACAGACGGCGTTGATGAAGATGACTTTACTCTACATATGATTGACGGCGGAGCAGAAGAAGTTGAAAACGAAGGGGAGTTCTTTAAGATCTTAGGACCAATGGATTCCTTTGGTTCTATCCAAGAAAAACTTCAAGAGATCAGCATCACTCCAGAAGAAGCTTCACTGGTTAGGATTCCTCTTAACTTAAAAGAAGTGGATGACGATGATACTTATGATCAAATTGAAAAACTAATCGGTCTTCTTGAAGATGACGATGATGTTGTGAAGGTCTATCACAATATGGTCGAAGACGAAGAAGAGTAGGCTTAATCTAAAGTATAGATTTCCATGATGTCTTTTAGGATCTTATCAAAATCAATCTTAAGATCGATTAGCTTTCCTGAATGGACATCAAAGACCCAGCCGTGAACCTTTAGGCCTCGCTTCTTAGAAGCTTTTTGAACGGCAGCTGTCTTAATCACATTGATACATTGCTCTTGAACATTAAGCTCTACTAGCTTTTGATACTTTTCTTCTTGATCACTAAGAGCGTCCAGGGTCTTACGGTGAAGGCGGTAAACATCACGGATATTTCTTAGCCATGGGTTTAAGATACCCATGTCTTCACTTTGAAGAGCTGCCTTGATACCACCACATCCGTAGTGACCACAAACAACAACATGATCAACTTCAAGTTGATTCACGGCAAAGTTTAAAACAGTCATGACATTAAGGTCGGTGCTGATCACCATATTGGCCACATTTCTGTGAACAAAGGCTTCACCAGGAGCTGCCCCCATCATCTCTTCAGCGGTGACTCTACTATCAGAGCAACCAATATAAAGAAGATCGGGGTTTTGTCCCTCTGAGATCTTTTTAAAGAAGTCAGGGTCTACGTCGAGTTTTTTTTGAATCCATTCTTCGTTGTTTTTAAAGACATCTGAAATGTTCATAATTAGCTCTTCTTAGTTACCTTTTTCTTTGTTGATTTCTTTTGATGAGAACTTGTTCTTCTCTGACCTTGCTTTTGACCAGGCAGTTTAAAGAAATCCTCTTTTGTTAAAGAGTAGAAGTGATCGGCTTCTTCTAAAAGAAGGGCCGAGGTTGTCTGCTTAACTGAAGCGATCTCTACTCGAACACCCATGGCCTTTAAGTGGCGCACAAGCTCAATATAATCACTATCACCACTCATGATGATGATGGTATCGACTTTAGAAGCTAGCTGAGTCGCCTTAATACTTAAGGGGATATCAGCACTCTTATGACAAGCGCGAACGCTGCCATGATAATGCTGCTGCAGCCTCTCAGTTAATTTATCCGAAATCTGCTTTCCTTCGCGAAAGTAAACCAAACGGTTTAACTGACGATCAACGACGAGCTTAGGGATAATAACTTCAAAGTTTAACATGGTTGCATCACTGATTTCGTGAATGCTTCTCTCAATATTGTTACCGTCTATGAGAATAGCGACGGATTGGCTTATATCTATCATGCGGTCATTCTAACCGTGACTCATAGGAGCAGACAAGTCTTTTAGAACTGTTTTGGTAAGCTGCGTCAGTTAGATAACTTTTTAATTTTGGTTGTAATGGGTCTTGAATGTCCACCATGCCTTAGCTTCAGGCACAAACAACTCAATCACAAGCCCTTTATAAGAAGTCATCTTTGCAGCAAACTTCTCCTGACCCAGTGAGAAAGTTCCTGTGAGAGGAAGCATAGTTGGGCTCTTCTCAAGAGTTAGCTTCTTAAAGACCTTTTGTTTCTTTAAAGGACGCTTAACAATTAATTCAGTCACAACGCCTGGCCCTTCAATCTCTGGACGGCGTCCAGCAGAAGGCTTAAGTCTTCCATTAAAGATGGCCTTTCTTTTAGAGAAGAGCTCCTCGATCTCTAGAGTAAAGGCGCGAGTCTGCTTACGACCCTCTCCAATATTACCAAGGTAAGTCAGAGTTAACTTATGACAGTCTTTCTTGTTAAGTCCAAAGCCTCTAAGAACAGGTCTTGGAATTTGTCTATTTGGTGTAAAGGTTGGATCGTCTCCGCAAGTAGGCTTAGTTTCAAGATGAGGGTGGCGTCTTCTCTTTGGTCTTCTACCTTTTGCCGAGGTCATTACGATAGGGTGATTCTCTTTGAGTCCGTAAGTCCAAGAGTCTGATTCAATCTTCCCAAGGAACATGGAGAGAAACTCTCTTCCTGATCCTAGAAATTGAGTCATGTTCTCATCCATAACAGGAACTGAATCATGCTTCATTCCAAAGACATGCCCTAGTTCATGAAGGAGCATATGCTTAATCTCAGTCTTATCTTTAGAAAAGTTATCAATCCAAACCACTCCAGAGTGGGCGTAGTCTTTATGATCATACTTCTGTCTCACGGCGAGACCAAAGGGGTGATCCGTTGCGAATTTCTTGTAGTCTTTAATGATCTTATTTTCAATTCCAAAGAGAAATTGAAGGCGCGCTTCAGCGCAGTCATTTGTGTAGGTAAACTTTGTTGTTAGTTTTTTATTTTCTCCATTAGGGAATTGGAGCATGTTCAATCTTGGGTGAGGATACCCTCCCGCAAGATCTGTATTGCTAAGACCATAAGAATCAAAGAAGCTGATCCAATTGTCGATGCTTGATTTAATGAGTGCGTGTATTTGATTGCCGTTTAACGGGAAGTCTTTTGCTTTAGAGAAACAATACTTAATAGGGGAGTCACCAATGAACCAAATATTATCGGATTCATCACGGCTGCCACCACCATTTCCTGACCAGCCACCTTCGTCGTCAGCACTTAGGGCCTCTGCAAAAAGGTTGGCCCGCTCAAGGCTCTCTAATGAGGTCTCTGGAATTAAAGTTAAATCAGGTTTAGGTGCGAGAATATCTTGAGCGAAAGCGCTTATAGACATCAGTGATGTAAGAATTAAGATTAGCTTTTTCAATTTCTCTCTCCCGCAACTTCTTTTAGATCAAATCTCTATTTATTTCCACCATAAAGCTAAAAATATAGAGGCGGTATCATAGTGATACCGCCAAATATATCAATAACTTATCTTAGTCATTTCTTATATTTCTTGACCTTGGTTATTCCCATGTCTTCCATGTCCACGACCACCGCGTCCACCACGACCGTTACGTCCACGACGTCCATGATCTCTAGTCATCTTCTTACCTCTTAGAGCACAACGGTACTTAACAACTGTTGTATCTTCTTTCTTAGTAAGCTTAGCGCATCTTAGAGAAGCCACTTTTTTAACGTCAGCTGAAAACTTAGGACGGTCCTTAGTAACAACTTCAGCATCTAGAGCGTTGTAAATGGCCATAGCTCTTTTACCTTTAACAACTGTTACGGATTTCTTTTTACCTTGGTTTGGTCTTCTTGGGTGCTTATCTTCGCTAGCAAATACTGTTGAAGTAAGAGTTAGTACGGCAAGAATAGTAAATAGTTTTTTCATTGTTCTCTCCTTAGTGGGGCTTAGGCCCTTTGTTGATGAATAGAATATGAAGTTTTAATCAGGTAAATACGACTAAAAATAAATTAATTTATTGATTAAAATTAACTTTTAGTCTATTCTTGGGCTATGGAATCTAATATTTTCGAGTACTTAGACTATAGACCACTGATCCAAGAAATATCTAAATCCTTAGGTATTTCTTACAAATCTTTGGCCTCTTCGGCCAGAATGCATGGATCCTACTTCTCAAGAGTCATGAAAGAGGCCGCGGTCTTCTCTCAAGAGCAGCTCTACGCCATCGGGCGGAACCTTAAACTGACTCAAGAAGAGATAGAATTCCTGCTTCTTCTAGGGGAGTACAACAACTCAGGCGATAGTGAGCACCAAGGTTTTCTTAAAGGACGGATCACTAAGATTCAAAAAGAGAAATCAAAGCTTGTTAATAAATTCAAGAAAGAATCAACAGAGTTAACCCAATCAGAAGTGGATCTTTATTATAGAGAGGCCATCACCGCTAAGATTCATATGCTCCTGACCCTTTCAAAGTATAGAGAGAATCCTGCCCTCATCTGTAAAAAGATCTTTGTTAACGAAGTAAAACTAGAATCAGAATTAAGTAAGTTAACACAGATGAAGATCATTGAAAGAAAGGGAAGCCTTATCAAGGTGCTTAGAAACAATGTTCACCTTGATGAATCCCACCCGGCCTCTATGCAGAACCATATCAACTGGCGCCTGCAGACTATCAATCATCTTAGTATGAGAGGGAATGATCCTTCTGATTATCACTTATCCGCTTCTTTTTCTTGTGACGAAGAGACTAAGAATAAAATTAAAGAGATCTTTAAGGACTTTGTTGCAAGCGCACAGAATGAAGTGCGCTCATGTAAGTCAGCTCAGGATATTTACTTTATTGGGATGGACTTGATCTAGCTAACCTTGATCATCCTCTGATAATATTTCTTATGAAGCCTTCTCGCCACAACACTCTCATCCATAGGGAGAATTTGAACAAAGTAGCGTCCCTTTTTAGGAGGACTCCACCAATGAGTCCAATGAGAAAAGGACAATGGATTATTTCTGTTCGCCATCTGAATCTCTTCTTCGAGAATAACTTTTTCAACCTTCTTTCTTCTGGTCGAGTTCCCGCGGCGGTTCATCTTTACTGAGATCCAAGACCTCTTAGTGATCTTAATCTTTAACTTTGGATTGATATGATCTATCCCGCCCCAAGTAAGGCCTATGATTCGTAAGACTTTTTGATTTGATGAATTATCATGCCACTGCTCTACCTTAACCGGTAGGGAGGCCAGGTCTATAACAGGAGATCTATGATCTTTATAAAGCTTTGGCACACCGGTTTGATTGGTTCTATCAGAGAACTCTCTCATCTGCGCCACAGTTGGCGTCTTCTCATCAGGGGTAAAGAAGCTAATCTTATTAAGCCACTTTATTGAAGCGCATCCATAAAAACAAGGCACCACTAAGCGAAGTGGGTAGCCATGATCTGAAGTGAGATCTTTTCCATTCATGCTCGTAGCAAGAAAGGCCTTATGCTTCTTTAGCTCTTCAAGAGTAAAGATCCACGAGGCACCAGGGGTGGATTCAACCAGGCCCGGAAAGCGGTTCCAATTAGTGTTCTTAGAATCATCAAAGCCTTCAATCAATACATGAGTATGCTCTTGATTTGCTTCTAGAAGACCACCGCTACCGATGAGATCTTTGATAGTAACCCCTGCCCATTTAGAAGCGGACATAAGACCAAAGCGAGAGTAGCGGTCATTGCCGGCACACTCAAGCATATAGATCCCAAGATCCTTGGCGCGCTCTTTTACAGCGCTTATCTTAATCTCTTGAACTTCATCATCTCCAACAGAGACCTTGATTGTTTTTAACTCAAAGTCTAACTGATCAGGCTTCTCTGTTCTTATATAAAAATTCTTCGTATTTCTTTCACGCTCCTCAATTGAATTCTCTAGGAGCTTATCAAGTTCCCAGCCATCAATATCAAGCTTCCCTGAAGGAGCGTACTCACTAAGATCAGAGAACTGACGGGTGTTATGGCCCTTAGAGTATTTCTTCTTAAAGACAATCTTACTTAGCTTTAATAAAAAGCGAGTGGAGGTCTTAGACTCAAGAGGGTCATAGGCCTTTATAAAAGAGAGGTTATTAAAATCAATGGAGGCCTTGTTCGCGATGGAGCGGATACTTTCCTTGCTCTTAAAAAGATTCCTTCCTAAAAAGGCCGGGACACTCGCGAGGGCGGAGAAAATGAGGATCTTACGTCGATTGAATTTAGGCTTTTTATCTTCCATATCAGAGATAGAATATCATTCTTTAGGAAGGAGGATTAGGGGGAAAAAGGGTTTGTTAATATGTTTATATCAGGTACCTGACTATTTTTGGCAGGCAGGGCAGTAGAAGGTTCCTCTTTGCCCAAGCACAATCTTCTTAACAACACCCCCGCACATCTGACATTCTTTCTGCCAGAAGACCACAAGGTGCTTAACCCCATCGCCAATCTCACCATTAGTATCAGAATAACCACCAGAGAAGGTAAGCCCATTACTTTCCATTATAGGATTCAAGACCTCACCGGTAGCGCGAACAATTGAGTCACATTCCTTACGAGTCACCTTCCGACAGCGCCGAGTAGGGCGGATTCCCGCGCGAGCGCAGATCTCTGAAGCAATATAATTTCCACAACCAGCAAAGAAACTCTGATCCAAAAGATGAACCTTCAACTGACGGTTAGGATAGCGCCTCAATATTTCATAGACGTAGTCGGCCGTGAATTCAGGGGAGGCTATATCAACACCAAGCTTATCAAGATGAACCTGAGCCGTGGCCTCTTTTAAAAAGTACATATAACCAAAACGTCTTGGATCTACATAGGCCAAGAAAAGTGGCTTCTTATTTTTATCTGTCCCGCAAAACTGAACATGGGTGTGTTTTTCTGTGACCTTAGTTTTTGAGATCCTCCATGATCCACTCATCCCAAGGTGGGATAGGATATGCAGGTTATCATCCACATGCATATTGAGAAGCTTTCCCTTTCTCTTTATGTGAGAGATGGTCTTTCCTTCTGGGTTGAATTCTCGGTCTTTTAGGATTGATTTAACGACCTTGGAGAGTTCCATGGTTTTGATAGAAAAGGGGGTTTTCTTTTCTAGTTGGGATCGAATGGTTTCTACTTCGGGTAGTTCGGGCAAAGCGTTTTAACCTTATGTTATTGTTAACTTTTTTTGAGCTAATCTTTTCAATACAGCCCAATACAGCCGGTTTAATACAGCCGACTGTATAAATACCAAAATCTAATCCTTTTTTCTATTAAAAGGAATGATGTTCTCTAGTCCCACTACTTGCTTTAGATGCTCTTCGATAACCATTGAAGTCTCTTTTTGTACCTCTCTACCTATCTCAGAGTAATGATCAGCTAGCTTTATATCCTTGTGGCCTGTCATGGCCATGGTGGCGTCTAAGGAGCGTGTCAGGCTTCTTGTTAGAGTTGCCATGCCGTGTCTTAGGATATGTGTACCAGTGAACTTTAGTCCTGCCTTTCTAAGAGCAGAGCGGTAATTTGATTGAATGGTGCAGTAGTTAATGGGTTTACCTTGATAGTGAAAAAGAAAGTCACAGTTAGGTGCTCGCTTTTCTATTCGTCTTTCAATGATCTCTTGTAAGAAATCATTTATATAACAATAGCGAACCTGCTTATTTTTAGGAAAGGCCTTTAAATAAGAGAAGACTTTGTTACTTGGGTCCCAAACGGAGCATTCTTTTATCATGACCTCTCTTTTTTCTAGATCAATATTCTTAATCTGCGCCCCAGCAGCTTCTCCTATTCTAGAAGCTGTTAGGAACTGAAAAAAGGCAAGGTCTTTATAAAGAGTAGGTACGCAGTGAAGAAAGCGCATAACTTCTTCTGGTGAAATCTTCTTGTCTCTAAGAGGAAGTTCTCGAATAATACAGGACTTTTTATGCCGATCTAAAATAGGGGATATAAACTTATAATCCCCAAGTTCCGGCTCATTTCTATACCAACGAAAGATTGTTCCTAAAAGATTAAGCTCATTTCTAAGATTGTAACGCTTTGAGTTTGGAAGCTTTAAATAATGTTCCTTAGAAACTCTTATCCAGTCATCTAATAAAGAAGGCTTAAAATCTTCCATATTAACTTGATAGAGTTTTTCAAGAACTCTAAAGCGTCTCTCCCAAATAGCTATGGTACTTCTCTCAAGAGTAGGGAAGTGAAGTTCTCGCATTGATTCCCACACATCTAAAAGTGTGGGTGTATTTTTTTGCCAGACCTTCTTCTTTCTTTTAATACCATCAAAGGTATTACGCCATTGTATGGCCTCACGAACTTTATCAAAGGATTCAGAAAACTGTTTTCCCTTAATTTTTTTGACAGCAAGGTAACGACCAGTCTTTTTGTTTTTGTAAATACCTCTTTGACGAGGCAATTTTTCATATTCTTTTTTATTCATAACGAAACTCCTTTTAATACCCGTTAAAACTAAAAGTTAGATTTGAGTCCTAAGACTCCTCAATCCAATTCATAATTTCATCTGGGATAAAGAAGAGTTTCTTTCCACGTTTTCTATGCGGTATTTCTCGTCTCGATGTCATGTTGTAAATCGTTCCCTTGGCAAAACCAGTGAAACGAGCGACATCATCAATATTCCATATTCGATTGTTAAAGAGCAAATTATCACTACTCGTGATTTGTGAATTATACGATAGGGATGGGACAAAAGTCATCAAAGGCAACCTCCTAAAAAGATTAGTTTTTAAGTAATTAGCCCCGACAGCTTTTGGCCACTTCAATAATTGTTTGGCATTAGGTTACGAGATAAAGGTTTTTACCAATGGCCATCTTCCTCTGTAAAGAATTAATCTTCACGAAACGTCACGAACTTTTCGTGAAAAACAAATTGCATAATTTTGAGGATCTATTCTCATTTTTTATCCATGAAGTATTTATTTTGATTAGATTTAGGAATGTTTTCCTAAGAAATACTTCTGAATTCAAATGACTAAGTTTTTTGAGGCTATTTCTTAGAGTTATTAGTGAAGCAAAAATTACTGCTAGATAATGTGAAGATTAACCAGTACTACAGAGTTTAGAGCTGTATCCATTTGTTTTTTAAGTGATAATTTTGTCCCAATACTTTCCCATTCATTCCTCAAAATAATTTCTTACTTTAAAAAGTACTGCCAAATT
The DNA here is from genome assembly GCA_047630275.1 of Sulfitobacter sp. Classification (GTDB taxonomy): domain Bacteria; phylum Bdellovibrionota; class Bacteriovoracia; order Bacteriovoracales; family Bacteriovoracaceae. Next base: position 519,711 of record JBLHVN010000003.1, on the reverse strand, counting down.
CATCAGTTACGCTCGCTCACTTTTGACTCCCCCCCTCCCACAAAAGGATGGAGGGAGTCCAAAGTGAGCGAGCGAATCAGAGTAGGGTGTGAATTGTTTTGAAAGGATAAGTTAATTATTTAAGTGAAGCTTATGAAAAAGAAATGATTAAGAGGAAGATGAAATTTAATGAAGGGGCAAGCAAAAAAGTTTTGTGTGCTGATTAAAAATATCAAAGGAAGAGTGTTGGTTATGATGCTTAGAAGAATTAAGTGAGATGAACGTTTTTATTACTTGAAAGAGATTATCTAGAATAAGGACTTGGATTGTAAGTATTCGATATTATATTCTAAAATATGCAAAAAGTATAATATCGTATACTTTTTTAGATAGATGTACTACACTGATTTAAGGAGCTTGGCTTAATGACGGATACTTTTAAAGACTATAAGGACGAGGACATTTTACTAGATGATGATGTTTGGACAAAACACATCACAGTAGATCACCCAGAGATGACAAAAGTGTTAATCGCTGAAGTATTAAAAGAACCGTCAGTCGTTTGTGAAAGCCAGCATAAAAACTTAGAGAACTATAGGCTTTATTATAAGGGGCCTTGGAAAAATAAAAAAGATAAGGTTCGTTATTATCGAGTGACCGTTAAGATTTGTAATGATGGTAACTGGATTTCAACGGCTCACACAAGGTCTAGTATTTCTTGTGGAATAATTTTTTTTAAGGAAGGTGAGTAATGAAAATTTCATATGATGCTAAAACAGATTTTATGTCTATTAGACTTGAAAATGTGGAGTGTTACGTAGAAGACTTTCTTGATGGAGTTGATGCTGTCTTAGCAGAAGAAGATGACCGAGTTGTCGGCTACGATCTTTATAATGCAAGGAAAACGATTATTTCTTTCAAAGAAGTCACTTCATCCCAAAAGCTTGCTATGCTTATTAAGCTTTATCGTAAGCGTTCAAATATGACCCAAGAAGATTTAAATAAAGCCTCTGGCATACCTCTTCCAACGATCAAGATGATTGAAAAAGGGGAGAAGGAAACGAGTATTGAGAACGTCTCCAAACTAAAGAGGGCCTTGCCTGAGATTGACTTGAATAGTATTTCGATTTCTAAGTTGGCTAGCTAGAAGGATTAATGATGGAAAGGGTATTTAATCTTGAGGATGGATATAAAATAAGGGTTTTAGAAGAAGATAGTTTTATTGAACTACAAAAACCTTTGAGAGAAATGGTGTTTGAAGATGATCATTCTGTATTTCCTTTTGAGTTCATTTCTGATGACGAAAAAAAGAAAGTGGGGGCTTTAAGGGAAAGAATCTTCAATGATCCTTTAAAACTATACTTAGGGTTGTTTGATAGTGATGAGAATTTTGTTGGCTGGAGCTTTGGTTTTCAAGAAAATGCAATGGTCTACTACATGTGTAATTCTGCTGTTCTTAAGGAACATAGAAGAAAGGGACTTTATACATCACTAATGAAGACTTCAATTGATATACTAGAGAAGGAAGGCTTTCAGGTCATATATAGCAGACATAACGCGACTAATAACTCAGTCATTATTCCAAAACTTAAAGCAGGGTTTGTTATCTCTAGCCTTGAAATGGATGATGTATTTGGAGTCCTTGTTCATTTGAAGTATTTTACCAATGAAACAAGAAGAAAAATAATGGATTATCGTGCAGGGCAAGTTAGACCAGATGAGCAATTGAAGAAACTTTTCAAAATGAATTAGGTTAGACTGGGGGGAGTTGGTGTTTTTATCTGAACAGGATTTTATTTCCTTAGAGGAATCCAAAGAGATTCGATTTGAAGATATTGATCCAAATAATATTTCTCATGCTAAAGCATTTGTACTTTGGAATAAAAATCCAGTATTGATCAAGAACTGGACTTTGCAAAAAGAGGACCAACAGAGTGCTGTGTTTACGGAAGAGGATTTTAGAAAGCAATTCTCTAACTCTAATAATTTAGAGAAATCAGTTTTTATGATCAAGCTAGGCGAGAAGTATATTGGTTATGGTCAATTCTATATAGATCACCCTGTTGCTATATCAAAGGAAGGTCGTGTTGCTTGGCCAAGTATATGTATAGGAGACGATGAGAACAGAGGTAAAGGGCTGGGACTGATCTTGTGTCAATATTTATTGAAGAAAGCTAAAGAGGCAAATTGCACACATATTGAAGCAGGCGTTTTTGAGTTTAATCAAGAGATGAAGAATATCCTTTTCAAAAGTGGTTTTGAACTAATTGGAAAGCAAAAGAATAAAACATATGTAGATGGAATATGGTGGGCTTCAGAGCACTACCTGTTAGCATTGTAGGAAGTTGACTATGGGAAATTCTTGGGAAGACTACTATAAAAAGGTTAGTAAAAGAAAAGAGCATCCAGTCTTAAGAATTGCTTTAGATATGTTATCGAAGAAAGGTCTTGCTTATGACTTGGGAGCAGGGGCGGGCGTTGATAGTAACTACTTAGCAAGGAATGGATGGCGTGTTATAGCAGTAGACCAAGAACAGGCTTCAATTGATTTTATAAATAAAACCACTAAAGATAGTCGCTCTGTAAAAGCTGTTCGCAGTAACTTTGAAAGTATAGACTTGAAAGAATGTGATTTGATCTTTGGTGCGGCATCCTTTCCTTTTTGTAGGGCAGAAGAGTTCAATAAATTTTGGGAAAATATGAAGAATGCTTTAGTTAAGGATGGAGTGCTTGCAGGTAATTTGTTTGGAGTAAATGATACTTGGGCAATTAAGAACGACAAAACAATGACATTTTTAGATCATGATTCAATATCAAAACTTTTTAAGGGCTTTGATATAATGTACTTCGATGAGGTGGAGGAAGATCGAAAAACGGCATTAGGAAATCTCAAGCACTGGCATATCTATAGCTTTGTTCTAAAGAGAATCTAATACAGCCAATACAGCCGAGCTTGTGAAAAACCATGAGTATCAGTGAACTAAAGTGAAATACCAAAAAACGTGGAAAGAGCCTCTACGACTTCATCTCAGTGATTTTAAAGAATTTTTGATTGAGTGCTTTGCCACTTCGGGTAGTTCGGGCATATACCTGTAACCTATTATTTATATTAATGTTTTTTGGGTGATACTTACTCAGTACCGCCCAATCCCGCCGTGGTACCGCGGTACTGAGCTTTTCAGTCCCGCCGATGTTATCAAACTAGGCCTTAGACGCATAGTCTGATAGCTTAAACACGTTTTCTGCTAATTCTTCAGTGGTACCGCTTTCCGCTGATGCCTCTCTGATCTTTTCAAAGATACGCATGGAGACCTCTTTTTGATCGTCCTCAGTGCATTTTGAATAGTGATCGGCGAGCTTTATATCCTTATGACCAGTCATGGCCAAAACGGCGTCTAGGCCTCCCACTTTACGAGCGAGTTTTGCCATACCGTGGCGAAGAATATGAGTTCCAGAATAGGGAAGTTTCCCTTTTCTTTGGGCCGCTCGGTAGTGAAGCTGAATTGTGCAGTAGTTAAGAGGTTTACCCTCCACATGAAAAACATAGTTATTGGCCGGTAATTGAAAAGCTTTACGCTCCTTCAATATTTGCACCATCTCTTCTGAGAGATAACAAACACGGGCTTCTTTGTTTTTCGGAAAAGGTTTTAACTCTAAGAAGGTTTTATGGCTTGGGTCCCATGTAACAGTTTCTCTGATAATAAGTCTTTTATTCTCTAGATCCATATTACTCCACTGCATTCCGGCCACTTCACTAATTCTTCCAGCAGTAAAGAACTGCATCATAGCGACTGAGCGGTAGAGTGGTTTTAAGTATTCAAAGAAAATAAGGGCATGATCAAGTGAGATCTGCATCTTCTTCTCTGGGACAGGCTTAACAAAACCAAGCTTCTTATGTTTCTTTCTAATGGGATTAGTTAAGTGCAAAGCTTCTTTTTCAAACTCTTCACTCTCTTTATACCAATTAAAGATTGTAACAAACATATTAAGCTCATTATTTAAATTACACCTTCCTGCCTTACCTCTACCAGAACTTTGGTAAAACTCAGACTTGTAGTATTCAACTAATTCATAAACCCATTTTGTAACAAGAGAAGGAGTGATTTTATCCATAGGAAGATGTTCAATACTCTTCCATGGTTCATACCTTCTGTGCCAGATGGCTTTGGTGCTAGTTGCTAGAGTAGGAAAGTGTTCTCTTTGCATGGTAAGCCAAACCTTATTCAAACTTGTAGATTTAACTTTTACTGGATCACCAGAGTTAAAACCTCCGAATGAATGCCTCCATTGTCTTGCTTGTCTAAGAGTTTTAAAAGATTCGCTATATTCCTTGCCGTTTATCTTTTTACGCGCAAGGTAGCTTCCACTTTTTAGATTTTTATAGATACCGGGTAGATTCGGCATCTTTTCGTATGCTTTTTTCATAAAAGACTCCATCATCTCAAGCCCTCCTCAACCCAATTAAGGATTTCGTCCGGTAAGAAATAAAGGCGCCTTCCGCTTTTTGGTTTCCTAAAAGGAATTTCTCGTCTCGATACTTTGTTGTAAATAGTCCCCTTAGAGAGGTCTAAAAACGACGCAACATCATCTATCGTCCATATTTTAATTTTAAAGATCGGATCGCCATTATACTCGGCCAATCCTGAATTGAAATGTTCTATTCCCTTTTTGCCCAATTAAACTCCTTTGCTGTTTCGAATAGTTAATAACTTAGAAGCTTCATTCGAAGCGTGACGCTGTGATTTCCAGCAGAGGAACATTCTAGTATGAAAAATGAGGTCGAAGTACAAGAGAAAAATTGCATTAAAAATAAAAAGTATGCACTGTTTTTTACCTAATTGTATCTACTGTTTTCCTCTCGTAATTTATTTCAATATTGGTTCTAAATAAATTGTACTAGGCTTTGAATTGTTTATAATTAAAGTGAGGTTTTTATGAATAAACTAGTCGGATTATCTTTTGTTCTTAGTTTTATTTTTAGTCAGCAGGCATTTGGTTTTAGCAATGATGAATGCAGCAAAGATATAGGTAAAAGGCATACCGGATTAGGAGGTGGCCTAATATCGACAACCCAGTTCGTTAGTTCGTGGGGAGGTTGTTCTATGATTGGCCAAATTGAAAGCGACAAAAAATATTTTCTTACAGATAACCTCGATAAAATTCGCGACGACTCCGCCAAAGGAAATGGTGAATACCTTTTAGCTTATTCAAAGCTTGCTGGATGTAATTCAAAGGAAAGTGCTGATTTTATGACGTCAGCTCAACAGAACTACGAAAATTTGTTTGTTAAAAGTAAGGAACCTCTGAAAATTTATTTGGGATTGGAATCTATTTTGATTGAGGCGTGTCGATGAAAACAGCGATCCTATTTTTGATCTTTTTTCCGTTTAGCTCGCAGGCATTCAACCCAAAAGAATGCCGTAAAAACTTTGAGAAATCAGCGATTTGGACTTCATCAGTTTTTACTACTACTTATAATTCTTCAGAGTTTACATCCTCTACAGGCAACTGTTCCTCTTTAAAAGAAAGCGAAACTCAGAAAGGTGCCTTTTTTATTAAAAACCTCAATGAAATTCGCAAAGACTCCGCCAAAGGATATGGCGAGTATCTTTTGGCATATTCAAAGCTTGCTGGTTGTAATTCAGATGAGGGGGCTCTTTTTATGTCATCTACTCAGCAAAATTATGAAAACTTGTTTGTCAAAAGTAGAGAGCCTCATGCAATTTATTTGGGGCTTGATTCCATTTTAAATGAGGTTTGTCGATGAAATTAACAATCCTTCTAGTCCTGCCCCTCTTTTTTCTTATGTCCTGTGCTAGTGGTATTCTTGGTTCGTCAATAACACAATACCGTCATGAAAAGAAACGGGAGGCTGAGCAAAATATCTATGGAGAGAAGATCATTCCTGGCCTATGGGTGAGAAAGTGTACTGAAATTCCAAAAGAGAAACAAAGTAAGAATATTTATAAAGCCAATAGAATTGAATATGAATTTTACAAGCATGGCAAACTAGTTCGAAGGACTTTTGGGTATAAAGATCGAAAATGTAAAGGCAAGGCAGAAGAGAATTCTTTTCTATTATTGTGTCAGTTTGAACTCGAGGAAAATGTTTTAAATCGTTGTCGTTACGCAAATATTAAGTCCACATCTCTGGTGCCAGAAGAATATAGAAATCGAAAGATTGTGTTTTGGAAAGAGTCAGTCGGACCAATTAATATTGTAGAAGTTATTGGTTCAGAACAACTATTTCTTCATTATCGAATTCAGAGGAAGGTCGAGAAATAAGTTGTATATTCAAATTCCAGTGAAAAAAACTAGATATCATTGGTTAGAAGGTGAGTATCGAGCTCAGCGAGATATAGAGAACGACGAAGGATGTGATCGTAGAAAGAGGAAATCTGCCTATGACTAATGGCCAAAAACAGGCCAATCCGCGCAAGGCCTCGTTTTCCACGTCCCTAATTCCCCATCAATACCAAATAGTTACTGCGCACGAATTTTGACTCCCCCCCTCTCACTACGTTTGAGGAGTGGAGTCAAGATTCTACTTATATCTAAAGGTATGTGGGGAATTAGGGACGTGGAAGATTCGTTTTAGCAAGAGGAGAGTTAGTATTTTTTTAATATAGAGATAGCTTTTTAATTTTTAAGGATGAAGTTAATAAAGGAAGAGAGTGGTAATTTAAATTAAATATTGGATGCATTAATAATTTTTGTGTTAAAAAAAACTTTGATCTAAAAGATCGCCACATAAAGCTGTCAAAATAGTTAAATCCAAATAAAGAAATCTTTATCATTTTTATATCAAAGGTTTACTTAAGCTTCGTATATCTTGTGTGGAAATTTGTAGCCTAATTAAAACAGTACCTTACAAATAAACAAAAAATAATTTATGAAAAATCGCATATCCGACGATAATGGTTGGGAATCCTTTTTAAGTTTAATTATTTCGAGGCACGTATGCGGAATGCTTTTTTTAAGACCTTCCTAATGGGAGTTGTTTCACTATCTCTAATAGTTTCATGTCAGCCAGTTGCAGAGGAGGGGGGGGACCCATCTCTTCCAGATAGGTCCATAAGCGGCGCCAAAGTTATTTATGAAACTTTGCTAGATCCACCTTCCTCCTTGGAGGAGGAATTTCAGGCTGCTCAGTTTTGCCAAATCAAAGAGGACTATGATTCAAATATTACTTGCCAAGGAAGCTTCAAAATCAAATCAATCGCCGACCTTTCTCTGTACATTCAAAACGGAGGACTGATAGATGGAAAGTATAAAGACGCATCTATTGATGGCAGCCTGAATGTTGGAGATCTTGAACTACATTCTCCATGTCAAATTAGTTTTTCTAAGAATACTTCAATTCAAGGAAATTCAATTTGTCTTGATGCAAGAAAAGGCTTTAAGGCCAGTAAGAACTCCAGTGTCACAGGAACAAAAGTATCAATTCTTTCTTTAGAAGGAGATATTTCATTAAAAAAGGATCTAATCTTTAGTGCAGATCAGTTAATTGTCTACTCACAAAATAAAATTACTCTTGATAAGGATTCTAGTCTAAACGCAACAGGTAACCTCTATATTGTTGCAACAGGTGGAGAGGGTGGTGAAAGTGGTAATGTGTTTTTCAAAAAAGACTCTGCCCTAAATGCTGAAAGAATTGTGATTTTGTCAGATAATTCAATCATCTTTAACAAGGACGCTAATCTATCGGCCGTAAGTTCGATCAATGCTAAAACTCTTGGCAGTGAATTATCTGATTTAATCCTATTAAAGAAAGATTCAAATACAGTATCGAAGAATCTTAACCTAGCTTCTGAAGGAACTCTTCAAATTGAAAAAGATAATATTGTTGATACTACAGATAATCTTTATTTCAATGCTCCCACTTGCATCTTGAAAGAAGTTAATTACCTTAATAATCCTGCCAAAAAAGGTAAGTGTTTTTACCCTGACGATTTTATTGCACCAGTTGTTTCTACAAATCTACAAAGTGATATCTTTACGAACCAAGTGATTCATAGCTTTAATGTTAGTAGTGTAGATATTAATCCTGTGACGACATTTGTTTATTTAAATGGTGAACTTGTTTATGAAGAGGATACGGAAAATGCGAATGTCTCTATAAACTTAGCTGATGGAGTTAATCAGATAGAGGTATTGGCAATTGATTTTGCTCTAAATAAAAGTGAAACTCTAATCTTTGGGGATATCGTACTAGATAGAATCCCTCCAGTGCTTGCTAATATACTTCCTAATGAAGGAAGTTATTTAAAATCAAGTGACCTTTTAGTCACAGGAAGCTCAAATGAACCACTAATATTAGCGACTGGAAATAGTGACACTCTTTTTATATCCCCAGATCATTTAAGCTTTTCTGGATCAGTAACAAGCACAGAAGGCCCCTTAAGTATTAATGTTGTTGGTACGGACAGAGCGACTAACTCGAGCACTGTCGTTAGAAATATTTTTATAGATAATACAGTTCCAGAAATTACTATTACAAATGATGATAATCAGATTATTAATACCCCTCTCTTTTTACTAAAAGTTGAAGTCTCTGATAATTCGCCGATTATAAATACTATAATTCATAATGGCATTGAAGTAAGTACGAGCCCTCTGTCTTTGTTTGATACTAGCTTAACCCTTGTAGAAGGAATAAATACTATTGAGGTGAGGTCTATTGATGCTGCTGGTAACGTAGCGGATGTAAAAAAACTCAATAATATTGAGCTTGATACGATTGCTCCTATCTTAACTAACTTTATTCCAGAAGAAGGAAAGTTTTTATCTGATCTTCAGGTTCTTGCGGGTTTTGACTCTAATGAACAACTTCAAATGGCAAAGTTAAATGGTAGCTTAGTAGGGCTAAGTCAAAACCTTAAAAAGGCAAGTGGTACGGCAGTTTATCAGACTGAAGGAGTCCATACTTTAAATTATGAAGCAGTTGATTTAGCGGGAAATACTACTTCAGTAGATGTTGAGATTGAGATCATTCTTAAACTTCTTCGAGAAGAGTTAATTTCTATTTCTGCAACTTCTGGAAGTCAATTAGAGGTTCGTGGTGGAATAGGGGCAAGTAGGCCTGGTGTTGAGATAGAGTTTAGCGCTGGAATAGGAAATAACGAAACAATCTATTCAAATAGTGATGGTAGTTTTGTCGTTTTCTTGAATTATTTTACTAGTGTTTCTCTCCACGCTGAGGATGCTGCTTTATCTAGAGAAGAAACAGTAACTTTAAATTATGCAGTTGATACTTCTTTGTCTGGAGTTGTAAGAGATAAAGAAAATAACCCTCTTCCAGGAGTGACTGTAACTATTGAATCATCTGGACAAAGTGCAGAGACCTCTCCTTCTGGCTCTTTTTCAATCCAAAGCCCTTCTTCAGGACTTCAAAAACTTATTATTGATGGTAGAACAATTCCAAGTTCAGTTAGTGGACCAAACAAGGTATATTCTAAGACTTCTATAAATGTAAATATTGGAGTTACCCAACAAAACTTAATTGAAAGACCTATTTATCTTTGTCCTCTTCTTTTAGACGGTTCTGAAACCCCCATTCCAGACGACAATACAGCTGTTCTAGTGACTAGTCCTCACGCTCCAGGAGTTGAGATTGAAATTCCTGCGGGGATGGCCGTCTTTCCTGATGGAACTTCTGTTGGCTCGATTAGCATGGGAGAAATATCAAGTGAGTTCGCTTCGATAGCTCCTGTTGAATACGCGGTTCCAGATACTGTTTATGCCCTTGAGCCTTCAGGCCTAAAATTTAAAGAGAGAGTTAAGTTAGTAGTTCCAAATGTAAATGAATTTCCAGCTGGGATGAAAATGATTATCTTTTCAAAAAACTCTGATGAAGGTTTTTGGGAAGTCGATGCTTTAGCTACGGTTAGTGATGATGGCTCAAGAATTGAAACTAATGATCAAGAAGGGATCTCTCATTTTTCTGAAGTATATGCTGCTCCCTACGCTCCAGATGTTAGAGAATACGGTTCAAAAGATAGGCCAGGAGCTGATACAAATAGCGGGATATTGACTACAAGTGTTTCTCTTCCTAGTTATAAATCTCTAGGCCAAGATGTATCTCCAGGACTTATTTATAAATCAACATGGGCAAATCCAAATACTATTGTATCAAATCTTTTTCATGTTCCAAGAAATGAAGTCTTTCACCCAGGAGGCGGTGTTAGCGAGTCAAAGTTTGGCTTTAGAGGAACAGCAAATACCACTTTTACTACATGGCTAAACCCTGAATATGTAGATGCTCAATTCTTTAGTGAAGATTTTGTTAGTGAGAAAATGAGGTTTGAAGGGCTTCCAAGAAAAGCCCTTGTTAGTTATGCCATGGACTTGGGTCATCTTGAAAATGGAATTCATCCTTATAACTCACGTTATGAATTAAAATTAAGACAGATGATCATGAGCGTAACGACAAGATCTAAGAAAAAGCCTTTTGGGAGAACTAAAGTTCTTCCGCCCATAGTCACTTATGATTCTAAACTAATTGATCAAGTCTATAACTCAAGTATAGTTGGCTCCGTTCCTGTTGAAAGCAAGATTAACTCTTCTGTTGGACGAGGTTGGGATATCGCAGGAGTTCAGAAGATTTTAAATCCTAATTCATCTTATATAATGTTAGATGAAGGGAGTGGAAGCTTTTCTACCTATGGAATCAATAGCACCCTTGAGGTCTTATACGATAGTCCCTATGATTCACTCAGAGGCATAAATTTCAATTGGCCTGAAGCTAACTTTAGTAACAGAGAAGATCTCTTTACGGTAGATTTAACAACGGGGTCAGAGCAAAACGAAGGTCGTTTTAAAGTTTTTGAAGGAATTGATAATGTAACCCGTGCTTTTGCTGTTCCTCCAGCTTATCTGTATAACGATTGGAGGCACTATCATATTCCTTACACAAGATTTAGAAATCCCGCTCAGGTTGTTAAACTATCTAGTGGTCGTTTTATTGGTACAGGAGAGGATGGTTCATTTTTTGATCTAGACACGGATGGCACCTCAAGCGCTATTTATCCAGATAAGCAAGCTGGTGAGGTTCAATTTACTAATAGTTGTGTTCCAGGGAATCCCGAATCTCCAAGTAATATTGGAAGGTTAAATTGTGGGGCGTTTGGGGCTCCCTTTGTTCAATATATAAGAAGAGGACAATTGCCGCCTAATTTCTACCCCAATGAACCTCCATCGAATTGGCCATTAAACGGAAATGGAATTGGAGCTTTTAGCGATCTTCGTTTTAATACACCAGTTGGAATTATTCATAAATTTAGTGAGACTGATGTCGTTCTAGTAGCAGACTCAGGTAATAATAGAATAGTTGAAGTGGATTTTAACAATAATACATCACGAGTTTTTGCAGGAAATGGAAATAACTATAATAATGGTGACGGTGGCGCCGCAATTGATGCAGGGATCATGCTTCCACAGTTTATGGTTTATGATTCAGTCGGTAATTTATTTATCACCAGTGGTGAAGGATATGTTAGAAAGATTAATCCTCAAGGAATTATCTCAACGATCGCCGGCAATCCTAATGGGTCTGTAACAAATGAATCAAAGCCATTAGAGATGTTTTTATCTAACCCAAAAGGTCTCGCTTTTGATAATGATAATCAATTCCTCTATGTTTCTGATAGTGGCCAGCACAGAGTGGTAAGGGTTGATTTAAATTCAAATATCGCAAGTACCGTTGCAGGAAATTTTCAATGTATTACTTCTGGAAATTATGGAGCTGGCGGAAGCGCGCTCAACGCAAGCCTCTGTTCGCCAAATTACTTAGGACTTGATGAGAATAATAATCTATTAATTGGAGATGAAGGGCATAAAAAGATCTTTAAAGTAAATTTTAATTTCTCAAATGATGGTAGTTTAAGCTTTATTCCTACTTCCAAAGATAACTCAACCTTAAAAAGGTTGTCTGATAAAAGCTTTGTCAGAAGTTTTAGAAATGGAAGTAAGATTCATTATGATAGTACTGGCAAGCAAACTGAAAGCATCGACCGCACAGGACGAGAAGTTCTCTATGAATACGAACAAGATAAGCTTGTTAAAATGACTGACCCTCTAGGATCAGAGACGAGTTATGTTTATTCAGGAGACAAGCTTACTTCCATTATAGATCCCGCGGGAAGACAGACTAACCTAACTTTTGATGGGGATAAGCTTAGCGTTGTTACTTTCCCTGACGGAAGTACAAAAAAATACAACTATGATGCCGTAGGACTTATGACTTCAGAAGTTGATCAGAGAAATCAATCAACCATATATGAATTTGGGCCTTATAAAAGATTAAAGAAAGTTATAAGGGCCGATCTAAGCGAAATTGAAGTTTTTAATGGGACAAGCTTAACAATAGGAAATTCATTTACTGGTGGAAGCACTGGGGAGATGAAAGGACAAGATAATCCTGAGATTGTCGATGGCATTAAAGACGCTAAAAACAATATAACCGAATTCAAAAAAGATCTAGATGGTTATGTGAGTACCATTACAGACGCTCAAGACAGAGTTACAACTGTTCAAAGAGATATTGATGGAAGACCTACAAAGATTACAAGACCTGATGGAAGTACTGTCGATTTTACTTATGACGCGATTACAAATGATTTACTCTCAAAAGTTGATTCTGCTACAGGTGTGACGATTGCTCAGAGTTATGACAGTTTTGGAAACCTCTTAAGTCAAAATGACCCAAGAGGAAATCTCTCTCAAAATGCTTATGACCCCCTGACAGGGCTTCTTTTAACTCAGACGAATCAGCTGAATCAGACGACAACGAATACCTATTATGATTATGGACTTTTAAAAACGAGAAAAAATAACTTAAATCAAATCGTAACCTTTGAATATGACCCTTTCGGTAACCTGTCTAAACAAATCGATCCAGAAGGAAATGAGACTATCTTTTTTAGAGATGGGGCTGGAAATGTCACTAAAGTTAGAAATGCTAAAGGACAAGAAACAATTAACTCTTATGATGCCTTTAACCGATTAACTTCAGTAACAACTCCGAAATTAGAAACAACATCTTATGAATACCTTGCAACTGGAGAGCTATCAAAGATTATCGATCCAAACAATAATACGACTAATTTTGAATACGATATTCTAGGAAGACTAATTAAGAAGACTGATAGTTTAGGTAAGGTGACAGAGCTCGCCTATGATAAAAATGGGAACGTAATTCAAGAAACTGATCCAAATGGCAATATTAAAACATTTGAGTACGACAACCTTGATCAGTTAACAAAAAGAATCCTCCCGGATAATACCTATGAATTTGACTACGACGTAAGAGGAAATGTTTCTCAAATTAAAAACCTCGTCTCTCAAATTGATTTTATCTATGAAAGAAATGAAGCAGGTGACTTAGTCGACGCCGTTCAAACCCAAGGACTTGGTGCCCATTCAGACCTTCCAACCTTTGAAATAGAGTACGATTATGACGTCTCAGGAAATAGAACCAATATGGTTACCGATATAGGAGATTTCTCTTATAATTATGATCTTGGAAATAGATTAACAGGGCTTACTAATCATAAAGCTGAGGCCTTTAATTTCACCTATGACGTCTCTAATAGACTTACCAGAATACAAAGACCAGGCTCTGAGACCCTTTTTAACTTTGATGACACAAATTTTTTAACAAGTATTGTTCATCAGCACTCGGGAAATATAAATATTAGTAATTTCTCTTATGTAAAAGATTTGATTGGCAATAGAACCTCTTTAACAACCAATGCTGGGACATCTAATTATAATTATGATAATAACAACCAACTAATCCAAGGAACAAATCCTGAATCCTTGACTGAGAATTATACCTACGATTCAAACGGAAACCGCTTAACTGATGATTTTGGATCGTACAATTATGATGCTAGTTCACAAAGATTAACAGAAGATTATAGGTATTTTTATTTTTATGATCAAAACGGAAATATCTCGTCTAAAAATTCTAAAACAGATTCAAAAGTAATCAATTATATCCATAATTCAGAGAATCAGCTGGTGGGGATTGATTATTTTGATGGAGTAACGCCGACTAAAGAAATTTCTTACGTCTACGACGCCCTTGGAAGAAGGGTTAAAAAGATCATAAACGATTTAGTCGCACCTGCAAATTCTTTTACAAGAAAATACGTCTACGACGGAAATGAAATTCTCGCTGAGTTTGATACCGATAATAAACTCCTGGCTACTTACACGCATTCTACTCTTAGAACTGATGATGCTCTTGCTGTTGATGTGACAGCGGACGGAGTTACTAAAAATGTCGCTCAGTCTGCGCAGTCTTATTTCTACATAAAAGATGGTCAAGGAACGGTTGTAGATGTTGTTGATGGTGCTGGGTCCATTGTGCAACATCATGTCTATTCTGCTTTTGGCGAATTGGTCAATATCTTGGATCAAAATGGGGCGGTAGTGACGGCCGCGCCAATTCTTGCACCTTTCTTTACCTATACTGGCCGAGAGTATGACCAAGAGTCAAGTCTCTATCACTATCGTGCAAGGACGTATGACGCTTCACTTGGCCGCTTTTTACAGGTCGATCCCGACCCCGGACTACGAGCAGATCCACGTAGTTTTTTAAGTCAGTATATTTATACAAAAAATGATCCTATTAACCGTGTCGATCCAAGTGGAGAGTTTAGTATTAATCTTAAGAAAACATTTGGGTTGGGATTGATTGGAATTTTTCCGATTAATGGTTTACTTGGATTAAACACTACAAACTTTTTTCAGAGTACTTTTGGCTTTGATTCAACTGACAAGAAAAGGGTGAATCTTACTGCTGCTGCAGCACTAGGGGCAGGAGCGTTTGTCGCTACTGGTGGTGCAGGTGTTACGGTAGCTCAAAGTCTGAAGTCATTAGCTTTTTTAGCGGGAGGCTCCACTTTTAGTGCGTTTTTACAGGACGGAAACTTTACAGATAATTTCTTAGAGAGTTTCGCTATAGCTACATGGGGGGGCGCAGCAGTTAACTCTTTTTTCAATATTGGTCCCATTGCGGACGCTATGAAAAATGATCCGAATAATACGATTAATGTACTTGGAGCTACAGTTACCTTTAAAGACTTCACTAATGCGTCTGTGGTATACTTTAGTACAGGTAAAAACATTGTTACAGGTATTTTCAAATCTGAAACGATAGAGAGAAGATATAAACGAATAGCTAAGGTTGTAAAATGAGTTTTAAAAAAATATTTAATTATAGCTTATTTCTTATGGTCGCAAATATGATCATCTGCTCAACAGTCTATGCATTTGATTGGGAAAAGTGCAAAGAATCTAGTTTCTACAGTGTTCTCATTTATATTGGTGGAGGTCTTTATTCAACGACACAATGGTCGAGTTCATGGGGAGAATGTTCAATGATTGGACTATCTCCAAAAGATAGACCTAAATCTTTTATTGCCAAAAATGCTGATAAATTATTAATAGAATCGGCAAAGGGAAACGGTGAATATCTCACTTCCTTTTCTAAATTAGCAAGTTGTGATGCCTTTACTTCTCAGAAGCTCCCTGACCGGCTTCAAAACAAGTTAAAACAAATTTACGGTGATGACCTTCAGTCTAGTGCTGAAGAAGTTTACAACCGCATTTCTGAGCTTGTAAGAGCTGATAAAGAACTCTCATGCAAATACTTAGGAAGTTAAAATAAAGAAAGATTAATTTGAATAAAAGAGTGCCGAGTTTAAAATTTAGATAAAGGCAGTTCAAGGAACGATCTCCCTAAACATTGATGGAATAACGACGGACTTTGCCAAATATTGCCAAGTTAATGGCTCATATTTGAGTCAAACTGGGAATATAACACGGCCCGCGGCCGCAAGCGATTTCGGCCTTGCGGCCGTTGGGCCACGGTTCCTTGTCCGTCTTTTCTAGAGGAGCCTGACTTGAAGGAAGTATATTTTGTTTCTAGAAATCATGGAAAAATTGAAGAGACAGTCAAATTGCTAGAACCATTTGGGATCATTGCAAAGCCTTTTGAAAAAAAAATTGAAGAACTTCAGACCGACGATATGTCTCTTATTGTAAAAGATAAACTTTATAAAGCCTTTGAAATGACTAGACGACCAATCTTAGTTGAACATACAGGGCTTGAGTTATCAGAACTTAATGGCTTTCCTGGAGGTTTAACTCAAATATTTTGGAAAAAAATTACTTCTGATGAGTCTGATTTGGAAAACTTTACGAAACTATTTGGACAGAACTCTCAAACGGTGATTGCTAGAAGTTATGTTGGCTTTTGTGATGGAAAGAAAACATTTTTTTATGAGGGATCTATAAATGGAACGGTTTCAAGTGAGCCGAGAGGCAGTGATGGCTTTCAATGGGATATGATTTTTATACCAGAAGGTCAGTCTTTAACTTTCGCTGAAATGGGACAAGATGAAAAAAACAAAATTTCAATGAGAAAGAAAGCCCTTGAGAGTTTTGCAAAAGATCAGCAAGGAAGATTTAATGGAAAATGATGAAAATTTAAAAGAGTTAAAGAGAGCTATTTTGAATAAAGAGGTTATCCTCTTCGTTGGTTCAGGAGTATCTAGGATTTTGGGATTACCATCTTGGTCCGATCTAATGAGAGACTTCGCCTCTGAACTTGAATTTGATGAAGAAATATTTATGCGACAAGGAAGTTTTTTAGAACTTGCTGAGTACTATAAAATACAAAAAAAATCTCTAAGTTCTCTTTGCAAAAAATTAGATAATAGTTGGCATGAAGATGAAGCAAAATCTGATAATTCAGAGGTTCATCGACTAATAGTCAAAATAGGGTTCCCGATTATATATACGACTAATTATGACAGATGGATCGAAATTGCACATCAAAGATTAGGTCAAAAAATATCAGTAGTTAAAGGATTATTAGACTTACAGAAAAGACCTTCTTCAGAGGCTACTCAGATCATTAAGTATCACGGCGATTTAGAAAAACCTGATGATATCGTATTGACGGAAACAAGTTACTTTGAGCGATTTAATTTTGAAAACCCTCTAGATATAAGATTCAGGTCCGATTCGCTTACATACAAAATATTGTTTATTGGATATAGCCTGTCTGACATTAATGTTAGATATTTGTTATTTAAATTAAACAAACTTCAATCAGACAATGATATTAACTCTAAGAATCAATCATATATTTTCTTAAATTCTCCAAACCCTATTCAAGAAACATTGTTAAGAGAACGTCATATTATTCCAATTATTGGTGAATCTCCAGATCCTGAACAAAGTTTAACGGATTTTCTGAAAGCAGTAAGTGGAGAGAGCTAATGTATATTTGTGTTTTGGGAAATATAGGAAGTGGCAAATCCACGCTGGTCTCTCGTTTAGCAGAGGAGCTAAATATAGAATCGCATATGGAAAATGCTGATGGAAACCCGCTTTTCGAGAGTTATTATTCAGAACCCAGGCGATGGACATATTGTTTTCACGAATTGATGCTGTCGCATCGTTTTTCAAGTCACTGTCTTGCTGGAGTAAATGGAGGAGTTCTTGATAGAACATTGTGGGAGACTGATATATTTGCGAATTATTCAAATGAACCTTTTAGAATGAATGCTGAAGAGTTAGCAAAATATAAATTAAAAAGTGCTGACCTAAAAAATATCCTTTCAAGAGTAGGCTTAATTATTTATCTGGAAACAGATGTTGAGAATCTACTATCGCGAATTAGTCAAAGAGGCCGAGAGTATGAGAGAGAAATAGATGAAAAATTTCTAATTAACTTATCTAAAGGTTACTCGAAGCTTACTGAAACTCTAATTAATGAAGGACAAAATATTCATTCGCTAAACACGAATAATTTAAAGGCTGATGAGGTTTTAACTAAAGCTTTAGAAATTATAAATACCTCTTATTAACTTTAACAGTGGCGGTTATTAGTGTCTTTGAGTGTAAGATGGCAATATTTGAAGAATGCTTTATTTGGAAAGTTACCAGATGATTTTATCTCTGTTGCGGAAGGAGATGCTGAAAAGGAAACGATAAGGTTTGCCAAAAGAATGGTTAAACCATTATGGAAAGAGGATAAATGTAGGCAGATGTTGTTGGATAAATGTGACAAACTTTTCTATAAGCCTACTTCGGCTATTGCATTTGAATTCTATCTACCATTCGACCTTAGGGTAGAGAGAATCGAAGATATTATTAATTTTTCAGGTCATTACGAAGACACGAAGCTGGCGATAGCTTTTACTTTCAAAGTCGTCGATCATTATGAGATTAAGTATAACCCAATAGGTAGAAAAATCTTTACAACGAAAGGGATGATTGTAACGGCTTTTGTTTTTTCGTCAGTGTTTAAGCCTGAAGATATAGGTGAAGAAATCTTGTACTTCATGTTTATATCAGCCATGAATTCATTAAACGTAACCTTAAACACCTATATAGCTGCAACTGAAGATATTTTTGCTGATCAACTGCACGATGAAAATACATCGGCATTTATTCCAGTGCAGATATTTTCTCCTGATCTGAAAGAAATTAAAGGGGTTATTAACTACCTTTATGACAATCGTAAAGACCGCTTATCACGTGAATTATCACTTGCTGAATTTAATGAATATAGTAGGAGATCAAGTGAGGAAAAAGACTTTTATTCCTTAATTGTTAAACATACAAATAAAGTTCTTGCTCGAAAGTACTTGAATTGGGGGGATTTTCGAGGCTGCGTGGTAACAATTCAAACCTATGTAGAAACATATCTGTATGATGTTTATGTAAAGGTTTCCGTAGGAAAGGGAATAAGTAACGAAGAAGCTATCAGAAAGTCAGAATCTCTTAACTTTTCTGATTTAGTTAATCATTGGCTTCCTAAGAACTTGGGAAAGGATATGTTTGACACAAAATCTAAAAATGCGACACCTCAATATGCTTATCAGTATTGGAGGTATTGCTACCGGCTTCGGAATCGTAGTACGCACAGAGGGTGGTATCCAACTAAGTCTCAAGCTACTTTAGCTTATGATGTCGCTCTTAATTTTACTGGATTTGTCGAAGAGCGCTTTCAGAAGAACTCTATTAAATACAATCTTAAAATAGAAAATTCGCCACCTGCTGTTTATAGGGATGTCACGGATGAAATTGACTTTGAAGAGAATGAGAACCCCTTAAGAGAAAAAGACTAATTTTATTATTTGGTCGCGTAAATTGTTATGAATTTTCCGGCACGGTGGCTAATTATTGAACTAAAGTCGCTACGCTCCTGAATCACTAATTCCAAATAATCACTTCAAAAAATAATTTATTTTTACGCAATATTAGTGACTTTCTGTGCTGCGCTTTAGCGGCGCTCCTTTGTTTATCATGCGGCCATTTTAAGAAAGTCTCTTAACTTTATCTATAGGAGAATAAATGGAAACGCATTACAAAATGAAAAAATTATTACAGTTCACCGACTGCGCTAACCCCTACAAATGGTTAAAAACCAAATGCCAAATCAGTTTATTCCTAATCTGATATCTCTATATAGAAGTATAGCTTTTCTCACAAAACTTTCTTAAATTTTTCTTCGGAAGGGAGAGTTACCTCATATAATATAGAATTATAAGGGGCCGAATTTTAAATATGGTGTTTGTTCGTCCTTAACTTCTCTTTATTCCCACCCAACTTGTGAACGAACGTGAAGTCCCATTAACTAAAATGAAATCCAGAATTTAAAGGAAACGCTTTTGTTTCTTGTAAGTAAACTTTTTTTTAGAGGGCGTGAGGGTTAGTTGGATAGGTCGGGCATAAATAATTATGACGCTTCGCGACTCTTTTGTGAATTAGCTGTGCGTTTACCATTTTCTTCGAAATTCAGAAAATGCTGATACAATTTAAAGATGAAAAAGTTGAATCATTTTATAATCACATTGGTTCTATTGACCGCTGACTTAAATGCAATAGAGCTTAATGGCGCCAGAGTCATTCAGGTTGAGCCGTCGAAGTTTTCAAAGTTGATTGCTCAAGCAGATGTGAAGGAAAGAAAAACAAAAAAAGAAGAAGACAAAAAGAAACTCATAAAAGCAGCCGAGAAAAGTAAAGCTACAAATGCAGGAAAACCTGTTCCTAGTGCAAACCTAAGTGGAATAGGTAATGGGAAAGAAGCTGCCTTAGTCGTATTTGCGATTGTTGGTTTGGTCGTGGTTTTCGCATGGATTCCTTATTTTCCTACACTTGCTTATAAAGCTTTTAGCGAAGAAGACTCAGTTGAGATTGATCATTACTTAACTATTGGTAGCCTTTTAATTAATGGAGAAAATCGAGAACCTTCAGCGGGGGAGCTTCGAGAAGTTAGAAAAGGGAGTTTGAATTCATTAAATTACTCATTTTTCTTGAGAGAAAAAAGTCCAAAGAAAAGATCATATGGCATATCAGCAAGGTTTGGGTATTATCATTTAAGCGACAGAGTCGGTTTCGCAGAAAGGAAGTCTAGAAAAGAAGGGGCATTCTTTCTAATTGGCCCTTCATTGCAGTTTCTTATTGTTCCTCCATTCAAAAACATTAATGAAAGAAAATCGACGGGAATTACATTTCAATTAGACTTGTTAGGCGGTACTTCAAACAAAAAAGAAATAGGAATCATTTCAACGGCTATAATTTCAATGAACATTCAACTGCCGAATTCTTTAGGGATATTTTTTAAGCCCAGTTTTGGGGGACTTTACATAGATGTTGACAATGAAAGAGGAATTGTTTCCTCGACTAATAATCTTGCGCTAGTTTATGGACTCGACCTAGGATTTATATTTTGATTTGATCCCTTTTGTATTTCCACCCGATAAATGAACCAACGTGAAGTCCCATTAACTAAAATGAAATCCAAAAATCACAGAAAGCGTCTCTATTTCTAGTAAGTGAACGTTTTTAAAAGAGAGCTTGAGAACTAGTTAGATAGGTTCGGGTAGTTCGGGCATGGCACTATCTTAATAGGTACCTGGTTACTTGTATATTTGAAAAAGGGTATAAAAAGGGTACGTGATACTATTTAAAATAGTAATCATTACTCCCAAAAAAGGTATCACGTACCCTTTTAAAGATCGGGGGCAATAATCCAAGCGGAATTAGAACTTTGAAAACTTCCAAACCCATGTTGAGGGGACTTACTGCAAAGTGGCTTTTGATCGTTCATTGGTTTCATAACGCCCGAGATATCTATTGTTGAAACTTGGTAGGTCTTAGCTAAACTCAATTGAAGGGGGATTAGCTTTTTGGCATGTTTATTTATTTTGAGATGAGCTTTTCCAACAATCATTATTCCTTTTTGACATTCAGAACTGTTAAGGAGCTCTTCTATCCGATGACTCATATGCTCATTTCGTTTTACTGCTCCGGCAATCGCCCACTTATATATTCTCTTTAATAACTTCTCTCTTTTTGCTTTTGTTAAAAGATTTAACTCCGCTTGAGTAACCTGATATTGCTTTGGTATTTCCTTATTTAAATCGACAGCAAAGAGCTTAATTCCTGTTTCCTTTCTGAGGAAGAGCGCCTTCGCCATATTGCTGTAGGGGGTATCAATCTTTAACTCTTTTAAAAGGGAGCCAAGCTGTTTATATTGATCTTCTAAACTACCTTTGACTGAAATCAAGTTAAAGATCTCTTGCGACTCCTCATCCATTTCTAAGAACAGGCAATTGAATCTCTCATCTGTTTGGCGAATCTTCTCGATTGATGATTTATAAAAAGACTTTAATCCCTGTCTGTGATTCTCCCCGAAGAAAATAGTATCAGGGTCATTGTTGACGACAGTTTCAAGAATCTGATCTGCAGTCTGTAGCTCTGAGGTCTTAGTACCTATTTGGCAGCTCTCTACTTCCTCTAGAGAGATTCTATTTGAGGCAGCGTGGAGCGTATTAGCTGCAAAAAGAGAGATTAAAATGAGCATCTTAAAGGTCACAGGAATCCTTAAATTATAGTTATTCTAAGCGGTTTGATTTTATCATCTCTAAAGGAGGGGACTGGTTTCTTTGAAACACTTTCAGGGGTAGTTAAATATTAGACAGTTCTCAGGGGTAGGCTAACCAACAGTGTCAGATAGGATAAATAATCTTCATAATATTGGATGTTGGCGCTCTAAGTGGTTAATATCTATAGGTTCTGATGCCTTCTAGTAGTATAGGTGTAAAGAGACTACATGATAAAGAGAGCCTGATTTAAAGATCATTATTATTGAAATTCCAATCTAGTCTATTTTGAAATAGACTAAATCTAATGGATAAATATTTTAGCTCTATCTTTCATGTATTCTTATGCCTTTGTATTGCTGGCTTTGGAGGATCTCCTCTTAAGGCCGATAGTATCTCTGGTCATCTAGAGCTCTATTCTCAGGTGAATCAAACAAAGCACGACAATATTGATGATTCTGGTAGCGAGCATACTCATGGGCATAAGCACAGTGAGAATGGGGAAGAGCATGAACACAATCATGAGCATACTCAATTTGGGCAACTTGAAATAAAAATCTTGGCCGGTTCACTAGATTTAAGATTTAGAGTCAACAGTATTGGCCCTCTCTTGAGGCCAACGATAAAGAACTTTATATCAAACCCACATCTCTTAAGAATATTCAGGCCTCCTATTTCTTAGTTAAATCTTTTATTTAAATAAACTAATTAATATGGAGAAATTATGTATAAATTTTTATTAGGCTTTCTTACTTTATTTATGTCTGCAAATACGTTTGCTCACGGAATAAGTGCAGAGGCCAGGCAAGCAATGATTGAAGGTGGTTACCTTCGCTATATCTTTCTTGGCGCTGAGCATATGATAACGGGTTACGATCATTTATTATTCTTGTTTGGGGTCATCTTCTTTCTTAAGACCTTTAAAGACATTGTGAAGTTTATAAGTGTCTTTACGCTTGGACACAGTATCACGTTGATCCTTGCAACCTTTATGGGAATCACCGCAAACTACTGGTTAGTTGATGCCGTTATTGCCCTTAGTGTTTGTTATAAAGGCTTTGATAATAACGAAGGATTTCAAAATTACTTTGGGATGAAGAAGGCTCCGAATCTTTTGAAGATGGTCTTTATCTTTGGGCTTATTCATGGTTTTGGACTCTCGACTAGGCTTCAACAACTTCCTCTTGGTGAAAAAGGGATGGAGATGTTGATGAGAATTGTTTCTTTTAATATCGGAGTGGAGCTCGGGCAAATTGCAGCGTTGGCCATTATGATGGTGCTCCTCTCAAGTATTAGGAAGACTGATGTCTTTAAGAAGATTTCAAAAGTTGCCAATGATGGGCTGATCTTAGCAGGGTTTATGCTCTTGTTAATGCAGCTGCATGGATACTTGCATACTTCTAGCCCGGATGAATTTGGCTTTAGCGAAGATAATCATCTTCACCATCACATGAAGTTAGATGAACCCTCAAAGAATACACACGATAACTTATAAGGAAAAATTATGAAATTATTATTTATTTTGATTACACTTTCATTAACTAGTCTTAGCTTTGCTGGTCCCGGTGGAGGTCACTCTCACGGGCATGGACATTCTCATGGGGCTCCAAAGATTAAGAAAGAGAGAACAGGTGTCATTGGACGGACCCATATTGAGAGGCTTGTTAAGGCCAAAAAGATTGAGGCTTCTTGGATAAATTCAAAGTTTGATAAGTCTGTAATGAAGAAAAATGAATGGGTAGTTACTTTTGATAATGAAAAAGGAGTTAAAGGAAAGAAGCTTTACATCTTTTTGAAAGATTCAGGAGAGTTCGTAGCCGCGAACTTCACAGGTAAATAATGTGGCTTGTCATTGGTAAGACCATTCTCGCAGCAGTGCTTATTAGTTTTGTCTCCTGGCTCTCAGGGAAAAAAACGGGGCTGGCAGGTTTCTTAACGGCCCTCCCTTTGACTACGCTTCTGGCCTTGGCCTTCTCTCATCTTGAGTGGGGGAACTCCGAGCAGTCGGTTGCTTATGCTAAGAGTGTTTTTGTTGCTATACCAGTTTCATTGCTCTTTTTTATTCCATTCTTGATGGCTCAAAAGCTAAATTTGAGTTTTTGGGCTTGTTATTCAAGTGGAGTAGCATTACTTGGAGCTGGTTATTTTGTTCACAGCTACGTAGTTAAATTTTTGTAAAAATATGGCCTTTGACTTAGGTCAGAGGCCATTGTTCAAGATACCAAAGGTTCAAAGCTCCTTAGTCCATGTTGAAATTACTTTTGTTAAATAGATAAAAGAGCATGGCATGTCTTAACTAAGGATAAAGAAATTATTCTCAATCTTATTTATCAAGTTCAAGTTGGCCGAGCCTATGGTTTTCTTTTCAAAGCCATAGTGTTGTGGCTTTAGCATGACGAGGTCAGCTTGAGTTTTGCTTATAAGTTTTTCTAGAGAGTAGGCTGGATCTGGGGCCAGAAGCATCTCTAGGCTTTTGCTGGTTTTAACCTTTTGAACTTTTAGGTAATTTTCAATAGATTTAATGCGCTTCCTTGCTGAATCTTGATATTCCGTTTCATCGTGTTGAAAAGTATTTAAGGGGAGGATTCCATCGGTTGTTGGTGTTAAGTCAAACCCAACATAGGAAAGAGGGAATAAGCAGTCCAGATGAACCCTGGCCCCTGTTAGATTTGCAATCTTAGAGACTTTTTCAAAGTCTGATTTTTTAAGTGAACTAAAGGGTAAAAGGAAGATTATATTCCTTATCTCTTTCATTTCTTTTTTTACGGCGAGTACATCTTTGCCAGAGTTAACAAAAACTTTTTCTACAAATGAATCAAAGAAGAAATGATGTAAGACTCCGTGACTGTTATTGCCCACACAAACGAAGTCAAGGTCTCCAAAGTCTTTTAGGTATTCAATTCCTTTTGTAATACTGCCTTCATAGTTTTCAAAATCCTCGAATTCCTCTTTTTGTATCTCTAAGCGGTGGAGTTGATCTTCTAAGTTTCTAAGTGCAGAGCGTTCGATGGGTTTTTCCCATAGAGTATCTTCTTGGTAGATATGATCAAGCTCTGGTGGATGAAACAATGTATTTATTTGCGGGGCAATAGGGTCTATATGATAGAGCACAGGCTTTAAATCTAATTGTTTGGCCAGGTTATAACCTGTCCTCACATTGGGATCGGAGTTTTCATAAAAGTCGGTACAGATCAATAAACAACCCATTTAGCCTCTCTTTAATAAGATCAGTAGTGCTTAATAATAGGGTTGAATTCATAAGTTTATTCTAACCTAGGGTAAAGAAATCTTAACTTTGAGGATTGAGGCAAAAGAAAATTTTATGAGAAGCTAAGGAGCTATTGTAGGGGGATAAAGTGTAAATTATTCAGGATTTTGCTTTAAAGAGGATTAATGAAACCAATCTGTATTATTGTGATTTCGTCTTTAAATTATTAGTAAATAACGGGAATCACTTATGAAGAACTTACTTATTGGATTATCTCTTTTGGCCTCAATGACATCAATGGCATTTTCAGCCTCTGCTAGCCTTGTTTGTGAGGGAGATCTTATGGAGAATTCAAGTGTAGGATCTACTGTGATTAACCTGAATGATGAAGATCAATTTGATGGCTGCTCTTTTTCAAGGGAAGATGAGCTCTCAGTTATTAAAACTAATAAGGGAGTCATCGCCCAGTGCCAAGTAATCGCTTCAAACGATGGGGAGCTAACCTACGTAATGAGCATTACTAAGAATGACGGAAAGTTCAAGGCCATCCTGACAAGAGAGCTTGACTTTGATTATTCTAATACGATCAACCTCGTTAATGAGAGTGTTGAAGTAACATCTATGGGTAGCTGTAAACTGCAGTAACTATCTAATATCATGAGAATTTTTTAAAATAAACCCTCTTCACTTTCTCGTGAGGCGCCCTTTTCTATTATAAAGTCAGGACGTCAGAACTCTAGTGTTCATTATTTTTTCATCTTTTCTATACTCAAATTAATAATAACTTAATTGGAGCTAGTATGAAAAAGAAATCAGCAGCATTGGTATTGATCAGTTTGAGCACAATGGCCTTCGGGGCATACTCATATTCTAATAGAGGATTAGACAATAACTCTATTAAGAATATTGATTATACTTTAGAGACCAGAAGTAGCGAAGAGGACTACTTTGACGATGTTGCCGATCTTATCAGTGGCTTTGTAGTCACGCAGAAGAAGATACGCCATAAGATTGCAAAGATCTTAAAGCAAGATAGTTTCTTTTTAAGTAGTGATAAGAAAGAGAAATATAAGAAGATCATCTCTGATCTGCCAAATAAAGGGCAGTACGCGAGTAGGGATGTGCATAGAAAGACTCATGGGTGTTATGAGGCTAAGCTTGATATTGAATCGAGTTTGCAAGATGACTTGAATGATCAAATTCAATTGATAAGAGATGAAAGAAGCGCTGAGTTTATCTCAAGTAAGAGCAAGAATAGATTGCCGGAGTTAGTAGAGCTTGTTGATGACCTTGGTGTGTTTAAGCCGGGTATGAATTATAATGCGATTGTAAGGCTTTCAAATGGACACCCAGGGAATAGGCACGACCGTCTTCCTGATGCAAGAGGTTTTGCCGTTAAGATCTTGCCGACAGATATTTCATTAAAAGAAAATGGAGCCCTCGTGGCCAATAAGAATACGATGCTTGATATCCTCACTATTAACTTCCCGACTTTCTTCGTCAATAGTGCCGTTAAGTATAAAACTATTAATAAATGGTTCTTAAAGTCAGCAGAAGATAATCAAGGTTTTCTTGCTAAGCTCTATGAGGGCTACTCAGTGTTTGCGCCTAAGATTTTAAAAGGATCTGGGATGACTAAGCTTGAGCAGAAGCTTGCCTTAAAAGTTAATGGAAGCGTTATCGCTCATCCTCTTTATGAAGAATATTTCTCTATGGTTCCCTCACGCTTAGGGAAAAAGGGGCAAAGCCGCGCTGTAAAATATGTTTGGAAACCAGCTTCATGTCATGGAGGTGAGTTAGAGCATAAAGATTATTTTACTCCAAAATGGAGTCAGACTCATAATTATTCTTACCCGCTAAGTGGTATTCCATCTTTGAACGCCATCATCTTTCCAAAAGAGACGATTCCTCCTTTTAAAGGAAGCGCCACTTACTGGAATCATTATTACTTAAGGGACAGAGTTGAAAACACGCTTAAGAAGAATGATTTTTGTTACGAGCTTTACGGGCAACTTTACCGGGATCAAAGAAGCACTAATATTGAAGATTCTACTGATGTTTGGCTTAGTTCTGAAAAGGAGAGAGCATCTTGGATGGCTAGAGTTGCAGGTGAGTTAAAGGATGCTGGATATACAAAAAAGATCAAGGCCAAAAGGATTACTCCTAGGATCAAGATCGGAACCTTGAGAATTGCTAAGATTGAGAGGTCTTCAAGAGCTGAGAATACAAAGAACTGCGAAGACTTAAGCTTTAATCCATGGCATGGGGATGTGGCCCATCATAAGCCCTTAGGGCAAATCAGCCGCCTTAAGCAAAAGGTTTATAATGCTGTTAGAAGAACGAGACATGAACTCAATGCAATCAACTCTAAATCCTTAGAAAGGTTAAAATAAGACCCGGTATGGCCTCTAATTAGTTTTTGTTTAATTGTAATATTATGAGGCCAAAGTACCGATAAGTAGTCATGAGAGTCTTATGCTTCATCATAGGGATCGTCCTATGCTCACATTCATATGCTAATCAAGAACTAAAGGATGCCATCACAGGCTTTAATAACCTGGCAAAACATGGCACCGATCCGCTTTTACCTTGCCGTGAAGGAAAGCTTCCCCCGAGGCAGGTTTATTATGAGGAGGGAGCGGATGCTAGTGAACTTCATAAGAGAGTTGATCTTGGTTTTAAAAAAGGATTCAAAACCCAAGAGTATGAAGGGGATAGGATTTCTGTTCTTACTAAAGAGGAAGCAGATAAGCTCTTTAAAGCCTTTTCTGAAGTTGATTATATGAAATTTGATTATCTCCATGGTGGTTGTGAAATCAGGGCCCACGAGTACGCCTTGATTGCAAAGGCCAATGGTATTGAAATGGGTAAGGCCATGACTATGTATGGGGATAGAATTGATAGGGGTGGGCTTTATCCCAAAGAGTGGACTAAGAAAGAAGAGGCCGGGGAAAGTATCCCAGCGGCGGAAGGCTTTGTGGGATGGCGCTATCACGTGGCCCCTTATGTCCTCGTAAAAGAAAAGGGTGTAGTAAGGCCTTATGTTCTTGATGTGGGAATTGCTGAAAAAACAAAGACACTTAATGAGTGGAATTCTTCTTTAATTAGCCTTAAAGAAAAGAAAACTAGAACCTTTGTTAAACAGAGGGGCTATCTACACCCTGATGATAAGACCCCGAGAGTCCCTGAGAAAAGTTATATTAGTACTGAAATAAACAAACAAAAGCTGATTCGAGAAATGGGCTATTTTGAATTTGAATATTGGGATAACAAGGGCCTATTAAGTTACTAAGAATAATGTTACTTAGGGCCAATCAACTTCACTAAAATATTATAAGGCTTTAGATAGTTTCCTTTCCTATACTCTTCTCCTAATTTTTCAATCAAGACATCTGCCTCTACGTTACTAGGGTATTCATTAAGGTAAAGATTCGCAAAGTCATGAGAAAGATTAAAGATGCTACTAAGGGGGCTTATGGTTGAAGAATTGATGCCTTTAGGAAAACCAGTGCCATCTGGTTTTTCATGATGATTTAAGATAACCGCCTCTACATCACTTGAGAATGAATCAGGATTTGAAGCAATCTTAGCCGATTCTTTTGTATGCTCAAGGACGGATTTTTTTTCTTCATTACTGAGAAGGTTAAAGGCTTCTTCGTTTTCTGATTGAATCTTTACTTCATGATCATTTTCTAAAGAGATATTGCACAAAAGGCTTGAGTAGATCAGTTTCTTGATTAAATTCTCAACACCCCAAGGAATCTCTTTAACGATAGCGCAAACAAAGTAATTGATTATTAGAGAGAGTGACGTTGAATAGGCTTTGTTTGCAAAGTCTATGCTCTCTAATGTAAGGCTTGATTCTTCCATTATGTTCTTAGTGAGCTTGTCAGTAAAATCAATTGTGGACTTAGAAATGCCTAGGTTCATAACTGCAATGCGGATAGCTTCAATTGATTCAAAATGACTTTCTTTGTTTTTTTGAGATGGCGAATCTTTTAGTATAGTTTCAAATATCATATTTAAGTATTCGATTGATGAGTTTTTCTCCATATAAAGATGGCTAACGGACTTCTCTTGAAATCTTTCAGCCTGCTCGATATCAAGTGAATCTCCAGCGTTTACTATCTTTACAAACTTATTTTCACCAGTTCTTATGAATACTTCGTTTTTATAGTCTTGATGATTCATGAAAAAATGAAGAGGGATCTTGGCGTACTTTTCTTCGCTTTCGTCGTTACTATCATTAAGAATATTTTCGAGCTCTGATAACAGAACTTCAAAGTTAAAGGGCTTAACTAATATTTTATTTGAAGGGTTATGGGCTAAGATAGCCTCTTTTAAATCTGAAGTCGGAAGATTTCCAGAAGATAAGATAAACGGGATTTCGATGTTCTTCTCTACATACTTAAAGAGGTCTTCACCACTTCCGTTTGGCATTTGATGATCTGAAATGATGAGGCCAAAGTTATTCTCTTCTTTTAAAAGCTCAATGGCCTGATTGCCACTTTTGGCCTCAATGATTTCAACTTCAAAGTCAAATTCAATAAAGGTTCTCACCATAGTTAAGATCTCTTCATTGTCATCTACTAGTAAAATAGACTTATTTTTGATTTGTATCATTAGATTTATTCCTCGTGACTAAATAAAAAATTATAACATTATTTAAACCTGTGGGGGATAGATTTAAGCAAAAGAAGAAACTCAAGAAAACTTGAGCAAAAGAGGGGATTGTCTGTAGAGGAGAGTTCGATAATAAGAGTATGAAAGTACTAATCTATGAAAAAGAAAAACAAGTCCTAGAATCCTTACTCGAGGTGTGGTCCCTAAAAGCTGAAAAAGTAATTGGGGAAACTGCTATAAAGGAGGTTACAAAACATCTTCTCGCAGGGGATGTTGATCACCTTATCTTAAGTATTGACATTGAAAACCGTAACGACCTGAGGTTTTTAGAAAAGGCCAAGGCCTACAATATTGAAACCTCAGTAATCGTTCATGATGAAGACCCATTAGTTAGCGAGACCTACTTCTCGGGGCTCTCAAATATTTTCAAGAAGCCACTTCTAACGGATATGTTTAAGTTTATTGATGGAATCTAGGTTTGTCGTCAAAAACGAGTATGGTTCATTAATGGGTAATAATTGTCACTGATGAATAGGCTTTCTTGGTGAAATTTCAAATAGTTAAGCACCCTGTCCTTTTATCTCAAATTGTTCTTAACCGTATTATTTACAATGGTATAATTCTAAAGAGCTAAGAAATTTAAGGGGATTATATGAAAAGTTACTTATTTATTTTGACCTTGGTCTTTGGATTGAATTCAGGCAATGCTTTTTCAAAAGATTCAAGGGTATTAGGAAAGTTACCTAAGGGAAGTAAGATTATCCATAATAAATCCCCCTTTATTGAGGCATATTCAGATGAAGTCGCTTTGAATAAAGCCTACGAATTCAAGACTGAAAAGGGAACAGCAGTTTGTAAGTTTTCTTGTAAAGTTAAAAGAGACAAAGAGTCTGAACACTTCTCTGATGATCTAAGCGTTAAACCAATTACCTTAGGGAAAAAAGTGAGCTCTAAGACGGCGACTATTGCTTATGATATCGGTGAAGGAACCATTATTGAGGTTACTAAGAATTGGGGTGGTACCTCTTGTGCTTCGATAGAAAAACTGTCAGTAGAGAAGTTTAAAAAAATATGCGATCTTAAATCAGTAAAGTTTCCAGAGCCTAAAGTATTAGGACAAAGAAGTTCACAGGACTGTGTAACAAGCGTTAATGACGGAGCTCTTCAAGACTTTAAATTTCGAGACTCACTTATTAATGTATCTCAGCCGGTTGATTCAACACTTGGAAAACAGAAATAGGTTTTTTTAGTTAGTCTAATTAGGGAGACAGTATACTTATCTTCCCAATTACTTCAAAGGATACTAATCCCTTTTCTTTTTTATACTTACCAGGACGGGCGGGTGGACCAACCCCTTGGGATCCAACTTTATTCTTAATTCTTCTTCTAGTATTAATCCACTTTTTATAATTTCTTCATTCAGGGAAGTTTTATTGGCTTTAGATTTTTTGAGTAATTCAGCCGACTGATCATAGCCAATAATTGAACTAATCGCCGTTATATTCATCCTAGATTAGTTCATCATGACGAATTTATTTACTAGAGTCACGTGTAATTCTTACGAGTTTAAGGTTAACTGAGTCTCAAATTGATAGTTTCACCTGAAATTAGCTAAATAAATACTTTTCAAGGTAAGTCGATGCAATCAGATATAGTATCTGAAAATTCGAAGGCAAATGAGTTCTATCCGCTTTATGTGGAACTAAAGGCCTATGTTGAAAGCTATAGCGGTGGCCTTTCTGCTCTTGCTAATAAAGTCAGCATCTCAAAGCCTACTTTATGGCGTTGGGTTAACTTTAAGAACACTAAAGCTCCTAATCCTTATCATGTATTGTCTTTGATGAAGTACGTGACTAAGAAAGAGGATATTGTTCAAATTGCCACTTCTTCTAGCACTGAGATAAGCGCATACTTAAAAAGATCTTTTCCAGGAGATTTTGAAAGAGATACTCCTTCAATTGTAGTTCATGAAGTCAATGAACTTTTAGAAGACTTCTATTGTTATTTAATCTACTTAGTCACTAATACTGAAAAGCTTATGAGTAGATCAGAAGTTAAAAAGATCGTTGGTATTTACTCCTTAGAGCAACTTGAGCTTAGTATTGAAGACGATGATTTAAATGATGATCTTCTTATGCGCTTAGGTCATGTGGCCGACGTCAAGATAGATAAATTGATCGATCATAAGATCTTAGTTGAAGAGGATGGTTACTTAAAATCTCTCTGTACTAATCCAAAGCTTAAGGTCTCTATTACGAAGAAGCACCTACCTAAGTTATATAAGTTCTTTAAAGAGAAGAACATGCATAGTGGTACCAACTTGATGTACGCCTATCAAGAGAGCATTCCACGCGAAACGATAAAATCAATCGTCAATATACAGTATGAAGCCTTCATGAAATGTTATCAATTGATGGAGAGGGATAAATGCAAGGATGGAGATATCTATCTTTTAACCTCTTATTTTGACAGCTTGGAATACAACTAACCGGAACGAAATGATGAAAATGACATCTCTTATATTTATTTTTAGCTCTCTTTTTATCAAGTTTGCACTTGCCGGTACCTTTCAAGGCGGGGGTGGTGGTATGGCCGTTAGCACGAGCATGAACCGGCTAGGGGCGAATGAGAAGTTTGACTTTAGAACAGGTTTTTCTCCCTCAGGAGCTAGCTTAGATAAGGTTTGTTATATAAATGATGAAATCCTAAAGGGTAAGGTTAAGAAAGAAAAATGTGAGAGGATCTGGACAGTCGATTCTGATCATCAAGGAAGCGTCTTTCCACAGGACTATGTTTTAACTGACGAGCAGTGGCGTGCGCAAGGTTCTTCAGGGCGCTTTGGGGCCCATTATACTCCTTCATGTAAAACGCTAAAGACCACTGAGGTAATTAAGTCTATTCCTATGAAAAGAACGGCTTGCCTTAAGTGGGAGTATTATACCAACGAAGATGGCAACAGAAGGTCAAGATGCGCGAAAAGAGGCCTTAAGAAGCTTCCTCGATCGCAGAGGCTTGATACCTATTATGACTTTGGCTCTTATAGTGAGAGGCAAAACTCTGGATCAGCTATGTTTACAATTCCAAGATGCCGCGAAGAATTTCATTAAAGCTTAATCGTTTCATGTGAAACTAGTTTTCTTAAATTAGTTTCACATGAAATTTCACTCCTCCTAAAACATTTCATACGAAATATTAAAAAATAAGATACGTTTCTTATGAAACACTAATCAATCAATTAAAGTTTTCTGTGTTGAGGTTTTAATTCCTAGTCCCTATAAAAAGTGCATTAGAAAAATTTAACCACTAACAACACACAGGAGATTGTAATGAAAAAAGTAATTGTACTAGTAGGATTGATGTTTGCAGGAAGTGTATTTGCTCTTGGAGCTAATGAAAAATATGACTTCAATACTGGTTTTCACCCAGTAGGTGCTAGGCTTCAAAATGTTTGTTACCTAGGTGACGGTGAATTAGAAGCTAAAGTTAAGGTTGAAAAATGTGAAAGAATTTGGACTGTTGATTCAGATGACCGTGGATCAGTATTCCCTCAGGATTATGTTCTAACTGATGCTGAGTGGAGAGCTCAAGGTTCTTCTGGACGTTTTGGAGCCTTCTATACTCCTTCATGTAAGACTCTTACAACGACGACAGTAACTAAAGTAATCCCAATGGTAAGAAGCGCTTGTCTTAAGTGGGAAAGCTATGTTGTTGACAATGGTGACGGTGGATCAAGAAGATCAAGATGTATCAAAAGAGGAACTAAGCCTCTTAAGAGAAGCCAACGTCTTGATACTTACCTTGATTTTGGTTCATACTCTGAAAGACAAAACTCAGGATCTGCCATGTACAGAATCCCAAGCTGTCGTTAAGAAAAAGAATTTATTGAAAATAAGGAGGCCGGGCATTTGCTTGGCCTTTTTGTTTCCGACTCAGCTATAATACGTCTATGAGTGAACTTCAAGAATTTGTTAAAAAGAGAACAGCCTCGTATCCTGGGATTTCTTCTCGAAAACTCTATGGGCTTGAAGCTTTTTATTTGAAAAACAGTCCTTTTATAGTGATCACCAAAGATGATCAAATCGTCGTAAAGGTCGATGACTTTGAAGTTAAGGCACAACTCCTAAATATGCCTGAAGTCACAAAGTGGAGTCTAGATGGGAAGGATATGGAAAATTGGCTCTTACTTCCAACTAGTTTTAATAAAAAAAAGAATAAGCTTTCTCCCATCTTGGAGATGACTTCAAAGGTTTTATTGAATCCCAGAAAACAAAAGAAAAAACGAAGATCAAAACCTAAGACCCCCAAGTCAGTAGCTCTAAAAATTGAAACATCGCAAGAGAAGCCTTCTTCTTTTTTGAAGAGGCTCTTTAGCAGGTAATTACACTTCGGCGCTTCCTTTTGGAGGTTTCAGGTATTTAGGCAAATTCTCAATATTGTTCTTCTTAAATACCTCGTGTTTCTTCCAAATCTAGAAATCTAGCCCTATACTTTCAGCCTAAGGAGTTACTTATGTTATTAGATAAAAATATAGCCCAATTGGTTCTCGATCATGCCCTCTCAAGGGGAGCTGATTTTGCTGAGATCTTTGTGGAAAAGACAAATATTCAAAAGGCCACAGTCCTCTCTCAAAAGGTTCATGAGATCGGTGGTGGGATTGATTTTGGACTAGGCATTAGGATGATCTATGGGCACCGTGTGCTTTATGGTTATACCAATATCCCGACGAGTGAAGAGCTCTTAAGGATTGTGAGCCTTATTTCTGAAAGAGAGAAGAGCACTCGTAAGCACGAATTTCTCAATTTCACCCTAAAGCCAACTGTTGATATTCATCCTGTGGTTACGCCACTGGGCTCTGACTTAGAGCTTGATTCAAAGATCTCATATTTACATGATATCGATAAAGCGGCTCGTTCTGTGAGCGAGTCTATCAATCAGGTAACAGTTTCTAGCTTAGAGAAAAGACAAGAAGTTGAGATCTTCAATACTGAAGGACTTCAGTCCTTTGATACGAGAAATTATATACGAATAGTGGCCGCCTCTATTGCAGAGAAAGATGGAGAGCAATCTGAAGGCTATGAAGGACCAGGGGCCTTGGCGGGGTTTGAATTTACCAATTCAATCTCAGCAAAAGACCTCGGGACTAAAGTCGCAGAGCAGGCCTTGATTAAATTAGGAGCAGCTCCTTGCCCTGCGGGAAAGATGCCAGTGATCATTGATAATGGCTTTGGTGGTGTTATCTTTCATGAAGCCTGTGGGCATTTATTAGAGACCACTTCAGTTCAGAAAAAGGCATCGGTGTTTTGGGATAAGATGGACCAGCAAATAGCCAATCCTGTGGTTTCAGCTGTTGATGATGGAACCATTAAGAATGAATGGGGATCAATTAATATAGATGACGAAGGCATGGAAACTCAAAAGACTCAGCTCATTAAAGACGGAATGTTAACAAGCTTTCTTGTTGATAAGATTGGTTCTATGAGAACTGGATTTAAGAGAACTGGTTCTGGTAGAAGACAGAGCTACCGTTATGCTCCAGCTTCAAGAATGAGAAATACCTTTATCGAAGCAGGGGATAGCTCACTTGAGGAGATGGTCGCTTCCATTGATAAAGGAATCTATTGTAAGAAGATGGGGGGAGGATCTGTCCAACCTGGAACGGGAGAGTTTAACTTTGCCGCTCAAGAGTCTTATTTAATTGAAAACGGAAAGATCACTAAGCCCCTAAAGTCGGCGACTTTGATTGGAACAGGACCAGAAGTCTTACAAAAGATTTCAATGGTGGGAAATAACTTTGAGTTAGCGGCCGGAATGTGCGGCTCAGTTTCTGGAGCGGTGCCTACTACAGTCGGTCAGCCAGCTTTAAAGATTGATGAAATCCTAGTTGGAGGGCAAGCGTAATGGAAGATTATAGAAATATTGTTGAAGACGTTTTAAAGATTGCAAAGGATAAAGGCGTCGCCGCTGATTGTATCTTAAACACTAATTCACTCTTGTCTTTAAAGTCTGAAGACCAAGAACTCTCTGAGCATAAGGTTTCTTCAAGCCTTGTCTTAGGAGTTAGGGTTATCAAAGATAAGCGAGTAGGCACCAGTTATAGTGAATCTTGGGATAAGGAAAGCCTTCATCAGATGGTAGACGCTGCTATTGGTTTTTCTAAATACACAAAAGAAGAGCCACTTGAGACCATTGATCTTAGCCGGACAGATTTTTTAGAAGGAACTATTGATAAGGTTTATAAAGAAGATGATTCCTCTCTTGAAGAGAAAATAAATTTCTGCCTGTCTCTAGAATCTGAAGTTAAAAAGAAAGACAGTGCCGTTAAGAGCACTCCTTATAATAACCTCTCTCGTAGTGAGAGTGAGAACCTCTATGGAAACTCTCTTGGTACATTTTGCGGTCAGAAGACTCGAAGCTTCTCTTGTTTTACTTCAGCCCTAATTGAAAAGAACAATCAGCAAAGTATGCACTATCATGTAAGTGTAGGAAGAAAGCTTAGTGAATTAAGTTTGAGTGAAGTTGTTGAAGAATCTTATCTTCACGCCAATAAGCTCTTAGGAGCTGGACCAATTGAAACTGGAAACTACGATATCATCTTTAAAACGGATGAGTTGGCCGATCTCTTTTCATGTTTCTCAGGACTACTCTCTGGGCATTCGGCCATGAATGATACTAATCCTTGGAAAAATAAAGTAGGGGAAGTCCTGGCAATGAATGAATTTAGCTTGCTTGATGATCCTTCTTTTGAAAAAGGCTTTAGCTATACAAAGTTTGATAATGAAGGGGAACTTACTGGAAAAACAACTCTTATAGAAAATGGTAAGCTTGAAACCTTTTATCATAATAGTAAGACATCTAAGTTCTTTAAGGTTCCTAACACCTTTCATGCTGCAAGATCGGCCCGAGGAACTCTTGGGGTCTCTGGGAGTAATCAGATTATCCTTCCTGGTAGCACATTAGAGAGTGATCTTAAGAAAGAGCGTTACTTTGAAGTCGTTAAGATGCAGGGGCTGTTCTCTGGAGCTGATTCTGTTAGTGGTAACTTCTCTTTTGGCGCTAGTGGCTACCTAAAAGAAGGCGATGATATCATAACTCCCGTTGCAGGAATTACGATCTCTGGAAACTTCTTTGAGCTTTTAAAAGAGATTAAGATGATGGGAAGCACCACTCATTCAAATAGCTCTCGTGGTTTCTTCTCGCCGGCCATTCGTTTTGGTGGACTTAAGATTGCTGGGAAATAAACCAGCATTGATTGGTTATGAGAATTGTCTTTTTTCGATGACTTTATTTATCTAAATGAAAAGACATAGCAATTAACAACCGT
This sequence comes from Sulfitobacter sp., assembly GCA_047630275.1. Taxonomy (GTDB): domain Bacteria; phylum Bdellovibrionota; class Bacteriovoracia; order Bacteriovoracales; family Bacteriovoracaceae. The sequence continues at coordinate 482,669 of JBLHVN010000003.1, read as the reverse complement.
ACCAGTAGTAGGGTAGACCGGAGTCATATCAAACTCAGTAGGTCTTTGTGTTTTTGTAAAATGCTTTCCGAACCTAACGATTTGGCCACTGTCATTATGTGAAACACGAAGTTCAGTAGAGCCTGTCTTTTTTATTTCTAAGATCTTTTTATTTATTTCACCGGTAGAGCCACAAATAACGGCATTGAGGACATAAACAACCTCAGAAGCTGGTTTTCTTTTCTTAGAATCTTCAGCGAAGGTAGTAGAGCAAAATAAGAGAGTGAGGATCAATAGTTTTTTCATAATAGCTTATCGATAAAAGGGAGAAATACTTTAGTTTAAAGGTCTTTCCTCGCCCGAAAAGCAGGTAAGTGCTGAAAATAATGGTGTAATTATTTCAAATACATGCCGCAGTGTGTCTGTTTGTGATAGCTTTCCTACAATGAATAAATTCCTCATCCTAGCTCTTTTTGTCTTAGCTTCTTCTTGCGCAAAGAAGAGCTCTCCCGTCGTAGGGGAGCCTCATCAAAAAGAAATAGAGGCGAGTTTTAGCTTGTTTGAAAGTGGAAAGCTTCTTCAGGCAGCTGCCCCAGGCTCACCTTACTTTGAGGCCATCGCTGCTTGCGCCTTACAAAAGGAAGGTGATGATTGCACTCCTCGAAGTGTTCCACTTCTAGGCATGAGAGATGCCGTAATCGATGCTGATTATGTTTTGAAAAATACAATTGTAAGCCATGACTTCTTGGCCCGGAACTTTAAGCAGTACCTTAATTCAGTTAATAATAAATACCTCTTTGCTCTTTTTGGATCGGTATCAGGAATTGTGATTACCGATGAGATCAGCTCTTCATTTTATTATTCTCCCACAGGAATGATCTATATCAATGCTAGTTATCTTTGGAAGACTCAAGAGGAATTTTCTAAATTAAAGTTTAAAAAAGATGGGCGCTTCTCAAGAGATGAAAGAAAGAAGATCTTAACAGATATTGATTATGTTAAAGACAATAAGATCATCTATGATGAAGCTAGAAAGAAGGAGAGAGAACTCATCGATATAGCTCCGGATCTAAGCCGCTTATTCTTTCATGAACTAACTCATGCCAATGATATCTATCCCGCTGATCAATTTGAGAAATTAGATCAAGACGAAAACTACTATAAGCTACGGACTAAGAGGTACGAGGCAAAAGAAATGGTTAGCCGGATGATCGTCTATCCTGAGACAAAGAAGGCTTGGGAGTACGCTGTCTTTGTTGTTGATGGAGAGCTTATCAATCCTGATAGTCACCTCTTTACTAAAGAAGACTTTATCTCTGACTTTGCCCCAAATATTGGAATGGTTTTTTATTCATACTTAACCAATAGAGAGCACCTGGCCATGATGATGGAGAGTTACTTTATGCTCTTCACCGAACACTATGAGACATGTACCTATGGAAAGTACAGAGAATCCACAGATAAGAGATCTGAACTCTTTTGGTTTCAAAAGAACAGAATTCTTCAAGATAATATCCTTGCAGAGGCCAGGGGGGCCATTGATTTAATGCTCCCATCAAGCTTGGCACTAGAACTAAACTCTATGGTTCCAGTTTATGCCCTGGAGACTATTGGCAATATTTCTCCCGATGAGGAGAAGCCAACCTGTAAGAACTATTAAAGGGCTTTTTATGATTTTTTTAAAACTACCAATGATCCTTTCTCTCTTTCTTTTAGGGACAGCTTCTAGCTTTGCTTGTGATATGCATGGAAAGACTGGAATAGTACCTAAAAATAATCTTTATATTAAAGTACAAAGCTCAAATAAATCTCAAAAGAAAATTGGTCTTAGTGAAGAAGAGTTTCATCAATCAATTGATAAGGTAACGTCGGTTTATAAAGATATTGTCGCCTCTAAAGGGGCAGAGCTTGTGGTTAAGAAAGACTGGGAAGATGGAACTGTTAATGCCTTTGCAAACAGAGATAAGAATAAATGGGTGATGACTTTCTATGGGGGTTTTGCCCGTCATAAGGCCATTACAAAGGATGGAATAAGCCTACTTGTTTGCCATGAACTTGGTCATCATATGGGAGGAGCACCAGTAAAGAGAAGCTTCTTTCGTTTTAAAACTTGGGCCACAAATGAAGGTCAGGCAGATTACTGGGGAACTCTTAAGTGCTTAAGAAGGGTCTTTTTAAGGGAAGATAATATAGCAGCTATCAGTCAAATGAAGATCCCTCAAATAGTTAAAGATAAGTGCTCAAAGAGCTTCTTTGGGGATCAGGAGCGGGCCCTTTGTATGAGAACGGCCATGGCCGGCAAGTCTATTTCAAATGTTTTTTCAAGCATAAGGCAGTTAAAAGAAGGCCCAAGCTTTTCCGCTCCTAGTGATAAAAAGGTTAAGAGGACCTATAAGAAACACCCTGAACCTCAATGCCGGTTAGATACTTATTTTAGCGCCTCTTTGTGCTCAGTATCCGTAGAGGAAGAGGTAAGTTATAAAGATCAAAAGGCTGGGGTATGCTCTCGGCATTATCAAGAAAATGATTTGGGAACTCGTCCCCTGTGCTGGTTTAAGCCTAAGAAGAAATAGCTAGTTAGGGCTAATCCTATTCATTCTTGTGCATAGCGAATAAGGACTTTCTATTAAAAACAATTCCCATTTAGAGAAGCTGGCGATAGCCTATTAGCCTCACGAAATTCTCTCTTTAGGGCAAGATGATCAAGTTAGTTTTCACTTTATTCTTACTGACGCTACTACCAGTTCAAGCGCAAAGCGAAGAGCTTAAGCTCAAGCTTACTGAAAAAGAAATTGAGTGGCTGAAAGACCATCCTGTCGTTGAGTTTACGGGTGATCCAAACTGGCTTCCCTTTGAAGCCTTTGATCAAAATGATAAGTACATCGGTATCGTGGCTGATCACTTAAAGATTATCGAATCTGTATCGGGAATAAAATTAAAGAAAATACCGACTAAAAGTTGGACTGAATCCACCAATATGGCGAAGAAAAAATTGGTCTCGATCCTCTCTGAGACTGATGATTCAGCTCTTAAAAGCCATCTTAACTTTACTGATTCTTATATTACAAATCCTATCGTTATTGCCATGAGGCTAGAGAATAATTACACAGAAAATATCGATAAGATTAAGGGCTTGAGAATCGCTTTGATCAAAGACTATGGATATGCCACTAAGATTCGTCAAAAGTATTCTTATATAGATTTTGTTACTGTTGATGATATTAATGATGGTCTTACTTCCGTTTCAACTGGCAAGGTCGACGCTCTTTTATGTACCTTAGCTTTGTGTAGTTACACAGTGGCTCAAATGGGAATTAGTAATGTTAAGATCACAGGTGAAACTGAATTTGATACAAAGCTTGCCTTTGGAATTCAAAAAGACCTCCCAGAATTACTTTCTATCTTTAATAAGTCCATAAAGCTCATTACGAAAAAACAACAGCAAGAGATCTTACAAAGATGGATTAGCCCAAAGCTCGAATCAGTTACGGATTATACCTTGGCCTATCAAATCTTTACGGGCTCTGTTCTTTTTATCTTTGTTGTCCTTCTTTGGAATAGGCAATTATCAAAACAGGTTGTTGCTCGTAAGAAAGTGGAAGAAACTCTTGAAGTTAAACAAAAACAATTAGAAGAGCTCTTAAAAGGCCAAAAAGATACGATTCAATTATTGTTTAATAACTCTTCCTTTGGATTTGTCTTTTGCGACATGACTGGGAGGATGGTCGATATCAACCGAATGTTCACGGAGATTATAGGCTATGAAGCTTCTGAATTAGAATTGGTTAATTATTGGAACCTATGTTCAGAGCAGCACGAAGGTGATGAGGAAAGGCTACTAGATCAATTAGAAAGGGAAGGATCCTTTGGTCCTTTTAGAAGAGATTTTCGAAGAAAAGATGGCTCTATTGTTCCTGTTCAATTGAATGGCTTTATTATTGAAAACTATTATGGCGTAAAAGGAATCTTTACCTTAGTTGAAGACATAACTGAAAAGCTAGCTATTGACGAAAAGATTGAAGCGCAAAGAAAGAAGCTTGTCCATTCCGCTAAGCTCGCCTCCATTGGTGAAATGGCCGCGGGTGTTGGGCATGAGATCAATAACCCCTTGTCGATTGCGACGGGAAATATCTCTTTGATTAAGAGGTACTTAAAGGCGCAGAACTTAGAGAGTGATAAGATGAATCAATACTTAGGGAGTATTGACTATGCCAATGAAAGGATTAGAAAGATTGTTTATGGACTAAAGCTCTATTCAAGGCTTGATGCTTCCATTTATAAAAAGACTTCAATGAGTGAGGCTATTCTTGAGACTATTAAACTTACGGCCAAGATCTATGAAAAAGATGGAGTCAATATTCATTTTGAAAATCAATCAGCTGATCTTTTTATAAATGGCTCACAAGGAGAGTTACAGCAAATCCTAATTAACCTTTTAAGTAATGCTAAGGATGCAACTGAAGGCCAGGATGAGCGAGAGATCACTATAGCGCTGATCAAAAAAGGCGAGTTTGCAGAACTAAGTATCAATGACAATGGTGAGGGGATTCCCGATAAGATCAAAGATCTTCTCTTTGATCCCTTTTTTACAACAAAAGAGCCGGGTAAGGGAACAGGTTTAGGTCTAGGATTGGTCTACGAGCTTGTTGAAAAGATTGATGGAGAGATCTCTGTCAATTCAACTCCCGGGATAGGTAGTAGTTTTAAGATCATCATTCCTCTCTTTGATGGGGTTGAAAGTGAAAATGAAGATGTTAAAGAAGAGAGTAACCTTCGAACTAGCTTTAAAGGCTCTGTTTTAGTTGTCGACGATGAAGAGAAGATCCGTTTGATCTTAAAGGAGTTCCTTCTAGATTCAGGTCTTAAGGTTGACTTGGCCAATGATGGAGATGCTGCTTTAGAGAAAGCTCAAGATAAAGACTATGATTTAATTTACACAGATATAAAGATGCCAAAGATGGATGGAGAAGAATTCATCAAGAAAGCGAAACTCGTTCAACCTTCAAGCACTAACTTTGTCATCATGACTGGGGGAGTGACGAAGGATTATGCCAAGGATGTTGGGGTAGAATTAGATTCACTTGCAGATGCTTTTATTTTAAAACCTTTTACTTTAGAGGTTATTGAAGAAACTCTTAGAGATTACTTATAGTGAGAATGTATCATGAATAAAGCAATCGTTAGAAAGGTTAAAGAGTTGCCCTCGCTAGGTTATAAGCTCTATGAAAAACAGGGCTTTATTCATTATAAAGAAGATGATTATTGCCTACTCGGAGGTGTTCAAGTAGAAGGTCTCCTATGAAGATTGAACTATAATTGGAGATCAAATGAGTGAAGAGACAAAGAAAGAAACTGAAGTAGAAGTTGAAGAACATGTTCATGGACCAGGTTGTAATCATCATCATGACATTAAGCCAATTGTAAGATCAGCCCCAAAGCTTGGACGCAATGATCCTTGTTCTTGTGGAAGTGAGAAGAAGTTTAAGAAGTGTTGCGGTAAATAGGTCCTACTAGGCAATGATCGCGGAGATGTTTTGTGCATTATATTTTATGTAAAGATGATAAATGGACCAAAGAACTGGTAAGAGAGATTCAAGGGGAATTCACTAAAGACTGTAAGGCCCTAAAGGGTTTCCCTCTCGTTGAGGTCTCTGAAGTAGATTTAAAAGATTCTTATCTTGCTTTTTCAAGCACAGCTTTAATGAATGCTGAAGTACTTCCGGAGGACTCAGTTGGAAAGCAAGTAGCTGGAGCACTTGAAGTAGTCTTAAAAAAGATAGAAGAGAACGCGAAGATCAACTGTCATGTATATGCCTTAACTGCAAAGTACGGCATCCTTGAAACAGGAAGAGCAGACATTGTTAAAGGCAAGGTCATCTCTGGCCTAAAAAAGAAGAATATCTTTTGCCTACGAAAGGGCTTTGACCGAAGCCTTCCTTTTTTACAAGTCTTAGTGTTACCCGATAGGTCTTTAGCTTTTTCTTTTTTAAATAGCATTGAGATGGAACGCTACCATTCATTGATCTCTCCTTTTGTTGGGGGCTTTAATAATGTGGAAGATGATAAGAAGGCGCCGTCTCGGGCTTACCGAAAGATTGTTGAAGCTCAGCTTCTTATGGGAAAAAGTATTTCTGAAGGAGAGCTGTTAGTAGATCTTGGCGCTTGTCCGGGGGGCTGGACCTATATCGCCCGTAAGCAAGGTGCCAGGGTGATAGCTCTTGATCGATCTCCTTTAGAAGAAACTCTTATGCAAGACCCAAAGGTAAGCTTCTTAAAGACTGACGCCTTTAAGTATAAGGCAGAGGAGAAGGTTGATTGGGTGGTCTCTGATATCATCTCAGCACCAGAGAGAATCTTAGAGTTGATTGATTATTGGGTTGTAGGAAAGAACTGCAATCACTTTATCTTCACCATTAAGTTTCAAGGGGATAAGGAATATGGAATCTTGGAAAAATTTAAGAAGGTAGCAACAGAGTGTGATTATAAGATTATCTTAAAGCAATTAAATGCTAATAAGAATGAAGTGACGATCATGGGCTCTCTTACTTGATCCCTACTATATAGGAGTTCCAATTTAGAGAATTCTCCTCAGTTTCAGTGGGGTAGAAGCTTCCATTGCCAAAGCCTTCTTCGTCAAAGTCTTCCCAGTAAACGACGGATCTTGAAAAGCCTGCTTCTTTAAAGAGGTCTCTTATTTCTGTAATACTCCACATTCGAAATTCGTAAGTAAAGGCATCTAGAAGTTCTGTTCCATCAGGGTATTTAAAGTGAATCCCGTAATTTGAGATCCTTGTTATGGGATTAAAGCTCTTTCTTTCAAACTCAAAGATAAAGGGCAGGATCTGATCATTATTATCAATATCTCTTTCTTGAACCTCTGGAGTCTCACTCTCACTTCCCCCGAAGAGGTCAAGGATCATAAGACCCTTATCGTTAAGTGAGGCGTGAACTTCTTTAAAGTATCTAAGAAGATCTTCTCGGTCGTGGATAAGACAGTAGGAAAAATTAAAGGTGGCCACTATATCAACTTTTTCAGTCTTAGTGATGGCATCAGCAAGCAAGGGGGTTAACCTTTCTTGTTCATCTTTACTTAGTCCTGCGTGATAGTTCTTAATTCCATAATCTAAGGTAGGCTTATCGTTATCAATAGAGATGGCCGTTCTTTTTGGATCAGATTGAACCCAGCAACAACTAAGAGCGAAGGTTCCGCTAAAGTCTTCTCGAAGACAGAGGGCCTTTGTTCCGAACTGTTCATGATAGATCTTAGAGATCCTTTCAATATCAGAAAGGGGGTCCTGAACGGAAGCTAGGTAAAGAGCATGCTTATCAGTGATCTTTTTTCGTGTTTCTATTGTTTAGCCTTTTTCATTGAATTTCTTGCTACTTCTTCAAACCAACCAAGGTCCATTTCTCTATGGGCCTCGCAAATGAACCAAGGCTCTCTTGAGTCCGGCTCTAGCATGACGCCGCCATCGATTAAGTTCCAAGCAAACTTTTCATAAAGTGAGCTATTCGTTAGTTTCCAGTCACGGTAGTTTGTTGGGACAGTCTTTGAAAAATGAACCCCAAACATTGAATCAGGTCCAGCAAAGGTATGTTCTATTCCAGAATCAGTAAAAACACTTCCTAAGATTCCCTGCAAGGAAGCGCCAATTTGATTGATGCTCTCTAAGGCATTTGTTTTATTTAAGATATCTAAGGTGGCGTGGGCCGCAGAGAGGCCTATTAGATTTGCTGTATAAGTTCCCCCATGAACAACTCCACCTTGATGAGAACCAATAACATCCATAACATCACTTCTTCCACCAAAAGCAGCAATAGGATATCCATTCCCCATGGCCTTTGCATAGGTGGTTAAGTCTGCGTGAATACCATAGAGTTCTTGAGCTCCACCTTTGGCCACACGAAAACCAGTCTTAACTTCGTCCATGATAAGAAGAGCTCCGTACTTCTCGCAGGTCTTTTTTAAGGCCAAAAGCCATTCTTTAGATGAAGACATGCTTCCGCAGTTTCCAATAATAGGTTCAATAACGACACAGGCAATTTGCTCACCCTTTTCTTTAAAGAGGGCCTCTAATTCTTCAAAGTTATTTAGGGGGAGAAGATCAATAAGCTCTCTTGTGTTCTCAGGGATTCCATCACCAAAGGGAATGACTCTTGGGGGCAGGTGACTCTTTGGGTCCCAATCTTCCATAGAAGACTTCCACATCATCTCATCATAGAGACCATGAAAACCGCCTTCAATAATGACGATCCTATCTCTTTTTGTATAGGCCCTGGCAGTACGGACTGCGCCCATGACTGCTTCTGTTCCAGAGTTGGCAAAACGCATCTTCTGAATATTGGGGCACATCTCTTTTATCTGTTTAACAACTTCCGTATCTAATCCTGTGGAAAATCCGGTTAAGGTACCACCTTTAGAGATTTGTTTGATAACTGCGCTATCAACCCGTTCATCACCGTAGCCTAGGATAATAGGGCCATAACCTAAGCGAAAGTCTGTATAGACCTTTCCATTGGCGTCTGTGATTTTAGAGCCTTTAGAGTTCTTAACAAAGACTGTCTTATCATCCCCCCAATAACGATAATTCTCAGCGACTCCCTGAGGCATATGCTCATGAGCTTCACTCATGAGTTCGGCCTGGCTTAACTCTTTCTTGCTTTCATTCTTCTTAGAAGGGCGAAGAAGGAGGTCCATCTTTTCTTCAATCAATTTAACCACTGAGAGCTCTGGGGCGTTATCCCCATATTTTTCTTTAGCCTTTTGAAAAACTTCTTGAGCAACTCCGCCCATGGTGAGTTCTAGTCCTTGTTCTTTTGCAATATCATGGACGAGACCTAAGTCTTTACAACAAAGGGCCAATGAAAAGCTTGGATCATAATGGCCTTCAAAGATCGAGGGGACATCATGCTCAACCACCCAGCTATTTCCCGCACTTGATTTTATGGCCGCCCAAACTGTCTCTAGTGGAATCTCTGCCTTTGCTCCAAGCATTAGCCCTTCACCAATTGCGGCGGCATTAATAAACCATAAGAGGTTCGTCAGCAATTTAGTGGTGGCCCCATTTCCAGGTTTTCCCACATAAAAGATATCTTCACCAAGAACTTCGAAGACTTCTCTTTGCTTTTCAAAGACTTCTTTGTCTCCTCCAACAAAAAAGGCCAGCTTCCCAAGCCTTGCTCCATCAACTGCATTAGTGATTGGCGCTTCTAAATAATGTATTTTTCTTTTTGAAGCTTCTTTCTCAATAGACCTAGCGAGATCTACTGAACTAGTTGAAGTATCAATAATGACCGAGCCTTCTTTAGCTGACTCAATTATGCCTTGAGTTCCAAGAAGTACCTCTGAAACTTGAGGGGGCCCTGGTAGTGAGGAGATGATAAGCTCAGCGTTTGAAACAGAAGTTGAAAGAGAATCAGACCAAGAGGCACCAAGCTCTAGAAGATTCTTAGCCTTATCCTTATTTAAGTCAAAGACTTCAACTTGATAACCAGCTTTAATTAAATTGGCCGCCATGGGATTTCCCATATTGCCAACACCTACAAAACATATCTTTGGTCTTAGGGACTTCGCCATTTTAATTACCCTTTTTGATAGATGAAAAACTTTCGAGAAGAATTGAGTCCTACGGCCTTGCAGCCAAGGTCGCCGAAAAAATCATGGGAGTCATTCTCTGAAACAACGAGGTAGCTATACATTTGCTCGGCGACAACTTTATCTTTGTTCTTAAAGCAATAATGCTTAGTAAAACCATTAGGGCTTTCAAATATTTCTTGAGAATAAGTAAGCTCATTTGATAGATCTTTTGAGTAGTTCGTATGGGCCGGTTGTAAGGCTAAAGCAAGAATCCCACCAGGCTCTAGGTGCTCAACAACTTTTCTTAGTCCTTGCTTGCTTGTTTCAAGATCATCGATATGGCTACAAAGCTGTAGGCTTTTCTCTGTTCCGTTATCAATAAAATACCAGCAGCCTCCAACTGAAAAAGCCCCCTCGTATTTCTTAGGAAGGGCCAATTTTGTAACATCTTGAAGTTCATAATTGATCTTATCTCCAAGCCTGTCTTTTGCTTGTTTGATCATGGCTTCGGTATTATCAATTCCAGTAAGAGCAATCTGTTTATTTACTTTTAAGAGAAGTTCAGCCACAAGTCCTGTTCCAACACCAAGCTCTAAGATCTCACGGCGCTCTCCAATGATTAGGCCAAGCTCTTTAGTTAGCTCGTCATAGTCATAATAACCCTTAGTCATGAGTTCGTCGTAGAACTCTGCTATTCCTTCATAGGTGTTCAGGTCTACGTCTTCTTTATTTATGGGGTTGGCTACCTTAGTCAAGCTATGCTCCTGTAATTGATTTTATGATGATGGGTAGTATAGAGGAGATAGGCTAAGGTTTCTATTCTTTCATAAGGGAGTAAAATGGTGCCGATTCAGGGTGTCATTGAAGCCATTATTTAAGCTTCTGAGTCAAGATCTTCTCTAGTGCGTTAGCAAACATGGCCTTGTCTTTTGGTCCAAGGGGAGGGGGACCTTTTGTGTCCATGCCGCTGTCTCTAAGCTCTTGCATAAAGTCACGCATTGAAAGCCTTTCGCTAATATTCTCTTCAGTATAGATCTCGCCTCTAGGGTTTATGGCCACGGCATTCTTTTCTACGATAAGAGCGGCTAATGGGATGTCTGCTGTGATGACGAGGTCTTCTTCACTGACATTATCAGCTATATAAAAGTCGGCGACATCAGCTCCTTGCTCTACTTGAACAAAGCTAATATTTGGTGAGAGTGGGACTTGCAGGTAGCTATTAGCGACTAGGATAACCTTGAAGCCTTTTCTAGCAGAAGCTTTGTAAACAACCTCTTTAACAATATTAGGGCAGGCGTCTGCGTCGATCCAAAGCTTCATTTATTATTTCTCTTTAGTTTCTGCTTCAGGCTTCGCTTTAGGTTCTCTAGAGGCCACTGCTGGTTTTGAGAGTATTTCTATATAAAAACTTTTCTTATCTGCTTGAACAAATTTATCGATGCTTGCGTTGAGAGTATCAAGAGGGAAGGTTTTTGCTGAATCCGCATCATCTCCAATCTTACAATCAAAGTCCCAGTAATCGATCTTCTCTGGAAGAGGTTTCTTGCGTTCACGTTTTATATATTTTCTGATCTCGTGGATAACGCTATCAACCTGTCTTTCAGGGTCTTTATTTGGTGAAGTTAATTGAAATACCTTTTTCATATGTGCCTTTTCTTTTAGTTGTGTCTATGGCCTAGGGTACTCTTAAAAACACCAAAAAGATATGATTGAAATTTGTATGTCGTGTACAATTAAACTATGAAAAAACCCAATAAAGCGCAGGACCATGCTCTTAGGCTTCTGGCCACCTTAGGAGAGTCTAAGCTAAGCCGTTATAAGACCTTTTTTAAGTTATTAGGGGTAATAATCCTCTGTGTTTTAGGGATCTTTCTTTATTTAAGGATGACGGCGATGAGTCCAAAAGAGAAAGCGCTGTTTTGCCAGAAGCACTCAGAAGCTTTTTTGAATGCTTTTTATGGAGGAGAGGAAGATCATGAAAATATGAGATGGGAATATAATGACTGCTTAGAGAACCGAGGTACCACTTTTATGAAAGATTCTGTTAGTCATTGTATTAAGACCTTTGAGGCGAGGTATTTAAAAGTTGATAAGCTAACCATAGAGTCGAAGCGGGATTTATATGATAAGGCCTTACCTCTGTGTGCCCCTTTGTTGCGGAGCTCTTATCCTAAGTTTGAATATAAACTAGACTTAGCCATTAAGAACTTAGAAGAGAATATTTTAGCAGTGAAGAAGCATGGTAATATTGAAAAACTTAAAGAATTAGAAGCTAAGAAGTTAGATTTTACGAATAGGCTTATTTCTCTTAGAAATCTAATAGAGATAAGTAAAAAAGTTAAGGAGTAACTTATGGGTAAAAAATTAGTCTTTGCCATTCTTTTAGCCGCGGGCCTAGGGCTTATCTTTTTTGGCTATAACGAATCCACCAGTATTACCTCACGAGTAAGTAAAGCGGTTATAGGGTCTCATTCAAATAAGATTATGTTTTGTTATATAGGAGGTGGAATCTTCTCATTTCTAGGCCTCTTTGGACTTCTCCGTAAATAATCCCCCCTCTCTAGAGAACTAGGTAAAGATATCTTTACTCAAATTTGTGTAAGCTAATACTAAGTTCTAGTTAAATAACTAAAAGCCCTCGTCTTTAAGAATGTCTTTAATTTAAGGAGGATAAAAGTGAAGATCTTAAATAATAAGAAACCAAATATCGGAGTCGTTGATGATGACTTTGCTGTTATCAATTATATTATCAATGAATTAGATGAGCGCTTTAATCCCTACCTTTTTACTTGGACTGATTATGGAGGAGATAACTACTCCACCTTTAGAGAATATATAGAGAATAAAAACCTAGATATGTTTATAATAGATGTTAATTTACCTGACGTCTCTGGATTTGAAGTCGGAGAGAATATCAGGAAGGTACTAGGCTCTAGAGTTCCTATTATCTATATCTCTTCAGATCTGGAAAACATGAAATTTATGGAGAGAAAAGCAGTCAATATTTTTTTAAAAAAGCCGTTAAAGGCCAATGAGCTTATTAGCGCTATTGATTATTTAAGCGAGTTTATTGAAGAGCGGTCAAGAATTCGTGTAGCTATTTAATAAGCGCTTCACAAGGAAGCTAATTGTGTTTGATTTAAATCTTAAGATTGCCATTATTGAAGATGATGATATTGATTTTGAATGTCAGCAAAGGCTTATTAAAAACTCCTTCTTTGAAAGCATCACTTTAGTTCACTTTTACAACTATGATGAAATTAGCTTGAATGAGCTAGAGAGCTCTGACGTGATTATAGCCGATCTAAATGTCGCCGGCTTTCCCGATATTGATTCAGTCACTAAGTTAGTTAGAAAGTATCCTGAAAAGCCAGTCATTGTCCTAACAGGTAGTGAAAGTGAAGAGTTGTCATTAAAGCTTGTGACGGAAGGAGCATCAGATTTTTTATTTAAAGGTGAAGCTTTTCAAAATCATTCTACTTTAATCTCTAGGTCTATTGTTAATAGCGTAGAGAGAAAGAAACTACAGAATGCCCTTAATGAAAAGTCTCGTTTTAAGTCCCGCTTCCTTGCCAATATGAGCCATGAAATCCGAACTCCACTAGGAGTCATATCAGGTCTTGTTGAAGTGATAAAAGAGCAGGCTATTGAAGCGAACCTAACACATCATATAGATCTTCTCTCCTCTTCAATAGATTCAGTTATGATTCTCGTTAACAATATAGTCGATCTTTCAAAGATCGAGGCTGATGAGATTCAACTTAGTCCCATTCACTTTAATCCCGCTAGGGCGCTTGAAGAGGTGAGTGATCTTTTATGCAGTACTGCTTCAAAAAAATCACTAAACTTTTATTACTCTGTTGAAGGAGATATTCCTAAGGAAATCTATCTAGACTTGCACAGGATTAAGCAAGTTCTTATTAATCTTGTTAGCAATGCCTTTAAATTTACTAGTGATGGAGAGGTTTCACTAAATGTCTCTTTTGAAATTGATACTAATAGAATTGTTTATCAAGTTATTGATTCAGGGATAGGGATCCCTAAAAAAATGATAGATAAAGTCTTTAAGGAATTTAAGCAATTAGATAATTCAACAACTCGAAAATTTGGAGGCACGGGATTGGGGCTTGCCATCTCAAAGAGGTTGATTGATTTGATGAATGGATCAATTTCTGCAACAAGTGATCAAGGAAAGGGGACAGTCTTTACTGTTAAGATACCCTTAAGTCAAAAGAGAGTTCCTGACTTTATTGATTATTACGATTTAGGTCTATCACTTAAAGATAAGAGTGTTGTTGTTATTGATGATAACCCAGGAGAGCAAGCCATTTTTAAAAGGTTTTTAAAGGAAACAGAGGCTAGCGTCGTCTCTTTTTCAAGTGGACAGGAGGCGATAGAGAATCTCACGGCTGAGAAGCTAAAAGAGGTTGATTATCTTTTTATCGATGTAAAGATGCCCATCCTTGGCGGGGTTGATACTTTCGAAGAATTGAAAACAAGGTCCCCTAAACTCAATAATAAGACAGTGTTTTACTTTCCCCCCATTTCTCGAAAGTTCGACTTTGAAACTATGGAGAAAATTCAACCCAAAGCCTTTTATTATAAGCCTATTAAAAAAGAGAACTTAATATCTCTTTTTAATGCCTTTTCTCTGCCTGAAGTTATAAAGAATGATAACCCTAATATAAAACTTAAAGGAAAGGTTCTGTTGGCCGAGGACTTTATTGATAACGTGATTGTGATTAAAGAGTTCTTAAAAGACCAAGAGATAGATCTAACAGTCGTTGAAAATGGAAAATTAGCCTACGAATCTATCTTAGAAAACAACTTCGATCTAGTGCTGATGGATATTCAAATGGCGGTAATGGACGGAATAGAAGCGACTAAAAAGATTAGGACCTATGAAATAGAAAACAATCTTAAGAAAAACTTTATCGTAGCCTTAACGGCTAATGCCATGAAAGAAGAAGTAGAACATTACATAAAGATTGGGTGTAACGAGTGCCTTATAAAACCTGTAAAGAAAGCAAACCTGTTAAAATTGATAAAAAAATATTTACATACGGAGGAGCCAGTGAATTTACAAACTAATTATAGAGGTGAAGATATTCCGGAGAATTTTTTAAGCTATATTCCAAAGTATATAGAAGGCCGGGAAGTAGACTTAAAGCATATTGAAAAGGCCCTTCAAGAGGGTGACTTTGAAGTAATAAGAAGGATCTGTCATCGTATTCTAGGCTCTGCTGAAACCTATGGGCTGATGACCTTAGACTATATTATTAAAGATATTCATGGCCATGCTAAGGCCGAAAGCAAGGATGATATAGAAGAAATACTAGTTAAATTAGGAGCTTATCTAAGTTAAATAAAATTTACTGAATGTTTCCTTAGAAGATACCGATACTTTGTAAAATGGTGAAGACAAGTAAAGTTGAGGTGAAGATGAGAACTAGTAAGCATAAAGAACATCAGTATTTTGTGGAAAGTTCCTTAACGAATATTTTATCAATTCACGAAAATAGACTCGCTCATAAAGACTTAAAAAGAATAATGGTCCTAGATGATAGTACTGATTGTTTAGATGCTATTCGAGTCATGTTAAAAGACCTAAGTCACTTGCAAATTGAAACTTTCTCAAATGAAACACATGCCTTAAATGAATTCTCTCAAAATGAACCAGACCTGGTCATCTTAGATATGAATCTAGGTAGGCTCAATGGAATAGAAGTAGCCTCTTTGTTTAATAAACTATCCATCTTTAATATTCCGGTCATCTTTATTTCTTACGATGGAAAGGTAAGAAAAGAAATAGAGGTTAGGCTTGGAAAAGAGATTACCTTTATGGAAAAGCCCATTTCGGGAAAGACATTAATTAATAGTATTGATCATATTCTTAAAGTTAATAAGGGAGGGGCTTATGCTTAGAGGCAAATGCATCTATATTTATTCACCAGTTGTTAATAACAGTGAACTAGCTTTTTATATCTTAGCCTTGCAGAGCCTAGGGATAGAGCACCGAATCGTTTCCGATCAAGCATCCTTGCTCGATTCATGCTTGAAGTCTATTCCTGACCTGGTTTTATTTGTTATGGACGAAGAAGGGAATGAAAAAGATAAGAATACTTTAGAGCAGCTTGTTGTTCTTGAAGACCTCTTTGGGAAAGTAAAGATCCCAATCCTTGTTTCTCTTGGATATGAAAACTATCTAACCAGGCTTTTTTTACAAAGAGGGAATATCGATCACTTCTATGTGGATGATCTTTTTGAAGAGAGTTTTGTCGCCTCAAGCTTTATCTACAAGATAAGGGCCTGTATGCGAAGATACGAAAATGATAGAGGTAAGTTAAAGATTAGACCTAATCATGTAAATGTAAAGGTAGAGACGGAGGCCAGCTTACTAAAGCTAGGTGAGTTTGGATGTACCATCGTCTCACCAATTCGATTTGAAAATAGTTCTCAAATCGCAATTGATAGTAAAAAACTTAAGAGCATGGGGATTTCCTTAACAGACTTACAGTCCTGTACGGGAAGTCATTTCTTAAGAAGAGGAGCCTTTTCCACAGACTTTTTCTTCAGAGGAATTCCAGAAAAATCAGCTCAAAGAATTAGGCGTGAACGTAATAAGTGGGGAGGTTTTGTATGAAAATTTTAGGAGTCGACGACGACATTGATTTTAATTATGCCCTTGAGGATATCTTTAAAAATGATCTAAATCAGATCCGAACAACGAGCAGGCAAAGTGTCTTTTTTGAGACTTATGATCAGATGAAGCCGGATATCTGCTTAGTTGATATCAACTTAGAAGAAGATGGTGAAGGCAAGCTGATTGTTGAGAAAATTAGAAACCTTTCTTCGTTTCAGCCAAAGATCATTGCCTTATCTAGAATAGATGCCCAAGAAGAGATCAACGAGATCATTCATATCGGAGCTGATGACTTTGTCTCTAAACCCTTAGATGAATTTATGTTGACCCAAAAAATGGATTTTCATTTAAATAAGGAAGAGCGCAGTTTAAGGAATACTTCCTTTTTACCTAAGATGCATAAGCCCTGTATTGTTAACACGACCTTCAATTTGCTAGAGATCAATGAAGATGGGCCTATCTTTTTATCTAATAATTATGTCTCAGTGAACTCTAAAATCAAGATTTCAGGGGACTATTTAAATGCTTATGGAATTAATGATAGTGAAGTCATTATTACCTGGGTGAGAAAAGAGGGGGATCATTACCTGATTGGAGGTAGTTTTCATCCACAGGCGGATTTGAGCGCGAAGAGTTTTAAGATGAAGGTTTTAGAAGAGCAGATTAAAAGGCTTAAGGGGTAGATAGAGATAGATATGAATAGTAAATCTTCAGATTACTTAAAAGATGAGCTTTATTCAAAGTTGTTAGAAAACTCCTCACTTTTTGATTTCTTTGAATCCTCCGTGCTCGACGGGCTATGGTATTGGGACTTAGAAAACTCTGAAAACTTATGGTTTAGTCCAAGGTTTAAAAAGGTCCTAGGCTACGAAGATCATGAAGTTGAGAATAAAGCATCTTGGTGGAAAGAAAATATACACCCCGATGACTTAGTCATAGCTACTCGAAACTTTGATAAGCATTGCCAAAATCCAAACTATCCTTACGATCAGGTGGTCCGTTACCGCCATAAAAATGGAGGGACAGTATGGGTTCGCTGCCGAGGAAAGGCCCTAAGGGATGATAAGGGAAAACCAGTAAGGATGATTGGGGTTCACACTGATGTTACTAATCTTAAGATGACCGCTATCATTGAAAACTCAAAAGATGCCATTATCGGAAAGAGGATTGATGGAACAATTGAGTCTTGGAACTTAGGGGCTGAGCAGATCTATGGTTATAAAGAAGAAGAGGTGATCGGAAAGAATATTGAAATTATTGTTCCTAATAAATATACCGATGAACTAGAAGAGGCCAACAAACAAATATTAAGAGGGGAGAATGTTAAGCACTTTGATACGTATAGGATTCATAAAAATGGAAACTTTCTTAATATCTCAATAACCCTCTCTCCTATCTTTGATTTAGAAGGTCGTATCATTGGAACTTCTTCTATCTCTCGAGACATTACAGATTTAAAGAAAGCACAAAAGAAAGTTGAGCGCCAAAGTAGAGAGCTTAAGCGGGCCAATGAACAATTAAGTGAATTTGCTTATATAATCTCCCATGACCTAAAAGCTCCACTTAGGGGACTCTCGCAGCTCTCTGATTGGATCATTGAGGACTTTAGAGACAAGGTGGGAGAGGAAGGAAGGAAGTCTTTAGACATGCTCAAGGGCCGGGTTCAAAGGATGAGTAATTTAATTGATGGTGTTCTTCAGTATTCTAAATTTACTTCAACTGATATTGAGTTTGAAGAGGTTGATAGTTTCGAATTGGTCAATGAAATTGTACGGGACCTTGATTTTTCTAAAAGAGCTAACATAACGGTTGAGAAGGATTTGCCTGAGTTATTCGGAGAAAAAACACAGTTGAGGCAAGTCTTTCAAAATATTATCTGTAACGCTATCTCTCATTCGGATAAAGAAACTTGTGAAATATCGATTAAAGGCCAATCATTGGAGGACCGGGCTCATATTATTATTGCTGACAATGGTCCAGGCATAGAAGAGGCCCACTTTGATATGATTTTTAAGATCTTTCACACCTTATGCCCAAAAGATAAAGTTGATACAACGGGAGTTGGGCTTACGATAGCAAAGAAAATAGTTGAACTCCATAAAGGGCGGATTTGGGTAGAATCACCAGAGGAAGAAGGGGCAGAGTTTCATTTTTGCATCCCTAGAAAATTTAAACCTTACTGAGGTTGCTATGAATTTAGAAGATATAATACTGTTAATCGAAGATGATGAAATTGATCAGGAAAGCATAAGGAGGTCTTTTAAAAGCTTAAAGATTCATAACGCCATTATAATAAAAGAAAGCGGCAGCGAGGCCCTTGATTATTTAAAACTAGCAGAGTCTAGTAAGGTTGGCTTAATCCTCCTTGACTTAAACCTACCTCAGATGAGCGGGCAAGACATCTTAAAGATCATTAAGGGCCAAGAAAGTACCAGAAAAATCCCTGTTGTCATATTAACTACTTCAAAAGCAGAGCAAGATAGGCATGATGCATTCTCCTTTGGGGCAGCAGGATACTTTTTAAAATCCTTCGATTTTAATGAGGTTAAGGTTCTTATGAGAAAGATTCATGATTACTGGGTAGGAAGCGAAAGACCGTTTTAAAACCTCCTTAGTTAAGAAAACTTTACTTAAATTTTAATAACCTCAAAGCTTAAGAAGATAGAATGTCTTATCTTAACCAGGAGGTTAGCGTGAATGCATGCTTTCAAAATAGAGAAGAACTCTTTGATTTCTATAAAGATAGAGAGGAGTTCTTACAGTTGATACCCATTTTTGAGAACTTAGAGAAAAGCTTAGTGGATCAGGGGTTTGATGAAGAAGCCGTAGAGATGTACCTACTTAAAAAGGCGGATGAAGAGTTTTCGAATATTTATTATTTAGATATTGGCGTAGGAGACTAAATTTCAAAATAGTAGCCAACACCTCTTTTGTTTTTAATATAAGTAGAGGATGGACCTAGTTTTTTTCTTATTGACCCGATATGGATATCAATGGTCTTTAATAGGCTATCACTCTCGACTTCCCAAACCTTATTGTAGATATCAAGCTGGGAATAGATCTTATTTGGGTTTGTAAAAAGTAAGTAGAAGATCTTGAATTCTTTGAGGGTTAGGTTAACAGCTTCTTCTTTTTCCGCTTCTTTTAAGATGAGTTCAAATTTTTGTTTGTCTAACCTAAAAGGTCCTTTAACAATGGACTCAGCACTTGTTTGGCTTAAGAGAGTGAGGTGCTTTTCAATAATTGATTTTAAGAGCTTCTTATTAAAAGGCTTTTTGATATAGTCGCGAACACCTAACTCATGGGTTTTAATCTCATCATCAATAGTTCCCCCTGAAGTAATAAGGATGATATTTGGGGGGAGGGTTTTAGATTCAAACCTAATTTCCTCTAATAGCTCGAGTCCTGAAAGAGAGCCTAAGTCTAGATCCAAGAGAGTTAAGTCATATTCACCGCAGAGGATTTTTTTCTTAAGATGATCCTCTTCGATAAGGTCCTGAAAATCTATCTTGAAAAAAGAGCCTAAGTAACTCTCTAAGATAGGCAGCAAGCTTGGGTCATCATCTATGACTAGGATTTTTGGTGCGTTCATCTCGTTATCCTTTGCCCTATTATAGGCCAGATCCATCTTGATTAAAGTAAATTTATTTTAACCTAAACTAGGGGGAAACCAATTAAATCCGCCAATATAATGAGCGTAGGGCTTATAAAACTCCGTATTTAGGTAGGGTATTATGCTTAGTGAACAAACCTTTTTAAACAAAGAAATCATAAGAACCATGGAGGTCTTAGTCCTTGATGACTGCCCTGATACCTTAAATATCATTAGTGGATATTTAAGCTCAAGCTACTACCTAAATGTTAATTGCTTCACTTTAGAAAATGATGCCTTAGCTTCCTACGTTGCGAGTAAGCCAGACCTTGTCATTATCGATATGAACCTGATGAATTTAGACGGGATTAGGGTCTCCATTTTGTTCAAGCAGCTCTCACCCATTGAAATTCCTTTTATCTTTATTTCTCAAAATGAAGATAAGAAAAAAGAAGTCGAAAACTTCTATGGGATTGAGAGCCTTTTTCTAAGAAAACCTTTAAATCGAAACGAATTACTTATGACAGTTTTCAATTCACTATATTATAAAAAGGAGAGACGCCATGTATGTTAAAACTGTCTCTATCATTGGAGAAGAGTCTTCCAAAAGTTCTAAAGCAATCTGTAAAGGGCTCAGTAGTGCTCTTATAAAACATCAGTTTACCAAGAGTATCCATACTTACTTAGAAAACTTTCTCTTTAATAGTTCAGAGTGTTTGATTTATATATTAGAAGGTCTTACCAAAGATAAGATTAAAGAAATAAAGGATATAAAATTAATCAGCGATCTTCTTTCAATCCCACTGGTGTTTGTCTTAGACGAGATAGGCCACTGTGTTCTCAATGACGTCGATGTTAAGGATCTTCAAAAGAGAGTAGTCTCACCACAAAAGGAAGATGAAATCTTTGTCACTGAACTTTTAAAGATCGTTATGAAAGAAAGAGAGAAGAGCAGGCAATTTAAATTTGAAATCCCTAACCTATATACACAAGCGAGAATTGGCGCCGAATTAGTCCGATTTGGAGAGTACTCCTTTTCCATAGAGTCTCCTATCCAGGTAGTAAGAGGAGATGAAGTAAAGCTTAAGAACAAGTTCATAGAAAAATTGAAACTAGAAGAGACAAGTTCAATAGCTGGAGTGGGTAGGAAGAAAAGAAATAGCGAAGGTGGCTTTATTCAAGAAATATATATTCAAGACCGTGTCATATTCTAACAAGAGGTAATGATGAAGATTCTAAACATTGATGATGATTATGATTTTAATTATGTCCTTAGTGATGTTCTCTCAAGAAATAAGCATGAAGTTATTTGTACAACTAATCCAACTGAATTCTTCACAGAGCTTGAAAGAGACGTGCCGGATATCTTCTTAGTTGACTATAATATCTTAGGCATTGGTGATGGGGAGTCAGTAGTTAAGACGATTCAGCTTTATGTAGGAAAGAAGATACCTATCTTAATCGTCTCTAATGCTGATTGCCCCGTTCTCATCAAAAGTATGATTTCAAGTGGAGCAGATGGATTTTTAAAGAAGCCTATTTCAGAGATCGACTTAATTCAAAAGATCAATTATTTGAAAAATCCCTATAAAAAGCAACGAGAGGCCAGCATCTCCCCTGATGAATCAGCTTGTGAGCTCTCTGTGCCTACGGAAATGATTGAGATCAATCAGGAGGGGGCCTTTTTAAAGGTAAGACATTTCATAGAGCCACGAACCATTGTTAAGCTTGAGAGCAGTCTTTTTAGGAATATGGGATTTCTTGGTGGAATTTTATTTCAAGTAGCTGATTGCACCTTAATAGAAGAGAACTGCTATAAAGTGGAGTTACATTTTAAGAATAATAAACATGAAATCTTAGATAAGTTTAAATTATACATTGCCACGTCTATCTTAAAGAATGACTTGTCAGCTTAAGGCACTTCACTGACAAAGTAAGAGGTCTTGCGACAATGAGACCTCTTTAAAGCCTAGTTCAACTTCGCGGTTTTTATCAATAAAGCCATAGAAGTCTTTGCCTTTCATGATGGTCTTTCCTAACGAGTTCTTTATATGTAAGTAAATTAAATCAGACTTCATATCATTGATATTAATAGACTGATTTGGCATTATTTGAACAACGTTCGTAACCCACTCTGATGTTACTGCTTGTCTGTACTTAGAAACAATTGAAACCTTATGGGGGCATTGATTAATGATCTTCTTGTCGAACTTAGGGTCTTTAAAACTGAAGTTCTTTTTTAAATAGCCTATCCTTGAGAGCCTATTGACCAAAACAATATTTTCTTTATAGCTCTTCGTGAGAGTGCAGCCATCTAAGCTATTAAGACTAACCCCACGCCTGGCATTGGTTAGAACCCCTTCAACTTTTCCTGTTCTTATATTAAATAAGGCAGAGCCAGAGTTATTCTTAAAGGCATCAGAGTCTACACGGAGGTAATCTTTGTCCTTAGATAGGATTTTGCCTCCTGGAGTATAGGTAAAGCTTCTCCCTAATGGGTACCCAAGAACAGCAACGGGATCTCCCGACTTTCCTTCATTTTTTAGGTCTAGTTCAAGTGGAGTGACTCCTAAAACATCGCGGTCTAATTCTATAACGACAAAGTCTCCTTCTCCATCATGTTTAAAATCTAGAACCTTCTTACATCTATAGAGGTTGGATTTCTTTATAACTTGTTTGTCTTTATCAGCCTGAGAGAAGTGGTTAAAGAGCCATGCATCTTCATCACAGCCGTTAGCTTGGTAGTCTTTGCAATGTCCAGCGGCGACTAAGGTCTTACTTCCTATGAGAAAACCAGAGCAACCTCCAAGAGTAGGATCTGTTGAGAACTTCTCACCTGGGCATTGGTTTTGAAGTTTTCCCGTGGGGTAGTGGTACTGATCTCCCACTTCTTTAAGATAGCGTCCGCTTAATTGTGTGGCCGTGGCCTTTGCCAGAAGGGCGGGATTTCTCTTTTCAAGCTCTTGAAAACTTAAGCGGTCATCTTCTCCTGTTACGGCGGCGAAGCTAGAAAAGCTTAGGAACAAAAGAGTGAAAAGTGCGGTTTTCAAGTTAGATCCTTCTTTTAGTTTGAATTGAGCTAATGTTTAACTCAAAACTGTTTTTAAAAGGCATTTCAAGTACTTATTACCCTTTGAACTTCGTCATAAAGGTAGATTCAGGATAGTGACGAGGGGGAATTTAACTATAAATAATCCTTATATTAAGCATAGGCATAAGTGATTTTAGTTATGACTAATAGAAAGCTAATGTCTTCTTACTGGAGAACTAAATGAACAATGAAAAACTTAATAGAAGAAAGCTACTTGGATCAACTCTTGCTCTTGGAGCAGGTATCGCTATGGCCTCTGTGGCTAAAGCAGATGAGACCCTCAAGGCCTGCGGCTTAACGCCGGCTCAAACAGAGGGGCCCTTTTATCCTATCGAAGATCAACTTGATAAGAATACGGATTTAACTTTTGTAGAAGGAAGCACTCAGTCGGCTCTTGGTGAAGTTGTTTACCTTAAAGGGATCGTTCAGGATGAGTTTTGCCGCCCTGTAAAAGGCGCACTTGTTGAGATCTGGCAGGCCTGTCATACTGGAAAGTATAACCACAGAAGCGATCCAAATACAGCTAAGTTAGATCCTAACTTTCAGTACTGGGGACAGGCCATCACTAATTCAAAAGGGGAGTATATGTTTAAGACAATCATCCCTGGAGCTTATCCCGCCACAAGTACATGGATGAGACCTCCGCATATTCATTTTAAAGTAAGCCTTCGAGGTTTTAATGAACTTACTAGTCAGCTTTATTTTAAAGGGGATAAGTATAATAACGGAGACAGAATCCTTCGCAGCCTCTCAAGAGAAGATAGAGAGAAAGTCATTGTGGACTTTGTAAAAGGAAGTGACTCAAAGAAGACAGGAATCTTTAATATTTCTATTAAGTCTGTCTAATTTTTTAAAGTAAAACCTAAGATTTTAGCATAAGCTTTCTAAGGACTCTTTTTTAGGAAACTTATTATGATTAAAGGTCATTGCCACTGTAAAAAAGTTAACTATAGCATTAAGGGGGAGAGCAGTTTTCAGTTCTTATGCCATTGTCATAGTTGTAGGACTCTTAATGGTGGAGGACACCTCTCAGGGGCCATCTTTCCTAAAGATAGCTTTGAATTCTCTGGACCTACAAAGATCTATGAATATAAAGGCGGATCAGGAGAAACTATCAAGGCCCACTTTTGTGAGAACTGCGGGAATCATCTCTTCGCATTTCCTTGTTTTAAAGAGGAAATTGTTGTTGTAAAGGCCAATACCTTTGAATCCCAGGATGACTTTAGGCCAATGAAGTCCATCTTTGTTGAAGAGAAGTTTCCTTGGGATGCAGAGATTAAATAAGCCCAGCGCTTCGACCAAAGTCTTTATAACTTGTCTTACTTAAATGACCATCTCCTTTAAGGCTTTTCGTAGCAATGCTCTGTTCACTAACGCCTAGACCATCAACTAGGCGGTTCATGAAGTTGAAAAGAGCGCAGATCGTTGCGCTTGTGTGGACAGCTTCTTCTGACCAACCTTGCTCTAAGATTAAGTCGATATCAGCTTGGGTGACTTTACTTGGGGTGAGGGTAAGCTTTTTAACGTACTTTAAGATGGGTTTAAAGTTCTCTTCAATCTTTGCAGAATCAATATCTGTTATAAGCTGGGGAAAAAGGGAAGGCTGAATATTATAAAGAGCAGCTATCCTTGAGTGGGAGCCAAAACAGAATTGGCAGCCGTTTAAGACAGAGACAAAAGCCGCTATCATCTCGCGCTCGCCAACTGATAGAGAAGAATCAGATCTAAGGTAGAGGTCGTGAAACTCTAAAAGCTCTGGAACTCCTTTTTTGAATCTTTGAAAAACATCAGCAATATGCGCCTTAACGGGCAAGCTCTTTAAATAGGCCATAGACCCTCCTCTTATTTATATATGTTAATATATTAACAATGTCAAAAGGTGCATCAGGCTTGACTCAAATCGCTGATTACTATATATTCAACCTTATGGTTGAATATACTAACGAAGATAGATTAGACCTAGTTTTCCATGCTCTAGCAGACGCTACGAGAAGGTCACTCCTACTGAAGGTGAAAGAGTCACCAAAGCGAGTGACTGACCTAGCATCAGAGTACTCCATCTCTTTGAACGCGGTCTCAAAACACTTAAAGGTGTTAGAGAAAGCAGAATTGATTCAAAGAAAGGTTAGTGGAAGAGTGCATTTTTGCGAGGCCAACCCAGGTGAGTTAGAGAGGGTGCAGAAATGGATTGATCACTATACTAGTTTTTGGAATCAAAGATTGGATCAACTAGAAGAATTTGTCTCAAACAAAAAGGAAAAAGAATGAGCACTCCAAAGATTGAAGTAAAGAAAGATTTTAATGTCTCAGCTGAGATGATCTATGAGGCATGGCTTGACCCTAAGGCCTTAAAGGAATTTATTAAGCCTGCTGATATTGTAGAAGTTCCAAACCCCGTAGTTGACCCTAGAGTAGGTGGGCAATTTCTTTTTGAAATGCATGTAGGAGAGAACAAGCTTCCTCATAAGGGTGAGTATAAGATTCTAGAAAAACCTTCTAAGATTCAATTCACTTGGAACTCAAGTAATACGAACAATGAAGATTCTGTTGTTACTATTGATATAAAAAAGACTTCTGATAGTTCTTGCTCATTAACATTAACTCATGAACTCTTGCCAACGGAAGAATCAAGAAATGATCACACTGGTGGATGGAATAATATTCTAAAACACTTAGAAGTTTTTTCTAAAAAATAATTATATGAGCTTTGTGCACTTAATTGCTATGCGAAGTTCATCATTACCTAAATACATAAGTTCATCTTCGATGGTGCAGCTTAATTTCATGGTCCTCTCGACAATTTTATCTAGGGGACCATTTTCAAGAATCTCTATAGAGTAAATATCTACTTTTTCTTTAGGGATCTTATTTTTAATCTTTTGGTAATAGCTTTCCCAAGTATTGGGATTAGTTGTAAAGACAGAGACTTTTTTAGATTTCCCAGCAGCTTGCCTAAGCCTCTTTTCGTCGGGTTGACCTAGTTCTATCCAGTGCAGGATATCTCCGGTTAGGTCCTTTTGCCAAATCTCGGGCTCATCCTGAGTGCTTAGACCTTTTGTGAACATTAGATCTTCACTGGCAAAGCAGCAGAAGGCGATAAGCCTATACATCATACGCTCTTCGCTTTCAGAGGGATGTTTGGCCATGGTTAAATTAAAGTCTTGATAATTATGTTGAGTAAAGTCTGAATAGTTTAAGTCAGCTTTATAGATAGACGCACCGATGGCCATTTGTTAATTCCCTGTTGAACCTTGATAGATTATATACCAAATATAAAGAGAGAAAATTAAGGCGATTGATTTTAGGATGATCCTTTTCTTATTATATTTCATGGGGGCATCCTAACCTAGGGGATGCTCTTTTTAAACGAGTATTGCTCTGATATGATGAGTTATGGGGGATGATTCTTATGAAAATACATATCTTTGGCTCATCAGGCTCTGGAACTACTTCTTTAGGAAGAGAACTTGGCAAGATTCTTAAATCCAAACACCTCGATACTGATGACTTTTACTGGAAAAAAACGGACCCTCCTTTTATAGAGAAGAACCCCGTAAAGCTTAGAACGGAATTGATCCTTGAAGAAATCAAGGGCCTTGATAGTTGGATTCTATCGGGATCCATGGATTCTTGGTGCGGAGCTTTTATCGATGAGTTTGAATTGGCCATTTATCTTGAGGCCTCAAGTGAGATTCGTGAGAAACGCCTTAGAGCCAGAGAGCTTAAGAATTTCTCAAGTAGGATCCTTGAAGGAGGAGATATGTTTGAAGAGCATGAGATCTTTATTGAATGGGCCTTACAGTATGAAGATGGTGCCCAGGGGGGACGCAGCAGAGCCCGCCATGAAGAATTTATCAAGAACCTTAAATGCAATACGATAAGAATTACAAACGAAGGAAGCGCTGAAGAGATGATTGAGCAGGCCCTAAGAGCCATAAGATCATGAGCGGGAAAATAAAAGGAAGTTGCCACTGGAAAAAGCTTATATAAACCAGAAAAAGTGGCAAGATTCTGTCCTTACCAGCAAGGTCTTAGATATTAACTTATAATAAAGTGAAACTTTATTTATAGGATATGTTATGAAGATCTTCTTTGTTTTTCTGTTAACGATCAATATTTGTCTTGGTGGAGAAACAAGTCACTCAGTCTCGATCTTACATATAAAAGGAAAGGCTTTTTACTCTTCTAACCAAGGCCCCTTTGGCCCTCTTGCTAAAGGAGACATCGTCTCGGAAGGGGACTCAGTTAAAACCGGAGATAGCTCCCTTGTGATTCTTCGCTTTCCTGATAAATCAACGGTTCGAGTTGAGCCTAATTCACTCATTGAGATCTCAAGTATTGTTGAAAGAGTTAATAATGAAAGTCTTGGAAGTACTAGCTTGATTCTTAAGGCTGGCCGCTCTGTTATTAATATTATCAATAAGAGTCAGGCCCCAGTGTTTAAGATTAAAACTAAGACTGTTGCTATTGGGGTTAGGGGAACCTATTTCTTCGCTGGTATTGATAAAGAGTCTAATGACCTTGATATCGCTGTTCAAAAGGGAGAGGTTGAAGTTTCTAAGTTAGATGACTCTGATCAAGCCGATGCTGTTACCGCTGGTACAGGATTGACCCTTGAAAATGGAGAGAACTTCACTCAGCCTCAAAGTTACGATTGGATTAAAAAGGTTAATTTTGATGCAAGTGATAAGACAGTGGAGCCTAATTACTTCTTGGAACACTTAAGTAAAAAGAGGCTAGAGTTTAGGCAAAAACGTAAGAAATGGCAGAGGAATAGGCAAAGGTGGTTGGCCAAGAAAAAGCTTTGGAGTGACCGCCAGGGTCTTCATAAGTTAAAAGAAAAGAGGCTTAAGAGTGAAAGAAGAAAGCTCTTAAAAGAGAGGGCTAACTTTTTAAAAAAGAAGAAGAAACTTGATTTTAAAAGAAATGGTTTTCTGAAGTCTTCAGGCTCTTTTAGATCAAAAGTTAAAGACTTACGAAAAGATAGGCTCAGTTTTGATAAAGACCTAGCGGATTATAAAAAGCTTGGTAAGAAAGACCCGAAGAAAGAGAAGGAGCTATTAAAAAGAAGAAAGAACCTCTCTGTTAGGCAGGGATCATTGAGAAAGAGCTTAAAGCAATTAAAGTCGAAGAAAGCCTTATTGAGTACTGAGGTAGGAGGTCTTGTGCAAGACTTCCCTGTTCAAAAGACTGTGAAAAAGGTTGTTAAAAAGAAAGTGAATAGAACAGTAGAGAGAAGAAAGAAGCGTGAACAAAATAAACTTAGAAAGAAGGCGAGGAAGAAAGTAAAAGATAAAGTTGGGGACTTTCTAGGTTTTTAGAAATAATCCACTATATCTTCTAAATCATATCCTGATCTGGCTTTAAGAAAGATCAATTTTTTCTTTATTAAATTGATTTCACTTTCTTTACTATATTTTTCGTTCTTAAGCCTGTTGTAAGATGAAGATCCAGAATCTGCTGAAGCGAGTTGAGAGTTAATCCTATCGACATCCCCTTCAAGCCTTCTGAGTTCAGCCAAGTTATCGTGGATCTTCTTTCCTAGTTTATATTTTTTAAGGAAATTGACTTCTAAACGAATGGGGCAAACTCTTTGATAGCTCTTTCCTGCCACTCCTTCACGGTATCCATTTTCTTCTGTGCAATAAGATTTAAGCCCCTGTTCAAGGCCATTATTGTATTTAACTATGTCAGGTTGGATTGAGTATTCAGAGCAGGCCTTAGTATGGGCACTGAGAAGGTTTCTCCCTTCTTTACCGTTTGTTAGACCAAGAGAGTACCAATCAGAAGACTTACATTCGTCTTCGCTAAGGGTGGCACAGCTTACGCTTAGGATCATCATTAAAAGAAGAAGTATTTTCATTTCTTGAGCTTAGCCTAGCAATCAAGGCTTGAAAAATGATTTAAACATATAAAGAGATTTTCTTTAAACACCGATAAATAGGGATGAAACGAAGTAGATTCTTGATTCTTTTTCTCGGTTTTTTGAGTGTAGGGTTATCTTCAGATTTTCAGTATTTTACTTTCAATAGCCCAATGAGTGGCTGTCATTTTCAAAGTTTTAATTTTAGTAATTTCAATTGTGAAGAGCCCATATTATTTCCCGCTGGAAGTTTTTCCACCGTAGTGGAAATGGAATCAAAGGATCATCTATTAGGTCAAGTTGTTGGCTCTAAGGGAGAGTTTATCTTTGAAAAGAAAGACTTTAAAAAGAAAGCTTCTCCAGGTCATATAGATAAAAAGAGGGGAAGTCTTTTAGATATTAATCTTATTACTAAGACAAGCTCTAAAGCACTTAAGCTAGATTGTCCTCCTTCATTAATAAATCCTGTTAGGAGTCCCATAGATCCAGATAGCAGAGGCTTCTATGAAAATGGTTCTGGAAATTACTTAGATCTATCAACTCAATATAGATCAAGCTCAAGAAAGAATAAGGCCAGTATTGCTAAAGGGAGCGGAATTTCTTTTGGTGAAAAAGAACGGTTAAGTTATTGTAGGATAAAAAAAGAGTCGCAATCTATTGATGATGGAACTATTCAATGGGATCTAAGAAACCTTGATGAGGATACCTCCCTCGCTAAAAGTAAATCCCCTGATAAATTTTTCTATGGAGCCTCAGTTAGCAAAGTCTTTGTGGCCGGGGCCTATTTAAACTCGGTAAAGGGCAACGCTGATGCTTCAGGAAAACAAGAGCTAATGAATATGATTGTTGAGTCAAATAATGCTTCATGGCGGAACCTTCAAAATAGATCAGGAGGAGGAGATGCTCGCTCTGGTATGAGAGAAGTGGACCGCTTTTTAAAAGAAGACCTTGGTATTACTAAAAGTAATGGTTTTAGAGGGGATCTAGGAAGTCGTCATGGGAATGAAATCTCAACCAGCGATCTTTCTGACTTTATCCAAAAGACCTATGATGGTTCCTACCGAGGAAGCGAGGACCTCTTAAAGACTATGTTTTTATCAAGAACAGGAAGTAAGAGAGGAAAGAAGTACTTCCCCTCGTCAATGACTGTGGGAGGAAAGACTGGCACTTATAAGGGGGCCACTCGCTTAGAGGGACGGTCAATTCAATCTAGGTCAAATCATCATACGATGATCTTTCAGCATGAAGGAAAGTCATATTCTCTCTCTGTTTTATCAGACCCAGGAAATGATGAAACCGTAGCCATTTTAAGTGGCGGTATAATAAGAGATTATTTAGGAGTTGATGGAGGGCTGGCAAAGCCCTGTGATTGAGCCTACTTTAATTGATTGTTTAGTTGCAAAATTCTTATACAATTTGAGCATGAAGATCATAAGAGAAAAGTCTATTCAGGAATTCCTTTATAAAAATGAAGAGCTGCTTCTTAAAAAAGAAAGTGAACATAACCTTCTCTTAGGTTTAGCTCTAGGAATCCGAAATAAGAAGAGACCCTCTAATGATGTCCTTTGCTATACAATAGAAAAAAAAGGAACTCCGGTTGGGCAAGTTTTGAGGACAGATCCAGGTAAGCCTCTGATCCTCTCCTGCATGAATCCCGAATTGATTCTTCCCTTAGTTGAAACTTTAAAAAAAGAATCCATAAAATTAAAAGGGGTGATCGGCTCAATTGAGTTAGCAACTCTCTTTAAAGTTGAATGGGGAACTTCAAGCATAATCTCCATGCATCAAGGGATTTATCAACTAGATAAAGTTATCCATCCAGCATATAAAGAGGGGCGTCTCTGTAAAGTTACTAAAGATGATCTTGACCTCGCTCTTCAATACTGCCTAGGTTTTGTTCAAGATTGTTTCCCAAATGAATCGAACCCGAAGGGCGTGGCCTTAGAAGCAGCAAAGAGGCATATTGAAAACAATAGCCTCTTCTTTTGGAAAGATGATCAATCAAGAGTTGTTTCCATGGCGGCCAATACAAGAGAGACAATGAATGGGGCGACTATCTCTTGGGTTTATACACCTAAAGAGTTTAGGGGACAGGGTAACGCAAGCCGAGTTGTTGCAGCTCTTTCGCAAAGGCTCTTAGACGATGGGAAGGTCTTTACTAATCTTTTTACAGACCTCCTAAATCCCACTTCAAACTCAATTTATAAAAAGATTGGTTATATCATGATTGCTGAAGGCATTCATTTTAGTTTTACTTAAGACAAGCTTTGTTTGCAGCGGCTAGAGATTCGTCAACAATCTTTTTAAGCTTGTTTGGAGTCCAGGCCCCGCTTGAGATCTTCTCTAGGATTTTTATTCTAGTAGCGTCACTGGCCTGAGCTAGAAAGGTAAAGAAACGGTCCATCTTTTCAGCGCCATTTTTCCCTAATAACTTTATCGTTTTTAACACTCTACTCTTGCTACCAGCTTCTAAAGCCTTTCTGTAGATCTTTGTAAGGTTGTCAACTTGCTTTGGAGATAAAGTCTTAGCACTTGCCCTGGCAAGTCCAGAGGTTGTTTTAGCGGCGCCTTTTCCTACGGCCCCAAGAACCTTTAAGGCCCCTACATCGGCTAGGGCGAATCCGAGTGCTAAGGCCGCATCAAATCGAGCGTCTTTAAACTTTGTTAGGGACTCTCTAGCTGTGATTATACTATGAGTATCAGAGTTACCTGCAAAGTAGGCCTGTTCAACTTCTCTAATTTCTCTATCATGTTCGTAGGCTCGTTTTCCCCAGTATGTGGCTTCTCCGCCCCCAACAACGACACCGGCCACGAAAGCACCTGTTGCAATTGTGGTTAGGGTGGCCGTAGCTACTGAGCCAGCAATAAGGGCAGCACCAACACCGGCACCAATACCAGTTAGAGCAAGAGCTCCACCAACAATGATCCCACCCCACATCCAGGCTTTATCTGAAGAGGCGTCGTCTTTATCATCTTCTTCAATTATTTGAATCATTTCACAGACAATCTTGGCGTATTCTGGGTTTTCTAATAATATTTGCCCAACTGCCGCAGGGTTTGTCTTCACTAGTTTTTTAATATGCTCTAATCTTGATTTCTTCCATTCACCTTTATCAGCACCTAGGCCCCAAGATTGAAAGTCTTTTCCTTTTAAAGCGTCATACTGCTTGCTCTTTCCAGAGGACATCTTTTTGAGTTGGGAAATTTGATCATTGATCTTCTCTTTCACTTCATCGACACTTTCTTTAATTTGATCAGCATCTTCTATCAGCTTATGGTTCTTAAAAGTGAACTTGGTCTGCTTACCAGTCTTTTCCTCTAGGTCGCCATCTTCAAGTAGTCTTAGGCCACCGATATCTTTTTTGAGTGAATCTGTTAAAAGAAGGTTTCCATCTGAAGAGGAGGCTTCTTGAAGATAGCCAGCCACATACTCACCAAAGGCTTTGGTTGTTTCTTCTTTTTCTAGGTTTGCGTCGCTAGAATCCCAAATCCGTGTCTTTATATAGCCTTCATCAGTGTCAAAAGGGACCGCTTTTAACTTAACATTTAAGCGTTCAATCTTTTCATTAAGTGTTGACCGGGCCTGCTCGTAAGTGACCTTTTGCTTGTCTCGTTTTAGAATCTTTGCTTCTTCTCTTAGATGCTTCCAAACTGACTTAATCTGATTCTGAGTACATGTAATACCATCGGTTGGGCAAAGCTTTAAGGCAAGCTGCGCTAGTTGTTTATTATCTCGCTGTTTGTCTGCTTGTTTATCTGAAGTGACTTTTAAGAAGTCTTTATCGTAGCGGTATTTGATATCCATTAAAGTCGAGGCTGAGTTTTTTAGTGATTGAGCAAAGAGGAGGTCTTGTAAATCCGATGGTCCACCTTTTGATTCTTTATTAACGACATCTCTATCATCAAAGATTTTATTAGTAATGGCCTGAACGTTAGCGTTTAGGTCTGTAATGCTTGCAAAGGAATCAAGATCTTTTCTTGTTTTAACACAGTTTTCAGAAACTCGGGCGGCTTCAGTGATCCTTCCCCGTAGTTGACGGTTGTTAGGGTCTTCACCCTCTTGCTTACAATCTTCCATGCTTGATTTGACCATGAAGAAATTGCTCATGCGGGTATGTTCATTTAAGAGGTAGACACCAGCATCTGTTTTTAAGATTTCTTTATTCTTTGGGTCATTGATAAATTGTTGAACGCGGTCCATAACTTGTGGACCACTTGCGAGCATTCTTGTTTCTGCTCCTACACCTTTCATCCACGCCTGTTCTTGTCTTAGGCTGTCTAATTTATCCTTGGCCGTCTCTGACGCTTGAGCTAAGGGGAGGGTTGAGAATACTAAGGCAAAAGACACAATAGTGACTTTTAAAGAATTCATGAATGATTGGATCTGACTCAAGCCTCTATTTCCTTTTTTAGGTATTCCTCTCTAATGACTCCTATCGGACATTTATATGGAACCTATGAGTTAAGTTTAGAGTAATAGAGGCTTTTAGTGGGATATAGTCGGATTATTAGAGGCTTAGAGGCCTTCTTTAGGAGAAGGCCTAGCACAGATTCTTGGCAGTTTTACTTCTTCATTAAGCGGTCTACGGAAAATCCTCCTCCACCACTAATAAAAAGGGCTATGTAAATGGAGAGGTACATTATCGCCTTTTCCTTCCTAGCGAAGGGGTCAGCAAAGTGAACCACAAAGGCCGCAACAATCATTGTGACAGAGAGAGACAAGGCACAGAATCTAGTCTTAAGTCCTGCCATTAAGCCTAGTGCGCAAACAAATTCAGTGAAAACCGCAAGGGTAAGTGAAGCGACTATTCCGATACCAAGTGGATCCGCAAAACTTATGGGGGTATCCGAGAAGAACTTCATTAGTTTAGGGATGCCATGAGTTAACATGAACCCACCAGAAGTTAGCCTTAATATGAGTAGTGCAATATCCGTCTTTTTTGATTCGAGCATTTTGAAAATCCTTTTTTGTTAGTCGGTAAATTATACATGAAAAGAACTTTGAGTACTGGCCGAAATTGCTCTGGACTAGCAATTAATTACAATTTGCACCCTAGTAAAATGTTTTAGGCAAAGGTAAACTAACGATACTAAAAGCAAACAAAAGGCATTTTTTATGGATCTCTTTACTATGGGCTACACCGTTTTAGGTGGCTTAGGAATCTTCTTTTTTGGCATGAAGTCAATGAGTGAGGCCCTGCAGTCAGCGGCCGGCGATGTTATTAAACGGGCCATCGATACAATTACTAAGCACAGAATTTACTCTGTCATGGTTGGTGTTGTTGTGACGATGATCGTGCAATCTTCTTCAGTCACAACTGTGATGGTGGTAGGCTTTGTAAACGCAGGACTTATGAATCTAACCCAAGCTATTGGGGTTATCTTTGGGGCCAATATAGGGACAACCGTAACGGGTTGGATCATCTCTATCAAGGTTGGAAAGTATGGGCTTCTTTTTATAGCTCTTGGTATCTTTCCACTTCTTTTTGGAAAGTCCCATAGAACCCGTCAGATAGGGAAGGTGCTCTTTGGTGTGGGGATGATCTTTTACGGACTAAAGATTATGTCTGGGGCTTTTAAGCCTTTAAGAAGCATGCCTGAATTCTTAGAGATGATCTCTTACTTCTCAGAGCCACACTACGGAGCTTACGCTGCATGTATCTTAGTCGGTTGTATTCTAACTATGGTCATTCAAAGTTCTTCAGCCATGCTTGGGATTACTATTGCCATGGCCGCTTCTGGAGCGATTAGCTTTCAAACGGCAGCAGCACTAGTCTTAGGTGAAAATATTGGTACAACCATTACGGCCTTGCTTGCTTCTGTTGGAGCAAATATTACGGCTAAAAGAGCCGCTCGCGCCCATGCTATCTTTAACTTGCTTGGAGTCTTAGTCATCTTTTTGATCTTTCCTTATTATGTCGAACTAATCGATTGGATTGTTCCAGGAGATCCTAACTTTATTTCTCCAAGTGGAGATAAACCAAATATTGCCGTTCATATTGCAACGGGACACAGTATCTTTAATGTGACGGCGACCTTACTCTTTCTTCCCTTTCTTTATAAGTTGGCAAACTTCGTTACTAGAATCACACCTGATAAAGGAAATAAGCAGCAGCACCATCTTGTTGTTCTAGGAGACCCAAAAGATTTAATCCCAGCTACAGCTTTTGCTCAAGCTGAAGCAGAACTTACTAAGATGAAAGACGTAGTTGACCGCGCCTATGAATTAACAGGGAAGCTCTTACGTCAAAAGTCCGAGCTCTCTCCAGAAGATGCTCTGATTAAGATTAGAGATTACGAGCAGATTACAGATAATATCCAAAAAGAGATTACTATCTTCCTAGTTAAGCTTTGTGAAAATAGTTTGACCTCTGAAGAGTCTAACCTCGCACAATCCATTATGCGTGAGGCAGACGAACTTGAGTCGGTGGCGGACTATCTTGAAAGGTTGGCTAAATACTCTACAAGAACACCTTTACATGAGGTTTTAACTGAAGAGTCTAAAGAAGAATTCTTAAGCTTTTACGATGAGGTTGAAAAATTCTATTCAGGTATTACAAAAAGAATTAAATCAACAGAACAAATGGACTTAACTATTGTTCATAGAAAGTCTGAAGAATTAAGACAAAAGGCTCAATTGATTCGTAAGAATCAACTTGTCCGTGTCTCAAATGGAAACTCCGATCCACTTACTACCTTGACCTTCTCAGATATGGTTGTGGCCGTAAGAAAGATCCGCTCACATGCTCAAAATATTGCTGAAGCCCATATTTAATCAATAACGGTCTTACTAAGAATAGCCTTAGTAAGACCTTCTAAGCAGTTACAGTTTCCGTAACTAAAAATTTACTCCCTCCCTAGAGATTTTCCTAGATTCCTTTAAAGTGATCTCACTGGAGAGAATCATGAAAGAAATCTTATTAATCATCTTAATATCATTAAGCTCAACAAAGCTTCATTCCACCGTAAGACCACTTCCTGGAGAGTCTCTTGGGGTAGTAGCAAAGAGCTGTCACTTGTGGGCCATGGAAAGCGATAAGAAGTTGGTAGTGGCCTTTGAAGGGCTTGGGGCCTTTAGAAAAAAAGCTGCCTTAAAGCTTTATAAATACCAAGACCAGTTAAAAGAGGGACTAAGACCAGAATTTCCAAGTGGAGAAAGCATGGCCTATGTAACCGATAATCTTTTGATCAAGAACTTAGATCAGACTTTCGAGAACACTGAATTCCTAGTGCTCCCTCACTCTGGAGAAGGGCAAGGGAAAAGCATTTCCTTTGAATGTGTAAAGGCATGGCATAAAGTTCATAAGGAGAACTTAAGACTTGTCATCGTTGGGCATAGCTTTGGGGGAAATGCGGCAAAAAGACTGATGAATACTTTATATAAAAAACTTAAAGGTTTTAAAGTTAAGGCCATGCTGAGCATAGATCCCCGGCTTAAGAGTAAATTTAGAACTAAAGAGAATATCAAAAAGCATTATGTTTATTATCAAAAGGGCTTCTTAAGAGGCTACCCTTACAAAGATAGTAGGGGAGGGGAATATACTCAGAACATAGTTGTCCCAGGCTCTCTGATCAGTGGATCAGAGGGGAACAACCATGCTAACCTAACTCTTTATAAAGAAGTGCAAAGAACTTATCTAAATCTACTTCTTGATTAAGCAAGTCCTTCAAAGCGAGTGACTGATTTATTAACTAAGTCCAGAGAGCCTTGCCAGAAGGCCTTCTCTTCTATGCTTTTTCCTAGGTGCTTCTTAATTAGATCAACAGCGTTCATTGATCCTGTGTCTCTAAGTATATTGGTATAAAGATCGTTGAACTTATCGCCGTGGTTGTCTTTTTCAGCATATATACCAAGGCTAAAAAGATAACCAAAGAGATAGGGATAGTTATAAAATCCAATTGAGCTGATAGAGAAATGAAGCTTTGAGGCCCAGTACATCTCGTCAGTTTCGCTAATTGAGTCTCCATACCAAGTATTCCAAGCTTCACCCATCATGGTTTTTAACTCACTAGCAGGAACAACGGATTCTTTTCTTTTTTCAACAAGTTGTTTTTCAAATTCAAACCTAGCAGGGATATTGCAAAGCATGGCCCCAGCTGATTCAGCATCTTGCCAAGTTATCTCAAAGCGGTCTTCTTCAGTCTTACAGTTTTCAAAAAGATAATCTCTTACAAGAGTCTCTCCGAAGATTGAAGCCGTCTCTGCAGTGGTCATGGCGTAGAAGGTTTTAACAAAGGGCATGTCTCTCATAACCCAGTTATGATAGGCGTGACCAATCTCGTGGGCCAAAGTGATGACGTTTCCAATAGATCCATCAAAGGTCATAAAGACTCTTGGCTCTCTGTACTTAGCAAAGCCAGTACAATAAGCGCCTGGGGATCTAAACTCAGTTTCTTTAGCATCGATCCAATTATTCTTGTACATCATCTGAGCAAACTCACCCATTTGAGGAGTAAGCCTTGAGAAGGCCTCGCTGATAAGATCAATTGATTCTTTAAAGCCATAGGTCTTTCCTTTGCCTTTTCCCATAGGAGCCGGAGCCAGGATATCCCAAGGGCCAAGCTTTTCTACACCCATGCCTTTGGCCATGGCCTTATGAGCGCGGTGACCAATGCTTCTATTTTCAAAGGTGGTCTCCATTAAAGTATCAAGAGTCTTTCTACTAATATGAGATTGATGGCAGGCCGTATCTAAGTAGTGGAGCTCCTTTGAAGCTCCCTTTGAGCGAAGAGAGTTATTTTCTAGCCGCCAGCCATTGATTGCATTTAAAATAGAAGCGCTACTTTCTTCATGGACAGACCAAGCTTCTTTTATGGCCTTATGGGCCTTGATTCTTTTATCCCTATCTCCTTGGCGAAGGAGGCTAGAGGCCCTAGCGAGCCCGAGTTCTTCACCATCAACTTTACAAGTAAGCTTTCCTGAAATTGAATTGTAAAGGTTACCCCAAGCGTGAAGCCCATCAACAGATAACCCAGAGATTATCTGTTCTTCAGAATTATTAAGAGAATATTCTGAGAGGAGTCTTCCATGCTTTAATTGAAAATCCCAATCTTTAGCCTCTTTATGATCTAGAAAGAGTTCTAAGTCTTCTTCACTGATCTTATCAGTGAAAACAAAGAGGGGAGTTGTTATTTGATTTAGCTCTGTGTTTACTTTTGAAATCCTTGAAAGAAGAGCACGGGCCTTTTCATTCTTTGCATCAGTTGAAGTTAGGCAACTGGCAAAGGTTCTTAAAGTATAGATCTCAATGCTAATGGCGTGATGATCAAGCATTAGTTTTTGTGCTGTAGGGATGAGAGCTTTTGCTTTGGAATCTAAGTCTTGAAGAGAGCTTGCAATAAGTTCAGCAGGTTCTTTTAGTTGTAAAGAGCTCTTAGAAACCCATGCTAGAGCCTCCTCTATCTTTGGATCATCAATTGATGAATAAACGTTTGAGTTATCCCAAGTTGTGCAATCAGTAATTTGTTCCATAAGATTTCCTTTAGAGTCTTTATAATGGCGAGAGCTTAACGCACCGATTCTCCCCCGTGAAGAAGCAGCGTGACACAGGAGCTGAATTTAAGTAACTTATGTTTATGAAAAAGAAAATTATCAGCTATTTAATCCTGCTAAGTCTTATTAGCGGAGGAGTTTGTTACTTAGTCCTCAATTATAGCTATTCTCAAGGAAACCGCGTCGGTAAACTTGTTAAGCTTTCTAAGAAAGGTTTTCTTCCCAAAACTTGGGAAGGAACTTTAGATCTTGGGAGTGGGGATAGGTTAACTTGGGATTTTTCTATCCATGATGATGAACTTGCTGAAAGGCTAGTTAAGCATTCTGGGAAAATGGTTAACCTTGAATATAGGGAACTTCTTTTTAAGGTTTTTTACCTTACTGAGTATGACGTAACGGCTTTTTCACTCAATGATAAAAATGAGAATGATAAGGACCTCCTTTGCCGATTTGTTAAGGTTTTAAGACAAAATAAAGGTATCGTTGAGATGATCCGCCCTATGATCCTAGAGCATGATAGTAAATTATTAGAAGAGATAAGAGGGTGTCAGAATGAAAGATAGAATATCAAAAGAAATCATTACGGCCATGAAGGCTAAAGATAAGCCGCGCCTGAATGTTCTTCGCTATTTAAAGAAGCTCTTTATTGAAAATGATACTTCTAAAAAACCCATTGAAGAAATGGAGATCGTGATCTCTTATGCTAAGAAAGTAAAAGACTCCATTAGCCTCTATCCTGAAGGATCTGAACAGAGAGCTGAGATAGAAGCAGAGGTTGTGATCTTATCAGAGTTTCTTCCTGAACAATTAGATGAAGCAGCAGTAGTTGAAATCATCAAGAACATCGTCAGCTCTCTAGATAACCCTAATATGGGGGCAGTGATGAAAGAGCTTTCGCCACAGATTAAGGGAAAGTTTGATGGGAAACTGGCCTCACAATTAGTGATGGCCGCCTTAAAAGGATAGCTGCTTATGTGTTTTTCTGCCATGATTGCAAAAGTCACGGGACAAGAACTTATTAAATCTGAACTCTTAGATATTAAGAATATCAAATCAATTGATTACCCAGAAAATTCTAAAGAACCTGAAGAAGATTTACGTTTTTACCCAAAGACCTGGGCACCACTACTAGTAAGAGGAAGAGAGGGCTTTCAATTAAGGCCCATGCGCTATCAACTTTTGCCTTCTTTTTGCACAGAGGATAAATACACCCGTCTTAATCCAAAGACTGGTAGGCAAGTGGAAATTAAAAATACCTTTAACGCTCGCATTGACTCTCTTGAAGAGAGAAAAGCTTGGCAGCCCCTGTTTGGTAAGCGCCACGGAGCCATATGCTTGCAGTCGTTTTACGAATGGGTGGATCGGAATGGATCAAAGGCCCTGATCGAATTTCGCCCAGATAATAAAGAGTACTTCTGGGTTGCCTGTCTTTGGGACCGTTGGCAAAAAGGGGAAGAGTATATTGACTCCTTTGCCATGATTACAGATGAGCCAAATCCAGAGGTTTTAGAAAAAGGTCATGATAGGACACCTATTATACTCAAAGAAGAGCATCTTAAGGATTGGCTCGAACCCGAAGTTGAAACTAAGAGCGAACTTTATGAACTCTTAAGTGATAAGAAGCCTATTTACTTTGAAGGTACTTACTTCGGTTAGAGTATTTAAGCTCTTAAAACTTGTCTGGACTTCCATTCCTAAGCGGCATTCCCATCTACTATCCTCTTTACGGCTAGGCTTAAGTCTTCTCCACGAAAAGGGAATTTGAGGAAAGTTGTTTTGCTCCAATTAATTTCATGCATATGTGGTTTTAGGTTTTTTAAGTCTGAACTTGTATGAACAATAGGAACTTCTTTTTTTAGAGTTTTTCTAATATAGTTTCCCGCTTCAATAGAGGTTAGTTCAGGAAACTCTAAGTCTAGTATAAGAAGATCGACTTTGTTTTCTTTCATATATTTAACAATACTTGAGATACCACCTGACCTAAGAATTGAGATGCTAGAAGTCTCTTTTCTTAATTCTGTGATTTGGTCCATGTTTTTTAAAAGATTTCCGTTATTATCAACGCAGAGGATATTTAGCTTGTTCTCCTCAGTATTACTTCCTAGTGCCTCTTCGATATACTCAACTAATTCTTCGTTATTATCATATGCGTACATAGGTGACTCCCTTGATTAGTGTTATCATCATCATCGGACCCATAACCATTTTCAGGGTCAAGAAAGAGTCAAGTTTTGTTGAGGTTTTTTAAGAGGCCGTGATTAATATAGTTTTTATTTCAGAATCAATGACTTGGAGCTCTTTAATAAGAGAATTAAAGAGATCCTTTACCTTGTTCGCCTCTTGAAAATGTGTTTCGATCTCAGAGGCTAGAGAAGCCGCTGAGTCAGCCCCGATATTAAGTAGGATGCTTTTTAAAGAGTGAGAGGAAGATTTTATTTCTTGAGTTATCCCATCTTGAATACTAAGAGCAAGTA
Organism: Sulfitobacter sp.; assembly: GCA_047630275.1. Classification (GTDB taxonomy): domain Bacteria; phylum Bdellovibrionota; class Bacteriovoracia; order Bacteriovoracales; family Bacteriovoracaceae. The sequence goes on along the minus strand of JBLHVN010000003.1, from coordinate 441,957 downwards.
CTTGAGAGTTTTTATTAAGTGAACTTTGAGCTGTTTGAAACAATTCAAGTAAGAAGTGATCTCCTAATCCTTTTAATACTTCGATTCTAGCTTGATTAAGAGAGGACATAAGATACCTTTAAGAAACTGATTTAATTGATTATTACAGCTATACCTCAATTCTAGCTCAAGTTCTTATCAAGATTTTCTCTATTAAACTTGTTGAGATTTAAATAGGGATTGTATACCATTTCTTCATCAGGACGTTAGTTATGGGAATTAAAGGCAAGAATGTTTTTGTTATCGAAGATGACCCTAATATTAGGGAGCTTTATAACTCGGTCTTGAGCGCTGCGGGTCTTATTGTCTTTGCTTTTGAAAAAGCAATTGATGCCATGGAGATGTTAGAGAGCAGTATTCCTCACTTAGTCATCTTAGATATGTCTTTTTTAAATCAAGAGACAACTGGTTTAAAAGTCTTAAGCTTTATTAGAAATAGACCATCTTTAACAAATATTCCTGTCATGATTATTTCAAGTGATACTCAAAAAATGACTATCTATAAAGCCCTTGCTCTTGGGGCTGATGATTATCAAATTAAACCCATTTCACCTAAGAGCCTTATTCAAAAGGTTAGGAAGATCTTTTTAGATTATAATGAATCTAAGCTTAGCTTTATCAACGAGTTCACTCAGGAATATGATGCTAACTTCAATTATCTTTTTGAGGGAGACTTTGAAGTAAAACTTCAAGTGCCCGCTCAAGTGACGGCAATCAACGAGTTCTCTTGTCTAATCTCAGCACCAGTTAAATTTGAAAAGAATGAGAATATCTCTCTTAAATCAGTAATAGGTAGGGAAGTTGGTCAAGAGGATATCTCCCTTCGAGTAAGTGAAAACGGAAAAAGTGTCGCAGCAGCAACCTTTATAACGAAGTGTTCCCTAGTGGCCATCAAAGAAGAAGTGGCTCAAAAACTTCGTAAGATAAGAGGGCAGGCGTGAAGAAGAAAACGATCCTCTCCATTGATGACGACCCAACGACTAATCTCATCATTAAAACTATTTTAAATAAATATGACTTCAATTCTATAACTACTGAAAAACCTGAAGACTTCTTAAGTATTCTAAAAGAGACTGAAGTTGATCTTTGTATCATTGATCTTAATCTAGGGGCACAGTTAGGCGCGGGGTATCAGCTTATACAGGCCATTCGGAATGTAAAAGGATGGGAGCTACCTTTATTTGTTCTTTCTTCTAGAAGTCAAAAAGAAGATATTGCAAACGCTTTGAGCTTTGGTGCCACGGACTTTCTCTTCAAGCCTATAGATGATGTTGTTCTACTCGATAGAATAAGCCAGTTTATTGATGTAACAGACCCCTTTTCTCCTTTGCCTTATTTTAAATTAAAAAAAAACAAGGGTGAGGCAAAAGTGAATTTTAGTCAGGCTATTGTAGGTATTAGTGAGATTGGAATTACCATCGAAGGAGAGGGACTTCTAGCAAAAGGAACGCATGTCCTTCTAAACGGAAAAGCTATTGATAAAATATTCAATAATCCAGGTATGGATCTAAGTCTTACTGTTTCAAATGCATGGAGGGAATCTAGCTCTGAAAAATATAGGGCCTTTCTAGAGTTTGATGCAGATAATAGTGACTTACTCTCTCAGGCTAAAAGCTTTATAGAATTAAACTCTAACTAATATTAGCTAAGTGCTCTTGATATTCTTCTTTAAATTGAATGATACCTTTTTCTAGCCTCTTAATATTTAAAGAGAGGTCTCCTTCTCCCATTTCAATTCTTTCAGCAATATGGGCGGCATAATCCCCACCTAAGTTGATAAGGCTTCCTCTAAGGCGGTGGGCGTGAGCGCTGATACTCTTAAAGTCATTCTTCTCCTTTGAAGAGTGCAAGGCCTTTAATACTTCTGTGCTATCTAATATAAAGAGGTTTAAAAGCTTATGGACTATTTCTTTGTCAAAGCCTAATAGTTCTTCAATCCTTTGAAGATTTAAGACCTTTCCTTTTTTCGAGCTTATGTTATCACTAGCATCCTGATTGACTATTGCAGCCCCTAAGAAATGACTGATAGTGCTACTTAGAATTTCTAGCTCTAAAGGCTTTGTTAAATAACCTTGCATACCAGCTTCACTGCAAGAGTCTCGGTCTTCTTGAAAGTCATTGGCCGTAATTGCAATAATAGGAGGGCAATCATCTTTTAAATGCTCGATAATCTTCTTTGAAGATTCAACTCCTCCCATGACAGGCATCTGCATATCCATGAAGATTAAGTCAAACCTTGAGTGCATCACTTTTTCAATAGCCTCTTTCCCGTTTTCAGCAATTTCAATATTTTTGACTCCAAGGCTATTTAGCATAGCCTTGAATACCTTTTGATTAACAAGATTATCTTCGGCAAGAAGAATCTTTAATTCTGAATTATTTAACTTCTCTACTGAACTTGAAAAGGGTTGAACTTCAACGGGAGCTAAGTGGCTAGGCATCTTATCCAATACTAATGTAAAGCTAAAACAGCTTCCCTTACCAAGGGAGCTTTCTACTAAGATCTCACCTCCCATCTTTTCAACCAATGATTTACTAATAGGAAGACCAAGTCCAGTTCCCCCATAGTCTTTTTGGGTGCTTATTTCCGCTTGACCGTAGAACTCGAAGATCTTCTTCAATCCTTCAGGGCTCATCCCTATACCACTATCTTCGACTTCAAATTTAACTTTAATCTTATTGGGAGAATCACTTAAATCACTATTGATTCGAAGGATAACACTTCCTTCTTCAGTGAATTTAATGGCGTTGTTTAATAAATTGATAAGGACTTGCTTGATTCTAAGTTCATCTATATTGAGGACTAAGTCCTTGTCTAAATTATCTACTAGTTTTAACTCTATCTCTTTTTGCTCAGCTTTTCCCCTGACTAGGCTTAGAGAGGATTTAAAGATACTCCTCATGCGGACTGGCTCTGGGTTGATCTCAAAGTTGCTTGATTGAATCTTATTATAATCAAGAATATCGTTGATTAGGGCTAGGAGGTGCTTTCCTGAATGAAAGATTTCTTGAATGGCCTCCACATTCTCACTTCCTGAATTTCTAATCTTTGGGTCTTCTAGGAGGAGCTTACTAAAGCCAAGGATGGCATTGAGAGGTGTTCTTAACTCGTGGCTTATATTGGCCATGAACTGATCTTTAGATTTACTAGCATGCTTAACTTGAAGAAGGGAGTTATGAAAGTTTGATAATAGGATGTTAAATGAACTCGCCAGTTTTCCCATTTCTGTTAACTCATCTAACACCTCAACTTCCATTTCATAGTGACCTTTTGCGATGACATCAAAGTCACTTGTCATTTTTTTAATAGGCTTTAAAACATTAATTGAGATTAAGGAGAAAACAGCTAGGACAAAAACAAAGAAGATGACGGAATAGAGTAGGAAGCTGTTATAGCCTATGGTTGTTGTTGATTTAATCTGCTCTCTAATGAGGTAACCTTTTTCGCTGACTGCATCTGAGAGAGAGTCAAAGTCATCAAAGACTACTTGCTTTAATTCATTTTGTTTCCAACGCCTTATAAGTTCGCTTCTGGTTTTAATATCAAAGCCAGACTTTTGTAGTACTTTAGTAAGCTCATAGGCAGTGGCTTTAAGGCTTTTAATATTTGTTAGGATACTTGAATCTAGCTGAAATAAGGTTGAGCCTTTTGATACGCGTTCATTGATGATTTCTAAGTCACTTAATAAGGTTTCTTGTTCTTCTTCGAGCTGCTCTCTAGCGGAAGTTAATTCTTCAATATTTTTAGAATTAAGGGAGTTTAGAACGGCATCGTTATATTGACTAAAGTTGAATTTGGCACTCTGAGTAAAAGAATTGATCATATAGATCTTGTCATAAGAGTCACTGACCAAATTATTTAAGTTTGAAAGAGACCGGTATTCTAAAACCCCAAAAATGCTCTGAATGAGGAGAACCCCCCCTGCAAAGAGGAATAGGTATGATTTAAGGCTAACTTTTTTAAAAAAAACCAAGGCTGCACCGCGCTGTGAAATGATATTACTTTTACTTTGTTTAGGCAGTATAATGCTAACAAAGTTTTATTTATATCGGGAAAACTAATGCATCTATCTTTTATTCTACCTTTACTGCTAACTCTCGTCATAAGTTGTTCAGATCTACCTACTAGTAAAAAAGCTAAAAGCATTGAAATCAATTTAAGCTCTAGAGGCAATGATGTGGCTTTTGAACAAGAGAACTTACAGATTCCTTTTGGGCAAACAGTAAAGCTGGTCTTTCAAAACCAGGCAGATCTTGATTCAGAAATCAGCCATAATGTGGCCATTGTTAGGCGAGGTCATGAAAAAGCTGTCATGGATATTCTGAATAAAGAAGAATATGACTTTTCTCAAACAATAGATTTCTTTAAAACAACGAATCATCTACTTGCCAGCTCTAAGATCTTAAACCCTGGAGAAAATGGTGAAATTATCTTTGAGCCTGAAACTCCTGGGTATTATACCTATATTTGTTTAATGCCCGGTCATGGGAATATCCTCCATATGAAGGGGAAGATCTTAGTAAAGGACTTCTCAAGTAATCTGTTATCTTCAAAGCAGATCAATGAAATGAAAGCAGAGTATATTAGAGAAACGGTGATTCCTTTTCCTGAGGATAATCCTTATTCAAAAGCAAAGTATGACCTTGGAAAGAAGCTCTTTTTTGATGTGAATCTATCTAAGTCTAAAAGTATAAGCTGCGCAACTTGCCACGCCCCTCAAAAAGGTTTTGAAGATGGAGTGAGATTCTCAGAAGGAGTTAAGGGAACCAAGCTTGCCCGGCACTCTCAAACAGCGACTAACCTAGCTTGGGGGGAGCTTTTCTTTTGGGATGGAAGGGCCAGTTCTTTAGAAGCTCAGGCCGTGGTGCCTATTCTTAGTAAGGAAGAAATGGGGTTAACTAAAAAGGAAGTGATCAAGGTCTTATCTAAAGATAAGGACTATCTTGAGATGTTTAAGTCTGCCTTTCCGGGTAAGAAAGTTGACCTTGATACGGCGGCCATGGCCATCGCCACTTTTGAAAGAAAGCTTGTGACGAAGCCCTCAGACTTTGACCGCTGGGTAGCAGGGGATGCTAATGCAATCTCTGAATCCGCTAGAAGAGGATTTGTTGTCTTTAATGAAAAAGCCAATTGCGCTGCATGCCATTCCGGTTGGCGTTTTACTGATGATAGCTTTCATGACATCGGTGTTGACTCAGATGACCTAGGAAGGGGTAGAGTCCATAGAGGGGTTCCTATCTTACAGCATGCCTTTAAGGTCCCTAGCTTGAGGAATATTGTAGAAAGAGCTCCTTATATGCATAATGGGAGCAAGAAGACTCTGATGGATGTCATAGAGTTCTATAATAAGGGCGGAGAAGTAAAAAGAGAGAGCCTCTCAGAAGAGATCTTTCCTTTAAACCTTTCAGACCAAGAAAAACTAGATCTATTAAGCCTAATGAAAACTCTTAGCAGTGAGGTTGAAATTGAATAAACTTGTTATCATTTTATCTTTTCTTTATTCATCCTTTCTTTTCGCTGAAGAACATCAAGTCTTTCAAGTAGGTAAGACTTTTACTAAAGAACTTAAAGACTCTGATTTAGAAAAGCTTAAGAATAGCCGGGGCAGCTTTGTGAAAAGAAAGGTGGCTAAAGAGAAACTAAAGTCTATCAAGATCAAATCAGGGGATAGTATTAACTTTTATAATAAAGACACAGTCGTGCATAATGTCTTTGGGTTGGACTTTAATTTTCATCAACCTAAAGACTCTGTTGTGAAAAAAACTTTTAAGAAAAAAGGAACAACCATAGTCCGCTGTGCCATTCATCCTAAAATGAAAATAAAGGTAATTGTTGATTAATGAGCAGACTACCAAAAGCCCTTTTAATTGAAGATGACCCGGTCACGACTTTGCTGATCAAAGAGTCTCTCAGTCCCCTTATATCAGTGGTTACTTACTTAAGTGGTAAAGAAGGTATTGAAGGCCTCGATAGCGAAGCGCCGGATATCATCCTTTTAGATTTAAACCTACCTGACGCTAATGGCATTCAGCTTCTTCAGGCCATTAGAAGAAGCAGTAATCATAAGCATACTCCGGTTTTGATTATCACTGCATCAGATTCACAACTTGATGAATTCCAAGGTCATGAATTTGGCGTGACTGAATACTTAAAGAAACCAATTGATCCTAAGCTTATTAAGATCGTTGTTGAAAAGAACATTGCTAAGTCGATCATGGCCAGCGCTTCAAGTCTTTCTTTTGAAGGAATAGAGGTGGATCTTAATTCTATGTCTGCTTCGGTTGAAAATAAACAAGTGGACCTTACGACTAAAGAGCTGAAGATACTTATCTATATGTTAGAGAATAAAGAGCGGGTTCTTTCAAAAGAGCAGATCTTTGAAAAGATTTGGAAAGACAATAGCGACTCACTTCTTAGAACAGTGGAGATGCATATTAGTTCTTTACGTAAGAAGTTAGGAGTTAAGTCAGACCTCTTAAAAACAATCAGGGGACTAGGCTACACCTTAAAGAAATAAGAGATTCCCCATCCTTGAGGCCTTGCGCGGCCTGACTTGCAAAGAACTTAAACTTACGTAAAACTTACGCATGGTCTTTTTATCAAAAAAGGACCTCACTATTACTTAAATTCGGTCTTGTTATGGAGTTAAACGAGGAGGAAGCCGCCCGCTTACGGGAGGAGCTTTCACGCACATCTATCTTAGATGAAGGGCATCCTATTATCTCGGGACTCCCTGAACTTGATCAATTCCTCTCCTCGCGGGGAGGGATCCGTTATGGACGGGTGATTGAATGGGGAGCGCCCATGGGGCGATGCTCGCGTTTTTTGATCCTACGTTTCTTACGAGACCTAGGTGAAGCGGTGGTTTGGGTCTATGGGCAAAAGGAAGAGATAAAGATCTATGCCCCGGCCTGGGCCTCTCAGGGAGTGGATCTTAGTTTGTTTTACTTTATTAGATCGAGGACTCCACTTCCAGATCTTAGGCCTTTGTTTTTAGAGCCGGCTTTTAGGATCATGGTGATTGATTGCCCGCAAAAGTTAAGCGCGGGAGATTGGAGTTTTATTTGCGCGAAAGCGCGGGAGAATAAGCAGTTGATCTTTGTTTTAAGACCCTTTTTCTTATCCCCTAAAAGAGGAAACCCTTTGGTTTACTTTCGCCTTAATTGTTGGCTTAAACCAAACAGAGGTAAGTACAACTTAAAGTTCTTAAAAGGGGGAGAGGGCTCTATTGAGATTCCTCTTTCAATGGTGAGAGATCAGTGAGTGTTATCTCCTTAAAGCATCATTTAAAAAGAGGCATAGAGCTTCCTGCTTTTCTTGGAATCAAAGGGGACTTTGATCCTGATCTTGGTTTTGAGATAGGAACTAGGCTTATGCGTTTTAGTGATGGGCTTCTTTTAATTGATCTTAAGAATGTTCTTAATTATTGGAAGTGGAGCGCTGGGACGGAGGAGATTCTTCCTTTCTTTGAAAGCTTTCTTAAGAAGGTCTTTGGGGATCAGAAGTTCTGTTTTGCCCATCATCCTTTTCAATGCGTCCTTATGTTAGAGGATCAAAAAGAGGACTTTACCTGCCTTGGAACCCCCCAAGGGGATCAGTACTATCGTCATCAAAGCTTTGAGCATTGGCATAAGCTCTTATGGCAACTAAGAGCGCATCTTCCAGCTAAAGATCAAAGTGAATATGGCCGTATGATTGGGCGCTTTGAGCGTTTTGTGGAGAGGATGAAGATCACGAGGCCCTTTGAGTTATCTTCATTAAAACAAGACTCCCTCGAGCGCCGTTTTGGAAAGTGGCTAGGCAGGGTTTGGCATTGGAGCTTTACGGGGTTTAGATCAGGGACCTTAGAGGCAACTCAGGGGGATCTGTTTCAAACAAACTTTGATTCCTTTGATACTAGCTTTCCTTGGCATGAGATTGAAAAAGGAGAGCTCCCTGAAGTCACGCGTTTCTTAGATTATCCTCTTCTTGAATGGGATCAGTTCTTGGATTTTATGAAAGAAGATCTCTTAAAGTTATTAAAGAATCATCCTGAACTAAAACATAAGAAGGTCAGCCGGGTTGACTGGGAAGTAAGCCTTGAGAGCTTAGAGGTTCACTCTTGTAAGATCGTCTTTAGAAACCCCCACTCATTAACAGCTGATGCCCCAGAGTTTGAGACCTTTTTATTTCAAGCTTATTATTCGTATTTAGAGATGATGAAAAAAGTAGAGAGCAGAGAAGAGGATCTTGATTATCCCCTTCGTATGGCCACGGTAGGCTGGAAGCTTATTATAAGCGAATCCCTTCGCCTCTCTCCTAAGAATGAAGACCTTCTCACGGGGGGGGTCAGCAGCCTAAGGCTTGAGATGGAAAATAAATTGCCTCTGAGTCTTGATCACTACGCTTTAAAGGCAAGCTTCTTTCCTGAGACTTCCTTTGGGAAAAGCAATGAAGACTACCTTGGGGAAAAACTCCCGTGGCTTATGGCCTCTAAACGAAAGCCTCTTTTTATCTTTAATAAGATTGAGCCCTTGGTCTTAGAGGGAAATTATAAAAGAACCTTCTTAGAGCGGGTGGCCTCTTTATGGTGGGGAGGAAGTGATCCTCATCTTGGGGATAGAGATTATTATTTAATCGAAGATAAGGAAGGCCTTATGTGGTGGGCCTTTCAAGACCCGAGGGGGGGATGGTTTAAGCATGGGCTATTCTCTTAACGGGGCTGGCCATCATGAATGGCTAGCGAAAACAAACTTTAGTTTCTTAACAGGAGCCTCTCATCCTCTTGAGATGTTAGAGGAGGCGAGCTATCAGCGCTATCAATCCTTATGCATCAATGACTTTGACGGGGTCTATGGTTTGGCCCGGGCCCATCTCAATCTAAAAGAGAAGATCATCGACAGTAGGCTTAAGCTTCACTACGGCGGAGAGCTTCATCTTTATCAAGATCATGATAGGCCTATTCTCTTACAACAAACCATTGCACTCGTGGCCTTGAATAAGATCGGTTATATGAACCTTTGTAAGATCTTTAGTAAGGCGCATATTGCTTCAAAGACTAAGGCTTTTCTCTCTACTACGGACCTTGAAAACTGTAACACTAGAGGCATCGTGGCCATCAAGCCCATGCGGGGAAGGATCCGTGAAGGTAGAGGGGAGCAGGACTTAGAGAGCCTTAAGAACATCTTTCATGAAGGCCTTTACTTAGGGATCAGCCGCCATCTTCACCCGGCTGAAGATGCTTGGATTGGGGAGAGTTTAAACCTCTCTCAAGCTTTAGAGCTTCCCACTTTATTAACTCAAGATGCTTTCTTTCATTCAAGACAGAGGAAGAATCTGAATGATCTTCTTCACTCTATTAGAACAAACCTTCCCGTGGGCTCTTGTGATGAGCACCTCTTTCCTAACGGTGAGAGGCATCTTCATTCTTTAAATGGTCTTGAATTTCTCTTCTCTAAGCTTCCCATTTATGAGCGCTCTATTAGAGATTCTCTTTATCTCTCTGAGAGGATTGATTTTAGCTTTGATGAACTTAAGTATAAATACCCCGGAGAGATGATCCCAAGTGGCTTTACCTCCATGGAGTTCTTAGAAAAGATTGTCCTTGAAAATATGCAGCGCCGTCTTGGGAATGACTTTAACGAGGCCTTACAAGATAAGGTATGGCGGGAATTAAAACTGATTCGAAAACTAAACTTCCCTGATTACTTCTTAACGGTTTGGGACATTGTGCGCTGGGCGCGCTCGCAAGGTATTCTTTGCCAAGGCAGAGGCTCTGCGGCGAACTCCATTGTTTGCTTTGCTCTTGAGATCACTTCTATTGATCCTAATCAGTTTGAGCTTCTGCTTGAGCGCTTTATCAGCGAAGAGAGGGGAGACCCCCCTGATATTGATGTGGACTTTGAACATGAGAGGCGCGAAGAAGTCATTCAATACATCTATGAGCGCTATGGTAGATCGCGGGCAGCTATGGTGGCCAATATTATCACCTTCCGCCAAAAAGGATCTATGCGCGCGGTCGGTAAGGCCCTAGGAGTTCCTGAGTTTGTTTTAAAGAAGGCCACAGATTTACAAAAGACCCGCCTCTTTAGAGGGGCCAGTAATGATTTTCTCCTTCTTCGTTTGAGAAAAGAATGTGAAGAGTTAGAGCTTAATACCTCCTTTGAGGCTTGGATTCATTTTAGTGAGGCCCTTAAAGGCTTCCCCCGCCATATGGGAGTCCACTCGGGAGGCTTTATCATTGCAGGAAAAGACCTCGATCATCTTGTTCCTCAAGAGCCCGCCACTATGGAGGGAAGAACTGTTATTCAATGGAGTAAGGATGATATTGAGGGACTAGGTTTCTTTAAGATTGATATCCTAGCTCTTGGCATGCTCTCTGCTGTTAGAAAATGCTTTGATTATGTTAAACAGTCCTACGGCAAGCACTATGGGCTCTATGATATTCCTCACGATGATAAGAAAACCTACGCCATGATTCAAAGAGCCGAGACCGTGGGGGTCTTTCAAATAGAATCCCGGGCCCAGATGACTATGCTCCCAAGGCTTAAGCCTAAGTGCTTCTATGATCTTGTGGTTGAAGTGGCTATCATTAGGCCAGGGCCTATTCAAGGAAAAGTGATCCACCCTTATCTTAGAAGAAGAGATGGCATCGAAGCGGTGACCTATCCTGATCCTTGCTTAGAGCCAATCTTAAAGAGAACTCTTGGCATCGCCATCTTTCAAGAGCAGGCCATGCGTATCGCCGTTGAAGTAGGAGACTTTACGGCAGGAGAAGCTAATGAACTGCGCCGAAATATTGGGGCCTGGAATGTACGGGACTTTGATCAAACCCTTGGGCCTTGGATGGAAAAATTAAAAGCTGGGATGAAGAGAAAGGGCTTTGATGATTATTTTATCGATCAGATCTTAGGACAGATGAAGGGCTTCTCTGACTATGGATTTCCTGAATCGCACGCCATCTCTTTTGCTTTTATCGCCTACGCCTCTTGTTATTTAAAATGCCATTACCCGGCAGCTTTCTTTACCTCTGTTTTAAACTCGCAGCCCATGGGCTTTTATTCCCCCCACAATCTTCTCCAAGCGGCAAAGCAAGAAGGAGTTGAGGTGCTGCCTCCCTGCGTGAATCATTCAGACTATGATTCAAAGTTAGAGAAGCGCTTTGGTAAGAATGCCATTCGTATGGGGCTTCGCCTTGTGAATAAGCTTTCAACTTCAGGGGCCAAATCTCTTGTTCTTCTTAGATCAAAGAAAGGGGGCTGGAACTCTTTTGACAGCTTTATTAAAGATACCGCCCTTTACCGTGATGACCTAACGGCCCTGGCCGCAGCGGACGCTTATAAAGACTTTAACTTGGACCGCGCTAACGCTCTTTGGATGAGTGAAGCGGTTCCTTTTAAGCCTATGATCGACGGAGAAGAAAAGAATATAGACTGGGGCATCGAAGGAAGAATGGAGAAAGTCATGAAGGACTTTGCTTCGATGAATACTTCTCTTGATGATCACCCGGTTAGGATTATCCGCGAGGAGAGCTGGAATTATCCTCTTAAGTTAAAAGACTTAAGCCTCTCAGCAGGGCTTCAAGCTATTAGGGAGAATAAGAATGTGAATGTCTTTGGCATGGTCAGAGTCAAACAATCGCCTCCCACGGCAAAAGGCATGGTCTTTATCACCATGGAAGATGAGACGGGCTTTATCAACTTGGCCGTTCACCCTTATAAGTACGCGGCTTTTTATGAAGTAATCGAATCTTCTAGTTTTCTTTGTGTAAACGGTGAGCTTCAAATGGCCGGGGATTACCGTTCAATCTTAGTGAACTTCTTTTATCCCCTTAAAGAGAAAACGGCGTCTATAAGGGATCTTGCATCAAAAAGGGCGGCTTCTACGGAAAAGGCTTTGATTGCTTCACGTCAATATTACTAACGACCTACAGATGTAAAGGATGGATTGATTGGTAAATAAGTAAATATCCTTTTACAAAACCTATAGGAGAAAAGCCTCAAATCTAAAGCAAGCCTATTGACCACAGGCGCCATTGGCGTTACAACATCCCACTTCAAAAATTTATAAGGATGCAAAATGACAAAATTTTTCGCTGCGTTATGTACAGTTTTAGTGGCATTGCCTCTACTTGCTCAAACTCCAGAGACCATTATTCACGATGTTCAAAAAGATTCTCTCGTCAGAAAAGGGGTTCTTAAGATTACGACCAAGAACATCTCAAGTGAAACCTTCACTATGGAAATCAAATACAATATCTTCGCCAAGTTTCTTTTCTTTGAAAGAACTCTTGATGGAACAACAAGTATCGATCTACCCACAAAATACCTAAGCCCATATGGTTATGAAGAATTAGAAGAAGCCGGATCCATCACTGATGAGATCGCAACTCTTACTCACCTTGGAAGAAAGGATCTTCCTAATCATTATGACTGTCATAAAGTGAGAATTAAGCCTAGAAAAGATAATAAGTGGGTAGGGGTTTTTACTTATTGCCCAGATATCCCTTCAATTGGCTTTGCTAGAACAAAGATCCTAATGAAAGAAATTCCTGTTGTAGGAAGCCATACAGTTCATACAAGAATTAGGGAATAGAACAAAACTTAACTAAGACTTCAGGTCCTACCATAGGACAATTCTCTGGAGTTTTAGTTATCTCCCTTCTCGCCATTGGCGTTCCAAATAACTTTAAATTCATCAAGCTATTCAAAGAAGATAATGAACTCAAATCAGAGATGGGGTTCCCCGTGAGGTTAAGCCTTTCTAGTTCTATGAAATTAAAACGAGAAAAGATAGAGAGGTCTTTAATCTTTAAATGAGGTAGGTTGGCATCTCGTAAACTTGGAGTTTCTCTAAGAAGGTTTAAATGAAAGAGGTCTGTTGAATGAACCGATAGAACCTCAAGCTTATCTTGCCCGGTTAAGCGTAACTCTTTAAGGTCCCTACTTCCTATTGTTAACTCCGTTAATTTAAAGTTCTCTAAGATCTCAGTACTCGATAGAAGAGTAGAGGAGAGGTCTAGCTTCTTAAGCATTGAAAATCTTTTAAGAAAGGAGAAGTCTTGGACTTTAGTTCTATAAAGAGAGATTCCCGTTAGGCTGGTTAATTCCTCTAAACCCTTAAGCGAGCCTAGGGGGTTATTCCCGAGGTCTAATTCATCAATTAAGAGGTTAGAAAAAGAGAGATCCTGTAAGTCTACTAAGTTCACACTATTGAGGATCAATTTCTTAATACTGATCTTCTTTTCAGAAGAAAAACTAAAATGTTTTATATCTGAGTTGAATATCTTTAGAGTTTTTAAATCTAAGAGATGAAGGGGGGAGAGTGAGTAGGAAGCGTCCATAGTTCTCTCACCATCAATCCTAACTTCATTTAGAGAGAGTAAGTAGGACTCAATCATGGAGCAGTCATTATAAAACTCCTCCGCTAGGTCTTGGTCCATCTTATCAACTTTCATATCTAAGAGTAGCTTTAGAAAATTCCATGAAGGAGAGCCAAAATCTGGGTTCTCACACCACTTTTTAAGAGAATCAATATTATTTGAGGGCTCAACAACTGACTCAATAAAGTCACCAGTCTTAAAGACCTTTTCATTGGAAGTCCTCTCAATCCATTGTCCATGTGCCCCGGCAAAAGAGTAGAGCATTTGATTTTTCTTACAATCTATTCTGTAAGGAAAGTCTTCATCCCCGGTTCTCTTCATGGCCTTAGGAGTGAGGACTATATCAAAGCCGTTAGTGACTCCAATGATGGCCCATCCCTTAGAGGTCTTAATATAAGCAGGCCCGCCGCTATCTCCATGGCAGGCCCCTTGTCCTTCTTCACCTTCAAAAAGAAGGATATGGAAAAAACGGGAGTTATTATAATAGCTTTTTAAGTTCGTAGTGGTGATGAACTTTACCCCAGCTTCAATCTGTCCGTTAGTGGCTGAAGAGTTACCATGACCGGCTAGATGAACCGGGGCAGGGGGAAGCTCTGAGTTTGAGCTTAAGATAGGAAGGGGGCGAAAAGATTCTGGAGCAGCTTTCTTTAATTTGATCCAGGCCACATCAAAGCTAGGAAAGGTCATCTCCCAATCGATGGGTCTTCTCACTTTCATGGAATCGACTTCTCTAATAAAACCCTGATCCAACTTATGTGTGTCATCTCCAAAGAAGACTAAGACATCACTTGGATCTTTATCTATAAGGCAGTGCTTTGCCGTTAGGATCATCGTCTTAGAAATTAAGGAGCCGGTGCAGAAAACCTTTTTACTAGAGGCATGAATCATGGCCACAGTATTGAATTTTCCAGGGTGCTTCTCCCCGGGCAAAACACCGCCAACAATCTTGTTAGAGGCAAAACTTTGCAAGGGTAGAAAAAGAAGGATCAGGATCTTTATAAGCATGGGGTAAGTTAAGGGATGAATTGATTTGAAACAAGTAGCCTGAAAAATAACTTCGTCTTAAAAGGCTAATTCCTAGAGGTGATGAAAGAAAATATCTCTAGAAGCTTGAAATTACAAAGGGGCGTCGGGAAAGCCTAGGCGACCGATGAGAGGAAGCTTCAAGGCAGGTCTTAGAAAATCAATGCCAAAGACAAGACCTAAGATATTCACTTCAATTCCTTCGCTTAGGCCCATGGTAAGGCCTAAGAGTCCATAGATTGAAAACTGAAAGCCATAGCCCCCGGGGCTTTTATCAAAGAGCATAGAGTCAGATAAAAAATCCTTTCCAACGGCCGTCGAGGGAAGTTCAACTGTTAATTCTTTTGTATTTCGAATCAAGTAATCCACAAAGGTATTACTATTTGGACCAGGAAAGACAACGTAGGTTCCGCCTTTTGTGTACTTTTTAATAAGGCCTTTAATATGATCGATAACCTTATCGGCTTCTTCTCCTCGGATGGTTTGAAGGACAGTGGGCTTACTTCCATACCAGTGACGGTCTGGGAGGTCTTTTTCTACGCTCACTGAGGTATCAGATCTTCTTAATTGCCAACCTATCACTTGAGCAACTGTATATTCACTTTCATCCTTTTTCTTCCAAGAGATCCACGGGTGGATGCCAAAGTATCCTCGCCATGAATAGGCCCGAGCTCCGTAGACTTGAACAATGGATTCTTTAAGATCCTGTGGTTTTGGAGCGATATTGGCACTTTTTCTACTTGCCGTGCGCCATGAACCATTTGAACTACAGTTTGAAAGCATTGTTAAAAGGAGAATAGGGATGAGTATTTTCATGGATAAAGGCTAAGCTGATTGTCACGGCTTTTCAAGGGGACTATGCTTTTGTCATGAAAGATCAAACAAAGGGTTATCTCTTCATTCTCATAGGAACCTTTTGTGTTGGGGCCGTCTCGGTTACCTCTAAGTTGGCCCTCTCTCATATGAGTACCTTGTGGTTTCTGACTTGGATGTACGCTTTTTCTACTGTCTTAAGTTTTCCTTACGGAAAGAAACTTATCTTTCCTAGAGATAAAAAGTCCCTTAGTTACTTTACCCTTCACATAGGAGGGATTGTTTTTGGTTGGTATGTTTCTTTAAGTGGTCTGCAGTATTTAGATGCACCAACCGCTGCCTTTGTTTCGCGGTTTGAATTTCCCATTGTCATGATGATCTCCATGTTTTTTCTTCAAGAGCGTTTAGGAAAGATCATCTATCCCGCCATTGTGATAAGCCTAATAGGTATCCTTGTTATGAGTGAAGGGGAGATCTTTAAAGACGTCTTGCAAAGAAACACGGGGAAGAACTGGGGCATCTTCTTAGTTATGCTCGCAGCTTTTGGCTTCGCCTTTGGAGAGCTTGGGACAAAGTTTATGGCCGGAGTTGTGGACTCTAGAGTCTTCACCTTTATTCGAAATATTCTCATCCTTCCTTTCTTCGCTCTTTTGGCCTTTATCAACCACGGCTGGGTGGAGCCTAGCTTTGAAGGGCTTAAGTATGCGGCCCTTTGCGCACTAGCTGGGCCTGTCTTGGCCAGGATCTGTTATATGGAAAGCCTAAAGAGAATCTCCTTAGGGCATGCAACTGTCTTTACTCAATTAGAGCCGGTGCATTCCTTCTTTTTCGCTTATTGCCTTGGGATGGAACTCCCTGACGGAAGTGAGGTCTTGGGAGGTGTGTTAATTCTTCTAAGTTGTCTATTATTGGTTATTTCTGAATTTAGAGGGCCTCACAAGCAGTCCTTAATAGTGTAGAAAAACCAAAAAATAATTCTAGGAACACCTATGATCAGCACCAGCAATGTAAGCCTCGCCTTTGGTGGGCGTAAACTTTTTAATGACGTTAATATTAAATTTACACCAGGAAATTGTTACGGCCTAATCGGTGCTAACGGTGCTGGAAAATCTACTTTCGTAAAGATCCTCTCAGGTGAGCTGGAATCTCAATCAGGTTCAGTTAATATAACTCCAGGTGAGCGCCTCTCAGTTCTAAAGCAAGATCACTATGCTTATGATGAGTACCCTGTTCTTCAAACAGTCTTAATGGGGAACGATAAGCTCTTTAGTATCATGCAAGAAAAAGACGCCATCTACGCTAAAGAAGATTTTTCTGATGCTGATGGAATAAAAGCCTCTGAGTTAGAAGCAGAGTTTGCTGAAATGAACGGATGGGAAGCAGAGTCTGATGCAGGAATCATGCTAGCAGGGCTAAAGATCGGAACTGAGTATCATCATAAGTTGATGAAAGAGCTTACAGGTCCTGAAAAAGTTAAGGTCCTCTTGGCCCAAGCTCTCTTTGGTAATCCTGATATTCTTCTTCTTGATGAGCCTACCAACCATTTAGATATTTCGGCCGTAAAGTGGCTTGAAGCCTTTTTGATGAACTTCAAGAACACAGTTATCGTCGTCTCCCATGATAGGCATTTTTTAAATAAAGTCTGCACACATATTGCGGATCTAGATTTTGGAAAGATCAATACTTATGCAGGAAATTATGACTTTTGGAGAACATCTTCTGAGTTAGCGCAGAGATTGAGAAATGATGAAAACAAGAAGACTGAACAAAAGGCAGCGGAACTTAAGGCCTTTATTCAAAGATTCTCAGCGAATGCTTCTAAGTCTAGTCAGGCCACTTCAAGACAAAAGCAACTAGATAAATTACAGTTAAATGATTTACCTCAAAGTTCTCGTAAGTATCCCTATGTTCATTTCAAGCCTACTCGTGAGGCAGGAAAAGAGCTCTTAAAGGTTGATGGAATCTCAAAAGAACTAGAAGGAACAAAGCTTTTAGATAATATTCGTTTTGAAATGCAAAAAGGAGAGAAGATCATTTTCTTAAGTGATAACTCGCTTTCAATCACGACACTCTTTCAAATCCTAGGGGGAGATGAAGAGCCTGAATCAGGAACCTACGAATGGGGCGTGACGACGACACTTGGCTACTTTCCAGCAGATAATTCAAAGTATTTTCAATCTAATGATAACCTTATCGATTGGCTGAGAGAGTTCTCAGAAGAAAAAGAAGAGAACTTTATCAGAGGCTTCTTAGGTAAGATGCTTTTCTCAGGAGAAGAGGCAAAGAAGAAATGCTCTGTTCTCTCCGGTGGGGAGAAAGTCCGCTGTATGCTTTCAAAGATGATGTTATCAGGGGCTAATGTTCT
Organism: Sulfitobacter sp.; assembly: GCA_047630275.1. Taxonomy (GTDB): domain Bacteria; phylum Bdellovibrionota; class Bacteriovoracia; order Bacteriovoracales; family Bacteriovoracaceae. The sequence goes on along the minus strand of JBLHVN010000003.1, from coordinate 424,356 downwards.
TATGCTTGACGGACCGACAGATCACTTAGACCTAGAGAGTATTCAGGCCGTCAACGAAGGGCTAACAAACTTTGAAGGAACAGTTCTTTTTACCACTCATGATCATGAATTTATCCAAACAGTTGCCAATAGAGTGATCAATATCGAAAACGGTAAGATCGTTTACGATAAGCCAACGACCTATGATGAGTACTTAGAAGAAATTCTACAAAAATAAAAAAAGGCCCGTTAATCAACGGGCCTTATATTAAACTTCTTTAAATTTCATCTTATCTACATGAACTTTGGTAGTCATAGACTTTAGTAGAGTCATTAAAGTTCCCTTGGAAGTCCCCAAGACGATCTCTTGATCCAGGATTGAATACGCCAAGCTTAATCTTCTTAGCTGTATAAACCATATGGTAAGTTACATCTCTTGAACCTCTAATAGTTACAGCAACTCTTCTACATTCTTTTTTACATCTTTTGACAACGTCACCATTTGGTCTTGTTACATCTCTACAGACTTTTTCACAACGTCTTACATAGTCAGTATAAGAGCAAGACTCATAAGTATCAGTTCTCCCTGAACGAGTTACGTTAGTGGCAATCTTTCCGTTAAGATCGTAGATCTGTCCTGATTGTGAAGCTGGTATAACAATATCACCTTCATAGGTTGGAAATTGAGCGTTGTCAGGAAGCTTGATCTTTACATCAATATCTTTTTGACCACTTCTCTTTAAGGATAGCTTAACTTTAGAGCTTGAAGAAAAACCAAGAGTCGCCCGGTAACTGCCCGCTGGAATCTTCTTTGTTTTCTTCTTTCCAAACATTGAGGTGTGAACAATCTTAAGTTTTTGTCCTGTCTTAAATTCGCCAGAAAAATCATTACAAGAACTAAGGCCAATAGTTAAAAGCCCGGCCAAGGCTATAGTCATCAAACGCATCTTACTCTCTCCCATGTAGATGTTGTTTACGGGAAGGTTAAGAAGCAAGGGGCGTGCCAAGATGAACTTCTTTATTATCAACAACTAGACGCTTCGCGTCTTTAGAAAGTCTTGGCACTGGTGCCAAGTATTGGTGGGTAATCGCATCTTGCGATGAGTCATTGTTTTACAAAGGATGCTCACTGTCATAAGTTTCAGCCGCAATCAAAATTTAGGGGGAATATTATGAAGATCCAATCAATCTGTATCTTTGCCATCATCTTTTTTAGTATCAGAGGCGTAGCAGCTTCAGAGTTAAAGTGCACTGAGTGGCAAGCTCAAAGAAGTGTTACTTGTATCTTTGCTGGCTCAAGAGCCAGTGTTTATAAGCGCCAATGTGAAAATGCTTGTTGGTACAATCCTGTTACCCGCCAAGGAAACATGGGGCCAAACTGTGATCAAGAATCTGTTTGTCATCCTTCAAGTCCAGATACTTTTGGTGATGTTTGTTCTGAATGGGTAAAGGTTAGGGGAGTTACTTGTTATGATCCTAATACCCAAGACTGGGAACAAAAGTGGCAAAGGGCCTGTACAGTTGGAATTAAAGAGAGCTGGTGTTCAAAAGCTAACCCAAACGATCTTTAATCTCTAAGCTCGGGTTCGCCTCAGCATGGCGGACCCGATTCCAAAGACTGTTCTTAGGACAGACATTAAGACTGAGGCATTCGGGACCGGGTCTTTACCTTTTCCCATTCTATGAAGCTGCTCAGTATACCAAGTAATCTCAATAGGAATGATCTTATCGACGGCCTTGATTCCTGAAGTTAAAGGCCTAACCTGGCTTTTAACATCTTCATTAGAGATTAACTTGTTAGGAAAATCTGGATCGATGGCCAAGGACCTCGCTAGACCAATCATCTCACAAGCTTTTGATTCAAGAGCCGCTTCCATTCCTTCTTTAGAGCGAAAGCCTCCTGTTAGTAAGAGAGGGGTATCAATTAGCTTCTTAACCTTTTCACAGTACTCGAGAAAGTAGGCCTCGCGCTTTATGGTGGAGTCCTTCTTCTTTGCTCCTTCCATCATCTTAGGAGCTTCGTAAGTTCCTCCAGATATTTCTATTAAGTCCATGCCTAAGTCGCTTAAGGTTTTTACTACCTGCATGGATTCCTCTTCAGTAAAACCACCTTTTTGAAAGTCAGCGGAGTTTAGCTTTATTCCTATGGGAAAGTTTGGACCAACAGTATTTCTAATGGCCTGATAGACATCGATGACAAACTTCATCCTGTTCTCTAAGCTTCCACCCCATTGATCTGTTCTTTGATTATGGCGAGGGGAGAGGAACTGACTGACGAGGTAGCCATGGGCCCCGTGAATCTGAACACCAGTAAAGCCAGCGGCTTTTGCTTTTTCGGAAGTATAGCTAAAGCGCTCAACAATCTCACTTATCTCCTGAGCCGTTAAGGCCCTTGGCGTATTGAACATATTCTTCATATGACTTTCATAGGCGATTGCTGAGGGCGCCATAGGTGTATCAGATAAGAACTTGGGGCTTTGCTTTCCAGGGTGGTTTATCTGCATCCAAAGATGGGTATCATTTTGAGTACCGGCCTTAGCCCAAGCATGGAGCTCTTCCATACATTCATGACCTCTTTCAATAACGACATTATGAGGCTCTCCTAAGGCCTTTATATCGAGCATGACATTGCCAGTAATGACCAGACCGGCGCCGCCGCGGGCCCAAGTAGAATAGAGGTTTGTAAACTTAGAACCTGGGGCATGGCCTGCATCGGCCATGTTTTCACTCATGGCGGACTTAGCGATTCGGTTCTTTATAATAGCTCCGCAAGGAAGCTTTAGGGATTGTTCTATCATTGAAGTATTATGCCATTAAGAAGGCTTTCGTACTAGTTAGGCAGTTTTCTTATGAGGAATCTCAACCACAAAGGTCGTATTCTTTTTGCTTTGATCGATATAGATATCTCCGCCCTCATCTCTTACAACCTTTGCAGAGATGCTAAGCCCAAGACCTGTTCCTTTTCCAATATCTTTACTGGTGTAAAAAGGTTCAAAGACTCGCTCTGCTACTTCTTCAGAGATTCCTAGGCCAGAATCTTCAATAAAGACTTTTAAGACGTTCTTTTTAAATTCAGCAGAAACCTTGATCCAAGGTGCGGGCGAATCGGCGACGGCATCTATAGAGTTATTAATAAGGTTGATAAAAACCCTAGAAAGAGAAATCCTTTTCACTAAAATGGGAGTCATACTAACTTCACTATCAAGATCAAGGTCGAGTTTAATCTCAGTTCCTTTGACCTTCTCTTCAAAGACTTCAACAATATCGCCGATGACTTCCTTTAGGCTGGTTTGAGAAGGCTCTTCATTAGTGGTGTCCCTGGTAATATCTTGCATGGTTCTCACAATGGCGGAGATTCTTTTACAAGTTCCACTGATCTGATCAATCTTTTCCTTAAGTTCCTCTTTGGTATGATCCTTATCTATCATTCTTTTTAGGATAAGGGTGGTTCCGTTTATAATGGCAAGGGGATTGTTTATTTCATGGGCCACACTTGAGGTCATCTCCCCAATAGCAGCGAGGTGTTGGTTTCTCTTTTCATCAGCCTCATTTTTATTAAGCCTTTTAATTAATTCCTTTTCACGCACATACAGGTAACCTGCGATGGCAAAGAGGGCAGGAAAAGCAGGTAGGCTAAACTTGAGGATCCTCTGGCTTTCTATGTCCCATAAAAAGTTCTTGAGATTAAAGGCCATTTCTAACTCTGAGAGGTCTAGGTACACGAATACAACTGGGATGATAAGTCCTATTAATGAGCAAAGTAAGATAGGTAAAAGATTATTTATCATAGCCTCAATACATAAGATAAGTAGGTGTTATGCACCCTCTGATCAATAATAGAGTAATTAAAATTATTAAAGTAATGATCTCTTAAAAAGTTAATATAGCCGACGCGGATTGATGAGCTTTGAGACGGCATCAATAGGGTAACATAAGTATGAAATCCCTGACCGATCCAAGTATATAAAGAGGTGTTTCGCCTACTATAAAAGCTTGATGGGGTAGTCCCAATATTTGTATTTATGTATTCTAAGCCACTTAGAAGCGTATCATTGAAGCTGTATCTAACTCCGTGAAGCTGTTGTCCGGCGCTAATATCTGTATTACTTAGGAAGCCTCCTAGGTTAAAAGTGCTTCCTGCAGCTCCTAAAGCCCCACCTTCGTTATCTTCGATAATAGTGGCAATAATATTTCCTCTTTTTCGAGCATTTGAGTATTTATAAGTAAAATAAAAGTCGAAGCGGGACTTAAAGAGGTTCTCAAACTCTAAATATGCCACATAATTCTGTGCTGAATAGGCCGTATCCTCAGGATGGCTTATTCTATACATGTTCCGGTCCCCGGCTTTACTAGAGTCTAGAACCCCTCTGGCCTCTTGCTCTACTGGGCCTGATAGGGAAAAGGTTGAGTAGTTTAGAAGCAGGGTCATACTATCGACAAACCTAAAAGCTTTAGATTGATACTCAAAGGTAGCAAAGTAAAAGCTCTCCGGTTTAGAGACTTGCCCTCTTACTGATGATTCCTTTCCTTTTTCAGTGCCTCCATGAATTTCGGTATTCGGGACAAGATTGCCAGGATTGAGGACTCCCCTCAGAGAATAGATATGCTTTTTATCAGCTGAAGCACCTTTATAGGTTAAGGCAAAACCATCAAAGGGAAGAGAATAAGAAAGAGAGTTATAAGTCCCTCTTCTATTATCCCCATCTTTTAAATGCTCTGGTGGACCATCAGTTGTGGGAAGCCTACCAGCTGAGAGAACCAGAGTCCCTTCTAGGATTTGATAATTCAAGTAGGCCTTATTTAATTTAAGAAAGGAAGTCCCGCCTAGTGGACGAGCTGTTTCTAGAACAGGACCAACTGAGACGATATTATTATTCATATAAAAGTTTGAATAGATAGTTGAATAAAAACTTAAGCGGCTACTAACCTTTGCGTTAGCATTAAGTTCAAAGGCTATATTTGTTGTACTTGTTGACCTGTTCTTTGGGTTTGAGGTCCAACCATCTGATTGAAAATTATCGTAGTTGATGCCGAAGTCTCCGCTAAAAGAAAACTTTCTCGCCGCCTCGCTCAACTCTACATCAAGGAGGGAGTTCTCAAGTTCTTCAACCCTGCTTTCAAGATCTTTATAGTCTTGATTTTGAGCAAAACATAGGAGAGGAAATAAAAGGAGTGCTATAAAAGTTAATTTTTTCATATTATTTACCACCAATAACGTTACCAGAATAAAGCGCCTTTATTTCTTGGTAGACAGAGTTGCTCTGCTTACAAGAAAAGCCATCTTGGCATTTCTTAAAGTAACGATTGACGATTAACTCATCCTTACAGTTTAAGTGACCGTTAGATTTAATGGTCTGAATGAGAAGCTTCTTTGAAAGAATGTTCGAGGCCTCGGGACAAGAGCTTTTGAATTTCTTAGCAAAGTCTAAGACTAGGTTTTGTGAGGAAGCTTCACTCGTTGTTAAAAAAGTGAGCACCAGTATTAAGAGTTTTTTCATACGGTGAGTATACTCAATAAGAGTTGTTGGACAATGATTATCGGTATTTTTTTAAAAAAGCATTTTTGTAGGCTACTTTAAAAGAGAGACGACTAAAAAGAAGAGGAGGGTCCAAAGAAGATTTTCTTTAGATCTATCTTTTGAATATTGAATCTTATTTTCCTTTGAGTTCACCTATTTCAAATAACATAGCTGATACTGCGCCGCAAACTTTACCTAAGAAAGAGTAAGAAATTCACTATTTAAGTTGTTGATTTTAAATGACTTCGTCATAATCTCCTTATGAGAATATTAAGCGTAATCTCTCTTTTTCTACTTCTTATTATACCTTCGTGGGCAAAGCTTCCTAATAAGAAAGCTCCTCCTGCCTTTGCTTTAAAGGACATCAACGGAAATACCCATAAGATTCAAGAGTTTCATCAAAAGACCCTTGTTCTTGAATGGCATAATCCTAAATGCCCTTTTTCAAAAAGACATACGGTTGAAAAGACCTTTATTAATCTTCAAAATAAATACCTTTCTAAGAATGTAGATTTCTTGGCCATTGATTCATCAAACCCAGGCGCTGCGGCCAATATGATTGAATACTATGATTGGATTCAAAAATATGGGGTGAACTATCCTATCCTTCAAGACTTAACTGGGGAAGTTGGAAAGAAGTACGACGCAAGGGTGACCCCTCATATCTTTATTATTCATAAAGGAATCTTAGTCTATCAAGGAGCCGTTGATGATGACACCTTTGGAGAGAAGCCTCGTTCAAAGAGGAAGAACTATGTTGATATGGCCTTGGCCTCTTTAACAAAGAAGGGGAGTTTACCAAAGGGAATGAAGTCTTATTATCCTGAGTACGGCTGTGGAATAAAGTATTAAGTAAGCTTTTGATCTCCAAGAAAACCCACTTTAAAAGCTTGAGTCACTCTTGGAAAGAACTTAGGATCCCATTTTGTTCCATCCCCAAGGGTTAGCATATCAATGACTTTTTTATAGCGGACTTCATCCTTCTCATCTTTAGTTTTCGTTAAAAGATTATCAATCTCATTGGCCATAGAAACTATTTGAGCTAGTGAATAAATATTAGAACCTCGAAGACCGGCAGGGTAGCCTGAGCCATCATAGTATTCATGGTGCTGAAGCATTATATTAAAGACTTGATCTGGGATTCCTTCAGACTTTCTAATGATCTTTACTGAATTCTCTGGATGATCGTGGATCCACTTAGCGTAGTCCGGGTGTTCAAGATTATTATAAATCTCTGGTGGAATCTTAGCCTTTCCATAGTCATGAAAGATAGCGCCCATATAAAGATTCTCTAAAACAAAGCTATGACCGTGTCCCACGGCCATGCCTAGGAAAACAGCTAGGTTAGCTACATTGATTGAATGGGCTGCAATATCATCATTTCGCTTCATGATGGCCTCAATGGCCTGAGCGGTTATGGGATCAGATTTTATCTTATCGACAAAGTCTCTTACATTTTCTTGAATGGCCTCTACCTTTTCAGGAGTTAGCTTTTCATCGGAGAAGACTTCATAAACCTTCTCCTTCATATCAAGGGAGTCTTGGATTACACCCCGGTTTTCCTCACCGGCATTGTTAACCATATCTTCTATATCATCTTCTTTTTGATCACTAATCCATTCGAGGAACTCTAGGATATGTTCAGATTCAACATAGATGCTCTTAACATTCTTAGCAAGGAAGAGGTCGTACTTTTCCTGGCTTAAGGTATCACCCTTTTGTTTGAATTTTACATGCTTGCCGTTTAAGAAAATATAAACATCTGCCGGTAGCTTAGCTTCCGGGTTTAGTTTTGCGAGCATGACTTCAGAATAATCAGACATACTGAATATTATAAACCATTAATGCGTATCTAGCATAGGGTGCATTGTCTTAAACCAAAGTTTTGGAATAGCCGCGAGGAGTAACATCCCCGGATAACCAGTGGGGAGTTCCGGCGCTTCATCAAAGTTTCTTAGTAGTTGATAAGGACGGTCCGCATTCGCATGATGATCAGAATGCCTTGAGAGTTCAAAAAGAATGATGCGGCTTAAGGGATGATTTGAATTCCAAGAATGCTTAGGATCCACTTTCTCATAGCGACCTGAGGGATTAAGCCTTCGTCTAAGCCCGTAGTGCTCGATATAGTTCACTCCTTCTAGTAGGAGGGCACCACCAAAGGAGCTTATGAGAAAGTAAACTAAAGTCATAGGATCAAAGATAAAGAAAATAAGTGCGCATAAACAAAGTTCAATGCCCGCAAAAAGAAGGGTCTGTTTTCTATCTACTTTAAAGGCAGACTTAAAACTTTGATAAAAGCTTCTTGCAAGAAATCGGTAAAGGCTAATGCCTCTTTCAGCAGAGGCATGATCTAAGGGAGTGGATACATTCTTATGATGGCTTTTATTATGTTCTATATAAAAGTGCATATAAAGAGTGCTGCAAAGAAGGGTGAGGGCCATTAACTTTTCATGAATCTTTTTTCTATGCCCTAGTTCATGGGCCACATTGATTCCTAAAACACCATTAGAGATGGCCATGGCTGATATCTTTCCTGCAATAACCCAAAAACTTTGATCTACTCCAGAGTGCATCTGAATAAAAAAAAGAAAACTTAAGCCTAATTGGATGGGAAGCATCGAGTAGAGTAAGAGGTCAAAGTAAATAGCCTTGATTCCTGGGTCTTTGTTAACCTTTGAGCCTTTTGTAAAGAGCTCTACTAAAGGGAGAAGGCCAAAAGCGTAGAGGAGGGTCAGCCATGAAAATGCTCCTCCAGAAGTTAAGGAGGTATAGGTAGCTAAAGGAATGGTATAGGCCAAGAGGTATTTCATCATTGGATCTTAGCATGAAATGAACTATAATTAATAAAATAGTTCATTTTACATAGTATCTAAAGGCTTGAATATGGGAAGAACCGCAGGAAAAAAGGGCATTGATAAGGAACATTCCTTTAGGCACGAGTGGGCCCTAAAGCTTTGGCCTTCCTTTAAAGAAAAGGGTCTTAAGAAGTTCAATATGGATGATGCCTCTGAAGAGCTTGGAAAGAGTAAGGCCACTATCTATAAGTACTTTTCTAATAGAGAAGATATCTTAAGCGTGATCCTAGAAAACCTTTTTAAAGAGCTCTCTCAATTTCAAAGCATTTTAAATGATTCAAAACTCGATTATATTGAACGCTATAAAAATTCAATAGAACTTCTCTCTAAAGAACTGAAGGGAATCTCTGGACACTTTCTCTTTGACTTAAAAAAGTATCATCCTAAGTTATGGCTTCTAGTAGAAGACTATAAACTAATTGTGATCGATGAACTCGGAAGGTTTTACTTAGAAGGAAAAAGAAAAAACATTCTTGGTCATACTAGTGTTCAACTTTTAAAAGTAGGGGATGAAATCTTTTTGAATGCTTTATTAGAGCCTAGCTTTTTAATGAAAAATAACCTTAAACTCGAAGAGAGTTTGAGGGCCTATTTTGAAAATAAAATGTTTGGAATGCTTAAAAGATGAATTGAAAAATCGACCTCTTCAAACTCCCTTTATCCAAGGTCGATTCAATTCATATGAGGAATTTGTCTCTGCTATCTACTAGTCTATTCGCTCACAGCGTAAGACAACAGGATTATTTTTCTTACTTTTTATTACGCGTGAAATAAAATTTATCGGACAAAGGCATTAACTGCTCGAAACTAGGAAAATTTAAAGGCTATTTATTGAGCGCTCTGACCGTTTGGGTAGGCGAATTTTCCTGAAAGAGCGGTCGTAATTAATCCGACAAATTCCCTTCCTTTTTGAGTTCCCTTTAATTTTTCGATCTCTAATCTGATGGCCTCAAGTGAAGTTTGAACATCCTTGATCATGGTCTTTTTAAAGAGGCCTGCGAGGAAACTTTTTGGATTAATAAAACTTCTGTATTTAAAGATAGTCTTTCCATCTCTTGGATAGAATTCAGCAAAGCCTTTTACGATATCTGCTGAGTTTGACTTCACCATGTACCATTCCATGCGGTAGGTTTCGGCATCGATTTGTTTTAAGGTACTGGCGTGAACGTACTTACTATTTGGAATAGGCCAGGGCATATCCATTTCGTATTCTGTATGAACTAGGATGGGGGATTCTTGTTTGATAACTTTTGATTTAATAATCCCTGGAACATAATTTACCTGGTGTTCAAAGGCTGCGAATACTGAGATGGCCTCAAGAGGGCTGGCATCTGTTTCAAAATAAAAAGTAAGCTCAGGCCAAGCAGACTTATTTACATTCTTCTTCTTAATCACAAAACCGCGTTCTCTTAGAGTTTTATGATCTTTTTTACTAAAGACTTTATGCATCTCCTCAGTAATAGGACTAACAAGCCCATTTGCATAAGCTGGGGAAATATAAAGAGTAACTATGAGCGCAATTAGTAATTTCATGGGGCTATCATAGAAAACGGGCTTTACTTTGGCACTCTTTAAATAACCCCTCGGCATAGACAAGTAGTGAATTATAGGATAACTTGCCGCAATATTTTGGAGATCAATTATGAAAAAATACGATTCAATTCGTATCTTTAAAAACCCAATTCTTGAATGGTGCACCCATGTGCATCCCATTGTTCCCTTACTTATGTGGGGACCTGTGGTCTTGATCCTAGGTTACCGCGGGGTCACTCTCTACAACTATAGCTTTATAGAGTGGATTGGAGTTTCAGTTGTTGGCCTTCTTGTATGGACCTTCACTGAGTATGCCCTTCACCGTTGGGTCTTTCATTGGGATTCAGATACTAAGCTTGGGCAAAGATTTGTTTTTCTTTTTCATGGTCTTCATCACGATGACCCCGATGACCCCACTCGATTAGTCATGCCTCCTGTGCCTGCTATTCTTATAATGGCCCTTTTATATTCTTGTTTTAGTTTAGTTATTCCGGCCCGGCATCTAGAGGGCTTTATGGCCTTTTTTATTATAGGTTACCTTTGCTATGACTATATTCACTATGCTACTCACCACTTTGCCATGACCTCAAGGTTAGGCAGGTACCTAAGAAAATTTCATCTTCAACATCACAATTCTAAAGAAGAATCTAAATATGGAGTGAGCAATCCTCTTTGGGATTATATCTTAGGATCAGTAACTGGACCGAAAAAAGAAAAACGCTAATGAAGTATTTAATCATTCTGTTGACCCTAATAAGCTTTAATTCTTCAGGGAGCGAGAGCGCTCCTACTGACGATGGTTGGACTGATATAAAGTCTACCGTCGGTCTTATGCTTCGAGGTTCTTATCTTCAATTTACAACGAGAAACAACCTCTACTATCTAGGAGCAGGAGCTGCTGCAAGTTGGTACGCTTTTGAACATGATGATAGAGTGGCGGCCTTAACGGCATCTAAAGAAATTAAGAATATTGTGAATCATATTGGAGACGCAGGCGTCTTCTTTAACTTTCCTTTCGCGGCCATGGGGACATGGTACCTTGGTAAGAAGTCTAAGAACTCAAAGCTTCAGCGCTTTGCTATGGAGTATGCCGCCGCTATGTACCTAGCTCTTGGGGAGAGTGGTCTTGTTAGTTATATACAAATCCATAAAAGACCAAGCTCACATAATGTCTCTTTTTGGGAAAAAGAATTTAGAGGGGATTCTTCATGGCCTTCTGGTCATATCATGCCTTACTCAACTCTCTTTTTTAAGACCCTTCAATTCTACGGTCCAGCATGGTCGAGTATTCCTTTAGTTTTCACCCTTGTCTCTGGTCTTCAAAGAATGCAAGATGGTAAGCACTATCTATCAGACATTGTAGGGGCCTTTTTCTTTACAGCTTTTGCTTCTGAAGGCGTTAGAAAAGCGGCCAATTACTCAGGCAATCATGAGTTTTATAAGAAGTGGTTGGAGCATGATGTGGAACTTGGAATGCTCTACTATAAAAAGACCTGGGGCCCAAAGATCAGCTTAACTTTTTAAAGCCAGCCTCTTGATTGATAATCCTTTAACGTTACCTCAATAGTCCTGTCTAAGTTCCATTCATAAGATTGGCCTAAGTCCTTGATAGACTTCTCTGAACAACAATGCCAGGCCTTAGGAATGATCTCTTTGAGTTTATCTTCAGTAAGGCGCGCCTTTGGGGCTAGCTTTGGAATTATCTTTGAGACAAGCTGAACCATTCCTGTGGGGAGGGGAACAATAAAGGGCTTTTTTCTTTCTAAGTGCGAGGCTATTGAGGCCAGAAGAGAGTTAAACCTAATCGCCTTAGGATAGCTTGAAAAATAAACCTGAGTTTCTAAGCTCGTTGTTTGTAGGGCAAGCTCTATTGTCCTAATAAGATCAAAGACACAAACAAAGCTATAGCTCTTTTCTCCAGCACCAAGTCCTACTCCAGGGACAAAGCCAGACTTAACCATCTTAAAGACATCTAGGACGGCAGGATCCCTAGGGCCTATGACCATGGGAGGACGGATGATTGTTTTTTCCCAGTCTTTAGGAAGATGATCTTTGACTATCTGCTCAGCCGCTAATTTAGACTTCCCGTACTCACTTAGAGGATCTTCCGTTCTGTCTTCAGTGATCTCATTTTCCGAGGCTCCAGCGGCCGCTAAGGAGGAGATAAGGATGAATTTGAGTTTAGGGTAGCGCCCTATAAGATCATTCCCTAATTGAAGGGTGCAATGAGTATTCACTTTATAAAAGTCATCTGTATTAGTAGAATGAACGATCCCGGCAGTATGGACAACGGCCTCAAGGTCTTCTGGAAGAGATGCCACCCAAGGGTTTTCCTGATGTGAACTTAAGCTTCCTTCAATCAATCTACCTTTGATCTTAAATTCCTGCGCCTTGGCGGGAGATCTGACTAAGCAATAGAGCTCATGACCATTTTTCTCTAGGAGGTCTACAAGGTGAGATCCAACAAAACCAGTTGCGCCTGTAACAAGGATCTTCATAGGTTCTTTTCAAACACGCGGTAGCGCTTATAGATCTTTCCGCCCATAAGCTCCAGAGGCTTACACATTTCAAGATTATCTTCAAGCACCCAGCTCATCTCAACTTCGTTATAACCACAGGCCACAATATTATCTTGAAGTTGGCGGTACATAACCGCGGCCAGGCCCATCTTTCTATACTTTGGCTTAAGCCCTAGAGTGATGACTCTGCAGCGCTTAACGTATTTTTTCATATTGAGAAGCTTAAAGATTCCCGTCGGAAAAAGCTTTCCTGAGGGGTTATGTGCTAATACTTGATTAACATCAGGGAGGCAGACTGCGAAGCCGACGACTTCTCCTTCAACTTCTGCCATGAGGATAAGCCTTTCATCAATAACAGACTTTAAATCTTTAGCCGTATGAAAGAACTCATTATCAGTCATAGGAACAAAGCCCCAGTTCTTCTCCCATGCATCATTATAGATTTCATGCATGCGAAGAACTTCGTTATTCCAATCACTCTTCTTAACAGTTCTAAACTTAACCTTACTCTTCTCTAGGATTCGATCTGAAACTCGGACCACTTTTTCGGGCATTTCAAAAGGGACCATCACTTTATAAGCGATTAAATCCTTTGCCTTGGTATAGCCATTTTTTTCAATAAGCTCTTTATGATAAGTCGGGTTATAGGTCATCATGATCTGAGGTGGGTCTTCAAAGCCTTCAACTAAGGTACCTACTTCATAATTAGTTGAAGGATTAACAGGTCCCATAACCTTGGTCATGCCTTGCTCTTTTAACCACTTCTCTGCAGTTTCAAAGAGGGTATGAGCAATGAAGTCATCATTGATGGTTTCAAAGAATCCAAAGAAGCCAACCTTTTCATTGTGAAACTTATTATGATGATCGTTGACTACAGCAACAACTCTTCCCACTATATTGCCTTTATCAAAGGCCAGCCAGGACTTGGTTTTGCTTGTTTCATAAAAAGGATGTTTTGGATTGAAGATATCTTTGAGGGCCATCTTTAAAGGGGCCACCCAATTAGAATCATTTCTATAGAGCTTCCACGGAAGGTCTAAGAGATTCTTAAGATCTTTTTTAGTGATGACTTCTTTGATTTCAACCATAGTCAGCTCTTAATGCAGTCTGTGACCTGTTGGAATATCTAGGGCTTTCTTTGCTTTTTCAAAGACATCAAGAACTTTCTCTAAATGCTCCCTCTTATGAGAGGCCATATAACTAGTTCTAATTAAGGCTTCTCCTTTTGGAACAGCTGGAGAGATAACAGGAGTTGCAAAGACTCCATTTTCTTTAAGAAACTGTGTTACTTGCATGGCCTTTAGATCATCCCCGATAAAAACAGGAACAATAGGGGTTTCAGAATTATAAGTATAGAAACCAAGTTCTTTAAAACCTTTTTGGATAAAATCAACATTGTCCCAAAGGGCTTCGTGAATTGAATTGTCCTTTTCACATAGATCAATACAAGCTGAAACAGTCGCCACAGAAGCTGGCGCCATTGAAGCTGAGAACATAAAGCTTCTGGCCGTATGCCTAACATAATCCATAGCCTCACTTGATCCAGAGATAACTCCCCCAATAGAAGCAAATGATTTTGAGAAGGTTCCCATATTATAATTGATCTTATCGGTGACACCAAAGTGATTCATGGTTCCGCGACCACGGTCTCCCATTACACCAATTCCATGAGCATCATCTAAGTAGATATGAGCGCCATACTTTTCTGCTAAGGCCACAACTTCAGGAAGCTTAAGGACATCCCCAGTCATTGAGAAGACACCGTCAGCAACAATAGTCACTCTGTTAAAACGGTTGATATTTGATGCTAGAACCTCTTCAAGAGATTCCATATCATTATGTTTCCATTTAAATGTAGGTCCTAAAGCAAGCCTTGAAGCATCGATCATCGACGCGTGGTTCTCGCTATCAAAGAGCATACAGTCTTTTGGTCCACATAGAGCAGCTAAGGCCCCAAGGTTTGTTTGCATTCCTGTTGAAAAAACAATGGCCGCTTCATGACCTAGGTACCTAGCTAATTTTTCTTCTAGCTCTTCGTGGATAGTAAGGTTTCCGTTGAGAAAACGAGAGCCAGTACAGCCAGTTCCAAATTTCTCAATGGCCTTGATGGCCGCTTCTTGAACATAAGGGTGATGGGTGAGACCTAGGTAATTATTAGAACCAATCATCACCATGTCGATTCCATCGTGAGTAATAGTGGTTCCATCGCTAGCTTCAATGGCCCTGAAAAATGGATAAAGGTTGTTTTCCTTTAGCATATTCGCAGTGTCTAGAATGCGATGAGTATAAGTAGAATTCCCCATTGATAGTCCCCAATCTTTTCATTACTTTATGTGCACTGTGGTATATAAAGGGTAAGCACCATAGTCAACTATGTGAGTATTTTTGATGCAGCAATGTAAAGGGGATTCTTTTATTTAGACGCGGCGCGCTTAGCCATCATCTTACGCATCTCTTCGGCCCTGGCCTCTGAGTTGATTTCTTGGAAAAGCTTCTCTTCCGTCTTTTTATCGACATTTAGAAAGGCAATTCCAAGTTTTATGTTACCATTTGGCTGCCCTAGGCTGTCCTTGGCCACCCAAGATCCTGCTATCTTGCATTGCGCTATGTCTGTTTTAAAGGAATTTAGTCTCAATTGGCACTCGGTAAACTCTTTATCTTTAGCGAACCTTTCGGCCTCTGATTCAGGAACTTCTATGCTGGTTCCGCCGGCTGAAATATCTAGGCCATCAAAGACTTCATCATCAATCTTAAATTGAATAGTAACACTTGAAGAACACATAAGACGGTAGTTTGATCTTTGTTGGGACTTAAAAACCTTTCGGTCAAAGGTTAAGATATAGTCTTTAGAAGTTTCGTCTTGTTGAAGTAAAGAAGTCGTAAAATACTGCATTTTCCCTATGGTAATCTTGATAAAGACGTCTTTATCTTTTAGAGAAGAGCCGGTTAGTTTTGAGAGAAAGCCCCCTTGATTTTCTAGGAAAAGCTTTAGGCCTTCTTCGTCACCACTTGTGCATTTATAGAACTCAACATCTTCATGTTTGCCTTGTTCCCAAATATTCACCTCCGCCTTTGAGTCAATCAAAGTCGGCATGAGGTTCTTCATTTCCTGTAAAGGTACCTCATCAAAATAGTGCTTTTTATTCGGGTCTCGTTTACTCATCTTGTTTATATTTTAAACTGAAAACGGATTTAAAAAAAGTGAGCTAAGTAGGCAAAAATTGTAGCAAGCACTGGAAATCAAAAGGCTTTTAAAAACTGACAATCTTGGGCTTTTTAAGGCATAATCCGAGCCCTATAAAGATGAAAATAAAGGATACCAAAGATGAAAAATGCCACTCCTCAGACTATTTATCTCAAGGATTACAAGAAACCAGACTTTACCATCACTGAGATATACTTAGAGTTTGACCTCCACGATACGGCCACAAAGGTGCTCAGTAAGATGAAAGTTGAGGCCACGGGTTCAGCAGCATCTTCACCACTGGTTTTAAACGGAGAGCAGTTGGTTTTTAAAAGTGCCAAGATCGATGGAGTCCTTCTTAAGAAAGAGCGGATGGAGTTTACGGATGACCTTTTAACTATCAAAGACGTACCTGAGAAATTCACTTTAGAGATTGAAAATGAAATCAACCCAGAAGCTAATAAGGCCCTCGACGGACTTTATAAGTCTGGGAGTATCTTCTGCACTCAGAATGAGCCAGAAGGTTTTAGAAGAATCACCTATTATATTGACCGACCTGATGTGATGGCGAAGTTCACCACTAAAGTCATCGCCGATAAGAAACTCTACCCAACTCTACTCTCTAATGGGAATCCACTTGAAAGAGGGGACCTTGAAGACGGAAAGCATTTTGTCGTTTGGGAAGATCCGTTTCCAAAGCCTTCTTACCTTTACGCCCTAGTGGCCGGAGATCTAGGCTTAGTTGAGTCAAGTTATACTACCATGAAGAACAGAGAGATCTTACTTCAGATCTTTTGTGATAAAGGAAACGAAGATAAGTGTGGTCACGCCATGGAATCTCTTAAGAAGTCCATGAAGTGGGATGAAGATACTTATGGTCTTGAGTACGACCTTGATATTTATATGATTGTTGCTGTGGACTCATTTAATATGGGGGCCATGGAAAACAAGGGGCTGAATATCTTTAACTCAGCTTACGTGCTAGCAAAACCAGAGACAGCTACTGATGATAACTTTCTAGGAATTGAAGGAGTTGTCGGTCACGAGTACTTTCATAACTGGACAGGTAATAGAATCACTTGCCGTGATTGGTTTCAATTAACTCTTAAAGAGGGTCTTACTGTTTATAGAGATCAAGAATTCTCTTCAGATATGAACTCTCACGCCGTTAAGAGAATTCAAGATGTGGATATCCTAAGGAATCATCAGTTTCGTGAAGACGCAGGCCCTACGGCCCATCCTATTAAGCCGCCTTCGTACATGGAGATCAATAACTTCTATACTTCAACTATCTATGACAAAGGGGCCGAAGTTATTCGTATGATTGAAACCTTTCTTGGGAAAGAAGGTTTTAGAAAAGGTATGGATAAGTACTTTGAACTTTTTGATGGTCAAGCCGTTACGACTGAAGACTTTATTCATTCAATGAGTATCGCCAATGATAATTATGACTTTGAGCAATTTAAGACTTGGTACAAGCAAGCGGGAACTCCTGTTATTGATGTAAAATGGGACTATAACAAAGAAGATAAAACTTATAGCTTGAGTATTACTCAGTCTTGCCCACCTACACCTGAGCAAGATAAGAAAAGCCCTTATCATTTCCCACTGAGGCTGGCTCTTTTAAGCCGTGAGGGCGTTGAGATTGAACTTCAATTAGAAAATAAAGAAGGGCAACCACAAATAGATCAAGGTATTCTTCATATAACTAAAGAAACAGAAAAATTTAACTTTAAAAATGTTGAGAGTGATCCTGTTCTTTCGATCAATAGAGGCTTTTCAGCTCCTATAAAAGTAAAGACTCCCTATCATGAATCAGACCTCATCTTTTTATTAGGAAATGATACTGATGAGTTTAACCGTTATGAAGCGGCTCAAGTTATGGCCAGCCGATTGGTCTCTCATAACTTAAAAGAAAAACACGCAGGAAAAGAACTTGTTCTAGATCAAGATTACAAAGACGCTTGGAAAAAGGTTTTAGAAGACAGCAGTATTGATGATTCAATCAAAGCTGAGATCCTCTCTCTTCCAAGTGAGTCAATCTTACAGCAAGGGCATAACCCAATTGATTATCTTGGGCTTCACGAAGTTAGGCGTTGGGTTAAAGGCGAGCTGGCTTCTCATTCTAAAGATCTTCTCTTAGAGACTTATAATAAGCTTAAGACACCTAGAGAATATAAACTTGACCCTGCTTCAATCGGAGAGAGAGATCTTAAGAATTCTTGTCTTGGTTATCTTGTAACTCTTGATACAAAAGATGTTCATGAGCTTTGCTATGAGCAATTTTCAAAAGCAACTAATATGACTGATGAAATCTCAGCTCTTGGTTGCTTAATCAATTGCACGACAGATCTTAAAGAAAAAGCGGTCAATGAATTCTTTGAAAAATGGAAGCATGAAACTCTTGTTATGCAAAAGTGGCTTGGGGTCCAAGGTTCTTGTCGATTTGATGACACCCTAGAGAGAGTCATGGAATTAGAGAATAGTAGTGTTTATGATAAAACTGTTCCTAATCTAGTAAGAAGCTTGCTTGGGGCCTTTGCCAGAAATGCCGTTCAGTTTCATAGAAAAGATGGAAAGGGTTATGAGTATGTGGCTAAGAAGATCCTAGAAATTGATAAAATTAATCCACAAATGGCTTCTGGGCTTGCAGGAGTCTTTAGAGACTACAGCCGACTAAACAAAGAGGCGAAAGAGCTGATGAAGACTCAGCTTCAAGCTCTAAGTGAAGTAGAGGGACTCTCTAAGAATACTTTTGAGATCGTTAGCAAGATCTTAAACTAAGTAATATTGGCCCCTATATTCTGGGGGCCTTCTCAGTTACAATAAGACCATGATTTATCATGAAGTTTTTCTCCTCAAAAAATGTCCACTCTGCGATAGTGAGCGCACCAAACCAGTTAAGTTTGAAAGAAATGAGTTTGGACCTGGCGTTCATGAGGAAGTTGAATCTTTCACTGGAACTTGGGTCACTCTACTTCAGTGCCAAGATTGCAGCTTCGCTTTTTCAAAGGAGATCCCTTCGGATCCAGATTTTTTCACAAAGCGTTATCAATTCAATTTTGACCCTGGCTTTGAATACAATGCCAATTATAAAAGTTCCATCTTAGTTCAAACCTTTAAGTTAATCGAAAGGTATCAACCCTCTAAAGGTAAACTCTTAGACCTTGGAAGTTTCGGTGGCAATCTTATGAAGTTTGCTTCCGAGCATGGCTACGAAGCTGAAGGGGTTGAAGTCAATAAGACCATGGCCGAACACTGTAGCAAGACCTTAAATATGGTGGTTCACAATACTAAGGTTCAAGACTTTGAAGGGCATGAAGGTGAGTATGACGTTATTACATTGATCGATGTTCTAGAGCACCTCTTTGAACCAAAAGGGGTTATAGAAGCGGCCAGCAAGCTCTTAAAACCTGGGGGAGTCTTAGTCATTAAAGTCCCTCATTATGGACCTCAACACTTTAAACAAAATATTGCCAATCTCTTTGGCATCTCTAATAGAGGTATCTTTCATAACTTTGGGCATATCAATCTCTTCTCACCAAGATCTCTTTCGACTGTTATTAAGAAATGTGGGCTAGAGCCCCTTGAGTGCATAGTGGCTGAGAGTGAAATGTGGGGGAGTGATAGCATAAAGTTTAAGTTAAAAAATACTATAAGGACCGTGGTTCACACGGCCCTAGAGCTCTTTAGAAAAATGACGGGTTTAAACTTAGGCTTAAATATAACCATTATTGCCAGAAAGAACTAAGCAAGAATTGATTTTCCATCTGATTTTAAATCTTTGATCGATTGAATAATCCTATCAGTCATTCCGTTTTCGGCGGCCTTACTCCAGGCACGTGGGTCGTATCTTTTCTTATTACCAACTTCGCCCTCAACTTTTAAGACTTCATCGTAGTGCTTAAACATATGATCCACTACTGGTCTTGAATAGGCGTATTGAGTATCTGTATCGACGTTCATCTTGATAACTCCATACTCAAGAGTCTCATGAATTTCATCTAGGTTAGATCCAGATCCACCGTGAAAGACAAGAAGGTGGCGATCTTTGGCCCCTAATTCTTTTTCAACAGCGTCTTGTCCATCTTTTAAGATGGTTGGGCGAAGCTTTACATTTCCTGGCTTATAAACACCATGAACATTTCCAAAAGTAGCAGCGTACATGATCTTCCCAATAGGGTTTAATTCTTTAGCAATCTGAACCATCTCTTCTGGAGTTGTATAGAGTTTGTCCGCTGGGGTGTCTTCATTGTTAACTCCATCTTCTTCACCACCAACAACGCCGGTTTCGACTTCAAGGATGATTTCGTTCTTGGCGCATCTTTCAAGAAGTTGTCTCGAAGTGGCAATATTTTGTTCAAGGGGAAGCTCACTTCCATCGAACATATGTGAGTTAAAAAGATTTGGCAGACCTGCGGCTCTTCTCTTTTCAGTTTCTTCAATAAGAGGAATCATAAAAGATTCAACTTTATCCGGATGACAATGATCCGTGTGAAGAGCAATACAAACATTTAACTTTTCAGCAACTAGATGAACATGCTGAGCAATAGAGATAGCACCTAAGGCCATGTCTCCGTGCATCTGTCCTGAAGCAAATTGTCCGCCGCCGGTTGAAACTTGGATGATCCCATCAGATTTCATATCAGCGAAGGCCTTTAGGGCGGCGTTGGCCGTTGAAGTTGAAGTGACGTTAATCGCTGGAAAGGCGAACTTTTCTTTAGACGCTTTTTCAAGCATTTGACAGTACTGCTCATAGTTAGCAACAGGCATGGATGGCTCCTTTAAAATTGATCAAAACTTTGGCCATTAAACCTTAAGAAAACAGGTATTTCTACGCGCCCTGCTTCTTTTTCACGGTGGCCTTTAAAGAGTTTAAAACTATGCTAAAAGGTGGATTCTATTAGTATCCTGGAGAGAGTGATGATGAAGCTTGTAAAAAGATCTGTATTTTTCTTAAGCCTAGGGCTCTCGATACAGGCCAATGCCATCTCTGAAATTGATTATCAAAAAGAATACCAAGCTAAGGTTGTGCCTTTTTTTGAGAGCGGATCAACTGACTCATTTAAGGCAAAGGATGGAGTGGAGCTCTCTTTTCATAGAATAGAAAAGGGTAATAAGAAGCTTATCTTCATCATGACAGGCAGAACTGAGCCAATCAGTAAGTACAAAGAAGTGGTCTATGATCTAAAGGATGCGGGCTTTGACTTTCTTCTTCTTGATTCTAGAGGCCAAGGCAATTCAGAGCGCGAGTTAAAGGATAAGCAAAAAGGCTGGGTAGGTTCTTATAAAGATTATCTAACTGATATTGATGAGCTCTTTAAAAGAGAGGAGCTAAAGTCTAAGTATTCTGAGATTGTCTTTCTAGGACATTCTATGGGGGCCGCTATCGGTCTACGTTATGCGGAGTTAAACCCGGGGCTCTTTTCTAAGATCATCGTCAATTCTCCAATGATAGAACTAAAACTAAACGACAAAAATGAAAGGTTAGTGGCCACTTTAATGAGGATCAATGTTCTCATGGGTAAAGGGAAGGATTATATTCCTGGCGGTGGTCCTGCCCAAGCGGAAGGTCGATTTGAAGAAAATAGAGTGACTTCGAGCCAAAGCCGTTTTGAAATGGCACGTGTCCTTGAACGAGAAGATCCATCCCTTATTATGGGGGCCTCAACGAATCAGTGGGTGCTAGAGGGGATTAAGCTTGGGCGAAAGACTTATAGAAAAAGAAAGAAGCTCGCTAAGACACCGATCCTGTTATTTCAAGCGGGGATAGAGCATTTTAGCCGCTATAAAAGGCAAGATAAGCTCTGCCAGGAACTGGTCAATTGCGAGGGGCATCTTATCGAAGAAGCTAAGCATGAAATACTAATGGAGCGTGACAGCATACGTGGGCCAGTGATGAAGAAGATTCTTAGGTTCTTAAAATAAGATTTCAGTGGGTTTTCGCCGCGTTGTAAGCATAAGCTTATTGCCAATCAAACTGCCATTAGTTAGTTTCTGTAGTCTATAATCAGGCACATATAGAGGTTCGTATGCTTATGAAGGTGGCGAAGAAATTCACTTTAAAAAACACAGACAAAGACACCCTTAAACAATGGTACTCCCTTTTAACTTTGGGAAGGCAACTTGATGAAAGGGCCCCTAATTATTTAAAGCAGGCCATCGGCTGGTCTTATCATGCTCCGTACGCGGGACACGATGGGATTCAACTTGCTATCGGTCAGGCCTTCACTCTTGGTGAAGATCATCTATTTCCATATTACAGAGATATGCTTACGGCCATGAGTGCTGGAGTTAGCGCGGAAGAGATCATTCTTAACGGAATCTCTAAAGCCACTGACCTGGCGTCTGGTGGTCGCCATATGAGTAATCATTTTGCAAAACCAGAATGGAATATTCATAACGTAAGTAGCTGCACAGGAAATCATACTTTGCACGCTGTAGGTGTTGCCCGCGCTATGAAGACCTATGGTCATAAAGGAGTGGCGATCTCTTCTCAAGGAGAGTCTTCAGTTTCTGAAGGTTATTGCTATGAAGCTATTAACGGAGCTTCAAAAGAAAAGCTTCCCGTGATCTTTGTCTTTCAAGATAATGGTTATGGAATTTCAGTACCTAAGTGTGATCAAACCGCTAATGAAAAGATCTCTGATAACTTCAGAGGCTTTGGTAACCTTCGCATCATCCAATGTGATGGAAAAGACATCTTTGATTCAATGAACGCAATGGCAGAAGCGAGAAAGCATGTGCTTGAAAAAGGTGAGCCTTGTATTGTAGATGCCGATTGTGTCCGCATGGGCTCTCATTCAAACTCAGATAAGCACGAGCTCTACAGAAGTGAAGAAGAGAGGGCAGAAGCTCTTGCTCAAGATCCACTCAAGGCCTTTAAGAAATTAATGACGGCCAATAAGCTACTTACTAAAAAAGAAATGGAAGAGCTTGACGCTGAAGCTAAAGAAATGGTGGTTGAAGCCCATACAAATTCTATCAAGGCCCCAAACCCAGACCCTGCTTCTATCTATGACTTTGTCATCCCAGAGAATCCAATAAGTGAAAAATACCCAGAAGGACTTACTGAAGGAGTAGGGGAGCAGATGAAGTTCATCGATGCTCTAAACTCAACTCTAAAAGCAGAATTTAGAGCCAACCCTGATACTTATATTTGGGGACAAGATATGGCCAATAAAGAAAAGGGCGGTATCTTCAATGTCTCTAAAGGGATGCAACAAGAATTTGGTAAAGAGCGTGTCTTTAACGCTCCTATTGCTGAGGACTTTATTGTAGGAACGGCCAATGGTTTTTGCCGTTTTAACGATAAGATTAGAGTTGTTGTTGAAGGCGCTGAGTTCGCTGATTACTTTTGGCCCGCTATGGAGCAATTAGTTGAGACCACTCATGATTATTGGAGATCAAACGGAGCGTACTGCCCTAACTTCACTATCCGCCTTGCCAGTGGTGGTTATATTGGTGGTGGGCTTTATCACTCACAAAATATTGAAGCCTCTCTTCTTCCTTTTCCAGGGTGTAGGATTGTCGTTCCAGCTTTTGCTGATGATGCGGCAGGACTCCTTAGAACTTGTATGAGATCTGAAGGACTCAATATCTTCTTAGAACCAAAAGCGCTTTACAATGCAAAACAGGCCATTACTCAAGTGCCTGAAGACTTTGAAGTTCCTTTTGGTAAATGCCGAGTAAGAAGAGAAGGGAGTGACCTTACAATCCTTACTTACGGAAATACCGTCCATCATAGTTTAGAAGCGGCTGAAAAGATCTTCGAAGAAGATGGAGCTTCAATTGAAGTGGTCGATCTAAGAAGCTTAAGCCCTCTTGATGAAGAAGGAATCTTAGCTTCAGTTAGAAAAACAAACCGCTGCCTAGTGGTTCATGAAGATAAGGTCTTCGCAGGTTTTGGCGGGGAATTAGTCGCTATCATCAATGAAAAGGCCTTTGAATCATTAGATGCACCAGTAAGAAGAATTGGATCTGAGTTCACTCCTGTTGGTTTTAATAGAATCCTAGAAAGGGCCACTCTTCCTAATGCTGATAAAGTAATAGCTGGAGCGAGAGAGCTTCTTTCTTACTAATAATTGATCAAATAAGTTCAAAATATTTTTGCCTCTAAGTCTGTTAAGATAATAAGACTTAGAGGTTATTCATTGAAGAAATTAAGAATTGTCATTCTCCTTATTGAACCGCCGCTTCCTTTTGGGAACGCTGCTGCGAGATGGTACTATGTCCTGTTAAAGGGGCTAGTTGAGAGGGGTCATGAAGTCTCGGCCATAGCCACTTATTCAAAAGAAAGTGAAATCAAAAAGGTTCAAGAGCTCTTTCCAAGTTCTAGTTATGACTTAAAGCTTTTTCCCATGAGGTCAAGTTCAAGCTTACCTCAAAAGATTGAATCATTTCTTAGGCCTTATTCTTTTAAGATCAGTTCTGAAGTGCAAGAGGCCTTAGACATAGAGCTAAAGAAGGGATTTGATATCCTTCATGTGGAGCAGCTTTGGGCATCATGGGCGGCCTTGGATTACCAAAATAAAACGTTATTAAGTATTCACTACTATCAAAATATTGACCTAGAATTTAGTCTTAATAAGAGCCTTAAAGAAAGATTTCAAAAGTGGCAGATCTTTAGAACTGAAGAAAAGCTGACAAGGCACTTTCCCTATATAAAGACATGTTCTAAGAGACTTGAAGATCTATCTAGGAAGATGAATCCTAAGGCACAAGTTCAAACCATTCCTTTTGGAATGGAGAGCTCTCTTTATGAATATATTAAAGATGAAGACAGGGGGCAGGAGCCAACAATCGTCATGATCGGAACCATGTCTTGGTATCCTACTTCTTCAGCGGCTATTAGACTCCTAGAGAAGTTATGGCCCTCGATTAAGGCTCAAGTTCCCAAAGCTAAGCTTAAGATCATAGGTTACGATGCTCGCTCAGTCTTAAAAGATTATCTTGAAGTTGATGGAGTTGAGATCATTGAAAATGTACCTAATATAGAGCCCTATTTTAAGATGGGTTCAGTTTTTGTTTACGCCCCAGGTAGGGGAAGTGGCATGAAAATAAAGATCTTAGAGGCCATGCTCTTTGGGATTCCTGTGGTCACCACTAGTGAAGGTGCTGAAGGCTTTCCGGCCATTGATGGCGTTCATGCAGGAATTTGTGAAGATGATAAAGGCCTTATTGACCGGAGCGTGGCCTTATTAAACGATATTGAAAAGCAAAATCAACAAAGGTTAAAGGGGCGGGAGTTAGTTGAAAGCTTTTGCTCTCCTAAAGCAACTCTTGATCAACTCGAGAAGGTCTATCAAAAGATGATAGACCCATCTTAAGTAGCATCTTACTTAGAAGTGAGGGTATAGACTCCATCCCAATCAGCTCCAGGAGGATTCGCCTTAAACTCATTACAACGCTCAATATAGATCTCAGAAGGGTTGGTCTTCTTACCCTTTAATAGGGGAAAGCGCTTATATTCAAGTTCAAGGGTTTCGTTAAAAAGCCCTAAGGCCTTATCCCATTCTTGAGCCTTATAAGATTCAATCCCTTCTTTGAATTTAATCATTAATTCTTTTA
Organism: Sulfitobacter sp.; assembly: GCA_047630275.1. Lineage (GTDB taxonomy): Bacteria > Bdellovibrionota > Bacteriovoracia > Bacteriovoracales > Bacteriovoracaceae. The sequence continues at coordinate 399,197 of JBLHVN010000003.1, read as the reverse complement.
AGAAATCTTCAGCTGTTTCGTGTAATCCTAAAAGTTCAAAAGTCGTAACGGGAACGGACTTCCCAACAACTTTAAGGGTATCAAGCTCTCTCCAGATAAAGAGCTCATCACCGGCAGCCTCTTTGGTATCTTTTGAAACCTGGGTAAAGATCCCGTACTGCTTGGCCGATTCTTCTAGCCTAGCTGCTAAGTTCACAGAATCTCCCATCATGGTATAGTTCATACGGCTGGCAGAACCCATGTTTCCGGTAACAATTTCACCAGTGTTAATACCAATTCTCATTCGCATTTCATGAACGATGACAGGCCATTTATCGCCTTCAGAGACCCATTTTTTTCTAAGCTCTAATAAGGACATCTGCATACGGTGAGCAGTCAGGCAGGCCCTTTCAGCATGATCAGGAAGAGGCATAGGAGCCCCAAAGAAAGCGATGATTGCATCACCCTCATACTTATCTAGTGTTCCTTTTTCTTCAAGGAGGATGTCAGTCATGGCGGTTAAGTATTCATTGAGAAGCTCAACTAATTGAGTGGCGGAGAGTTTCTCTGAGAAGGTAGAAAAGGATTGAATATCAGTAAAGTAAGCAGTTCTAATCCCTGAGTCCCCACCAAGTTTTGGGGCCTCACCATTTGTGTACATCTCATCGATTAGTTCAGGAGAGATATAGTTTCCAAAGGCATTCTTTAAAAAGGCCTTATCTTTATTGGCCATGTAAAAATGAAGGAAGGTGTTCCAAGAATAACAGGCTCCAATACTAAACATACAAAAGAAAAGCTTGATCTCATAACCTTTTGGTAAAAGGTGAAAGGTATCGACATAATAAACGCCGCCAGAGATGGCCACGACGGCAATTAAGTCTATAAGAGCGTTACCATATAACTGAATGGCAAGGATCAGTAGAGTTCCTAAAAAGAGAATCACCCACGAATACATGGCTGAATCTTCATAGGGAGCAAAGAACTTCCCATCTAAAAGCATATGGGTCATGTTCATGTGAAAATAAACCCCAGGAAGAAGAGGATCTACTGGAGTGTGCCGAATATCATGGGCCGCAAAGGCCGTGGAGCCAACAAAGACGATCTTACCCTTTAGTAACTCGATCCACTTTTGAGAATCAGCATCAGTGGACTTTAAAAGATCGATGATTGAAAAAGAAGGAAAGCTCTCTGAGCCACCGAGCCAGCGGATCTTGGCCTCTCCATTAATGTTTAGACCTACTGATCCATTTTTAAGTTTGATTTGAAAGTCACCGTGATTGAGAAGGTTAAGTGAAGTCTTATCTCCGGTATAAGCTTCATAGGCAGCAAGAGAAAAAGAGGGAAAGTAGATCTCATCAACATTTCCAACTAAGGGATAGTGACGAAAGACACCATCAGAGTCAGAGCCAACTTGAAGATGGGTTAGGATGGCGTCTGTTTCAGTTAAGGCGGCTATAGGAAATTGTTCTTTTCCAACATGCCATTGAGTTAGGCTTACCCCTTCACCTTGCTTTGTATCCATGATGTAGTTGTAGAGAACTTCAGGCATTTCTATGCTTTTGGTTTCATCTCTTGTTAAAGCGTAGGGAAGGATAACTTTATTATCAGGAACACTTTGAAACTTACGGATGGCGTTAGCAAAGACAGTATCTGGGTTTTCTCCATTACAAACTAAAGAAGGTTCTGGATAGAAGACATCAAAGGCAACGACCTTGGCCCCAAAGGTTTCTAGCTTCTCAAGCATTTGAGCCCAGGTTTGCCTTCTAAGGGGCCATTCTCCTAGACCATTAATCGTGGCGTCATCGATACTCGCTAAGACAATTCTATTATCGCGAGAGTTGAAGTTTAAGTTTTGCCTCATACGGATATCGTAGAAGCGGTCTTCAAAGAAAGTTGTGAGGGTAAAGAGTTCTTTGTATTTATGCCCGGGATGAACATCTCTTTCAGCAATGGCCAAGAAGATACACGCCGCTGAAAAACCGAGGATACAGAAGATACCAATGTATTGAATTAATTTAGTCATTGTCTTTCCTTCAGAACTTTAAAAAAATAATTAAAAGCTTGCGCTGATTTCAAATCCCGTCACATGTTTAGTGTATTCATTAGACTCGCCAGCGTTAGAGACTTTCTTTGAATAGTCATAGTTCACGGAAAGTTTGACGTTTGGCCTCACAGCTTTAGTTAGTTTGATGCTTGGTGCATAAGTTTTCTCAGTACCTGTTGTTACAACAGTGGCCAGTACTTTAAGAAAGGTCACAGAGAAGCCAACGTGAAGTGAATACTGATTAGCAAACTTAGGAAGGATGTAATCAACTCTTAACATTGTCGTGTCAGAGTCGTTTGTTGGTGCTAGAGCAAACCTACTCTCTGAGAAGTTGGCCATAAGGAGAAAAAGGCTTCCACTAGGTCTGATAACTGTTTGAGTAACTGTCCAGCTAGTAAGGTCATAATCAAGGGACGGGCTATGATAATCAGTCCCCCCATTTGAATAACTAATTCCGGTATCTCCAAATCGAAAGAAGCCAATCTTCTCGCCAATGGTCCAAGTTGATCCTTGGCTATACTTTCCGAGGGACTTCTTCTGATACTGATCCCTAGCGGCGTAGTCCCATTTATAGTCAAAGGTAAAGCTGCCAGGCTTTTTACCAATCTTATGATCAAGCCTATTTTTAAGAGCTGGTTTGATCTCATAACGATCATCTTCGTAAACCGCAGGAGTTTCCCTATCAGAGTGTTTTACATATTTAAACTTTATCTCTGGCGTAAGTATATAGCGTTGAGCAAAGAGGAAACTATAAGAAGCTCCTGCATTGGTTTCATAGATATAAGAATCTTTCTTAGTCGCTTGTACAGAGGGAAGGTTAGTGGTTAGGGTGATATTATTATCATATTTATAACTTTGAGAAAGAGTTAAGCGGTGACGTTTCTTAGGGAACATCTTTCCTGAGACAAGCTGGTTTGGATCAAGCCCATAGCGTCTGATGATTTCTTTCTTTCTTGTTGTTATCTCTGTTGCGAGCCTGGCCTTCGGGTCAATGGCCAAGGCTTGGTCGTAGCGAGGAATGACATACTTAACCACCAACTCTTTAGTATTCTCTTTTTTTAAAGCTAGCTCATGAAGGATCTCAGCTAATTGATAATTAGCGATTTGCAGATAGTCTTTACTGGCATCTTTTTGTACTAGCATAAGAGAGTAGAACTTCTTAGCTTTGGTATATTTCTCAAGGATCTGATTAGAATAGGCGACATAGTAATAAGAGATGGAAGGTTTAAAGCCTCTTTTAGCCGATTGGATAAAGTACTTTTGAGCTTTAGGAAGGTCGTTGTTTCCGTAGAAGGCTTGTCCAAGTTCATAATAAACATCAGCACGTTTAGTTCCAAGGGCAATGGCCCTTAAGAGGGACTTTGTAGAAGGATCAAACTGCTCCAAGCGCGACTCTGATATTCCTTTAAAGTATTCTTTTTCTGCTCGGAGAGCTTTTGATTTGGGACGGTAGGTTTTAAGTGATTCTAAAACTTCTGCGTAAGAGCCTTTGCTAAATAAATTAGATATAGCATCAAAGCCTCTGGACTGGGCCCAGGATCCGGAGCTAGTAAGAAGTAGAATAAGACAAAGAAGCGTCCTTAAGATTGGCATTAGTTTCATTCCTTGAAAATAAAGAGGCCCGATGAATCGAGCCTCAAAAACCTTTAATTATAGATAATTATAGCTAGAAATAGCTTTTATTGAAAAGAATTACTGGGTTGAAAAATTGAATTGTACATTAGTTGATGACCCAGCGCTTCCGCCACATTGTGGCAATTGAGGGTTGCTTGCACAGATATCACCATCTAGTGGGGCAACTTCACAAAGTCCAGGGTCAAGAATACAAGGATCTTCTAGAATAGGGCCATCCATCGCAAAGTCACTTTCAAAACCTGCTGGTCCTTCAATTCCAGTTAAACCACCACATCCTGATAGGGGACAATCTCCTCCAGCTTCTGGTCCACCGAATTCTCCAGGGGAACCTTTGCCGTCAATACTAGCTGGACCACGACCATCTTGAGGTCCACCCATAGGACCGCCAACTGGGCCATTAGCACCAGGGCCTGAGCCCGCTGTTTTAGTTCCTGGGGCACCTGCCATCTTATCTCCAGGGCCTCTTCCGGCCTCTGAAGCTGGAGCTTTCTCTTCTTTCACTATTGGACCTTTATCATCGGTTGAACTAGTGGCTACCTTAGAAGCTTCACCAGCTGAAGAGTTAGCAACATCTTCTTTTTTAGTTCCAGGAAGAAGAAGGTTGTTTCCACCTACTTTAATATTAGAGTTACTAAGAGTTTTAAGGTTCCCGCCTTTTCCACCAGATTTAACGGCTTCTTTCATTACATTCTCAGGAATCTTTAAAACTGCAGGCATGGCTGAGGGACCTTTAAAAATGGCCATTTGACCTGCACTGATAGGAACAAGCTTTGTTTGATCTCCAAAGAGCTTCCCCATATCTGGTGGGGGACCCATTTCATCAAAGGAAGTGACAACGAGAGCACCCTCATAGAGGTTGGTTGTTGTAATCCCATTTTCAAAACCAACTTCAAAGTCGGTACCGCGCACACCCATGGCCGCAGTCTTTGTTTTGATATAGAGCTTCTCTTTTGTTTGATCCATTTGCATATAGTCTTTTGTCACCTTTGATCTAAGCTGACCTTTCATCAGGGTGATGATACCGGCTTTTTTCTTAGGGAATTTATTGATGATCATCTGTGAGTTTGGACCTAAGTTCATTTGTGATTTATCGATAAAAAGAAGTTTTACAAAGGACTTGTCAGCCGTTTTAACCTGAGCTCCTTCAGGAACCCAATCACCTTTCTTAAGAGTCTTAACCGTATTGTCTTTAAGCTTCACCTTCACTGAACCTTTCAGGATAATGACTTTCGCCACATCGCCTTCAGCAGCAAAAACAATAAAACTGAGTAGGAGAACAAAGCTCATTAACCCGGTTTTTAATAGTGATTTCATAACTCTTTCCTTTTTGATCTATCGATATTCCTAATCACTCCTGTATCGTCTATTTTACGCCCGTTCTTTAGGGAAACTAACTCCGAATTATTTAGCCTCTAACACCTTGAAAAAAGGTGGCCAAAATAGCCATCCAAAAAATGGCCGTCCATAATAGTTGTCTAAGGCAGTGTAGGTACTTGAATGTTTAAGTCAGATTAAACTGAGGATATCTTCCGGGGGTCTTCCGATAACGGCCTTTGATCCGTTATCAAAGATAGGCCTCTCTAGAAGAATAGGGTTTTGGGCTATGACTGAGGCCCACTCTTTGAGGCTGAGTTCTTTTGTAGATAAGGAGAGTTCTTTGAAGACGGCTTCGCCTTTTCGAACTATCTCAATAGGGGCCTTATCTAACTTTTTAAATAATGCGAGCAAGTCAGTTTCCTCAAGAGGAGTCTTTAAGTACTCAAGGATTTCAAATTGAACCTTAGACTCTTGAAGAAGAGCTAAGGCCTGTCTGCTCTTAGAACAACGTGGGTTATGAAATAGTCTTGCTGTCATAATAGATCCTTAAAATAAAGTTATACCTGCATTGAGCATAAAGAATGATCCTCTAATCTTTTGCCGGCTCTCTTCAGTGGTAATTAGTTTAACTTCGGAAAAGTCAGTTGTATCAACGACTGACACTCTCTTACTTACTTGATTGCTATAAAATAGTTCAATATAAACTGCGTGCATCTCTTTGAAGGGGAGGAGCTCTTCAATTCCTAATACAACAGTAGGGCCTCTTGAAATATAATTTAACTTAAAATTTGAATTGAAATTTCCGCTAATTGATTGAAAATCCTTCAACTTCACTGTTTGCAATGAATAAGCGTAGCCGGCACCAAAATAAAGATTCCATGCCTTGATAGGTTGATAGTCAAAGATGTATTTTGCTATTGGACCGAAACTAGCATTACTCAATAATCCGGAACCTGCAATTATAGTATTGTTAGCTTCAAAGCGGAGGTCATCGATATTCCCCCAGTAAATATAACTTGAAAGACTAATTTCCCAACTCAAAAAACGATACCCAAATTGAGTGTTTAGTCCAAGTCCTTTCATATAATCCTTAGAGGAATCAAAGGCATGAATTGTTGATTGTGCTACTCCAACACCTGCTTTTAGTGCCATGTCGTTTTCATAAGAAAAACTAATATTTGAATAGGAGAGGAATATGAGACAATAGATCAGCTTCATTAAAAATCCATCACAAAGGTTAAGCTACCTGTTTTCTTTCCATTGTATTTAGGAATTAGTTGAACCTTTCCTTCGTAAAACCAAAAAAGAGTCATAGGATTTAAGGCATGACCTAAGAACTTTCCAAGAACGTTTCCAGTATTAAGTAAGTACATACTTAATCCTTCTAACCCTAAACCTAGAATAGAACCGACGACAGGAGTTTGGTAAAGGTCCTGGACACTAGCAGGTTCCGTATAGATCTCGATGGTGAGCTCAAAAAGAGTTGAACTTATAAAAGACATCCCTAGAGAATCTATTCGATTATAACCATTAGCTCTATAAAAAAGGTAAAGTTGAGATCCGCTGATAGGATGAACAAACCAGTTCCAAAAGGGCTCATCATGATCAAAGACTATTTTTCCAAAGTTCTTTTTATACTTTTTGAAACTACCCTTATCTCGAAACACTTTAGGCTGAGTGGCAGGATAGAGAACCCAGGTAATTCCGTAGACAGCGGCAACATGAGAACTAGCTTCCTTTAGAGAGTGAGGTCGGTTCTTATAACCATAGTGATAGTCAACTTGGCGCTTTCTAAGATTACGCTCCCCAGAGTCTAGTCTATCTATAGGATTAGTTTCCTCTGAAAAACCATTAAAACTAAATAAAATAAGGAGTCCTAAAGCAAGAACCCTGATAATTATCATCTTTTTATCAAACCCTTTTCATGTGATTAGAACCAATTATCATGTCTAATACAGTTAGAGTAGTGAATAGCATTTGATAGAGTGCATTAAGCTGCTGTTTGTTTGAATACTCAAACAGAAAAAGTCATTTTTTGTCTTATTTTTTTAAGGAATAGAAGGTGGTAAACTACCTCTACTTCATAACGATAAATCAATATAGGTGTACACATGAAAACTAGACGATCATTTTTTAAAGCAGCTCTTTTAAGCCTTACTGCCATTCCACTCTTAAAGTCAGGTGAAGCTCTTGGTGCTATGGCAAAGTCATGCCCACAAGGAGCTCCTACTGATAAAAAAGCGATTAAGAAACTTCTTGATTATAAGTCTAAGACTGCTTCAAGATTAGACTTCGTTGCTAATGCTACAGACAGTAAACATAAGAAATTCAATAAAGGCGAAGCTTGCGGAAACTGTAAGTTCTATAACGCCAAGAAAGACCTCGGTAACTACGCCCCATGCTCTATGGCCGCTAATAAGTATGTCCCTAGCTGTGGTTGGTGTAAGAGTTATAAACTTGATAAGAAAAAAGCCTAGGGCTTTTTTCTTTTCAAGTTCGTAAGCTCCGGCCAAAAGTTAGTGCGGTCCAAAGCTCGCGGAGTATCTTTGCACAAAACCAAGGCTCTTTCTAAAGAGCCTTTTTTTTACTACCGCGGAAACTAATCCTTTTTTTTAACTAGTTCCTTGCCCCTTGGTTGGTGCTCACAAGCTTCGCTTATGAACCCCTCCTTTGTAGTTTTTTGTAGAGCGATGATTATTTGCGTAGCAAATGAGCATTGCAATGAGGCGCTTTGAATCTATAAATAAAATGAATAAGTTCGCCTCGTAACGAAGAGAACTTTTATTAGAATAGTTTTACATCTTTTAAGGACGAGTAATGTTTCTTCACTCCCGCGGGAAATCCTTTTGTAAATCTTAACGATTAATCTACCCCTAGGATGCTGCTCACAAGCTTCGCTTATGACCCCCTCCTTTGTAGTTTTTTGTAGAGCGATGATTATTTGCGTAGCAAATGAGCATTGCAATGAGGCGCTTTGAGTCTATAAATAAAATGAATAAGTTCGCCTCGTAACGAAGAGAACTTTTATTAGAATGGTTTACATCTTTTAAGGACGAGTAATGCTTTTTCACTACCGCGGGAAATCCTTTTGTAAATCTTAACGATTAATCTACCCCTAGGATGCTGCTCACAAGCTTCGCTTATGTCCCCCTCCTTTGTAGTTTTTTGTAGAGCGATGATTATTTGCGTAGCAAATGAGCATTGCAATGAGGCGCTTTGAATCTATAAATAAAATGAATAAGTTCGCCTCGTAACGAAGAGAACTTTTATTAGAATAGTTCTACATCTTTTAAGGACGAGTAATGTTTCTTCACTCCCGCGGGAAATCCTTTTGTAAATCTTAACGATTAATCTACCCCTAGGATGCTGCTCACAAGCTTCGCTTATGTCCCCCTCCTTTGTAGTTTTTTGTAGAGCGATGATTATTTGCGTAGCAAATGAGCATTGCAATGAGGCGCTTTGAATCTATAAATAAAATGAATAAGTTCGCCTCGTAACGAAGAGAACTTTTATTAGAATAGTTCTACATCTTTTAAGGACGAGTAATGTTTCTTCACTCCCGCGGGAAATCCTTTTGTAAATCTTAACGATTAATCTACCCCTAGGATGCTGCTCACAAGCTTCGCTTATGAACCCCTTTTCTTTGTTTATTGGGCTTTGATAATAAAAAGGCCTCCAAATGGAGGCCTTAATATTTAAAGAATCTATTTTTTTAAAACTTCTTATTTAACAAGATCCATATTCATCCAAGGACCAACTTCTTCATCTTTAAATCCACCACGGTTAAGTGAATCGTGCTTTGGCATTGTGTATCCAGAAACATACCCAGCGTCGACATAGTAAACACCACGCATTTTTTCTGACTCAACTCTATAAACGTTTCCAGAGTTACCAGTAGCGGCTTCGTTTCTTCCAAGCTCTTCACCTGGTTGATACTCGATGACAGTTGGGTATTGATCAAGCTCGTAAGTTCCAGTTTCAATAGATCTATTACCTTCAGTAATCCCTTCAGCAAGGACAGTTCCAGCACCAGCTTTTTGGTTTGGAACAGTTGTTAGGTTATAGTCCCATGTTCTATTGATTGGGCTATATCCTTTTAGAGTAGGATCAAGTAGAGCTTCTTTAGCGTAGATCTTGATAATAGGTGTTCCAACTGGAAGGATCTCTCTAAGGTAAGCGATAGACTCATTATCAGTTCTTGAACAACCTGAACTTCTTGGGTTTACAAGAATATTGGCCCATTTCTTTTTAGTATAATGAATATACTTTTTCTTATCAGAACCCCAACCAACAGTACCATGAGTCCATTGTGAGTTTGAATTTGGTCCAACGTGAGCAGTAAACCATCCAAAGGCACCACGGATATCACCGTATCTTTTTCCTTCTTCGTTCTTTGGCATATACTTCTTTCTCATCCACTGTCTAAAGCTCTTTCCAGCTTCTGGTGGCATGAAGTCTTCTAAGAAACCGTCTTCATTCTTAACTTTCATATACCATCTTGGGTAATGCTTAGCTGCATCTTGGTAGAACTTAAACCATTTTGTAATACGAAAAGAACCTGGGAATGTACGTACTGTATTGTCTTTATCTTCTCCAACAGCAAGTTCTGTTTCAAGGATCATTTTATGTGGACAAGAATTATCTGCACAAACCCTTTTATAGACTCTTAACCTTTCTGTTGCGATGTTTTGAATTACAAAAAGGTCGCCTTTGAATTCTTTATAATCTACCTTTTCTTTTTCAAGGTATTTAAAGCTCATAAAGTAACGTTCAGATTGGGCGATATTTGATCTTGTTTGAGTTACTTCAACTTGAACATAGTCACCACGAAAGGGACCAATATCAAGAACTCTTACTTTGTCATTTCTGTTTACTATTCCAAGAGAATTTCTGGCGACTTCATCACTTGAACGAATTCTAACTCCCGTTGAAACCCAGTACTCTTCACCAACAACAAGCTCAGATCTGTCACCAATTGTGTAGCTAACCATAAGTTCATTGTCTGCGTTTCCAGTATTTGGATACTTTTCATTTGTTTTTCCACCACAAGCTGTGATGACTAAAACAAGTCCTAAAAGGATAATGTTCTTTGTCATGATTTATCTCCCACACAAAGGTTTTAAGTTTTTGGCATTCTTATTTTTAAGTTGGCTACTCATACCTAATAACAAAATTTTTGTCTTCCTTTGGGGAGTGTTCATGTAAAGTTTACCAGTCGTGACGCGACGCGTAACCTGTTAAAATTACAGGCTTTTGCAAAGCGCATAAAGATTTCATGAATTAATGTATTCGTTTTACTTATATCCGCTGTTTTGGGAATTAGGTCTATAAATTATTTAATACCCATTGTGTATAGGAGACTTAAAATGAAAAAGTTGATCGTTGCTGCGCTTTTATCAAGCACGGCCCTAGTAAGTGTAAACGCCAATGCTAATCGAGTAGAGATGCTCGATAATATGATGTTTACCATTAATCCTGAAGGAAGAACTGTAGGACCTATCTTTGAAAATAAAGATAGTGTTAAGAATACTTACGGAAACAATATCATGACTCTTCTTCTGAAGAATGCTGATAATGTTGCTTCAAAGTATCTTAAAATGAATGATCCAGAAGCTTATTACTCATTCCTAACACTGGCCATGACAGTTCCTATGCATGAAGGTCTTTATATGCATTTTAGATCTGTCGAAAATGACGGTGATGTTTGTAATGATAAAAAACAAGGTGTCGACGTAGGCGGTCAAACAAAGAAGCTATTTAAGAAGTATCTTCAGCCTCGTTTTGGAAGCGCTTATATTCCTAAAAAATGTAAATCAGTAAAGAAAGAGCCAGTTCTTAAGCAACTTATTAGAGGAGCTAACGGAACTGATATTGGAATGATGCAAGTTTCAGTTCGTTGGCATTATGATGTTTTCTTGGCCAATAAGAATTATGAATCAGTAGATGAAACAATGAAGTATGGTCTTGGTTTTCTAATGAAAGGTTTTGAGCCTCTCTATAGAACTGCCAATAACTATGACTGTATTTACGAAAACGGATCTGTTAACTACGAAAGCCTTGTGAGAGGAATTTGGGGTGGTTATTATAACGGTGGATCTTATAAAAATGCTTGTCGTTTTGCTGATTTAACCTCTGCTTACCAAGGTCACGATAGAGGATTTAAAAGAAACCTTGATAAAGTCTTAGCTTACCCAGAGACTGGTATTATTGGTATGCATGAAGACCTAAACCTGCGCCTAAGTGGTGATGTTAAGGCAGCTGTTATTGAAGTTATCAACAATATGAAAAATAAAACTAATAACTCAGTGGCATTAAAGAGATTACTAAATAAATAAAATAAAGAAGTTTCTTTAACGAGAAACCTCTTCTGGGGGGCGAAAGTGAAAGGTTTTTGGCGCAAAGTCTTACTCACAATGGGGTTCGCCCCCCTTCTTTTTTTGTTTAATGAATATTATCTCAAGAAGAACTTCTCTGAAGCGCCCATCAAAAAAAATAAAGTAAAAGAAGTTGTCATAAAGACCCTGGCACCAGGTAATCCGGTTGCTGAGTTAAAAGTCTTAAACCATAAAGTATCCCGGAAAAGCACAGAGGTTGTCCTTCTAGAAAAGGCTCAAGATTTTTCTAGATCTATAAAAGAGCTCTTGCCTGAACTAAAAGATAAATGGCAAGAGGAGGCAAAAGGACTTCTTGAAAACTTAGAAAACTGTCAAGAAAAAGACTTTTGTGGCATGGAGCCTGATGAAGATGGATATTTTGATGAAACTCAAACTCATGCGAGAAAGAGTCAGTTAAGGCTGATCAGCCTCTTAAATGAAGCTTATAATGAAAAAAAAGAGGCTAAGTTTCTCTTACCAACTCGAGTTTTAGAGAGCTTTGTCCATAGTGAGAACAGCGAATTGGCCAGAGAAGCCGCTCTTCAGCTTCATAGAAAAGGGAAGCTAAAAGAAGTTCTCTCTAATATGAAAGGAAAAGCATTGATCAACTCTTTAGAATTGATCAATAAGGAGTCCCTCTCAGATGAGGAGATGCAGACCCTTATAGAGGATTCGTTAAATGGCGCGGACCCGTACACGACTGTCCTTGTCTTTGAAAAATTGAAGAATTTAAATTTTAATGAATCTGGTTTTCAAGGTATCTTAAAAGCGGTCTGTCATCTAAAGACGGGAATGAAGCATAATTGGAAAGCGGTTGTTGCTTTATCTGATGAAATAACAACTGATCGAAAATTTAACACTAATATTAAATCAGTCTGTCAGTAATTATTGAAAGGGATCTAGTTCGTGAACCTTATTGTTCAATCGGTGAAGCTCGTTAGACATCTTATTGTTAATCATCTTATATTGGCGAGCGTAGCTCTTTGATTCTTCAAGTTCTTTTAATGTGTTCTCTAGTTCTTGATTAACTTCTTGATTCTTGTTCTTAAGGTTCTTAATCTCTTTGAGAAGAAGGTCTATCTGAACAGATTGTTCAGCCACAGCTTTTTCTTTGTTTTCTATAACTTCAGATTCATGACCAATTTGAGACTGGGCCATATTAAAGGCTGATTCAAGTGAACGGCTAAAACGCTCTTTCTTTTGGATCTCTGAATTAAGAGTTTCTTCAAAAGCTAGTCTTTCTTCAAACTTCTTATTTAAATAAGAAATCATCTTTTCTTTTTGAAAGAGCTCATCTGCAAATTCCGTGGTCGAAATAGAAAGGAATTCGCTTAACTTATTAAGCCTTTCTTCTTGGTCCGCATTCTCTTTGAGAGATTTTTCTAAAAGGCTTTTATATTCTTTACTTTGTTTTTGCTCAAAATTGATTTGCTTATAAAGCTCATCTACGGCGACTTTGAATTCATCAATCTCTGCTTGACGGGCGTCCCAAATGGCGCGGAAGGTTCCGTCCATCTTTCTGCCTTCTTTTTTACGAAGCAGGCTAAAGAGACCTTGGTTTTGTTTTAGTAATTCTTCAAAGCTTTGGTAGATTTTACGCATAGTAAAATTCTATAGTGCCTAAGGCTAAAGTGAAACTACGCAGGTTGTCATATTTTAATAAAATAGGGGTCTTATAGATTGCGGATCAAGGGTTCAAGGCCATTTAGCTTGATTTCATAGAGCTCTGCCATGAGGCGGCTAAATTCATTTTCTTTGAGGGCGTTTTCATAGAACCATTCGACATAGTTATCAGGGAGGTCTATCAAAGCAATGCCTGCGTACTTTCCAAAGGGCATCTTCATTGTTTTGATCTTATAAAGGCTCTCAGGATTAAACTCCATCAATTACCACTCTGGAGCAACATAAACGTCAATCTCTGGATTGTACTGATCTCTTAAGATTCCTTTGATCGCCTCAAGTGTTCCTGTTGTTGAAGATGGACAAGTTCCACAAGCCCCTTGGTATCTAACAAGAAGAACATTATCTTCATATGAGATGGTTTGAATATCACCACCGTCCCCTTGAAGGCCAGGTCTAATGGTCTTATCAAGAATGACTTCAATTTCTTTTAACTCTGGAGGAAGGTTTTCTCTTCTATCTTTTTCAGGATCAGGGTCATTATAATCAGGGTTGTGAGCTGGCATACTGCCTTGAAGAGTCTCTATGATCTGTGTTTCTAGGATTTCCCATTCTTCGTACCCAAACTTTGTAATCGTCACAACATTTTCAAAGAAGTGAAGTTGATCAACGCCTCTTAAAGTGAAGAGGTTAAGGGCCAGCTTATTTTCTCCGCATTGCATGGGAGTTTTATAAGTGGAATTGCCTTCATTTTTCACCTTAGTGTTTAAGATAAACTTAAGAGCGTTCGGGTTAGGAGTGGGTTGAATAGTGATGTCTAGATCATTTGCCATAGAGGTCCTAGAGGAGTTCGAGGGATTTAAGGGTTGCGGCCATAAGCGCGTCCACATCTTCTTTAGTATTGTAAATGCTGAAGGACGCTCTGATTGTTGCGTTAACATTAAACCTCTCCATTAATGGTTGAGTACAGTGATGACCTGTTCTAACAGCAATTCCTTGCTGATCCAATAAAGTTCCGAGGTCATGAGGGTGGATGTCTTTTATTACAAAGGAAATAACCGAAGTCTTATGCTTAGCGGTTCCAATAATTTTAAGTCCATCTATCGTTAAAAGTCTTTCTGTAGCGTAGGTTAAGAGCTCATGCTCATTCTTTTCAATCTCTTCAAAGCCAATAGACTGGATATAATCAATTGCATCTTTTAAAGCGATGACTTCAGCAATAGCAGGAGTTCCGGCTTCAAACTTTTCTGGAAGATGATTAAAGGTTGTTTCAAGAAAAGAGACCTTTTCAATCATGGCCCCGCCCCCTTGGTAGGGGGGCATTTGATTTAATATTTCTTCTTTACCATAAAGGATTCCAACTCCCGTTGGTCCGTAGATCTTATGCCCAGAGAATGCTAAGAAGTCACAATCAAGGTCTTGAACATCAACTTTCATATGAGGAACACTTTGAGCCGCGTCGACACAAAACTTAGCGCCTACTTCGTGGGCCAACTTGATCATTTCTTTAATCGGATTGATAGTTCCTAAGGTGTTTGAGATATGGCAAATGGAGACTAACTTAACTCTTTCATTTAAAAGACTTTTATAGGCATTGAGATCAATATCGCCATTGTCATCAATAGGAACCTCTATAACCTTAGCGCCTTTTCTTTTGGCCATTAGCTGCCAAGGAACAATATTTGAGTGATGCTCCATAGTAGAGATGAGGATTTCATCACCTTCATTTATATACCTTTCACCAAAACTGAAGGCTACAAGGTTTAAAGAATCTGTGGTTCCTTTTGTAAAGATAACTTCTAGGTCTTTTTTGGCATTGATAAACTTTTGAACGGTTTTGCGGGTCTCTTCGTACTTTCTCGTTCCTTGTTCACTTAGATAATGCACTCCTCTATGAACATTGGCGGTCTCTTTTTCATAATGAAGATGAAGAGCGTCTATAACTGGGCGGGCCTTCAAGGCAGAGGCAGCGCTATCTAAATAAATTAGATCTTTTCCATTCACCTTTTGTTTAAGGGCGGGAAAGTCATTTTTTATTTGAGTCCAATCAGTCATTAAGCTTCCTCTCTCATACGAGTGTGGATGTCTTTTTCAAATTCTTCAAAGAGAAGTTCTTCTAATGAAGTTCTTACTTCGAGGCTCTTAATCTTATCAAGAGCCTCTTGAACAAAGCCGTGACAGAGCATAACTCTGGCATCTTTTGGAGCGATGGCGCGGCTTTCTAAGTAGAAGAGTTCTTCGTCATTAAGCTGCCCAACAGTTGCACCGT
Source organism: Sulfitobacter sp. (assembly GCA_047630275.1). Taxonomy (GTDB): domain Bacteria; phylum Bdellovibrionota; class Bacteriovoracia; order Bacteriovoracales; family Bacteriovoracaceae. The sequence goes on along the minus strand of JBLHVN010000003.1, from coordinate 383,959 downwards.
GAGCGCATTTTACATCATCAGCATAAACTTCTAATTGAGGTCTGGTATCGGCGTGAGCTTTTTTAGAAAGAAGAAGGTTCTTATTAAGCTGGCTTGAGTTAACAAGCTGGGCGTCTCTATGAACAACAATCTTCCCCGTAAAGATACCGTGGCTTAGATCATCAAGAACGGCTTTGAATAATTGTTCTGATTCAGTTCTTTCAACATGGTGGTTGATGGTTGAAAAGTTGTCACATTGCTGAGTTCCCCTAAGAGCGTAGAGCCCATGAACTTCTCCGCGGGCGCCAATAGCATTTAGATCAACTTGAATATTGTTTCTTGAAAGCTTAGCCCCAGTTGTAAAAGTGAAGCTATGAAAACAAGCATCCTTTCCCACAGTGGCCTTTAGTGAACCAAAATGAAAACTTTCACTACCTTCAGTGACAACTTTTACATGTTCAGCGTTAGCATTTTCTTCAACACTTATAAAGCTTAAGTGGTTACGGTTTAATTTCTCTGTTGAAGGGGAGGTGAACTTCTCAACTATTCTAACAACACTATTTTTCTCAACTTTGATCTGTACTCTCGTTGAGACAATTGAGTTCTTAGAATCTTCAGAGCTAAAGTGATTGATATATAGTGGGCTCTTTAGCGAAGAGTTCGCCTTTACCGTAAGAAGAATTGTTTGCTCTTTTAGGGCCAGGTTAAGATTCTCTAAAGCATCAAAGTCTTCACTAGGCTCTGTTGATTGATTTAAGACTTCAAGAGTCACAGATGAAGGAAGGTTTACAGACTTCTCATTGAGATAACCATTATGAAAGCTTATACCTAAGTTAGGCTTATCTTCAGCTTCAAAGCTTGGAGCTGAAGGGGAGAGTTCTAACTCCGATGGAAAGAATTCATCTACATTAGTGTACTTGTAGTTCTCTAACTTCTTATGAGGAAGACCTAAGACTTCAAACCTCTTAAGGGCCGAAAGACGATAACCTTTTAGTGAGAGGCCTTCAGCTTTATCTAGAATGTTCTTATTTAGTAATTCTCTATTTGTCATTATTGAACCTTTGTCAGCCAGTCATAACCTTTTTCTTCAAGCTCTAAGGCCAGCTCTTTACCACCAGATTTAATGATCTGTCCTTTGTAGAGAACATGAACATGATCAGGAACGATATAGTCTAAAAGCCTTTGGTAATGAGTCACTAAGACTACTGCGTTGTATTTATTTTTTAGAGCGTTAACGCCTTTAGAGACAATCTTTAAAGCATCAATATCAAGACCAGAGTCTGTCTCATCTAGGAGTGAAAGGCGTGGGTTAAGAACGGCCATTTGAAGGATTTCATTCTTCTTCTTCTCACCACCAGAAAACCCAGTGTTGACGGGGCGATCAAGAAAGCTAGCGTTCATTTCAAGAAGTTTTAACTTAGGAGCAAGAAATGACCTGAATTCTTCTTCGTTCATTTCATTAACTCCCTGAGCCTTACAAACTTCATTAAAAGACTCGTGAAGAAAAGAGAAGTTACTTACTCCAGGGATCTCTACTGGGTATTGAAAACCAAGGAAGATTCCTTTTTGAGCTCTTTCAAAAGCTTCTAGTTCAAGAAGGTTTTCAGCTTTATTGTTAATATCAAAGTCTATGCTTCCATCAGTTACTTCAAAAGCCGGGTGACCTGCTATGACCTTAGCTAGAGTACTTTTTCCAGAACCATTAGGTCCCATGATGGCGTGAACTTCACCTGGTTTAATGGTTAAGTTAATTCCTCTAAGAATATTCTCACCATTTTCTTCTGCTTCAACTTTTGCGTGTAAATTTTTAATTTCAATCATAACTGATCCTATCCAATCGAATTTTCTAATTTCATTTCTAATAACTTTACGGCTTCAACACTAAATTCTAGGGGAAGCTCTTTAAATACCTGACTACAAAAACCGTTCACGATCATGGATATACACTTTTCCATGTCCATGCCTCGAGACTGTAGATAAAAGAGTTGATCTTCACTGATCTTCGTCGTCGAAGCCTCGTGCTCGACTGTTGCAGTATTGTTTTTCACGTCAATATAAGGAAATGTATTGGCGCTGCATTTTGCTCCTACAAGCATTGAGTCACATTGAGAGTAGTTCTTAGCTCCATCTGCTGAAGGCATGATCTTAACGAGACCTCTATAATTATTCTCACTTTGCTCTGCTGAGATTCCTTTAGAGATAATAGTACTCTTTGTATTCTTACCGATATGAACCATCTTGGTTCCTGTATCTGCTTGCATATGATTATTAGTCAGGGCAACTGAATAAAAAGAACCTTGAGAATTATCCCCAATTAAATTACAGCCGGGGTATTTCCAAGTGATGGCCGATCCGGCTTCCACTTGAGTCCAGCTAATATGGGAATTCTTTCCTAGGCAGTTTCCACGCTTAGTCACAAAGTTATAGATCCCGCCAAGTCCTTCTTTATTTCCCGCGTACCAGTTTTGAACAGTTGAGTAGCGGATAGTGGCGTTATCGAGGGCGACTAATTCTACAATAGCCGCGTGGAGTTGGTTCTCATCTCTTTGAGGAGCTGTACAACCTTCAAGGTAATTTACAAAGCTTCCTTCTTCAGCGATCACTAATGTTCTTTCAAATTGTCCTGTTTCCTTGGCGTTGATTCTAAAATAAGTTGATAGATCCATAGGGCAAGTGACGCCTTTAGGAATATAAACAAATGAGCCATCGGAGAAGACCGCGCAGTTTAAAGCGGCGTAGAAATTATCTGTATAAGGAACAACAGTTCCTAAGTATTTCTTAACAAGTTCAGGGTGATCTTTAACCGCTTCACTTATTGAGCAGAAGATGACGCCAACTTTTTCTAATTCTTCTTTATAAGTAGTCGCAACTGAAACTGAATCAAAGACTGCATCAACAGCGACGCCCGTGATACGCTTTTGTTCACCAAGAGGGATACCAAGCTTTTCAAAAGTAGCCAGTAGTTCGGGGTCAACTTCATCAAGATTCTTAAGATCCACTTTCTTCTTTGGAGCTGAATAATAATACAGGTCTTCAAAATCGATCTTAGGCACTTTAAGCTTTGCCCAGTTTGGGTGCTTAAGAGTTTGCCAATAGCGGAAGGCCTTAAGCCTATAATCTAAGAGCCATTCAGGCTCATCTTTTTTTGCACTAATACGGCGAACGATATCTTCGTTTAATCCCTTAGGGAATTCTTCGGTTTCGATATCGGTGAAGAAACCATATTTGTATTCGCCGTCTTGCACTTCATTTTGGCTCATACTTCCATCCTTAATTCAGTTGTCTGTGGTTCATTTTCAAAGAGAAGTTCACTTAAAGTGAGTCCTTCTAGGTAAGCATTTAATTTCTTATTCAATTGTTCTAGTGGGTCAGAGATATTGCAGCTGCTATGAAGCTCGCAAAGCTCTCCCTTAGAGTTTTGACAAAATTGAGTAGCGTCTTTGCCTTCTATGATTCGAGCAAGTTCCATATAAGTAATTTCATCGAGTTTCTTCTCTAAGTGATAACCGCCTCTAATTCCTTTAACGGAGTTGAGAAGGCCATTGGTGTTCATGATCTGAAGAACTTTGGCAGTGGTATCAAAAGGTACATTAAAGGCCTCGCAGATTTCTCTGGCGCTGGTGAGGTCACCTTTTTCTTTGCGGGCCATAAACTTTAAGGCCATCAAAGCGTATTCCACTTTACGGTTAATCTTAAGCATAGAACTTCCTTATAAATTCAAGGGCTTCTACTTACCCCAAAAGGGGGCAAAAAGAAACTTATTTAAGGCATTATAGCATATATAAGACATTTTTTAACCTATTTTAAGGGCTTAATATTATTGAATAAAAAACATGGTGTAGAATAATGCAACGAGTAACCGACTATAAAGGTAAAGAATGGCTGACCTTTACCGATAAGAGACCTAGATGAAATCATTCTTTAAAGTCACCTTTTTCTTTTTTCTACAGCTGCAGATTATCAGCGCTCATGCCACCTGTGAAAAAGGGGTGGAGCAGTTAGCAAAAGTCATACGCAATGAAATGGATGGAATCTCAAGCACGAGCGTTGCTGCTGAAGCAAAGTCAGCGGCTTTGATCAACGACGGTATGCAAGGGGCAGGGGTGAATGCTGCTGCTGAAGCGAAAGCTGTCATGGTTACGGACTCAGCTGTTGATGCTAAGGCCGGGCTTGTCTCTGATACAGAGGCCATCGCCATTGCAGGCGGGGAAGCTAGGGTCACCAATATGGCTGATGGCTCTGAGCAGATTTCAGTTCTTAGCTTAGACTCTAGAGGCATTGCTCATTCAGATACAAACTCTCTTCCGGCCGTTTCAATTGATTCAATAGCCGTTCCTCGCATGGATCGATTAGGAGATATGGAACTTCTATCTTCTTCAGTTAGAACAGGGCCTATTTCTCCAGCTAAAGCGACAGAGTTCAAAGCAAGCCTGCATTCCTCATATGCGAGGTCTCGCGTTCGAACACTTCCTTCAGTAGAAAGATTTAAGACGGCAAATGCTAGGAGTAACTTAGAGTTTGATAATAGACTTTTTATTAGTGGAATCGATGATATTCCTCCCGGCAAAAAGCCTGTTTACTTTGATGTGGAGAACTCTGTTTTAAAACAGTTAAATGATGAGATCATGGAGACTAAAGATTTATCAGATGCTACCGGGAACCTCTTTAACAGAATCCTCTATGATAAGATCCAAAAAAGTCCGGAGCTCTCAGGAAAGCTTGAAGGTCGTTATAGAGACTTTAAGTCTCTTCGCTTTCGTTTTCTAATCGACGAAGGAGAGGACTCAGGGGCTATCTTAAAAGCACTTAAGAAACTCTATCAAGAATCTACTACAGAATTTGAAAAGGCCCTAAGCTCTACTGGCCTAAAACCTCTATGGGAAAAACGCACAGGTCAGCTTGGGGATCCTAAAAAATGGTTTCTTGCTGGTACTGGTGATACTCCACTTGAAGCGAATATGGCCGCGAGGCAAGCAAGGGGAATGATCCGTGAGCCTGGGTCTCAATCAAAACTCGTTGAGTATCAGAGCCGGGTTGATAATCTCGCTAGCGATATTAAAGGGGTTGAAAGTATAAGACTTGAACTACAAAATGCTAAAGGATTATCTGAGTACAAAATAATAGTTAGTGCCGTTGGGAAAAAGAAGGTCTTATCAAAAGATGCTATTGGGATCTTAAGAAAGACAAAGTCTACTGACTTTGAATCACCGGAGAAATACCACGCGGCTTTAAACACCCAATTCAAAAAGATCTTTGGGACTGAAGTGGATCCTCAGACCCTAGATAAGATGACTACATATTTTGAAAGTGTGGATAGCTTAGCTCCGCCATTATTTGTAAGAAATAGGGCAGGGATTGACTTGGGACAATCTGAAAATGGGCTTGTCTCTGTAGATTTCACTGGAGTGGGAGTGGATAATGCCTATCAGGCTATGGTGGGGCTTGCTAAAAATACAGCTGAAGGAAGCAACCAGGCAATGGTTGGAAAGGCCCTCACTGCTGTTGACGAGCATGTTGAAAAAGTAACAGATTCGATGAACACTGCAAAAAGAGCTTTTAATAGAGGGACTCAAAAAGTGACTCATACTAGAAAGCCGGCTGTCTTCTCTGGAGATGATGGGATTTACTTTCCTGATGGCTCTTGGAGCTTAAAAAATAAAGAAAAACTTGTGAGAAATCTTGGAAGAAAAGATCCTTCTAAGTACCGAGTTACTTTTGTTGAAACTAAGTACCCAGATGGCACTTCAATTCCAGTTTCTAGCCGAAGTGAATATATTGTAAGGGCAGAGAAAGTAGAAAAAGAGATAAGAAAGGCCATAACAGGTGTAGGTAAAGATAAGATAAGCCCCGCGGATGCAAAAAAGCTAATGATCGCCATTGACTATAAACCTTCTCAAACAACAAATGGAGAGTGGGGTGTTCTACTTGGGGGCAAGGTGACCAAAGAGCAAAAGAGGCTCATCGATCTTGCCCTAGAAAAAGTATTAAGCGGGCTTTGATCTTAAGCTGCTTCCTCAGTCGTTTCTTCTGATAAATTCTTAAACTGATACCAAAGATGATCAAGTTCATGATCCTTATGTGATTCTATTAGACCAAGAATTACATAATCCTTTGCTTCTGTTTGAGTTAAGTGGGGTGCATGCTCTATTTGAAGCCTACACATATTTTGAAGATCTTGTTTTGGATCACTGCTATTGATTAGTTGTGAAACTCTTTGTTCGATTTGCTTCATTAATTCATTACTGTCATATGCCATTTTTCCTCCAGTTACTTAAACCTTTTCGAGCCTGAAGATAATTTCTTTAGGAATTGCGAAAGCTTTTCTCTCCCTATAATCTTAAACCATGAATGAATTTGAAAATACGATAAAGATTGGGGAGTTAGCAGATAAAAAAGTAGCTGACCAAATAGTATCAGAATTATTAAAAAGAAATATCCACGTTAGGGTACATTTAGACTCTGAATCTGGCCTTTTTGTCATAACGAGCGACGACGAGAAGACAGCACCCGAGGCTTTTGATTACTATAGGGTAAAGGTCGGCTTTGCCCCGCCACCGCAAGAGATGCCTGAAGAATATAAGAAAATGAAGGAAACCCCCCTTGGGAGTATCAGCCTTATTTTCTTAATCATTAGTGCTCTGGTTTTTGTCAGTAAGATCTTTGTGTCTGATTCAATCTACAAACTTTTCTTTATGACTAATTACCCAGGAAGAGATGTATTTCTCCCTGAAGTTATGCAAGGAGAAGTTTGGCGTCTTATCACCCCTGTCTTTCTTCATTTTGGTTTTATGCATATTCTTTTTAACGGCATGTGGATGAAGGATCTAGGAAGTTTGATTGAGAACCTAAAAGGGAAAACCTATTATCTAGTCCTCCTTATAACTTCAGGAATCCTCTCAAACCTTTCTCAATACTTTGTTAGTAAAAATCCTTTTGGGGGTCTCTCTGGAATAGTTTACGCGCTTTTAGGCTTTATCTGGATGAATAAACAGTTTGATAGAAACTCAAGCTTTGCTCTCCCTAAAAGAGATATTTGGATCTTGATAGGTTGGTTTTTTCTTTGTTTTACTGGGGCAATAGGCAATATTGCCAATACGGCCCACGGAGTAGGGCTTGGGATTGGGATGCTTTTTGGAATACTGAATGGGGCAAAGACCTCTGGGGAGTATCCATTGGTTGAGATGCTTAAATTCACTTTGATTGCTGTTATCTTTGGGGCCGGGACCCTGTCCTTTGAATTCTTTATTATGCCTATGATTACAGGTCGTTAGCGTCAATAAAGCCTCTTTAGTCTTCTTTCATTTATACCGATGAGAAGAAGAGCTATAGAGAGGTAGTTATAAGATTTAGTCAGTTGTTTTTAATTTTTAGCGTATTGCTATGCTATTTCGGCCTGGGCCATGCCTTTGCGGGGGAGCGCTATAGCTTAGAGGCTCAGCAACATGATGAAGGAAGAAGAACCTCTACCGCCGTTTATTATGATTCTCAAAAACAACGTTTAGTCTCAAAAACCTTTAGCTGGTCTAAAGAGTTTGAAAGAAGAAGAGCCGCCTCTGGTAAGGCTCGTTTTGATTTTCCTAAGAGTTCAAGAAGCCTCTCAAATGTTTCGCCTTCAAACCTTGATGAACATAATGTTAAAGCTAGCTATACAGTTCATTCTTTATCAGACCCGGCTAATAGATCAAAGACTGCCAACGGACTTGGGGTTAGGTTTGGAAGCAAAGAAGCGGCTAGGGACTTTGTGGCCCGCCTTGAAAGAAGAGTTGATAACTCCTCTAATAACTTTGAACTGATCTCTACTGGAAAAAGTGGTAGCGGAAGAAATACAAAACATCTTGGAGTTTATTTTAATAAAGAGCGAGGAGAGTTTGTTACAAAAGTTTTTAAAGCAAAGAAATCTAATTCACCAGCCTTTAACTTTCCCCGTAAGATCGCTAGGCCAGATCTTTTAAACCCTAGCTCACGAGATAATAACTTCTCAATTAGTGAAGATAGTAGCCATTGGGCTAAGACCCCCGTTCAGTTTCAATCTTCCATGGGAAAGATTAAAGCAGAAATGAGAAAAGCGGGGTTTGGATTTAATAATGATCATTTTAACAGGGCCTATCAAAGCATGCTTAAGCAGCGTGAAGGTGATGTTCTTGTTAAGGAAAGATATAGCGGAAATAATCTTTACCGAGTCTCATTTAATTTTGATCGCCAAGAACTTATTTCTCAAAAATTAGAACTCGATAAAAATGATAGGTCTAAAGTCTTAAGGACAGTAGATACGGTCTATGATTTAACAACTGAGCATGGCTATCAAGCCGCTAGAAATGATCTCGTTTCAAGTAGGATTTATACAGAATCGGCTCTTGATCACTTTAGAGGTTCAAAGGCCCTTCCTTGCCGTGACGTAGTGGAAACGCATATCCTTCCAGACCTTGGAGGATTTGAAAATATCACTGATTCTCTTTGGGATCAGCAGCTACATAAAGCAGTCGCTAAGAACATTATTCCAAGTTCCAATAGAAGCCTCTTTTTAGAATTAAATATACTCGATAAGCCTAGAAGAGTGAAAGTCTTCCTCGATGCAAAAGGGCAAGTCGCTCGTATGGAGTGGGTAGGGATGAGTGACGAAGAGGCTTTAAAAGAAGGTCTCAAACTTGATTTTAAGACTGATGATGAAGGTCAAAGAAACTATCTAATCTCAACAAACTATCCAGATAAAAAAGAATGGAAGGCAGTGATGGGTATCAACGCTGATAATATCCGTGTTGAAAAAGGAATCCTAAAAGGAAACTTAGCCGTCTTTGTTAAAGGGAAAAAATCTGGAGAATTTGAGTACGAAGGCTTTGAGAAAAACATCTTTCCTTTTTCGTTTGATAAAGACAGAAGAGAGATTGCCTCTAGTGGAACTCGCATACGCCTAGATGGATCTGCTAAGAACTACTATGATATCGATGCTCCTTTTGTTGAGGGATCTGGTGGATTAAAGAATGGATTCTTCAAACTCTTTTTTGGTAAAGAGGGAAGAAGAGAATTTGTTAGGGATACCATCTACGAAAATGCTAATGAAACATTCGCTGGGCCTGAGTTTAACCACTTAATTACCAACCGCGAGATTTGGGCTATCTCTAATGATATTTCAATTGAGCTTGGTAAAAAGACGGACAATTATAGAAGCGGAGTTACGGATATTACGGCCAAAGGGGCTCAGCTGGCCTACGCTGCCTTTGGGGATGAGATTCTTTTAAGAGTGATTAAAGAAATGCTCCCTGAAGAATCTGAAAAGGCCATAAAAACGATTGTTCTCAATGTAACTGATGCTTTTAAAGAGTGCTTGGCCCGGGCAGGAAAGAGCCGTAATAAAGAAGTTGCTGATAAGTGTATGGAGATCTTTAAAGTAGAAGCTCCTATCTTTGTAGGTAGTGAAATCCTTCTTTTAAAACTTAGACAAAATGATTTAGGTAAAATGGAAGATGAAGCGAATAAAGTTTATATGGCCTGTATTAAAGAAAATTACAGGCCTGTTGCTTCAGAGGCAGATTCTACGAATAAGATAAAGGGTTGCCTCTATCAAGCTTTTCTTTCAACGGTAGATAAGGCCCTAGGCCCTGTTCTTGATACGGAAGTAAAGGCCATCGCTGATTCAAAGGGATATAAATTTACTTTAACAAGTAATGAAAAAGAAAAGGTCCTAAAAGACGGAAGGAGCTGTTTTAATTCCACGGGTCTTCAATCAGAAGGTCTTTTTGGAACTAAGTATAACACTGAAAAATTAAACTCTATGGAGCCGGTTGATTTTGAAAATAGCCTCATGGGTTGTGTTAGTGAAATCAAGGTTGATACGGGTCGAGTTGTTATTGATAAGATCTTAACCATAGAACTTGCCAAGCAAGACCTTACTCCTGAGATGAGAGTAGAAACTAGTACAATGGTCCTTGAGAAGGGTTACGAAGCTTGTATCAATAAACAGCGAGAAGTTATTGCTAGAATCAAAGGTTCTAAGTCCTCAGATGATGAAAAGTATGAGAGTGGTAGACCAAGACCTAGACCAGAGAAAATAGTCTCAGTTCCTTCTCTTGAACCAGGAGAATGTGCAAATTTAGTTCTCAACAGAACTCTTTCAAGAGTTGTTCCAGAGATGGTAAAGCAGGCCATTGGTGCTGATTTTTATAACTCTTTATCTGAGAAGCCTGAAACAAAACCAAGGTTTCTGTATTGTTTTGATAGAGAAGAGAAAAGAATCACTGACGAAATTGAAAACATACTTCCTAAGGAGGTCGGTCTTTCTAAAGATGAGAAGGCCATAAGGGCTACATATAGAGCCGAATACGCTGACCGTGCCCACGCAGGATGTTTAAAAGAGGCTCTTTCATGGGCCAGCTACCATGCAGTTGGAAAGATCGTTGAAGATACTCTTGCTGCTGATCCAGAACTAGGGAAGTTAGTTAAACTTAATGAGTCCCATAAAAAATTAATGGGTGAGAAGATTCAGGCCTGCTTCAATAGAGAGCTAAAAGGTTATGAAACAGTTAATGAAATGACTGAGGCCCTTGATCCACTTAAAGAAAAATGCGGGGTTGAGTTATTACTAGATGATGAGATTCAAGGGATTATCTTTAAACCTATTGTTGAGGGCTCATTAATAGATGCCAAAGTAAAAGATAAGAATATCAAGACCTGGGGGAAGGTCGTTCTTGATGGCATGGATAAAGACATGCAGGGCTCAAAGAGTATTGATGAATTAGTAGCAAGGGCCAAGGCCTATAAAGGAAAAGCAGCACTTCAGATAATTGACTTTAGTCTTGAAGAACAAGTCATAGATTTAGTCTCTTTAGACGACCCAGTTAGAAAAAACAAAGAAGTGAGCCGTATTGTAGCGCGAGCACAAGCAGAGTTACTTGGTCCAAGTGGACTAGATTATAGAAACAGGATCTTAGAGGCATCTAAAGATGAAAACGCCCAGGTTATGGCAGAAACTCTAGATGAATTTAAGCTCGATGCTACTCGATTGATCGGGCCTGAGATTGTAGGGCTTACTGCTGAAGGGCTTATCAAAGATGGTCTTTTAGATACAGAGCAAGATGTCATTGACATGAAAGAGAGAGCCATTGGGATCTTAAATAAGTGCCTAGACAATAGAGCTCCTGGAGTAACAGTTGATAAGCACTTAGATGAATGTGTTGTTAAATTAAAATCTGATTCAACGGTTTGGGTCATTGGTAAGACTCTTACAAAGAATCTAAACCAAGATGAAAATTCACGTATCTTTAATGGTGTAGACCAAGAAAGAATCATTGGCAGAGTTCTCAACGATGAGGTCAAAAAAGAAATAGAGAATATAAGCCGAATCAAAGATAAGGCAGAAGCTGACAAGGCCTTAAAGAGGCTAACTATAACAATTAAAGCAACAGCTGGTGCAGAGATTGTAAAAGGTGTCATTCCTTATACACTTGATCAAACAGTAAAGATTAGTGGCGGAGCAAGTGATCAGATGCGCGCCCAAACAATTTCCTTTAAGGCAAACCTACAAGAGGAACTGATTGGTGACTTTGGTAAGTGTCTTAATAAATATAAAAAAGACGCAGAGGCTGCTCTTGATGGAAATTGGTCAAATGAAAAATACGATCCTGAGGAAGAGTTTGATGCTTGTTCAAATAAACTAAGATTAGATGCAATGGAAAAAATCATTCCTTTTAAGTTTAAGGAAATCTTAAGGCTCTTAAGCAAGAATGAAAAACAAAACTCTGCAGTGATTAAAGATAGCCTTCTTTACTTTAATAAATGCACAAGAGAAGTAGATATCTACTCTAAGACTCAAGAGTATAAATATAAGATGGATGCCTGCGCTGCTATGACTATCTTTGGTTTCACCAAAGGCGCAATAAAATACGCTAGAGATCTCGGTGACGGTCTTTTTGTACAGGATGAAAAGACTATTGTTGAATGGGATGCCTGTATTCAAGAAGTGCGAGCTGATGTATCAGAAAAACTCTCTCCCTTTACTAGTACAAAATCATTAGATGGTAAAAAAGGAGATTTTGAATATATCTCTGAGGCCTTTAGGCTAAATTCCTCTATCAAAGATGATTCTTATCAGCCTGTTGATACGGACTGGATTGCTAACAAGATCAAGAACTGTGGACTAGAATCCTTAGCACCAAACCTGATTCAAGAATATAAGATGAAGCTTATCACGGAGCCTAAGTTTAAGTTAAATGCTAAAGAGCAAGCAGTTACTAGCGCATTTCTAGATTCACTCAGCAGTATTCTAACTACTAAGTATGACGGAAAACCTACTAATTTTAATGTGGACACGTTTATCAAGGATGTGAATCAGGAGATTGATAGAAAGCCTGAAGTTAAGTCTGAGAGTGCAAACGAGAAAGACTATATTACTATTATGGAAGAGTTTCAGCCCATGATTGCTACGTATATCAAAGACCTCGTTAGTTACGATCAACAAGGATTCTTAGAGGGGATAAAAGACTTTGAAGAGAAAGTTAAGAGGGCCATTAAATTAAACAAAGGCAATATGTCGGTTCAGGAACTTAAAGACCTCTTAGTAAGTTCAAATCTAGGAGACATCTTGTTAAAGTCTCTTGTTTCTAAGATTATAAAAGATAAATCAACGCAGGCCCTAAAAGATCAAGGAGTCGACCCCTCCGGAGTGGTCTGGCAATTGTCTTCAAAAGATATGCTTAATAGAATCTTCGCTGGTAAAAAGGGAAATCAGGCCATAACTGATATTAAAAGAAAACTTAAAGGACTTGAGTTAAGTGAGATCTTTGAACTCCTTGATACGAAGAATCCAAGTTCTAAAGCAAAGCTTGATGGTCTTATGAAAGATATTAATGGGAAAGTGATTGATACTCTGGCTGCTGATACCGCTAACGGTGGTTTCGTTGAAACTCTTTTTGGGCCAATCGCTCAAAAGTCGTTGACTGATAGGAGAGATTCAATGGAGTCAGGCTGGGCCGCTTTAGCTATCCCTTTCTATGGACTTGCGGGTTATAACCGCAATGAATTTCATTGGGGTACTAGATGGGATAATAGATCTTATTCTTTAAGAAATACACCAAGTGGTAAGAAGGCAGTTAAATACTTTGCCACTGATATTTTGACTCCTCTTATGAAAGGAGAGCTAGGCGAAGGGAAGGCACAACAAAAAGAAATCGAAAAGCGTACAGAAGATGATCTTAAACCTTTAATGAAAAAAGCTCTTGGTGAGAATGGTGTTGGGTTGTGGGAGTAGACCTTTTTTAGTTCGTTTTTAACTCCCGCGGGAAATTACTTTGTAAATCTTAACCAATATTCTAGCCCTTGGTTGGTGTTCACTAGCTTCGCTAATGAACCCCTATCTCTTCTTTTTATTTTGTAAAGCTGTGATTATTTGCGTAGCAAATGAGCATTGCCACGAGGCGCTTTGAATCTATAGTGAGAATGAATAAGTTCGCCTCGTAAGAAAGCGAACTTTAATTAGAATAGTTTTACATCTTTTAAGGACGTGTAATGCTTTTTCACTCCCGCGGGAAATTACTTTGTAAATCTTAACCAATATTCTAGCCCTTGGTTGGTGTTCACAAGCTTCGCTTATGAACCCCTATCTCTTATTTAGTTTTTGAAAAGCGATGATTATTTGCGTAGCAAATGAGCATTGCCACGAGGCGCTTTGAAACTATAGTGAGAATGAATAAGTTCGCCTCGTAAGAAAGCGAACTTTGATTAGAATAGTTTTACATCTTTTAAGGACGTGTAATGCTTTTTCACTCCCGCGGGAAATTACTTTGTAAATCTTAACCAATATTCTAGCCCTTGGTTGGTGTTCACTAGCTTCGCTAATGAACCCCTCTGATTTAGTTCTTTGTAGAGCGATGATTATTTGCGTAGCAAATAAGCATTGCCAAGAGGCGCTTTGAAACTATTAGGAAAATGAATAAGTTCGCCTCGTAAGAAAGCGAACTTTAATTAGAATAACTCTACATCTTCTGAGGAGCAGGAATCCCAAGAATCTCAAGACCTTTATTCATAACCTTACCCGTGGCCACAGCAAGAGCAAGCCTGGCCGTCTTTAATTGCTCAGAGTCCGCTTTTCCTATAGGGCATTCAGCGTAAAAAGAATTAAAGAGCTTACCTAATTCATAAAGATAAGAGCAAAGGTGAATGGTTTTTAAAGAAGCTACTGAGCTTTCCACTATTGAGTTAAAGAGGGAGAGCTTTTGTAATAGGGCGACTTCTTGAGAAGTACTTAGTAAGCTCCAATCTGAAGGGCCTTCTTTGTAATCTAGCTTATTAGAAAGAGAACAAATTCTTGCGTGTACATACTGTAAGTAAGGACCTGTCTCCCCATCAAGTTTTAACCATTCATTCATATCAAAGACAATCTTTCTATTATTATCAACTCGGATCATGCCGTACTTGATAGCTCCGTTTGCAACCATGGTTGCAGTTGAATTAACTTCTTCGACATTCCAGCCTGAATCAGGATCATCAAGGTAACGGTTAAGGTAATTCTTTTTAATGGTCTCTTCCATTTGGGCGATCAGATCCATAAGGGGGATGATATTCCCGCTTCGGGAACTCATAGCACCCTCTGGTAGTTCTACCACATCGTATTGTAGGTGATGGCAGTCTTTACTTTGTTCAAAGCCCATTAGATCTAGAACCTTAAAGACTTGTTTAAAGTGATGGGCCTGACGGTTATCGACGATATAGATATTTCGATCGATCTTAAATTCTTCAAATTTCTTTTTGGCCAGATGAAGGTCCTTAGTGGCGTAAAGACCAGTGCCATCTCTTTTGATTAGGATACAAAAGCCAAGTTTATCTTCAGAGAGGTCAATGCCAATAGCGCCGTCATCTTCTTTGAAAAGTCCTTTAGCGTGGTATTCTTTTGCCAACTCTAATGAAGGGGAGTCAACTTCTGATTCCCAGAACCAACGGTCAAACTCAACTCCTGCCCAAGAATAAGCTTCTTTCATAAGCTCAATTGACCATTCGCGTGTCTCTTTCCAAAGGTCAAAGTATTCACCTTTTTTCTCTTCAAGTTCTTTGAGGATAGATGTGAGAATCTCTCTGTTCTTCTCTTCTTGGTCAGTCCCTTTTTGATCTTCAAGAAGGTTATTCGCATTTGAGTATAACCTTCCAAGCCATGCCCCTTTATTAGTCTCTGGAGCTTGCTCTTTATTATGATATTTATAGTACCAAAGGCATTTGGCCACATGGGTTCCCACATCCCCAGGGTAGGTAACTGGGATCGTTTCAATTCCCGCGTACTGGCTCATTCTTACAATGGCGTTACCGAGGCATAGGTTTCTCATATGACCTACGTGAAGTTCTTTATGGGTATTTGGCTGAGAGTATTCAACCATAGTTTTTCGCTTATCGCTTGATATGACTTGTTGAAAATAACTTCCCTCGAGAATACTTTCTACAACAAGTTCACCGTAGGCTTTTGGTGTTAAAAAGAAGTTTAAATATGGACCTTGGGTGATGACTTCCTGAACCCATTCAGGCTTCTCAATATTCTCCAATAAAGCGGCACTGATTTGTGGAGGGCCTTTTTTAAGGGGCTTTGCCAGGATAAAGCAGGGAAATGCAAAATGCCCCATCTTTAGGTTAGGAGCTCCTCCAATCATGGAGATGATCTCATCTTGAGGTAAAGAAGTGCCATCAAAGGCTTTCTCAATAGCTTCTCCGATGAGAGTACTCAATTTTAAGTATATTTTATTATGAAATTCGGCCACGCTGCTCTCCTATAATCCTAAGTATATAGTATAATTTATGGACTATGTCCTCATTTAAGCTTTGCTTTACTCTATTGTTCTTTTGCTTTTCAAGCCTATCTCTAGGGGATGTAAAAGACCCCCGGGCGGGAACTTCTTATATTGATAAAGAAACCCTAAGTGAGATGGAAAGAAGGAGAAAAGAGCCTAAGATCTCCCAAGAGTTCTCAAGGGGAAGGTTCTTAATTTATGATTGTAAGCAAAGAAGCTTTGTCTGTGTGAATGAGCCTAGTTTTCTTCTCTGCAGGGAAAAAAGGGACCTTGGTTACCGCGCTAAGAGGATGGCCCTGCCTTGCGCCCCTTTAAAGGAATTCAAAGAGCAAGTGGATTGCTTTAATAAGCAGTACAGCTTGATTCATAATCAAAGTGAAAAATCATATTGTCAGAATTCAAAGAACGCCAAGTACTAGGCTAGCTTCTTGTACATAAGAAAGTGAGGTCCAACGGTTGGAATCTCAAACTCTTCACCCATCTTTTCAAAGCCCGCTTTTTGATAAAAACCAACAGCAGAACTTCTGGCGTTACACCAAAGAAGAGAACAGAAGTTTTGTTTGATAATAGGAAAGGCCATCTTGAGTAACTCTTGAGAGAGACCTTTTCTTTGGTGATCTGGACTGGTGGCCATGCCACGTAGACGGTATTGATTTGGTTCATCAAATTCATGATTTCTATCAAAATAAAATGAAGCCACACTTACGAGTTTCCCATCAACAAAGGCCCCAAGGTGGAAGCTTTGTTCATCTTCGTCGCCCTTGAAGACGCATTCATCGATAGGATGCCCTTGTCTAAGCATCTTATGACGAAGTTCGTGAGTGTCGTTCGCGTTTATTTGTTTAACTTTCAATTGGTGCCCTTTGAAGGACTGTTATAGTAGGTGCAAGCTCGCTTTTGAACCGCGGCGCGCTATCCTTTTAATTTCCGCCGCTTACACGGAAAAGATTTTCAATGGCAAGGACGGCTATGCCCTTTGAAAAGAACTCAAAAAGGCTGTTGGAAAAGCCCGTATCTGGCCCTTCCCAGTTAGCTAAAACATAGAAAAAACACTCTTTTCCTAAGGGGCTTACGTGAATTTCTCCCTTTAAGTCCTTAAGAAAACCCTTATCAAAGACAAAAGGGTAAGCCCCGGGCTTCTTGATTCTTGGGATGATAAAGTTTAAGACCATGTCTATAGGGAGAATAGTGTGGCTTATCTTTAAGTAAATCCTTGAGGTTTTCTCGTTGTAAGTGCTATTTTTTATAAAGCCCATATAGTCTTTGTAATTCTCGTAAAGAGAAACTTTCTTAAGAGCGTAGCGACAAGAACGTTTGTGAACACCTGCTAACTTGAAGTCCAAAGACTGAACCTTGACCATTGCGGTTTTGAGTGGACCTAGTAGGTGAGAGGATTTTTCGTAGTCTTTGACCGTGGATTTGGCGTAGACCTCGTGGTCTTTAATAATTTTTTTTTGTCTAGGAGTTAGACCTGCTGAGTCTATGTTGAAAGGAGCATTTGCAGGGGATAAGGAGCTTTTTAGGTCTTGAGATATTGCTGAATAACTAATTAAAATTAATAGGATTATCAAACTAATATAACGCATATACCCTTTTCACCGATAATCCGGCCCTCTAACCTTGGTTATAATATCAAAATTGTATCAACTAGCATGACGCATGGAGTTGCATTAATTATGGCTGTTGGAAGTGTCAAAAGAAAAGGCAAAGCAAAAGACGCGCAGATCGAAGCAAAGGATCAGCGTTGGCATTGTAGAAATAGAATTACTCTTGTTTTTGGAAGTAATGACGTTGAAGAGCTCGATACCTACGTATATACGGACAAAGGTATAGAGTTTAAGACTGTTCAGTTCCATCAGGCAAAATCAAAGGCTATTGAGGAGATCCTCGATAACTGTATTGATGAATATTATCGTGGCCATGTGACGGAAGTTCACTGCTTTTTAGATAAAGCGGGAAAAAGGGTCATTGTTCAAGATAACGGTATTGGGTTCCCATTAAATAAAGTTCCTCAAGTTTATTCTGAGTTTAGAACAGGTTCAAAATTTAAGGACGAAGAAGTTGATGAGAAGGGCTTTTTACACAGAACCCTTGGGCAAAATGGTCTTGGGGCCGCTGCAACTTGCTTAACTTCTGATGAGTACATAGCTACTGTTCGCCACTATAATTCTAAAAAAGAGCAGACCTATACGTTTATTGACGGCGCTCTTAAGATCAAAAAATCAAAGCCAAAATCTTATAAAGGACCTTCTGGGGTAAAGATTGAACTAGTCCTCTCTAAGAAAGTTTATAAGAACAATACTATTGATGAAGAACTCTTAAGAAAGAGGATCATCGATCTAGCTTATAACAACCCAGGGCTTACCTTTTATTTTAATAAGGAAAAGTTCCATTTTAAAAAGGGGATGTTTGAGCTGGCTCAAAGAATTAATAAGGATACGGCCCAACTTATAGGGGACGAAGTCTATAAATACGAAACAACTAATATCAAGGGAAAGAAGGTTAAGGGCGCTATTGATATGCACTTTTCCCTCGTTCTTGATAAAAAGACTGAAGATAGAGAGAAGTTCATCTCTTTTGTGAACTCAACTCCTACTTTTGATGGTGGTTTTCACCAAGACCGCTTTAGAAGAGTCTTTATTAACGCCGTTAAAGAAAAGACTGAACGCCTTGCTAAGAAAGCTAAGGTGGTTGTTCACGATAATGATATCCTAGCGGGAATGACCTTTATCTTAGGTATTACCATGCCTAACCCGCGCTTTGAATCTCAAACAAAAAGAAAACTGGTCCGTGATACTAACCTTGAAAAAGGTATTGAAAAGTTCATGGGTCGGCATATGGATAAGTGGATGCGAAAGAATAAGGAGTTCATTGAACTTGTTATTGAAAGAGCTAAGAACCGCCATAAGTTTCAAGAATTCAAAGATGCCGCTAAGATCGGTCGTAAACAAAAGAAAATCAGAGTTGAAAAGCTTCTTGATGCTAATGAAAGAAAGGACCGCTCTAAGTGTACGCTTTTTATTTGCGAAGGGGATTCAGCTATTGGAGGTCTTCGATCAGCTAGAAATAAGCTGTACCAAGGGGGGATCGCTCTTAGAGGGAAGCCCATGAATGTGGCTCAATCTTCGATTAAAGATATCTTAGAGAATAAAGAATTTGCCAATATTATGGCCTCAGTAGGACTAACAATCGGTCAGGAAGTAGATTGGAAGAGCCTTCGGTTTTCAACGATTGTCTTCCTTTCTGACTCTGATGTTGACGGTGGGCATATCAATACGCTTTTAACGAATTTCTTCTATCAGTTTTGGCCTGAGCTCTTTGAGCAAGGCTCAATCCAGATTGCTAAAGCGCCTCTTTTTGAAATTGTAACGGATAAAGACACTCTCTATGTGGAATCACCTGATCAATTAGAAGAGATGAAGAAGAAAAAGACTTTAAAGATTAAGGCCATTCATAGAAACAAAGGGCTAGGGGAGATGTCTCCTGAGGCTTGGAAGTATGTTCTTCAGCGTGATGAATTTACTAAGATTACAGCTGATAACGTCAACGAGGCTAAGGCCATGCTTGATGTTTGTTTTGGTAAAGACTCTGCTCCTAGAAAAGAATTATTGATGGATGGAGAAGGTGGCTCTTCTACGAAGTCTTCTAGAAAAGCAGTTCGTGAAGCGAATGCTAAGTCTGCTAGTAAAAAGAAGGCAGCTAAGAAGCAGGCTTCGAAAAAAACGGCGAAGAAAAAAGTGGCTAAAAAGAAAGTGGCCAAGAAAAAAGTCGCTAAGAAAAAAGTAACAAAGAAAAAAACAACCAAAAAGAAGAAGTAATAGCTTATGGAAATTGAATACCTACATAACCTTGAATCAGTACCTCTAGCGGCGATTGTTAAGGAAGAATACAGAATCTATCAAATCTACACTTTGATGGACCGAGCTATTCCTTACCTTCGAGATGGTTTAAAGCCAGGACAGAGAAGGATCCTCTACACTCTTTACAGGAATCAAAGTAAAGGACTAGTTAAGGTTTCAGCTGCAACTGGTTTAGTGCTAACGCTTCACCCTCACGGTCCGGCTTCAATTGAATCGACGATTGTTAACTTAGCCCAGGATTATACTTTTTCTAATAACTATCCTCTTATTGAGAAGAAAGGTTATTTCGGTGAAAGGATGGAAACGGCGCCAGCCGCTGGTCGTTATATTGAATGTAAATTAGCAAAGATTGCTGAGTACTTACTCTTTGATGATATGAACCAAGTTCAAATGGTTCCAAATTATGATGAAACAGTTATGGAGCCGGTAAGCTTACTTCCAAAGCTTCCTTTAATGCTTCTTAACGGATCTGAGGGGATTGGAACGGGATTTAGCTCTGCAATTCCTAGCTTTCATCACAAAGATATTTGCGCTTCAATGATCAGTATTGTCGAAACAGGGAAGCCTAAAAAGATTAGCCCTTATGTGCATTACTATTCTGAGAAGATTCAAAACGATAAAGGGAAGTTTATCTTTCCTATGAGAATTGAAGAGATCTCAGGGAAGATTGTCATCACTGAGCTTCCTAGGGGTTATGACGCTACTAAGACTTATAGGTATCTTACTAAGCATATAGATAATGATTATATAAAAGACTTTATCGACTCTTCAGTTGATAACATTGTTCATATCGAACTGATCTTTAAAAGAGGGGCGCAGCCACCACTAGAAGAAGTTAGAAAAAAGATGGGAATCGTCTCGTCTTTATCTCCTAACTATACGCTCATCTCTGAACGTGGGGTTAAGATCTTCAAAAAGCCTGAAGAGATCCTAGAGATTTTTACTGAGCAAAGACTTCTTGTGGTCAAGACTCGATATGAGCTTTTATCTGAAGAGTATAAGAATAAGATTAGGCAGAACAATGAGATCATTAAATTTATTAAGAATAAAGAATATGTGGCCGCTACAAAAAGTGCTAACAGAAAAACCTTTGTTGAGTACTTATCTAAGAAGAAATACTTCTATAGTGACTACTTAGCTGACATGCCTATCTATAGAATGACTAAAGAAGAAGTTTCTAAAAGAGCTCTTATGGTCAAAGAAGATACGGCCAAGTTAAAAGAGTTCCAAAAGATTGCTGGGTCTACAAAGCTTATTAAAAAGAAGTTAGTTGAAGAGCTTACAGAAGTAAGTGCGAAACTAACAGAATGGATGAAGCTTAAGGACGCTAAGAGAAAAGAGCTTTATAAGAAACTTGAAAAAACAGGTAAGAAAGCTTCTAAGAAGAAAACTCGCAAGCGTTAGAACTTAAAGACATCGTCAACTAGATCGGGCTCTAGTCCATAAGCGACAGAGCCTAGTTCTAAAATATAGATTCTTATTATCTCTATCTCGGTTAATTCAGGAAATTCAATCTTTAGCTTTCTAAAGAGTTCCTCTTCAGCTTTTCTCATTAAGGCCCCTGCCTCTGTGTCTTTCTTTCGCTCTAAGAAAAAAAGAATATATGCGTAGGGCATTTCTTTAAGGTTCTTGAGAACAAGTTTCATTCTTGCCCGTAGCCCTAGGCTCTTCTCTTCGTTTACATTGAAGAAAACTTGAACCATGTAACGGTAAGCCTCTTCGAGAAGAGTGGTTTTTTCTTTGCCAAAATAATAATAGATTAAAGAGCGTGTAACGCCACTGTCTTTAGAAACCTCAGAGATGGTCCACTTGAGATGGCCTTTATTTACTTCTAATTTAAGAACAGAGTTACAAATTTTAAAATGTACTTCTTCCTTTTCTTCTAGATTTTCGCTCATGACAACTATTCGGCTAAAATGCCCTTAAAATAGAGGCTAGGGAGTTAAAATCATGGGTTTTTACCTATTACCTGAGTGGTTAACTCTGACGTGTAAGGAAAAATAACAAGGAAATTTGTTTCGATTAAAGATTTTAATAGCTAACGGCGGCGTCTTACCTTAAACTATTAATATTAGGAAGAAATCCATGTTTTATTCACGGAGGAAGATGACATGAGTCTTACAAAGGCAGACATAGTAGAGAGAGTATACAAAGAAGCAGGTTTCTCAAAAAAGGAAGCGGCTGATCTTGTAGACTTAGTATTCAAAGTAATCAAGGACACACTTGCTAGAGGCGAGAAGGTGAAGATTTCCGGTTTCGGAAACTTCTCTATTCGAGATAAGGCAACACGTGTGGGGAGAAATCCTCAGACGGGTGACGCTATGGAAATTAGCGCGAGGCGTGTTTTAACATTCAAGCCATCACAGGTTTTAAAAGAAGATGTGACTGCTCGTTACTCTCATCGTTTAGATGATAAAGGGAAAGAAGATAAATCTTTGCCTGCAAAAGAGGGTACGGCCAGAGCACTAAGTTCTTTTATGTCGAACTCTGATGAGGGTATGGAAGATTAAGTAATTTAGGAGGAGCGTCTATGATTAAGATCCCTAATAAGTCGCATTTCAAAGCTAATGAAGTGTGCACCTTAACAGGTGTTAAACCTTATGTTCTTAGGTTCTGGGAATCAGAATTTGCAGAGATCTCCCCTTTAATTTCCTCTTCTGGGCAAAAGCTTTTCGAGCATAAAGATATCGAAGCTATTGTCCTTGTGAAAAAACTTCTCTTTGAAGATAAACTTACCATCGAAAAAGCAAAGTTTGAGATCCAAAGACTCTATGCTCTTCAGGAACAAAGTCCTGTAGAGGAAGAACTCTCTGCTGACTCTGAAATGCCTCCGTTACCTGAAGAAATGAAAGCAATGACTTCAAGAAACTTAGAAGATAATGATATTCAAAAATTGGTTATGGCGAAATCAAAGCTTAGTGACTTATTAAGCGTGACCCAAAACCTTCAAGAGCGATATAATTGGTCTTAAGTCTTCATCACTTATAAATTGATTAAGAGGGTCCATTTCGGGCCCTATTTTTTTACTTATTCCTTTAAAATACAGCGCTAGGATTTCTTGAAGGAGCTCTGCTTCTTTAGGAACTAGTTTCGTAACTAGGTTTAAGTTATCAATTAGAGATCTTGTGGACTCAGTCTTGGCCCAAATCCAAGGATTCACTTTTTTCTCATGTTCACCTAAGCTCTCTGTGAGCTCGGTTAAATCATCGAGCAATTGAAAGCTTATCCCTAGCGCTTCTCCTAAACGGTGGTAGGCCTTCGCCGTTTTCATATTGGGGTGGGGGCTCAAAAGATAGCCCCCTACTAAAGAAGCTTGTATAAGCCTAGCGGTCTTAAGTTTATGAGTCTCAATAAGATTTTCAAATGAGAGGGTCATCTCTTCTGAGAGGTCTAAGACCTGTCCTTGTAAAAGGCCTTTTGGACCTAAGCACCAAGTGGCGTAATTTAAATAGCTGAGGAGGTCTTTATGTTTTATCTGGGTAAGCAATTGCCAGCTTGCTCCTAAGAGGCCATCGCCAACAAGAAGCGCCTGCCACTGACCAAACTTCTTATGGGTAGAAGGTTTACCACGCCTCATGTCATCATCATCCATGCAAGGCATATCGTCATGGACAAGTGTATAGGCATGGTGGAGTTCTAAAAAGGAAGCTAGCTTTGAAGGGGCACTTTGATGATCTTCAAATTCTCCAACTTGATCAGGGTTATGAAAAAGGAACACTCCAGCGCTTAAAAGGGGCCGAAACAGCTTCCCAGGGGGGAGGCTGGCATATAGGTAGGCTTCACTAATAGAATGCTTAGGAAGCATCTTTCTTAAGTGAACCTCTAGATGAGCTTCTATGTTTTTTTGCAACTGATCAATTTTCATGGAGGGAAATTATCAAATTCCGGCAGTTCTTACAAGTCTACAGAAGCTTTGGTCTGAGCTGGCTAAGGAGACCCTTAAGCTCAACTGTATAAAAACCTTTTTCATCTTTCTTAGCCTTTCCTAAAAAAGCATTGAGAATAGGGTATTCCGTGAGAAAGTCTTCACCGAACCTGATCTTTCCTTCTAGGTCTGCTTTATGGAGGCGAGGGTTCTTTTTATTTAGAGTGATAACGCCGTTTGTGAAGATGGCTTCAATCTTACTTTGTGCATTTCCGACTTGAAAACGAAGGAGCCTAACGATTCCATCTTTTAAATTTCCTTTCAAAACTAAAGGAGCGAGGGAGAGGCTTTTTAATTGTAAGATCATAATCATCTGTGGAGGAAGGGTTAAGTCCTTTGAGGTGATATGAAAGCTTCCTGCCGTTGGAATCTTATAGTCTGTATCTAAGAGGGCATCTACTGAAAGAGTACCTTTTAACTTAAGGGGAAGGTTTCCAGCTTTTGCAATAAGGTTACCTTCTACAATGGATTTTTCAACTCTAATAGAAGCCGAAGTAATACCCATTGAAGCAAAGACATTCAGGTTTGTTATTTTATCTTTAATCTTAGTTTCAATTAACACTCCCGGAGGGAGCACAGTGGGCCTGACTATATCAATATCTACATTAGAGAAATTAAGTCCACCAGCGCTAGAACTTCCAAAGCAACGACCAGGAAGGCTGACATCCTTTAAATTAAAACTTGGTAAAAGAAAAAGAGAGAAGTCCATCTCTGAATAAGAGACCTGGCAGGACTTATTTGATTTTAAGGCTTTTGTTATGGCTCCTTGAACCTTTTCTTCTAAAGGAAAATTTAAAATAAAAGCTAAGCTTATAAAGACAAAAGAAAAGATTGCGATAAGGAAATAAGGAATCTTGTTCAAATAGATTTCGTCTTCAATTTTATTTTCGACTACTTTTTTATCTACGCTACTCATTTAGCTCCCTCGGGGGCGCGACCATAATGCTGTAATTGAACCTGACCTTTGACCACATTATCTTTTAAATTCTTCTTTACCATTAATGCTGAAACTCTAAACTTACTGCGACCAGCTAAATCTGCTAAAAAAGCGCTTAAGACTTTTGTACTAATATTTTCAAATGAAGCCACTCCCGTAGAATTAACAATTCCATCTTTTGGAGTTGATTCAAAATTTAAGGCTTTTACGTTAGATCTGTTTGCGCCAGCGGTCGCCATAGAATTACTAATTTGCTTTCCAAATTCACCCCGGCTATTTATAGCTGCTCCAGAAATTATATTCCTACCAAGAGACTGTAATTGTTTTTGAGAGCTAGAGAATCTATTGATCTCAGCAAGGATTTCTCTTTTTTTATCGAGGCTATTATTAAAACTAATATTAACAACCCATAGAATTATAAATAGGAGGATTGGAAGAAAAACGAGAAGGAGGCTAATGACTTGATTGACTGTTTTTAATTGAAAATCTGAAAGAGAACTCATTTGTCTGATGAGGTCTTGATAAGGCTGACTT
The DNA here is from genome assembly GCA_047630275.1 of Sulfitobacter sp. Classification (GTDB taxonomy): domain Bacteria; phylum Bdellovibrionota; class Bacteriovoracia; order Bacteriovoracales; family Bacteriovoracaceae. The sequence goes on along the minus strand of JBLHVN010000003.1, from coordinate 358,963 downwards.
GATTTAAGCGCATCAACCTGCTTAAAGATAAACTCATCTACGTATCGAAAGATCGGCTTCTTTTCTGTCATCTTTGATCCTCACTAAAGTCCATACTTAAAAGAAGGGGGTTGCTTGATTGGTACCTTATCTTTTTATTTGCTAAAGGAAGATCCTGGAGAGTTCTTTGAAGAACTTTTAAATCATCAGCGGACTTACTTCTAAACTGGGTTTTGACTTGACCATTTGCTGATTCAAAAAGTGTCAGGTGAATATTTTCATTCTTTGATAAGTAAGTATGAAGTTCACTAAGAGACTTTAAAGCATTAACTTTGAGTGCTTTTTTAATGGTCTCTATTTCTTTAAGGACTCCAGCATTTTTAGATTTAATCTTTTTAAGCAGCTTAGAAGGGTCTCTTTTATAATCTCTCCGGTCTTTTGAAGTAAGACCAAGAGCTGAGTTCTTTAAAAGCTTTGTAATCTTTGTGTTGAGTTTCTTTTCTTCTGAGTTTAGAAAGAAGATCTTCTCAGCTCCCATAAAGAAAGAGAAAACAACGAGAAGGATTAAGGCCCTTGATAAGATAAATGAAGTTGAGTGAATTGGCAGACTGGCCGTTGTTGAACCAGAAAAATTCCCACTTAGCATATTAGCGGGAGGATTCTTGGCCCTTTGAGAAGCCGTCATAGTAAAGATAGAGGAGAGTAGGTTTCCAGACTCCTCTAAAATATCATCATCTAAGATAAAGTCATGGGGCTCAGGTAAGTGTTCAACCTTAATGCCTAATTCAATGCTTAGAAAATTATTAATATTGTTGATATTGCTGGTTCCACCGGTGATATAGATTCTATCAACTGGGCGACCATACTTTACTCTAAAGCCTAATTCCCATCTTTTTAAATCTTGAATCAGGGGAGTAAAGATCTGCTTCATTAGAAGAGCGAACTCTTTTTGATCTTTGTTAACTGTTTCATACTGAGCGTCAGTTAAGAGAAAGCAGTTCTGATGTTTGTAGGTAACGGCTTGATCAAGAGGGATCTCATAAGTTTCAGAGATAACATCATCAATGACGGAGCCTGCTATATAAGAGAGGTGATTAGAGATCACGTTCTTATTATGAATAAAATAACCTTTAGTGAATTGATGACCAATATCAATAATGGCGTAAGAGCTAGAGTTAGGGCTTTGCTCTGCATAGGATTGGATATAGGCCAATTCTGACGCCATAAGGTGAGGCATGATGTCTTTGTTTTCTAACTTTAGATACAAAGCTTCAAACTGACCAATTGGCGCAATAGATACTTGCGCCTCTGAGTGATCATCAATCCTTTGAATATAGCTAGAGTAGTGAGCCTCAGTTATAGGAAAGGGGAGGTTCTCATCTAATTGAAAAGGAATCATAAGTTCCGCTTTCTTTTTATTATTCACCGGAAGCGAAAGATAACGGGTTGTGATCATATCAATAGGAATATGAGTGATGATCTTTGAATCGGGAAATTCTTGAACAAAGTTCTTAACGATATCGAGTTGAATTTCCTCTAAGCTTATATCTTCAGGTAGATCTTTTCTGATCTCATCAATGACGACTAGTCCATGAGATTGAACAATGATTTGCTTTTTTTCTAGTACGCAATAAGCGTATTTTACAGCATAAGTACCTAAGTCGATGGCCAATATATTCATGTATTTATTCTACCTTAGAGCATTAAAATTTGGTACTTTAAGTTACTTGATTAATTGAGTCGGATTTCGACGACTCTTGGATTCATCAATTGAAGGGGCGGGACTTTTTCCTTATCTTTATCCTTTTCAGGATCATTGTCAGCAATCTGATCATCGTCTTCTGGGTCGCGGTCCGGATCAACTTCTGGTTTGACTTCTTTATCATCCTCTTTTTTCTTCTTCTTTTTTACCGGCACCGGCTTAATTGGTAAGTCTATAAAGGCGACCAAGCGATAGCGTGCTCTATTGTATTCACCGATACTTTCTACTTTATACAGCTTTCCTGCTACTCCAATCTTTAAACCTGCATTTTCAAATTCTTTTGACCTCTCCTCATAATCCTTATCAGAAACAACACCTAAGGTTCCGACAATAAGGGCCTTAAATTCTCCAGCATTCTTAAATTTATTTGGTGGATCACCAGTTTCTGGATCCCCATCTCTATGCTTAAAGAACTCTTCTTTTTGTTCATCAGTAATATTAGGGAAGAGGATATCTAGTTGGTCTTCATTTAATTTATTTACAGGAATGATCGTTACTTCATGCGTGGCCAAGCGGTCTTTAATAAGCTCAACTAGCTCATCACTCCATCCCTGAAGCAAGTACAGCTCGTCAATTGTAGTCATAGGAGCATGCTTTGGAGTGACTTCGGCCTTTGAGTAAATCTGTTCAATTTCGGCTTTCTCCGAGTCTATAAAGTTCTCAGGGGAATTAACAAAGTACTTTAATTCTTTGATAAGCATTTTTGGCTGAAGATTACCGTAAAGATTATCAAATTCATCGTCAGACTCTCGCTTGTCATTGAACGCTTTCTCAAGAGTCTCAACTAATTTATTTTCAATATAGGCCTGAGGTGCCATCTTCTTTTTATCATCGCCCTCTTGGTCTGAATCTTGATCAGCTTCCCGGTCTTGGTCTTCCTCACCTTTTTTCTTCTTTTTGATCCTCATATTATTAGGATTTAAAAAGCCACCTACAGGAGTGATGGTGAGTTGAAGTGAGCCTTGAAGAATAGCTGATTTACTAAACTCTTGAATGGCCGTCTTAGCCTGAAGGTCTTTTCCTAGGTTGGCAGGAATAGGGAAGATAAAGGGCATTGTCACAATGCTTTCAATATCACTTGGGTTGACGACTCCTTTTAGAGCCTCGGTCTTTTCTATATAATTACGCCCTTCTTGGTAGAGCTTTAACTTGGCCATAGCGAAAGTGAGCCCCGCTTCAGCGTTCATTCTCGCTTGGTCTTTTTCAATTTGATTATAAGCCTTGATCTTATTGAGTTTCGTTTCAAAGGTAAAATCAACTAATAAAAAAGTCATTAAAGCAATAGCGGCCATGACCATTAAGATGGCCACTCCTTCTTCATTTTTTAATAAGTTCTTTTTATTCAACTTCATCTTCTTCAGCCCCTGGGGCATTTCCCGCCTTTGGCTTAAGGGCGGCTTGGCGGTCTTTTTCGTCACTAATTGTATCAAAGTAAGGCCAAAGGGGCCTAAAGGTTCTTTCAAATTCTATTTCATTTCCAAGGTCATTTATCCAAACTAAGTTTATCCTGACTGCCCGAGGTGTTTCTTGATCGACTCCCGTATCAGTAAGGCGGTCTACCCATTTCTCTTTTGCTTTATCATAGAACCAAAAAGTAAGAGACTTCACATTTTGAAGTAAGACTTGGCTCTCTGTATTTTTCCAATCAAATTCTTTTGAATAGGGATCAAGGGCGGTGTAGTTTCTGATAAGCTCTTCACCTTGTAAGTCTTCATCGTCGGAGACTTTTCCTAGAGAATACTTTACCCATGCATAGCGGGATTCTTTTGCATCTTGAATCTTTCTTCTATTGCTCATTGTAGAGAAGATCAAGGAGTTCTTATCTTCATTAACAATAGCCCCAATAGGTTCGCCTTTTCGGCTAATGGTGGGGTACTTTTCACTACCTTGATAAGCAAGGTTTGGATTATCGTATGTATCTCTATCCGAAGCTTCGTCGTCAGCGCGTTCTTTAGCGGCTTCGTCTAAGCTCTGTTCTTTGACGGTAAAATAAAGAGGAGAGTAGATTTGGATAAAATCCACTTCAAACCGGTTTAGGGCGGTATAGATTTGAAGATAGGCCCTGTCTTCCGTCGTTACTATATCTTTAGTCTCTGTACTATTTGAAACAATCGTATTCACCCCTAACATTAGAAAGGCAAGTATTGTCGTAGACAATAAGACCTCTAAAATGGTGAATCCCGATTGGTTTCTTATCATTTTTTAAAATCCAGAAAGTTTAACTTTAGCGTCTTTATTGTATATCCATGTGGCCAGACGGTAACTCATATTTGAATCAAGGCTTCTTACTTCAACAGCAAGCTGCCAAACCATGAGTTCCATATTATTCTTCACTTGTTCAAAGACTTTCTTTTGAAAGACGGCTTGTGGGTCTTCATTATTCTCTCCCATCATCTTGGTATAGTCCGGGAGCTCAAATTTCTTCCACTCAACTGTGTATGTATAGCCTGGGTTATCTTCAACTGGTTTTGTTTCAGGGCTTAATGTTAGCCCTTCATTTAGGGTCGGTGGATTAACAAGTATTTCGTTAATCGCAGTTGATGCCAGGTCTCTTAATTTAAGTTCGTCTTTAAAATTGCGGGAGTCTGTTAAGTTCGATCCGTTAGTCATAACAAAGACAGAAACGAAAACAGCAAAGACTGTCATGGCAATCATAACCTCTATCAAGGACATTCCTTTTTGGTTACTGATTATTTTTTTATCCACGACTCAAACATCTCCTTGGCCATCTTATCTTGCTCTTCAGGCAATTCATCGAGGCTAACATCGGGGTCAATATTCTTTCTTATTTTATCAAATCCTAAGAGAAAAGGGGTAAATGTAACGCCAACCATTTGCTTTTGATTAGAAAGAATGACGATTCCTCCATCTTTTTCTCCTGTAGGATAGGCGTAGATTGAAGCTTGACCATCTAAAAAGAGAAGACCAGTCAATGCAGATCCAACACCAACAACTCTAACTGTATCGTTTACTTCTCTTGGTCCATCGCTAAATTCTGGAACACGGTTGAATTTTTTATTGAACTCTTTATCTTTCTTATCATTTTTTTCTTTATCTAAAACTGAAGAGGTAGGAACCTCAATTTGGCTTAACGGGATGACAAAAGAGTCATCGGGGCCATATTCCACAGACATTTTCTGTGGGGAGCCATCTAAGTAAAACCTTGTGCGAACGATTACATTCCTAAGAGCAGCTTCGTCCACACTGAACCTTACGGCCCGTTCAACATCACTGACAGCGCCTTCAAGGTCATCGGCTTCGCTAAAACTGAAGCCGGCAAAGATAGCGAAAACTATGGAAACTAAAGTGATGGCCACCAAAACTTCTATCAGGGAGAATCCCTTTTCATTCTTGATGGCCTGATTATTCATAAGGTCTTAGTTCTTTTTCTTTGGTGGGTAGTAGATATCCGAATCATGTGGACCATCACCACCTTCTTCACCGTCAGATCCTAAAGACTTGATTGTGAATTTTTTTCCATCAGATTCGTAAATGAATTCGTTTTCCCATGGATCAAGAGGGATACTTCCTGAATCTAGGAATCCATCTGGTGGATAGTTCTTACACTCGCGTCCCGAGGGGGCTGCAATCAGCGCATCTAGCCCTTGGGTTGTGTCAGGATAGAAATTACATTTTCTTCGAAATTCTTTAAGCTGATTGGCAAATCCACCCATTTGAATATTGGCGGTACTAACCTTACCGTCATCTAAACTTTGAAAGATTTTACCAACAACAAAAGTACCGGCCAAACCAATTAGGGTTAGGGCAACTAGGATCTCAACGAGTGAGAAACCAGAGTTTGTTTTTAATACTTCTTTGGCAACGCTAGCCTGTCTTTTCCACAGATTCATAAAATAAGCTCCTTAAGGCTAATATAAACTAAAATAAAATATTTTTTGTCAGGTATTGGTCAATATCGTGTTTTAACGGACCTGATTTAGCTCCATCATAGGAACAACAACGGCAAACACAATAAAGGCTACAGAAATACCCATCGCGACTATCATTATAGGTTCTAGGGTGGAGGTTAGTCCACTAAGCTTTGCATCAACTTGATCTTCATAATTCTCTGCCACAATTTGAAGCATAGGTTCAATCTCACCGGAGCTCTCACCAAGTTTAATCATATGAGTCACCATAACAGGGAAGTGCCCGCAGGCGATGAGGGGAGGGGCCATGGAGGCGCCTTCTTGGATGTTTGACCTCGACTCTTCAACTGCTTTTTGCATATGAACATTTGAGATTAAGTTTTTGACGATACGCATGGCCGTTAAAATAGGTACACCAGAATTTAAAAGCGTCGCTAAAGTTGAGGAAAAACGACTGACATTGATCATCGTTACAAGTTTCCCTACGATAGGAAGCTTTAAAACAATTGCATGCCATGCGGATTCACCTTTAGGAGTGGCCTTCCACTTATTAAAAAGCCAGTAAGCGCCAAAAAGGACAAGGGGTATAGACCACCAATAGCTTTGCAAGAATTCAGAAATCCAAATACAAATCTTTGTTGGCAGTGGAAGTTCTTTTTTCATAGAAACAAAGATCTTCGTAATCTTCGGGATGACAAAGATGAAGATTACTCCCATCATCAAAGACCCAATGCCGGACATGATAAGTGGGTAGAGCATAGCTCCTTGAACTTTTCTTTTAAGCTTAACCTGAGCCTCAGTAAAATCTGCGAGCCTCAAGAGGACTACTTCTAAGTTTCCTGAAGCTTCACCAGCTTCAACCATATTGACGTAAACATTGTTAAAGATCTTAGGATAAGCAGATAGGGCAGCACCAATTCCTGTCCCTTCATTAACTTTTTGCCTTACTTCAGCAAGAATGACTTTAAGTTTTGGATTTTCTGTTTGATCCATTAGGGCAGAGAAGGCTTCAACAATTTGAATCTTAGCTTTAACTAATGTTGCCAGCTGTCTTGTCATTAGGGAGAGGTCTTCAAAACCAACGCTATTTCCAAAAGACAGTTCACCCTTTTTTTGGGTATTAGACTTTTGAGCCTTAATATCAATGAGCATAATCCCAGAAGTTCTAAGCTTGGACTTGGCCTGACTTAGAGTTTCAGCGGAAATAGTATTTTTAATTTCTTTGCCAGTCTTATCGAGACCTTTGTAACTGTACATGGCCATAGGGCAATATTATTCCTTTTCTTCGCTTGAGGCTTCGTCTTCATTAATAACACGAACCATCTCATCAACAGAAGTAATTCCTTGAAAAACTTTAAACAAGCAATCTTGACGTAGAGTTGTCATTCCATCGGCCATAGCCGCTTTCTTAACTGAGCCTGCATCAGATTTCTTTAAAATTAAAGGGCGTATATTATCAGAGATTAATAAGAGCTCAGATACGGTTGTTCTACTGCTATAGCCTCTATAATTACACTTAGGACAACCTTCTGCTTTAAAGAAAGTAGCGTCCGCTGGAATCTCTCCCATCTCAACATCATCAATTTCTTCTTTAGTGATCTCGTGGGGAACTTTACAGGCCGGACAAAGAGTTTGAATAAGTCTTTGTGCTAAGACTCCTACAAGAGAAGAGGCAATTAAAAAGGGCTGCACTCCCATATCAATCAATCTGTTTGGAGCGGAGGCTGCGTCGTTGGTGTGAATAGTTGATAAAACCATATGACCAGTAAGAGAAGCTTCAATGGCCATTTGCGCCGTTTCTAAATCCCTTGTTTCCCCAACCATGATCACATCTGGATCCTGACGAACAATGGATCTAAGAGCGCGGGCAAAGGAGAGGTTGATCTTATGATTTACTTGAATTTGACTCACTCCAGGAATTTCATATTCCACCGGATCTTCAACAGTAATGATCATCTTGTCGGGGTCATTGATTCTATCGAGGCAAGCAAAGAGGGTAGTCGTCTTACCTGAACCGGTTGGTCCTGATACATAGAGCACCCCATGCTTTCTTTTTACTAGTTCATCAAGATTCTTAAGTGTTCTACCGTGAAAGCCTAAGTCTTCAAGACGAAGAACTTTAGAGGATTTCTCTAAAACCCTCATGACAATCCTCTCCCCGGTCTGAACAGGCACTGTTGAAAGACGAATATCTACATCCTTCCCGGCCATCTTAAGAGGGATTCTTCCATCTTGGGGAAGCCTTTTTTCAGCAATATCAAGCCTTGCCATAACTTTGATACGGGCACTCACAGCAGAGTGGGTCTTAAGTGGTTGCCTTAAGATCTCTGTCATAATCCCGTTGATTCTAAAACGGTAAACCGTCTCTTTTTCATAAGGTTCAATATGAATATCTGAAGCGCCTTCTTTAACAGCTCGAAAGAGAATGGAATTCACAAAACGAATAACCGGAGCCTCATCAGCGCCGGCATCAAGAATATCAATTGGTCCATCAAGGTCTAGGTTTTCGTCAAATTCATCTTCAAGAGTATCAACTAGGTTTCGGCTGGCCTTTTCATAGACACGGTTGATGGCATCTTGAATCTTTAAAGGAGGGGCGACAACTATCTTAAGCTCTTTTCTAAAGATTTCTTGGAGATCATTTAGAGGGTCAAAATTAAAGGGGTCTGTCATGGCCACAGTGACAGAACTATCTGTTTCTAATAATGGAATGATCTCATGGTGTTTGGCGTAGTTAATGGGAAGGGCCAAGGTGATGGCCGGGTCTATTTCATCAACTTTTAAATCAAGAGTGTAAGGGATATTGATTTGGTGACACATAACCTTGATAACATCATGAGGATGAATATAGTTCTTATTTAGAAGGATCTCCCCAATCAGTGAGCCTGACTCTCTTTGAGTTTCAAGGGCCTCTTCTAATTGGTCGGGAGTAAGCTGAGTATGTTTTAAAAGCAACTCACCAATCTTTTCTTTTTGACCTTCAACTTGTTCTAAAACGTGATCGGATATTTTCACCAAATCTCCATTATTTCTTTTTAATTGCTGATTTCTTTAACTTCACCTGATCTAAGATCGCTTTGTAATCGGGTTCTTGAATTGATGATTGATCTGGAACATTAGAGTCATCTAAAAGCCCTAAGTCATCATCAGTAGAAGTTCCCGACTTGATCCCACCATTTTCTCTATTAGAGTTTTGGTACTGACCAGCTTCTTCTTTATTATATAAAGGTCCACTTTCTTGTCTAACTGCTTTTTCATAAAGTCCTTTAGTTGTGGCCTTAAATGAGTCTTCATCTCCAATAACTTCTTGAAGGTGAGCTCCACGTCTATTTAGGAGGTCTTTAACAGTTCTTGCTGCTGTTACTTGTTTAGCGTCAAGAATCTTTGGGGTTAAGAAAAAGAGAAGGTTTACTTTTTCAATAGCATTTCTGGTGTTCTTGAAAAGCCAACCTAGAATTGGGATATCTCCTAAAAGAGGCACCTTTGATTCTGTTGAAACTTCTTTATCTCGCATGAGACCGCCCATAGCGATGGTATCTCTATCTCTTACAACAACTGTAGTAACCGCCGCTCTTTCAACAGTTGCGACACCATCAGAGCTGACTCCATCAGGTAGGGCACGGCTTGAAAAGTCTTGAATCTTCTGATCAATCTTTAACTTAACAAAACGAGTAACTTTATTAATTTGCGGAGTGATCTTTAAAGTCAAACCAACCTTTTGCTGCTTAATAGAAGTTGTAGAAGATCCGTTAGCAGCGTTAGTTCTCTCCGGAGTAGGTATACTCTCTCCCACTTCAAAGACAGCTTCAGTATTATCAAGAGCTAGGATTTGAGGAGTGGCTAAAACATTAGTATCAGAGTTAGTTGCAATGGCCGTAACAAGAGCATTCACAGAATTGATCTGAATGGTATTTCCTGTTCCTGGATCAAAGTCAATGGAGCGCCCAACACCGGCTCCTACAAAGAGTCCACCAAGGCTTGTAATATTATTAGTAAGAAGATTAACAAGGTCTGAAGTTCCACCAGTAAAACCAGCTTTTCTAGCATTCCCTGATCCATAAGCTCCAAGAACTGAAATCCCAAAGCCACGGTTTCTATTAACTTGAGTCTCCATCATAAGACCTTCCACATAAACCTGATCTCTTGGAATATCGAGTTTCGAGATAACTGATTTGATTGTTAAATAATCAGTAGGGGAGGCTGTAACCACTAGGGCGTTATTATCTTTATCTGCTGTGATCTTAACTTCGTTATTAAAAAGGCTATTAGCATCATCACTTGAAGACTTTGAAAAGCGAGAAGTCGTCTTAGAGGAACCTTTAGAAGTAGAGACAAGAGAGCTAAGGGTCTTGGCTAAGGTTTCTGAATCACCATAGTTTAAATAGTAAACATGAATTCGGCCGCCATTAGAGGCTATCCCTTTTACATCGAGACGGTTAATAAGAGCTCTAAGCCTCTTAGCCCCATCAGCATTGGCCATAGCGATAATCGAGTTTGTTCTAGGCTCGGCGATGATCTTACTAATGGTTTCACCTTTTTTAGAGGCGCTAGCACTGCTGAATTTCTTCGTGCTAGATGAACCACCACTTTTAAGGATTTGATCGAGAAGTTTTGCAATCTCTTGCGCTGATGAGTACTTAACCTTGATGATCTGGAGAGTTTCTTCGTGACCAGGTACATCGATGAACTTAATCAAACGGACAAGACGGTTAATATTAGAACCAGTATCTTGAACAATAATAGTATTGGTTTGTTTGATATCAATAATACGACCATAGCGACTCATGAAGGGACGAAAGGATCTTGTAACTTCTGTTGAATCGATATTCTTTAAAGGAAGAATTCTCATCACATAGTTTTCAGTATCAGGAGTATAGTTACCGGTATAAATCTTTGTTGGTGTGTAACGAATGTCTCTAGCATTAACGATCTTATAAAAAGAACCGGACTTAACCAGAGTATACCCATTTAGGTTAAGAGCTGTGAGGTAGGCTTTCCAAGCATCACCAACTGTAATAGCGGTAGGGGCTAAAATGGTGATCTTACCTTTTAATTCTTTATCAAGGATCAAGTTGATCCCTGTTAGTTTTTGCATGAATTTAGTTAAGTCAATAAGGCTTGTGTTTGGAAAATCAAAGCTGGTTACAACTTCAGGACCAAAAGCTGTCTCAGGGTTTAAGTTGACATACTTTGGATCTGAAGGTCCATTAGCTCCGCCTTCGTTAGAGCGGCCAAAGACATCATCTCCACCTGGGGATACTTTTACAACAGGAGCAGAGTTCTTCTTTTGGTCGATAAAGTCCTTAGTTGTGACTTCTTTCGCCTCTTTATTAAACCTAGACTTAGATTTGTATTTCTTAAATTGGCCAAAGCCAGTCGAAGGGGAGAGGATCAGTAAAAGGCAAAGGCCTAGCCCTGCAGGTTTAAAAGTAGCCAACATAGTTCCATCCTTGAAACATTGATCTATACGATCTTGTCTATTATTTATTCGAAGTCATAATCTTTATTAACTTCGGCACCATTTCTTATAATTCCCAATTCAAAATGATCAATTTGCCTAATGTTTCCAAAAAGAGTCATGACTTCATTGATATTGGTTATCTTTTTTCCATTGATTGTTCTAATAACATCGTCATTTTGAATATCTAGCTTTGAATAGATACTATTAGGAACGATCTCCGTTAGTTTAAAACTTAAAGACCCATCAGGGTTATTGATCTGAACGGCTCTTGCTTGAGTTAAGACTTCACTGATATTGGAGAGCATCTCTTCTCTGACCTTACTTGGGATCTTGTAATTATCCCCAGCATTCTTAATGCCATCTTTTTGCGAATTAAGAAGCTTCTTGCCTTCTTTAGGCTTTAGAATCTTTAAAGGAGTAATCCTCTTGAGGTTCTTATCCTGATTAGAAATATATTCGCAAGTTCCCGTCTTTAAGTTCTTGAAGATCATTCTCTGACGGTCGATTCTTCCAATCTCCGCTATGTCTTTGATCTTTTCACCTTCTCTTATATTTAGAACGGCTTTCTCACTTCTTACTTGAACGGCAGCAATTGACTTTACACTGTCTTGAAGAACTAAAGTGTTTACAAGTTTTAAGGAAAGCTTTGATTCCGTATCCGAAGTTGCGCAGACTTTAGGGTCTTTGGTCTTATCTCTAGGTTTAATATCGTTTAAAGTAGGCTTCTTTATTTCCCCAGGAGCATTGAAAAGATCCGTAGCTGTCACTTTGTTCATCTCTCGCTTGGGAATATAGTTATTCTTGACCCCAGTTGAAGTGGCCACTGAAACGACAGGAGGGTTGGTTCCTTTAAGCCCAAGGGCCGCAAGTTTACCCATGCCATAAGTAGAAAAAGCAAAGAGCAAGGCTAAGAAGCCTCGGTGGATAGTGGGTCTTAATTCTGAAGAAAAAAGTGAGTCAAAGGTTTTATCCCAGTCAAAATTCTCTGGCAGCTTAAAGAAACTTGGCTTCTTTGGTGTAAAGGAAGGTTTGTGAGACTTCTTGCTAGCAAGAGACTTTACTCTCTCTACAATCCCAAGAAACCTGCCTTTTATTCCTGGCTTAGCACCAGGGAGAGTGAACTCGCTGAAGTCACCGTGATCATCTTCATAATAAACTTCTTCTTGATCTTCTGTGCTCATTTGATTGAGGTCAATCTCACGAGTCTTCTCTGGGCGAGGCATTTCCATTGGTACTTCAGGAAAGGCTTCGTCTAAACTATCAAGCTCATCTTCAAGTTCTGCTTTTTGATCTTCGGAGAGGTTCATAGGCTCGGCTACAAAATCCTCTTCGTCCTCTTCATCATCTAAACTTAAGGGGGCTTCTTTTTCTAAAGCTTCTAAGATTTCATCTTCGTCAGATTCTTCATCATAAGAGGGAAGATCTGGCATCTCCTCATCTTCTTCACTCATGACAAAGCCGGGGTTGGTTATATCCTCTTCTTCACCATGATAGCGTTCTTCGTAATCATCACTGATGGCTTCGTAATCTTCTTCGTCATCGACGAGTTCAAAGTCGCCTTCCTCTTTCTTACTGAAGAGTTTAGTTTTTAACCTTGAAAATAGAGATTCTTTCTTCTTATTAGTCATTGTTTAAATCAAATGGGTCAATTACCTTAAAAGCTATTAATATTAAAATTTTAAGGTACTTATACCCAATGCACAAATCATTATTTGGAAAGTTCTTTGTTAATTTTTAACCAAGCTCTTTGCTCGGTTAATGTTAAGGGTACTTGACCTAATTGATTTGAATCCATGAAGTCATTGTAAGGCCATTATTGATGGTGCTAAAATCTTGGCTTATCAGAAATTGCTTAAATCAAGGAAGAGTTTATGAGCGAAGAGAATACGACAAAACAAGAGCTAGAGTCCGTTGTTGGTGGGCTTTTTTACGGAGAGATTGACGAGAACTCAATATTTCCCTTTCCTCGCTTTACAGAAGATCAAACTGAAATGGCTAAGGCCATGACAGATGCTATCGATAAATTCTCAGAGGCCAATATAGATTCTGAAAAGTTTGATGATCAGGCTTTTATTCCTGAGGAAGTTATTCAAGGGCTAGCAGAGCTTGGTTTATGCGGATTGGCCGTTCCTGAAGAGCATGGAGGAATGGGGCTAGATTATTCTTTATATTCAAGAGTCTTTGGGCAAATCGCTTCTATTGATGGCTCTATCGCTACTATGCTTGGGGCCCATCAATCTATTGGCTACCGAGCACTGATCAACGAAGGAACTGAAGAGCAAAAAGCTAAATGGCTTCCAAAGCTCTCTAGTGGACAGGCGATTGCTGCTTTTTGCCTAACTGAACCAGGTTCTGGATCTGATGCTTATTCAATTAAAACCAAGGCCGTAGATAATGGAGACGGAACTTATACGATCTCTGGTCAAAAATTGTGGATCACCAATGGTGGTCGGGCTGAGTTTTATTCAGTCTTTTGTAAAACTGATCACGAAATAGATGGAGAAACTAAAGAGAGGATCTCTTGTTTTATTGTTGAAAAAGGCGCCGAAGGGCTAAGTTTTGGTGAAAAAGAAAATAAAATGGGGATCAGGGCCTCAGAAACCCGCGCTGTTTATTTTGATAAAGTCGTTGTTAAGTCTGATGCTATTGTCGGAGAGTTAGGAAAAGGCTTTAAGATCGCCATGAATGTTTTAAACTCTGGTCGCCTCTCGCTTGGTGCTGGTTGTGTTGGGGGAATGCGCTCAACTTTAAAACTTGCTACAGATCATGCTAAAGGAAGAAAACAGTTCAACCGCTCGATTACTGAGTTTGGATTGATTCAAGAAAAACTAGCGGATATGGCAGCAAAGATCTATGCCACTGAATCTGTCGTTTATATGACTACAGGAAATATGTGTAAGGGGCTGAATGATTATTATTTAGAAACTGCGGTTTGTAAGATCTATGGATCTGAAAACCTTTGGAGTGTTGTTGATACGGGGCTTCAGATCGCAGCTGGTTGTGGTTATATGAAGGAATATCCTTATGAGAGAATCATGAGGGATTCGAGGATTAATCTTATTTTTGAAGGAACTAACGAAATCCTTCGTGCTTTCTTAGCGCTCTCTGGAGTAAGAGGACCATCAGAGCAACTTAAAGAACTTGGAAAGATCTCTGACTTTCAAGGGGCCTTAAATGATCCTATTAAATCCCTTGGTGTTTTAACTAACTTTGCTAAAGGAAGATTAAATAAAATGATGAGCTCTAGGAGCTTAACCAAGGTTCACCCTGATCTTGAGGACTACGCCGAGCATTTCTCTTCTATGATGAGTGGCTTTGCCATTCAAGTTGAAAATGTTCTTATTAAGTATGGAAAGAACATTATTGACCATGAGCTTCCTCAAGCAAGGCTTTCGAACATGGTGATTCAGCTCTACGCCATTGCTTGTGTCCTTAGTAGAACAACGGCCATCTTAGAAGATGAAAAGATTCCTGAAGATAAGAAGGACTATGTTAAAAAACTAACCCGTTATATTTGTCACGATGCTAGAAGAAAGTTCGTTGCGGACTTAAAGGGAATGAGTAAGAACTTTGATAAGACTATCAAAGCAGTAAGTGAACATGTTTGTAATAACGACGGCTATGGCCTTGATATTATCGATTACTAATAAAAGGGCCCTTAATTGGGCCTTTATTCTTTTTACTAGTTCTCTTTTTCTTCTTGGTTGTTCAAGTAAGAAAAAGCAATCTCAAAACCCATCCTTAAGAGAGGGGACTGAGAAGTTTTCAAAAGAAAGATCAAAAGAAGAAAGACAAGTTATCTACGGACCAACTTCAAACTCAGCAAAGATAAAAGGCTTTGAAAATAAAACCCTTGAGTACGGTCTTCATGGGCAAAGTGCTACGGCCCTATATGCTGTGGATTTTGATAATGATGGTTTTACAGACCTAGTCACTCTTCCTAGTCACTATAGTAGCCCAAGATTCTTCCGATTTAATAAAGAGAAAAACCTCTTTGAGCCACTCCTCTATAATCCTTTTCCAGAAAACTTTAGAGCGAGCTTTCTCTCTTTTGCGGATTTTAACCGAGATGGTTTTCTTGATGTGGTTGTAGGCACTTTAAATCAAAAGACGGAACTCTCAAAGTATCCACTTCGATTATTTAAGGGAAGAAAATTCAGAGGAAAGGTTCGTTATAGTGAAGAGAAGACCAACCTTCCGGCGGGAATTGTTCCTAATTCTTCAGTGGCCATCTTTGATTATGACTTAGATGGTTGGCTCGATATCTATCAGGCCAATTGGTATAATGTAAAAGGGACTGCACCAAAGGCCATGCCCGATCGGCTTTTTAAAGGAAAGGGTTTTAACTTTAAAGATGTCTCTATCTTATTAAAAGATGAACATGAATATAAGAAATCCTTAAAGCTCTATCCAAATGCGAGACCTAGCTTTGGAGTTAGTCCCTGCGATATAGACCAAAATGGATACCCGGATCTTCTAATTGCAAACTCAAGTGGCTATGAAAATAAGCTTTGGATGAACGTAAATAACCGCGCCATCAAGAGCAGGACATTTAAAGACTTTGCAAAGGTCTCTGGCGTGGCTTCAGATATAGATGGAGACTATGATCCACTAGGTGGCGGTAATACTTATTACTTAAATTGTAGTGACTATAATAATGACGGGATTTTTGATTTGGCCGTGGGAGAGCTGTTTCATTCCTATGACCCAGAAACAAGGGACAGATCTAGTATCTTAACTGGCTCGACCTTTTCTTTTCCACCTAAGTTTATCCGCACGGAATATCATATGGACGATGGAAAAGTCTCTTGGTCTCAAGGAGATAGAAGGGCCTCTTGGTTTGATTATAACCGTGATGGTCTACAAGACTTGATTATTGATAATACTGGATTTCCCCCAAACTCCCGGTTGGTGTTGTTCATGCAAGAACCTAATCATGCCTTCATGGATGTCAGTGAAGATATGGCCATCAATTCGTTAAATCCTTCTGGAACTATTATTGCGGACTTTAATGATGATGGTCGCCTAGACTTTGTAACTGGGCAAACCTCGATTAGAAACTCCAGTATAAAGGGACAGATCTTCTTTTATGAAAACCAAATTGAGTATGCAAAGAATAAGTCGATCACCTTTCATCTTGTAGGGCAGAGGGGAAACCGAAACGCTATTGGATCAAGCCTAACTTTAAAGACTAAGAACTTTACGGCCAAGAAATTTCTAAGCTTGCAAGAGGGAGGACTTCCTAGTCAAAATCAAGAAGGGGCTTTCTTTGGATTAGGAGCTAATAATAAGCTCTATTCAGTCTCAGTAAAGTGGCCTGTTCTTAATAAGCGGGGTTATCCTTTAGAGAGAACTTATGCCTTAAATAAGGTTAAGATCAAAAGGCATAAAGATATAACTCTTTGTGAATCTGGTAAGGTAATCTACTCTAAGAAAAAAAGCTGCCCTAAAGAATAGGATGAATTCTTTATTTTATGATTATCTTTTTAGTCTTTTTAGGGGATGAATTAAAAGATTTAAACTTTCTAATCATCAAAGAGATTCCAAAGTATGTAAAGGTGATGGCAAAATCTGAGGCGTATTCCTGCCAATTTGAATAATAATGAAAGAAGTAGTCATTGGCCTCTTTGAGACCGGCAATACTAACAAGAGCTAAAAAAGTATAAAAATGGCCGATCTTTTTTTTAAGGCAGTAGATAGTGATAATCCCCCCGATTATACAATGAAGGAATAAGTCCAAGGGGATAATGCCGTAGATCATGCCTGAAGAAATTTTACTTAATATAGAATTCACTTAGGCAGCCTGTAAGGTTTTTATCTCACTATATCCAAGAGCTATATGGAGGGCTTCGACGGCTAAGGTGAAGTTCCCTTTACCGGCATACTTTCTTTTAAACTCTACTAAGATATGTTCCGTATTGATTTGATTAAGACCGCATTCATAGATTGCTGTAACAAAGTCCTCCGCTACGATAAAAACCGCTGCAAGGGAATAGATTCTTTTCCAGTCAAGGCCTCTTGGAAAACCAGTGCCATCGGGTCTTTCATGATGCTGCAAGATAATCTTATCTACATCTGGGGGAAAACCGTGAAACTTATCTAAGATACTAACTGAATCTTGAGGATGATTCCTCAGCTTTGAGATTTGTCTTTGGCTAAAGAACTTCTCTGTTGAAGAGTCGATCACTTCTATCTTAGCAAGCTCTTCATCTTCGAGGCTAATATCATGAAAGAGGGCAGCAGTGGTTAACTTTTCAGAAGTCGTTACTGAATGCCAGCCCATGTACTTTGCAATAGAGGAGGTAATAAAGATCAACATCATAGTATGTTCACTTAAGAAGTCTTTACCGTTAAGTGAAGTGTTTAAAAGCTTTAAAAGGTCTTTATTTTTCTCAATCATTGAAGTGCTAAGTCCTAATACTTGATTGGTTAGGATTAAAACTTCTTCACGAAGACCTAAACGGTTGATGATCTTATTGACTTTATCTAATGAGAATAGAGATAAGGCCATATATTGTTCAACCCTTAGGTTTTTCACTTCCAGAGCACTGGACATTTGATTTGAAAAAGTTACCGTTGCTTTTACATAGTCCTCAGACTTTAAAAAGACGGTCTTAACAGATCTTTTTTGATACTTCTCAAAGTCTTCTTTTACTAAAGCTTCGCCGCTTTTAAAGACTTTAACGTATTTACTTTCTGACATCTTCAGATATAGGTCATAGCTTATGGTTTGCTCGCGCATAAAGAGAACTATAGGTAATTCCATATAAATAAGATTTTCTTCTTCTACTTGAGGAGTAATCTCTTCAACTTGTTCAACTTCTTGGCGGCGAGAGATGCGTAACATCCTCTTAATGGCGCCTCCAATGACGAGTTCACTAAGATTGTAAGAAACCTTGGCGCATAAAGGATGATAGGGGATGTATTCACCAGCAAGATGAATATGATTATCATCTGCTATAAAAAGAACCGGTACCTTCTGCTTTCCATCAACCTGGTCGAAGAATTCCTGTAGACCTTCTGCTTGAGGAAGTTCAACGATTATTAAATCGGCCCTCGCTCCTTTTTGAATTTCTAATAAAGCATGTTGAATATTAACCATGATGGTTAGTTCTGCTTTTAAAGACTTAAAAACAATGAGGTTCATATAATCTGAGACATCGTTATTATCAGTAACGAGAATAATTTTCTTCCTATCGGTCATAGTTTCCTATCGGAAAATATCTGATTTGAATGAAGATTATAAAAAAGTGATTAAATTTATCAGATTTGGTAACTTGTTGAATTTAAAAGAAGATGAGTAGGTGAAGAAAAAATAATGAGTTCATGGCTTAGCATCATACAGATTGATTTAAAGCTGAAGAAGGTTAACGGAATTAGAATAATTGTAGGGATTGATCCTTTTATAAACAAAGACCAAGAGCTCATCACCACTTATATAACTTTTTCCTCCTTTTACTGAAGCCAACTCCCTAGAGTTGACCTCACCCATAAAAAATATCTTTATCTTGATTCTTTTTGAAGCGGCTAGGTTTTTCCAAAAAGGAATATTCTCTTTGTTTTTCTGTAAAAGATAAGACCAAACATGTTCACAAAGTTCATGATTGTCTCCCTTGATAGTGCTTCTCTTTCTCTCAATGATTCCTTTTTTATCCAGGGCCATTCTCACTTCTACCAACCCATTAAGACCTATATGGTTTATATTTTCTAAGACTTGATTTATTAAGAAACCACCAAGCCCTCCACCAAGAGCACTTGAAGAGTCTTCTCCTTTTTGCAAGGGGCGAAAGGAATATCCTTCTCCCATCGATAGGGCCTTTAAGCCCTTCATTGACCTTGAGAGCTCCTTTCTTTTAACCGCTTTATGGAGTTCGATACTAAGGGCAAGAGGGAGCGTCTTCATTGAGGCCCTAGGTGAGTCCTTTTCAATCTGTTGCATAAGCAAGATAAGATGAAGCAAGCTTAAGAAGATGATCCAAGGAAGGGGTTGGTCTTTATATTTCACTGCTTAATTTTAGAAAATGAGAAATACTCTAATGTCAGGAAGGAGTTAGCTTCTTGTCATTAGGTGAATCTTTCAAAAAATTCGTCACGGCTAAGGATCAATTGTGCTAAGCGTGTTAATTCTTGCTGTACACAATTGAGTACAGGAAACCCCTATAAAAAGGGATTCAATTAGACTTCAACGCTCTAGGATTCTAGAACAGGCATAGGAGATTCGATGAAATTACTCTGCACCCTTATTTTGCTGTTATCATTTTCTGCCATGGCGGAAGTAGAATCAGGAGTCATCACGCTCCGAATAGAAAATGAAGAAGATATAGAGCCTAGGATCAGAGAAGTTATGGATCAGGTTAAAAGAGGCCGCTACAGAGGTCCACATTATAAATGTAATGGAATGGGAAGAGGGAGAGTCTATGCTGTCGATGTTCCTGGTCTTCGTTATACAACAGATAGAGATGGAAGTATTAAGGCCTTTTACTTGGCCCATCTCAAGTATAGGTGCCGTTAATGAAAAACATGCTGATCCTCTTATCCTTATTAATCTTTGCAAATAACGCTAGCGCCAGGACTAATAAATTCTATTTTAGATATAAGGGACAAAGCGATGCTGAGGCCTTAGATAAAGTTGACGAGGCTCTTACTGGTCTTAAAAATGGAAAAGGCGTTTATCAATATCAAAGAGTTAGAAATATCTATTCTCAAAGAGGCTGCAACGTTACTAGAGCTAAGTATGTTGATCTAAAAGCAGTTACAGTAAAGAAGGCTTACCGGGTAAATCGTTATGGCGAGCTTGAAACCTTTCAGCAAGCAACTGTTAAGATTGCCCACAAGAGATGCTCCAAATAGCGATAAAGGCTAAATCCTAATGGGCCTTTTATTTAGGCCCATCAAAGACATCATCATCTTTTATGCTTGAAACCTTCTTACAATTCTTTAAAAAGATCCTTAAGTGCATGGCCACTTGGCTTGTTCTCTTCACTGAGTCTTTCTCAATGGGGTAAAAATCAAAGAACTCCGCATCGTTAAACACGCTGTACTCTTTTTCACAGCCCCCTTGAGAGATATATTCATTTACGCGTGAAGAGTTTCCTGAATTGATCTCAGCCGCTAGTTTCTTTAAGAGCTCAACCGCTTGCTCTTTAGTTTTTATTCCTTGATTGATATTCAATCCAGCGACAACGTGGCTATTTCCAACTCCGACGCCACCTCTAGCTCCAAAAGAATTTGATGAAAGAAGGGATAAGGTGCAAAGGCAAAGTAGTTTTATTTTCATTTGTTGACCTCTGTGAGGGGAAAGAAGTGGATATTCATTTGATAGACTTCGTTCGGGTTTTCCATATTGCTAGCAACTTCATTGAGTTCCCGCCTAAAGGCCCTAATCATCTCTTTTACTTCACTTAGTTTATTGACATCAATAGGAATGGTGACACCATTAAATTCTCGGTGCTCTACCTTCTCATTCTCTAGAGAACTTATGGCAAGCTCTCCCATGTTTTTATGATAAGTTCTAAAAGCAAGGTTCTGCACTTGATCACTGGTATCAAGGGGGCCATTGGTTTGGACGAGCTCTCCCTGATCATTTTCTGTGATGAGCTTAAGCCTTTTAAGTTCGTTT
Source organism: Sulfitobacter sp. (assembly GCA_047630275.1). Lineage (GTDB taxonomy): Bacteria > Bdellovibrionota > Bacteriovoracia > Bacteriovoracales > Bacteriovoracaceae. Next base: position 338,273 of record JBLHVN010000003.1, on the reverse strand, counting down.
AAGGCTTTTTCAATATTTTGTAGAGAGACTTTCTTTTTTAACTTTGAAGAGATCCAGGCAGGATCTGACTTGAAGCCCTTTAGGTCTAACAGACAGTAAATAGCCACGTAATGCCACTTAGAAAGAAAGTCATATTGAACTTCTTCTATATCAGAGAGCCCTTTTTTTCTTCTTTCATTCATGATCTCTTGAAAAAGAGCAATCTTTTCTTCGTGATTAGTTTCTTGATTATAATTTACTAATAGTGAAAAGAAATTAGCTTCTTTTTTCTTTAACCCAATGGCGCCAATATATTTCTTAAGCGTCTTTCCCGTTAGGTTTCTCTTTCCATCAATGACCATCTTTAAATGACTAGGAGAGCTCATCTCTGCCTTTCTGATAAAGACCCTGTGGCTATAACTTGAATTTTGTGTCTTCTTATATAAAAAGAAATCCTTTAAAAAGATCCGGTAGTCTGAATAACTTCTCACCTCCGGTGGGAGGCCTATTTCTTGATTCATCTTTGTACTCTCTTGGTCTTCGTAAATTATAAGTTTCAATTTTTACTGTCAAAAACAACGACGACGATTCTTAAGTAAATATACCTATTATCAGGCACTTTTAGGTTTACTTTATTCTCGTGACGAACATTCTCTGTACTCAAAAAGGTACAGAAAAGATGCCTAAAAGTTTTGTTTGATTGAGGTTCTACGGATCCCTCGATAAATATGTTTCAACAAATCAAAACATTTCTTTTTAAAGGAGAGAAACAATGAAAAAACTTATCTTAGCTTTCGCACTACTAACATCAACAGCACTTTTTGCTGAAACAGAAACTGGTGTTCACACTGTCTTTAGTCGTATTAGCGCAGCAGACGCTGAAGCAAAAATGATGGACGTTGTTGAAGCCATCAAAGACAGAAGAATCAGACTTCAAAACTGTAACAGTAAAAGAGCCAAAGTTTATGGAGCTGGTGTTAACGGTATGTCTTATAGAGTAAACAGACATGGTGAGCTTGAAAAACAATGGTCAGCTTACGTAAAGTACAGATGTAACTAATCATATCCACAAAAAAGGGTCCGCCCCCGGACCCTTTTCCTATCAACTCTATGTTTTGCCAAAAACTAGTCGGAGTAAATATAATAGAGGCTTCCACCTTTAAGCTTGTCGATCAAATTGCGAGAAAGACTTTGAGCAACGGCGGGGCAACCCCAAGAACGTCCAGATCTATTATTTGAGTTGATAAAAGTTTTTTCCATGTATGAGGCGCCATGAATAACAATGGCGCGAGAGCGAGCGCGGGAGTTAGAGCTTTCTTTTCCATCCATCCTCAAGCTATAGCCGTGTTTCCCATGATAAGTCTCCGCCGTAAGATAAAGACCTAGAGAGCTCATCTTTGATTGATTGCGATTAGAAAAACGAACCGCTTTTCCTCTACCATCCGCTGATCCAATTCCATGACTTACATGATAAGCTGTGGCCTTACCTGTCCTCGTGCTAATAAGATAACCTCTCTTTTGTTTAGAGTGCTGAGTAAAATCGACAACCATGATCCATTTGTTTGAAGTAAGTTTTCCTGGATAAAAATAAGAAGCTTTTTCTAAAAAGGCTTCAAGCGCTTTAGGGGGAACATTTCTGGCACAAGATTGAACCTTGCAGTTGTGATCAGGGTAGTACTCATTCCAAATTCGAGTAGACTTTGAATAAGTCTTTGCGTGAAGTATAGATGGGAGCGCAAGAATCCCTATAAGAGCAAAAGCTCTCATTAAATTAGTTGTTAATGTCATTGAATACCTCGCTGTATTAGTGGGTTTGTCTGTTAAAGGCAATTAACCAGAAAAAGGAATTTGCCTCAACTTAATTGAAAATTATTAGGGTGCGTTTAAGTTAGTTTTGGTTACAGAAGCTGTAACCCGCTGGTAGGAGGTTCGTTTTAAATATCAGATTGAACCATATCAGCTATTTCCTTAATATGACTTGGCATCGACTTATAATTTAGAGTCGTCAGATAGATCTCTGATTTTGGCAGGCTTGGAAGTTCATATACGTTTAATGTCTCATTTTTCTTGAGGACATGATCAGGAACGATAGCAATTCCGACACCAGATCTTACGATGTCCATTATGGTTTCTATAGAATCCACTTCTAAGATTGAAGGGGATACTTTCTTGCTTAGTCGGTAGAGCATGTCATTTTCAGAATAGACCACCCAGCGGTACTCATGAAGCTTCTTTTTATTAACTTCTGCTTTAGAGATTAAAACCATCTTCTCATCAAAGAGCTTTAACGAAGAGATAAGCTCTGATTGAATATTCTCAGTGGTAAAGATGATATCAAATTTTCCATCTTCAATCCCGCGCTTTAATTCTGGATGATCTTCGATCTTCATAAAGATTGAGCGGTCTGTTTTCTTAAGAAAACGGCTCAAGACAGGAGTGAACCAGTTCTTAAGGAGACCATGTAGGATTCCAATACGAATAGGTCTAGAGTCCTCTTTTTGAAAGATATCAAGAGCGAACTTATCAAATTGTTGAGCCGCTATAAAAAGCTCTCGGCCTTTATTTGTAAGAAGGACCTTCTTTGAAGAGCGGATGATAAGTTCTTCACCAAGAGATTCTTCAAGCAGTTTTATCTGACGGCTTACAGCGGATTGAGCGATCTTTAGGGACTCAGCAGCCTTTGAAAAAGAAGCAAAATGAGCGGTAAGAATAAAGGCTTTGATATATCGGTAGTCCATAATCTATTTTTTTAAGTCTTTGTTAAGTGCCGGATCAATAAGAGGAGGTGTTAATTCTGGTTTTCCGCGCCAAAACTTTCCATGAAAGTCTTTTTGGTGATGATTGACCACTAAGAAGCCTTCAATATTCTCTTCAAAATCCTGAATATAATCAACGCTCATCTCTTCTCCGTAATAGGCGGCAAAGGGATCAACAAGGACCTTAAGATCCGGTGCGTTCATAACGGTGACTAAGAAGTCATCTTTGTTTTGTTCAGTAAAACCTACGTTATAAGAAAACCCGTCACAGCCCTTTGTGGCCACGAGGAGACGTAGGTACTTGTCTTTTAAGGTGTAGTCATTTTCTAAGATGAGCCTTAATTGCGAGATGGCATTTTCAGTGAACTCCACTGTAGGGGCCTTCACTTTGTCTTTATCTATTTTTACGAGGGTTTCGGTCATAGGGTCTTGATTTTTAGGGTTTAAATGCAATAGGGTATGTAGCCAAGAACAGCATAAATTGGCAAGCCCAAAGATAAGGAAATTAGATGAAACTCCACTATTCTATCTCTATTGAGACACCCGAAAATCACATCGTTAAGGTCAAGTTAACGGGAAAAAGGGAAGCCACTGATAAGCACCTGAATTTCTTTTTACCATCATGGAGCCCTGGGTCTTACTTGATGCGTGAGTATTCAAGAAATATTAGATGGTTCAAGGCCGAGACTAGTAATGGTGAAGTGCTGCAGCATGAGCAAACCGCTAAAGGGGTCTATGCCGTTGATTTTGAAAATTCTGATTTGAATAAAAAGGACGATAACTTTTGCATCACTTATGAGATCTACTGTCATGAACTGACTGTGAGAACTTCTCATGTGGACGCTTCTCATGCGTTTTTACATGGACCTAGTTACCTCATGGGTATCATGGGAAGAGATCTTGTTGATCCAGAGCTAAGCTTAAAGTTTCCTGCTTCTTGGTCAAAAGTAACGACTGGCTTAAAAGATATATCTCCTAAAAGAGAAGAGTTTCTCTATAGCGCTGAGAACTACGATGTCCTCATCGATGCTCCCATTGAAATTGGCTGTCATGAAACCGATGGCTTTATGTTTGAAGGGAAGGAACACCACCTTGCGTGGTATGGAGATCTTCTCCCGCATAACGAAAACCTTAAAAAAGATATAGAAGTAATCGTAAAAGAAGTTAGTTCTACTTTTTCTTCAATCCCTTATGAAAACTATACTTTTATCACACATTTTGTTCCTGGAAAATTTGGCGGATTAGAGCACTTAAACTCTACGGCCCTACAATTTAGTGCCATGGCCATGCAAAATAGAAAGAGCTACCTTCAATGGTTGGCCCTTGTGGCTCACGAGTACTTTCATACTTGGAATGTTAAGAGGATCCGCCCAAAAGAGCTTGGACCCTTTGATTATTTAAATGAAAACTATACGAAGATGCATTGGCTTACTGAAGGGCTGACTTCTTTTATGGATGAAGTCTTTATCCTTCGCTGTGGTCTTTGCACTATGGAAGAATACCTAGAAATGCAAAAGGAGAATCTTAATAGATACCTTTCTACACCCGGAAGAAAGTTTCATAGCTTAGAAGATTCTTCATTTAATGCTTGGATAAAACTTTACCGTCCTGATGAGAATTCACTAAATTCATCTGTTAGTTATTATAATAAAGGCGGTATTGTTTTTTGGTGCTTAAACGCTCTATTAGTTAAAGAAGGAAAGAAGATCGATGATCTTTTAAACCTCCTTTGGAAATCTTACTTAGACAGACCAGAGCAAGGACTTGAAGCGGAAGAAGTTTTCTCAATGGTAAGAGAGATTGCGGGTGAGGAAGTTCTTGGTCAATTTCAGACTTGGGTTCAGACCACTGAAGAACTAGACCTTGACGGGCTCTTTAAAGGGGCAGGTTTTGAAATTGAATATGAAACTAAAGAAAAACCTTGGCTTGGGCTTCGCCCTGACTTTCTAGGGGATAGAGTTATTATTAAAGACGTAGCTCTTGATGGTCCTGCTTACAAAGGCGGATTGAATGCTGGGGATGAAATCATCGCTATTAATAAGATGAGGATCTTAAAAGATAACTTTAACGATCATGAGAAGTACCTTTTTAAAGACAAGCCTTACATGATCACGGTAAACCGCCTTGAGACCTTGGTTAACCTCGAAGTGATTCCAAGCAGCGCCCCAAGAGTGATTAAGAATATTAAAGTTACAGATACTCAAGTGGCTGAGGCCACCTTAAAAAGATGAGCCAAGATGTCTTATCCCACAATAAAAAGGCTTGGGACTTAAATGTAGAGATGGGGATCCGTTGGTCAACGATTGTTGAAGAGGGCCCTATTGAAAAAGCCCGCCAGGGAAATCCCGCTATCATCATGACTCCAACAAAAAGCCTGCCTAAAGATTGGCTAGGGGACGTATCGGGAAAGGTTGTCCTCGGACTTGCAAGTGGGGGAGGACAGCAGGGTCCGCTTTTAGCTGCTGCGGGAGCAAAGGTTATCATCGCAGATCTTTCTCCTAAACAATTAGAACAAGACCGTAAGGCCTGCGAAAAGTATAAGCTTGAAATAAGAACCATTGAAACACCAGCGTCGGATCTTTCCATGCTTGAAGATGAATCGATCGACCTTATCTTAAATCCTGTTTCAAATTGCTTCTTCGAAGACCTTGAACCTGTTTGGGATGAATGCCAAAGAGTCCTAAAGCCCGGTGGAAAATTAATCTGGGGCTTTAATAATCCTGTTAGTCATCTCTTTGATTACGACCAGGCCAACTTTCATGGCAAGTTTCATTTAAAGTACTCTCAGCCTTATTCAGATCTCTTAAGCCTAAGTGAAGAAGAGAAAAAGAAATTCCTCGCAAATGAGAACCCTCTTGAGTTTGGTCATAGCTTGCAAGCACAAATTGGGGACCTTTTAAAAAGAGGCTTCTTGCTTTCTGGATTATTTGAAGATTATTGGGATGATGAAACGGAAGCCTTAAATAAATACTTCCCTCAATTTATTTGCGCAATGGCTATACGATCGTAGCCTCTTGAAAGGTTTCTAAGTCGTCACCTAGTTCTTCTCGTTGCTTATGAAGAGCGTCGATTTGTGGATCTATCTTAGCAGAGAGCTTTTCTTTTTCTGTTAAGATATACTTAATCTTCTCTTTTAGTTGTTCTACTTTCTTTAAATGTTGATTGGCCAAGTCTTCTATCTCTTTAACTTTATCATCGTACTTAGAGAGCTTTTCCTCTTTAATATTATACGCATTAGCAATCTTTTGCTCTAAGACCTTAATCTTCTTTCCAATGATAAGCCTAGGGTGATGGCTTCTCATAAAGACGAGGGTTTTATTTTTAATTTCATTAAAGATGTTTTCATTTTCTATATTCTTATCAATAGTCTGATTGATATCTTCACGAGTCTTAACCTTGAAGATGTTTTCATCCATATAGATGATGATCTGGCTTCCAAAGATAATGACATCAAAGCACTTAAGCTCAGTGGCAACAGATTTAGGAAGTGGTTTTTGATTTAAGTAAGTACCATTTCGACTATCAAGGTCTGTGATAAAGCATTTATTCTTTTCAATGCTAAACTGGCAATGAGACCCAGAGAGCTCGCTATCTTCATATTGAAAATGCCCGTCATTTCGTCCACAGACGACTACATCTTCATCAAAGGGCCAAAACTTATTAGCATAGATATCCCAATAAAAATGTGACCATGGTTTAACCGTTGATTGCTCTTCACTCATAAAAATCATTATAGACTAAGGATACACTAGGATAAATACCTAATTTTATAGGCCTATCTATATTACTTCATTTCTTAGGGAGGCTAAAGATTTTAAGGGATTAAACCGAATAGTTGAGTGGAGTACTTTGGAAAAAATGGACTATAAACAAGAAAAATACATTCTACGTTTAGCTGGAAAGATGCTTAAGGCCTTTGATCAAATGGCCGTAGAGAATCTTATGGAGTTAGGTGCGTTTCATCCTCAGGACTACGTCTTTGATACTGAATCAAAGGAATGGATTACTCCAAGTGAGAATGAAAGCCTTTTTAAATTGCCGCTGTTCTATGAGAAGGCAGTTTTTGAAAAGCCAAGCTTTAATCCTCCTATAGCACCAGCTGTTGGGGCAAGCTCCGCTACTGTAGAAAAGCTTAAGTCTGAAATAGTAGGTTTAAAACAATCATTAGAAGAGAAGACTTCAGTCATTAATGTTTTAAAGACAACTCGAAAAAATTTAGAAGAAGATTTCTTAAAAACTGTTGATCAGCATCTTGAAGCTAAAGAAGAGCTGAAAGACTTAAAGGAATCCTATGAAAGCTTAGAGCTTGAATTAAATAATGAACAATCTGAAAAGAATAGATTGATTGAGCAAATGGAAAACTTAGAAGGGCAAGTCGAAGACCTCCTTGCTATAAAAGACGAACTCTTTGTGATCAAGAATGAATTAGATGAAAAACAAGCTTCTTTGATTGAAGAGTTAAACAATCGCGAAGAGAGCTTTCGTCAGCTAAGCGAAGAAGCTGAGTCTTTAAGGTATGAGCTTTCAAGTTTTCATGAAGAAAAAGAGCGTCTACTTAAGAAACAGGAAATCTATAAGAATTATGTAAAAACCGAGAAAAAGCGCGCCGATAGCTTTGAGAGCAATGTCTCAAAACTTAATAAAGGGATCTTAAAATTAAAGGACCTTCGTAAGAAAGATAAGATTGCAATTCAGAATTTAGAAAACTACAAAAAGACTCAATCTAATAAAGAGGCAAGAGAGCTTAGTGTCCTGATTGGGGACTCTTTTGAAATTGATAATAGCCCTCATTGGTATATTGAAACTGCTGGCGAAGTAAAAGGGCCTTTTAGTTTTCATGATATGAAGTCTCTTCAAAAATATGGAAAGATCAACCTAGACACTCCCGTTAAAAAGAAGACAGATGCTTTTTGGAATACAGTTGGGCAGGACTATGAGCTGACGGCCAATGTTATTACTCATACAGAGAATATCAACGGCACTGAAGTCTTTCGTTACTTTGTAAATAGGTCAGACTATAGAGCGCCTTTTCATGGGGCCGCTACTATTGAAATCAATGGCCAAGAGATCACAGGATTTTGTACCAGTCTTTCTGTAGGGGGATCGTTTCTAGAGCTGCCTAAGTTAGATTTAGATATAATGAATAAAGGGGGAGTGGCGACTCTAAGGATCAACTCCGGGACCCTCACTCAAGACTTAGTTGCCCCAGTGATCATGAGGAACTTTAGTCATGAGAAGCCCTGCGGCATTGGGCTGCAATTTCAAAGCCTCGATGACGAGCAGCGAAATATTATCATTTCATATGTTTCCTCATACTTAGAGAACTTTAAGAAGACGGCCTAAGGGAGTTCTCCCTTGATGAATCGAATCCATCAGGATATATCTAGGCCCTATGACAAAGCCTATCAGAGCATACAAATTTCTCCTTTTGTTTTCGCTACTTATCTCTAGTTTTGCTTATTCAGCAATGACTAAGCTTCCAAGTATTTCAATGGAAGGTAAGACGGCTAAGAACAATGAAAGGGTTAGTATTCACGTAAGGCTTGAAGCCTCAAAGTTTGCTCCACCTTATTGTTATAGTGAAGTGGCCATGCCTGATGGAACAACCCGTTACCCTCATGCTTTCTATCTTTATGCAGTGACTGTCTCAAACTTTCATATGAACTTTTCTTTAGACCTAGATGTTCAATCAAGGCTCAAAGAAAAAGTACTTGGCTATTATCCAAGAGGGATCAACTTTGAAGGAAGCCAAATTCCTGCAGTAGATTATTTTAATGCCTGTAGGTTTAAGCTAAGTGAAGTGACTTTCTATAGTGAAGAGACGAGTCTTATTATCCGTGATTCTTTTTATAATAGACTTGATTCGACTTTCAGAGTGGCTGAAGGGACAACCCAAACAGCAGACTTCTCTCTTAATAGAGCAGGGAACAGTTTGAAGTTTAAGGTCTACATTAATAAAGGCGAGTAAATTTTTTAGGTTAGTATTGTCGATCATGAGTTTCTAAGGGAATATTGTGAAACTTATCTTGGAGGCGGGATGTATCCCCATGAAGTACAGGCCCTAATGGCCAAGCTTATATTTTTCATTTTTGCCGTAACTCTTCTTTGCATGGGAAGAATAAGCGCAGCTGAAGTTCAGGTCCCTGAACTCTTAGATAAATCACCTCAATTTTACTCTACTGAGTATAAGTAACCCTAATACAATTAATTAGTTTAAAGTTATAGACATTCCTTCTCCGAAAGGATTAGAATTTTTATTATTAATCACTCATTAGGTATCAGGAGATTCCATGGCCACCGTAGAAACAAGAGACAATGCTAGGCATATCGCTATCCACAGAGAGACCCAATATATTGACCGTCCTATTAATGACGATGGGCAGTATAAAAAGATCAGCGAATACTATGGAGAATTGGTTTTTGATATTCAAGAGAGTGATTCTGTTCCACCGGCCATTAAAAAAGCGGTTCTAGAAAGTTCTCGAGGCGGTAAGAGCTTAACCCCTGAGTCTATTGAAGTTATAGCAAACGCAGTTACTAACTGGGCCATCGCCAATGGTGCCACTCACTTTTGTCATTGGTTTCAACCCTTAACGGGTGGAACGGCCGAAAAGCAAGATTCTTTCTTAGACCTTAAGAATGGAAAACCTATTGAAAGATTATCTCCATCTCAATTGATTCAAGGGGAGCCAGATGCTTCTTCTTTTCCTAATGGAGGATCAAGATCAACTTTCGAAGCAAGAGGCTATACTTCTTGGGATCTAAGTTCGCCAATGTTCTTAGTAGAAAGCCCTAATGGAACAACTCTTTGTATCCCAACGGCCTTTGTCTCTTATACAGGAGACGCCTTAGATATGAAGACACCCCTTTTAAGATCAGTCACAAAATTGAGTGAAGTGGCGACAAGGTTCTTAAAACTAGCAGGGCATAATGATGTGAAAGATGTGACGATCACTTGTGGTTGTGAGCAAGAGTATTTTCTTATCGATAAGTCTTATTACTATTCTAGACCTGACCTTGTTCAGACAGGGAGAACCCTTTTTGGAAAAGCAGCTTCTAAGCATCAACAGCTTGATGATCATTACTTTGGGATCATTCCCTCAAGGGTGATGAGCTTTATGCAAGAGCTTGATCAAGAGCTTCACCGTTTAGGAATCCCTTCAAAAACTAGGCATAACGAAGTCGCCCCAGGACAATTTGAACTAGCCCCCATTTTTAAAGAAGCTAACGTAGCTTCAGATAATAACCAAATGATCATGGCCATGATCAAAGAGATCGCAGCAAAGCATGAGTTTGTAGCTCTTCTTCATGAAAAACCTTTCGCTGGAATCAATGGTTCTGGAAAACATGTCAACTGGTCCATGGCCTCAGATACCGGCGTCAATATGCTAGAGCCAGGGAATGAGCCTCATCAAAACAATCGATTCTTAGCAACTATCGCTATTGTCTGCGAAGCCGTTAGCCGTCACGCTGGCCCTTTAAGAGCAGCGATTGCTTCAGCTGGTAACGATCATAGGCTAGGCGCTAACGAAGCTCCTCCTTCAATCATCTCTGTTTTCCTAGGTGATACTATCAACGCCATCTTTGAATCTATTAGAGATGGAAAGACCTTCACTCCTTCAGGCGATAGCACTATCGATCTTGGGGCCAATCAACTCTTTAACCTCTTAAAAGATAATACTGATAGAAACAGAACATCTCCTTTTGCCTTCACTGGAAATAAATTTGAATTCCGTGCTGTTGGCTCTTCTGCCTCAGTTAGTTTCCCTGTGGCCGTTCTTAATGGAGCAGTAGCTGAAGTCATGAAAGAGTCTTGTGATCTTCTTGAAAAAGACCTAGCCGCTGGAAAGTCTATTGAAGACGCTCTTTTTAATATCACAAAAAAATGGGCCACCACTTCAGAGTCATGTATCTTTAATGGAGATGGGTATTCGGATGATTGGTTAAATGAAGCAAAGTCTAGAGGACTACTTAATTTAAAAACAACTGCTGACGCTTTAAAGGTGATGGCAGATAAGAAACAAATGTCTTTTTTAACAGAGACAGGAGTGATGTCAACCAACGAACTTGATATGCGCTACAATGTTCTTTTAGAGCGCTATATCACCTTGAGAGAAATTGAATTTAGCTCTTTGATTGATTTGATAAATCAGAATGTTATTCCTGCGGCCATTGATTTTAAATTAAAGCTTGGGACTGTCATCGCCAATCAAAAAACAATTGGTCTTGAGTGCTCTGTTGAAACTCAACTTTATGAAAATATTAATTTTATTATGGAATGTTTAACTTCTCAGTTGAATGTCTTTAAGATTGGTATTGAAAGCTTAACTCACGAAGAGCAAGCTCGAGCAGAGGCAATCGCATCAACCCTCTATCCTCAATCTGAAGAGCTTGGGGTACTATGTTCTAATCTTGAGGCGCTTATTCCAGATAATATTTGGACTCTGCCTAAATATTACGAAATGCTTCACCACAAATAAAAATGACGGAGGTCTTCACCTTGAAGGCCTCCTTTAATAACTTAAGATGCCTAGGTTCCTAGGGCTAAGTTCTTCATTAAAGACCTGCAGTAATTCAACCTTATGACCTTGCTCTTTTAAATAGAGGCAGCGGTCTAAGATGATGGTAAATTCGACGACCCTTCCTAATTGCCAGCGGACTATATTGGCCAAGAACATCTTATGAACTTGATCTTGAATCTTTGGGTCTTGATAGAATTGATCAAGTTCAGCTTTAGAGGGAAGATCTACCTCTCCAATCTTTTCTAGTTTTAAAAGAGCGTACTGACTAAAGTCGCCCCAATAAACACTAGGGAGCGCCTCTCCAATAGTGGCGAATTCTGTATGACCTAGAACTTCTTTTAAAAAAAGGTGCAGGCTATAGCGAAAGCTTTTAACCCTCTTTTTTAATAAGAACTCATCAAAGGTCATAGTTGAATGAGAACGGGTGGCGAGTGTTAGTCCATGAATTGTAAATTCTAGGGGATGCTCTTTTGCGAAGTCTGAAATATTGGTTTCTTCAATAGGATGGAGCTTAGCGTAGCAGCAGCCAAAGTTTAACATGGCCTTTCCTTTGTAATGATGAAAGGAGCGGATGTGTTCTAAGGCAAGAGGTCCACAAGTATGAAGACCTAAAGTTAATGAGTCTGTAGCAAAGTGTTTTTCTACGACATCTCCTGTATCAATTCCAAACTTAAACTTTTCAAACTCTAATTTTGCAGCCCCTTTAGGAAGAGGGTACTTTGATCTTCTCAGCCTTCCTTTTTCTAAGAAGTCCTCATTCATATCAAGGCAAGTTGTAGGAAGTGAGTGATAGTGGGCCATGATTCGAGAGAGGTTTCCAATCCCTCCGCCAATATCGGCCATCTTTGTAAAGCCAGTTTTTTCTTTTAATGGAAGGATCACTTCACGCAAGCAGTCTATTTCGTGCTTCTTCTTTTCTTTAACTTTCTTATAGGCCCAAGCCGGAAGAGGCTCTGGATTATAGGTTTCTTTGGGCCAGATCACTAAGTCTTGGGCCTTTTGAATAAAGTCAGCTAGGCTGCTTCCTTTAATTGAATCGGGGTTATTCCTTCCATCTATTTGATGCAGCTCTTGATCTTCTTTAGAATTGAGTAGATCAAGCCATTCTTTTGGGTAAGCATCCATAGTCTCTGGGTAGTTGTTCAAGACCTCGTGCTGCCAAAATGGAGCATAAGGGCGTAGGAATTCTACTAAGGAAAGGTATCGGTTTTGAAGATTCACAGTTAGAATATTTATCTAAAAGCAGCTGTTATGACAAGGCGTGTAGATGAACTTAAATGGTAAAAGAATTGTGGTCTTTGGATTGGGAGTCTCTGGTATGGGGGCCCTGCGTTTCTTAAAAGACAAAGAGGCCACGCTTTGGGCCATAAACCAAGGTGAGCCAAGTTCTTGGAGTGATTTTCAAGAGGTGGCTGGGATAACCACCATCGAGAACTGCCTCTGTGAGAGTGATCCTAAGGCCCTGGAGTTATGCCAAAAGGCAGACCTTGTCATCTTAAGCCCTGGTATTCCACGAGATCATGCTGTCCTTTCAAAATGTAGCGCTCCTATTTGGAGTGAGATTGAACTGGCCTATCAATTTGCCAAGGCCCCTATCATTGCTATTACCGGAACAAACGGAAAGACCACTACGGTTTCATTCTTAGATCATCTTCTTAAAGGACTTGGAAAGAAAGTTTTTACCGGAGGAAATATCGGTGTCGCTTTTTGTGATCATGTAAGGTCAAACCAAGAAGTAGATTATATCTTGCTTGAACTCTCTAGCTTTCAACTTGAGTCAACCTTTGATTTTAAACCAGATGTTGCTGTCCTCTTGAATATCTTTCCTAATCATGGAGAGCGCTATTCAAAGAATGATGATTACGCCAAGGCCAAGTTCAATATCAATAAAAAGATGGACAAAAAAGGCACTCTTATCTTTGATAGCAGTAATGAGCTTGTAGCTAAGTGGGGGGAAGCTTTTGGAGGAATAAAGGTTCCTGTTCAAACCGGTGATACTGAAAAGATTGAGGCCCATCTCAAGGGGATGGTTAATCTTGATCAATTTAAGCTTCCTGGGATTCACAATAAGATCAACCTCGATTTTTGCTTAGAAGTTCTTAACGCTTTAGGGCTTTTAGAGGGGAATTCTGAATTAGTACAAAAAGCTATTGATAGTTTTACAGGTGTAAGTCATAGAATCGAATTTGTTCCAAGCCAGGAGTCCTTTGATATTTACAATGATGCTAAGTCAACTAACTGGGACGCCACTATGACGGCCATAAAATCAATGGATGACTTTGATAAAGACTTAGTCCTGATCTTAGGGGGCAAGCTTAGAGGGCATAATGATGAACCACCTATGAGAGCCGAGAACTTCTTTAAAGAGAAAGTAAAAGAAGTTCTTTTAATAGGAGAGTCGGCCAGCCTTTTAGAGAAAAGGTTAATGAACTCGGTGCCATGTAAGAATATGGGGACCCTAGAGGAATGCGCTAAAGAGTTAAAGAGTAAAAACTTTAAGGGGATTGTTTTACTTAGCCCAGGCTTTCCAAGCTTTGATCAATTTAAGAATTATGTTGAAAGAGGAAATGCTTTTAAGAAGCTATTTGACTAGTTTAGAAGCGTACTTTCTATCGATGATAGGTCTAGAAGCTTGCTCTTCACTTCTCCAATTATCTCCTACAGAGATTTTTAATAAAAAAATCACAAGTATAAAAAAGACTAATTGATGTACCTTAACTTCCATGAAGCTATATCGGTAGGTTAGCATTGCAGCTGTAGTCATTTCTTTGATTTAGCGATATCCTACCTAGTACTAGATAACCACCCGTGTAAAAGGCTCAAGTATGAACGGTTTAGATATTCAAAAGATCACCCAGATAATTGGTAATCTTCGGCATTTTATTAAGGATCAAGGCTTAACTTCCTTATATATCCCAAGTTTTGATCTCTACCTAAGTGAGTATGTTCCTCTTGAGGATTGCCCTCGCTATTTTGTCACTGGTTTTACTGGCTCTGTGGCCGAGGTTCTTTTGACCACGGATAAGAACTACCTCTTTGTAGACGGGCGCTATCATGAGCATGCAGCTCTAGAATGTGATCCCGAAATTGTCGATGTTGTCCCTTGTCCTTACGGAGTTTCAAACTTTGATGCCCTCATTGAAAAGGCAATGGCCGCTGGGGGAACTCTTGGAATTTTTTCTTCAAGGACTCCTTATAATTCTTATAAGATTTTAAAATCTAAGATGAAGTTAAAACTCTTTAACGAAACAACTATCGATTCCCTCTTTAATTTTCCGGGTAACTCAACGACGGGAACAATAAGAAGAATCCCTGAAAGTATTAGTGGGCAGAGCACTTGCGAGAAACTTGAAGAGCTTATCAATGGGGGACAGGCTTGCTTTGTTAGTGCCACTGATTCAATTGCTTGGCTTAGCAATTGCCGCGGATATCAATTTCCCTATATGGCCAGCTTTAAGGCCAAGGCCTTAGGGATTGGAAACGAACTTCACCTTTTTGTTCCAAGCAAGGATAAGGTTTCTAAAGAGCTCCTCCAAGTAAAAGAGCTCCATTTTCATCTCTTGTCTAACTTAGAAAAAGTACTTACTGAGAAACTCTCAAAGGTCGAAGAAATAATTGTAGACCCACTTTCAATCAATACTCAAGATCATCGTTTCTTAAAAGGACTTCTAGAGGAAGAGGTTCGTGAAAAGGATAACTTTGTCGTGAAAAAACAAAGCTTAAAGAACTCAAGTGAAATGAAACATATTGAAGAATCCTTTCATAAATCTAATCAAGTCATCTTCAATACACTCTCTTGGTTAAAGAGCCGAGTTAAGAAAAAAGATAAAGTTACGGAATTTGACTTCTTTAATAAGACTAATAGTAATTATAAAGAAGCCGGGGCTCTTGGAAACAGTTTTAATACTATTGCTGGCTCAGGGGCCAATAGCTCAATCATTCATTATAAGACTCCAAGTCCACAAAAGAATATTGTAGAGGGGGAGCTTGTCCTCTTAGATTCAGGTGGCTACTACGAAGGCGGCTACGCTACTGATACGACAAGAACTATTATCTCTGGGGGCGAGGCAAGTGCTGAGCATAAAAAGATGTTTACCCTTGTTTTAAAAGGATTTCTCAAAGCTATGAATGCTGAGTTTCCTGAAGGAACATTGGGAAAAGAAATCGACGCTCTTGCAAGAGCTCCTTTAAAAGAAGCGGGGTATGATTACTCTCACGGTACCGGTCATGGAATTGGAGTTCATGTTCATGAAGGTGGGTACTCTATAACTCCAACTTCTGAAGTTGAATTAAGAGAAGGCTCTCATGGATCTATTGAGCCAGGGCTTTATTTTCCAGGTGTAGGTGGTGTTCGAATTGAGAATACTGTCTTTGTTGAGGCTCATCCTGAAAAGGAGAAGACACTTAGGTTTAAGAATTTAGTTTGGATTGGAATGGACCCTTTGTTAATAGACTTAGACCTTCTTGATCAAGAAGAGAAGTCACTGCTTAAGGAATATGAAATCAAATGTAGTGAGAAAGGGCTTTCTTTTGGTGCCGATAAACTAGCTCTTTAAGTTCTTTCGAAAAGCCATTCCTGCAAGTAGGGCAAAAAGAAAACCTAGCATCAAAGGCCCCATTTGACTTGGAGGATTAGAACCTAAGTTTACACTTCCACAACCACTTAGAGGTTGCTCTACTGGATAGAGAAAAGTAATCCCATCAATATCATCCCAGCCTAAGCGATACCTAGTAGCTATAGATCTATAGTACATAAGGGAATCAGTAACTGGAGAGTGCCCAAGCCCAATAGCATGACCCATCTCATGGGCCAGGATTGAAATCTGCTCTGCACGGGACTTGCTTTGAAATTGATTGCCAGCATTGTCATTAATAAGAAGAGTAGATGAAGTGATGTTTTGACCACTGACTCCGTTAGGAACAGTGAGGGCAATGATTGAAGTACTTGTAAAGTTAGTTGCGTTTGTATTACAAGCGATTAAGACTTCATGAGAATGAATAAGCGTTGGGTTAGGGATACAAGGATTATCGGAGGTACAGATGGAATCAGATCTAAAAGCGGCGGCAACCGGTATGACAGCTCCTTGCTCAAGTCTAAGCCTACTGGTGGGAACCTTGTTCCAAAATTGCTCCGCCGCTTCAACGGCTAATGATAAGAGACCGTCACTAGTAACCCCAAGGTTTTGGCAGTTATCACCAATATTTATCTTTACGACATTTTCTTTAAAAAAAGCGCCATTTGAAACAGAGAGGGTAAAGGCGAAGGCCTTTGTACTAAGAAGGAAGCTTAAAGTTAATAAGATCTTTACCATGAGTCATCTGCCTTTTCTTTTGTTTTAACTTTTGCCGGGGACTTATTTAAGCCTAGAATATCGTGAAAGTGATAATGAACGGCCAATTGATAAGTAAACGAACGGTTTCGACTATTGATAGGGTTGTAAACACTTGTCTCTATTCTTGCAGACCAATCTGGATGTAAAAAGTAATCTGTTCCTAGGTTTAGGATGACATTGCGGCTTGTGGCAGATCCCTCGGGCATAGGAAAACTTGTTTGCCCACTTCCATTATCAAGAACCTGAGTACCACCTTTTCCACTGATCCTAGTCATAGATAATCCAAGTCCCGCTCTTAGGACCCAGTCTCTAATTTCATAGCCTAAAGAGCCAAGAAAGAAGTAGGTCATCTTTGAGATAAGAGGGTCTCTTGTACTGTCGGGAATAAGCAAACCAAACTCTGGGCAAAAGGAGAGCTTCTCTGAAAAAGAAACTTCCGCTGCCGCGCTAAGGTAGGGGTTGAATTCAAACTTATTGGTAGAGCCAGATTCATCAGACTGAACCTTTCCCACAAACTGGGTTTGGGTTCCAATACCAAAGCTGACATCTTCTATCGCGCTAAGAGTAACTGTGGAGTAAAGTAAAACCGATAAAATTAGTAGGGCATTTCGCATAAATCTTTCCTTAAATTATTGTGACAAATGTAAATGTCTATTGGCAATTTAATTGTTTAGCTTCGAGATAAGTATTAGAGTAGCTAGTAAATATTAAGGAGAAATTATGTTTGAGAAATATGAAGCACCGAGTGATTTAAGACCCTCTGACCCAAGGTTTGGTTGTGGACCTTCTCTTGTGCCCGTAAGTTTTCTTAAAAGCTTAGCAGACACTGGGGTTGAGCTTATGGGGACAAGCCATAGGAAACCAGCTGTTAAGAACTTAGTCAAAGATGTTCAAGAAGGGCTGAGAAGCTACTTTAATTTAAGTTCAGATGCTACTGTTGCTATGGGTAACGGCGGAGCGACTCTCTTGTTTGATATGATGGGCCTTGGGATGGTGGAAAAGTCTTCTGCTCATTTTACTTGTGGAGAATTTTCTCAAAAATGGTTCAAGTCACATAATAGCATTCCGTGGATTGAAGCTTCTGAACATGCGGTAGAATATGGAAAGGGTGTTACTCCAACTAATATTGACTCCGTTGATTTTATCGCTGCTACTTTAAATGAAACCTCAACAGGTGTGATGATCGATTCCCTTCCTAAAGTAGGGGACAATACAATCCTTGCCATTGATGCTACTAGTGGCGGCGCTCAGTGTCCTTGTGATGTAAACCAGACTGATGCTTACTTCTTTTCACCACAGAAGGTTTTTGCCAGTGATGGGGGGCTTTTTGTTTCTATCCTTTCACCAAAAGCAAGGGAGCGCGCTCTTAAGATTGCTGCTGATAAGAGCCGTTATATTCCAGGGATCATGGACTGGAAGACATGCATTGATAACTCAGATAAGAATCAAACTTATAATACTCCGGCCATTGCTACTCTTTGGATGCTTAACGAACAGATCAAGTTAATGAATAAGGTTGGCTATCAAGCTGTTCAAGATAATGGAAAAGCAAAAGCTGATCATGTTTATGGATGGGCCAATGAAAAGCCATACCTAAGCTGCTTTATCGAAGAAGCTCAATATAGGTCGACGGCCGTGGCGACAATCAATGTTGATGATAAGTTCAATGCTTCAGATCTTTGTAAGAGGTTACACGAATTAGGCTTTGTTTATGGAATTGAGTCTTACAGAAAGCTTGGTAAGAACCAGTTTAGGATTGCTTTGTTTTATAATATTAGCCTAGAAGATATTCAAAAACTGACATCTCTTATCAGTCATGCCATTGAGTCAGAACTCTAGACTTAATTAGTTTACCCCCCCTTAAAAAGGCCCCTAGGAGTACTTGAGGGCCTTAATATTTTTCTTATCTAATTGCCTGAAATCACCGAAAAGATTTCATGGCAATGGATAAAGAGACCTTTCATAAATTACTAAAGTCAGCCACGGTTAACGGTGTTAGTGATATTCACTTACGTGAAGGAGAGTTTCCTTATTTTAGAATGAAAGGGGGACTCAAAAAGATTAAGGCCTCCGCTCTTACCAAAGAAGATATGCTAACCATTTGTGGTGTCATTATTACAGATAAAGAAATCTTAAAAGGGATTGATACACTTAAAGAATATGATGGCTCTTATCAACTTGGGAAGATCTGCCGGGTGCGTGTTAACGTCTTACGTTTTCAAGGTCGCCTCGCCATAATTATGCGTGTGATAACCATGCAAGTTCCCACAATGAAGGCACTAGGTTTGCCATCAGCTTTAAGTCATTTTGTTCAAGCTCAAAGAGGTTTAGTTTTAGTAACAGGAGTTACGGGTTCTGGGAAGAGTTCAACCTTAGCCTCTATCATTCAAGAAATAAACCTCACCAGAGAAGAGCATATTCTAACAATTGAAGACCCCGTGGAGTTTATTTTCTCTTCAGAGAAAAGCCGGATCACTCAAAGAGAACTAGGTTCTGATACTGATAGCTTTAAAGATGCTTTAAGAGGGGCCTTAAGGCAGGACCCGGATATTATCGTCATTGGAGAACTAAGAGATGCAGAGACCATTCAGATCTCAATGAAGGCTGCTGAAACTGGCCACTTGGTATTTGGAACTGTCCATACTACGAATGCGCCATCGACCATCAATAGGATCGTCTCAATGTTTCCTCCAGAAGAGCAAGACAATGTTAAGCTTCGCTTATCAGAGTGCCTCTTTGGATCTATTAGCCAGCGCTTATTGCCGACTAAAGATGGAAAAGGAAGGGTCTGTGCTCAAGAGATCATGGTCAATAAGGTTGGTATTCAAGATTGTATTAGCGGGAAAGAACCTCTTTCAAATATGTATATAACGATTGAAAAAACAAAAGGTCAGATGCAATCCTTTGATCAGCATTTAACTAAATTATATAAGAATGACGAAATCTCTTTTGACGTTGCTATTGGTGCAGCCTCATCTCCTTCAAACTTTGAGAGGAACCTACAGTTTGGTGGCGAAGACGAAGAAGGTGAAGAAGGTGAAGAAGGTGAAAACGTAACACCTATAAACTCAAAAGAAAAAAGCGAAACAGAAGAAGAGAGTGATGAACTCTCTTTAGATGTTGCAGAATAACTTCTTACTTTCCTAAGTACCCAGCGAGAAATTCAGCTTTAAATTCAAGATAGCGGTCCTCAAGGATGGCCTCTCTGGCCCTTTCAGCAAGGCCCTTATAAAAAGCAATATTATGATTGGTGGCCAAGATGGCCCCTAGAATTTCATTTGAATCAAAGAGATGCTTTACGTAACTACGAGTAAAGTTCTTACAAGTATAACAATCGCAATTTGGTTCAATTGGATAGAAATCTCTTCTATAGTTCTTATGTTTTATTCGGATCTTTCCACGGTTAGTAAAGAAAGTTCCGCCTCTGGCAAACTTAGTTGGAATGATACAATCACTCATATCAATTCCATGTTCCCAGATCATAAAGAGGTCTTCAGGATTACCAACGCCCATAACATAACGTGGCTTATCTTTTGGCATCTTAGGAGCAGCGTACTTAACGGCCTTCTCCATAAGTTCTGGTCCCTCTCCAACGCTGACTCCACCAATGGCGTAACCAGGAAGGTCTCTTGAGACCACTTCTTCTATACACTCATCTCTTAAGTCGTCATAAGTAGAGCCTTGAATGATTCCAAAGAGGGCCTGCTTAGGGTTAGTCCAAGTATTGATACAGCGGTCAAGCCACCTGTGAGTTCTATCGATTGAATTCTTTGTATACTCTCTAGTGGCCGGATAAGGAATACACTCATCAAAGGCCATCATGATGTCACTGCCGAGGTTCTGTTGAATCTCGATGGATGTTTCAGGAGAGAGGAGAATGGGCTTACCATTTTGATCTTTAAATTCTGCCCCTTCTTCTTTTAAGCTCTTTCCTTGAAGGGAAAAAACTTGAAAGCCACCAGAGTCAGTAAGAATGGGCCTTGGCCAATTCATGAACTTATGCAGGCCACCAGCTTTCTTAATCAGGTCGCTACCTGGAGATAAGTGAAGATGATAGGTGTTTGATAGGATGATCTTTGTATCCATATCTTCAAGGGAGCTAGGCTGTAAGGCTTTAATTGCCCCATGAGTACCAACAGGCATGAACACAGGTGTAGGAATAACTCCGTGAGGAGTCGTTATTTCACCGGCCCTAGCCCCTGAATTCTTATCTTCATGGACTACCTTAAACTGAAAATGTTTTTTAACTTCTTCGCGTACGCTCATTTAGCCTCTTTATTATAATCTGGAAGCTGCTCCGTCAACTTAAGGAGCTCTGTTGCTAGCTTAGATTCCCCAAGGGCCTTAGATGTACGGTTAAAACTATCTTTGAGAAGCTTCTCATATGCCTTCTTAGACCTAGCTGATAGGTCTTTAGGAGATTTTAGGATTTCAATCTTGGATTGATAGAACTCTAGGATCCCTTTTTGAGCAGATAAGGGGGCCTCTTTATCTTTAGCAAAGGCAAAGAAGTCGATGAGGCTAAGGGCGTTCCATTGCTCAACGGCAGAGGCATCGTAGGTAAACTCTTGAGGAAAGGTCCCTGAGGTCTTGAAGAAATTTAGTAAGAATGTTTGAGCTAAATTCCCCGTTTTCTTATTAAAGTGAATCTTAATAGGTTCAATCTTCATGGCACCAATAGGAAGAATATAGATCGACTTATTTGGCGTATCTCCACTTTCTTCAATAGCTAAATAATCTTTTCTTCCGGCGTTAAAAAATGTTGTTTTAAATTTCTGAACAATACCAAGCTCTTTTAGTATCTTCATGCGAAGGGACATAAGTCCATTTAAGTATGGACCATGATCTAAAAGGATTTGATGAAGCCTCATTGGAGTAATCCCGAGAGCATCCTTTTGAAGGTCAGCAATCTCTCGCGTAATTTCATGAGAGTCTTCTTGCTCGTTCATAAACTTATAAAGATGAGGGGTGAAGCTTGAAAAGAAAGG
Organism: Sulfitobacter sp.; assembly: GCA_047630275.1. Taxonomy (GTDB): domain Bacteria; phylum Bdellovibrionota; class Bacteriovoracia; order Bacteriovoracales; family Bacteriovoracaceae. The sequence continues at coordinate 316,695 of JBLHVN010000003.1, read as the reverse complement.
ATTCAACTCGACCATCTTCTGAAATTCTGGATTTAAATCAATCTCTTTTAACTTACTCAGGCTGACCTTATCTCCTTTTTTTAAATCGATAAGATGTAGAGTTGGTCCACCTCTTTCAATAGAGGGGATAAACTCTAAGGAATCTTTTTTATAAAACTTTGTTTTGATCTTAAAGTAAGCACAGAGGGAGATGAAGTTTGCTTCTCGTTTTCCTTTTTTCCTAACGGCGCTCTTAGCTTCTAAGAATTCTGGGTTCTTTAAGAGAATCGGGTCAGCAACCAAAGGCCAAATGATTGTTGCGATTAAGACTACCGGGAATATTGTAAAACCTAAAAAGAGGCTTAAGAAGTTACTTCTTTTTTCGATTTGACTAAAACTTAGGACTTCTTTTAAAGACCTAATCCTTAAAAGTACGGGAGCATCAAAGATAAGAAGGGGAGAGGTTATAAATCCTATTAAGGTTCTAACAAGGGCCTTAATTCTTTTACTAAGAAAACCACCATGTCCGGTAGCACCTAATAAAAATAAACCAATGCTACAACCAAAGATAAGGGCCGCGATGATCTCCACGGCTAAATAAAGAGACAGGATCTTTAAAAAGGTATAGCTGCTTAAGAAAGTTAGGATACTCTCTGGTACATGAGGGCTTAAAAGAGGCATACCTTTTTCTATAAAGGGAGTTAATAGATCAAAGCCCTTTTGAAAGTAGGCTTCTATTTTTAACAAGGGAAGGGCGTAAAGATAGATCGAATAGACGACTGCAAGGTTAATAATCAAACCTAAGAGGCGGACTATAAAACCAGCTCTTCTGGCCACTATATAAGGAGATACTCTAACTTTCTTAGGCTCAATCTTCCCTAAGGCACCGGATGGGAACTCTCTATTAGGAGCAGTATCTTCGTCTTCATCTACTTCATCATCATCTTCTTCGACTTCTTCTGCTGAATGATCGATGATTTGAACTTTGTCTATTTCTTCTTTTTCTGGTTCTGTTAAGTTTTCAGCTTTATTTCTTTTAAACAAAGAAGAGATGCGAGAGATAAAGGAGCTTGTCTTTGCTTCTTCTTCATCCATCTCATCAACATATGTATCGGTAAGAGTTTCGCCTTGATCATCAACAAATTGACCATCCACCTTTTCAGTTCGGATGACAAAGGTTAGATCTCCAATCTTTATGGAGTCTCCCTTATCAACGATGTACATCTTTCCGTGATTAAGCTCTTGCTTACCAACGATGATGCCTCCGTCTCCGGCTGTGTTTTGAACAGTGAGCACTTCATTGTTGTCGCGAAAGATACAGTGGCGAGGAGCAAGACCAAACTCTTCAATACAGATATCAACATCACTAGCAGAACCTACAGTGATCTTACCTTGGACGGGGATTCTTTGTGAGTCTTCGTCTGGAATTTTAATATCTAAGATATAAAGAGTGTGTTTTTTAGCCAAGGCTTCCTCGTTAAGTGCCCAAATTTACAATTAATTTCTATACCTATTTTGCGTGCTCGGTCTTTCTTTTGCAACTTCGCAGCACTGCTTTTTTAACTTTTAAGACCGATGAAAACGCATGGGTAATTATAAATATTTCCAGTATTTACAAATTCTCAAAATTCACTATCCTAGGAGGACTTACAAAATTTATTTTTCAACCTCTAAGTTTAAGGAAGAACTTATGAAGCCATCAATACAGACTTATCTGCGTCTCCTCTGTCTCGTTTTAGGAATTATCTTTTTAGCCGAAGCCCAAGCTGCTGACCCGGTCAAAAGATATACTTTACTTGAAGATAAATTCCGTACCGTCGAGATGCTTAGGGCCCCGGGGCATGATTTTCTTTTTGATGTCAGCGCTTGGCTAAATGCTGATGTTCAAGACGTTATTGACGAAGCTGAAGGTCTTTCAAAGACTCCTGGTGATACTGATGCAAAGATCGCTGCTGCCACGGCTTTTTTAAATAAGTACGATAAAACGGAGCAGACCCTAAGAGTGAACGTAGACTTTGGTATACCAATCTTTAGTTTCTCAATTGGTGGAATCAAGTTTATCCCTGATCTTAGATTTGGATTTAACTTAGGCTTTCATCTAGGGATTGAGTCTCGTCCATTAACAGCAGCAGATATCGCTTCTCTAGTACCAGCAGAATTTGCAGAGATCGCCAGTTGTGGGCTTAACCCAACAGCTGGACAAGATATTGTCGCTCTTTATATTGCAGCAGCTTGTTCTGATGCTTCTGAAGAGGCAGCAGCAACTCCATACTTGAATAAGTACTTTTGGCCAAGTAACGCAGCCACCCCATCACTCTTTCCTTATATCAAAGGGGAGGCTCATGCAGGCTTTTTAGTAAACTGGATTAAAGGAGAGAACTGGTTTGGGCATGTTAATCTTTATGCTCTAGGTCGTTCTGACGTGGCTCTTCGAGTGACTGCAGATACACTAGCTAGAAATGCTGACACTGTTGATTTACCAGAAGAAGATAATACAACTGTTAACGCCTCTACTGATATTCAAGTGGGCTACACTTATAACAAGATGACAGGTTATGCATCGATTAACGAAATCAAGATCGCAACAATTACTGATAATGTCGCGAAGGGCGGAGAAACTAATTATGGATTTGATCCACTTATCAGACTCCATGGTGAGTACGAGATGGAACTGTCTTTTTTAGACTTTAAGCCTTTTGCTGGACTTCATAAAAGAAAAGCCTATGACTTTACTGATGGTCTTTATGTTGGAGCGGAAGTTGGGGCCTATGTATGGGGAGACCGTCTAGGTCTTATGTTCAGAGGAATGCTTGATACTGAACATATTACTTTTACTCCAAGAGCTAAGCTATGGTTTGCTCAGTTGGAGTACAACTTAAAGGTTCCCGTAAAGGGTGAGATTGACGGGGTTAAGCCTTCATCACTCCACTCATTAGATTTTAGATTATTTTTCTAATTCTCAGGAAGAGATATTAAACCAGCCTATTTAAAACCCCGGTTCGCCGGGGTTTTTTTATATGTTATAATGAAACCTATGAAATTATTCTTAAGCTTATTCCTTGTCTTCTTTATCACCTCTTGTTCTTGCACCAAAGAAGAAGAGACCTTTTCACCATCTCAAATGTGGAGGCTGGCCCAAAAAAGTGAACCTAATATAGAGTTAGTTCCAATTGGTCCTAGTGAACCCCATAAAAGAGTTCTGTGTGAAAACTATGGCCCAGGCTGCGTGGTAGGTACGGGAAAAAGAATAAAGGTAAGAAAGGTTGAGTTGATCACCATTCAATTTGAAACAGTCGAACAAGCTAGGCAAGAGGCCATAAGGCTAGGACAGTATCATTTTGCAAACTGGCTCTTTGATGAAGTTGAAGAGGAGCCAGTACTAAAGCATTTTATCAAAAAAGTTTTTAAAGCAGAAAAGCCAATTGAAGAGGGGAATCAGGAAGAGAACTTAGAACGAAAGTGACGGGCCTTCTTTTCCCAGTCCTTTTTAAACTTCTCATCGGAATCTGACTCATAGATTGTTTCAATAAAAAGTAAGAGCCACCTATCAATTTGTCCTCGCTTTAATCCTAAGTACTCATGAGTCTTAAGGAGGTTGAAAGGGACTTCTTCTAAGTTCTTTTCATCTAATAATTGCATCCGCCAAAAATTCACAATCCTAGGGATATGGTGGGCAAAAGCTTCAATTGGTGGTCTTAAGGGATCGCTTCCTTCGAAGGCCTGAATCTTCCTAAAGTGAAAACCGATAATAGGGTCTTTAATAGCTTTGGTATAAAAGCTGGTAACGACTGAATGGATTTGATTGGAGTTACTCATAGGTATTTTGTTGGCCTCTTCATCCGTGAGGAGGCCATCAAAAAATGCTTATCTAACCTCGTTGAGAGCTAATCCTAACGACTTTGATCGTTTCCATGATGAGTTCTCAACCATTTCATTTTCTTCTTTACAGGCGATACACAGCTCAGCTGTAGGCCTAGCTTTAAGACGAACAAATCCAATGTGTAGGCCGCACTCTTCGCACTCGCCATAACCATCTTTTTCAATTCGCTCTAATGTTTTGTTTAATTTCTTCAGATAGAAAACTTCACGATTTCTCATACGAAGTTCTCGTTGTGCCTCAATATTAGCGGAGGCTTCGTCTAGAGGATCCATAAGCTCCTCCTTGTCGAGGCAAAAGCTTTCTTGCCCCTTAGCATTGTTTAAAATTTCTTCTTTAGCTTTCAAAAGGATTGATTTGATTTCTTTCAATTCTTTCTTATTCAATGGTTTGCGTTTTGCCATAGAATCCTGCTCCTGTTTTTACCGGTCACCCGGTAGTCCCTGTCCCACCTACTCACTACTCTTACTTCGACATCCGGTCTCTGTAATTGAATAGCCTTTCGGTCATAATGTCCTCGAAAAGATTTCTTGAATTTATAGGGGGTGTGACTAGACGTAAATCATCAACTTCTTACAAAGATTTACATCCCCCGATTTTAGTCAGTTATTCACTAAATGAGGCGCCGCACATGGGGCAAAATACCCAAAATTGCTTGTCTAGTGACTCTTTGCAGCTAGAACATTCGATGATTTCTTCGAGATCTTCGAAGCCTTCACCACCTAAGAAAATGTCTTTTCTGACAGCTGCGATGGTCTGAGGATGGGCCTTGTAGGCTCCCGGAAGGAGGTGGTGAGGGAGAAACTTTCCAGGGCTGACAGTTTTATCGGGAAGGATCTGAACTTGTTCTTTCTTTTCAGGCTCTCTTCCAAACAATGGTCTGTTAGTGGCGTCTAGAACTTTTGATAAGGTTTTGGCCATCTCTTCAGGGGTAAACTTCTTATCAGCCAAGGGGACCTCCCTTAAGGGGGGCCCAGCGTTTTTCAAGATGCTCTATTAGTTGGCGGCTTGATTTTTTATGTTGATTAAACAAAGAGCCTAGCCCAGGTTTTAATTCTAAGATTTGTTTTTTAAATAAGATGCTCTTCATTCCTAGTTGCTCAATGGTTCTTAGGGTCCACTCAAGTACCTCAGGGTTTTTTATAAGGGGAGAGGCTAGGACATATTTTAAAGCATTCAAAAAGTCAGAGCTAGGGGGAAAGCCGTCTTTGGCCCTGGCTGCAATTGAATGCTTTTGAGCTGCTCCTAAGAGAAAGATAAGAAGTTCGGGTTCTGTTTCTTCAAGGATCGCTTTGATAAGAGGTTCATCAAAACAAACCAAATCTTCAATGGAATGATCGAGGATACAGAGGATCAATTTTAATTGATCTCGGTTCCAGTTATTGATCAAACCTTCAATTTGAGAGGCAGTCAGTTTGCGCAAGCCTCTTTTGCCTTGCTTAAGATCATCAATAATTTCGTCGTAAAGCTTCTCAATATTCATAATTCTCTTATCTTAGCGCATTTTTTATCTCTTGAGTACTTGAGGGATTCGCTTTTTAAACATCAATAAATAAAATTTTCGCTTTAGGAAAGCCTTTGCTATAATCTCAGGGCCTACAAAGGCGTAGGATCGTAGTGGAGAATTAATGGTCAAGATACCAGACCTAACAAATAAGCAATTGGTTTCGCAGATTTCAAAATATGCGAAAATCTTGGCTCAATTAACAGGGGAGCGCGATAAGCGAGCTCAAGTTAATGATACAGATGACCTCTACACTAAGGGTGAATTAGCTGAAAGAATTAAAGCCAGAGAGGCTGCTGCTCCTGTCGCACATGTGGAAGAAGATAACCTCCTAAGCTTTGACGATGAAGAGATCAATGCCATGGATGAAGTTGCTACAAAGCAAGGTGTCAATAACGAAGGTGAAGATGAAGAAGTTAGGGTGACTCAACTTCTAAAGTTAAGCAAAGAGGATCTAGCCGCCCTCCAAGCTAATAAAAAGAAGATTCAAAAATAGAATCTTCTTTGTAAAATTTTAATGCTGCTATCAGGAAGATAGAATTATGGGACAGGAAATCCAGCAATCTACGTTTACAGAACTAGATCAAGAAGAATTCTCTAAGAAACTAAAAGAAGAAACAGAAATCTTAAGAGGTTGGTTTAAGCGAAATGCTTTTGTCCCTCAAGATAATATGTGTGGCCTAGAATTAGAGGGTTGGATTCTCGATAGTGAGGGGCTTCCTTCAGCGGATAATCAAAAACTTCTTCCCCTAGTTAACGACCCTCAAGTGGTTCCAGAAATCTCAAAATTTAATTTTGAAATAAATTCTAAGCCTCAGGTTATTGAGGGGAAATTCCTCTTGGCCTTAGAAGAGGACTTGCGAGGTCTTTGGAATAAATGTGATGAAAAAGCTGGAGAGTTTGGAGCAGACGTAACGGCTATTGGAATCTTACCTACTGTTAGAGATGAAGACTTAGTCATGACTAACATGTCAGCTTTGACTAGGTACCAAGCCCTGAACGCTGAATGCCTCAAGATCCGAGGAAACAAACCTTTTGAAATAAAAGTAGAAGGCAATGATAAGCTTGATATAAAAAAAGATGATGTCATGATGGAGGCCGCGGCCACTAGTTTGCAAATTCATTTACAAACTTCACAACATGATGCCGCTGACCTTTATAATTTAAGCCTGATCTTAAGCGCGCCCATGGTGGCCTTAACAGCAAACGCACCTACACTTTTTGGAAAAGACCTTTGGGCAGAAACAAGGATCCCGGTCTTTGAACAGAGCGTACAGCTTGAAGCTTTTAAAGCAAAAGATGGCTCGATGGTCGAAAGAGTTACCTTTGGTGATGGCTACATCAATGATTTGATGGACCTTTTTGATGAGAATTTAAAGTTTCCTGTGCTTCTTCCTTACGTCATTGATAAAGACCCAAGTTGGCTGAGCCATCTAAGGCTTCACAATGGAAATATATGGCGTTGGAATAGACCCATTATTGGCCTTGATGGAGAAGGAGGGCCTCACTTAAGGATCGAGCATAGAGTGAATTCAGCGGGCCCTAGTATCAAAGACGTCGTGGCCAACGTAGGGCTTTATATTGGAATGAGCAAAGCGCTTCTGCCTGTGGCAAAAGAGCTTGTTAAAAAGATTAGTTTTGATGAAGCTAAAGAGAACTTTTATAGGGCCGCCAAAGATGGACTCGATGCAGAGATTAAGTGGAAAGGTAGCACTATTGGCCTTAAAGAACTTTTAGTTAATGAACTGATTCCCCAAGGAAGAAAGGGGTTGGGGGAGCTTGGGGTTGATGAGTCAACACTAGTGGCTTACTTTGATGAGATTCTTACGCCACGGGCCGAGACTGGAAAGAATGGCACAAGTTGGCAACGAGAGTTTCTCAAGGAAAATAATAACGATACCAAAAAGCTTGTTAAGGCCTATTTAGAAAAGCAAAAATCCCATAAACCGGTTCATCTCTGGTAGAATAATTGGACCATGCTTGAAGTTAGAACCGACCTGCCTAAAGGTCTCCTTGATTTAGAACCTAATGAACTTTCTAAAGTTTTAAAAGGCCCCACTCTTATTCATTTAAAAGGTGAGGTTGATGAACCACTTTTTTTATCAACTCTGCTTCATGGAAATGAAACCTCAGGTTTCTATGCTTTAAAGAAGTTCTTTAAAAAATATGACCCCCATCATTTACCTCGAAGCGTCTCTTTATTCTTAGGAAACATTCCCGCGGCTAGCGAGGGCCTTAGAAAATTAGAAGACCAAGAAGACTATAATCGAATTTGGGCCGGAGGGGATTCAGAGGCTGAAAAGATGGCCACTTCTGTGGTTGATCAAATGAAGAAAAGAAATACCTTTGCTTCAATTGATATTCACAACAATACGGGAAAGAATCCTTTTTATGCCTGCGTTAATAGACTGCTCCCTGAGTTTGTCACTTTAGGCTCTTATTTTTCTAAGACCTTAGTTTATTTTATTGAACCTCATGAGGCCTTAAGCATGGCCTTCTCTAAATTTTGCCCTTCAACTACCGTTGAGTGTGGGAAGCCAGGTGAGGGAATTGAAGAAGTTTTTAAGTTTATCGAAAAAGTTTACCTTTCAAGTGAGATCCCACGCAAGAAGGCAAGTGAGCTTGATATGAAGATCTATCATACCTTAGCCAGGGTGATGATTCCTGTAGAAGCAAAGGTTAGCTTTGATCAAGAAGATAAGGATTGTGACTTTTGTTTTATTAAAGACTTTGAAGAATTGAACTTTGAAGAGCTTCCTATAGGAACACTTTTAGGAAAGAGGAACACCAAAGAGTTTGAAATCATCATCCTCGATGAAACCGGCGTTGATATTAGTGATCATTTAATTAATTACGAAGGGGATCAGATTGTCTCGATGCAACCGATTATTCCTTCTATGTTTACTAAAGACTTAAAAGTTATCAAACAAGACTGCTTAGGCTACTTAATGGAAAAGATAGAGCTCTAAGGTTTTTTATCTTCGTCTTTCTTTTCTCTTCTTGCTCTTTTAAGCAGTGAGGAAATCTTCTCTACCGCAATACCAGTTATATTTGTTAAATCATTAAACCCATGACGGGCCTTCTTTTCATTAACCAATTTTTCTTTTTGTGAACGGGAAAGATCTGGAATGGTTAAGTTTCCTTGGGCACGGTCAGCTTCTTTTCTTTTACTTTTTAAAGTATTTTTCTCGATGGTTGTTAGAGAATCAGTATGAACTTCTATGAAGGCCTCTCCGATTTGGAGGATATCATCGACGTAGAGCTTATCTTTGTTAAACTTAGTGCTATTGATAAAACTTCCGTTCTTACTCTCTAAATCTTCAACAGCAATATAAGAGCCTTTATTAGTTATCTTTACATGAGTTCCACTGCAGCCATCATTTTTTATTGTGTAGTCGCATTCATCGCTTCTACCAAAAGTAATAGGATGGATTGCTTTGGTTATATCGAGAAACTTATGGGACCCATCGTGGGTGATCCTGAGAACAACGGCCATATTTTCATTCCTAAGAGTTAAAATAATCCTCTTCATTATAGCCTAGTTTCAAAATTTATTTAGAAAAAGCCATGCACAATATGCGCTCTTTTTGAATCTTAGCCGTAAAAATCTGGGGTAAAATGCCTATATTACAGATACTTAACACCCCCCTGTAAAGGCTTCATACAATCTGTTTAGTCGTGACGCATAGTGGTATAAGAGGGTAAACAAAATAATGAGGTCTTTATGAAAGGACATTTAATTCTAAGCGCTTTGCTTCTTTTAAGCCTTAACTTATCGGCTGAAGATATAGTTAAGGTAGATAAGTATATGGGCTCTTGTGAGATTGAAGACTCTAAGCTTAAAGCGCATTTTTCCTATATTTCAGAGACTGGCTATTTAGATGGCTACTCTAACAAAGGGATTCGCATCCAGTTCGCTGATGCAGAAGGCTACTTAACTCGTCTCTCTCATGAAGTTAAGATCCTCGATTTAACGGGGTTTGAAAAAGACGTAAAAGTAAAAAACAGTTGGAATAAATTTGAAGTTGAAAAAAGTGGAAACCTCTTTGGTGGAGTCGCTGCAGAACTTAAGCTTTCTAAGATTAGAAAGTCTGGGAAGATCAATTACGAATACAAATGCTATAGTGGTAGTAAATGCGGTGAGTATCATGTGGATCTTGAGTTCTATGGCTGCGATCTAGATTATAGATTCAATGGTAAGCGACTTAAGTAAAATAAGCCCTAAATGGAATCTATATAAGCCTCTTTTTTAAGAGGCTTTTCTTTTTTTAATAAGTATTGAAGTGGTCGGTGAACTCTTCGCGCCCAGTCTAACTCAGTATGATCCGCATAAGGGAATACTTGGTAGTTTAAAGCATCTTTAGAAAATCCTTTTTTCTTTAAGACTTCAATAAAACGCAAAACATGTTCAAGGTAAGTCACATCTTGTCCAACTGTTCCATGGTCTAAATAGAATTGAATCTTTTTTGAAGGAAGTTCAGTTGTTTCAAGCCAATGAAAAAGATTATCATCATGGGCAAAGGGCGGAAATGAGAGGCCCGCTGCTTTAGAAAAAGAGTCAGAGTGCTTTAAAAGGAGGGTGAAAGAAATCAAGGCTCCCATAGAGGAGCCCATCAAGAAAGTATCCTCTCTTGAGTCTATTGTTCTAAATCTAGAATCTATAAAGGGCTTTAAATTATTGACTAAGAATTCTCCATAAAGATGACCTTCTCGGTTAAAGGTATATTCACCATTTCTATTATTGGGACTAGAGCTTGAGGCCACAACTATGGCCTCTCTTACTTTCTTCTTTGAGATTAAATCATTTAAGACTTCATCTACTGACCATTCATTGCCAAAACTAGCATTGAGGGGATTAAAAACATTTTGCCCATCATGCATATAAATAACGGGGTATTTCTTTTGAGGCTTAGACTCATAACTAGGGGGAAGCCAAACCCAAATACTCTTAGATCCAGTTAGGGGGCTGGCCTTAAAGTTTTTAAATTCTTTAAGGGCGCCTTTTACACCAAGCCTTTCTTGGTCGAGCCAGTTAGCAATGGTCATGATAGAGCGGCTATGATCTTCAATTGTTTCAATCTTTTTATTGGGAAAGATTCTTCCACTAGTACTTGTGGCCTGAGTAGACCATGAGCCTCTAGTGACTTTTATTTGAATCAAATCTGTTGAATCAGGAAGGCTAAGAGTTGTTCGGTAAACACCTTCAAAGATTTTTTTAAGTTCAATACACTTTACTTGCCAAGAGCAGTGCCCTTGTATCTCACCGGTTAAATAGAGCTTTTGTTTTATAGGAGTCTTAAACGGAGCGTTGACGATGATCTCTACGGTCTTTGCTTTAAGACCGGTACTTAGGAGGAAAAAGAATATAATAAGATGCGCCATTTTCATGGAGGGAGCTTATCAGGGCATAGAGTTAAAAGAAATAGTGCGTAGCGCTAGGAAAGACGAATTCCCTTTGCTAGGCTGAAGCATGAAAAAACGAGCTGACCTACACCGCCACCTTGATGGCTCTATTAGGGAATCCACAGTGCACGAATTGGCCTTAGAACTAGGCCTTGAAGTTCCTAAAGACATCTTTTTTAAACCTCATATGGATCTGCCCTCGGCCCTTTCCTATTTTGGTTTTACCCTCTCTTTATTACAAAATAAAAAAAACATCACCCGCGTTGCTAAAGAAGTCTGTGAAGACGCTTTTAGCGATGGAGTGGATCACTTAGAAGTTCGCTTTGGTCCTCATTTACATTTAGACCAAGGACTCAAACTTGAAGAAGTCCTCGATAGCGCCCTTGAAGGCCTAGATGGTAAGGCCGGTCTCATCCTTTGTGGCCTTTATGGGGATGATCCGAAACTTATTGAATCCTTTGTGGAGCTCTCAAAGAACAGAGCAGGAATTGTGGCCCTTGATTTAGCCGGCAGTCCTAGTAGTGGACAGAGTTTTTGTTTAGAAGATTACGCGGGCGCTTTTACAAAAGCTGCTGAATACGGAATGGGAAGAACTGTTCACGCCGCTGAGGGGAGAAGCCCTGAGGAGATCATTACGGCCGTTGAGGTCCTCCATGCCCAAAGAATAGGTCACGGCGTAACCCTCTTAGAATGTGAGAAGGCCACTTCATTAGTTCTTGATAAGAAAATTGTTATCGAGGCCTGCCCAACATCAAATCTTCAATGCGGTGTGATTCCAAGTCATGAGGAACATCCTTTAGGTAAGTGGTTAGACCTAGGTGTTAAGGCCTGTCTCAATACAGACAACACCTTCTTCTCCCAAGTAAGTTCTTCTGAGGAGCATCAAAGGGCCCTTAGTATTGAAGGGATGAATGAGAAGAAGCTTGATCAGGCCATTGAAAACGGTTTAAAAGCCGGCTTTCACCGTTCCTAAGCTCTTGAAGCTTAGAGTTAAATTTGATAAAAACACCTCCTAATTATTAATACCAATAATCGAGAAAATGCCTATGAAACCAGGATTAGAATCCATTAAAAATATTATTGCTGTGGCCTCCGGAAAAGGAGGAGTTGGGAAATCAACTGTGACCACGAACTTGGCCTTTGCTTTAAAAGCAAAAGGACATTCTGTCGGTGTTATTGACGGAGACATCTACGGTCCTAGTCAGCCCGGTCTATTAGGATCAAGTGATAAGCCAACCGGAGAAGGGGGCTTTATTGTTCCTGTTGAAAAAGAAGGGGTAAAATTTATCTCAATGGGCGTGATGAACCCAAGTGGCAAGGCCGTTATTATGCGTGCGCCTCTTGCTATCCGCGCTCTTTCTCAATTTCTATCAGGGGTTCTTTGGGGTGAATTAGATTATCTCTTAATCGATCTTCCTCCTGGGACAGGTGATATTCAATTAACTCTTTCTCAGCAGGCCAGGCTCACTGGAGCTGTAATTGTAACAACTCCACAAAGAGTGGCCCTAGAGATTTCAAGAAATGGCGTTGATATGTTTAAGACTGTTAATGTTCCGATCCTTGGAATAGTTGAAAACATGAGTGGCTTTGAGTGTAAGCATTGTGGTGAGAGTACTCCTATCTTTAAAACTGGTGGGGGAGAGAGTCTTGCTACTAAAGAGGGAGTTCCTTTTCTAGGTTGTATTCCTCTAGATCCTGAGATCATGGCCAGTGGAGATGAAGGGGTTAACCTCGTTTCTCATCATAAAGGACTTGGGCCTGCTAAGGCCTTTGTAGACCTTGCTAATAAAGTTGTTGAAAACCAAATTGAAGCGAAGCTAGAAACTTCAGAACCAAAAGAAATTGAAGTTGTTAACGGAAAGCTGCAAGTTAAATGGGATGAAGGGGAAGCCTCAACTTATGAGACCTTTGACCTAAGGTTTGCTTGCCCATGTGCTAACTGCATTGATGAAAATACGGGAGTTCAAATCCTGACTAAAGAGAGTATCGCTACTGATATTTCAGTAGTCCGCCATCAACTTGTTGGGCGTTATGGAATGTCGATTCATTTTAGTGATGGTCACAATACGGGGATTTATAAATTCTCAAAACTTAAGGGATTAGAAAATGGTACTAGACAAGATTCGTTCAGCGTTTAAAAAAGAGCGCCCAGAACTAAAGATTCAAGCTTCATTGGCCTCTTCTAATATGGTCCTTTTCTCTTTATCTGAAAAAGTTATAGAAGGCGATAAGTGCTTATGCCAAAGCGCTGAAGCAGCTAAGGGCTCTCATTTATTAGAGAGCCTCTTCCTTTTAAATGGCGTAGTAGAAGTCTTTGTAAACGAAGACTCTATGCGGGTAAAATTTAAAGAAGGCGCTGACTTAAAAGAGTCTGCTGCCGCTGTTGGAAAGGTAATCAGAGAGCTATGGAATAGAGGAATTGAATTCTTCCCAAGTGACTTTCTTGCAAAGAACAATGCACCAAAAGAAGAAGTCTTTGTTTCTGAATCAGCTCAAAGTGAGATCGGCCAGCAAATCAGAAAGATCCTTGAAGATTCAGTGGCTCCTTCTCTTGCGGCTCACGGTGGGCATGTCACTCTTGTTGATCTAAAAGATGATTATATCCACCTCAACTTTGGGGGAGGCTGTCAGGGCTGCTCTCAGGTGAGCACGACTGTTAAAGATGGAGTTGAGAAGATTCTTCTTCAAAACTTTCCCCAGTTTAAAGGTGTCATGGACGTGACTAACCATTCCACTGGTGAGAATCCATACTACCGTTAGGAAATTGGACAGTTTTGCCAGTCTAAGTGCTTATTTTTAGGCCTTAGAACTGGCTCTTTCCTTGCACTCTATAACCTACTAGTCATAGTTGGAGGTTGAGTGCGTTTCAAGGGCATTGTTCTTTTTATTCTTTTAGGATTCTTTACTCACCTCTCGGTAAACGCCAGTGAGACCAAGCTTATTAAACTTGATAATGAGCTTAGAACCCTCCATAGCCGCTTTCAAAAAGATTTCTTAAACCCAGCCTTTCAAAATGAATTAGAAAAAAAACTAGTCCTTTCTATAGAGCATAGGGATCAGCTTATTGAACACTTAAGCGCTTATAAGAAAGTCTTTGATGAACTTGATACAATGGCCAAAGATAAAACAATCATTGCCGGTTCAACTAAGACAGAAATTCAAGAGGCTTTGACGGCAAAGATCATCCTTCACACCCATGGGGCAAAGCTCTTCTCTGAAGTATTAAGCTTCCCAGGTGCCGTTGGTGTTATCAGTGAACATAAAAGCTTAGGAAGCCTGCCTGTAGATTATATTCATGGGCTTATGATGGACGTGGCAAAAGGATCAATGAGAAAGGTTAGGCGCCAGGGCAGAAATGGCTTTTTAGGTATGAGAAATCCTAGGATCTCTGAATTACTAAATCATCCAAGGGCATTTTCATTTTGGTTAAAGAACTTTGAATCAAAGAAATCAGTCTATTTAATTCATGAACTCCTAGATAATTATGTTTCCTTTCAAAAGAGCTTCTATCAAAAGAAAAAGGCCCTTTTAAAAAATAGAATCTTAACTAAGTATCTGTATAAAGTTAAGGCCAGCTCTTTGGCCTGGCTTGGTCACTTTGCTCTTCCTGCAAAGAACGTAATGGGTCCAAAGTATTTGAAGAAAATGGAAGATCATATGACCCCCGGTGATATCGCTGTGGTAAATCAGGATGGTCGCCTTTCAAACTTAGTCTTTAATGGAACTTGGTCTCATGGGCTTATGTACCTAGGACCATTTAATCAAATGAAAGAGCTCTATTCAAAAGAAGGAGAGACAAACCTTCTCTACAATCAAAAGTGCGAAAGACTAGGCATGAACTGCTTTGATTTTATAAGCTATATGCTTGAAAAATTTCCAAAAGGCTTTAAGAAGTATGCTGAAAAGGCAGGGCAAGTGGATGAGTATACAGTTATTGAGTCCATGGCCCCTGGAGTTATCCTCTCATCAACTAAAGATGCCCTCGCTTTAAATAGAGTGGCCGCTTTCTCTCCTCTTTTATCAAGAAAAGACAAGGCCCTCGCCATTGAAGAGGCCTTTAGCAATCTTGGAAAGCCTTATGATTATAATTTTGATAACAGAACCTATGGGCGCCTGGTTTGTACGGAGCTTATCCTTTATTCTTATATGCCTGATTCAAGGGTGAACAAAGAAGGCCTTGATTGGTTTCAAAGTGTCGTCGCAGGTACTCCCGCTATGTATGGCTATGACCTTGTTGAAACTTTTTTTGAAACAAGGCCAGTTAACAGAAAACTTAGATTTCTCTTTTACTTTGAATCTCCAAGAAGTGGTGACGGGGTTACTGAAATGGACTTAGCAGGACTTCGAGGAACAGTTGAACCAGATCTAAGTCTTTTAGACTAAGGCGTGCTCACCTTATTTACTAAGAACTTTAAAACCTTTTGATGAGAATTATAACAAGCGGGATTCTTATCTTCAGTTAAGGCCTTTTGGGCATGCTTAATAAAGCGCGAAGAAACTTCAAAGTTCCAAGTGGTATCTCCACTGATAAAATAATGGGCCTTCATCTCTTCAAGATCTGCTAAGAGTCGTCTGTATTTAAAATAACCTATACCAATTGTTTCAGAATACTGGGGGAGTAGAATATTCTTCCAAATACCTTCAACCTCGCCGGCGTCAACCCATTCAGGAAGCTCATTCAATCCTCTTTTTACACTATCCCAATCTTTGAGGGTTAGCATATGTTTGGTCCAAGACCGCATTCCTTTCCAACTGGTGCTTTGATTTAAGGTGACGAAGCTGCTGGCAAACTTATCTTTAAACTTAAACTGAACTTCCTCATCCATGGTTGAAAAAACATGGTTGAGAATTAAAGCGACCTTTGCTTTCTTTGGAAGAGGGCTCTTTCTTACTGAAGTCAAATAAGGATTATCAATGGAGTTAGTTTCAAGAAAGGCCACCACGTTAAAGTAGTTAACAGCCCCGTCTTTTAGACCAGCTTTTCTAATAAGAGACTTCCACCCTAGCTTTGTTTCTGAGTCCATCTTCCAAAGGATCTTCTCCCAAAGGGTTCTTTTATTAATAACCACAGTCGAGATCTCTCCATTACTTGTTTTTAAGGGAACAATATACCGGTCAAAGTTCTTGCGTTGGAAAGTCTCGGCCAGTCCTTTTCTATATTCCATGTATTCATCATACTTTTCTTTACTACCCAGAACCTTGATCAATCTTTTCTTCATATTTAATTTAGCCACAATAGTTGAGCCAGAGACCCAAAGGACATTGTAGGGGATTGAAAGAGTGATGCTTAATAGCCATGGATTGATGGTCCAGGCAATCAAATCAAAGATGGCCTCGTTAACAATTCCGCACATCATAGCAATCCAAAAGCCTGCCCCTCTTTTTTTAAGACCAAGTTTCATATTCTTATACATGGCCTTAAAGTCAGCGTAGAGAACCTTATAATTGACTGCTTTATAAGCATCCTTAAAGATCTTTAGATGAGACTTTTCTAGCTCTATTTTTCTTTCATACAATTCTATATAACTTTCAAAGACACTTCTTAAGTATCTTTCCATTTTTATATTGTCGATCTCGTCAATATTTTGTTCACCAATCTCTCTGTTTAAGCGGTGTCCGTTTTGAATAGTGACACTTGTATAATCAAGGGCGAAGTCGATTTCTTTAGCGAAGCGGCTCATGTCAAACCTATCTAGCTGAGCCTGATCAGAGGACATGACTGGGTTATGAACAAGGATTAAAGAAAATAGAGTTATGATTAGATGTTTCACCACTTCTTTTTTCGGTATAAAGGTAGAGAAAAATTAGTACTTGATATTTTGGCGCGGTTACTCAAGAGATGACTCTTAAAGATCGATAAGACCTCGTGAGAATCTTATTAGTAAGCCTCCTATTTATGCTTATTCAAAGCTGCGCTTCAGTTTCTTCAAGTCGTACTCCTAGTTCAACAAACTCAAGCATGCCTTGTTCTCAAGGAATTCAACTTTTCTTTGAGGAAAATACCAGAAGGGAGCTTGGTCACTTTAGTGAAGAGGCCCTGTTAGACCTCGGGGTTATAAGGCCAAATGAACTTCAGGGCATTAAAGATGATGTGGCCTTTAAAGCTCTTATCCTCTCTGAGGATGAGCATTTAAGGGATGAAACTGTGAAGATAATCGCACTTATAAGAAAACAAAGGCCTGATTTAGAGCCATCTAAAGTAAAAGACTTTTATCATGAGCTCTTTGAGTCCTGTAAGCTCTAAAAAACCGTGTAAATAACGTATTGCGTCTTAAATGACCCCTCTAAGCCTGCTATATCATATCCTGTAATGAAAGATTTTCTAATCAACTCTATTTATAGGGCCTCTGAAGGTGAGGGTGTCAATATTGGTACTTCTCAAGTCTTCGTCCGTTTTCAAGGCTGCGCTGTCGGCTGTTTAAACTGCGATAGCATGGATACTTGGGACTTTGATCCATCAACCGTTATGAGCTTAAATGAAGTCATGGCCGCTGTTGAATACCAAGGAAGAATGGGAAGCATCAAGAGAGTCTCTATCACGGGTGGAGATCCACTACATCCAAAACATACTCCTCGCGTTTTAGAACTTGTAAAAGAACTTAAAGCAAAAGGCTATTGGATCAATATTGAAGCGGCCGGAACTAGAGTTGTTGATGAGCTCTTTGATCTTATCGACTTTATCTCTTTTGATTTTAAAACCCCTTCAACTGGAGTGGCCACAAACCCTCAGCTTATTAGAAGAGTCTTAGAGCAATATGGTAACCGAGCTCAGATAAAATCAGTCATTGAAAATAAAGCCGATTTCTCAGCGGCTCTTATGGCCCATCAGTGGGTCTTAGAAAATACAGATATCTATTTAACTCCGTGGGTTTTAACCCCCGCTTATAATCTAAAGGAAGAGTTCCCTCAGAAGCGCTTTCAAGATATTATTAAGTGGAATGAAGAATCAGGGGCGCCCTTTCGAGTTATCGGGCAACAACATAAGTGGATCTTTGGTCCAGATCAAAAACAGGTTTAAGCATGGAGCTTGAATACGGAGCTCTTTCCCAAATCGATTTACCCTTAGATGAATCTCTTTTTAATGAGAATCTAAACCTAATCCCTCAAAGCTTAGAGCAGGCCATTGAATCAAGAAAGAAAGAATTTGTGGCCGGTAGGCTTTGCGCTTTCAGGGCCTCTAAGAAGTTAGGCCTTAAATTAAACTCCTTAGAAGTAGGTTCTAAGAGAGAGCCGCTTTGGCCTTTAGGAATAGTGGGGAGCATTAGTCATACCAAAAAAATGGCTCTGGCCATTGTTGATTCTAGTGAACACTCTCGCTCATTAGGGATCGATGTTGAAGAGATCATCGAAGAGAAAAAGGAAGCGACTATTGAAAGAATGGTGGCGACTAAAAAAGACTTAGCCTTCTTAAAACTCTTTAGCGATAAACTGGCCGTTTATACCGTTTTATTTTCGGCTAAAGAGGCCCTTTATAAATTGCTTTATCCTCTTTGCCAGGAGTTCTTTGGCTTTATGGAAGCGGAACTTAAGGCCCTTGATATGGAGAGGGGAGAATTTGTCTTAAAGCTTGATTCAGAGAATCCCAAGATATTAGGCTTTAATGGAGTTTATAGAGGTAAGTTTTTTAGAAAAGACGGACATATTATCTCTGTTATTAGGCTCGCTCATAATTCCAAATAGTTAGAATAAAAATAAATCAAATAACTGCCCTTGTTTAGGGCCTGTTTTCTCAAATAAATTAGCAACTTAGCCGATAAGAAACCAAGTGAAATTTAATTTTTAGACTTAGGAATTTTCTACATGAAAAACTATGTGCACTTTCTCGTAGAGAGCTGTGTAAATTCTAATCCTGATTTGGTGGCCCTTAGATTTAATGGGAACACTATGACGTACCTTGAATTGAATACCAAGGCGAATCAATTGGCCCGAGAACTTATCCAATCTGGAGTCAGGCCTGGGGATAGAGTAGGAGTTTGCTTAGAGAGATCCTTTGACTTAATTATCTCTCTTCTTGGAGTACTAAAAGCTGGAGCTTCTTATCTACCTTTAGATCCTGAGTATCCGGTTGATCGCTTAAGCTATATGATCTCACATGCAAGGCCTTCAAAGATTATCTTTCACCAAAATTTAATTGATTCTCTTCCTATAAAAGAGAATGATCATCTGTGTTTTGATAAACTTCACTTTAGTAGCAATGAAGGAAGTAATCTTGAGCTTAGCCTTAGTCAGGATTCCCTTTGCTATATTATTTATACCAGTGGTTCGACAGGGACACCTAAGGGTGTTTCTATGGGGCACTCAGCGCTTTATAATCTTATTGAATGGCAAAACACCCAATCAAGTAGGATTGAAAAACCAACCACATTACAGTTTACTCCTGTAAGCTTTGATGTTCACTTTCAAGAGATCTTCTCAACCCTTTCAATGGGGGGATGCCTTGTTTTAGTCTCTGAAGAAGAGAGGTTAGATAGCTTAAAGCTTCTTGAAAAGATTGAGAGTGAAAAAGTAGAAAGACTCTTTCTTCCTTTTGTCGCCTTAAATCATCTAAGTGAAATGGTTCAAACCTATCAGAAGATTCCAACTTCACTAAAAGAAATTACAACTGCAGGTGAGCAATTAAAGATCACTAAAGGAATTAGGTTTCTCTTCAATAACTTATCTAATGCCCGTTTGCATAATCACTACGGACCATCTGAAACCCATGTGGTAACCAGCTATACTCTTGAGGGGGATGCCGATTTATTTGAAGACCTTCCTTCAATTGGTAAAACAATTTCAAATGTTAGTTTATATATTCTCAATGAAAACTTTGAAGAATGCGAAGAGGGAGAACTCTACTTTGGTGGCGTCTGCCTAGCAAAGGGCTATCTCTTCCAAGAAGAATTGACCGGTGAGAAATTCATTGATTCTCCTAATTATGGCAGGCTTTATAGAACGGGTGATTTAGGACGAATTAACGAAAAAGGTAATATCGATTTTCTTGGACGAATTGATGGTCAGGTGAAGATCCGAGGTTATAGGATTGAAGTCGGCGAGATTGAAGTTCTCATGGAAAAGCTCGATGGGGTTGATGCCTCAGCTGTGAAAGTCTTTGAAGAGGGAACGGAGAAGTTTTTAGTTGGATATATTGTTGGAAATAAAAAGCCTCTTGAAGTCAAAAAAGAAATTGGATTAAGCCTTCCAGGCTATATGGTCCCAAGTCATATTGTCTCCTTAAAAGAGATGCCCTTAACTCCAAGTGGAAAGGTTGATAAGAAATCTCTTCCTCTTCCAGGAAACGAAAGACCGGAATTAAATGTAGAGTTCAAAGCGCCTAGTTCTGACTTAGAGAAAACCATCTCTTCTCTTTGGTCTTTTCATCTAAAGATAAACAAAGTAGGAATACTAGATAGTTTCTTTGACTTAGGTGGAAACTCTCTAATGGCCCTTCGTATTCTTGCGGAGCTAAAAGAAAAACATAATGTAGAGATCTCCATTGTTAAGATGTTTCAATATCCTACCATTGAAGGACAAGTGGCATCTTTAGAAGGGGATGATGATTCCTCACTTAAGAGGAGGTTAGAAAACTTCTCTAGGAAAAATTCTGGATATAAGAATAGAGACATAGCTGTCATCGCAATAAATGGAAGGTTTCCTGGGGCCCGTAATGTTGAAGAGCTTTGGAGCAACCTCTTAGAAGGAAAGAACTCCATCTCTAAGTTATCAATTGATCAATTAGATTCATCTATCAGTGAAGAATTAAAGAATGATCCTAACTACGTAAGGGCTCGGGGTATTATGCCTGAGTTTGATAAGTTTGATGCCAGCTTCTTTGGAATTACTCCAAGGGAAGCTGAGCTTATGGATCCTCAACAAAGAGTCTTTCTAGAGTTGGCCTATGAATCCTTAGAAAAAGCTGGTTATACCAGCGAGAAATATGACGGCTCTATTGGTGTTTTCTCTGGGATGGCGAACAATACTTATTATCAAAAGGTCTTAAAAGAAGTTGATAAGGTGAACTCTGTTGGAGAGTTCAATGTCATGCTTGGAAACGAGAAAGACTATATAGCCACAAGAGTCTCTCATAAACTAAATCTCAAGGGACCATCTCTTAGCCTTCATACGGGATGTTCTACTTCTTTAGTTGCCATCATTCAGGCAGTTCAATCCCTTCGAAATGGAGAATGTGATATGGCCCTGGCAGGGGGGATCTCTATTCAAGGCGCCCCTTACAGTGGTTACCTCTATCAAGAAGGGGGGATCTTTTCTAAAGATGGATTATGCAGGCCTTTTGATAGTGAAGCTAGTGGAACGGTCTTCAATGATGGTGGCGCCATTGTCATTCTAAAATCTTTAAGTGAAGCAGAACTTGATGGGGATGAAATCCTTGGAGTCATTAAAGGTGTGGCCATTAATAATGATGGCGCTGATAAGATGAGCTTTACGGCACCTTCTGTTTCAGGGCAAGCGGAGGCAATTGCTCGGGCTCAGATTGATGGAGGAGTTAACGCCTCCGAGATAGGTTATATTGAGGCCCACGGTACGGCCACTCCTGTTGGAGATCCTGTAGAGGTAGAAGGTCTTTGTAAGGCCTTTGAAAGCGCTACTGAAAAACAATTTTGTACGCTTGGGTCTATTAAGAGTAATATTGGTCACCTCACCAGCGCGGCAGGGGTAACGGGTTTTATCAAGTCCCTTCTTGTTGTTAAAACAGGAAAAGTTCCTGGAACTCTACATTTTAAAGAGGCCAATAAGGCCATCGACTTTGCAAAGACTCCTTTTAAAGTAACAAGCCAAGCGACAGATTATCAATTAGAGGGCATTCGTAGAGCTGCAGTTTCATCTTTTGGTGTTGGTGGCACAAATGCTCATGTTATTGTTGAAGAGTATCAAGATAAAAGGGCCCCCATTGAAGAGAAGGAGCATTTCCTTTATAAAGTCTCTGCTAAATCTCAAGAGGCACTTGAGGAGTTAACAAAGAGTCAACTTGAGATCATTAATAATTTAACACCAAAAGAAAAAACGAAGGCGGCTTTTACTCTTGATAGAGGGAGAGCGGATTATTCTTACCGCCGTTTCTTTATCGGATCTAAAGATAGTATTGAAAAATTAAACACTCAAAATTCGGCATCAAATCGTTTCAAAAAGAAGCTTCCTCTCTACTTTATGTTTCCTGGGCAAGGGTCCCAGTATATTAATATGGGCAAAGGCCTAATGAAGTACCGAGTCTTTAAAGAGTCTTTTGATAAATGCTGCGCGCTCTTGAAAGGTGTTTTAGATAAAGACTTAAAAGATGTCATCTTTCCAAGTGATTCATCTGATGCTTCTTTATCCGATGCTTTAAAGAATACCTATTATACTCAGCCCGCCATCTTTACCTTTGAGTACTCATTGGCCAATTTGCTCATGAGTTTTGGCCTAACGCCGGACGCTTTTATCGGTCATAGTGTTGGAGAGTTTGTAGCGGCCACTCTATCGGGAGTCTTTACACTTGAAGAGGGGCTTAAACTCATCGCCAAGCGAGGGGAGCTTATGCGTGATCTTCCTGGGGGCTCTATGCTTAGTGTGCGCCTTGATGAATCAGAAGTGACTCCTTATTTAAATGAACACGTTCAACTTGCCGCTATCAATGCCCCTGGTCTTTGTGTGGTGGCAGGACCTATGGATAAGATAAAACTCTTTCAAGAATCTCTAGAAAAGAGAGATATTGTTTGCCGTTTCTTACACACCAGTCATGCCTTTCATTCGGCGATGATGGAGCCGATCGTTTCAACTTATAAAGAGTTTGTTGAATCAATTGATATCAAAGAAGCTCAAGTTCCGATCTTCTCCACTGTTAAGAAAGGGGCGAACCTCAGCGATGCAGAATACTGGGCGAATCACCTAAGGGCGACTGTCCGGTTTTCTCCTTGTATTGAAGATCTCATTCAAGAAGAGGACGCCGTTTATTTGGAAATTGGTCCTCGCAATACTTTGACCAGCCTCTCTAAGAAAGTTTTCTTAAGTCAAAAAAGAAAAGACCTCGTCTCCATTCAAACCGGAACGGATTCACCAGAAGCAGAAGAGCAGAACTTACTAAAGGCCTTAGGCAGTCTTTGGCTTCAGGGTATAGAAGTAAACCCTGATCTTTATTATGGATCAAGAACCCCAGGCAGGATCGCACTAGCTACCATGCCCTTTAAAAGAAAAAGAATTTGGATTGATCAAACAACAACATATATAGAAAAAGTAGTAGAAAAGGATACGAAGATGACAGCATCAACAAATGATGGACTAAAGAGTAAACTAACGGAAGTCTTTGAAGAGGCCAGTGGCATGGATATTTCTGAATTTGAATCAGATACCAGCTTTATGGAAATGGGGATGGACTCACTCTTTCTCACTCAGGTGGCCCTTAACTTAAAGAAGGTCTTTAAAGTAGAGATTGGCTTTAGGCAGTTAATGGAAGAGCTTGCAACCACTAATGAACTCTGTGAGTTTTTAGCTAGTCATTCTCCCTTGAGCTTTGAAGAGGCACAAGTTGAACCAGTACAAGAGGTCCAAGAAGTTTCAGCGCCAATAGAAGGGCCAGGCGCTCAGTTAAGCCAACCTGCTCCAGCACAGGCTCCCGCCGTTCAGTTTCAAGCTCCTCCCCAAGTAGAACTTAGGGCAGCAGCACCTGTTCAGTTATCAAACGGATCAAACCTAGAGGCGATAGTTGCAAAACAGCTCGATTTGATGAGTCAGCAAATGCAGATTCTTTCAGGTCAAGTGGCTCAATCTGCCCCTGTTCAGCTCGTTCAACATACAGCTCCAATTGCTCAAGGGCCTGCTCCCCAGGCAGAAGTGGCGAGTACCCCAAAAGAGAGTAAAGAAGAAATTGGAAAAACACCAAAGAAAGTATCAGTGAATAATACTAAGAAGGCCTTCGGCGCCATTGCTAGGATTAATACTAAGAAAAACACTGAGCTTACAAGTGAGCAGGTCTCCTATATTGATCAGCTTACTAGTGAATATAATAAAAGAACAAAAGGTTCTAAGGACTTTACTCAAAAGTTTAGAAAGTCTCACGCAGACCCAAGGGTGGTCACTGGCTTTAGACCAGAAGTAAAAGAGCTAGTTTATCCCCTGGTTATCAATAAATCAGAGAGCCAGACCCTTTGGGATGTTGATGGAAATAAGTATATTGATATGCTCTGTGGTTTTGGGTCTAATTTCTTTGGAAATGGAAATGAGAAGATTAAGAAATATGTCTTAGAACAAGTTGAAAAGGGCTATGAGATTGGTCCTCAACATGAACTAACAGGAGAAGTTAGTCAGCTTGTTTGTGAACTAACAAATTCAGATAGGGCCGCCTTTTGTAACACTGGATCTGAAGCGGTTCTTGGTGCTATGAGAATTGCAAGAACAGTTACCGGACGCGATATCATCATCGCCTTTGAAGGCTCATACCACGGCATCAATGATGAAGTGATTGTAAGAGGAACAAAGACTGGAAAGTCACTTCCAGCGGCGCCAGGAATTACGAATGGTGCAGTCAAGAATATGATTATTTTAGAGTACGGAACTGATGAATCACTTGAGAAGATTCGTGAGCTCTCAAAAGACGCCGCCGCGGTCTTAGTTGAACCAGTTCAAAGTAGAAGAAGTGACTTTCATCCAAAAGAGTTCTTACAAGAAGTTCGTAAGATTACCCTTGAGAATGACTGCGCCTTAATCTTTGATGAAGTGATAACAGGCTTTAGGATCCACCCAGGTGGTGCCCAGGCCTATTTTGATGTTAAAGCAGACCTTGCTACTTATGGAAAGATCGTTGGTGGCGGTATTTCAATAGGAGTGATCGCTGGTAAAGAAAAGTATATGGACGCCCTTGATGGTGGCCATTGGCAATTTGGCGACGCTTCAACTCCTACTGTTGGGGTTACTTATTTTGCTGGAACCTTTGTCCGTCACCCAATGGCCCTAGCAGCAGCAAAAGGCGCTCTAGAGATTATTAAAGAAGGTGGGGTAAAGCAGCTTAACGACTTAACCGCCAAGGCCGATAAATTTGCTGATGAAATGAATCTTTTTTGTCAGCAAGTGGGCCTTCCTCTAAAGATGGATAATTTTGGATCACTGATGAAGCCAAAATGGAAAGAAGATATCAAAAATGGAGACCTTCTCTTTGCCCTTCTAAGGTTCTACGGAGTTCATTGTTATGATGGATTTCCGTGGTTTGTTAATTTAGCTCATACAGACGAAGAGCTTCAAACAGTTATAGCTACCTTTAAAAAATCAGTTAGGGCCCTTCAAAAAGTTGGACTCTTACCTGGAATAGCGGGCAGCGACCCCGTCTTTGATGTTCCTCCTATTGATGGGGCGATTCTTGGAAAAGACGCAATTGGAAACCCTGCATGGTTTATAGTTGACCCTGATAACCCGGATGAATATCTGGAGATTGAGGCATAGTTAGTGGGTAAGTTAGATAAGAAGAAAGTTAGCTACGACCCTTTTGAAAATGGTGAAGTTATTTTAACTGTGCCCACAACTGAATCTCAACGAGAGATGTGGGCCACGGTTGAAATGCTCCCTGAAGCGAGTCTTTGTTATAACGAATCTATTCGGATCTCTCTGAAGGGAGCGCTTGAACGAGAGGTTTTTGAAAAAGCTTTTCAAGAGATGATAAGGCGCCATGATGCCTTACGATCAAGCTTTATAAAAGATGGCCGTTTTTTCTTAGTGACTGATAAGTTTAATTATCCCCTAGATTTTTTAGACCTATCTAATGACAAAGATGCCTCTCATGAAATCGAAAAGCTGATTAAGGAGTGCACTCTTTTTAAGTTTGATCTTATAAAAGGCCCTTTATTCAAAGCCCGGTTAGTAAAGGTATCTGAAAGAGAACACCTCTTCTTTTTTAGCGCTCATCATATTGTTTGTGATGGTTGGTCCATGGCCGTTATGGTGGGACAGATGAGTGAGGTCTATTCTCATCTTTTAGATAAGAAAAGAAATCAATTACCATGGCCTTCTCAATTTAGTGCCTATTCTATTAGAGAGCATAAAGGGGAGATCATAAAGTCTTCCCATGCACAATACTGGAAAAATGAATTTAAAACTATTCCTAAACCCTTAGACCTACCTGGTGATTTTGAAAGAGAGAGCTTTAGAACTTATGATTCTAAAAGAATTGATCTTTTAGTAGACCCTATTCTTGTTGGAAAAATAAAGAAACTCGGCGGAAAGTTAGGTATGAGTTATTATACTACCTTAATGACGGCCTTTGAGATCTTAATACACAAGTTAACAAAGAAAGAAGACCTGGTCATTGGAATCTCTTCAGCCACTCAATCGGTCCTTGGTGAGTATGACCTTTGTGGGCATTTAGTTAATCTTCTTCCTATAAGACTTCCTTTTGAGAAGAGTGATAGCTTTGAGAGCCTAGGCAAGAAGTTAAAAAAGAAGATGCTTGATGGGTTTGATCATCAGTCCTTTACCTTTGGAAGCCTCTTAAATGAACTTAAATTAGAAAGGGATCCCTCTAGGATACCTTTGATCAATATCATCTTCAACGTAGATCAACAGTACGAAGGTCAGGGCCTAAAGTACAAGGGATTAGATGCCTCTTATACCTCAAACCCAAGGCATTATGAGAACTTTGAGATCTTTATCAACGCCACTAGCTGTGGGGATAAGCTTGTCTTAGAATGTCAGTATAATACTAAGCTCTTTAAGCATGAGACCATCTTAAATTGGTTAGAGAACTATATAGAGATCCTAGAGTTAGCGGTCAGGGATAAAACCTTAAAGATCAGTGATCTCAATCTAAAGGGTCTATTGATTCCTCTGCAAAAAGAAACTTCAAAGAAGGTTCTAGAAAAAGAAGTAGACCAATCTGTTCATCCTGAAGAAGAAAAGTTAACTAAGATTTGGGAAGAAGTTCTTCAGATTGAAAACATACCAAGAGGCATGGATTTTTTCAGCCTTGGGGGACATTCTCTCTTAGCCAATGATATTCTTTTAAAGATAAAGAATCAGTACGATCTAAAACTAACCCTTAAGGACTTCTTTTTGGCTCCCACCATTATGCAGTTTGCTAAGCTTTTAGGTGAAAAGCCTTCTCCAAAGTTAGTCTTGCCTGAGGTCATTCCTGGAGAGGCAAAAAATCATAAAAAGATTCCTCTTAGTATCAATCAAGTAAGAACTTGGTATTTAGAGGAGATTCATAAAGGGGCCACGGGAAATACACTGACTACAACCTTTGAAATGGACTTTGCCGTTAAAGTAGATCTTTTAGAAGAGGCCATTAACTTAATCATAAAAAGGCATGACGCTTTAAGAACTCGCTTTCTTAAAGAATCGGACGGAATCTTTCAAGTCGTTGAAAATGATCTTAGGATCAAACTTGATCAGGTTGATTGCCATAAAGATAAAGTCCTTCAATTTCTAAGGGAAGACGCGGCAAGTCCCTTTGATCTGTCAAAATTACCTCTAATCGAAACAAAGCTATTAAAGACCGGTAAAAACAATTACGTCTTTTATATAAAGGTTCATCATATAGTTTGGGATGGTTGGAGCTTTGATATCTTCTTTGAAGAGTTAAATCATTTATATGCTTCACTAGAGAAAAAGATGGCTCCCACTTTATTAGATTTAAATGGAGTGACCTATGCTGACTACGCTCTATACAATGGAAGGATAAATTCAAAAGAGTACTCTTCAAATGAAGTTAACTTTTGGGTTGATAAATTAAAAGACTTACCGGTTTTAGAACTGCCTATTGATTACTCAAGACCGGTTGTCTTTGATAATACGGGAAAATCAATTCCTTTTGTTCTTTCAAATGAATTAGCAAGTCATCTTAGAAACCTCGCTAAAGAAAATGGGGTTTCCCTTTACGTCATCTTTTTAAGCGCGTGGAACCTCTTTCTCTCTAAGCTCTCTGGAGAATCAGATATTGTCATAGGAACACCTGTTAGAGGTAGGCATACCGAAGAGGTTCAAAGATTGATAGGCTTCTTTGTGAATATCATTCCCTTAAGAAATAATATTAATCAGAACATGAATTTTTCAGACCTTCTTAAAGAAATAAACCTGCAGATGATTGAGGCCTTTGATCATCAGCATGTGGCCTTTGATACTATCTTAAAAGAGCTAAGCTTTAAGAGAGATAATAGCCGAACGGCGGTGTACCAGGCCTTCTTTACTTACCAAGATGTCTCTAATAGAGAGTTCATGCTTGGTGATCATAAGATCAATCAAAGAAGCATAGGAAGAAGCGCCACTCATACAGACTTAGATCTTTGGGTTAAAACCACTGATGAAAAAGTAGAAGGTGCCATAGAGTACAGGACTGGACTCTTTAAAGATGAAACGGCTAAGTTCATGCTTGATTACTTCGTTAGTATACTTGAAGTCGTTAGTCTTAAATCAAGTGAGCCTATTAGAGGATTAAACTTACTTCCAAAATCTCAAGAGAACCTCTTTGTCCATGAGTGGAATGATACCTGGACTGATTGGAACGAAGAGGGGATCTTTTATAAATGCTTTGAAAGGCAGGCCCTTAAGAATCCAGATGCTATTGCAACTACTGACGGAAAAAATAAACTTACTTATAAAGAGCTCGATCAATTGGCCAACTCTTGGGCGAATCATTTAATTAGAGAAGGGGTTGTTCCTGGAGACTTAGTGGGCCTTTCTGTTCACCGCCACAATAAGATGCTAGTGGCCCTGCTTGCTATCTTAAAAGCTGGAGCAGGCTATGTTCCTCTTGACCCAGGCTTTCCTCAGGACCGCCTTGATTATATGATAGAGAGCTCAGAGCTTAAGATCATGATCGTTGAGGACTCACTTCTTCCTCGCTTTCAAGAAGATAAAGCCGTCAAGCTCCTCTTAAGTGAAATGAAAGGTGATAATGAAGTTCACCCAGGCGTTCATACAAATGAGAACGCTACCGCTTATGTGATCTATACCTCAGGATCAACAGGGCTTCCTAAGGGTGTTCAACTGCCTCATAAGGCCGTTCATAACTTCTTAAAGACCATGGCCATTCGTCCGGGAATGAATCCTTCAGATAAGCTCTTGGCCGTAACGACCTTAAGTTTTGATATTGCTGTTTTAGAACTCTACCTTCCGCTTATTACGGGGGGCACGGTTAGGATCGCGCAAAAAGAAGAAACAATGGACGGAGAGGCGCTTAAGAATATAATCGAAAATGAGAACATCAATATGATGCAGGCAACTCCATCAACTTGGCGCTTATTATTAAGCGCCGGCTGGAGTGGTGATAAAGACTTTAAGCTTCTTTGTGGGGGAGAGCCCTTTCCAAAAGACCTTAATAAAAGCCTTCATCCCATGGTTAAAAGTGTCTGGAATATGTATGGACCGACTGAGACTACGGTTTGGTCAACTATTGAAGAGCTAACTGATCCTGAAGAAAACATTCTTATTGGAAAACCAATCGCTAATACGGCCTGCTATATCTTAGATGAGAATCAAAGGCTTCTTCCTCTTGGGCATCCGGGGGAGTTATATATTGGAGGCCTAGGACTTGCGGACGGTTATAAAGGAAGACAAGATTTAACTGATGAGCGCTTTATCCCTAATCCCTTTAGATCAGGGGAGAAGATGTACAATACGGGAGATCTTGCGCGTTTACATAGTGATGGAAGGATTGAATGCTTAGGGAGAAATGACGGACAGGTTAAGGTTAGGGGTTATAGGATCGAACTCGGTGAGATTGAATCTGTCCTAAGTGAATTTCCTGGGATCACTCAATCAGTTGTCATTGTAAGAGAAGATAGACCAGGGGATGTTCGCCTAGTTGGTTATTATATTAAAGATTCCAGTATTGATCAATTAAAGCTGCGCTCATTCTTAGGGGAGAAGATTCCTTCTTATATGATTCCTTCAAACTTTGTGGAGATGGATGAGTTTCCTAAGACCCTTAATGAGAAGATTGATAAAAAGAACTTGCCAGCACCTCAAATGGGAGGAGTGGCAAAGGTAGATGCTGTAACAACAAACCTTCTTGAAGAGGGAACCATGACAGAGCTTCACCAGATTTGGTGTGAACTCCTAGGGCAAGAAAGCATTGATGTAGAGAGTAATTTTTTTGATGTGGGAGGGCACTCTCTTCTTTCAGTTCAGCTCTTTTCTATGATTGAAAAGAAGTGGAACCTAAACTTAGGTCTTGCTACTTTATTTACTTCTGGGTCGATCATGGAGCTCTCTGGGTTGATTGATTCAAAAAAAGAAGCTCCAAGAGATGAAAAACCAAACTTAGCAGAAGCCTCATCATTGCTTCACTCCTTAGTAGAAATTAAAAAAGGAGATAAGCTAGCGCCTATCTTTTGTTTTCATGGAGTCGGGGGAAATATTTTAAACTATATGGCCTTGGTGCCAGGTCTTGAAGCGGGACGTGGACTCTATGGTCTTCAATCCTATGGAGTCGATGGAAAGTCTGAAACTCTACCCACGATCGAGGCCATGGCAGAGGCCTATGTGCGCGAGATCAGAACTGTTCAAACAGAAGGTCCTTATTATCTTGCAGGGGGATCTATGGGCGGTTACCTGGCCTTAGAGGCGGCAAGAATCCTTCAAAAGGCAGGAGAAGAAGTCGCTGACATCATCATGTTTGATACCTTCGGTCCTGATATCAATCTAAAGAATTTTTCAAAAGGGACTAGGGGCTATATTGATAATTTAAAAATAATGATCCCTTATAGGTTAAAACAAATCAACTATACCCTTAGGGCAAAGTTTCTAAGATTCTTTGGCCTGACTATTCCTCATAATATCCGCCATTTCTTTGTGGAGTTAAAGAATTACTCGGCCATCTATAAGTATAAACCGTCTAAGTTTGATGGAGGAATCACTTTATTTAAAGTGCCTACGACTGAAGAAGGTATTTATAGTGATCCAAATTTAGGTTGGGGTAATTCCCTAACAGGAAAATTAACTCTATATGAAGTTGAAGGTGAGCATAATAATATTATCGAAGCCCCTGGTCTTCCAAGGGCCTTGAAGAATCACTTATCTAATTCTAATAGATAAGAGAGCCCCAGTTTTGCAAAAGAAACTGAATGAGTAGCACTTCCGCCGGAGACATCAATGGTATCATCGGCCGTATGAATCCTAGGGTTTTCTTCAGCAACTCTTGATTCAAAAGCAAAAGAGGCCCTGAAGTTCAATTTGCTAAAAGAGTAGTGATCACTACAACCATAATTACACTTATCATAGCCCCAAGGAAGGCCAAGATATTTATCGATTAGGCTTCCAAGGAATTGGTTTTGTTCTTTATCTGTTTCATCAGAGATAATAGTTAGGTTTAAATCTGAACTCCCTCTATAGTTAGTGCCATCTATATTTAACATGCCTCTAATCTTTTTAACGTTCTGATCATACCTTGAAGAGATGTCGCCACTTCCTCTAAGTCCCACTTCTTCAGCAGCAAAGGCCATGAACTGAAGGTTATGCTTTGGTCTGTATTGGTTCTTAATTAAGATTCTAATCACTTCAGTTATGACTGAAATTCCAGAGGCATTATCATCAATTCCTGGTGAGTGAGAATGAGGACCTTCATCATCTGAGTTGATGCTATCTCCATGACCACCAAGGATAATATTCTCATCACTTTGGCCTTTGATGGTAAGGACAACTGATTTTTGCTTCCAGTCTTTATGATCAATCATCTCAACAGTGATATCTGATCGGCCTTCAGCTAGTTTCTTCCATTTAGAGCCTAGGTCATTCATGGCCTTGATGCCTTCAGGAGAAGAGTAATAACGAGTTTTATAACTTCCAAACCAAAGCATGTCCGCAAGGATTCTTGATTCACTTACTTGCTCTAGTAAAGGAGTTACAATTTCTTCTTTATTTAATTTATAGTCGACACTATAACGGTTATCATCCCAGCCCTTTAAGTTCTTATAAATCTTTGAGCCTTCTTTTCTTGCTACAAAGCCACCACATCGAAGATTCTCTTGATGAATAAGAGAAGAGAGTTTTGCTAGGTGCTCTTCTTTGATTTTGATTGTGCTTAACTTTCCAGGTTTAAGATTCTTAAACTTAAGACCATGAAGCTTTAATGTACTTAAATGTTTTGATGGAAGGTCCACAAGAATATTTGAGGCAAGTCCAATTGATGGCAATAAAAGAAGGAGTAAGAGAGTCTTTTTCATAATCCTTATATACCCTATTCCAAAGCTTTGGTCTTGCTCCATGTAATATTGAAAGACATGTTAAATCCTATTGCAGATAATAGGATAGGGGGGTATCGTATCTGTAAGGAGTTGATATGTTGGAGAAAATTAAAGAAAATTACCTTGTTAAAAAGCTAAGGATAAAGAAATACGATAAGAAGTTTCTTAAGAATAAAGACCTTAATCTTTTTAGGGGTGTTTTCCCTAGTTTCAAAGAAGCTGAAGAAGCTATTCCTAGCAGCGATAAGTCAGGTTACGATAACGAAGAATCAGCTAAGATGTATAAGCACCTCTGTCATAAGGTTTTCCCTAGTGATTATCCTAAGATGTTTTGGCTTAACAAGATCTTAAAAGAGGGATCAAAACTTTATGATTTAGGCGGCCATATAGGAATCAAATACTATAGCTATCAAAGCTTTTTTGAGTATCCTAATGAGTTCAAATGGACTGTCTATGATGTTGAAGCCGTTAGAAATGAAGGGCGCTCTTACGCTTCCTCTGTGGGAGCAGGAAAAATTGATTTCTCAGATACAATTGATAACTTTGATGGCTATGATGTTTTATTTGTCTCAGGCTCTCTTCAGTATATTGATTTTGATTTAGCTAAAAGTATAGAGTCAAAGTCGAATCCTCCTAAATACATTCTTTTAAGTATTCCTCTAACTAATGAGAAAACTTTTTATACCGTAAATAATATTGGAACTGCCTTTTGCGTGTATGTTTTGAGAAATGATAAAGAGTTTATAGCGAGTTTTGAAGCGCTAGGTTATACAGTGAAAGATAGGTGGAATATTCCAGGAAAGATCTGTGAAATACCTTTTTATCCGAATTATTCTATTGAAGGTTATAAAGGAATTCTCTTAGAGCTTAAATAAGCTCTAAGAGAAAAGTTTTATTAATCGTGGTGACACTCAAATGGGTCGCTTGCGCTATGTCGGTGACAACCATATTTCATTTTATCGCCGTTATTTAAGTAGATAGTTACACTAACTCCACCACTTTTTGGGGAGGCTTTGATTCCCTTGAAATCAGCGATTGTTTGTTCATCGTGATTTGCTTCAAAAACCTTTACGGCTTCAGCAATACCAGCTGCTGTTTCACTTGAGTCTGTTGCAGCAAAAGCTGTGGCAGATACTAATAGTGCTAGTCCTAAGATTACATTCTTCATAAATTCTCCTTTGTGGTTAATATTAAAATTCATCATTATCAAAGTCATCTTCGTTATCATCTTCAAATTCATCATTATCAAAGTCATCGTCATCACCAAAGTCATCGTCGTCACCAAAATCATCATCGTCGCCACCAGTGTCATCTTTGCATTTAGATGGAATAGTTGTGGTGTCTACTTTTGGCGCGCAGGCCTTTATCCAGTTCGATATATATTCAATCTCTTTATCGTGAAGCCTGCCTCTAATAGGCATGGTTCCTTTATAAACCTCATCATAAAGACGGCTTTTTAAAGGCTCACCTTTTTTTAATATAGGTATAAACCTTGAAACCATTGTCGATTCATATGTATCAAAATCAATTGGGTCAGACTCCGGCTCTACTCGCCCGGCCTTTGTTGAATGACAGGACATACACTTAGGTTTAAGCACATATTTTTGTAAATTTTTAAAGCCTAGAGCTGGGTTACCAGTGATAACAGCATTTCCTTTAAAAGGATCTGAGTTATCAATAAGCCTTAAAGAACCTTTCTCTGGTTGGCAGGAAAAAAGGCCGAGGGCCATGAATAGAAACAAATGTGTTTTCTTTAACATGCTTTAGTTGTAGATGAATTCTTGAATAATAGCAAGTACCCCTATGGGGTATGTATTTTTTGTTCGTTTTGTAAAAAGTACCGCTATGACGTGACGAAGCATTGCGCGAAAACCAAAGAGCGGGTATATACCCCCACTACGTATATATTGGAGAGTTAATGAAAAAGTTCATTTTGTTGTTTTTACTGGTTTCTACTTCGGTCTTTAGTGCTGAAAAGCGCTACGAATTAAATGTAGAGCATGTAACAAAGAACATCACTGGTGTTGATGTAACCCATGCTTTGGCCATAAACGGGCAAATGCCAGCTCCTACCTTAAGATTTAAATTAGGTGATACGGCCGTCATTAAGGTGATCAATAAAACTAATGAGCCAACCACTCTTCATTGGCATGGACTTTTAGTTCCATGGGATCAAGATGGTCCTTCTTTTTCAAACACAAAACTTATCCTCCCCGGAAAGACACACACCTTTAGATTTCCCATCATTCATACAGGAACTTTTTGGTATCACTCCCATACAGAGCTTCAAGAGCAGCGTGGTCTTTATGGTGCCATTGTTATTGAAGACGAAAAGAAGATGGATGTTGATCATGACTTAGTTTTTCTCATGAGTGATTGGATCAATGAGCATCCTCAGCAGGTTCTAAAGAACCTTAAGAAAGATGGCGATTACTACGCTATGAAAAAAGGTTTTCTTCCCTCAGTTCTAGGGGCCATTAGGGCCGGAGCTATTTGGGACTTTATTAAGGCCGAGTGGACCAGAATGGGGCCAATGGATCTTAGTGATGTGGGTTATGACGCTTTTTTAATCAATGGTGAACAAAAGAAGATGCTTAAGAATATTAAGCACGGAGAGAAAGTAAGGCTAAGAGTTATCAATGCTTCAGCTTCAACTTACTTTTATTTTAATATTGGAAATCTTAGAAACTTTAAAGTGATCACTAAAGATGGTGTTGAAGTTGTTCCTGTTGTTGTGAATGAGCTTCTTGTTGGTATCGCAGAGACTTACGATATTGTCTTTGAAATGCCTCATAGTATGAAGACCTTTGAATTCAAAGCGACGGCTCAAGATATAACTGGTTCAGCAAGCTGGATGGTAGGAAATGGTCCTATGGAGCATGTGCCTATGAAGATGAAGCCATCTCCTTACGGAATGGGTGATATGGATCATGGTGGTGGCGGTGGTCATGGCGATCATGACGATGGAAGTGGGGACACTGATGATGGCGGCGGGCATGGAGATCATGACGATGGAAGTGGTGACACTGATGATGGCGGCGGCGGTGATACGGATGACTTTGATAATGATGACCTTGGAAAGAGAGCCGTTGAATCAGAGATGGAAGATGATTTGATGCTGGCTGAGATTGAAGAAGGGGATAATCATGATGGTCATGATATGCCCATGCCAGGAATGCAAAAAACTAAGAGGCTAAGTTATGACATGCTCATGGCAAAAACCATAACTGAGTTTGATGCTGAAAAGCCTAGAAGAGAAATAGTTCTAGAGCTCTCTGGAGATATGGATCGTTATAACTGGCATATCAATGGAAAACCATTCTCTGAAGAAAAGTATCTTATGATCAAGTACGGTGAAGTGGTTAAGATAAAGTTTGTAAACAAGACGATGATGCATCACCCGATGCACCTTCACGGGCATTTCTTTCGTGTTTTAAATAAGATGGGAAAGAGATCTCCTCTTATGCACACAGTAGACGTGGCACCAATGAAGACTGTTGATATTGAGTTCTACGCTAATGAGCCTGGGATTTGGTTTCTTCACTGTCATAATCTTTATCATATGAAGATGGGCATGGCGCGTTTAGTAAAATACGAAGGCTTTAAGAGACCTGATGATCTTATAGCGCAAGAGCGAGAATGGGGCCCAAGATTAACTCATGATAATGATGCTTTTGGGCGTGGTGAGATCTTCCTAGGGACAGGTAATGTTGAGATAAACCTAGGCATCAACGCTGGACGCTATGAAGTTGAACTTGAAATAGAGATTGATCAATATGACCTTGATAATCTAGAAGCGGATCTACTTTTTAAGAGATACTTTAGTCGCTATTTATCTGTCATCACAGGAGCAGAGTATGACGAGTCGAGTGTTTATGGACTTTTTGGCATTCAATACTTATTGCCACTCAATGTGGAAATGCAAGGGTACGTAAGAACAGATGGAAAAGTTGTTGTTAAGCTTAAAAAAGAAATCCCCCTAACTTCTCGCCTGGCCCTAGAGTTAGAGCCAACCTTTGATTACCTTAATAATGAGTTGGACTTTGAGATGGAGGCGGGGTTAAATTATGCCTTTAGCGAACGCTGGGAAGCTGGAGTCACTTATGGTTATAGTGAAGATGATGGGCATAGCGTTTCATTTGGGATAAGGTTTAAGTTTTAAGTTTAAATATAGGATTCAACAATGGAAAAAAAAGGCGCAGATCATAAAGCACAACTTAGCCGGGTCAATCGTATTGAAGGGCAAGTTCGTGGTATTGGTAAGATGATCGAAGACGAAAAATACTGTATTGATATCCTAACTCAGGTTAAGGCCGTCAGATCTGCCATGAAGTCTTTAGAGCTTGAAGTTTTAGAGTCTCACTTAAATTGCTGCCTTAAAAAGGCCATCGATTCAGAATCTAAAGAAGAGATGAATGAGAAAGTAAGTGAGATCTTAACTTTGATTAAAAGAGTAAGTAAGAGTTAATTGCATACCCCCTTGGGGTATGATATAAAGGCTTATGAACTTTATCTTCTTAAGCCTTTTCTTTTGTTTTTCAAGCTTTGCCCATCAAGGCAAGGTTCATAAACCAGGCCCACCAACTCAAGAACCTATAGTCTTAGAGAAGCATGAAACTAAGGCCGTAGAAGTCATCAACCAGAGATATAAAGAATCAATCAAGGCCATCTTTATAAAGTCCTGTTTTGACTGTCACTCTGATAAGACCAGTTTTCCTTGGTACTACGAACTTCCTTATATAAAGTCTCTTATTGATGATGATATTAAAGAAGCGAGGAGCCACTTAGACTTCTCAAAGGACTTTCCTTTCTTAGGGCATGGAAATGCTCTTGAAGACTTAGAATCCATCAAGATGAGCCTTATGGGAGGGAGTATGCCTCCACTAAACTATTATATTATGAACCCTGGAAGTAGGCTTTCAGACACTGAGAAAAGGCAGGTTTTAGAGTGGATTGAATTCTCTAAAAAGGCCTTAAGTAAAGAAAAGTAGAATAAGTCCGATAAGTTAGAGAATTGACCTAATTTTGACGTGACAATTTTTTAAGAGATGGTAACCTATAAATAATGAAGCTAATAACTCTGATACTTACATTCATCTTAAGCTCGCAGCTAGTCTATGCTAACGCAACAGTTTGCGCGAACTTTATGACCTGTGGGCAATCGAGCGTTAGCTCGACAAAAGATCAGATGAAGGATTGTCCTTTTCACGCCTCAAAGAAATCTGAAAAAAAAGAATCTAAAGAGAAGAAACAGAGTCAGTGCAAGTGCTGCGCTATCCTTTCTTTAGAGACAAGCTTTAAGAGCAGTCCCGTTGTAGTTTCAGCTTTAAGCTTTATTGAATTTAATTACTTCGCAAGATCTATTCACCGCAATTTCACTGTTTTCCTTAGACCTCCCATTTCATAACTTCTAAAATGCATTTAAATTAAATTTTTTTAGGAGTTAGTTTTGAAAACGATATTGATACTAGGTGCTCTTTTAGGGAGTGCTATGCAAGTGGCCTATGGCTACAGCTTTAACGATGCTATTAAGAGAATAGAGTCTCACGATGCAGTCGGCGCCTTGAAGGCCAAGAGTTCTGCCTTGACTGAAGAGGGTAGTAGCGTTGGGTCATGGGGAGATCCCATGGTAAAGCTGGCCGCAAAGAACTTTCCAAAAGACTCTCTTGAGTCAGATCAGAGTCCTATGACCGGGATTGAGTTAAGTCTTACTCAAAAGGTGGCCCTGACTAATAAGTACGGAAACCTAAAGG
Organism: Sulfitobacter sp.; assembly: GCA_047630275.1. GTDB lineage: Bacteria > Bdellovibrionota > Bacteriovoracia > Bacteriovoracales > Bacteriovoracaceae. The sequence continues at coordinate 279,039 of JBLHVN010000003.1, read as the reverse complement.
ATTCTTTTGGAAAGCTAGGAGAGTCCACGGGCTACTCTGCTTTGAATAAAAAGAATGAGCTCATCAAAAGTTTTTGGGAAGTGATCACGAATCTTAATCAACTAAAAGAAGAGATTAAGATCAACGACGAAAACATCGTCTGGATTGATAAGATCTTAAAGGTATCTAAGAAGCTCTATACTAACGGTAAGATCTCTCAACAAGGTCTCCTAGATTTAAAGATTAGAAAGTCTGAGCTTGAAGCAGCCTTAAGTTCTAAAGAGTATGAATACAAAGAAAATGAATCAAGGCTAGGTTATCTTCTTGGTCTTGAAGGTCAGCTTGATCTAAGCACAGTTCCTTGGAAGCTCTCCGCAACTGATTCAGAGGTTAAGAAGGACTTTAAGGAACTGGCGCTCAATGCAAATTTAGATTCTAAGAAGTTCTTATTAAGCGCTCAAAAGAAAAGCTTTGTGCCTGATCTGACTTTCTCAGTTGGCTATACCAAAAGATCTGATATCGACAATAAAGGGGACTTTGTCTCCGCCTCCGTGGCCTTTCCTATTCCTACCTCAAGCACTAAGTATGCTGCCCATTCGGAGGCGGTTCATAAAAAGACTATGGCAACTAAAGAACTTAGGAATTATCAAAGGCAAAAAGAGAGCCAAGTCGAAGGCCTGAACTTTGGGATCAATAGAGTAAAGAAAGAACTAGAGATCTTAAATAATAAAACAATAAAGTTCTCTGAAAACTCAAGAGATATAACAGCAAAGTCCTACCGCTATGGCCGGGCCAGTTATGTAGAGTTATTACAATCAGAGTTAAAGCATCAAAAACTTCTTATTAAAAGAAGCATGCTTAAGAGTCAGTTAACTAAGAAACAAATCGAGAAAAAGTTCATCCTAGGGGAGAAGCTATATGAATAAATTAATCTTCGTCGTTCTACTTATGTTTATCTCTTCATGTAAGGAAGAAATAAAAATGAGCAGTGATACGGCTCACGCACATAGTAAAGTAGAGAGCTATTATACTTGCTCCATGCACCCTGAAATCAAAGAGACAAAACCTGGTAAATGCCCCATCTGTCATATGAACCTAACAAAGGTTGAAGTTGAGATAGACGAACCAGGCTCTAAGAAAAGTGAGATTGTACCTGTAAAGACAAGCTATCAATGTAAAGACTTTCCCGATGTGACGAGCGAAACTGAAGACGTCTGTCCCATAGATGGAACACCCATGGTTAAGGTAAAGGCCCCAAGCATGGCCGGCATGAATATCGCTAAAGTTAAATTAAGAAAGGCTCAGCTTAGTCATTTTAAACCGCATTATTTTCCAGTGACGACAATGTCCATGACGAAAAACATCAGGCTCTTAGGAAGTGTTCTTCAATCTGAAGATAAAGAAAGTAATATACCTGCCCGAATCTCAGGAAGAGTTGAGAAGGTCTATGTTAAATCGACTGGTAGTTTTATAAGCCTTGGTGACCCCGTGATTGATCTTTATAGCCCGCAGTTAATTACAGCTGGTGAAGAGTACTTGATAGCGAGAAGAAGCTTTCAAAAAGATAAGTCAAAAGACTTTAAAGAGATGATGCTTCAAAGTGAGGAGCGTTTAAAGTTATGGGGAATAAAGAAGTTTCAGTATGAAGGTTGGTTTAAAAAAGGATCGATACCTAAGAAGATAACCATCTATTCTCCTGCCACTGGAATAGTTAGAAAGAGAAACGCTATTGTTGGAAAGTACTTTAAAGAAGGGCAGAACTTCTTTGAACTTAGTGACCTCTCCGATGTTTGGGTAGAGATGGATGTATACGAGCAAGACTCGGGACTCGTTAGTCTTGGTCAATCAGTTGAGATGAAGTTCAGTGCTCAGCCAGGAGAGATCTTAAAAGGGGAGATTGACTTCGTCGCTCCTGTTCTAAGTTCAATCTCTAGAACCTTAAAGATTAGAACAACAGTTAAGAATCTAAACGGAAAACTAAAACCCGGAATGATCTCTGACGCTACTTTGAAGATTGAGCTTGAAGGAATGCCTTTAGTTGTTCCGCGCTCAGCCATTATAGACACAGGTAAAAGAAAGGTTGTTTGGGTCAAGGTTAGTGATAAGCAGTTTCAAGCCCGCGTGATCTTAACCGGACAAGAGTCTGAAGGTTATGTAGAGATCAAAGATGGGCTTATGGAAAATGAGCAAGTTGTTATGGAAGGAAACTTTCTTTTAGACGCTCAAGCTCAATTATTTGGTGGCTATGTAGACATGTCGACTTCAACTGGTCATCAACACTAAAAGGCAAGACTATGATTAAACGATTAATTGAATTTTCCATTATAAAAAGAAACTATGTTGTCTTCACCTTTGTTTTAGTAGCGCTCTTTTCTGTCTTCAGTATTAGAACGGCTAAAGTAGATGCTATTCCAGACATTGGGGAGAATCAGCAGATTGTCTTCACTGAATGGCCCGGGCGCTCTCCTAAAGATATTGAAGAGCAGGTGACTTACCCTCTAAGCATCCTGCTGCAAGGGATCCCTGGCGTGAAGAATATTAGAGGGATCTCAGCCTTTGGCTTCTCTACGATCTATGTGGTCTTTAAAGACGATGTGGATTTCTATTGGAGTCGCTCCCGTGTTTTAGAAAAACTCGCCTCAGCGGGCTCTTCCGTTCCAAGTGGAGTTATTCCCCTTATGGGCCCTGATGCTACTGGGCTTGGGCAGATCTTTTGGTACACCATTGAAAATGCTGAAGGGGCTGAGAAACCAAAATCTTTAAGCGAGCTTAGAACCCTTCAAGACTATCACGCCCGCTACCTTCTTCAAGGAGTCGAGGGAGTCTCTGAAGTCGCTAGTATTGGCGGCTTTGTCAAAGAATATCAGATTGACGTGGATCCGAAGAAGCTTTTTGCTTATGACGTTCACTTTAACAAGCTCATTAAGTCTATTCAAAATAGTAATATTGATGTTGGCGCAGAAGTCGTCGAAGAAGGAAATAGAGAATTCATTGTTAGAGGAAAGGGCTTCTTTAAGTCTCTCTCAGACATTGAAAACGTTGTCATCGCCATTAAAGATAAGACACCTATTAGAGTTAAGGATGTTGCCACAGTTGGGACAGGTCCTGCTTTTAGAAGGGGGGCCTTAGATAAGAATGGGCAAGAGGCAGTTGGCGGCGTTGTCACCATGCGCTTTGGTGAGAACCCAAAGGAAGTCATCGATAGAGTAAAGAAGCGCTTAGAAGTGGTAAGAAAAGGTCTTCCTCGCGGAGTCACTTTAACTCCCTTTTACGATCGAACCATTCTTATTGAAAAAACCATGTCGACGGTCTACTCTGCCCTAACTGAAGAGATCATCATCACAATCATAGTGATCCTCTTATTTCTTCTTCACTTTAAGACTTCTATCTTAGTCTCTCTAACTCTTCCTTTTGGAGTTGGGATAAGTTTTATCTTGATGAAGCTGATTGGCATTGACTCAAACGTGATGAGTTTATCTGGTCTAGTCATCGCCATTGGCTCCATGGTTGATATGGGTATCATCATGACAGAGAATATCTATTCTCATCTGTCTGAAAAGCCTGATGCCTCTAAAGAAGAAAGAATCAAGATTATTATCAGATCCGCTAGGGAAGTGGGTCCTGCTATCTTAACTGCAGTTCTAACTACCATCGTGACCTTTCTTCCGGTCTTCGGGCTTGAAGGAGCTGAAGGAAAACTCTTTGGTCCTCTTGCTTGGGCCAAGACTCTTGCCATGTTTGGATCAGTTGTTGTTGCCTTGATCTTAGTTCCGGCCCTGTCTGTTTTCTTCTTAAATGGAAAACTTAAACCAATTGAGAAAAATAAGGTTAGCTCCTTAATTGTTAATACTTATAAGCCACTTTTAAACTGGGTACTTGATCATAGAGGAACGTTCCTAATTGCTCCTCTTATTCTTTTAATTATTGGAGGTTACGCCTTTACTCAATTAGGAAAGGAGTTCATGCCTTCGTTAAACGAAGGGGACATTCTTTATATGCCCGTAACGACTCCTGATGTCAGCATGACTAAAGCGAGAGAGCTTTTAGCTTATACGGATAAGGTTTTAAATGATCATCCCTTGGTTGAGTTTGCTGTCGGAAAACTTGGGCGTGCAAGCACAGCTATTGATCCTGCTCCCGTTGCTATGTTTGAAACTATCGTTAAGTTAGTGCCTAAAGAGAAATGGCCTCCTGGGAAAAGCATCTATGAGATCATGCAGGACTTAGATCAAACCCTTCAGGTGCCGGGCCTCGTAAACTCATGGGACTTTCCTATTCAAACCAGAATCGGAATGATCTCAACGGGGATAAAGACACAGATTGGTATTAAGATCTTTGGACCAGAGTTAAAGACCCTTGAATCTCTAGCTGCACAAATTGGAGAAGAGGTTGAGAAGGTAAGAGGCGCCTATGGTGTCTATGCCGAGAAGATAACAGGTAAGCCTTATATCGAATTTGATATTGATAGAGTAGCGGCCTCTCGTTACGGACTCAACACAGGAACTATTAATCAGATTCTACAGACTGCAGTAGGGGGCATGAATATTGGTCAATTCTATGAGGGACGTGAAAGATTCCCAATTAGGGTTAGGTATAAAAAAGAGTTAAGAGACCGTATTGATGATCTTAAAAGAGTCTTAGTGCCAAGCCCACTTGGTCAGCATATCCCTTTAGAGCAACTGGCCAAGATTAATATTGTGACTGGTCCCGCGGCCATTCAATCAGAGAATGGTCTTTTAAGATCCGTGGTTTTATTGAATGTTAAGAACCGAGACTTAATTGGCTTTGTAGAAGAGGCCAAAGAAGTTGTGGCAAAAAAGATTGAACTACCAAAGGGCTATTCCATTGTCTGGGCCGGTCAATATGAGAATCAAGTAAGGGCAAATAAAAGGCTTATGGCCTTGGTTCCTATCGCTCTTCTCATAAATCTATTGATCATCTTCTTTGGAGTAAAGAACCTTAGAAACTCAGCCATTATCTTTAGCGCTGTTCCTATCGCCATGGCCGGAGGCCTTATCCTCCTGTGGATAGGAGGCTTTAATACTTCTGTCGCTGTATGGGTTGGATTCATCGCTCTTTTTGGTATTGCAGTAGATGATGGGGTTGTGATGATGACCTATCTGCAGGAGAGCATCAGAGTTCACAGACCTAAGAACTGGAGTGAGTTAAAGGACTGTATTGTTGAAGCAGGAAGTAGAAGGATCAGGCCCCTTGTGATGACCACAACAACAACCGTGGTGGCGCTCTTTCCCATTCTTTGGTCGACCTCAGCTGGTAGTGAGGTCATGAAGCCCATGGCCATTCCTACACTAGGGGGAATGTCTGTTGAGCTTATCACCTTATTTATTGTTCCCGTTACTTTTTCATACTTTGAATATAAATCAATTCTTAAAAAGGAGAATCAAGATGTTTAAATCACTATTTTTAATTATTTGCTTAACTTTTCAATTAGCTGTTCATGCCTCAGGGTCTGACCATGATAAGCATAAAGGTCATTCTAAGATGAAGGCCAGTAAACGAGTTATGCTTAACGAGAAAGATCAAAAAGAAGTCCTCCAGGTGCTAGAGGCGAACGAAGCCTTACACGCCTCTTTCTTTAAGTACAATGCTAAGGAAGTTGAAAAACAGGCGAAAGATCTATCAGTAAAGATTGGTAAGATTGAAAATAAAGAGATCGCCAAGTTGTTAAGCTTCTCAGCTCTCAAATTAAAAGAGATTAAATCGACAAGTAACCGTGACGATAATAATAAGAACTATCACTTAGTTTCTATGGCCCTTATTCATATTGTGAATAAGTATGATGTAGGCAGTAAGTACAATGCTTATTCATGCCCGATGGTTAAAAAGAAGTGGCTTCAAAATAGCGCTAAGATGAGCAAGGTGCATAATCCTTATGCCGCTGGCATGCCTCATTGTGGATCTCAGGACTCAAAGCACTAAAAACAGCTACTTACATCCCTTGATAAGTTTAGCTTGAATAATACCCTTTCTCGATATACCCTGTGGGGGTATATCGAGGAAGGGATATTATGACCGAAATAATTACATCTATAAACAAATGCAATGAACTATTAAAAAAACTTATCACAACATGTTGTGAAGGCCAGAAGAGCTTGAAGATGAACGAGCTAGTATCCTCCCTTAGGGAGGCTTCTTTACTTAATAGTTCAAATGCTGACGAAATTATTCAGATATCAAAGACCTGTGGGTCGATCATAGGAGAGCTCCACGTGAGTTGTTGTGTGAATGGAAAGGAGATCTTATATAGAGAAATCCTGACAGAGTTGAATAAAATCTATATAAACGCGTGGAAACTAAAGTCATAAATCGTCAAGAAGCAGGAGAAGACAGATGAAAACGGTAAATATGGAAGTCGAAGGGATTAAATGCGGTAGCTGCGTAAATAAGATCTCAACTCATTTTTTAGGGTTAAAAAGTATTGAGGAAGTTATTGTCAGTCTAGAAGATAAGACAGTCACTATCAGAGCTGAAGATGAAGTCTCTAATATGAAGATGAGAAATGAAATCATTGAACTTGGCTTTAAAGTAAATAGCATAAAGAAGATCTAAAAATGGAAACTATCTCAGTTAAGATTAAAGGAATGACCTGCGCTAGTTGTGCTAGCTCTATCGAGAAAGGAGTCTTATCCCTTGAAGGTGTTAGTCACTCTAGTGTGAACTTTGCTGTCGAAACAGGGAAGTTTGAAATTGAGTCTGAGAAAATAGTTGAAGAAATAGATAAAAAGATTAAATCTCTTGGCTATAGCATTGTTGATAGTGACGTAAGTAAAGAGCTATTAGAATCAAATAACAATAATGAAAACCTAAATAAGTTTAGAATTGCCATTGCCTTGGCCCTGTTGATCTTTTCACTCGAGATGTGGCCTTTAAAAGGTTGGCCCTCTAAATCAGTAAATTGGTACTTGCAGTTAGTCTTATGCGCTCCAATATGGGGCTGGGTAGGATTAAAGTTTCAAAGGTCGTTAATGTCTTTTCTAAGAACAGGGCGATCAAATATGAACACTCTGATTGGTCTAGGAACCTCAGCGGCTTTTGTCTATAGTGTTTTTATCACGGTCTTTAATCAATTTTCACTCAGTCATGGCCTAACTCAAAAGGTATACTTTGAAGCTGTCGGCTTTATCATCTCTTTTGTCTACCTAGGTCAGTACTTCGAAGAGAAAGCTAAAAGAAAGACCACTGAGGCCTTAAATTCTCTTTTTCAATTAAGCTCTAAAAATGCTTCACTAATTATAGAAGGTGAAGTGAGAGAAGTGCCAATAGAAGAAGTTAAGGCCGGAGATATTCTTAGAGTAAAACCAGGTGAAAAATTTCCCGTTGATGGAGTGGTCCTTAAAGGGCACTCAGCTATAGATGAGTCAATGATCTCCGGTGAGCCTCTACCTATTTATAAAGAAGTTGGAGAGAATATCTTTACCGGCACTATTAATGGTGACGGAGTCATCGATTATAAAGCAACCAAAGTTGGATCAGACACATTCTTATCTCAAATCATAAGCTTTGTAGAACAGGCACAAAACTCTAAACCAGAGATTCAAAAATACGCAGATAAGATAAGCTCTATCTTTACTCCCATAGTAATCGCTTTAGCATTGATAACCTTCTTGGCATGGTTTTTCCTTGGAGAAGCTCCAGTATGGGGAAATGCGGTCTCTAACTTGATTGCCGTTCTAGTTATTGCTTGTCCTTGTGCTTTAGGCCTAGCCACTCCTACTGCGGTGGTTGTAGCCACTGGAAGAGCTTCTTTAAAAGGGCTTCTTATTGGTGGAGGAGATATCATTGAGAAGGCTATTGGTATTGATACTATTATTTTTGATAAGACAGGGACAATTACTGAGGGAAAACCATCAGTTGTTGATATTATCTTAGAAGAAGATAATTTAGAAATCTTAAAAGATGTGGCCTCAATTGAGCAATTCTCAGAGCATCCTCTCTCTAAAGCAATTGTAAAATATGCCCTTGAAAAAGACCTATCCCTTTCAGAGCCTGATAGCTTCGAAGTAGTTAAAGGAAAAGGGATTGAGGCAGAACTCTCTAACAAAGAATTTTTAATCGGGAATAAGTCTCTTCTTAATGAAAATGGTATTGAGCTAAATGAGAAATTAATGTCATCAAAGGTTGGAAGCTTTGTTTTTATATCAATTGATAAAAAACATGTAGGTTCCATCATCATTGGCGACAAAATTAAAGAGAGCTCCAAAGAGACGATTGAAAATCTCAAGGCTCGTGGAATAGAGACTTGGATGATCACCGGTGACAATGAAGTTGTGGCAAAATCTGTTGCGACAGAACTTGGGATTGATCATTTTATAGCTAACGCTCTGCCTTTAGAGAAGTCTAGCAAGCTTGAAGAACTTCAGGCCCTAGGTAAGAAAGTGGCTATGGTAGGAGACGGGGTGAATGATGCTCCCGCTTTAGCTAAAGCAGATCTTTCAATGGCCATGGGAACCGGAACTGACGTCGCTATAAGCGCTTCAGATATTACAATAGTAAAAGGGGATCTTTCAAAGGCCCTCGACTTTATTGAACTCTCAGAAGGGACAATGAAGATCATTAAGCAGAATCTCTTTCTTTCAATGATCTATAATTCACTTCTTATACCAGTGGCAGCAGGAGTGTTAGTGATCTTTGGAGGTCCTATGATGCCGCCAGTTCTTGCTAGCGTGGCCATGGCCTTAAGTAGTATTTCTGTGGTCTCTAATAGTTTACGTATTCGTAAACTAATCTAGGCCTTAATAGCGAATGTCTTGTTTTATATCAAAAGAAGGATCTTCTATTGAAATAAGTCCTTCTGAGAACTTCCACTTAGGTTGAATCGGATTATAATCTTTGTCTTCTGAAATGATTGAGTAGGGGAAGTGACCTAATACTTTCCTCTTTTCTTTATTATAGATAGCCGCGTAATTAATTATAATAGGGTGAAATGTTCCCGCGCTTCCGGCTTGATATATGACAAGGTCGATTTGGCTGTTCAGTTTTTTTACCTGTATGACTTTTATTTGACCAGAGAGCCTTTTTGCTGGGCTAGAGAGATCTCCATTGATGAGGAAGGTACCTTCTTCTGAATCAGAGAGTAGCCATCTCTTTTCTTTTGAAAATGAAGTCGTTGATTCAAGCAATATAAAAACAAATAGTGCTAGTTTAAAATATCTTAAGACTCGTTTTAATCCCATGGAATCTCTACCTTTCTTAACCAGTTATCTTTACTACTAACTCTACCACCTCTATCAATAGGGAGGTAGAACCTGTGTCTTTGAAGGTTTCTATTTCTTGAAATCTTTTGTCTGTCAGTTGAACTTCCCTCATTTAGCCCTCTAGGACTAGACCTAAGAGGAGCACCATCAATTTTAACTGCTACTTCCCATTGCTTATGGTTCGCTCTAAAAGACCCACCCCAGGAGCTCTTAGCGGGTAACATATAGTTGGCATGATAATGATAGACATGATTCATTTCGGGATCAGGCTCAAACTTTGCTTTTTGATATTTAACAAAAGACCTTACTGCATTGGTAAAGTTACTGGAATTCCCTGGGTCTATTATATCCTCCCATAGTCTCTCTCCAGAATTGTACATTGAGAACTGCCAAGGGTCTAAGGCCATGTGAGCTGAGTTAAAGGGTTTCTTTCCATTTTTATTTTGCCGGTCAAAATTTGAATTTCTGGCCCTATTATCTAGGACCTTCATAACACCCATCATTTCCTGATAGTTCCCACCTTTTGCTAGGAAACCAACTTCTCCGTGAACCGTGAAAACCTTAGCGGCAAAATCCTGTTCCTCTGGCTTTAGTCTTTTAAAGATATTCTTAAATACTAAGGCCCTGTTTAGTCGTCCATTTCTATTACGGGTTCCTTTGGTAATAGATAACTGTATGGCCCGCATGCATCTTTTCAATTGCGCTTCATCACTTTCTTTTAACTCTTTACCCTTTTCTAAAACTTCACAGCCTGGTTTCCATGCATTATGACTAGTGACAGTCCTGGGTAAGTCTGGCTCCATACTGTCTTCTTCTGAGATAAATTCTGAAATATTATCCGGTCTTTGTATTGGCCTTAAACTTACCTCGGGGGCATGGTGAGAATCCCGGCATTCTTCTCCCCCGATTGGAATTCCGACTTGGGCAACAACCTTGTGTAGCTTTGCTATATGAATTGCCGCCATGAAGTTAAGTGCCTTTCTCGCCCATTTTTTAGCAACTAAATACTTTGTTGGCTTCTCGACTCCATCATGAATGATTCTTACAATATAGCTACCTTTCTTTTGACCAACAATTCTTATCTTATGGTTGTTTTTGGGTCTTATTTGAATCTGTTTACCAGTTTTTATGTTCATTAAATGGAAGGACTTTTTTATGGGAATCTGTAGAGTCGTAAGATCAACATCTTCGTGTGAATAAACAATAGTAGAGAAAATTAAAGAAAAAATTAAGATGTAACCCGAAATGTTAATTTTATCTGTAGTGAAAACCATTGAGCCTTATTCTCCTCTCATGCACTTGTCGGACAAAGGTGCTTAATGCTTTAATAGTTGACTACTATAGTTTTGATCGTCGCTTTAATGAATAGGCCCCTTAGGAAGGAGAGAGAATTTACTCTGGTGAGCAATAGAATTAGATAGAGGAAAGGGTAGCTGATCATTAGCTACCCTCTGGAGTTGAGAACTTCTACTTTAAGTACTTGAGAGGCATTGTTATAGAAACGTCGACCGATTCCTTAACTCCGACTCCCATATAATTAATCCCTTTAATACCAAACTTAGCTAAGTCTAATTTAAAAGAGGCAGTCCCATATTTTTTCGAAACTAAGCTATATTTAAAAAGTGCTTCTTGAGTTTTACCTAAAACTTTAAAGATGGCCTTTCCTGAACCATCTTTGCCCTTGGCAGTTACTAATAGCAGAGTACTTTTAATGTCGTTTTTAATTCCTAACTTTTCTCTTAGGTGACGATCCCTTAGATCCATCCCTGTAACTAAAGACTTTACAGGAATACGAATATTCTCAGCCTTTATAGAGCCATCTTTCATTACTTCTATCTTGCCTTTTATTTTCGTTGAGGAGGCCAAAAACGAACCGGCAGGGGATAACTGGACATCTATTTCAACCATCTTTTTATTTTTAGCTGAATAGACAGGGGAGCTAATGGATAATATTAGGATAAGACAAAATAGTTTCATGAAAGGGTCCTTTCTTTTTATAAGTTTTAATTGTTAAGGGCCATTTAATGGACCTATTAATCTTTCTATTTTTCGTGACACTCAAATGGGTCTTCAGATCCATGACGGTGGCATCCATAAACAGTTTTTGTTCCAGTATTCAGATAAAGTGTAACAGTGACTCCACTACTATTTGGTGATGCCTTGACTCCTTTAAAGTTTGAAACGGTATCTTCATCGTTATTTAATTCAAACTGAACAATAGTTTCTGTGACTGCTTCAGCAGTATCTGATGCACTAGAGGCAAAAATACTGAAAGATGTAAGTAGTGAAATAGTGATAAGAATTGTTTTCATTTCTTCTCCTAATTTAAGCTCAAAATAATTATTGATACCTAATTGCTTTTTACTCTTTATATCCCTTAAATGGGTTATGTCAAATACCCCCACGGGGTATGTGTATATATTTTAGATGCGGTGTGTTAATTTTACAATTTGATACCTTCTCTTTTTTGTTGTGAGATAATTGAGCAATGAAGTATCTCATCTTATTCCTCTTTATCTTTGGCTCGTCGGTTCAAGTACTTTGGGCGGATGATGTATCATTACTTTCTGCTAGGCTTCAAAAATTAAAAAAAGAAAGGTCTATAGAGGGAAATAAGCTCAAGGGTTTAATAGGTCTATCAAAAAGATTTCAATTAACTTCAAAGAGATTTCATCAATCTGTTTTAGAAGATATGAATCTAAAAAAGCCCTTAAATGGGGGGCAACTAACTAAGCTTCATAAACTCGTTTCGGTGTTTATTGACTTGAGTTACCAATTAGAAAAAGAAGCAAGTTCTACCAAAGACAACTTCTTAGGGATAATTCTTCGTTTTGAATCAATACGATTAGCTGCAAATACATATCTTCCATTATATACCAACGAAAAACTTAGAACCCTTTTAAATGCAGAAGATAAGGCGTTTAATATCTCGAAGAAAGAACTTAAGAAAAATCTAATTCAATTACTTAATAAGAGTAATATGGATACTCTTCGTTTAGATATCTCTAAAGCACGTGAGGTGTTTTCCCCTCAAAAAATGAAAAGGATTGAAAGAGATAGCGTTTTTAAAAAAATAAATATAGAGGGCTATTTTTCAAAGGTTAGAGATATCCTGGTTAAGTATAATCTATCTGATTTTTCAAATGAGGCTTCGACGCTTTCAATACACCAACTAAGTAGGGCCTTTGGAAATAGTGCTGGTTCTGTTAAGTGGAGAAGTGGTTATCTTTTTGATAAACAAGAGGTTTTTGACGAGATTTATAAAAAACTTAAACCTTTAGATATTATCACTGAGAAGGCTGGCTTTGCTCTAACTGATACATTCATTCCTGGGCATTTCGGGCATAATGCAATTTGGCTAGGTTCGAAGAAAGAATTAGTGGAATTAGGGCTTTGGGATACTACGATTCCTGATAACTTAAAAAAAGATATCGAGAAGGGGAAACTGATAATAGAAACCGATAGAAGTGGAACTCACCTGAAGTCTCTAGAAGAGTTTATGAATGTTGATGAATTTGCAATCCTAAGATTAAGTAAGAATAGTCTTCCTTTAGAAAAATACAAAGAAATTTATAAAGTCGCATTTTCTCAACTTGGTAAAACATATGATTTTAACTTTGATGTTGAGACAACAGATAAGTTAGTTTGCTCTGAACTTCTTTATCAAAGCTTTGGTAGTATAAATTGGCCTACAACTGAGTACTTAGGAAGAACGACTATTTCTCCTGACAATATAGCCTCATTAGTTTTACATTCAAACTCACCTTTAAAATTAGTTTATTTTGTTTCTGGCTCTGAGACGGGGCATAGGTATAAAAGTGTTGATGATCTAGTCTCTGATACAGGCTTTACCAAGAAAGGTAAGACCTATTATGAAACAGTAAGGTCTTGCAAAGTCCGAAAACTCAAGAAACCTGGACCTAGTAGAAGAGGGACAAGAGCCTCAAATTACTTAAATATAAAGGAATGTAAAGACGACTTAAACGCACTTGTTTACAAAAAAAGAATAAATACTCATTGATTAGGGTATTTACTGCCCCTTTAGCACTTTAGAAAAATCTCAAATTGAACTAACGATGATTCTTCCGAAAAGAATACAAGAATATGTATTCAGGAGGAATATTATGAAAGAAACGATTTCTTTTTCTAAATCAATATTAATTTCCACAATAAGCTTCTTTTCTCTTTCTAGTTTTGCAGCAGACCATAACTTAATCGTTAAGTGGACTAGTAATAAAGATCACCTCGGTTGTAAAAGAGGTGAAGCTGTCTTTGAAGCTTTAAATCTTTATGAATCAAGTTGCGACGAGGAAGCCTATTCAAAGCTAAAAAAATCAAGAGCGAATAGTTATATACTAAACTCCAAAGTTAGTTTTAGAAAAGCACCAAATGATCCACGTTTTAACGAACTTTGGAACTTCTTACCAGGGCGTAATAATGCTGATGTTTCAGCTCAAAAAGCATGGGACTTAAGCGTTGGAAATCGAAACGGCGAAGAGTTTGTAGTTGCTGTAATTGATGGTGGTGTTGACGTAGATCATGAAGACTTAAAAGATAATATCTGGATAAATAAAGCTGAGATTCCTGGGAACTCTATCGATGATGATGGGAATGGTTATATTGACGATATTAATGGCTGGAATGCTTTTAATGATAGCGGAGAAATAGACGAGGATTATCACGGTACTCATGTGGCAGGGATTATAGGTGCAAAAGGAAATAACAGTATAGGAGTTACAGGAATTAACTGGGATATTAAGATAATGGGTATAAGTGGATCATCTGGAGATACCAAGACTGTTCTCAAAGCCTACAATTATGTCTTAAAGCAAAAACTCCTTTATTTAAAGTCTGGTGGGAAACTAGGGGCTAATATCGTCTCAACAAACTCGAGCTTTGGAGTGGACTTTGCTGACTGTAAGTCTAAAGACTATAGGCTATGGAATGATGTTTATACCGAACTTGGTAAAGCCGGTATCTTAAATGCGGCCGCAACTATTAATGACGAGATCAATGTTGATGTTGAAGGCGATGTTCCGACAGGTTGTGATAGTGATTCGATCATTACTGTAACAAATACAAATAACGATAATGAGAAATACCAGTACTCTGGATATGGTGAGAAAAGTATTGATCTAGGTGCCCCTGGTACAGATATTCTATCAACTGTTCCAGGAGATAGTTATGCCAATCTAACCGGGACATCAATGTCGACTCCTCATATCGCTGGGGCCATTGCTTTTCTGCATGGACTTGAAAATGAAAAGTTTAAGAAAATACGTAAAGACAACCCTTCCCAGGCGGTTCGCTTGATTAAGAGCGCCTTGATTGAAAGTGTAGACAAGAACCCAACATTGAATGGGAAGACTTTATCAGGTGGTAGGTTGAATCTTTTTAAGAGTTCAAAGTGGATACTAAATCTAAGATAGGCTTTATGCTAAGTAATCTTCACACTTAAAGATTACTTAAGTTAGGTTACTCCTTTTGCGCTAGTGTTCCTTCACTAACTTGGAAGTCTCCATCTAATGCGACTTCTGAGTAGTGTGAATTTAAGGTTTTAGAGACAACTCCAGATCCGATTCTTTGCAGTCTACAAAGAGCTTTAAGGCCCTTTAATTCAGGGTCATTTCTCTCACAATTGTTAAAATAAAAGATAATCCTATCTTTAGCCTTTACTTCATTTTCACCTAAACAGATATGTACTGTTTTTTGGTCTATCTTCATGACTACCGTGCCGCGCATATAATTATGGTTGGTTGTGCTGCACGCAAGAGAGGTTGTAAGTAGTAATATAAAGACTAAAAATTTAAGCATTTTATCCTCGGTTTAGTTGATAGAAAGACATAATAATTTATGACATTAATCACTTTTACTTATACCTTGTGGGGGTATATAAGCAAATGGTACTAAAAAAATCCATCTGGAGTCAAAATGAAAAAATTATTATTTATCTCTCTATCACTATTAATCCTAAATGGTTGTGCTCACCGCTTTATGAGAGGAACAGTTGCTATGAAGATGGATGATTCAACAGCTCATGTTTGCCTTGGGGATAATGACGTTCAAGTTGGAGACAAAATTGATTTTATTCAAAATATTTGTATTGGATCTAATGCAAGTAGTGTTGATAAATTAGGTGAAATGAGAACTTGTGAAATGAAAACTCTTGGATCTGGAACTGTTACGAAGCTTTTAAATTCGCACTACTCTGAAGTCAAGACTGATAAGCCGTTTAAAATCTCTGAAGGAACTCTTGTTCAAAAGAGAAAGTAGTGAAGATGGAAAGTATAAATAGAAGATCTTTCTTACGCGCGGGAGTTCTAGGCTCCTGTGCCGCTTTTGCTTTTCCTTTTAATGCTCTCAAGGCAGGTACTAAAACTCAATATAGTTTTGCTGAAGCAAATATTATCATTGAACTCAAGGCCGTAAAGAAACGTATCTCAGTCGAAGTTAACCAAAGCACTGAGTTTTGGTGCTATGAGGGACGCTTGATTAAAGGCAGTCAGTCAAACTTAGTGAAGAATAGCGGTAGTTATCTCGGTCCGACTATTCAAGTGCGTAAAGGCGATAGGGTTAAAGTTATTTTCAAAAATGGTCTTGAAGAGAAATCAATCATTCATTGGCATGGACTAGATGTTAGCCATGAAAATGATGGCCATCCTCACAATGCTATAGAACCAGGTGCTTCGTTTGATTACGATTTTGAAGTAACCAATAGATCGGGCATGTATTGGTATCATCCTCACCCTCACGGAAGGACTGGGGCTCAGGTATATCATGGTTTAGCCGGTTTATTTATTGTTAGAGATAATGAAGAAGCGATACTTAACTTACCAAATAAGGAGCAAGAGCTTCAACTAGTCATCCAAGATAGAAGCTTTGATGAATCTGGAGAACTCGACTATAGACCCTCCATGATGGGAGCCTTTGGTAATGTTTTGATGATCAATGGTAAAAAGAACAATAAAATTATCAAAGTTAAAAAAGGGAAGTACCGCTTACGCTTTTTAAATGGGTGTAATGCTCGAGTTTTTAATTTTGGCATGGATGATAAGTCTGAATTTATGCAAATCGGAAGTGACGGGGGATTACTGGAAAAAGCTATTAAGCTTAAGAGATTCTATTTTGCCCCGGCTGAAAGATTTGATTGTATCGTTGATTTCTCAAAAAACAAAACGGGAGATATTATCGGTTTAGATAGTCTCCCTTTAGTTGAAGGTCGCGGCGAAAAATATAACTTATTAAAATTTGAAGTCATTGATGGAGAGGTTAATTCATTTGAAGTACCTCTAAGCCTATCGGCTTATAAAAAGATCCTAAGTAGCGAAGCCATAAATGAAAGTAATCCAAAAGAGTTTGAACTCATTGGCAAGCGTGGAATTGGTTGGACGATCAACGGTAGAGGATACGAAGAGGATAACTACACGAAGGATGAAATCATAGACTTCGGTAATACGGAGATCTGGGAGTTTTATAACCCGACCGGTATGCCTCATCCCATGCATATTCATGGCACGCAGTTTCAGGTTTTAAGTAGATCTGTAGGGCGTCTTGAAGGTGCTTTAGATCAGGGCTGGAAAGATGTAGTCTTAGTTATGCCTGGAGACAGAGTGCGTGTCATAAAGCGCTTCAATACCTTTAAAGGAACCTTTATTTATCACTGTCATAATTTAGAACATGAAGACATGAGTATGATGAGAAACTTTAAAGTTGTTTGATATCAATGGCTTAAGCTAATGATTCCTCTATGTTAATTCCCTTGTAAACTTAGGCTATATCACATACCCTTGGGGGGTATGCTGTGGAGGTAGTTATGTTAAATAAATTCTTATTAGTTTTAATGACATTATTCTTATCTATCAATTTTGCTTATGCTCATGGTGATGAACATAAAAGTCATTCAAGTCATGATTCACTTGAAGAAAAAGAAGTCATGATCAAAGGACAACTTATAGGGCTCACATGTTTTATAAAACATGCTTCAAAAGGTCCAACCCATAAAGATTGCTTTAAAGACTGCGCTAAGAAAGGACTTCCTGTTGGAATTCTAACAGACGATAATAAAATCTATCAAGTTTCTGGAGAAGGACATACTTCTTTAAAAGAAGCGAATCAAAAATTGTTAAAATATGCTGAAGAAAAAGTAATGGCCAAAGGCAAGGTCTTTACTAGCAACGGCGTCAATATGATCGTTATTAATAAAATTAAGAAAGCTAAGTAGAGGTGAATTACTCTATAACTTTTATTTTTTGTCTTGTGCTTAGTTTTAATCCTGCTTTTGGGCATGGAAATGAAAAGCATGTTGATTCAATTGAAACGAAAGAGGCCATCCTAGATGAGGATGGCTTTGAAGTTATCTCTACTGCCCCTTCAAAGACTAAACTAGTTAAAATTAACGAGCTTTATGTAAAAAATGTGAAGAAGATCTTTTCAAATAAGTGCCTCTCCTGTCATGGAGTCAATACTTCTCTTCCTTGGTACTATAGCATCCCAGGTCCAAAGCAGCTTATGGATCAAGACATGAAAGAGGCCAAGAAGCATATGGATATGTCTAATGACTTTCCATTCGGTGGTCATGGCAATCCTAAAGATGATTTAGAAGCGTTAGGTAAGACTCTTGTAAAAGGAGATATGCCTCCCTTTAAATATAAGATTATGCACTGGGGATCCGGTCTATCTGGCGAAGAAGTCCGTGTCATTAATAATTGGATCGACGTATCTAAAGAAATTCTCTTAAACAAATAAAAAAAATGAGGCTTCTGTTGAAAGTATTCTTTTCCATATTCCTATTTATTCTTAGTACTCCTGTCTTTTCTAAAGAATTCAAAAGCTATGATCTTTCAATTGGAAAGATGACAGTTAATTTCTCTGGGGAAGATCGAGAGGGCATGGCGATAAATAATACCATTCCTGGGCCAGTGCTAACCTTTACTGAAGGTGAAGTTGCTAAGATTAACGTTACAAACAATATGGACGTTGAGACATCTATTCATTGGCACGGGCTTATACTTCCAAATTTTCAAGATGGAGTTCCTTATCTAACAACACCTCCAATAAAACCAGGGGCGACCTTTACCTATAGTTTTCCTTTATCTCACTCGGGGACTTATTGGTACCACTCTCACACTGGTCTTCAAGAACAAAGAGGCGTCTACGGATCAATTGTGATTAAGCCTAAAAATCAAAAACTTAAATATGATAGAGACCTAGTCTTAGTTTTATCTGATTGGACAGATGAGAATCCTAACGAAGTCTTACGCTCTTTAAAAAGAGGAAGTGAGTGGTACTCAATAAAGAAGAAGACGGCTGTTAGTATCGCTTCAGCTATCTCTAGTGGAGCCTTTAAAGGGCTCCTAGGTCTTTGGAAGATGAGGATGCCAGGAATTGATATCTCTGATGTTTATTATGAAGCATTTTTAATCAATGGAAAAAGAGAGGCTCTCTACCCTGAGTTTAAAGCCGGGGAGAGGGTTCGAGTTAGAGTTGTTAATGCGGCAGCTTCGACTTATTTTTGGACTACTATAGGAGATACTAAGGCCAAGCTTGTCTCGGCAGATGGGATTGATGTCGTGCCAGTAAAAGCCTCTAAGGTATTACACGCTATTGCTGAAACTTATGATTATATTATAACCATTCCTAAGACTGGCAGTATCGAGTTCAAAGCATTTGCTCAAGATGGATCGGGAGAGGCTACAGCGGTTCTTGGAAGTGGAAAGGTTCATAAAGCGATGAAGGTTGAAGCACCTGATTACTTAGAGAGAACAAAGAGTTCGGGTGGAATGAGTCATAGTATGGACATGGGTGAAGATAAAAAAATGGATGATTCCATGGCCGGCATGAAGATGATGGATCATTCATCACACCAGAATATGGACAATAAAATGGATATGAAGCCAAGTGAGGCTGACTTTAGTTATGATATTTTAAAGTCTCCAAAAGTAACCAGCCTCGCTGTAGATAACGTTAAAAATATTGAATTAAATCTAACAGGAAATATGTGGCGTTATGTTTGGAGTTTAAATGGGAAAACTTTATCTGAAGTAGATAAGATAAAGATTAGCCGCGGGGAAGTTATTCGTGTTGTTTTAAATAATAAAACGATGATGCATCATCCGATGCATCTGCATGGTCACTTTTTTAGGGTTTTAAATAAAAATGGAGAGTACTCGCCACTAAAACATACTGTTGATGTCGAACCAATGAAGTCAGTAACGATTGAGTTTCCTGCTAATGAAACGGGAGATTGGTTCTTTCACTGCCATGTCCTTTATCATATGAAAGGAGGGATGGCCCGCATCTTTAGTTATGGTGATAAAAGAGATTCTAGGCTTGATAACTTTGCTCTTTCTAATGTTCTAGAAATGGATCAACACTGGTACACCTGGACAGAAACTTCTATTGCAAGTCATTTTAGCGCAATAGAACTGACGAGCTCTAATACTCGAAATCAAATTAACCTAGGGGCTGAATATGGATGGAATAAAAATCTAGAAGCAGACCTAAGTTATGAAAGGTATCTGTCAGATTACTTTAGAGTTTATTTAGGAGCTAATACAGAAAATAAAGTAGAAGAAGATTTAGGAGCAACAGAAACGGTGGGGATTTTAGGTGTAAAGTGGCTTATGCCTTACTTTATCGATTCAAGCCTAAGGATTAACTCTGATCTAGTTCTTCAATTATCTTTTGGCTTTGACTACTTACTCTTTTCTAGGATTTCGATTTTTGGTTCTTGGGAGTTAAATAACGATTTCGGCTGGAAAGATAAAGCCGTAGGAAGTTCATCTTGGGAACGAGAGTCTGATTGGAACTTAGGGCTTGAGTATATTACTTCAAAGAGCCTGTCGCTTTTTACAAGTTATGAAAGCCGTTTTGGCCTAGGAGCAGGAGTCTCTTACACTTGGTAAATTAAGGGATAGCTCTTTCTAATGGCCTCTGAATTCTAAATTTATTATAATCTCCTTATGTATGACTACAAAAGGGCGATATGTATAAATTAATAATAGTTCTATTCTTTGTTTTCTTTCAGTTAAACGCAAAAACACTAACCACGGGTAAAAGTGAAGGTCAGTCCTTCATAGTTGAACAATTGGCCACAGGACAAGATATTATTTGGGGCCTAGATTTCCTAAGTCCACAGGATATTCTTTTTACTGAAAAATCTGGGAAGCTTAAGAAGCTAGATCTTAAGACAAAGAAGATAACGAGTATTACTGGCGCGCCGAAAGTCTCAATCAGAGGGCAAGGGGGCTTTTTAGATATAAGAAAAGATCCCTCTTCAGATTGGATCTACTTTACCTATGTTCAAAGAAAGAATGGCTTTAGCGGAACAAACCTTGGGCGCGGAAAGATTGTTAAAGATAAGTTAACTAGCTTTGAAACTCTTCTCTCAACAGATACCAACTCAAAGACTGGCAGGCATTTTGGATCTCGCATCAGCTTTGATGGCGACTATGTCTTCTTTACCATGGGAGATAGGGGGATAAGAGAATCTGCTCAAGAGCTTAGTAATCACGCAGGCTCTGTCATGCGCCTTCATAAAGATGGACGTGTTCCAAAAGATAATCCCTTTGTAAAAAATAAAAAGGCCAAGAGTGAGATATGGAGCTATGGCCATCGTAATCCTCAGGGGCTTGTATTTGATAAAGAGCGCGGTGTTCTCTTTGAAATGGAGCATGGACCAAGAGGCGGGGATGAAATCAATATTATTAAAAAAGGTGGAAACTATGGTTGGCCTCTGGCCAGTTATGGAAGAGAATATATGCTGCCCATGGATGTAGGTGAAAAATTAGTGAAGGGAACTATCCAGCCTATGAAGTTCTATGTTCCCTCTATCGCTCCAAGTGGTCTTGAAGTTTATTCGGGCAAGATCTTTAAGAAATGGAAAGGAGATCTTTTCTCTGGGGCCTTAAAGGATCGGCATTTAAATAGGGTGAGCCTCTCAAATTTAAAGGCCATTAAAGAAGAACGCCTCATAGAGGATTTAAAATATAGGATCCGCTCTGTAAGAGAAGGCCCTGATGGTCTTCTTTATCTCTCTACCGATAATGGAAAGATCTTACGCATTCTTCCGAAGTAAATACCTTCTTAGTGAATCTCTTCTTTTAAAAGGCGAGGAGCAGATGGTGTCTCTACCACTTCAAAGTTGATCCTCGCAATCTCGAGCTCATCTTTAGTCTCAACCTGTACCCGCCAGTTTCCAGGGGTGTAATTAGACTTATAGGCAAAGCCGCGAAAGCCTTCACCGCGGCCACCAGTTATAGTAAGAGGAATCTTATCTGAAGTCTTGTAACCGTCATTTGTCTCTTTTAGAAAGTGTAGGACGATCTTATCTTCAAAGCCCCCAGGGGCGAAGATCCTCGTGAAGACAAAGATCTTATCTTCAGGCATGGCGCGAAAGAGTTGATCGCCTGTTTCCCAAAACTTCCAGCGCGGTTTTTCATGGGAGAGTTTATATTTAGGATAGGCTTTTTCAATATTATGATAGATCCCAAGGTGCTGGGCCGAGAGGGGAATGGGGGGGATGAGTTTAAAGACATAAAAGATTATAAACAAAGCGATCAGCCCCATTGAGGGATAGATCATTCCTTTTTCTATTCTTTTTTGATCACTGCCTTTTTTTCTTAAAAAAGAGGCAAATAAAAAGAGGATTGCTATAGGTACGATTAAACTGAAGATAAAGGGAAAGAAACCAACCTTTCCTATGATTAAAGGAATGATATACAGAAAGTAAGTAACTAGGCATAAAAAGAGAAGAGTGGATTTAATCAAGAGCCCAAGCTTTTGAAAGACTTGCAGTTCGTTTATGACTAATAAGATAAAGATGGTCAGCATAAAGACAAAGGAAGCTGAGAGGCTTGCTGATTTAAAATAAAAGAGAGTAAAGGCCGATAGCAAAGCTCCTAAAAGAAAATGAAAGATCTCGTCCTTAAACTTAAAGACCTTCTCTAGTTTTTTATGCTCGGGTGTCCCTGTGAATTCAAAGTAGAGAAAACTATAGAGGATAATAAGATAGATTCCCTGAGAGATAATATTAAGGGGATCGTCAATTCTTCCTAGGGTGAGAACATCAAAGAGGAATCCAAAGAGGAAGAAAAGAGGGCTAACCCAATCTTCATACCTATTATGGAGTTCTAAAACCTTGTTATATATCTTTGAGTCTTGCATGAAAGGATCTTAATGGAATTAAAATACTTTTTCACGGGTGGATGCTAGAGGATCTGAATTAAGCTCTTTAGAACGGATGTCAATCATTTCATCACCAAACTTGGCCAGAACATCGAGTGTGACTAGGGCGTAGCCTTCTTCTCTTGAAGCCTCGAGTTGCTCTTCAGTATGCTGGGCCGTCACGACTACAAGGCGCATATCATTTACCTTTTTAACGGCCAATTTAATAAGAGACTTAGAGGTATCAAGTTTAGGGGCGCAAAAGACAGCGTAGACCTTATTTCCTTCTTCGTTCTTGGCCACAAAGTTCCAGATAGTGGATTGAGACTTAGAGAGTTCGCACTTATAGTTAAAGGCCTTGAAAGTACCTGCGCAGCTAGCGATGAATGTTTTAATAATCTTCTTTGAATCTGACATCATGGAAATTATATCAATAAATAGTGTTTCAAGAAAATTTTATTTAGGTGGTCTTTGTTTCCAGAGAAAAAAAGTCCTTTTTTGAAGCAGGGTATAAATTAAAGGTCCCAAGCCCTTTAGCAATAAGCTTATCCTTAGTTCTGAGGGTTCCACTGGTAACAACAAGTCTTTGACCTTTATAGTCTATTACTGCTTCACCAAAGATTTTATCACCTTTATGTGCCGGGTTAAGATAATTTATCTTAAATTCCACAGTGGAGCAGAGCTTATCCTCAGTGACGGCGTAAGCTAATGCCGTCACGCCAAGGACATTATCCATGAGTCCCGCTAAGACTCCTCCATGGCAAGTTCCTGGGCTTGAGAGGTGCTTATCTTCGATGATGACCTCATAGGTGACAACTCCATCTTTCATCTTCAGGTCAAAGTCTAGATGCTTATCAAATTGATTAATCTTCTTATAAAGTTCAATTAACTCTGATGGGCTCATTTAAAAAATCCTAGGAGTCTGGGTTTCTTGGCTTGGTTTATGCCTTTTTTTATCTTTAAGTCTTTTCCTGCTTTAAGGCCTAGGGCCCGGGCCTTTTCATCTACTTTTTTAGTAGAGCTCGCTGAACTTCCCATACGGCTATAGACCATTCTCACTTGAGACTTAAGAACATTTTCTAACTTAACTAATTCCTTACTGAGCCCTGGGTCTGATTTCTTTTGAGCGATGATCTTAGAGCTAAAGCCCTCGGCAATTCCTTTGATAAAGGAGTTCTTCGCGGATACTCCCTTAAGACCTGAATCTTTATAGAGCCTTTCAAATTCCGCGACAAAGAACTTGGCCAGGTAATCGGCCATTTCTACATTCACTCTTGAACCTATGGCCTCAAGGTAGACCTTCTTAGTTGTCCTATTTAAAACAGGTTGGATATAAAAATGAATTAAGATCTCATAGAGAGCGTTCATTTGAACATTTGTTCTTTTGGCCTCATAGATATTCTTAACATAGACCTCTTCTTCGGCTTCAGTAGGGTCTTTTTTATAAAGCTCTAAGTTATACTTCATCAGAAGTTCATTCGCCTTGGCCGTGGCAGCCGTGGCCTCATGTTGATTGGCGCTTTTTGCTAGGCTTAAAAGCTTTTCAATACGAGAGAGGATCTTTTCAAACTCTGGGGCAGAGCTAAGCTTATTTTCTTCTTTGATATCTGCGTAGGCGCTTGAGACTTCAGGACCCCAACCAAACTTCTTACAAACTTCACGAAAGGAAGATCCATGGGCCTGCTCATCAGGACCTTTGGTTAAAAAGATATAAAGGTGGGCCAGTTCATGGCGGAGGATGTTCTTTAAGACTTCTGGCTTTGCTAGATAGACTAAGTTCTTGTTGATTCCGATTTGATAATTTTCCCCATTGAAATAGCCAAGCTGCTTAGGGGATTCAAAGGTGATGATGCTAAAGGGGTAGAGGTAGCCGTTAAAAAGAAAACGGCTCCGCTTTACCTCTATCCCCATCTCTTTGATGAGGATAGTTTTTACTTCTGCCTTAAGCCGAGTGCAAAAAGCATTCAGTGTTGAGGAGTAGACCCGCATTAGGATCTACTCTTAACCGCCGCTGAAAGAAACTCACGGTTTAACCTAGCAATATTTGAGATGCTAATCGCTTTAGGGCAACTAGCTTCGCATTCTGCTTCGTTTGTACAGTTTCCAAAACCAAGGCTGTCCATCTTATCGACCATGTCTAGAACTCTCTGCTCTCTCTCAATCTTTCCTTGAGGAAGTAGAGCAAGTTGAGAAACCTTAGCCGATACAAAGAGCATGGCTGAAGCGTTCTTACAGCTGGCCACACAGGCTCCGCAACCAATACAAGCTGCTGCGTCCATGGCGAGATCCGCGTCCACTTTAGGGATTAAGATAGCGTTAGCATCTTGAGCGTTTCCTGTATTCACATTGACGTAACCGCCAGCTTGAATAATAGCGTCAAAAGAAGACCTATCTACCATTAAGTCTTTATGAACCGGAAAGGCCTTCGCCCTAAAAGGTTCAATAGCAATGGTATCACCGTCTTTGAACTTTCTCATATGAAGCTGACAAGTTGTTGTCTCAGCTTCAGGACCATGGGCCTGACCATTGATCATCATTGAACACATTCCGCAAATTCCTTCACGGCAATCGTGATCAAAAGCGATCGGCTCATCACCTCTATCAATTAATTTCTCATTGAGTTGATCGATCATCTCAAGAAAAGAAGAATCAGGAGAGACATCATCAAGGCTATAATCAACCATCTTGCCTTTAGATTTCTCGTCGTTCTGACGCCAAACTTTTAACTTAAGGGACATATTATTTGCATTACTCATCTAACACTCCACCTATTTATAAGATCTTTGAGTGAGGGCAACATTCTCAAATGTTAATTCCTCAATGTTTCTAATTGGGTCACTGTTCTCTCCGGTGTACTCCCAAGCGGCCACATGACAAAAGTTATCATCGTCTCGTTTTGCTTCGTTTTCATCCGTTTGAGATTCTTCTCTAAAATGACCACCACAAGATTCAACTCTTTCAAGAGCGTCTCTTGCCATTAGCTCACCAAGTTCTAAGAAGTCGGCAACTCTGTTTGCTTTTTCAAGCTCAACATTGATGCCTTCTTTAGTTCCAGTGACTTTTACGTTCTTCCAAAATTCAGCGCGGAGTTTCTTAATCTCCTCGATGCCTTTCTTAAGTCCGGCTTCGTTTCTTCCCATACCTACATATTCCCACATAAGAAGACCAAGCTCCTTATGGAAGCTATCAACAGAGCGGTTTCCACCGATGCTCATAAGCTTGTCAAAATGGGCTTTTGCCGTATTGAGAGCGTCGTCGAATTCTTTATTATCAACAGAGACGTTTTCTTGCTCAGGCTTCTCAGTCACAAGGTAGTTACCAAGAGTATAAGGAACAACAAAATAGCCGTCAGCGAGACCCTGCATAAGAGCAGAAGCACCTAGACGGTTAGCTCCGTGATCAGAAAAGTTAGCTTCACCAAGAGCGAAGAGACCTTTTACTGAAGTCTGAAGATTATAATCAACCCAGATACCACCCATAGTGTAATGAACAGCAGGATAGATCATCATAGGTTCAGAGTAGGGGTCAGCATCGGTGATACGGTTGTACATATCAAAGAGGTTGCCATACTTTTCTTTAATCTTATCTTTTCCATCACGCTTGATAGCGTCTCTGAAATCAAGATAGACAGCAACTCCGGTTGCTCCTACACCACGTTTTTCATCAACAACTAACTTAGCGTTTCTTGAGGCCACATCTCTTGGGACTAAGTTTCCAAATGAAGGATACTTTGTTTCAAGATAGTAATCACGTTCCTCGTCAGGGATATCAGCTGGCCTTCTTGAGTCACCTTTAGTCTTTGGAACCCAAACTCTTCCGTCGTTTCTTAGAGACTCACTCATAAGTGTTAGCTTTGACTGACCTTCTCCGTGAACAGGAATACAAGTAGGGTGAATCTGTGTGTAACAAGGATTGGCGAAATAAGCGCCTTTCTTATAACACTTCCAAGCAGCAGAACTATTTGAAGTCATGGCATTAGTTGAAAGAAAATAAACATTTCCATATCCACCAGTACAAAGAAGAACAGCGTCAGCGGCATGCTTTTCAAAGGCCCCTGTGATGATGTTTCTTGTGATCACACCACGGGCCTTACCGTTAACCATCACTAGTTCAACCATCTCACTTCTTGTGTGAACGGTGATCTTGCCTTTATTGACTTCTTTCATCATGGCCGAGTAGGCTCCTAAAAGAAGCTGCTGACCAGTTTGTCCTCTAGCATAGAAAGTTCTTGAAACCTGAGCTCCACCAAAAGATCTGTTTGATAAAGTTCCGCCATACTCTCTAGCAAAAGGAACTCCTTGAGCCGCACATTGATCGATAATATTATTTGAAACTTGAGCTAGCCTATAAACATTGGCCTCTCTTGCTCTATAATCGCCGCCTTTTACAGTATCGTAAAAGAGACGCCAAATAGAATCCCCATCATTAGGATAAGCTTTAGCTGCGTTAACTCCACCTTGGGCCGCAATTGAATGAGCACGCCTGGCAGAATCTTGAATACAAAAAGCGTCGACATTATAACCAAGCTCAGCCAGGGTCGCTGAAGCTGAGGCTCCGGCCAGACCCGTTCCAAGAACGATAACTTTAAACTTTCTTTTATTAGCTGGGTTAACCAGTTTCATATCAAACTTATACTGATCCCATTTTGTTTTAATAGGACCTGCTGGAACTTTTCCGTCTAATTTCTTAATGCTCACGACTGACCTCCTTGAAGAAAACAGAAGATTGGTAAAGATGAGTATCCAAGAAATACAACTACGGCAAAGATCTTACCGAGAGTATTAATACAAGGAGTGTACTTTGGATGATTAAAACCAACCGATTGAAAGGCAGACCAAAAACCGTGACTTACATGGAGAGATAAGGCTGCCATGGCCACGATATAAAGGACTACGTTTACTGGGCTTGTGAAAAAATCAATCACAGTCTTATATAAGTTTCTCATCGAAACGCCATCAACTGTCGTTTCAAAGTAAGTTCCGTACTTAAACTGAATTAAGTGAAGAACAAGAAAGATAAGAATGATCAATCCCGTATAAGGCATTGTTGAAGAAGCAAAGGTTGCTCCGTGCCCGGTAGGTTTTTTCACATAATAAGGAGTCGGTCTTGCCAGCTTATTTTCGATGACCAATCTTACGGCCATAAAGAGGTGACCTAAGAAGATGGCCATTAAAATGGCTTCCGCTCCATAGATGAGAGGGTTAGATGTTAATGTGTGGGCATAGAGGTTAAATGCATCTGGGCCTACGAAGATTAAAAAGTTACCGGTAAGGTGACTGATTAAAAAACCGCACAGAAGAAGACCTGTAATACCCATAGCCACTTTCTTAACGACTGACGTGCTAAATCTAGCAACCAGACTCGTGCTCATGAGAAAACTCCTTTTCAAATTTCTAGTAATTTCAAACAGATTCATACTACACCTAAGCGTTCAGGGAGTTAACTATAAAGATGGGCTGGCCTAAAAAAAGCTAGACTTGCTCCCTGCGTTGACGTATAAGTTTTAATTATCACCTTTGGCTTTGTGATAAGTAGACGGGAGTCAGTATGTTACCAAATGCAGCAGATCTAAGTTTCTTTCTTGAAGTGGCGAATACGGGAAATATGAGCCGCGCAGCAGAAAGACTCGGCGTTACTCAACCAGCTCTTAGCCAAAGTATGAAAAGACTTGAGACCGCCTTTGACCAGCAGCTTCTTTTAAGAGGAAAGGGCGGAGTAACCCTAACCAAGTCTGGAGAGAAGCTCTTCACTGGGGCACGGGCCCTTCTTGATGATTGGGAATCTCTTAAAGAAGAATCTGCTAAGGATGCCGAGAACCTAAGAGGCCGCTACAGCCTTGGTCTTCACAGCTCCGTTGCTCTTTATACAGTTAAGCACTTTGTGCCTCAATTATTAAATCAATACCCAGGTCTTGAATTTAAGTTTGTTCATGACCTCTCTAGAAAACTAACTGAAGACATCATTAGCTTTAAGCTCGACTTTGGTTTGGTGATCAACCCAGTGTCTCATCCAGACCTAGTTATAAGAGAGCTCTTTAAAGACGAAGTCTCTTTTTGGAAGAGTAAAAAGAAGACCGCTGCCAATGATATGAATAGTGACGAGAAGGTTTTGATCGTAGAACCAGATCTTAGTCAGTCTCAAGACCTCCTTGCAAAGCTTGCTAAAAAGAAGATTACTTTTAAAAGGATCATCACTTCGAGCAACTTAGAAGTGATCAAAGAACTTGTTCTAAATGGGGCCGGAGTTGGGATCTTACCGGGGAGAGTTGTCGGGGACGAAGCTAAAAAGATGGAAGTCTTAGGTAGTCAGTTTCCAAAGTTCTCAGATCGTTTGTGCTTAATTTATAGGGCCGATATTCAAAAGAGCACGGCAAGTCGACAACTTACTGCACTGATCCAAGAAGCGCTCCGCGACATCTAGGCCTGGCTTTCTTGACGCAGGCCTGCCTTTTACGTAAAACTTTTTAAACAACTACTTTTTAGAGGGGTCTAAAATATGTTCTTCCTACGATCATTATTGGTTCTTGCGGTCTTTTTTATAGCAGCATCTTCCTTTGCCTCAGGCCCTCACTATAAGATCCTTCGCGCTAAAGAAAACTTTGTTAAATCAACTCAGCTGGGAAGACTTCACGCTGGCTTTTATGAAAATGATCACGGCGCTGATCTGATTCGTTTTGGAACCATGAAAGAAGAGTATGAGACCAAGAGCTCATTTGGAAAGAAGACCTTAAAGCTTAACTGGGCCCTAAGGGCCGCAGGTCATGAGTATATCTCTTGGATTCTTTTTCAAGGTCTTGTTAGATACGATTTAGAGAAAAAGCTCGGCGGAGTTAAGCTGCCCCATATGATTGAGATGGATTATTATATCTTTAAGAAATCCATGGAGTACCTTGATCAAACAGGCATGATCATCAGTGATGACATGGATTACGCCAATCATCCTACTTTTAATTTTGGCAGAAACAGACTTCTGTCCATCTCACTTTTCTATGACCTCTGGCTTGAAGATGAAAGATTATTTCTTCAATCAGTTTGGGTAAGAAGAGAGAAGCTTAGTGGAAAAGTAGAGAGCGTTCTTGATTATCTAAACAGAAGAAATCTTAAAGCTAAGCAGAGAACAGCGGCCGAAGAGCTCAAGTCCCTCTGGTATGACTATGCTAAGTATCAGTAATTATTTATACTAAAGTAAATTTGTCAACTAACCGATAAGCTCTTGAGAACTATGAGAACTGCTTATCTAATTCTACCATTTATTTTAATTGTGGCCGCTTGCAATCCTTTTGCTAAGAAGCCCCTTCCTGATAAAAGGGCCGGCATTCCGGGCTCTGCTCAAGTAAATAATTATTTAGAACAGGCGGTAACGCCGCAATCTGTTCATTGCTTAGAAGAACAAGCGGAAACTCCGAGCGCTGAGAAAACTTTCTATCACGATGGCTACGCCAAGATCTCAACTAACCTTGTGGGAAGAGATGTCTCTTACCGCTGGGATGAGAGCTGGAATAAATCTATTGGGGAGAGCTTAGAGATCGAGCATCCTGAATTTATTAACGATGACCTAGGCCTCTCTAGTGATGAGTTATCAGACCTTGGTTGCCGCGGATTAAAAAGCGCCGGAAAAGCGGATAAGAAAAGATTCTGGGCCCTCTTTATGGCCACTATCGCCCGCACCCAAAGTGGCTTTGATCCATCCTTTAAAGAGGGAAGTGGCCGCGGACTCTTTGCCCTAGACCCTAATAAAGTTAATCCCATAGGAGGCGCCTGCGCTGGTAAGGACGAATGGGACTTTATGGAACCAAGTTATTCTTTTAGCTGCGTGTTTGAGATTCTAAAGAAACAAATCAAGAACACAGGAAAACTCTTTAGCCCCATAGCTACAGATAACTTTTTATTAAAGGCCCTAACCGGAAATAATAGAGGAGAGTTCTTCAAGTTCTTTCGCGCTCACGCAGCCCCGCAGTTCTCATTTTGCACAGAAGGTTTCGAAGCTCCCTCAACGCTTATCAATTCAAACGTAGAAGGAGAAAAAGTATCAAAAGACTGCACAGTTAAATCAAAAGACCGCGTCCTTGAAGGGCTAGATCGCTCTCAAACAAAGGGACAAAAATCAATCGACACTGAAACTAGTAGCGGTGAAAATGATTCAAGCGTTCAAGGGGGAGAAGGCTCCGGTGGAGACTCCGCAACAGGCCCTCAAGATTCAAAGACTTCTGAAGGTCTTAGCAAGTAAAATGGGCAGTCGCCTCTAAGTTAAACCCCCTAAATCATTAACTTTACTCTCAAATTAGGACTCAGCCCCATAGGCTCTTAAAATAGAAGTATCTAGGAGCAAAGATGAAAGTCGTAGCAAAAGAGAAAATGAAGAGCGTGAGTAATACTCCCAAAGAGATGATGGACCCGCCCATTAAAGCAAACTTCACCCCCACCGTCAGAAAAGAACTCAATAGTTTTGGGAAGGTTTTTATTCTAGGGCTTTGGGGTTTTATCGCTTTTGTTGCTGGTGTTAAGCTAACCATGGACAGAAGTATAAGTTCTGAGAAAGTGGCCGATCTAGAAAAGAAGTTTGAGAGCCTGCGTTTAGAAAGTGAAGAGCGCGCCAATAGAATGGGCTCAACTTATAATGCCCGGGTTAAGTACGTCGCTGGCTCTATTGAGAAAAAAGTTGATGATAAGATCTACGAGTTAACCCTCGAACAAGAAAAGACCCTAAGCCAAAAGAACCAACAGATCCAAGACCTAAAGGATGAGCTTGAATACAGAGACGCCAAAGAAGTGATCAGAAAGCCTGGCTCTATTATGGACTCTAAGAAAGTCGTTAACTATTCCTACAAGAACTTAGATATCCTTCGCTACGCCCATAACCAAAAAGTAAAACGTTTAAAAGAACTCCAACGAGTGCGGGAGCAAAAATTTGCTGATGCTACTGACCTTAGTAACCCCACCAATATGTCGGCCTTCAGAAAGCTTAAAGAAGAGCATGACCTTGAACTCTACGCCCTTAAAAGAACCTTTGAAGATGAGCGGAGAAAGTTTAGGAAACAGAAGTTCTATGTTAAATACTAAAGGCATCTAAGTCACTAATTTCTCTAATACTGTCTAGTTCTTAGACATATAAAACTTATCCATTTCATAGGGAATTTCCCTATTTTATTTAAGCCGCGATAAGATTGCTTTACTAATAATCTAGTGGAGATCCCTTGAAGTTTAAGACTTTTATCTTATCTATTCTTATCTTAAAGTGCAGTTTGCTTCATGCGGATGAGTTAAAGATCTATGTCATCAAGCCTAGGATAAAAATCAACTGGAGTTCTCCTGCGACTTTAGGAATTACTTCGGCGCTTAATTCTATAAGAAAGGACTATGCTCCTATTGGGCACTTTGCTGTTGAGCTTAATTGTAGCCAGACTCTTAGTAATGGCGTGAGTAAGGTTCTTACAGGGATGGAGCGGGTTAGTAAGAAAGAAAGTAAACGAATCACGCTTAAAGAAAAGCTAGGCCTTGGGAGTTTATTTTATCCCTTTAGAGGCGCCCTTACGACGGCGAAGCTTTCTAAGTGGGAAATAGAGAAGGCTAAAAAGCAAAAACGTTTGAGAACGATTATCATTCCGGTCTCAAAGGTTGATTGTCATAGGGGACTTCTCTTTGTTGAGAAATGGATTCAGCATGGCTCTTATAATATCTATGGCGGAGGCCGCGATACTCTTCATGGAGAAGGCGGAGGCTGCGCTCATTTTATGTCTTCAGTTTTTAAAGTCGTGACGGGGAAACTTCCTCCTAAAGAGTGGAGCGTTCATATTGATGTACCAAAAGATTTAATAGGGGACGGAGATAAGAAGCGGGTTCCTTTTACAAAGATTCTGACTCGATTTAGATGGGTTAAAAAAGGCGTTGAAACTGTTCCTTATGATATTGCGGATACCAATACTGTTCATAAATGGTTAAAGAAGCGCGTGAAGCGAGAAAAGATCTATTACTATAGCGATCATCTTCCTGACTTTGATAGAGAGAACTCGACCATAGAGATGATTAAAGAGGCTGCTGAAGTCTCTGAGTTATCAAGGCCACTCGAGCCTTTTTTATATCAACAGCCTACTAGTCCTGAGAAAGAAGCCCAGGTTTGGGAAAGCATTATTCTTAAGTAACTAGACTCTTTTAACAGGCTCGTAGATAGCGGAGTTCTTTTCGTTCTCACGAACTTCAATCCTTTGTAGCCACGCTCTGTCGTTGCTTCCTTTTTTAATCATCTCATTTACCTTATGAAAGACGTACCTTGCGGTTCCTTCCATGCCGATATTATCAAAGGTACGAAGTTGGATGATGCCATCTTTTTCCATTTGGACAAATTTCTCTAAGTAAGGATCATCGTCAGCGGCGAGGAAGGTGTGATCAAACATATGATCGAGCCAGGCCTTGACTTCTTTGAGTCCGCCAAAGTCTACCACCCAGCCTTCTCTTGTGAAGGTGGTGCAGGCGAATTCAAAGTAGAACTCGCGGCTATAGCCGTGAACGAACTTACAATGCGAGTCTGCTTTCCATTGACGGTGAGTACAAGGAAAGCCAGAGAATCTTTTTGTTGAGGTGAAGTATTCTTCTTTCATTACTTACAACTTCCAAAGTCAGCAGCAAGGTCAATCTGTACGTCAGACCAAGTCTTTCCTTCGTGCTTTGCTAGGCATGCCTTATTAAGGGCGGCGAGCTGCTTATTCATGGCGAAGTCGAGGGCGTCGACATGACCGCTTGCCATTAATTTATTGTTCTTAAATGAGTAAGTCATAAGGACTTTCTTAACTTTCTTGCCATTCATTGTGACTTCTAAGGTTAACTGTTTCTTCTTTTGGCTGATTCTTGTAACAGTGGCCTCTAGGCTTTTGTTTTCAAAGAAGAACTTAGCGATCTTTTTATCGCGGGGCTTATCGCCAGTTTCTATCTCAGAGGCGTCGATAGTGATCTTATTATCTAAGGTGGCCTTTTCCCATGAGTCTCCCTTAGCAGCTTTTGCTAGGGTCTTCTTAGGGAATGTTCCGCTAACACCTAATTTAAGGGGGGTTTTATAGGCCGTGAACTTGACCATGATCTTCTCAGCACTTGTTTCAAGACAGGCTGAGTAAACTAGGCTAGAACTTAAAAGAAAAACTAGGCTTAAAAGGAATTTCATAGGGCATTCTCCTGAAGTTTATTTTAAAACAAAGCTAGTTTAAAGGCGGCTTAACAAGTCATGCAAATGAACAAAGATGTTTTTCCAAAAGAATTTTTTGTTGAGATCAATAAGGATGAGTTTCGTATTGGGCGCCTTACTGTAAATAAAAACAGCCGAGGCTTTACTTGCGAGATTGATATCGTGCAAAAAGAAACCATGAAGATCTGGCGGCATGTAGATTTCTTGAGTAATTTAATTGATGAACACGAAGCCACCGAAATGGGCGTCCATGGTCTGACGCAATACCTAAAAAGGTCATAGTCCTGACGTAATGACACAGGGGGCCTGTCAGAGCTTCAACACCTGTGGCCCTCCGCGTACAACCGAATACCCCATGCTTAGGGAACTTTACATAAAATCAAAAGTTGGCACGACTCGTGCAATAAGAATAAGTGTGTGTGTGTAGGAGTTTCGAAAAAAGGATTTTTTCTGACTCCGTAAAAATGTCTCTCGAAAAGGCCCAGTTGAGTCCCCCTTAACTGGGCTTTTTTATTTTTAAAATCCCAAATGAAATTTATAAAGGTCCAGGT
Organism: Sulfitobacter sp.; assembly: GCA_047630275.1. Lineage (GTDB taxonomy): Bacteria > Bdellovibrionota > Bacteriovoracia > Bacteriovoracales > Bacteriovoracaceae. The sequence continues at coordinate 244,958 of JBLHVN010000003.1, read as the reverse complement.
CCTAGATGTGAGACTTGTTTCGATCCACCTTCGCAGGCGAAGTTTGAGGCCTTCTCAAGGTCATTGCCTAAAACAAATAAGGAGTAAGATATGTGGGCCATAAAGGCGTCACCGGCCCCTGTGGTGTCTGTGACTTGAAGTATTTGAGGTGCTTCAGAATTAAAGGTTCTTCCTTTTTGATAAGCACGTGCGCCCTGATTTCCAAAAGTATCAACGATGATCAAGCCGCTTTCTAGCACGGCCTTTGAAAAAAACTCGTCTCTTATTTTACATGCCGGTGTTCCTGAGAACTGGGCGTAGCTTAAAAAGGGAAGGATTTCTCTTATGGGTGTCAAATTTCCGTCATAGTCTGAGAGGTTCCCAAAGTCGCAGGCCAGCTTCGCTTTAGGATTGAGTTTTAGAAGGCTCGATACCATGGATTCAACTTGCTTAAAGTAAGGGAAGATAATCAGGTCTTTAGAATCAAAATAAAAACCCCCAAGATCTGAGACCTTGAATTCCGGGAGCACTCCATCGATATATTCTTCAAAGTGACGCTCTCCGTCTTCATCGACTATGATGGGCTGAGAGGGAAGCACTCCTGAGTAAGGCTTGTAACGGACTTCGATGTTAAGAGTTTCGAGGTAGGCCTTTGCCCTTTTAGAGTTCTCATCATTTCCAATAGGAACATAAAGAGAGGTTTGTTTATGATCTAAGACTTCATAAAGCTGGCGCGCTACGTTTAAAGAGCAGCCTCCAAAGAAGGACTTGTCTTGTTTTATATAATGATCGAGGCTTAGATCCCCAAGGCAGAGAATATTCATATGGAGTGAACCACTTCCATCAGCTTTGAGGCGCGCTCATAATTGAGAACTGAGTTCTCCATTAGGCTTGTTCCGACTAAGGCGCCGTCGGCGAGGCTTAAGGTTTCGCGGGCGTTCTCAACTGAAAAGCCACTTCCTACAAAGATCATTCTATCTCCCACAGCGGCGCGAACCTTTTCTAAGTCTCTAAGGTCGCTCATCTCACCGGTTTGAGATCCAGATACAACCACGGCACTGGCCCCTGCTTCAAAGGCCTGAAGGGCTGAAGTAGTGATAGATTTCTCTTCTCTCATCGTGGCGTACTTAACTTGAATGTCAGCAAAGACCTGAACACTTTGGGCGCCAAGCTTCTTTTTAAATCTATTAAACTCCTCAGTATCAACTTCAAGATCGCCGTACTCTTCACGGTGCATCTTATCTACCCAGTAATCCGTGCGCATGAACTGGCAGCCACTATCAAAGGCGACTTCAAGGGAGGCCATGGGATCGTTGATAAGAAACTCAACTCCAAGATTAAAATCGAAGTGATCTTTTTTTACGGCCTTTGCCGCTATGGTCATGGATGATCTTTGATCAGTTGTAGCTAGGATTGAATAAGGATGATCGTTTTCATTTTCTAATAAGATGCCTGTTAGCCCGGCCCTTTTCATGTCAGCTGTTTCTTGTAGGGCCTGAGCATTGATTCCCTCTTGCCCTTTGTAGTGGGGCTTTCCAAGAAGGGCTGGCAGGTGAGAGACGGCAAAGATATATTTCTTTCCAGGTTCTAGATTCATTTATGTCCAAGGATTAAAAATTTTGAGGAAGGCTAACACGGGCCATTTGCCTTCGAGAAGAAAAAGGATAATTTCGCACTTGGTCTTAATCAGATGAAGGCCCATGTCATTAGTTGCTTGAGAAGCTACGTAACAGGCGATATCATTTATAAGTATGGAAAAAAACTGGTTTATTTTTAAAGGTGATCACCACCTAGGACCTTTTTCAAGCGAAGAGTTAGTTAAAATGCTTCAGCACGAAAAAGTCCTTCCGGATGACTTGATCTGGAAAGAAGGTGAAGCCGACTGGTTGCCCATGACTAAGCATCCGGCCCTCTTGGCCTTCTTTGCTCCACCTAAAAAAGAAGAGCCGGCCCCTAAGCCCGTTGTTAAAGTAAAACCAAGGGCAATAGAAACTCCTGTGGAGGCAACTCCAGCTGATGAAATGCCTCCTCCGCTTCCACCACTTCCTATAGAGATTGAAATTGAAGAAGAGGTCATAGAGCCACTGCCTAGCTTCGAAGAAATTGAAGCCCAGCATTTAGGCGAGGATCTTGAAGAGCCTCCCATGCTTCCGGAGCTTCCTGAAGAAGAGGTTCCCGTTGACTTAGGTGAACCAAGTCTTGCTGATGAAATTGAAGCTGAAGAAGTTACAGAAGTTACAGAAGAAGCCGAAGAAGAAAAGATCCTCTTCGATGACTTCGCTATAGAAGACTATCAAGATGAAGTTGAGGATGTGGCTTCTGATAAGACAAGTGAACATATCATCAATCCGGAGAGTCTTTGGGAAGAAGCTCCTAAGTGGCAAAAGGGCGCCATGGTCTTCTCGCTGATTGTTGGGGTCTTGATGAGCCTCTACTTCTTTGAATGGGAAGGAGATGATTATGAATCAAAAAGGTTCTCAGGTCTCTCTATTGATAAAAGAAAAGAAATGGAAGTGCTCTTAACTCATCCTTTTAAAAGAGGAACTAGGGCGAAGATGGCCCTCTCTAATACGGGCAATGAGATATGGCTTTCAACCAATCAGCCCGGAGAGGCCAGTGTTTATCTAACTTTAAATTCAATTGAAGGAAGGATAAATTCAACTTCAAACCTTCCTATACAACTACGTTCAGTTGGTCACTTAAGGGCGGGGGGAGCAAAGTTTAGGGAACTTGAATTGGTTAAAGGGCATTTTCTTGCGGAAGGGGAATACGAGGCTCAAATTGTAGGTTACGCCACAGGGCTAAAGAGCCGCTTGGTCAACTTGATGAAGAAGTATCCTTTTTTCAAAGACTTTAAGATTGTTAAAAAGTTTCAACCTGAATTTAAACTTAACTTAAGGTTTCTTTATTCAACTAAAAGACTAGAGGCTTTTGAAAAAGAATTAGCAGAGCTCTCTCAAAATAAAAGAAAGACACAAGTAAAACCCTTTAAAGAATTGATTGAAAGGCATAAGACCTTTGGTGGTCTTCTTTCTAATATAAAGATCCTATACTCTGAATCTTTAAAGAAGATGAAAAGAGGCAGAGACGTCACTATCTTTGAAAAGCGCTATGGTCTTGAAGTAGAGCCTATCCTAAGAGATCTTTTATTAGATTCAATAAAGCAGCAAGGTAAGTACTTAAACACGGATAAGAAAAAAACTGAAGACTATCAAAAGCTTATTGATGAAGGAAAAGATATTGGCATCCTCGTCAGTGATATCGTGACTAGAACTAGGCGCTATTCAACCTTAACCAATAAGAAAAGGGCCAAGTTAGAAGGCATCTTCGCCCCAAGGATTCAAGAGATCTTAGAGCGAAGCAGTAATGATATTAAAAGGATTAAATCCGAGATGCAGGACTTCCTAGCTAATTAGATAGGCTGGTTTTTCAACAACTGTATCGGCTTCTTTACAGATATACTTTCCCTTTTCATTCTTCTCAATCTTTGAACCCCAAAACTTTGGATCATGCTCGAAGATGATCTTTAAGTCTCTTTTTATAACGAAGTCTAAGAACTCTCGCTTATACTTTGTGGTTACCCCAGGTTCAATATCATAGCCCATGACCCAAGGGACATGAACATGATTACTAGTGGGGATCAAGTCAGCCAAGTAGATATACTTATCTGAATAAGGATGCATTAAATAAGGGGTATGCCCAAAGGAGCACTTAAATCTTAGGTCTGTTTTTCCAAGAGAGAGAAGAACTCCTTCCTCGCCTTCATGCCAGGTTAGTTTCTTCTTAGAATCATAGAAGTCTATTAAGGTGGAGAAGTTTTTGACGTGAAAACTTCCAGCGTCTCTTTCAGTTGGATTTAGGGCGTAGTTATAATGATCTTTATGAAGGTGCAGGGTAGCGTTTTGAAACACAGGGCTAAAAGCGTCTCCGTCTTTTTTCCCAAGACCGCCCACATGATCAAAGTGTAAATGACTAATGATGAGGTCCGTCACGTCATCAGCTTTGAAGCCAACAGCTTCTAAAGATTTCTCTAAAGGAGAGGTCGATACTCTGACATTGAACATCGTATTAAAATTATCATGATGATAATCACCAATTCCCGTGTCCGTAACGATGAGTCTTTCGTCCGTTTTGATGCACCACAAACGCAGGGAAAGGTCTATACGATTACTCTCATCAGCGGCGTGAACACGTGACCACAGGGGTTTAGGGATGATTCCGAACATGGCACCACCGTCCAACATGAACTGCCCTGACTCTAAGATATAGTTTGAAACTTCCATAAAAAACCTTTGAATAATATCAAGTAATTATTGGGCGATGCTCCTATGAACTTGAGGGCTTAGCCATTAATATGACGCTTAATTTATACCTAGTTGAAAGATAGGAAAACACTTAATTTTCCAATCAAATGATAACCTCTATTAAGGAGACTATTGGATGAATGTCCATGAGTATCAGGCCAAAGAATTGATGAGAAACTTTGGTATCGCGACCCTAAACGGGAAAATGGCCACTTCAGTTGATGATGCAGTTAAAGCTGCTGAAGAACTTGGTGGAAACCTTTGGGTTGTTAAGGCCCAGATTCATGCTGGTGGCCGAGGAAAGGCTGGCGGAGTTAAGATTGCTAAAAGTCTTGATGAAGTAAGAGAGCACGCTAACAACATCTTAGGCGCCACTCTTATTACTCACCAAACGGGACCGGAAGGTAAGCAAGTTAACCGCCTCTTTATCGAGCAAGGCTGTGATATCGATCACGAATATTACGCCGGACTTGTTTTAGACAGAGCAACTGGAAAGATCACATTCATGGCTTCAATTGAAGGCGGGATTGAGATTGAGAAAGTAGCTGAAGAAACTCCAGAGAAGATCATTAAAGTATCTGTTGATCCAGCCGCTGGCTTTACTCCGTTTATCGGACGCAAGCTCGCTTATGGTATCGGCATGAAAGATAAAGAGATGGTTAAGAAAGCTTCTAAGTTCTTTAAAGGTCTTTATGATCTTTATGTAGCTTCAGATTGCACCATCGCTGAGATCAACCCTCTAGTAACAACTAAATCAGGGGATGTTATCGCCCTAGACGCGAAACTAAACTTTGATGATAACGCTCTTTTTAGACACCCAGACATCCTTGCTATGCAAGATGAGACTGAGGAATCTGCTCTTGAGCTTGAAGCTGCTGAATACGGACTTTCTTATATCTCTTTAGATGGAAATATTGGTTGTCTTGTTAACGGTGCTGGTCTGGCTATGGGAACCATGGACATTATTAAGCTTGAAGGCGGATCGCCGGCAAACTTCTTAGATGTTGGAGGCTCTGCTACTAAGGAAGCTGTTGAAAAAGCCTTTTCAATTATTTTATCTGATGCAAATGTTAAAGCGATTCTTGTGAACATCTTTGGTGGGATCATGAAGTGTGACATTATTGCTGAAGGTGTTGTAGCTGCTGCTGCATCACTTGAATTAAAGGTTCCTCTCATCGTTAGATTAGAAGGAACAAACGTAAATCTTGGTAAGAAGATCTTAAGTGAATCTACTCTAGATATTATTGCTGCCGAAGATTTAGGCGACGCTGCTAAAAAAGCAGTGGCCGCAGCTAAAGGGGAGGCATAATGGCCATTTTAGTTGGAAGAGACACAAAACTTATTACTGTTGGATTTACTGGAAAGCAGGGAACATTTCATTCTCTACAATCTCGTGACTACGGAACAAACTTTGTTGGAGGAGTAACTCCAGGAAAGGGCGGGACTGTTCATGAAGGTTTCCCAGTCTTTAATACAATCGCGGAATCAATGGAAAAGACTGAAGCCAACGCGGCCATGATCTTCGTACCACCTCCGTTTGCAGCGGATTCAATCCTTGAATGTATTGATGCTGGTATGCCACTTATCATTGCTATCACTGAGGGAATTCCTATTGTTGATATGATCAAAGTGAAAGCGGCTCTTAAAGGGTCTAACTCAAGATTGATCGGACCTAACTGCCCAGGAATCATCACTCCAGGTGAGTGTAAGATCGGAATCATGCCAGGTCATATTCATATGCCAGGTAAGGTTGGGGTTATTTCTCGTTCAGGTACTTTAACTTACGAAGCGGTTTACCAATTAACTTCAAGAGAAATTGGTCAATCAACTTGTGTTGGTATTGGTGGAGATCCGGTTAACGGAACTAACTTTATTGATATGTTAGAACTATTTGAAAAAGATCCAGATACTGAAGCGGTTATTATGATTGGTGAGATCGGTGGTTCAGCTGAAGCTGAAGCGGCTCGTTGGATCCAAAAGAATATGACAAAGCCAGTTGTTAGTTTTATCGCTGGAGCTTCTGCTCCTGCTGGTAAGAGAATGGGTCACGCAGGAGCTATTATCTCTGGTGGAGATGATACGGCCGAAGCAAAATTTCGCATTCTTGAAGAATGTGGAGTGACTATCGCTAGATCACCTGCGGAACTTGGTGAAAAAATGGAAGAAGCATTAAAAGCTAGAGGTTAAGCCTCGTTTTAAGGAGAATATTGTGGAAAGAACATTAAGTATCATTAAACCTAACGCTGTAGAAGACAACAACATCGGTAATATCGTAGCTCGTTTTGAAAAAGAAGGGCTTAGAATTGCTGCTGCAAAACTAACTAGGTTATCAAAAGAAAAAGCAGAAGGATTCTATATTGAGCATAAAGAAAGACCATTCTTTGGTTCTCTTGTAAGCTTCATGACTTCAGGACCAGTTTTACTTATGGCCCTTGAAGGTGAGAACGCCATCACAAGAAACAGAGAAATCATGGGAGCGACTAACCCAGCTGAAGCAGAAGAAAACACTCTTCGTAAGCTTTACGCAAAGTCACTAGAAGCTAATGCTGTTCATGGGTCTGACTCAAAAGCATCTGCTGAAAGAGAGATTGCTTACTTCTTCGACAAGAACGAAGTTTGTGACCGTTTCTAATTAATTAAGAAATTCTTAAATAAAGAAGGCTCCTTTTTAGGAGCCTTTTTTATGCCTGTGCCTCAAAGAAATACTGATAGGTTTCAAGATCAAACTCTAGGTTGAACTTCCTCTTGAAATACTCAGTATGGGGTTCTTTGATTTCATACATATCGGTAAATTGATAATCAGCGGGAAGCTCTAAGAGGCTTCTGACTTCAGGTAGGTCCACTTCTTCTAAGGGATGCTCGTCTTGAACAAAGGGCCCTTTTGAATCATCTTTAAAATAAGAGCACACTAAGTACTTGGTCTTCATTTTTGCACCTTCCGTGAAGGAATGCCTTCTTTGGTTTGTCTTCCTGTTATAGGATCAAATTCGCCTAAGTGAACCTTGCCGGTTTTATTATACTTCTCAACCGCTCCATGTTGGCTATCCCATTCATAGATATTTCCTTTCCTATCAAGCCATCTCTTTCGAACCCCGCCTCCATTTCTCTTTGGTGTCTTTCCTTTAACCTTGCGCGCTCCAGGAAAAGCGGGGAGGTCTTTTGGGGAGGGATGAAAATCAAACTGCCCATGAAGAACGGATTTTCGGTTAGATATTAGAGACCTGACTGTTTCATCTTGAAAGTCGATGGCATTGCCATTGGCATCTTTGATGAGGCCGGCCTTACCTGCTTTTTCTAGCTCTAAAAGGGCAGTCTCTTCAGAGTTCTTTAAGTGCTTAGTTAAGATTCCGTTAAACTGAGGGCAGGCAAATAGGCTAGGGGCTATACTAAGGACAGTTAAAAAAAGAGTGAATTTAAGGAAAGCTCTCACAAGGGCTTATCGGTATTTGATAAGCCGGCTTTATTAGTTGATGTTTTTTGTCGGCATTTGAGAGCTTTTATCTAAGGTTAGAAAAGTGCTCAAAAACATTAAGGGTATCGTCCATACTAGTTAGAAAATCAAAAGACTTAACATCCCGTCTCTTCCCTTCGTTATTATAAGGGATCACTCTTTCAGGAAGCTTGTTCTCTGAGCCCGCATGAGGGAGAAAGGTCACTTCGAGGAAGTAGTCTTCTTTCTTAAGATCTTCAATAACAGCTCTTAGGATAAGAGGGCTATAGCTGCCTTCTTTTTTCTTAACCCCTTTGTAAAAGACATTGAGGAGTCCGGCCGATACTTCTTCTTCATTTTTAGCAGTTTCATTGATCTTATTGATTCTAAGTGCAAATTTCTTTAAGTCTCTAAAGAGGTTCTTATAATAATATTTCTTTCCTCTGTAGCTAAACCTTGGATTCTTGTTCACAGTATTTCTATTTGAATGAGTGGCGCGCATAAGGCTCTTATAAAGACCAACAAGTTTTGGGTAACTATCACCTGTGATCTTTGTAGCGGCCCTCATTAAGCTGCTAAGCTTTAATTTCGTGATCTTATCAAGTCCTGACTTATAGATATCTAGGCTTAGCCTAATATCTAAATGTCCCCATTCACCATTAGAAGTGTGATCTTCAGGAGTGAAGTTGATCATCTCGCCGTTTTTTCCAACCGCGTTTAGAAAGTTTAAGTAAACCTTTTTGAGATCGTTATTAGTGACTCTATCGTCATCGTGAAGGTAGTTTAGCTTTAAAACACTTTCTGTTACATTACCTTGATTATCTTTTTCCGTCACAATCTGAGAGAATTCTTCAAAGACCCTAGAACCTAGCATTGAATACCAAAATGAACCTTTAACTCTTTCCATTTGAAAGATGGTGGTGTCATCTTCAGTAGAAGCCGTAGAGCCGTAATTTGTTACGTAATCTCTTCTTGTATAAGAAGTCTTTCCAATAAAGCCTAGAACATTTAGCTTAAAGTTCTTCTCCACAAAGTCACTTGAGAGTTTCGTAGGAGTGGCAAGTTTCTTAATCTTTTCATGGTCTTGGTTGTCGATGACGGCTCTTACTGCAGCAATAGCAGCAGGGTCTATTAACTTATCAGTTGAGATTGTATAGATATCTCTGTTTATTTTTCCTTTTGATACGTTAAGAGTTGAAAAAGGAATCTTCAGAAGACCAGCAGTAACAAAGGCCCTCCAAGCTAATTTATTAAAGTTAGACTTATCTTCATAAAAGATTACATCCTTAGATTCATTCTTAGAGATGATTGTTCTTCCTAGGCTTAACTTTGAGACAGTTCCTTCTGTTCCAAGTCCAATAAGAGTGGCACCTGGAGTCTGAAGCTTAACTCTACCCCTAACTTCAAAGTAATCAGCGATGGAGAGGATATGTGACTTTGGTAACTGCTTCAGCATGACCTGAAAAGGAAGTCTTAAGTTTAAGAAGAAATTATCTTTGTATTTAGCATCATGTTCAGTTCTAGCGGTACGGATGAGGTTGTACTCTCTGTACTTAGCAACGTCTCCAGATATGACATAACCCGCTCCTAGCCTAGTTCCGATTAGAAACTTATCTTTAATAAGAAAGGTCTCATCTTCAGACTTAGGATTAGGGTTTCTAATCACTTCTCTTTCTATGCTTACGATGATCTGAGAGATAACTCCAGCATCAAGTCCTAATTCAAGAGGGTCGATCTCAATCTTTTGAATTGCGCTAGCGCCTACCTTCATAAGATTAACAATCATATGTGGAATTTCTCTAAAAGGATCACGAACAAGAGCCTTAATTTCGCGGCTAAAATCTACGGTGTATTCACCGATATATTCAGGAACATCTTCTATGTCTTTCTTAGTGAATTCCATCCACTCAATTGTATTGCCATTAGGGAGAGTTTCCCCAAGAAGACCAAAGGTCTTAACAAAGTGATTTCTTCTAGAGATTAATTTTTCAACTAAGAGACGATGGATATTGAAAGGCTCTAATTTTGGCCATCCACCAATCTCAACAGCGGCTTCAATTTGCTCTCGGGTTAATTGGGCGATCTTTCTGATCATCCATTTAGCATCAGCGTAAGTCACATGCTCGTAACCTGAATTATCCTGGATGTTGAGAAAATCTAAGACGATTTCATCATCTTTAATCTTTTTAATTGGGTTCCACTTAAGGTTAAGTGGCTTTTCACTAAGAAGGTTACCAAGAGAAAAACCTATATCATGCATAACCTTAAAGGTTTCAATGGAATCTTTTTTTGTCCTTACGATAAGCTTATTATTCTCTGCTTCTTTCAAATCAGTATTTCCAATCCAAACACTAAAGAGGAAGAGCCCTCTGGCTTCACGAAGGTGTTTATGATCATTTCCACCCCAGGCCCAAGGTCCAATTCTCTTATAAGAATCTTCTTCTTTGAGCTTTTGCTCGATCAATCCATCATAAAAGACAAGATAATCACCATTTTCATCTGACCCTTTCTCTTTAACCAACCTGTCAAGATCAAAGCCATCAAAGTATGAATACCAATCATTTCTAAAATCATTATAAGAGGTCTCTCCAAGGTGAACCTTGATATCTCTAAGGTTCTTTGAAAGGTCTGTGTAGATACCGATCGTATTAGCAAGGGCAGCAACAGTTCCTTCTGAGTGAATCTCTTCAGCTAGCTTAATCTTAAAGACCTCTTCTTTTCCAGTCTTTGGATTGACATAAAGAACGTCAAGTTTTGGTTTAGATTGAGTCTTCTTTATTTTCTTAAACTTAAAGACATTGGTTTTTGGCCACCAAACATCAAGGCCTTCATAGAGCTTATTCTTTCCGCCTAGGTATGAGTCTTTTACATCAACCTTAGAGATGTCATTCCTTTGAAATATAAAAGGAGAGTTAACGGGTGGCTCTAAAAGAGAGATATCTTTTGAAGCTTTCTTAAGCTCTTCAAGTTCACTTTGTTCATAGAATGCTTTTGTCCCAGAAGCTGCGACTAAGTTTTTAGCTTCTCCTAAAGGTAGGTCTTTAATCTTAACGGCATATTTCTTAGTTAAACCTCTTGCGGCCTCAAGAACGTCAGCGATAAAGAGAGGATTTCCTTCTTTAAGAAGTGCGTAAGAGATTGATTCAATTGATTGAATATACTCAAGTTGAGCTGTGTAACCTTTAATGTTTTTTAAGTTATCAATCATTCCTAAAAGAAGATCGTAATTCGCCACGTCTTCTAAGGCCTTTTTATGGGCCTTCTTCTTTGATTGGCCTTTTCTCTTAACTCTTTCATTATATGAGATACTATAGATCTCATCTCTTTTGCTCTTGATCTTCTTGCGATAAGTGGCGACCTTCAATAGATCCAGTGTATTTTCTGAATCAAAGAAAGCTTTATTAACTCTTAACACTTCAGTGCTAGAGTTAGAGATAGAAGAAACTCCCCAAGCTTGCACCGAGAGGATAAATCCTAAAAGAATGATCAAGTGTTTTATGTTTTTCATGTGGCAGCAAAATACCAGAGCTCAAAAAATTTCATAGAGGATTTGTAGTTATTACAGCGATAAAAAGGATAGGAGCCTAATCCTATAAATTTCTAGTACTTAAGTGAAAACTATAAAGTTTTCACTGTCCTATCTATATAGTCATTTTTTGATAGAGTCCTGTCCTTAAATGAAATTCTTTGGGGAGCAAAAATGAAGTTTATTTTACTGGTTTGCTTATTCGTTGGTTCAACGGCATTTGCTGGTGAGAACTTACCTTTTGGTAAGGACTATAAGGCGAAGATAGAAAACACCTTTTATGAAGGAGGCGTTTTAAGTGAAGCTAAGATTGAAACCTATAAAGGAAAGATCTCTAAAAGGGCAGATCAGCTCTTTAATATAATCTATAATTATAGAATAAATGATAAAGGGGACTCTAAGAAAAAAGCAAAGAAGAAGGCAAATAAGGACGATACTGTTGTAGGTCTTAGAAGCTTACTTCCGTTAGCAGATAGCTTAAAGTCACTCTCAACTAAGTTTGAACAGTACCAAGTTGCCGAGTTCATGCTTGACCAAGATGTGGCCCTTTTATCAGAGATCACTCCTGTAAATTCCGTTATGAGTAAGATTGAATCATTCAATCAATTCCTAAGTTTATATAAGATTTATAAAGACGATAGGTCTCCTTATGGTGAAGCTTCAAACCTTGTGCACCCTGAAACAGGTAAGGTCTTATCTCAAGAAGAATTAAAGAAGATGAAAAAAGCGGGCTTTGATCTATCCCTTTTAAATCCGCTCCCTAATAATGGTGTCATCGATGAAGTGGCTGATATTGGCTCAGTTGATGTTGCTGATACTTTTAATAACGGAAGAGAAGCCCTTCATAAAGGCCTAAAGGTTTCATGGCCCGCTTCTAACGAAGGAAAGTTTGTTAAGATTAGAAAGACTCAATCAAGACCAAAGGTAATGTTTGAGGGAGTGGATAAAGATGGGAATGTCCGTGAGTGGAAGCTTAAGATGGGAATGGAGATTCACTCAGAACCCACTGCAGCTGCCCTTGGGACAGCTCTTGGAATGTATACGGATCTTTCTAAACATGTTGATGACTTTAAGATCTATCTAGGGAAAGTCACTTGGGATGAGTTCTACGTTGATTTTACTTCTTATTTTGAACCTGAAGATCTTAAGCGCTTAGTAAAAAGCAGAGGCTCTGACGAAAAGGGTGAGTTCATCATCTTTGAAGAGGGAATGCTTGAAGCCCGTTTTGACGATAAGAGCATAACCAGAGTTGGACCGTTTTACCCGGCACATAAGAAAGGTAAAAGGGAAGTAAGAGGCTGGCAGATCTTTAATATCTGGATCAATAATACCAACCTTAAAAAAGGTGAAAACAATAAACTGATAAGACGTGACTTTGATGGGGGATCTAAACTCTTCGCCTTACAGCATGATATTGGTTTTGCGTTTGGTAACTGGAGAAGAGAGAAGCCAACTGATTATAAATGGAAGGCGATTTATAAGAATAAAAAAGATGAGATTGTCTTTAACTTTAGATCAGCAGTTCTCCACGATGGTTGGGACCATGTCACGATGAGTGATGGAAAATGGTTCACAAGAAAGATCGCTCAACTCAGCCGAGCTCAGATCACAGCTGCTGTTAAGTTAGGTAAATGGCCAAATGTGGCACCTTATAATTATGAGCAACTCCTGATTGAGAAATTGATTTCTAGAAGAAATGATATGGTGGTTCATTTTGGTCTCCTTGGGGAAGTACTTCCTAATGGGAAAAAGATTGAGTTGATTCCTTTTAATAAAGGAATTGAAAAAGAAGCTAAGCCAACTAATGATTATCTCCCTGGAGAGACTGTTGATTTTCGTAAGGAAATCAGGATGATGTTTGTAAGCGCTCCTCTTGAGGCCTTAAACGATATGGTTGTTCTTGGGGCAAAAGCTATCATCGCAGGAATTCAAAAGATCAGTGTTAATCCGATTTGGTTTGGGATTGATTCTGGCGGGGTTGTTACTGAAGTTCTAACCCATGTGAATAGAACCTTTACAGCAAATCCTGAAGCTAAAGGTGAGGATGATCAGTTTATCGTAAGAGATGACTTTTCCATCGGAATAAGACTTGGTAAGGGACTTGGTCTTGGCATAGAAACTGTTGGTGATCTCGCTTACGTAAAAGAATACTCCCTTATCTATCCTGCTGCCAGTAAAGAAGAAGTGAGAAAACGAAAGAAATTTATCGTCGACTTCAAGATGCCTTATACCATTCTTAAGAAGGGTCTTCCTAAGGAGCATATCTTTATCTCTCAAAACGTAATAGAGGGGAGAGGAAGAATTAAGGCCGTCCTAGGCGCTTCAGTTGTAGGACCTGGAACTGAGGCGTCGGCCTCTAGAATCCTCTTAAATAGAACTGTTCTAGGACATGATAAAGACGGAAATATAACTCTTTATGAAGATAAATCTAAATCAAATGAGAAGAAGATGCGTCTGTATATGCAGCTTGGTCTTATCAAGATTGATCAATTCTCCTCTAGTACAGAAACTGGAAAGATTGAAAGATTTGTGACTAAGTTAAAGGGCGATACTGAAAACGAAGACATGGAAAGGGCCATCAATGATGCAGTCTTTAATCATAACTTTGATAAGTTAAAGAAGTTCAAGGTAGATCAAAAGATCACTTCAGACTTTATTGCAAAAGAATCGGCCGTTAGCCTCTTTGGCTTTCGTAGCTGGTCAAAAGAACTTCGTATTGATGATCTTAAGATCTTTAACTTTGATGAGGATGGTAAGATTATCAGCCAAGACCTTCAGATGAGTTCAAAGCTTCGTAAAGAAAAGCGTTGGAGCTTTGTCTCTAATGGGGAAACAAAGTTTAAAGATATTCAGTTAGACTCTTCGTATGATGCTGAGACAGGGGAGCTTGTTAATCCTTATGTTGAGCTTCAGGTGGGAGTCGATGATCTTCTCACTGAAACTAAAGAGATTAAAAATACCTATCTTCCCTTTTTTAACGGGGCGGCAGGATCTGATAAGTTCTTTGATTTTAGCCCAGAGATGATGAGCTATACGGACTCTTGGGGGCAGATTGAATTTCTGCTTACTCTTCAGATTCACCGTAAGGGAATTGAAAGGCTGCTTGAGTTAGATGAGGATGATCTTATCAACGAGATTGCTAAGATCACTAAAAGTTCTTCAGGAGAGGTTAAGAAAGCCTGGAAGAACTCTTCAGTTTCAACAAGTGCAAATAATAGCAACAGAAGATCAAGAGTGATCAATTACTTTGGTGAGAAGTATTCCATAAGCTCCATCGTCAGAGGGGCTAAGAAAGTTCTAAGGCATATCAAAAAGGCCAAGAAGGAAGACTCTCGTAAAAAGAAGATGGAGAAGCTCACAAAGGCCTTAAGCCATCTTGTTCCTAATAAGAGCGGCTACTACAGCCCAGTCCTTATTAGGGCCTTTAATAAGGCCATCGGTAAGAAGAACTTCTATATGGTAGCCGAGATGAACATCCCAACAGTTCGTGAACTTGAGAACAAGCTTCCGGCCAGGATGAAGCCATACTTTACGCAAGGAACAAAAAAGAATTATGTTGAGAAGGATAGGGTTCTCCTTAACATTTCTGACGCACTAGACCTATATAAAATGCATTTTCTTCATTAATCTACGAGGCCTCTTATGTTTTCAAAGACTTAAGGGGTCAATTTCCTAAGATTTATGCCATAAAACCTTTACCCGATTGTTAGAGAAGTGTTAGGAAATGTCACTTTTCGTGGTAAGAATGTGGCTCAAACAGAAGGTAGATATGTTAGATATTTTCGCACTAGAGGCGACAGTAAAGAACCCAACAACTTTGTCCGTACTATATTCAGTATGCTTAAGTTTTTTATTGTCTTGCGTTATTGCTTATACTTATAAAAAGACATTTCAAGGTCTCTCGTATTCGAGAAGCTTTTTACAGGCCATGATCTTAAGTTCACTTGTAACCGCACTTGCTATGCAGGCCATTGGAGACAATGTTGCTCGTGGTATGGGGATGATGGGAGCTTTAGCGATCATTAGGTTTAGATCCTCTTTAAAAGATCCAAGAGATATGATCTTTATCTTTTCAACTCTCTCAATTGGTATGGCCTGTGGGGTTTATAGTTATCAAATCGCAGTCATTGGTGCCTTTGCTTTTTCAGCGACGGCCTTTGCTATTCAATCAGTTCCTTTTTCTAAAGAGTCTCATTTTGATGGTCTCTTAAAGTTCAATATGGAAAGCAATGATACTGACAAATTTAAGTTACAAGAAATATTAAAAGATAAGTGTAAGTATTTTGCCCTCGTTACTTTGAGAGAAGTGGCTCAGGGGACAAGATTAGATTATGCCTATCAGATTAAGCTGAACAAGGGTGAGGATAAGTCTGAGTTCATTGATAATCTTAGGGAAATTGAAACAATTAAAGGTTTAAGTTTACTGTTACAAGAATCAACAGTTGAAATTTAATAGGTGGGAAAATGGGAAAATTAGCTAAGCAAAAGACGATTTTCATTAAAGCAATTACCGAGAACAAACGTTTCTCGTTTGCCATTCTTGTTTGTTTAATTGCTATCTTAAAGATTCAATCTTCAAATGTTGTCTCAACTCAATACCTAGGTATTGCTGACACTAAAGAGATCAATATTAACTCCTCACATGCCGTGAAAATTAAGAATATTCACGTTATTCCTGGGCAAACCATTGCCGAGAATGAACTCCTTCTTGAACTTGAAAGACCTGATCTAGAAATGAGCATCTACGAATTAGAGAGCCAACTTAACGAATTAAAAGCTGAGAACTCTTTTAACGAAGAGATGAACAAGAAACTTAAGAGCGTTAAAGTAAAATCAGGTACAGGTCAAAATAGCCCTCTTCAAATCAAGATCGATAGTATTGCTAAGCAGCTTGAACTTCTAAACCGTAAGAAGAGTGATCTTTTTGTCTTCTCTAAAAGAGCCGGTGTTATTGGTTCAGTTAACGTAAAAGTAGGCGAAGATGCTTCTCCATTTACTCCTTTAATTACAATGCATGATAGTTCACCTTCACTAATCAAAGGCTTTGTTCACGAAAGTATCTATAACAAGACCTTTAAGGGACAAAAAGTTGTTGTGACTTCAATCTCTGATGAAACAAAGACGATGAACGCTGTTGTGGCCAGTGTAGGTAACAGGATCATTGAATACCCAGTAAGGTTAAGAAAGTCTGAGAACGTGATCACTTACGGTAGAGAAGTAGTGATCTTTGTCTCTGAAGACAATCCTTTTCTAATCGGTGAAAAAGTCCAGATTAAGTCATTTGAAAAATCGTCAAAGAGCATCATGGCCGCTCATGCTGATACTGTTCCATCACCAAGTATGGAAAACTATTTTGACCTAAGCATTGATGTTGATATTGAAAATGTTAATATCGAACCTTCAGGACTTCTTTTTATCAAAGATCTAAATCAAACGGTCGTGATTAGTGATGATACAGGAAAGAAGGATCGTCCTTATATCTATACAATGAATAATAAAGGACAGATCGATAAAGAAATCGAGATCGCTGGAGTTAAGGGAATCGCCGATATGGAAGCGATCACTCAAGATGAAAACGGATTTATCTACATCGCCTCATCAATGTCTGAGAAAAAAGACGGTAAGGTATCTAAAAGAAGAAAGCGTTTTTTGAAAGTTACAAGAAAGAACTTTGAGTTTACAGCGGTAGCTGACATCAATTTTTATGATGCTCTTAATAAAGCGGCCCTTAAGAATAAAAAAGAAGACTGGGCCCAGATCCTTTTAAA
Source organism: Sulfitobacter sp. (assembly GCA_047630275.1). Lineage (GTDB taxonomy): Bacteria > Bdellovibrionota > Bacteriovoracia > Bacteriovoracales > Bacteriovoracaceae. The sequence goes on along the minus strand of JBLHVN010000003.1, from coordinate 227,951 downwards.
TCCTTCAAAATCTAAGATTAAGGTTAATATCGAAGGAATTATTGTTAAAGGAAACACTCTTTTCTTTGGCCTTAGAAGCGCTAGCTCAAAGCTTAAAGATCAATTTGTTCTTATGAGAATCAATGACCTTGATTCTGTCCTAGAGACTGAGAAGATCCAAGGGGATCAAATTTCTATCCAGGCCAATAGTGCTTTTCCTAAAGATCAATTCTTTAAGAATGAAGGTGTTTCAGACATGGCCATGATTGATGGGGAGCTTTACGTTCTTACAGTTAATAATAATGGCAGAGAAGGCGGAAGAGTTTTAAAGACCGTTCTAGAGGACCCTTCTAATCACCTAGAAGAAGTTAAGACTTTTAGAGGTCTTAAACCTGAAGGGATTACTTTTAACACTCAAACCAATAAGTTTATTATCTCTTTTGATCAAGGGAAGAAGACGGCCCAAATACTAGTAACAGATAAGTTTTAAGAAATGATTGTTTACTTAATTGGTCTTATTCTTTTTTCAACTCAAGCCTCGGGAGCAGTGAACTTCAAGACGATCTATAAAAAAATAGATGTTGAAGTTAAGGCCACTGAATCTAGAGACTATGACGTTCCTTCTTATAACTCTCTTCAGTGGCGCTTGAAGGGTGATAATGATGGGGCCATTACTAATACAATTAGAATTGAGCCATTAGCTATTGGGCAAAAAGCTCATGAAGCGGAACTGATTGAACAAAGAAATAAACTTGGCTCTGCTTATTCTTCAGAAGTTAACGCTGAGAAGTGCTTAGATAAGAACCTAACTTTCTTAGAGCTCTTTTACGCTAAAGACTCTATCAAGCTTCATCACCAACTAAAGCTTTCCTACACAGACCTCACAAGAGTATTAAATCGCGGTGTGAAGAGAGATATCCTTAAGTTCAATGAACTTCTTAATATGAAAGAAAAGCTTGTTGAAACAAAGCTTAAGTTTAACGAACTGGTTTTAAGGTCACGCTCTCAATTAGCTCAATTAGACCTTCCTGATAACTTAAAGCCAAGAAAGATAGGCTCTTTAGACTTTACAGGTTTTATTGATGTTGATGATATTAAAAGAAAGATAACAACCATTAAGATGGAAAACATAGAGCTCTCAAAACTAGGGGCAGTCGCTCGAATCAAGCACCTCGATTACCTCGCTGAGAGAAGAAAAGAATCGCAAATCTTTAGTCATTTTCAACTTAGTCATAAAAAGACAATCTTTGATAAAGACGACGCTATTAAGAATAATATTGCAGATGATAGCTTCAGTATTGAAGTTTCTTTTAACCTACCAGGGAGTTCTTATCAAAACTCACAAGGGAAATTAATTGAATGGCAGAAATCTCAAGCAGAATACAGTGCAGCTAGAAGAGAGGGCCCATCAGATCTAAACCTAAATAAGGCCAATTTAAATATCAAGATTAAGAATTATATAGATTTAAACTCAGAAGGTTATCTTAAAGATCTAAATAGCTACTTAGAGCTTTTAAAGAAATCTAGTTCAAATTCACCGTATAAGATTGTTCAGGTAAGAGAGAAGATCTTAAAGCAAAAGATTAAGATCCTAGACCTTCGTTATGAAATCACGAAGGACTACCTCTATTCATTGGCAGAGCAAGGAAAGTTAGCTGAGTGTAGTTTATCGCACTTAACGAAGGCCAACTAAGAAATGGAAGCGAGCTCGCCCTTATTTTTTGAAAGATATGAGTTAAAGTATTTGATTCCTGAATCGATGATTGAGCCTATTTCTCAGTACGCTGAAACTTACTGTGTGCTTGATCCATATAGTGATAGATCTCCAGATAAATACTACGGGGTGAACAACCTTTATCTTGATTCGCCAAATTATCTTTTTCTTGAAAGAAGAAAGGCTGGTATGGATGACCGCTTTAACCTGCGCATCCGCTCTTATGGAGATGATCCTGTTCCTCCTTTTTTCTTTGAAGTTAAGTTTAAATCTCGTGGTTTTATTAAAAAGAAAAGGGCCAAGGTCTTTGGGGATAACTGGGCCGATGAGTTAAACGGTATTGTCGATCCTAGCTTTGAAGGGGAAGGGGTAAATACTGACTATAAGAATACCTTCCTTCGCTTGGTTCAGGCCTATAATGCGGAACCTAAGGTTTATACCCAGTATAAAAGAAAGGCCTATCTTTCTGTTTATGATGATTACGCAAGAGTCACCTTTGATAAGCAGCTTCGTTATATGAGAAAGGATCATTACGATCTAACCCCTGTCGAAGGGCAGATGTCCGCCTATGATTTTGAAACCAATTATAGAGAAGGGGCAAATATCATCTTAGAGTTAAAATGTACTTCGAGAATGCCTATGTGGATGATTGATCTGATTGGTTATTTTAATTTAGAGAGGACAAGTTTTTCTAAGTATATGACTGGGGTGAATGAAGTGATCCCGGATTACTACGCACCGAAGCTTGATAGAATGTCTCCCTTCTTTGGTAAATAATCTAGTTTGATAACTCTATATCTTTAATCCCTACAATCTTTCCAACCCACTTACGAACTATGATCTTCATCTTTGTGACAATCTCAATATCATCAGTTTGAAGGCGCCACTTTCCGCTCATATACCTGAGAAAGACCTTCTTGGCGCGCCATTTTCCTTTAAGGCCGTTAAAGAGGTAGGCGATCTTAAGCTCGCCCCCCACAAAGCTATCAAAGTTATGACTTGATAAAAGAATGATATCCCGTCCTTCTTGGTGCTCCATCACATAGCCGCCTTCGATATCCTCAAGGGCATAAGTCATCCTAGTTTCAACTTCTCCAGAGGGCCCTAGCTTGTCTTTATGAAAACCGACGATCTCCATATCCTCTTTAACTTCAACCACCATACGGAAGATCTCATCTTCTTCTCCTGGCATATCTGAAGAGATTCTTACCATCTCGATATCGATGGCAAAGAGGTTCAAAGAGGTAAGCAGTGCTACTAAAAAGAATAATTCCTTCATTCTTTCTCCGGTTTAAATCAATTATTTTAAGATAAATGAAAACACGGAGCATCCTAAATGACAAACTGTTAGAGATGTGCTTAAGTATTCGGAATTGTGTGGCATATTCGGGCCATGGCGAGCTAAATTCGTGTAATTAATACAAGGGCCCTATGAATAAGCGACGCGATGCGATAGTTTGAGAATGTGTAGTCCGCATTGGATTGCACAAGTACGTATGTTCCTAAGGGTGATGGAGGTTATCCATGTTTAAAATCGGTGATTATGCTGTTTGTCCAGGCCACGGTGTTGGTCAGCTTGTGGACGTTGAAGAGCGCGACCTGGGGGGCGAGAGTAAAAGCTTTTATATCCTAAAAGTCATTGCAAACGGAATGACTGTTATGGTCCCAACAGATTCTCTTGAAGGAATCAGAGGTTTAGTTGGAGAAGAAGAAATTGATCAAGTTTATGAACTTTTAAAAGAACATGACATCAAGATTGATAACTCAACTTGGAATCGTCGCTATAGAGAGTATATGGGCAAGATCAAGACTGGCAGTTTGCTAGAAATTGCAGATGTTTTGAGAGCGTTATTTCTCTTAAAAGAAACTAAGAATCTTAGTTTTGGTGAGAAGAAGATGCTAGATCAGTGTAAAGAACTTATCTCAGAAGAGATCTCTCTAGCGAGAGGCGGAGAAGTTCCAGAGATCAAAACAACTATTGATAGCTGCTTTCAGTAAGAAATTCTAAAATTTAAAAGTATAAAAAGGTCCTTTTAGGGCCTTTTTTTTTTCCCTCATTCGAGTATAGTTAAGGGCAGGAGGTGCCCTATGGCCGTTGAAATCAAGGTTTTTAATAACCTTACCAGAAGTAAAGAAGTTCTCAGTCCCATCAAAAAAGATTGTGTGAATTTCTACTCCTGTGGACCAACGACTTATGACTTTCTTCATGTAGGAAACGCTAGGGCCCTTGTCGTAGGGGACTTGATCCACCGTATTTTAAAGAGCCTCGGCTATCAAGTGACCTTTGTAAGAAACTTTACTGACGTGGACGATAAGATCATCGAAAGGGCGAACGAGCTTGGAGTAGATCCTCTTGTTCATTCTCAACAGTATGTGGATGAATGTATCACTGATATGAACTCCTTAGGCATGGAACCCGCCACTCACACTCCTAAAGTTAGTGAAACCATGGATGAGATCATCGAAATGGTTAAGACCTTAGAAGAGAAGGGTTTTGCTTATAATATTGATGGAGAGGTTCTCTATCATGTTCCTAAGTTTGACGATTACGGAAAGTTATCTAAGAAAGACTTAGATTCCCTTCAGCATGGCATTCGTGTTGACGTTGATACCCATAAGAAACACCCTTCAGACTTTGTTCTATGGAAGCCAGCTAAAGAGGGAGAGCCCGCTTGGGATTCACCTTGGGGCAAAGGGCGACCTGGTTGGCATATTGAATGTTCGGCCATGAGTAAGAAGTTTCTTGGTGAGACCTTTGATATTCACCACGGTGGAATCGATCTGATGTTTCCTCATCATGAAAACGAAATTGCTCAGTCTGAGGCCGCTAACGGTTGTCCTTTTTCTCATAACTGGGTTCATAATGAATTTCTTAACTTTGGTGATACCAAGATGAGTAAGTCTCTTGGAAATGTTGTGACCATAAGAAACTTTGTTGAAACCTATGGTGGAAAGGTCTTAAGACAGATCCTTTCAAGCACTCACTACAGATCCGTTATGGGCTGGAGTGAAGAGGTGATTGAAAGATCTATTTGTGACCTAGAAAGGATTCATGAATTCACTTTTAAGCTAAATTCAATGAAAGAAGGCAGTGATGAATCTCATCTTGAAGAGGTAAGTACTATTGTTCCTAAGATGAAAGAGGAGCTTGCCAATGACTTCAATGTGCCAGGGGCCATGTCTCATCTCTTTACCATCATTAGGTTATCTAATAGAGAGTTTACAAAGAATCCCCCAGGACCAAAGACCTTAGCCGCTCTTAAAGAGGTTGTCTTATTTACTCAGGCAGCAACAGGGCTTATTCATGATGATCCTCAGAGCGTTTTAAAAGAGGCTAACTCTGCTAAGAAAGCTCTTCAAGGAGACTCAGATACTGGCTTAAGTGATGAGTCTATCGATGAGTTGATCAAAGAGAGGCAAGCGGCGAGGGCCAGCAAGGATTTTGCTAAATCTGATGAGATTAGAGATAAGTTAAATGAAGCTGGGGTAGTGGTCAAAGACAACCCTGATGGAACTTATTCTTGGTCTTATAAGTAAGTTGAAAACCATTTTATTCTCAATATCACTTTTTTTAAATGGCTGCTTCTTCAAATCTGAAGAGGCAGTCCTTATTGATACCTTAAAGAATAAATACTCTAACCTTAAGGTGAATAAGGCCCATAAAGATCAAGTCATCGCTTCTATTGAGGCCTTAAGTAAGGATAAGAAGTTAAAGGATCACCTTCCTCTTTATCAGAGCCTTATTCAAAAGATGGGGGACGGTCATCTGGTACTTGAAGAAAAAAAAGACTTTAAAGAAGAGTACTTTCAAGTTGAGCTTAATATTCAAAAGAAGGTCTTTGCCAAAATTCCAGGGGAAGTTGAATTTAAAGAAGTTCTCAAGATCGATTCACTTCCGGTTGAAAAATGGGTTGAAAAGCATAGTCATTTTATAAGCGCTTCTTCTGTTCACGGAAAGAGATACAGAACTCTAAAGATGATTGAATCAAGAAAAGAGGGTCTCTTTAATGTAGAGAGCTTAAGCCTTAAAGATGATTCTCTTTTAAGGTTGGAGAAAAAAAAGAAACCTTCAAAGCAACCATGCGTTAGTGGCTATCCTTATAATGAAAAGAGTTATGTCATCAAAGTGAACAGCTTTTGGTGTGAAGGAAAATCAGACAAGAGAAAAGAAGTCTTTCAAAATTTTAAGAAGCCTTTAGACCGGCAAATTAAAGCTGCAGGCCCTTATGAGAAGATCATCTTAGACCTTCGAGACAATGGAGGAGGGGCTGATGATGAAGTTCGTTATCTTTTAGGTCATATGATCTCAAAGAAGGCCTATCTCTATAGTTTTCAGTTTGTAGGAAAGAAGAAGATCACTGAATATATTGAACCACTCCCTACAAGCCTTGGGCATAAGATCATTACAGTCTTGATCAACGGGGGCTGCTTTAGCGCCTGTGAAGTTGTAGCTGGGGTTTTAAAAGACTCAGAATCTAGAAACCTTGTAGGAGAGAGGACTCATGGCGGTGCGGGAGATCCTTTAAAAGAAGAGTTTTCAAACTCCGTTCTGACTTATCCTAGCTGCTTAGTATGGCGGAAAAACGGATCCCTCTACGAGGGGGTTGGTGTCATGCCTACGGTAATGGGGGAGAGTAATTCTCTTAAGAGAGCTTCCCTTTTAGACTAACCACCACTTCTTTTGGAAGAGACCTCATATTATAGTGACTGGCCATGGAAAAGCCATAGGCCCCGACATCTGCCACAGAGATTAGATCACCGGCCTTCAAAGAAGGAAGGGACCTGGCTGTTCCAAAGCAATCTGCTGTTTCACAAATAGGGCCTACAATATCAGTCTTGATGGTTTTCTTTCCGGCTTTTTTCTCAGTAAGGATATCGTGATAAGCCCCGTATAATGAAGCGCGGACAAAGTCATTCATGCCCCCGTCAACTATGGCAAAGTGACAATCTTCACTCTTTTTTGTTCTTACCACGCTTGTGATAAAAGCCCCGGCCCTCGCGGCGATGACCCGGCCTGGTTCAAAGACAATCCTAGGTCTTTGATCAAAAGTGTTTTTCTTATAAAAACTATTTTTAAGTTCGTTAGAGATGATCTCCATATATTGTTTAGGAGTTGAAAAGCGTTTTTCTTCTTCAGGTCCATAGTCAACTCCGAGGCCGCCTCCTACGTCTAAGAACTCTAAGGGCCTGTTCACTTCTAAGGCGAGGGTGCCAAGTTCTTTGATGGCCTTCTTAGTGGCCTTAAGACAAGTGAGCTGAGAGCCTATATGCATTGAGAGTCCAACTAGATCAGTATGAGTCCAAAGTCCTTTTTTCTTGAGGGCCTTAAGGATGTCTTCTTTAAGAAGACCAAACTTATGAGTCTTAAAGCCGGTTGAAATATGCTTATGAGTCTTGGCATGAACTTTCGGGTTTAATCTGAAGGCCACCCGGGCCTTCTTCTTTAGTTTCTTAGCTTCACTATTGATAAGTTCTAATTCTTCAATGGATTCGACATTAAAAGAATAGATGCCAGCCTTTAATCCTTTTTTAATCTCTTCTCCAGTTTTACCAACACCAGAGAAGACAATCTTCGAAGCTTTAATGCCTGCATCCAGGGCCCTTTTCAATTCTCCCTGACTAACAATATCAGCCCCAGCACCAGCGCGGGCCAATGACTTAAGAAGCTTTAAGTTGGGGTTGGCCTTGAGAGCAAAGCAAATTAAGGGATCTTCTATCTTTGCCTTTAAGGCCGAGTCTAAAAAGAGCTGATAGTTAGCGAGCAAAGTCTTTTCACTATATAGATAAAAAGGGGTTTTAACCCTTTGAGCGATTGAGGCCAGTGGTATATTATCAAAGTGAAGCTTGCCCTTTTTATAGCAGAGCGGCGAAGAATTTTTTATAGTCATCTAAAAATTTTAACGCGAAAGCGAATCGGATACAACATCTTATGAGTGAGTCAGTCTTTAAATTAGTCAGTAAGTTCTCTCCCACTGGGGATCAGCCAGCTGCTATTAAAGCCTTATTAAAAGGTTATAAAGAAGGGAAGCGGGAGCAAACTCTTTTAGGAGTAACTGGCTCGGGTAAGACCTTTACCATGGCCAACCTAATTGAGAAGTTAGGAAAGAAGACTCTTATCTTGGCCCACAACAAAACCCTAGCGGCCCAGCTTTATGCTGAGTTTAAAGAGTTTTTTCCTAATAATGCCGTTGAATACTTTGTTTCTTATTATGATTATTATCAACCAGAGGCCTATGTGGTGGGCTCTGATACCTATATTGAAAAAGACGCTTCTGTTAACGATGAGATTGATAAGTTACGCCATAGTGCTACACGCTCCTTATTAGAGCGGGATGACGTCATCGTGGTGGCTTCTGTTAGTTGTATCTATGGGATTGGTTCTCCCTCAGAGTATGGGGATCAGAGGAAAACACTTTTTGTTGGGGATACTATTGACCGGGATGATTTCCTAAAGACTCTTATCTCCATTCAATATGAAAGAAATGATATCGACTTCTCTAGGGGTTGTTTTCGTGTAAGAGGAGACTTAGTTGAAGTTTTTCCTGCCCATGAAGATAGCGATGTTATAAGGATTGAATTCTTTGATGATGAGATTGAAAACATCTCTGTCGTTGATCCTCTTCGAGGAAAGACTCTCTATACTCTTAAGAAAGCTACCATCTATCCTAAGTCTCACTACGTGGTAAGTGAAGATAAGTTGGTTAAAGCAACAGAGGCGATTAAATTAGAACTAAGGGCTCGCCTTCAAGAGCTTCAAGCGCAAGAGAAGCTCGTTGAAAAGCAGCGCTTAGAGCAGCGGACCATGCTTGATCTTGAAATGCTAGAAGAGATGGGCTTTTGTTCTGGGATCGAAAATTATTCACGTCATTTAACCGGGGCTAAAGAAGGGGAGCCGCCTCCGACTTTGATTGATTATTTTGGGGATGATTTTCTGATGATCATAGATGAATCCCATATAACGGTCTCTCAAGTAGGGGCCATGTATAAAGGGGATAGGTCCCGAAAAGAGAACCTCGTTGGCTTTGGCTTTAGGCTTCCAAGCGCCCTAGACAATAGGCCTCTTCAATTTCATGAATTTGAAAAGAAACTAAGAACAACAATGTATGTTTCGGCCACTCCAGGAAATTATGAATTAGAGCATACCCATGGAGAGTATGTAGAGCAGATCATCCGTCCCACTGGTCTTCTTGATCCCATAATTGAAGTTAGAGATGCTACTAATCAAGTGGATGACCTCTTAGTTGAAGCGAAGAAAGAAATCAAAAAAGGCTTTAGGGTCTTGATCACCACACTTACGAAGAAGCTCGCTGAAGAGCTTACAAGTTTTTATAAGAGCGCTGGCATGAGGATCCGTTATCTTCATAGCGATATTGTTACATTGGAGAGGATGGAGATTCTAAGAGACCTGCGCCTCGGTGAGTTTGATATCTTAGTTGGCATCAATCTTTTAAGAGAGGGCCTAGACCTTCCTGAAGTTTCTTTAGTTGGCATCTTAGACGCTGATAAAGAAGGCTTCTTAAGATCTGAGCGCTCCTTGATTCAAACCATTGGGCGTGCGGCGAGAAATAGTGAAGGCAAGGTGATCCTCTATGCCTATAAAGAAACAAAATCTATGGCAAAGGCCATCTCCGAAACGGCCAGAAGGCGCTCTATTCAAGAGGCCCATAATATAAAACATGGCAATACCCCTACAACCATCACGAAGTCTATTAGCTCAGGAGTCATTGAAACCCTGAGAGGCAAGAAATCTAGGTCTGATAAAAAGACTGTAAAGTATGAAGCCCTAAGTGTTGAGAATATCGATTCTCAGATTGCAGAGCTTAAGATCCGCATGAAAGAGGAGTCAAGGCAGCTTAACTTTGAAGAAGCGGCCAAGATCAGAGATGAAATTAAGCAGTTAGTAGAGGCAAAGCTCTTTATTTAGCCTGTCATTTTTTCACTTTCCTTTAAGTTCTACCTCTCATTTGGTCTACTCTCGGCCTATTGTGAGGGTAAATTTCGATGCAACTGTTCTTATTAATCATAAGTTTATTAGCCAGCTTGGGCCTTTCGGCCTCTGAATACAAATGGCAATTAAAAGAAGACGGAAAGATTCGTTTTGCTATCGCCTATGAAATCGATGGTTCTTGGCAGCTTGATCAATTTGTTGCCAAAGATGGAGATTTCCAAGAGAGAACCTCATCTAAGAGGTTTTCTTCACTTGAAGACATAGAAGAAAAGCTAAAGTCGTTTTCAAAGACCGATAAGATCACCTATGAAGTCTATGAAGACATGGACCCTGCACGGAATAAGCGTTTATGGAAGGCCACTGAAACTTGGTCTATGAAGTGGGAAGTTAAGTATGCTGAGTGGCTTCGAGATAACCTAACGACAGACTTTTTTGTTGAGTATGGTATTGAAACTGACTGCGCTGATGTGATCATTGGTCTTAGGTGGATCTTTTCTCGTATTCATAAGCTACCGGCCGCGAATACCATGGCCGGATCAGATAAGATCTTCTCCAATGAAGACATGCTTAGAAGTTGGAAGAAGCTTCCTACCCATGAGACCTGGCATAAAGATAAGCTCTTTATGACGGCCCTTAATTACCTAATGAACAATACTTATACTCACTCTGTTTGGAAGGATAGTTATCCTATCAAGATAAGCTCAGAGAGCTTATTAGAGGGAACTTTCTTTTTAAACCTTGAGGATGTCTCTGGTCATGTGCGTATTGTGGCCAAGACTAATTTTGCGAGTTTAACAGAGATTCCTCTTATTATGCGCGCCTCTACTGTGCCCCGTGGCCTTAGGCGTCTTAGTGAAGAAGTCTTCCTAAACTTTGAAAGGCCCCTAGTTGACTCTAGTGGTTTTCGTGCCATGAGATGGGCGGTTAAAGATGGAAGAGACTTTGAGTTAAAACCAGGAAAGACTCATATTTCTTATGGGCTACAACAATACGATGATGACTTTGTCGGTGAGGGAGAGTCTTTTGCTCTTGGAGTCTTTAAGGCCGTAAGACCTGACTTTTCTAAAGAAATCTTAATCAACGCTGGGCTTAAAGATGTGCTTGAAACACTTGAATTTCGAAAGTCAGTTGTCCTAGAAGGGTATGAGGCCTGTAGAGTTGTTGATTGCTCACCTGGAACAGCTGGCTATGACGCTTATTCAACCCCTAGCCGCGATAGTAAGATAAGAAAGCTTTTTAATTCACTAGATCTATTAGTTGAAAGCTTGATCCCTGTTTTTCCCAAGATGAAAGAACGCTGGCTTGAGGCCTTAAGGAAAGAAAAGTTCACAGTATTAGGGACTACTATCAACATGGATCAGGCCCGTTACCTCTTTAAAGAAGGGCAGGTTTCCTTTGACCCAAGAGATCCCTTGAACGCGAGATGGACTATCACTACTGAGGGAATGGCCGAACTCATGCACACTAGGCTATCAGATTTATTTAAATCTAGAGAACAGAGAATTAGTCAAAGAGGAATCTGTGAAAAGAATTGCTTTCCAAAAGGTAATTGGTTCTGGGACGCTAATACTTTTGAGTTAGATCAAAAGATTGCTCATCATAACTACTTAATAAGAAATTTCTGTCAAAGATTTCCTAGTGAGGACTGCCAGAATGACCTTGATATAGACCTTAATGCTAAAACAATAAAGGCCAATAATCTTGAAATGTCTCTTTTAGTTTGGAATGATCGAATTCCTTTTTTCAATAGTGACCCTAGAGCAAGCATAAACTTTAATTGGGGAGAGGCCTTAGCTTCTTCTTTTCATCTACCTGGCTTTAAGCATATTGAACTAACTGATAACTCAGTGGCGGTCCTAGATAACCGTGAAGCTTATAACCTTATTTCTCAATCAAGATTGAATTTACCAAAGAATGATTTTTTAACTTTTAATAAATCGGGAAAAGGTCTTATTCAAATTAATGAAAAACTATACCCTGTTGATTCTAAAGGAACTCTTGGTGAACCAGCCATTCTTAAGCTGACTCCTAAGTTTACTAAAGCCTATTGGTCTGGTGCCTTCGGTGCCTTAGTATCAAAAGATAATAGCTTAATTGTCTTTGTGGAAAGAAGAGGGGATTCACTTTTCATTAACTTAGAAAAAGAAGCTCCAGTTAAGATCCTAGGGGAGAAGGTCTTCTTCTTAGAAGGGGAAGAGAACTTCTATTACGTACTAAGCCCTGAAGGGCTAAAAGAGTTTAAGCTTGGGGCAAAAAGACTATGGTCTCAAGTCTTTAGAGGGATTGATACGACAAATGCCATCATTTCTGGGACTAATAGTGACAATGAAAATGTAGAGCTTATCTTTAATCTCCAAAGCAGCACCGTCAGCTCTGTTCTCACAGAGGGACGAGAATTTATCACGCCTATAGAAGATGGACTGTGGATCTATAAAGACAATACCGAAGTTTTAAAGGTAGCAGACATATTAGGCCAAAATACCATTTACGAAAGTGAAGGGTATTATGTAAGTCATCAGTCAAATTACCTCACGCTTTTTGAAGATGATGAGCTTAAGGCCTTTAAATTTGATGGAACTCTAAAACAATTGATCCTACCAAGCGGTTCAGTCTTAAGTGGCAGGGCAGGAAAGACAATGGGCATTGAAAAAAGTGGCATGATCCACTTAATGGATGAGACAGGGGTGGTTCTTGGTCCTCTCTCAAGTGGAGTCTTTATAGACTCAATAGGAAGATGGAGCTCTTATGAGAATGATGGCTCACACGGTAGTTTTCAAGGAACGGGTGGCTTTTTATTGAATCCAAATAAAGGTGTCCAAGTTCCAGCTATGACCTTTCAAAGATCAGTTCACCATAAAGATGATGGAACAGGTAAATATTTAAAATTAGACAGACTAAGAAGTTTGAAACGTGGGGTTTTAATACAGACTTATCCAGGCAGCTATACTTGGCTTGATAGATAACCCGGAACATTTTTCAAAACCCTTACCTTTTTACAGAGTGCCCGTAATGAGGTGGTTAGTCACACTTATATGATTTAGTTTAAGAAGCTTATAAAAATATAAAATTAAACAAAATATTCAAAACTTATTAGGGTTTGGGAGAACACGATGAAAAACGCTGGCTTAAAATTATTAATGATCTTAGGGATATTTTCCCTATCATTTAGACTGTTTGCAGTCGATGTGCTTACGCTTGAAGACGTAAGATCAGAAGTTCTAAGTGACAACTTAGAGATTAAGATTCAATACGAAAAATACTACCAAGCTCAAAAGAGCGTCCAGGTTGCCCTTGGACAGTTCTTACCGCGTTTAAGCATTGAGATGACAAGACTGAATACAACTCTTGGCGTTGCTCAAGCATTTCTTCCTACACCTTCTGGATGGTTTGAATACCAAGCCTCTCAAGAATTTGCTGTAGCTGAATCATTTGCCACAGAAGCTCTAAGACTAAACATCCTTGAAGGACTTACTAAGAGTTTTATCAAGATTAAGTTTCAAGAGAAGCTTGCTGCTTCTGCTGAAGAGCAAACAAAGCTTTTAACTGAAGTTGTCAAAACTATGGAAGCAAGAGAAGCTCTTGGAGCTGCTACTCGTCAACAAGTTTTCGTTGCTAAAAAGAACCTTCAGAGTCATAAGCAACAAGTATTTGCTCTTAACAGTATCATTAGAGCTGAAAAATACGCCATGAACATGGCCTTAAGTAGAGTACCTACTCAAGAGTACGTACTAGCTGAACTACCTGAGATCACAACTGATATGGTTCCTAATTCTATCGAAGAAGGTACTGCTCTTGCCCTTAACAACTCACCTGAGCTTGCTCAAAACTTCTTCATGAGAGAAGGTGCTCAGTACATGGAAGCATCAGCAAGATGGTCATTCATCAGCTTTGAAGGAATTGGATTTGATTACCCAGCTCTAGTTTCTATTGAAAAAAGTAAGGTTAGAGTTATCGAGCTTCAAGGTAGAAGAACTGAACTTAAGATCAGAAACCAAGTTTATGCTACTTATAAAGACATCGCTATTATCGATGAGAGAATCGCTATTCAAGAAGAAATCATCCTTGAAACTAAGAAAGACGTAGCTGAAAAAGAAATCCTTTTTAGAGGAAATCAGATCAGCTTTGATGACTTAGTTTCAGCTAGAAACACTCTTCTTTCTGAAGAAAGAGCTCTTCTTTCTTTCAAAGCGGAAAAAGAAGTTAAGAAAGTAACTCTTAAGAGAATGCTAGGATTTGATGCAAGCCTAAACAATATCACTGCTGACTATAGCTCTTTAGACCTTAAGCTTTCGATTAAAGATTCAGCCGTAGCTAAGAACAAGAAAGTGACTGCTACAGTTACTGGGTCTTCTGAAGCTCTAGCTGATATCGTAAGTGTTAAGTACTCCGCAACGAACCTTTTCAAAGGTGAGCGTGCAACTGATAGAACTTCAAACTTTTCAAAGTATTTTAAAGTTAAGAAGAAAGGTACAACAACAGTTACTGTTGAAATTCTAATGCTAAATGGAGAAGTTCTAACTCGCGAAACTCAATTGAGACGATAGTTAGAACCATAAAGAGGTAGTTATGTTTATTAAAAAGACAATATTCTCCATGCTAGTGCTGCTCTTTGCTTTTCAAGCAATGACTGCAGAACTTACGGGGCTTCATCTAAACCTTCTTAATAGGGCAGATGAAGTGCTAGAGCAAAAAGAGAATGCAATTGATTTAAAAGAAGTAAATAGATTAGTCATTGATAGAAATAGTGACCTTAAGGTTGCTTATGAGAGGCTTTACCAGGCCCAAAAAGACATCTGGGTCGCTAGATCAAGATTCTTTCCTTATGGCTCTGGGATTGTCTTTGGTTATAGTGCCAATGCTCTTTTTGGAACACTTATCCTTGTAGAGCTTGTAGCGAGCTTACCTACTAAGTGGTACCAGGTCCAATCAGTAAAAGCTGTTAGAGACTCACAACGTTTTAGTCTTTACGCTCTTAAAGAGAACCTAAGAAATGAAGTGGCCCGCCTTTATTATTCTCTTCTTAAAGAAGAAGGCCTTCTTAAGTCAGTAGAACTTGAGTTAGAGCTACTTGAAAACTTAATGGTAGCTACTGAAATTGAAATTGAAGCTGGTCTGGCAAATCAAGATGATCTTGAAAATTTAGAAAGAAGAGTTCTTGATCTTAGAGATGAGTACTTAGAATTTAAACAACTTCACCTTTATACAAAGTCTGCCTTCAACGTAATGCTTGGGAAGACGCCTGAAGAAGGGAAGAAGCTAGTTCTTCAACCAGTATCAGAGATGCTTAATATTGAAGACTTTCAAATGGAATCTCAAGAAATGGTTGACGCTGCTTTATGGCGTTCATATGAAATCATTGCTGCTAACTATATGATTAAAGCTGCTAGAAAGAATAAGAAGTCCACTGTTTGGTCAATCCTTAGCTTTTCTGGAATTGGTTTTGGTTATTGGGCCAATGTTCAAATCGCAGGATCTCAAGTTGATGAGGCCATCCTAAGAAGAAACATGGTGAGAGAAAACCTTATTAACCAAGTTAGTGTTGGTAAGGAATCACTAGAAGATGGTCTTGAGTACCTCGAAGGCGAGAAAGAAATCCTCGCTGGGACAAGAAACTACTTAGAGCAAAACATGTTCAGCTTTGATGCTGGTGATATTCCTCTAAAAGAACTTCTTGAGTCACAACTTGTTTATATGAATGACTTTAGAAGTGCTGTCATGGTTCATTACCAAACACTTGCAAAGAAAGCTGATATGGAAAGAATTGTAAGAGGTTCTGTTACTAAGAACACTTATACTTCTGAGCAAGTTTCTTTGAAGATTAAGAGAACAAAACGTAGAGCTTATTTAAGCATTGACGAAAATAGTCTAAGTTTAAATGAAATCTCTAGTGTTCGTTATACCTTTGATAACTCAAGATTTGGTCAGCCAAGATCTGATAGAAGCGAAAATAACTTTAAAGAAAAGATCAAGGTTAAGAAGAGTTATGGTGAAGTTAATGGAACGGCCCTTATTCGTTTCAAAAACGGTGAATTACTTAGAAAAGATTTTAGAATTAAATAATTAATATAATATATTTCAGGAGTTAAGAAATGATGACAATGATAAACAAAGTAGCTGTAGGTGTAATCGCTTTCGCTGCTTTAACAAATGTAAGTATGGCAGGTCCATTAGACGACGGTATCGAAGTTTGTGGAGTTCCTGTATGTAATTTAGCTGAATCAATTGCGGAGCTAAAGAAAGTAGATCATAACAAACGTGGTACTTATGCTATTTCTTTAATGAATAAGTATAGTAAATCTACTGATGTTAAGGCCCTTGAAAACCTATATGCTGCTTCAGTTGCTATGGCACCTGTTTATGTAGAACTAGGTGATACTGACTGGGTATTAAGATCAATCTATGATCTAAAAGATGAAATTGTCTCAGCTCTTTCAAAGAACTCAGACGTTGATGCTGATAAGCTTGCTGGATATTATAAAGAGCTTTCAGGTCAAAACTCAAGATTTGCTATGATCGGTTATTGGTCTTCAAAAGCAAAAACAATCGAAACAATCTCAGAATTAGAAGAACTTGTTGCTTTTGGTATCATGGCCAGAGAGATTTCAACTGAGCTTGGAGACGAAGCATGGGTTGGTAGATCAGCAACTGATCTTGTTTCAACGGTAACTGTAAAGTTAACCGCTCTTGATCCTGCTCACGAAGGACTTTATTCAGTAGAAATTGATGAGTCTAATCTTGAAGAAGGTTTCTTTGGATTTGATAAAGTAACTGTTCTTGAGTCTTCAAGCAGTGACAACTTAATTGTGACTTTTATCAACACTAAGTTTCAACATACGGTTTATACTTATACCCATGCTGAAATTGTTGGAAATACTGTTCAAGGTCGTTTTCTAAGTAATACAAGTGTGGCCAATACTTTCGAGTTTACACTTGATAGAACTACTAGAACTATAGTTGGAAAGATTGAAAAGACTGATTCTCCCGTAATTAACTTTGCTGGAAAGCAAGATGTCTCAACCAATCAGGTTTTCTCAGGTCAAACTCCTTATGAACTATCTGAAGCTGATATCTTAGGATCACTTAAAGGTGAGCTAGCTGGAGTTAAGGGAAGCCTTAAGATTAAGACTTTCAAGAAAGATGTTTACTCGGCGACTTTTAGATCAACTAACGGAGTTCTTCTTGTTCATTTTCAAGGTAAGTTCTTTCCTAAGAGTGGAGTTTTATCACTGACTAATGGTGAAAAACTTAAGCTTTCACTCTCTCTTAGAGAGACTGAAGAAGGTATCAACTGGAATGGGTTTGCTTTCAATACAAAGAACGGAACAGCCACTCAAGCTAAGTTTGCTCCTCTTAAATAAGTCTAAGTACTAGAAATTACATATCAAAGGCCCCTTTTCGGGGCCTTTTTTTATTTTATGGAGGGCTATAGTTTTTACAACAGACCTATATTGGATCGCATAAGAATGGGATAATGCGTTAATAATAATAAAGGGATGGTTTAAAAATGAAGCAACAAGATAGTGCCTCGCTCGCAGTGCATGAACTAGTAAAGAACCTCGATTACTCACTTAGGTTAAGTGGAGCATCAAGGGTTTTGATAGCCTCTGATAAACAAGGAGAAGGAAAATCAACCTTCGCCGAGAATTGTCTTCCACTCCTTAGTGAAATCTACAAGCGTAAGGTTTTGTTTATCACCGACCAATCAGCAAATGCTATTGAGGGAATAGATAACCTTTCGTCAAAAGATTTTGCCTTTTTAACGGGGCTTAAAAAAGAAGAATCACAGGCACAACGAGAAGCCTATATGATTGAGCTTTCTAAGAACTACGATGTTGTTTTTGTAGACTCTTCTACTTTAAAACGAGCTGAGAAAACTAGACTTCCAAAGATCATTGTAGATGGAGCTATCCTTGTTCGATCATCGAGTACAGTGGGTAGTAAAAGAAAGCCAGTAACGGAAGAAATCCTAGATAAAGAAATTCCAGTAATCGGAATTGTATATAACGAGGCCTAGTCATGGGAACTGATAAAGTAGCAATTAAAGACTTAATCAATATTATTTTAAAATATAAAAAAGCTATTGTCGCCACGGTTTTTTTAACCGCGGCATTTTCTGTTCAGTTAACTTTCTGGATGGAGAAGAAGTATAAGGCTGACTTTGAAATCAATGTTTATTCAAAGTATTTTAAAAATCCATTGATCTCTGAGATCATCCCTGGAGTTTATCAAATTCCTGAGATGAGATTTACTATTGACTCAATGATCAAAGAAGCTATTAGCGACGATTATATTGACTCAGTTGCCTTTGAGTATGGAATTTATTCTAAAGACCTAGTTGAGCGCGAGCTTGCGGTCCAAAGACAATTCCTAAGAGACCGGTTCTCTTATTTCTCTACAGGTGGTCAATCTTATAAGATCTCTTTTATTCATACAGATCCGTTTATCGCTAAAAAAGTAGTTGAAAAAACTCTTGACCTTGTTAAAGGTCATTTTATTAAAACAAGAATTGATACTATTGAGATGGTCAAAGAGATCATGGTTAAGAGGCTCCAGTCCTTTAATGCCGCTCAGAATATTTCAAAGTCTGATAGTAGTAATGCCTTAGCCTCTAAAAACCCAGATGTTTTAAAATCTGAACTTGAGAAGCTAAATTCAAATATCGCAGCTCTCACAAAACAGTTTAATCAGAATCATCCTAAAGTGGTTTCTTTAAAGAGTAGAAGAAGTGTCATTAAGAATTGGCTTAGTGAGTTTGAAAATAAAGGTTCTGGGTTTATTTCTTCAGACACTCAACTTGCTTTTACAAGTGATAAAAATACTGTAGAGCAGCTATCGGCGAAGTTTTATACAAAGTATCATGACTTCACAATAGCCTTAGAAGTTGAGAAAAGATCCCTTGAATCTTATATTGGTATCACTAAGCAGCCTTCACTACCTATATCTCCGATCTCCCCTAAAAAGAGGTTGTTTGCAGCAATCGGACTTATCTTAGGAGTTCTCTTTGCCTTTATCTTTGTCTTTTTTAATGAAGTGATGGCACCAAATAGAGAAGAGCAGCTTCTTGCTGAGGCAGAAGAATATGGAGCTTTAGTTCTAGGGGTTCTACCTCTTATCAAGAACGAAGTTGTAAGTGGCGCTGTTGCTCAGGTAGAAGATAATAAGGAAGCAAGGGTCCATTAAAAATGGAAGAAGTTAAGCTCTTAACCATTGAATTACATCAGTTCTTCTTTTGCCTAACTCTTCTAGGTTTTGGGGCCTGTCTTTTTCACGACCTCGGAACTATCTCAAGAAATAAAACCCGCAAAAAGATGGTTGAAATGGCCCTTATCTTAAGCGGTATCACTATTGGTAGCTTTTTCTATCTTTTATCTTTTTGGGGAATTGAAGGGGTCTTTATGGCCATCAGTTTCGCGGGACTCATCGGGCTAAGTGTTTATAGGCCTAAGTATGCAGTGGGGCTCTTTGTATATATTCTTCTTTCAAGACCATGGGAGACTTATGATAATCAAATGATGAGCTCTATGCCTAGGGATATCTCATACCTCGTTATGCTTTCCTTAGTCGGTCATAAACTACTCAATAGGCAATTCTATTTTAGGTTTAACTTTGGAACCTTCTTTTTTATCCTCTTTGCTCTATGGATGTTTCTCTCAGCCTTTTTTGCCAGTCATCAAGCTGACGCCTTATCTATGTATAACGAGATCTTTACCAAAGGGGTAATCCTCTTTATCTTGATTCAAAACGGAATTGAAAGAGCCTCTGATATCTTACCAACGAAGATAGCTTTGGTTTCTGCTATTTTAGAAAAATCCGTGATCAGTTTCTTTAAGACTTACCTTCAAGATAAAGGAACTCTCGGAGACGCCCAGGAGAGGCTCGTTAGTGTTGGTATCCTTGAAAATTCAAATGATATTGCGGCCATCTTTATCTTGGCCATTCCCTTTACCGCTTATTTTATCTTAAATTCTAAGCTTAGACCCCTTAACTATATAGCCGCTGTAATAGCAGTTGCTGGTATGGGAGCCTTAATTATGGGGGCCCAATCAAGAGGGGCTGTTCTTGGTCTAGCAGGTCTGATTGGGACTTTTTTCTTCACTAAATTGAAGTCTAGAAAGAGCATCATCCTCGTATTGCTAATGACCTTTTTAGGTGGAATCCTGGTCATGGGTAAATTAAGCAGGTCTTCAAGTGATCTTGAAGGGTCAACGGGAAATAGAGTGATTTACTGGAAAGCGGGCATTAATATGGGCATAAGAAACCCTTTATTTGGAGTCGGTTTTTGGGGCTTTCATGAACACTTTAGTGAGTACGCCATCGATGGAGAAACTGGTTCTGAAGCCGGTCATAGGGAAGTTCACTCTGCTTGGCTTCAAGTCCTCTCTGAAGGGGGAGTGATAGCCTTTGCTTTATACTTAAGTCTTTGGGGCTATGGTCTTTATTGTGGCTTTATGATTAGAAAAAAATCCCCTGAATATCTTATCTCTTTAGTGGGGTATGGGATTACCATTACTTTCTTATCCCACGCTTATTTATTATACGGACCTATTCTTTTAGCCTTAACCATTACTCAGCATCATATGTTAAAGCAGCCCGAACCTAAAGCCTTACCAAAGAGAATGCCAAGCTTTGACAGGTTGCTGGCATGAGCTTGACTATCATAGCGGCTCTAATCTTAGGACTGATCTTTTATACTTACTTTGGTTATATGATACTGGTTTTGATCCTAGGAAAAATTCGAAATAAGAAAGTTATAAAAAAAGATATCAGGCCTAGGGTTGCCCTTATGATTGCGGCCTATAATGAAGAAGCGGGAATTAAAGATAAGATAGAAAACTCTCTTGAACTTACCTATCCAAAAGAACTCTTAAGGATCATAGTGGTTAGTGATGGCTCAACAGATAAGACTGATGAAATCACAGCTTCATATTCAGATAAGGGTGTCGAACTTATCCGCGTTGAAGGAAGAGTTGGAAAGACTGAAGCCCGTAACGTGGCCGTGTCTCAAGTAGAAGAAGAAATTATCGTCTTTAGTGATGGAACAACTGTCTTTGAAGCAAATGCCATTGAAATGCTTATAAGAAACTTTGCAGATCCTGAAGTTGGTATGGTTTCGGGTCATTTAAAGTATCAAGATAAAGGTGAAACAAAGATGGGAGCGGGTCAGACCCTCTACTGGAAATATGAATGCGCCATTAAGCGCGCTCAAACCTATATGGGAACCTTAACCGGATCCCTTGGGTGTATGACCGCCTTTAGGCGGGCCTACTATACTTCTCTTCCTGCAAATATCATTGAAGACTTCACAGAGCCCTTGATGTTTGTTCAAAAAGGATTCCGCGTGGTCTTTGAAGAAGAGGCAGTATGTTATGAAGAGACCACTACAAAGACTCAAAGTGAATGGCATATGCGGGTGCGGGTTATCCGCGGTGGAATGACGGGAATGCTTTTTGCTAAAAAGATACTAAATCCTTTTAAATTTCCGGTTCCGGCATTGCAACTTATTAGTCATAAAGTTCTAAGGTGGCTTATTCCTGTTTTTGGATGCCTTCTCTTTCTAGTCACCTGCCTTGGGATTTCAAATGACTCAAGCAATGTCTTTTTAGGCATGCTCTTTATCTTACAATTAGGATTTTATTTAACTGCCTTAATGGCCCTTGTCTTTGAGCAACTTGGGATTCACAATAAAATCCTTGGAATACCTTTGTACTTTATCGTGGTTAACTCTGCGGCATTGATGGCTCTAATGAAGACCTTAACCAGTTCTCTTGAGGCGACTTGGGAAACTAAAAGATAGATTGTGGAAAAAGAACTTAATATACTTTGGATGATCCCTAAGTGGACCCTCCCTGCGACTGATGGGGCTAGGGTTGCTACGGACCGCCTATTAAAGAATACAGTCAGGGCCGGTGCAGAGGTGGATTGCCTTTTTGTCCACCCTGAAGGCGAATCCTATAATATTGAAGAGCTTAAAAGCGCTTGGAAAGTTGGCTCTGTTTCAAGAATAGAAAGAAGCTATCCAAGTAAGAAGCTACCAAGGCTTCTAAACTTCCTAAAGAACTTTCTCTTATCACCCTTAACTCCTCTCACCATTTCAAGCTTTAGTGGCCATAAGGTTCGCTCCTTAGTTAGAAAAGAATTAGCCGGTAAATCTTATGACATCCTAGTCCTAGATGCCCTACATTTAGCAGCTTGCTTTTATGATGGTAAGAAATTCAACTGGCCTTCAGAAGTTAAAAGAGTCGTACTTCGCGAGCATAATTTTGAGCAAGAGCTCTGGTATAAAGCGGCAACAGAAGAGTCTTTTCTTCCGTTTAAGCTGCTCTTAAAGTTCCAAGCACATCTTGTTCGCCAATTTGAGAATAAGTGCTTAGAAGAGGTCTCGGCCATAGCGGCCATTAGCCAAGAAGACTTAGAAGAAATTAAAAAGATAGCTCCTAAGACTGATTTGACCCTTGCTCCACTAGGTCTAGACTTTAATAACCCTCTTTCTAAGGAAGCTGTTATCAAAGGGCGTTTTCTCTTTGTAGGAAAGCTTGATTGGCCTCCTAATAAAGATGGGCTTAAATGGTTCTTAGAGAATGTTTGGGCCGAAGTGGTTCAAAGCAATCCAAGTTTTGAACTACAAGTAGTTGGTAGTGGAAATGGCACCTGGCTTGAGGCCTATAGAGGAATGAAAGGCCTTCTTATAAAAGGCTTTATTGATGATATTGATGATGCTTATGGACCTGCAGAGTTCACTCTTATTCCTATGCGCTATGGCTCTGGAACTAGGATTAAGGTTATTGAGACCTACGCTAAAGGGCGCCCCATAATAACCACAAAGATGGGGATTCAAGGGGCTGATCTTGATGATTCAAAGGTTCTCCTGGCCGAGACCCGGGAAGAGTGGGTTGAGCTTCTCAATAGTTTACGGACTTTAAAAACAATAGAATCAGACTTTGAAGAAAATCGAAACAGGATCGCTGATAAGTTTGATGAAGGTGAAGTTGGCCTGACCTTTTATACTTGGCTTAAACAACTTTTATAAACCTCTAGGGTGTTCTCAGCCCATTTATGAGGGCTATATCTTTTTAAAAACGAAGAACTCATCTCTTTTGCTCGGTTTAAGTATTGGTTCTTATCATCGTCAAGCTCAGCTAAACATTTCTTAAGATCATCAGCATCTTCAGATTTAAAAAGGATTCCATTCTTCTTATCTTCAACAAGAAGAGGGATTCCTCCCACTCTAGAGCCTATTATAGGGAGTCCCATACAGCAGGCCTCTATAAGAGTCATGGGGAGTCCTTCTCTAAGTGAAGGAATAGCTAGTGCATCAGCAGGGATGAGAAACTTCTTAACATCTCTTTGAAACCCGACAAACTCAACAGAGCTCTCGATACCAAGTTCCTTTGCCTGAAGGATTAACTTCTCTTTTTCTCTTCCATCTCCTACCACTACTAATTTGAAGGGGATAAGTTTGGGAAGTTTTGATAGGGCCAACAATAAAGTATGAACGCCTTTTTCTAAGCTAAGCCTTCCTACGTAGACTAAATTTAACTCTTTGTTTCTTGGAATTTCGCGGGGTCTCACCTCCATAGAAAGCAAGTTTTCAACAACTCTAATCTTGCTGGCAGGGACCCCTCGTCTTTCAAGGTCTATCCTCATCATTTCAGAGACGGCAATTACCTTAAAAGCCTTTTTCATCGTCCATTTCTCAATAGCCTCATAGATCTTAACTTTAAGGGTATGACTGGTTATTCCGTGATGAGTTATGATCAAGCGGGCCATCTTAGGTGTACAAAGATGACCATAAAGTGCGGCCTTAAAACCGTGGGCATGAACGATGTCTGGTTTTTCAGCTAAGAGTTTTTTAGTTAGGCCCTTTTTTAACTTTCGATCAAAGACTGAATAACAAGTGAAGGCCTTCGTCTTAAGACCAAGCTCGTTAGCCTCAGTGAGAAAGTCATCCGCACAGTAGGGGACACGGTTTTCTTGAACGACCCAGATCTCAGTTTCAAAACCATTATCTTGAAGGGCCTTTACTCCACTGAGAAGAACCTTTTCGGCTCCACCCATGGGCCCAGGGAAAAAGAGCTGTATAACTTTCATAGCTTTCTCCTTAATTTATAAAGAGTCCCTAAGTAGATAACTGCAAAGATAGGAGCACAAACAAAGAACCAGATTAGTTCTGTAGCAAAAAAACTTTTAACAAAAAGACTCCCCAGAGAAAGTAAGAGAGCAACAAAGGAATAGAGAAAAAGTCTTGAATAAGGAAAGACTTCCTTAAAACTCCAATTCATGAGTTTCTTAGAATACAGTATTCCAAAAAACTTTGGTAAAAACTTAAGGATGATAGCAGCAGTTAGAGCTGCTTCTGCTCCTGAGTATTTAGCGGCTAAGAAAACCGCCACCAAAGAAATTGGCGTGGTTAATAAATAAATCTTTAAGATCCAACTACTATTTCCAGAAGCTCTTGGAATAGCATCATGGGGAATAATGTATTGGAGATAGCCAAAAGCAAAGATCTTTAAAAAGATAGCAGAGCTTTGATATTTATCTGTATACAAGAGGGTGACTATTGGCTCTGCAAAAAAGATAAGTCCAAATATCGCTGGTATAATTAAAAAGCTGGTGTCACTTATGGCCTTTCTAAAATGCTCACTAGCAACGGAATATTTCTTTTCATTATAAAGAGTTGAAAGTTTTGGAATAAGAACCTTTTGCACTGACATATCTAAGATGATCAATGGTGGGACTATCAAACAACCCATAGAATAATAGGCAAAGCCTTCTGTATCTAAGAGACTTGAAAGAATGAGAAGGTCCACTTTATCAACAAAAAATCCAAGCAAAGCAGAAATCGAAATTGGAAAGCAATACCAAAAGACTTCTTTGATTTTTTCTTTGTCAAAAGTAAAACTAAAAGTTTTATCCTTATGACCAAGGATGGTTGCTATTATTAGCTTAATACTAAAAACTAGTGTGTAGGCAATAAATATATTTCCTACGTCTTTTGTTTTCCAAGCAATAAAAATAAAGGAGATGACCTTTAATACTTCAAAGCCAGTATTAAAAATTGTACCAGTAATTCTGTCTCCAAGGGCAGTCTTTGTTTCTCCATAATGGCTTCCTAATAGCATTATGAAACCTGAGAAGATCATGAGAAAAGAATACTTCAAAGGGAAATCTAACCAGTTTGAAACAATATTGATTAGTGGTAGTCCTATGATTAAAACGAGTAGGGATAATAATGCAGTTAGAACCCAAGTGGCGTGAAGATAGCCTTGTCGTTCTTCTTCTTTTTTTCCCACCCAGTAATAAACAGAATGAACAGGACCGCCAATAAGAAAAAGGAAGGGAATTGCCATCAAATGTATGAAGAATATCTTATAGAGCCCAATCTCGCTCGGTGCGAGAAGTCTTACTAAAATGATAGGAAGAAAGAGGTTCATGAAGGAAGAGAAACTCGAAAGCATAAATATAGGCCAATGACCTTCTTTAAGTTTATTGATCATTTAGTACCCGCATAAACTACTTGGTAGTTCAAGGCCATGGCCTTTGAAGAGTAATCTTGTTTGACCATATTATAAGCGGTTTCTCTGATTTCTTCTAAGTTAAAATTGGGGCTTAAGAACTTATTCAAATTGGCCTTTAATTCAGTAAGGCTTTTCATCTTAAAATAAAGGGCCACATCCTTAGTCATGTTTTCTTTTAAGGTTAGATGCCCTGGAATATCAGATAATAAGCAAGGGACACCGGCTGCTTGAGCTTCAAGAACGGAAATAGGGATTCCTTCATGATGTGATGCTGAAAGAAAGAGGTCAACTCCGCTTAGGATCTCATTGATCTTTGATTGCCCTCCTAAAAGATAGACATTACTAGGTTTAATTTCTTCAAGCTCTTTATAGTATTGATCATTTCCCGAAGGGCCGATGATTAAAAGAAGGGCGTCTGGAAAACTCTTCATGGCCTCCACTAAGATCTTCTGATCTTTTAAAGGAACCACTCTTGCTATGGAGCAAAAGATCTTTTTTCCGCTTGGAAGGGAGAATCTTTTCTCAAGTAATTCTTTTCCTTCTTTATAAACAGGGAGAGTCTTTGGAACTGGGGTACCGTTATCAATATTATAGATCTTTGAAGGATCGACCTTAAGCTTCTTTTCATAATAAGAGCAAATAGCAGGGCTGACCCCTATGACAGCTTCAGTTAGGCTTGCGATGAACTTTTCATAAAAAATTGTTCTAGGCTCTATGTCTATATGTTCCATTCCATGAGTTGTATGAACGATCTTTGGAAAATTCTCATGGCCTTTTATTTTACTTAGAACCCTCGCTGGCCCTAGGTACATCATCGGGTTTAAATCGTGGGTATGAACTAAGTCAAAGCCACGAACCTTAGAAGTTAAAAAACTTATTAGTTTGAAATCAAAGCCAGGCTTCTTTTGATAATCTGTTGTAACTTTAATTCCATTAGATCTAAATTCTTCCACCCAGTCTTGATTATGGTCATAGACCATAAGCTCAACTTCATGACCCATGGCCTTTTGTTCATTGATTAGGAGCTCGAGAACTTTCTCAAGGCCACCTACGCCTAAGAATTGGACAAGATGGAGTATCTTCATATTAGTTATTCCTTATATATTTTGAATCTAGCAAGCTATGGCCCTTGGCAATAGATCAAATTAATCACCCTGTAAAAAGGATAAGGTATTGAAAATTCTTATGAATCTGTTAACTTTTAACTTATAACAGAATCAAATTATTTAAAAGTTGAGGAGTTTTGTCATGAACCAGTTGGTACGGGTTGGTCTTTTATTTTCATTGGTCATAGGATTGGTGGGATGTGGATCAACAAACAAGAGTGATGTGGGCTACGAGCGCTATAACGATGTTTATAAAGCCTCTGATGCTGGCAGTAGTTCAAAACTAGCAGGTCCCGATGAAGTACCAAGCTTTAAAAGGCTTAATGGACTCGTGGCCCCTGGGCACCTCTTCTCTCTCTATCATCCTTCAGATGATAAGCTTCGAGGAAAGTTCCGAACTCGTTTTGATGGAATCCTGGTTCTTCCTTATGGTGTCAAAATCAATGCAACGGGGATGAGTTTTCAAAAGCTTAAAGACGCTGTTATTGATCGTTACGCAAAGTTCTTTCAAAGGGGAGTTAAAGACGTACGCTTTAGGCTTCTGAGAAGAGATTACTGGGTTGAAGTAAGAGGCTTAGTTAAGAAATCTGGTCGCTACTTAGTTAAACAAAAAGACAGTATTGATAAAGTCATTGACCAGGCCGGTGGGCTTAAGGGCGATCTATCAAAGGATTTCTTTGTTGCTGCCATTCAACAGCAAAATCAAAAATACACAATTTCTTTAAATAAATACTTTCAATCAAACTTCTTTGGAAAGTCTCCTACTTGGACTGGGGGAGACTCAATCTTTGTGACAAGAATGAGTGAAGGGGGAAATAATAGTGAGCTTCCTTTTGTCACTATGCTTGGGGGAGTGAATCAACCGGGGAAAACCTTGTATCAAGAAAATGCTTCTCTCTTTTACTATCTGTCTAAGACAGGGGGAACTATTTCAAACTTAGATTATCAAGAATCTTATATCATCCGCCGCGGTCCTAATGGGCTGGTTAAGCTTCATTTTAATATCACTGATATGAAGAGTATTCCTGTCATTTACCCTAGCGATATTATTTATTTAAATGCTGAAAAGAGAACCTTTTGGGATCGTTTTTGGGAAAGAACACTGCAAGTGGCTAGTCTAATATCGACAATTGCTGTTCTTATCATTGCTCTTTAAGTAGCACTTGTACTTGGCCCTGTTTTAGAAAACGGGGCTTTTAATGCTCTTAGAAAGTCTCCAACACCACATACCTCAGCTTCAAATTGAATGGAACTCAATTGCTCGTTATCTAAGATACGAGGGAGCTCTAATAGGTGAGAATCTTTCTTTACAATTCCTGGGACCAAAGTCGTCGCCGTGAGGACTCCGGCTTCTTCTAGCCAAGGAAATTGCCTTCTATCATAGATTCCACTTGGGTAACAAAAGTGAACTAAGTCTTCCTTTGTAAATTCTTTTAAGATCTCTCTATTTTCATTTATCTCTTTCTTACAGCTCTCTTTATCTAAGGGAAGAACATGGCGGTGAGTATGAAGCTGAAGGTCTAGTCTTCTCTTTTGGGCGTCTTTTAATTCTTCTGCATTTGCTATAGTAAAAGACTTCTTCCGTTGCGAAGAGCTAAGAGAAACCTTTAATGCAGCTTCAAGCTCTTTTAAAAGAAGGCTCCGCTCTTGTTCAGATCTGTTTTGCTCAAACTCTTTAATGATCTGCCATTTTAATCGACTCAAGCCTAGGTCAATTTCTCCTTTAACAGGAAGCTCTTGGCTAAATTGCTCTGAGTTAACCCTTAAGCTTGTTGCCTTCCATGTAAGGTAGTTAAAATGAAGCCTGAAAATAGGGTTTTGTTTTAAGTGATAGTAAGTGGTCACATAGAGAGTCGCTGGAATTTGATTCTCTTCTAGGATGGGGAGCCCTTCAGTTAATGTTGAGACAAAGCCGTCGTCAAAGGTAAGGATGACGGGGAGACTAGGAAGCTTATGGCTCTTGATAATATCTTCAAGTGGTATGAATTCGCTTCCTATGTTTTTTAATAACTCAATTCGCTTTTTAAAGGTTTCAGCCTTTATAAAGGTGCCAGGAATAAAGGCTGCTTCATCTTCGATATTAAATCCATGATAACAAATTATCCTTGGTCTATTTCTATAGTAATACTTTGCGAAGGCAAAGATTCCTGAGTATTTAAGTAGGTGAAGGGTAAAGATCTTTAAGCTTTTGTACATAGTCTTAATTTATTCCGTATAATAAAGGAAATGTTCAAGTATAAAGTTTATCTTAGCATATTCAGCTGTCTTTTTACATTTTCCGTATCAGGGGGATTTAACTTTGATAACGGAGCTAATGGTTGGGCCTTTTATGGAAAGGGTGAAGGCCGTTGGGATCAGTCCACCGGAAGAAAAGGAGATGGTTCCCTCTATCTCTCAACTCAGTTCGGTGATGAAAAAACCGCTCATTTTTATGCTTCGGGACTAAAGCCTGGAACATACCGCTTTACGGCTTGGGCAAAACTCCTAGAAGTTGGTGAACCTGAAGAAGGAAGCGATTCCTTTTGGCATTTTTACGATAATGGAACAGGGATCAAGACACTGTTTAGAAACCTTTCCGGAAGCAGCGATTGGTCTCGTATAAAGCATGAAATCACCATTACTAAAAAAGGATCTATTGATATTTGGTTTCGCTTAAAAACCCCTGGTAGGGTTTGGTTAGATGATATCTCTTTAGAGCCAGTTCTTAGATCTAGCGGAGGAGAGAGGGTTTTTAATAGGGTTTCTTTAAAAAAGGAAAACTTCTTAAAGGCGATAGAGTCTGAAAGGAGGAATCAAAGCTCAGCCTCGAGAGAGATAGGGCTTTATGGTTTTGAGAAATCCCAAGAGGAAGTTGAGCCAGGTCATCCTTTTTCTAAATTTGATACTTCTAAAAAAACGGATGGATTAAGATCCGCCGTAGTAGAACAAGGGGAGTATTATAATTTTGACTTTAATCAAATGAAACTTAATGATTGGTCGGCATTTGAATATATCCAGTTAGATGTTTTTAATCCTTTAAAAAAGAGCACTCCTTTTTACTTAGTTTTAGCTGATAGGTATTCAAAAGACTATTGGACAAAACTTAATCATAAAACACGGATTACTCCGGGCTGGAATAGCTTAACTTTTAAACTCAAAAGATGGGTAGGAGAGAGAGGCTCTGTTAAGGTTAAAAGGTATTTAGACTTAAAGAATCTAAAGCAGTTCTTTATCATTGTTGACCCAGATAACGAAAACACCACGACCAAGAAATTCTTAGTGGATAAAATAAAGCTCTTTTCTGAAAAGTCCCCCATACCTCCAAAAGAAGTCTGGGCCTTTGATTTTACGAATCATTTCGAAAACGTCATGAAGGGTTTTATTCCCGTGACAACTCAGAGTCAGTATAGAGATTCAAGAGGTTTTGGTTTTATAGAGCCTAAGTTTTGGCGCTTATTAGATTCAGTTTATGTAGACACCTTACATAGGCATTCTATTGGGATTAAAGAAGGAAATTTTAGGGTGAAGTTGCCAAATGGTCGCTACCGCTTTGAGCTGGTTATGGATCAGTTAGGGTACTGGGATGTTCCTTTTTGGACCAACCGTATGCTCTATGTGGGAGGAAAGCCGGTCTTTAAAGAAACACGCGCTTTTGCAAAAGATTATCTTCGAGACCTTTTACGATTTGAAGAAGTCGAACCTAGTCCAATGGATAATCCCTTTGATACTCATTTAAAATCTCTCTTTAGACCAATAGTTCAAGATGTTTTTGTAGAAAAAGGTTATCTTGATATTGGCTTTGAAGGGGACGCTTCTGGAATTTCACTTAATAGTCTGCTTATTTATAAAATTAAAGATTCCAAAAAAGCTGAGGCCTATAAAGAAGAACTTCTCAATTTTAGAAGAAAAGATTACCTAAAACTAACCAGGGCCATTTCTCCTCGCAGGTTAGGAGCGAAGGTCTTGAGGAAAAAAGAAGTCTCCCTAATTAGGTTAAGTCCTCATCTAGAGCCTACTGATTACTTTGAAGGAGTGAAGTCTTCTATTAAAAGAGTTGTCTTTAAAGGGATGAGAATAAGGGAGATGATTCAGCTTCATGATTTAAAAGGGCAAAGCGCTTTTAAAGTTGAGCTTTCAAAGCTTAAAGATAAAAAAGGAAAAGTCTTAGACACAAGTCGGGCCCGAATTCTTAGGCTGGTAAATACCTTTGTCTCAGAAAATCTTAATCATGAAACCTATCTCCTTGCAGGGAAGTTCTTTAAAGACGTGAAAGGACAAGTCCTTCAGTTTCCTAAAGACGAGAGCCGTTTTGTTATGCTTGATATCCCTATTGGTGCTGACCAAGTCCCTGGAACTTATTCTGGATACTTAAAGGTCTCTAAGGGACCTGTGGTTGAATCTATTGAAGTAGAGGTTCAAGTTAAAAACAAAAAGCTACCTGTGGTTAAGATCCCTGTTGGCTTCTTAGGTCTTGATCCCATTGGAAAGACCTATTTTCGAGGTAGGGACTTTGATAAACTAAGATGGCTTTATAGAGAAAAAGTCCTCAAGGCTTTAGGTGAACGAGGCTTTACCAGCTTTAGTTCTCTTCCTAAAGTACCCTTGATTAAAGAGGGGGATCAATACATCCTCAATTATAAACCATTAGAGCGTTTATTTGTCATGGCCAAGAAAGCAGGTCTAACTGGGCCTTATTTCTCTTATGGGGGAGAGTTTCCAGAGGACTACTTTGAAGAACTTGATAATGAGGATAAAGAGAAAAGGGTCAAAGCTCATAATAAGGTGGCCAATAGATTCAAAGAAGGGCTTATTGAATTTGGTAGTGAGAACATTGTTTATACTTTTAGCGATGAAGCTTCAGGTTATTCAGATAAAGTAAGCCAAGACTTAGAAAAGGCGAACTTTATTAAAAGCTTGTACCCAGACCTTCAAATTGGGGGCTTTTCTAGCTTAGGTTCTGGGGAGCTTGAAAAGTTAAATGATTCTTTTGATTACGGTTTTTACGCCTATTTAAATCCATCAGTTAAAAAGAAGAAAAGAAAATGGGGTACCTATAATGGCAGCCCAAGGGCCCTTGATGATCCCCGCCATGGATTCGGGCCGGCTTTATTTGCTACGAGTAAAGAAGGTCTTTCTTATTACCTTGATTGGCATATGGCCGCCTATAATAATTATCCCTACTTTGACCTTGATGGACGAGAGAGCGAGGTCGCCATGTTCTACCCCAAGAGCGATGGTAGCCTATTAACAAGTTTAAAGTTTGAACTCTCAGCCGAAGGCCTGCAGGACTATAGGCTCCTTTTACTCCTTGAAAAGTCCCTCAAGAGAAAGTCAGCTAAGAATAAGCTCTATTTTGATGAAACTAAGAAATGGCTTCGTAAGGTATTGAAAACATATAGTATCTCAGGTTCAAAAGAGCCCTTTTCCGCAAAAGGGCGAAAAGACTATGCCCTTTTTAAGTCTCAGCTCCAAAAGCACCTTAATCATAACTTTTAAGCCTATCTCACTCTAGTTTGATTCATTTCTTTTTTTCACAGTTCTCCGTTTTGTCTATGCTTGATTAAAAAATTCCCCTATAAGAACCACCAATTCAAATTTAGATTTAGATAAGGATGCACTTTGAAAAGTATAATTGAAGGTGAAAACATTATTTCTCCCTCTCTAAAGGGAAAGAACTTTAGAGAACTTGATGATTCAATCTCATGGAGAAATCCATTATTTAACTCCTTTTTTGACTCAGCAAAGATTAATCCAACGGCTCATAAGACAGACCTCTTAGTAGATGCCTTTGAATTTGTTTGCGCTCTTATCTTACTTGTTCTTTTCGCTCCTATTATGATTGCTACGGCCATTGCTATTAGGTTTTCCTCTAAGGGGTCAGTCTTTTATAAGCAGATTAGAGTCGGCAAAAATGGAAAGCATTTTAATATCTATAAATTTAGATCAATGATCCAAAATGCAGAAGTTCACACGGGAATCACTCTAAGCTGGGAAGGGGATCCAAGGATTACTAAGCTAGGTGAATTCCTAAGAAAGTCTCATATAGATGAGCTTCCTCAGTTACTAAATATCCTTAAAGGTGAGATGTCTTTTATTGGTCCAAGACCTGAGAGACCTGAATTCACTGATGTCTATGTACAGGACATCACTAATTATAGAGTTAGAGAAAACGTAAAACCTGGTATCACGGGGTTGGCCCAGATTGCTTGTGTTTATGATGCTAAAGCTCCTGATAAGCTCAAGTATGATCTTCTTTATATCTTACATAAGGACTCCTACCTCTTAAACCTTCTCATTGCTTGGTATACGGCAAAGAAGATGCTTTTTCTTAAGGGAACAGCTGAGCTTGTTTAAGACAATTTTTCCAGAGTAAATTACGCGGCTGAATATTATTCTATTTCTGTGAGAATAGAATAATAGGAGTCCATATGAAAATCACCGCTATTATCTTAGCCTTATTCTTTAGTACGGGGGTCTTTGCCAAAGCCCCAAAGTGTCATGTTAAGCCTTCAGAGAAGGTTTGTATTAATGATTCAACTGATGATTGGATCTTCGGAGGATTAAACTCCCTTAGTGAGTTAGACTTTACCAAAGTCTGCATGTGGCATAAGGGATCTAAGATAGTCTTTGAAATGGAGGCAAGAAGAGCTGGCCTTTCAGGCTTCTCAAATAACCCTCGTTATTATGATCTTTATATTCTTTCTCCTACAATGGGAGGATTTACAGGATTTGACTCTCACGAAGACCTAGTTCTTGATAAAAAAGATGGTTGGCATGCCCCATGTTTAGTTGAAGCCTATGCTGATTCTGGTGGACTAAGTAGTGTTGAAGCAGTTGATCACTATGCTCACGATGGAGTCGATCATTCAGACTTTAATTGGGCCTATATGCATGGAGTTGATTATAGAACTTCAAGCTCTTCTGGAGTTGAGACCTTAGAGTTTATCCTGCCTAAGAAGTCAGTTTGTCCTAATGGAAAATGTCACTTTAAGTTCACAGCAACAAGCTCTGAGCATTCTAATGACTTTGATGATGACCGTGTGGGGACTCGAGAAGTTTGTTTTTAATTAATGATTGTTTGAGAGGATCATGCTCGTCAAGCGGGCGATCCTCGTTCTTGTTTCAATAGTCGGAACTTCATCCATTAAGACTTCTTGTAGTTCATGACCAAGCCCCATTTCAAATGCAAACTCATCCGCTTCACATTGTGCCTGTAAGGGGTCTATCACTTTAAAAGAATGACCTTTAACAATATGACCTAATTCATGGGCCAGAACGGCTACGCCCATTAGTGGGGCTCCAGAGGTGAGCATCTTTACTAGGTCGGGATAGACTAGAATAAGATGGGTGTTCTTCTTTGTTCCAAGGGCCGTTCCTAAACGACCATTTCCTTTGATAAAGAAGGCTTCTCTTCTGTTAGGGTAGAGAAAGTTGATGGCCTCTTCGCTAAGGTTATCTAAGAGAAAAGCAAAGGCCCTCTTTATATAACGGTCATCATTGATCCATGAATGGTGAGGGCTTATAAAAAATGCCTCTTTGATCTCATCTCTCTTTTGACCTAGGGATTTAGTCTTTCTTTTAAAAAAATTTAGCATAAATGCCTCCACCTATCTTTTCGGTCAGGTGTTTAGGCTATTTAGCTTTAAGAGCAGTTCAACAGAGTCAGGCAAAGCTTACCAGTTCTAAGCATAACTAACGTAAATTCGATAAGATAGAACTAATGAAGAATCAACTCCTTATCTTTCTCATCTCATTAACCCTTTCAACTGCCTTAGGTGCAGTTGAGCGTAGCGATGCTTTTATCGTCAAAGTCTTTGAGAAGAGCATAAAGGTCTTAGCCCCTAAAAAAGATGAGGCCAAGATAGGGGTTATCGTTGAAAATAAAACTCTTGTAAAATGTTTAGCTAAATTAGTAAGAGAGAATGGAGATGTGATCGACTTTGTTTCAGTAGAACCGGGAAAGTTCAAAGTCGTTAATATTATGAGGAAGAAAAGGGAAGTGATCTATTTCATCCCTATTTCACCTCCTTTTCAAAAGATCGAATTAGTCACCGGTAGAAGGCCCTATGAGATTCCTCCGCAAAGATAAAGTCGACAAGACCATTCTTGTCATTTCAGATATTCACTTAGGTGCAGGGGCTATTGTTAATCAACGAAGAAACTACTTAGAAGATTTTCATTATGATTCAGAGTTGGTCGATTTTTTAAACTTTTATTCAAGCGGGGATTATGCTTCAAGAGAGGTTAAGCTTATAATAAACGGAGACCTCTTTGACCTCTTAGCCGTCCCCTTTGTTAAGTACTATGATGATGAGTTTTGGAGTGAAGATGCTTCCTTAGCAAAACTTAAGATGATCCTAGACGCTCACCCTGAGGTTATTAAGGCCTTAGATGATTTTTTAATTCAAAAGAAAAAAAAGATAGTCTTTATCATTGGAAATCATGATGCCGAGTTTGTCTTTGACTCGCTTCAAAAGATGCTCTTAGAGCGTTTAAGTGAAGAGTCTCGAGAGAAATTTGAGTTTCGTTTTGATCAAGGTGAGTATATTCCTATCAAGGGGATTGTTTTAAAGCATGGGCATGAATATGAATTGGCTCATCAATTTGACCCAAGAGAATGCATTGTTGAAGACGATGATGGAAAAAGATACTTCCTTCCCCCGTGGGGATCTTATTACGTCACTAGGATTATCAATAAATTCAAAGAAGAACGCCATTGGATCAATGGAGTTAGGCCTATAAAGAATATGCTCATCCATGGATTTATCTTTGATACTCTCTATATGCTAAGATTCGGCCTTGCTAATGCCTATTATTTCTTAATGGTAAGATTTATTACTTTCTTTAAGCAAACCAAATCCATCTCGGACCTGTTTAAGATGGCCAGAAAAGAGCTCGAGCTATGGAAAGACTATGAAGAATTAACCATGGATGAAATCAATGAGAGGGAGGATGTTCTTGCTCTGATTGTGGGCCATACCCATGAGCCGGTTTTTAGAACCTATGCTAATGGGAAGATGTTTATCAACACTGGTACATGGACTAAGATGTACAATATGGAATTTGGTAAAGGGGGAGACGAAGCAAGGCTTACTTATGCCATCATTGATGTACGCTATACAAAAAATGAAGAGCCTGAACTGGATATTGCTTTAAATCTCTGGGAAGGTAAGAATAAGCATCCCTTTAGTGAATTTCGTTAAGCCGCCTCAGTCTTGATTTCTTTTTGTACAAAATTGACTAGGTTTTCAATGATATGCTCTCCAAACTCTATTTCTAACCCTGGCTTTCTTTCGCCTTTTTCATAAAGCTTTATAAGAGGTAGGATCATTTGTTTATTTCCATCAATCAAACCAGAGGAAAACTCAATCAAATGACTAGCGGCTCCGAGAACGAGGGCCAATGGCTCAATATTATATTTTGATTTACTATTAGGATAACCATTTCCATCAACCCTTTCATGATGTTCATTGATTATCTTTTTACAACGCTCGTTAATGTCGACACCTGACTTTCTTATTAAATGCTGGGATAGGCCTAAATGCTTTTTATTCTCATGACCCATGCGATCTCCCATGATCAAGCTGGCAGTAGTGCAATGCTTTAGATCTAGCTGAGTGAATCCTATATGGTAGAAGTAAGAGGCCACAATTAGATCCCCTAGGCTTGCTGTGTCTTTTAGCTCGATTTCTTTAGCTAAGAAATAAGATAAGCAGACCACTCTGTTCGTGAAGTTATCTTCAGTGCAAAGGTTTTCAACTAAGTACCTTGCAAGGCTAATAGTGTGGCTCATCTTTTGACTAAAACCGCTAACCTCATTTTTCATTTGAGTGATCAAACGAGAATAGTCATTTTCTTTATCAGCTGCTACAAATTCGTCTTCAAAATCAAAATCGATAACGATATTGGGTTTGCCCTTTGATTCAACTTCCTCAGTAGGAGGGGCAATTAAAGAAGGGATGTCCTCATCTTGGTATTCCATATGAGAAAGAAACGTGAGTTTTTGACCATTAGAAATGGCGAGCTTTCCTTTTCTTTGAAGGATGTATTGAATAAAGGTTAGCTTTTGCTCCGTTAAGGGCGTGTTTGCCTCAAGGTAGAGGCTGTAACTTTTCTTACTTGGGTTAAAAACATAAAGATGAAAGGGAAAGACATCTATATCCTTTAAGTGGCTAAGATCAATTTCAAATAAATCAGATTCTTTTAATTCTTTCATTACCCAAACATCCTATTCCAGAGTTTTTTAACAAGTCCTGGTTTTTCTTCTTTTTCTTTTTCTATTTCTAAAGCCTTTTTCTTTGCCTTTTCTTTTTCTAAGAATATCAAGTTATCAGAGCCTTTCATAAACCCTTTCTCTTCATGATTCTTTTCCACCTCTGTTGGAATGCTCTTTTTCTCTGAATAGATAACATCTTCTCCATTTTCATTATGTCTTTGGGTTAAATAAACCGCTCTAGCCGCTTCTAGGGTTATCTCAATCCGTTGGGCATTCTCTGACTTCATTCCATGAGTGAAGTTAACAACGGCAAATCCTAGATGATCCACTCCTTCGTAAAAAGGGTAGATAAAGTCTATCTTTGATTCCCTAAAGGTTTTATCAGTCCAAGTAGGTAGCTTTATAGAGGCCCAGTTCTTAACCATTAGCTCTTTATCTGCTTCCCACATCTCTAAACGTTGATCATTACTAAAGAGGCTATGTCCATTTAGAATCTCTGTGAATTGCTCTGTGCCAAACTTCTTATAGAAAAAGGAGACAACGCCAAAACCTTTTTCTTTATTCATAAGCTCTGCCGTTCTATTTAAAACCTGACTTGGCCTAGTCTCTTTATCAAAGTAAAGGTTTAAGATCTGGATAACAGATTCAATTCCTTTAGAGTCAGCATGAATGACCTTGTCGCCTTCTTCTTCATCCTCTACTTCCTCTTGAATATCCCCATCAAGGATAGACCCTTTATATATCTTTTGATCTTTTTCAATCTCTTTTTCCGTCATCTTAAAATCAAAATCTTTATCAGTTGATTCTCTGTCAGTTGAGATGGCATCTTCTCCGCTCTTAAGCTTACTATAATTAATTGTCTGCTCACCCCAATCTTTATTGCTTTTAAGTAACTCTCTTTCCATATCTGTCAAAGAAGAATCATCAAGGATGATTTCCTCTCGTTTATGACGGCTTCTTTGTTCAATGATCTCTTCAGTATAGTTTTCTTTTTTCTCTACTTCTTGACTCGTTAGGTTTTCATTATGGGAGCGCTCATAAGTAACAGCTTCTAAGTTCTGGTTGTCTGATTTTTCACGTTCAACTTCGGAGAGTTTTTCATCTTCTTTTTTGACTTTTTCATTGTCCATTGAGAAAGCTTTTTCATCCCAGTCCCTCTCTTTTTTATAATAATCTTCTTCAGTAGAGAGGGCGGCTGCTTTTCTTTTCTTCTCTTTGAGTTCTTGAAGTTTCTTCTCTTTTAAGGCGTAGAGCTCTTCTAACTTTTTTCTCTTTTTCTTTTGTTCTTCTTCTTCCTCCGCACTTCTAGAGGCCTCTTTGTTTTTTCCATAGAGATCATCGCCCTCAATTTTATCGACAGAAGATTCTCCCTGATAGCCTTCTAAAGAGGATGTTTTATTTGAGTCTCCCTTAAGGTCTTCAAGCTCTTCACTTCGAACAGAATCTCCTGATAAATCGCTTTGTTGTTCTTCAGAGTGATTTTCTCCGTCAAGATCTTCTCCATACTCTTCAGCCGCTCCATTTCCGTTTAAGGCCTCATTTTCCTGAACCTCTGTTTCTGCTATGCCTTCATCATCTTCAAAAAGATCTGAGCTAAAATCTGAAGGGGAGAAGCTCGGCTTCTTTAAAGCTATTGGGATGGCCGTTTCAATATCGTCAAGGTTTTCTTCAGGCTCTTTTTGCCCTTCGGTTTTTTTAATATTTGGGGAGCGCATAAAGCCATCAACAGGTTTATCATTTTCGCGTTTCTTACGGTTCTTTTTAACTTGCTCGAGAAGGGATTCTCGCTTTGAATTATCTTTAACCACAGGAAGGCCTTTCTTTAGCCTACTACCCATTGAATCATGATCTAATCGATCTGCACTTGTATCGTTGCTTAGATTTCTCTCTAAAAGGTCAGCTCCCTTTGATTCTGCTTTTAAATCCTCATCTTCTAAAGAATCTAGGGAGAGGTCTGTCTTAAGGGAAGCGTTCTTATTTAAGCTTCTAAGCTCTTCTACGCTGGCCTGAAGCTCGTCATTGATCTTTCCTGTTTGGCCCTCTCCATGCATATTGCCAGCTTCTTGATTTGCAGGATCTTTACTTTTGCCTTTAAAGTCATTTTCAAGCTTATCCACCATGCTAGAGTCATTCTTCAAAGCCTTATTGTTCATCTTAGTGGCAGCTGAATCACCAGTTAAGTTGCCTTCATCTTGTTCGGCTTTAGATTCCCCAGCCATTGAATCTTTTTGAGCTTCTTTAAAATTATTTTTAGCAGTCTTAAAGTCTTGATTGAGTTTATTTGAAGCTTCGGTTGTGCCCTCGTAATGCTTATCTAGTTTTTCAGTATTTGAGACTTCATCACTTTGATTTTCAGGGTCCTTTACCGCAGCGCTCTTAAGGTTCCCACCCCAATGCGTTTTGATAGAGTCTTCTTTTTCTCCAGTTTTTCCTTCTCGGTTATTTTTCAATTTATCAGTTGAAGACTTTCCTTCAATATTTCCAGACTCTTTATCTTTTGATGGTTTGACTTCTTTTTTATTAGACCAGACATTATCAATCTTCTCAGTATGAGATTTGGTCTTTAAGTTATCTTCACTTTGCTTATGCCATGGAAGGTTAGCCTTTTTTTGTGCAGTCTCTCTTTCTACGTCTAAAAGCGTCTTTGGTTCACTAACTTTTTCACCTTCTTCAGCTTCTTTAGGTTCACCAATAACCATGTCTGGGTCTATATCTTCTTCAATGACAAGGGAAGCTTTTCCTGGGTAAGTCTTCTCTTTTTCAGAGTTTAAGATCTTATCTTTTAAACTTTGAAGCTTTGCTTGTTTTTCATCTTCTTCTTTTTCATCACTAGAGCGAACATCTTTTCTTTGTTCAACTTCTTCTTCATCTTGCTTAATTAATATATCTGCTACTTCTTCTTTTTGAGCCGTAATTGATCTTAGCT
The DNA here is from genome assembly GCA_047630275.1 of Sulfitobacter sp. Taxonomy (GTDB): domain Bacteria; phylum Bdellovibrionota; class Bacteriovoracia; order Bacteriovoracales; family Bacteriovoracaceae. The sequence goes on along the minus strand of JBLHVN010000003.1, from coordinate 188,568 downwards.
GAAGCTTAACTTTATATTGAAGGGTCTTAGGGGCAACTGACTCAAGGATAAGATCAGTTAGGCCTAGTTTATTAAGGCGGTCTACAATCTTAGCTGGAAAGAATTGATTAGTGATCAGGATGACTTTTGATTGCTCTTTTCTGATGAGCCTTGTGTTGAGCTGAAGAAAAGCGGCGCAATGTTTTGGAGATGCTGTTAATAATAAGAACTGGCCGAGGTGCGGAATAGTTTGATTCAACTCTTCAAGAGTTTCTATTTCATAGATTTCAATGTTTTCTTCTTCAGCAGTTGACTCAATTGATTCTTTTAGCTCATTCAAGCGGTCTGATAAAGGGCTTAAGAAGATTAGCGGCTTAGTTCCCATACTTAGTTCTTATCGCCTTTTAGGCGCTTTTAATTGAGACCTTTTACCTTAATAGGGGATTAAAAAGTGGACTTTTTTAACGACCGTTTTTGTCAGGTAATTATTTTCAAAATAAAGGCAAATTTTTCTCAAGACCTGCAGAAATTACCCGAAAAGCTTTATGTCAGCGCATAATGCTCTGGCAAAATTTACAAAAAAAAAAGCAGTAAGCTTAGGTCGCTCAAGGCGAGTGATCAGATCTAGGAAATAGGATCAGTTTTTTCCAAGGAGGATCAATGGGCTTACGTATCAACACGAACGTCGCTTCACTTTCAGCAAGAAGAACCCTTGGTGTCAATAATACAGAACAGGCGAAGACTTTAGGTAAGTTATCGTCGGGAACAAGAATTGTTCGCTCTGCTGATGATGCCGCAGGTTTAGCTATTAGTGAGAAACTAAAAGCGCAAGTACGTTCAACAAATCAAGCAGAAAGAAATGCTAACGACGGTATTTCACTTATTCAGACAGCTGAAGGTGGATTAAACGAAGTTAGTAACATCCTTATTCGTTTAAGAGAACTCGCTATCCAGTCTTCATCAGACACGGTAGGGGATTCAGAAAGAAAGTTTACAGACCTTGAGTATCAAAACTTAAAGTCAGAAGTTGAAAGAATTTCTCAGGTTACTGAGTTCAACGGAAAGAAACTTTTAAATGGAGAAGGTGAGAAATACGATTTTCAAATTGGTATCAACAATGATGATTTCAATGACAGAATCTCTTACAACGCACAATTAACTAACTCAAGTGCTGCTGCTCTTGGTGTTGACTCTCTTGGAGTTGATTCAAAAGAAAATGCACAAGCTAGTTTAGAGTCAATTGATGCTGCAATTCAAAATGTTTCTGGTCAACGAGCAGAACTAGGTGCAGTTCAAAACCGTCTGACTTCAACAGTTCAGAACTTACAGGTTTCAAGTGAAAACTTAAACGCTGCAAATTCTAGAATTCGCGATACAGATTACGCTGCGGAAACTGCGAAGAACGCGAAGCTTAGTATCCTTACTAATGCTGGTACATCAGTTCTTTCTCAGGCCAATGCTCAAGGTGCTAATGCTCTTAAGCTTATTGGTTAAGTAAAAAATTAGTCCAAAAAACTATAAAAATGGCCCTGAGAATTCAGGGCCTTTTTTTGTTTAAACGGCGCGCTAAATAAGGTATGTTTTCTCTAATAAAATCTAATGAGGAAGACCTATGCCAACAGATAGCCAGTATCTCAATACCAAATACAAGCCTAATCAAGTTCCTACTAAATACGGTGAAAATGTTCACATCTTAGTAGATCCTTATTCACTTTCCATGCTGGGAAAATTAGGAAGTCCGGATACTGTTCAACCTGCGTTGAATACTTATGTTAGGGCCCTTTATACTTTTTTATTAAGAAATGTTCTCAATACCTTAGCTCCAACTGAAGATGTTTCCTTAGATACAAGGATGATTGAACAAGTAAAAGAAGGAGTTTATTCAGGAATAGCTTTAAAAGCCTCTCAAAAATTTATCTCCGTTAATCTTGCAAGAGCTGGAATCTTTCCTAGTCATATCTGTTTTGAAGAGCTTCATCATCTCTTTGAATTTGAAGGAATAAGACAAGATCATTTTTATATTAATAGAAAGGTCGATGAAAGAGGACAGGTCGTTGGAGTAGATGTATCAGGCTCAAAAATTGGTGGACCACAAGATCAGGCCATTGTTCTTTTTCCAGATCCCATGGGAGCAACTGGTGGATCATTAAGTCATTGTATTAGCCATTATAAAGAAAATGTGGAGGGCAAGGCGCTTAAGTACGTGGCCATGCACCTCATAGTGACCCCTGAATATATAAAAAGAATGCAAAAAGATCATCCTGATGTGGAGATCTTCGCCATTAGGTTAGATAGAGGGCTTAGTACTGAAAAGGCTCTCAATGCTATGCCTGGGGAATTTCCAGAAGAAGAAAGGGGCCTAACTGACAATCAATATATTGTCCCTGGTGCCGGTGGTGTTGGTGAAGTATTAAATAATTCTTTTGTTTAGGAATCTTTATGGAGCTTATTAAAAAAACAATCCTAGGTTTACAAATGCTTTTTACGGCATTTGGGGCACTTGTTCTTGTTCCTCTTTTAACTGGAATGGATTCAAATATCGCTCTTTTCACCGCTGGAGTAGGGACACTTATCTTTCAACTTTGCACGAAAAGATCGATCCCTGTTTTCTTAGGCAGTAGTTTTGCTTTTATTCCGGCCATAGTCTATGGGACTAAGACCTGGGGATTACCTTCTACCTTAAGTGGTCTAGCAGCTGCTGGGGTCTTTTACCTTATTTTAAGTTTTATCATTAGAATCAAGGGCAACGACTTTCTTGAAAAGATTCTGCCGCCCCTTATAACTGGACCTATCATAATGTTGATAGGTCTTATCCTAGCCCCCGTCGCTGTCAATATGGCCATGGGAAAAACAGGAGATGGCTCAGCTCAATTGGTGGCCTCTAACTCAAGTTATCTCTTGGCCTTTGTTACTCTTGCAGCAACCGTAATCGCTTCAATATGGGGAAAAGGATTCTTTAAACTCTCTTCTATATTAATAGGTTTATCTTGTGGTTATGTTCTAGCTCTTATCTTAGGAGTCGTGAACTTTGAAGTTGTTACCAACACCAGTTTTGTGTCGATTCCAAGATTCGTTTTACCAGTTTTTAATATTGAAGCTATCCTCTTTATCCTCCCCATTGCAATTGCTCCAGCTATTGAGCACTATGGTGATATTAGCGCTATCTCTAGCGTGACGGGTAAAGACTTTGCCAAGGAGCCTGGGCTTCATAAATCCTTGATGGGAGATGGTCTTGCCACTTTATTTGCAGGCCTTGTAGGGGGCCCTCCTAATACCACTTACTCAGAAGTAACAGGGGCCGTGGCCCTAACCCGCGCCTTCGACCCAAAGATCATGACCTTCGCTGCTATTAGCGCAATCATCTTAAGCTTTGTCTCAAAGCTTGGGGCCTTCTTACAAACGATACCTGTACCCGTAATGGGAGGGCTCTTTATCCTACTCTTTGGGAATATTATTGTCATTGGACTAAGCCTTTTGATGAAAACAAAAGAAGACCTGCATCTGCCAAGAAATATGGCGGTCTTATCTATCATGCTTGTTACGGGAATCGGAGGAATGACCTTAAGTGCAGGGGCAGTTTCTTTAAAAGGAGTAGGGCTGGCATCAATATTGGGTCTTGTACTTCATCTTATTTTACCATCGAGCAAGAATGTTTGAATCTGAAAACTTTTTCTATTGTCCTTATTGTGGGGAGAAGATCTCAATGATCCTTGAGTCTCTTTATGGGGGACAAACCTATATTGAAGATTGTGAAGTTTGTTGCCGCCCCATTGAGATAACTTATACCGCCAGTGATAATTGCATCACATCTTTAGATGTTAAACGCCTTGATTAATACTTTACTGAACAACCATACGGGCGGGTCTTTGCCTGCTTGATGGGCTTTCCACTAAGGGCCGAGTCTAAGGCACTCACTATATAGTTTTCAGATTTTTTGATATCCGAAGGGTCAGCACTTGCAATTGAATCGATAGCCCCTTGATAAATAAGGGTACCCTTAGGGTCGATTATATACATATGAGGTGTTGTCTTAGCCTCATACTTCATTCCGACCTTTCCATCAACATCCTTGATAAGAGTCTTGGCCTTCATCTTTTCGTCTTGAAATCTTTTTTTTGCCACGGACATATTCTCTAAATGTCCTTGTTTCCCCGGAGCTGAACTATTGATAGCAACCCAAGAGACCTTGTTTCCATACTTCTTTTGCAGGGCCTGCATATTCCCTGAGTCATAATGCTTTCTTACAAAGGGACAACCATCATTATACCATTCAAGAATAACAAACTTACCTTTATGCTTGCTTAAATCAAAGCTAGTAGGATGACCCTTTAAGTTTATTTGAGGGGCTTTATCTCCAATAGATAGGGACCAAGCATTGCTGCTTAAAAGGGCCATTAAAATAATTATTGTTTTCATATTTGTTCTCCCATTTCAATAATTTTATCAATCTTTTTGAGTCAAAGATATGTTGGAAAGATAGAATTGACTAAAAGTTTACAAACCTAGCTGATAAACCTAATGAGCTGATCGATGAGAAGGGTGATGATGAGAATAGGTATGGGAAGGCCGATGAGGGCCCCCATAAAATAATCCTTAAATTTAACTCCAGAGAGGGCCAGGGTATAGTTCAAAGGTGGAAGGGTCTGAAAAAGGAATCTTAAGGTAATGTTGATTTTAAGAGGGTTGTCATCAAGTTTACTTAAAAGTTTTAAGGCAAAAGGATGCTCAAACTTTCTTAGTCCATCTTGGCCTATAAGCCTTACTATAAAAAAACTAACACTAACACTGATAAGTCCGGCAGTTAAGGTAACTAGATAACCATTTGTCTTTCCAAGAGCGTAAACCGCTGCCCCTAAAAAGACTCCCCCAGGAACCCCGGCCATGCTTCCTATTGAAAAGGCGCAGATAAAGATTAGGCTCGCGATAAAGATATTCTTTTCAAATAAAAGTTGAATCTTAGTTAAGGTAAACTCAGCTCTAAGACCACTTACTTCTAATATAATGGAGAGGAATAAAAAGAAAAGAAGACAGCAAACTAATCGTAAATAGGGCTTGAGTCTATAAATTAAAGAATTCATATAAAACGATATTAACAAGAAACTTAATCTTGCCCCTTCAAGTTGTAGGTAGCTGCCTTTAGCAGTTTCTTACGGAGAGGGCCACGCCCTGACCAACTCCAATGCACATAGTGGCAAGGCCTTCTTTTAGCTTTTTGTCTTTAACCATCTGATGAGTCAGGGTTGTTAAGATCCTGGCCCCTGAACAGCCTAGCGGATGCCCGAGAGCAATGGCCCCGCCATTATTATTGACAATATCTGGGTTCAAATTCAAATCTTTTATACAAGCAAGAGATTGAACAGCAAAAGCCTCGTTTAATTCCACTACATCAAAGTCTTCAATCTTTTTACCAAACATTTGGCATAACCTTCGAGTGGCCTCAACAGGGCCTAGACCCATTACATTAGGATGAAGTCCTTTTACGGCGCCTCCAGTGATCTCAACTAGGGGAGTTAACTTATGGGTGTTTAAAAACTCCTCAGAGACCACGCATACTAAAGCCGCTCCATCGTTCATTGAACTTGAGTTTCCTGCGGTAACAGTTCCATTTTTTCTAAAGGCCGGTCTTAGTTTTCCTAAGACCTCTAATGAAGAGTCAGCGCGAGGTCCTTCGTCTTTTTCAACTAAGTATGACTTCTTTCTGAGTTCGACATTATAAGGAATAATCTCTGAGTCAAAGGCCCCAGACTTTTGTGCCTTAATGGCCTTCATATGGGAGTTGAGAGCGAACTTATCTTGCTCCTCTCTATCGATCTTAAACTTATCTTGAACCTCTTCAGCGGTTTCTCCCATTCCATAGAGAGGGAACATGGCCTCCATCTTAGGGTTAGGAAAGCGCCAACCAAAGGTTGTGTCATACATCTTTGAATCACGACCAAAAGGAGTTGAGCCTTTTGATATAACAAGAGGTCCCCTGGTCATGCTTTCTGCTCCGCCGACCAAGATGCATTCACCAAAGCCTGCACTAATTCTACCGACCGCCCCCATTACGCCATCTAGTGAGGAACCACAAAGACGGTTGATTGTTGTTCCTGGAACGGAATCTGGAAGACCTCCAAGAAGCGCTGCCATTCGACCTATATTACGATTATCTTCCCCAGCCTGATTGGCACAACCAACAATGACATCATCAATCAAAGAGAGGTCAAAATCCATTTTAGAAGCGAAGTCTTTTATAAGGTGGGCCATCAAATCATCAACTCTTACAGGAGCGAGAGAGCCACCAATTCTTCCGATAGGAGTTCTAGTTGCATAGGTTAGAAAGCATTTTTTCATTGAGAAACCTCTATTAATTTATGACAAGGGCGGTAGCGCTCATTATTTGTTTCTTTATATAGTTCATTAAGTAAGAGAACAACATTGGATAAACCAGCTTGTCTTCCCCATGCTAATGGACCTACCGGGTAATTAACTCCAAAGAGCATGGCCGTATCAATGGCCTTATCAGTGGCCAGTTCATCTTCTAGAGCAAACCATGCTTCGTTTATAATCTGAACAATGGTTCTTCCAAATACAAAACCAAAGCCAGCTTTACTGACTTCTAAAACAGAGAGGTCAATCTTATAAAAAAGAGACTCAATATCTTCTCTAAAAGCGGGGTCTTTTATAAACACTTCGTAAGTCTTTTTAGGAGAAGGAAAAACAGTAGAGAAAGCCCCCTTAACTTGAGGAAACTCGCTCATGAGTTGATCTCCGTTATTTAAAGAAAGATCGGAGATAATAGGTCCTTTATAATGAGAAAAGAGCTCTCTTTTCTCTGCGCTTGAAGTAGCGGACATATCGATTAAGACTGCGCTTGAATTTAAGGGCCTATTTGGGGTGAACCTATCAAGCTTTGAAACCTTATCGAATAAGGGATGATTCTTAGTGGCGTAGATGATCCTATTCATAATCGTAAAATCCTTTAGATGACTTTCTTCCAAAGTGACCTGATTCTACTTTTTCTTTTTGCAAAGAGTGGGGGGCAAAGCGTTCATTTTTATTAAAGGCATTCCAGACACTACAGGTAACATCGTAATTAATATCAATGCCAATCAGATCCATCAATTCAAAGGGACCCATTCGAAAACCACCAACTTCCTTTAAAACCTTATCTATCTCCGTAAAACCTTGACCGTTTTCTGCAATCCTAAGGGGCTCTCCGTAAAAATTACGGGCCACTCTATTGACGATAAACCCAGGGGAGTCTTTACATTGGGCAGGTTTTTTATCTCTATCTAAAAACCATTTCTCAAGATCATCACAAAGCTCTTGATCTGTCTCATCGCCTTTGATGATCTCCACTAGCTTCATTATGGTAGCAGGATTGAAAAAATGAAGACCTAAGAACATCTTTTTTCGCTCTGGGGATAAACATTCTGACAACTCAGTAATAGGAATACTAGAAGTATTTGAAGCAATGATGGTCTTCAAATTCATGACTTCATCTAGGTTCTTAAAAACCTTATGCTTTATCTCTAAGTTTTCAATAATGGCTTCAACCACTAAGTCTGATTCACTATTGAGAGAGTCAATCTTAGTGGCCTTTAAGTTCTTTGAAAATATATCGATCTTTTCTTTGCTGAACTTTCCTTTTTCACAAAGCTTACTCCATGAAGAATTTATCTTCGTAAGGGCGTTAATAGAAGCTTCGTGGTTTGAATCGGTTAATTCAACTCTTAGTCCTTGTTGAGCAAACCATTGGGCAATTCCTTGCCCCATGGTTCCTGCACCAATTACTGTAACGACGTTTAGGTTCACTTGTTTAAGTTCGCAGCTTCGTCGTATTCAGGAAGAGTAAGCCCACATTCTTCACAAAGCTCGACAATCTCTGCCACAAAGCTTGCTCTGATTTCTTTGTTGGTTCTCTTCTTAAGACCAAGCTTCATATAGAATTCGTTGGATTTACCAGTTGATTTACCAAAAACATTCATCACTCGTGGCCACCAAAGGTTAAGCCTCTTTTGTAAGAACTCTTTTTCTTTTGGGTCTTTTGATAGAATACGAACCCACTTATCTCCGTGAGCTAAGTGCATAACTTCTTCTTTATAGATGCCTTCGATTCCTTTTTTCCAAGGAAGGTAACTTGAGTCGAGGGTGTCTTCAAGTTGGTGTCCAGCAGCTCTGTCCATGAGAAAGTTAAAGAGAATAAAATCGGTCCAGTAGTTAATCCCGTAGTAAAAGATGTTCACACGGAAATCATCCTTCATCCTCTTAAAACCAATATTGATCTCATCTTCTTCAAGTTTATAGCCAAGCTCTGAGTTCTCTACATGGCTTTCAGTATCCTCACCAAGTTCTTTTAAGAGACCGTAGATCACAGAGGCATGTCTCATTTCATCTTTAACGATTTGGGCGATAAGAACCTTCTCTCTTACACTTGGAGCTTTCTCAATCCAAGGCATATAACCTAAAGCACCAGAGTACTCGCTATCTCCTTGCATCCATAAAAGATTCATAAGGGGCTTGCGGTAGATCTCAGGCATTTCATCGTCTGCTTCAAATCTTCTTCCGTTTTTAATTTCGTCAAAAAGTTTTAACTCTTCGGCGCTGTATTCAATGGCTTCACTCATAAATATCTCCTTCTAAATTATTGTCCTTTAAATTCTGGTTTTCTTTTTTCAAAGAAGGCCTTAAGTCCTTCCTTATAATCAAGGCTATTGCCTAAAAATCTTTGTGTCGTTGTCTCTCGTCTCATGCTTTCTTTAAAGTCTTGATCTAGAGAGAACTGTAGGTTCTTTTTAATGTTTGTAATGGATAATGGGGCCATGGCATTGATCTTTTGCGCCATTTCATTTGATTTTATAAGAAAATCTTCTCCCACATAATTGATGAGACCAGCTTTTTCTAAGTCTTCTGATAGAAGAGGCTTATTGGTTAAGAAAAACTCCAAGGCTTTTTGATAACCAAAGGCACGGGAAAAAATAAAGCTAGAACCCGCATCTGGGCATAGACCGATATTAGAAAAACCACTAACAAACTTGATCCCAGGGGCAGCGTAGATAAAGTCACAAGCTAGGGCAACAGAAATACCAGCGCCCGCGACTACACCATTGATGGCGCCTATGACGATCTTATTGGATTCTCTAATAGCGTTTACAAGAGGGTTCCATTCCGTTTCTAGAGTGTAGCCAAGATCAACAGGGGCATCTTCTCCTGAAACGGTTCTATCATTTAAGTCTTGACCAGTAGAAAAGGCTTTTCCTTCCCCGGTTAGAACAATAGAGCCGACTGACTCATCTCTTGAGGCTTTTCTGATCTCTGTGATAAGAGAAAGCTTTGTTTCTCTATTGAGGGCATTATAGACCTGAGGTCTATTGAGCTTAATAGTGCAGGTTCCATCTTCTTTTGTAATTAATAAGTCCGACATTAATGTCCCTCGTATGTAGCGCTTCTCTTTTCTAAAAAGGCATTGATGCCCTCCTTAGAGTCTTTAGTAGAGAAGGTTAAATAAAAATTTCTTCTTTCAAAATCAAGCCCATCTTTTAAAGGCATTTCAAATGATTTATTAACCGCCTCTTTCATAAGGCGCATGGAAAGAGGGGCTTTAGCGGCTATCTTCTTGGCGGCTTCAAAACTCTCTTGCATTAAAGTTATCGAAGGGACTACTTTTGCGACAAGGCCAAAATCAAGAGCCTCTTGGGCATCGATCATCTCACCGGTCATTAGGTAGTAATTTGCTTTGGATTTTCCAAGGGCCTTTGTAAAACGCTGGGTACCCCCAGCACCAGGCATGATGCCAACATTGATCTCTGGTTGGCCTAACTTGGCTGTATCTGAGGCGATGATAAAATCACAACTCATAGCAAGTTCGCAGCCCCCCCCAAGTGCAAAGCCGTTCACGGCCGCGATGAGAGGTTTTGAAAAAAGCGCCAATTCTTTCCAGAGGCGCGCCCGCTCATCTAATATTTGATCCACAGTGGAGGCCGTTGCAAGGGAGGCTAAGTCAGCCCCGGCGGCAAAGGCCCTTTCATCTCCGGTTAAGATGACTGCGCGAATGGATCTATCATCATCAAGAAGTCTTAGATGATCCCTAAGTTCTTTTAGAACTTCATTATTAATGGCGTTTAAAACCTTAGGACGGTTGATCTTTAAAAGAGCAATATGAGGATGGTCCTGAAAGTTTGGAGTGCAAAGAATATTACTCATCTTTTAAGTATCCTCGCTTCATTTGATCTAATTCAATTGAATCAAAAAGGGCCTGAAAATTTCCTTCACCAAAGCCATCGTTATTCTTTCTTTGGATGAACTCAAAGAATAAAGGGCCTACGTAAGTATCTGAGAAGATCTGCAAGAGGTAACCCTTTTCATCTCCATCAACTAAGATTTGATTTTCTTCAAGAACGGCTAAGTCTTCAGTAACCTTGATTCCTCTCCCTGCTATTCCTTCGTAGTAGGTGCTAGGAGTATTTAAGAAACGGATATCACGGCTTCGAAGCTCACTAATGGTCTCAACGATATCGCCAGAAGTGAGGGCAATATGCTGAACCCCAGCTCCTTTATGACGGTCTAGGAATTCTTGAATTTGAGATTTTCCATCAGGTACATCAGGCTCATTGATAGGAATGATGACCTCGCCTTTAGGTAGCTGAACAACTTTAGAATCAAGCCCCGTCTTTGCCCCGTGGATATCAAAGTATCTTGTTACTTTAAAGCCATAAACATCTTCATAGAACTTAACCCATTTTTCCATTTCCCCATGAGGAACATTATTGGTTAAATGATCAATCCTTGCGCATCTTTGTTTTAAAGGCGCTCCTTGTGGGTCTGATTCAAGCTTATTATACTCTGGTCTAAAGTAGGCTTTTGGTCTTTCAACGAATTCATTTAGAACGTCACCAAAGCCTTTGATGGTGCCTGTTATAAAGACTCCATGCTCGCACTCAACTTCTTCAATATCATTAACCATTTCACCGCCGCGCTCGACAGCAGTTTTTAAGGCATGCTTGGCATCTTCAACTAAAAAAGAAATCTTGCTAACGCCTTCGCCATGATTATTAAAATAGAATCGGCTCCAAGACTTTTCATCTGTATTAGCGTTTAAAAGAAAACGGCATTGACCTTGGGTAAAGAGCTCTGTTTTTAAAAGAGAGTTTTCAAAGGTCTTTTGAAAACCAAGTTTATAAAACAATTCCTTAGTTGGACTCTTTAAAGAATCACAAGTGAACTCTAAGTGATCAATGGCCAAAATTCCGAGAGGGTTACCCTCGTTAATGCTTCTTGTCATATTCAACCTTCTATAAAGAGGGATTTTCAATTATTTTTCGTATTCTGAACTAATTTTCTACACCAATCAAGGGACAAGACTAAAGGATTTTTATGCGACACGGCAGTGGACTAAGATTAGCTTACTAAAATGATGTTTTCTGCGATATGCTCTTGAAATTAGTGATTAAAATCTGGAGTAAGTCTTGTCAGTTGAAATAATGGGTGGAAATGAATTGATCGTTCAAGGAGGCCTTGAAGCAGGCTTCTCCCTTTATACGGGATACCCCGGTTCTCCACTGGCCGACTATTTTAATATCCTCTTTGAAAAGAGGGCCGAATTAGAAGAAAAAGGCATCAAGGTTGTCATCGCTAACTCTGAAGCTAACGCCGCTGCAATGGCCTCTGGGGCAAAGCAGGCCGGGCGCGATTGTATGGTGGCCATGAAGTCCATGGGGCTGCATGTGGCAAGTGATGCATTAAGCGTAGGAAACTTTGCTAATCCTGGTGGCTCTAAGATTGACCCAGACACAGGGGAAGAGATCTTCCCGGGGATTGTCATTGTTGTAGGAGATGACCCTTGGTCCATCTCGACTTCAACCCCAGCAGATTCCCGCTATCTTTTTAAACACCTTCATATTCCTTTCTTTGAACCATCCACTCCGCAAGAATTAAAAGACTGGGTCGATCATGCTCTTCAGGCTAGTAAAAGAACGAGCGTCTACCATGGTCTTCTTCTCACCACCTTTATGGCCGAAGGAGGGGGACGAGTTGAGATTGGAAGCGAGAAGATTGTCGATAAGTCTCTTCCTCATATTGACCCAAAAACTTTTGATCTATCAAAGAACGTTATGGTTCCGCCTAATTCATTAAAGGCCGACGTTACGATGATCCAAGAAAGATTCCCAAGAGTTCAAGGAGTCTTAGCAAAGTTAGGTCTTGATCAAGAGCTTGGAGAGCCTTCTTCAAAAGTAGGGCTCTTATCAACCGGGGCCATCTTTGAAACCTTAAAACAAGTCCTTGAAGAAGGAGAGGTTTTAAACAGCTATAGCGTCTATAAAGCAGCGGGCTCTTTTCCCTTAGTGGACGAGCTCTTAGTTCCTTGGCTGAAGAAACGGGAAACCGTCATTGTGGTTGAAGAAAAACGGGGCTTTCTTGAAGCTGAATTAATAGCCCTAAAAGAAAAACATCAATTAAACTCTAAGATCTATGGCAAGTCTCTTCCTAGTGGGAAAACGGGCTTTGTTTCTCACGGTGGTTTGAATTATGAATTGATTCGTCAAAGCCTTCTGGATTTTTCCCGTGAAATAGGCAGCGGCGTTTGCGGCGAAGTGGGTTATCACTTTGACCCGCTTGGAGAGAACCTGCCTAAAAGACTTCCAACCTTTTGTCCTGGTTGCCCTCATAGGGAAACCTTAAGCTTATTAAAAGACTTACGAAAGACTCTGGATAAAGAAGGCATTCAGCTCATCAGTCATGGTGATGTTGGTTGTTATTCATTGAGTTTCTTAGAACCCTTCAAAGAAATGCATAACCTCTCTGCCATGGGGCAAGGTGGGGCTCTTGGGGCTGGTATGGATATGTTTACATCCAACCCAAGTGTGGTTCTCATGGGAGATTCAACTTTCTTTCACTCTGGCTTAACTGATATTAGTAACTCAGTTCAATGCGGGCATAATATTACTTATATCTTATTAGATAATGATAATACGGCCATGACCGGTCATCAGTTCACTCCCTCAACAGGAATGAGCGTTGATGGAAGGAAAAGACCAGAGCAGGATATTCTAGGGATCGCCAAGAACTTAGGGGTTGAAACTTGTATTGAAGTGAACCCAAGTGATCGTTATTTTTATAAAAATACTCTCAATGAAGTCGTCAGAAAGCCTGGTGTAAAAGTCATTGTCTCTAATAAAGAATGTGGCCTTACTTTTCATGGCAGAAGAAAGTCTCGTGAGAGGAAACTCTTTTCTAAGAATGAGACTGTAGCCGTTCAAGAGTTTTTTCAAATTAATACAGAGGCCTGTGAAGACTGTAGGGTCTGCGTTGATATGACAGGTTGCCCTGGGCTTACTCAAACTGAAGATGCCTACGGTCCGAAGATTTCTATAGACCCTCAGATCTGTGTCGCCGATAGCTATTGCACGAAGATTAAGGTGTGCCCAAGCTTTGAAAAAGTCTCAGTCTTTGATTATCACCCAAGTTTATACCTTGGCCATAAAGAGGAATTAAAGCAAAACCTACCTGAACCAACTAATGCCTTAAGCTTTGAAGGGCTTAAGAGCTGGAGGGTTGTGGTGACTGGTGTAGGTGGATCTGGCGTGACTACAATCAGCCGTGTTCTTGCTGAAGCGGCAAAAGAAATGGGAGGACGCGATGACCTCGACTTTAAGTTTGTGGATCAAAAAGGGCTGGCCCAAAGAAATGGAAATGTAACCGGGCATCTATGCATCTTTAAAAAAGGATCAAGTTATGGAGCAGTCACTCCTCTTGGAAGTGCGGACCTCTTAGTTTCACCAGATCTTTTAGATGGATCAAGTCATATTAACTTTCTAGGTCCTAAGGGCCTAGCTATCTTTGATAAGAGCTTTCAAACACCTTTGTCGATCATTCTTGATAGGGCCATCGATGAGGACCCTTTAACGGAATCAAATCTAAGGGCCAGCTTAAAAGAAAAGTTAGGGGATAGATTATTTCTTGGAAACCTTAAAGGAAAATGCCAGGAGCGCTTTGGAAAAGCCGTTTACGCTTCGGCCATGATCTTAGGAGCTGCTTATCAATCTGGTAAACTTCCTTTTTCTCATTCAGATCTTTTAGGGGCCTTTAATAGGACCATGAGGTCTGAGGATCTTAAGAATAACCTAGAGGCCTTTGAACTCGGTAGAGAATTGTATCACTTAAAAGACTCTGAAGAAGTTTCTAAAATAGCAGGGAAGTCTACTGCTAAAGTAATAAGAGAAAGCTTGGCTTCGAGCTTTATGCCTTGGCAGTCTACAAAGGTTATCCTCGGTGTCTTTGATAGAAACCTTGAAACTTTAAAGAAGTACTTTCCGAAGGTCTCTAATTATCATCTCGCTAAGTACCTTCATGATATTCTCCTTTATGATAGAGGAGCTCATCTTGAGAGCTTTATGAAAGAAGCAGGAAGTCTAGGTAGCCTCTACAATGATGATAAATTAGTCTTAAGGGCCCTTCGAACCTTGGCGAGGACTTACTTTATAAAAGATGAAGTCTTTGTGGCCCATCAAATGATCAGTCCTCTTATGAAGCATAGAGAAAAAAAGCTCTACCTAAAACTTGGTAAGAGCTTTAAGACTGAGCATATCAATAGGCCTCATTTTGACTTATTCGGTTTTGATATAGAATTTGATATCAACCCTAAAGAGTGGATGTTAAAGATTATGCGGCATATGAGAATCTTTAGACTGATTCTTCCTTCATGGCATAAAAAAGAGAGGTTTATTGCCTCTAATATAAGAAAAGAGCTTCTTCATTCAATTCCTCAATTAAAAGGAGATGAATTAAGGAGACGCTTAGTTGAAGTAGAGAATATTAAAGGCTACCGAGAAGTTCGCTATGAACAATATGAAAAGGTCTTTGGAGAAAAACTCTCATGAAGCATCTTATCCTCTTAATTTTTTTTCTTAGTTCAAGTCTCTTTGCTGATGAATACAGTGGCTTAAGAAAGTTAAAAAAGAAGATGCAAGGGAATCTTTATGAGGCGCTTCACTGCTTACCGGGCTTAAAAACAGATGGCTCCGCTGAGTTTTGTACTGGTTTTAATCTAAGTAAAAAAGAAGTAATCGCTCTTAAGAATATGAGCTTCAATCAATGTAAGAAGACAGTAAAGAAGAAGTTCGGCTTTACCCTCTCTCAAGAAGTTCAGCCAAGGCAAATTAAAGAACAAGAATATTCAACTTTTATGAACTCAACTAAAAGGGCGCAAGTTTATTACCCTGAAAAGTTGGTTCTAATGAAACAGGACACAGGAAGGGTTGATTGTATCCATGAACTGCTACATCTTTATCAATACTTCTCTAAAAATGAAAAAAAACACTCCATATCTAATAGGAAAAAATTAGAAGACTTAATGGTTGTTCAGCTTCAAAAACATATTACTCGGGTTAGTTTGTTAGAGAAAAAAAAAGAAATAAGAGCCGCTCAAAAAATTGGAGCAAAACTTCAACCATACATAAAGTTCTTAGGCCGTTTTAAGGATCAATCAAGATGGCTCCATGAAAAAGAAATCTATTACTTTCTCTACAAAGAGTGTGATTCCTTTAAATGTTCCGTTCTCGATAAAGACATTGCCCTAGCTAACCTCTACTTTTACAGAAACTATTTTCCATGGAGAGTTAAAGACTGGCTGATCGCTGAATCAGCGCAGCTTATCAAGCAAAAAGAGTTCCAAGTCTATAAGAAGTTATCAAAGGACTGGAAACCTTTGAAAGAGTTCTCAAAAGAGCGGATTCTTAAGATGATCGACACCAGCTTAGAAGTGCTCCAAAAAGAATTAAAAGAAAAGGGCATCTATTTTATAAAGAACTCAATCTTTAAAGAAGGTGTGGTTTGCGACGACGAAGAGTTAGTCATCCTTTACAATGGTGAGCTTGATCATGCCCTGGTTGTTGCAGCTGTTATGAGAAAAGAGCAATTAAAGTTAAACAAGTTATTGTGTTCATACTGGCCTGATACAAGAGTGACTTCTAAGAAGTTCAATCAAGGAATTATAAACAGAGAGGATTACGAATCAATCGTCCTCACGTCTAAAATGGCCAAGGTTCTCTCGGATCAAGAGGTCTATGACAGCCTTTTTAAACATCAAAACCTTTTTCCCACTGATGAGACAAGCTTAATCCTCGACCGCTGGCTTGGGACTAAGACTAGAAGTGTCTTTACTGTGTGGAAAAATAAGCTTCCAGAAGTTTTTAGCCCAGGAATGAAGATCCAATTTGCTGAAAGTAATGACCTTCCTATGATCTATGTGAATTCAAGAAAGCTTGTTCTTGACTTAGGGGCCATGGACTCAGTCATTCGGCCTATTGCGCTCTCTTCAAACGAACTTAGGTCCATGATCGTTTTAGAGTCAAAGACTCTTAAAACCGCCGAGGGAAAGACGATGAGCGCACCAAAGGTTATGCTCACAACTCCATTGGCCCATGGAAGCCATAAGCTTTTGAGCACCAGATGGGTCTTAGCGGATCTTAAGATCATTGGAGTAGATGGAACCTTTGGTCTTAATAACTTTGATAGAAGTGAGTTCACTCTTATTCCAAAGACAAAGAGGATTGATTTTAAGAAATTCACGAATAAACCTAAGAGCGCCTTAGACCTGCAAGCTAACTTTAGGTCTGAATTCGATGCTATAGAATTTAAATGCCCAGAAGGTTATATCGTTAGGCTAGATACTGGCTCTCAAGTTAGAGGTGATATTAAACCAGAGAACCTTGGTAAGAATTATAAAAAAGATGTACTAAGCTGTGGAAGTTTTCGTTTTAAAGGACCCTTTGAAGAGTTAGACCTAGAAGGTCCTATCTTTAGCCGAGATGTTATCTTAAACCTAGGATGGCCAGCAATAAGAGATTTTAAAAGCATAGACATCTCTTTAAAAGACGGCTGGGTTAATTTTAATTAAAGAGGATCTAATGACTGAATATAAAACATTGAAAGAGTTTTATCCTTATTATTTAACAGAGCATAATCTAGGAGTCTCAAGAAGCTTACATTTTATTGGGACTTCTTTAGTGATCATCAATTTAATAGCTTTTATCGTAAGCCTAAGTTTTAAATTCTTACTTATGAGTGTTTTCTTTGGTTATTTCTTCGCTTGGCTTGGTCACTTTGTCTTTGAAAAGAACCGTCCTGCAACTTTTAAGTATCCCTTAAAGAGCTTAGCCTCAGATTTTATTATGTTTTGGGAAATGCTTACGTTTGAAATACCCTTTAAAGGAAAATTAAAAGAATGAGAAAGGCCGTCACCGTCGTTTTTACTTTTGAAGAAGAAATCTTTTCAGTAAAGAGGCAGAACTATCTTACTGTCTTTCCTGGTTACCTCTCTTTCCCTGGAGGAAAGGTAGACCGTGAAGATTCAATGGAGCCGACGGGACATAAAGAACTTGATAAGTTCGCCCCTGATTTAATGCAGGCCTTGATTCGAGAGGTTCAAGAAGAAGTGAACGTCGACCTAAGGGAGCTTCCCATTAAAAGAGTCGAAGAAGTTGCTTTGGCCGTGACGCCAGAGTTTAACCCTTATCGATTTGAAACTTATTTCTATTGGGTTGAGTTAACTTCGAGGGTTGATTTTGACTGTGATGAAGGAGAAGTCTTTGAAGGGAGCTGGAAAAAAGGAAGTGCTCTTCTCAAAGAATACGAAGAAGGGCTTCATCTAGCAGTGCCTCCTACGGTTAGGATAATAGAGCGCTTTGCGGCTTCTTTATTTAGTGATGAAAGGACCGAGCTTAGGTTACCCTATAATCCAGAGACCCAAGTTCCGTGGATAGAAAGCATTAGCGGAATAAAGCAATTCTTGCCCCGCTCTCATACATTTCCTCCGGCCAATAGAACAAATTGCTTCTTAATTGGAGATACCCTTATTGACCCTTCACCCATTGATGAAGACGAATATTTAAAGCTAAAGAACTCCATTTCTTCACTAGAGGTAAAAAAGATTTTCCTCACCCATCATCACCCTGATCATCATGAGTTTGCACCTCGATTGGCCTTAGAGCTAAACCTACCCATCTTTATTAGCCTTGATTCAAGATCTAGGATTGAAGCCAAGTGGGGAGAGGATTACTTTAAAAAGAATAAGGTCTATTTAGCCTGTGACGGGGATATCTTAACTGATTGGAAAGGAAAACCTGTCCACTTAATGGCCGTGCCCGGTCACGATGAAGGGCAACTCGCTCCTTATGTTGAATCAAAGGAATGGATCATTGCAGGGGACTTATTTCAATCAGTGGGAACAGTGGTTGTTGGAGGAGATGAAGGGGATATGGCTAAGTACTTTTCTTCTCTAGAAAAAGTTATTGCCTTAAACCCAAAGGCCATCTTTCCAAGCCATGGTATTGCTCTTGGGGGCGTTCATAAACTAAAGATGACCTTGGCCCATAGGAAAAAACGTGAAGCTGTAGTCTTAAAGTTAGCAATGACTGGCAAGAATACTGAAGAGATCTTTGAAGAGGTCTATGAAGGCCTAGAGGCGAGGCTAAAGATCTATGCCATCGCCACTATTGAAAAGCATCTTGAAAAACTAATAAAAGAAGGCTCTCTTAAAGAGCCCCGTTCTTAATTTCTTCAACAACTTCAGGGTTAAGAAGAGTTGAAATATCTCCCATATTAGAAGTATCCCCAGAGGCAACCTTTCTTAGAATTCTTCTCATGATCTTTCCAGACCTAGTCTTTGGTAGACCAGAGACGACTTGAACCTTATCGGGTTTAGCAATGGGGCCTATCATCTTGATGACCATATCATTTAATTCTTTATGGATCTGTTTTGGGTCTTGAGTGTTCTTACTTTGAGGGTTCCAGATAACATAAGCATAGATTCCCTGACCTTTAATATCGTGGGGAAAGCCCACAACGGCCGACTCAACAATGTCGACATGTTGATTTAGAGCATCCTCAACTTCTGCTGTTCCCATCCTATGACCACTTACATTGATAACATCATCAACTCGTCCGGTGATTCTATAATCGCCTTGATCATTTCTTTTAGCTCCATCTCCAGTAAAGTATAAACCTGGGTATGTTGAGAAGTAAGTTTGACGGTAGCGCTCATGATCTCCCCAAATGGTTCGGGCCATTCCAGGCCATGGAGTTCTAATACAGAGGTTTCCTTCAGCTGGGTTACCAGTGATCTCTTCTCCTTCAGCATCGACAAAGATAGGGTCAACTCCAGGTAAAGGAGATTCCGCAAAGCTTGGCATAAACTTACCAACACCTGGAAGGGGAGAGATCATGATCCCACCGGTTTCCGTTTGCCACCAAGTATCAACGATGGGGCATTTTTCTTTACCAATATTCTTATTATACCAATCCCAAGCCTCTTCGTTTATAGGTTCGCCGACACTTCCTAAAACTTTTAAAGAAGAGAGGTCATGATCCTTAACAAAGTCTAGGCCATGGGCCTCTAAGGCGCGGATTGCAGTTGGGGCGGTGTAAAAATGAGTTACTTTATGCTTAGCTGTTGCCTCCCAAAAACGTCCGGCGTCTGGGTAAGTTGGCACTCCTTCAAACATAACCTGAGTTGATCCGTTGAGAAGGGGACCATAGGTAATATAACTATGCCCCGTGATCCAGCCGATATCCGCAGTACACCAATACACATCATCTTCACCGACTTGAAAAACATTCTTATAGGTCTCTCCGGCCCATACCATATAGCCCGCTGTCGTATGAAGAAGTCCTTTGGGTTTACCCGTAGAACCAGAAGTATAAAGAATAAAGAGTGGGTCTTCTGAATCAACATATTCAGGAGTGCAATCAGGAGAAGCTTCATCGAGTAAAGGCTTAAGCCAGTGATCGCGGCCTTCAACCATATTAACTTCTTCACCAACTCTTTTAGAAACAAGAACGGTCTTTATGGTAGGGCAAGTCTTAAGGGCCTCATCAGTTATGGCCTTCAAAGGAACAGTCTTATCTCCTCGAAAGCCAGCATCATTAGTTACAATAATTGTTGCTTCACAGTCCTGGATTCTTCCTGCGAGGGCATTAGCGGAGAATCCGCCAAAGACCACAGAGTGGATGGCGCCGATGCGGGCCGTGGCCAAGACGCCAATCAAAAGCTCTGGCACCATGGACATGTAAAAGATAACCCGGTCGCCTTTTTTTACACCTTGATCTTTTAAGACATTTGAAAATTGGCAGACTCTCTTATGGAGGTCTTTATAAGAGATGTGAAGGGGTTTTTCATTTGGGTTATTGGCCTCATAGATGATAGCGGTTTTATCACCACGGCTTTCAAGATGCCTATCAAGACAGTTCTCTGTAATATTTAACTTAGCCCCTTCGAACCATTTTACATCTAGGTTATTAAAGTCGCCTGAAGTAATCTTATCCCAAAGCTTATTCCATTTATAATTGGCCGCAACTTCAGACCAAAAGGCATCCTTGTCATTTAAGCTCATGTCGTAAAAACGTTTATAATCATCAGCATCTTTAATAGTGTTCATACTCATTCTTATAGTCCTGGTTTTATTTATGATTTTGATTTATGCAGTTATCTTAAGATATTGTTCGGGAAAGTGACAAATTTCTAAGGCAAGGTCTTATGCCTAAAAAATACATCTTATTTACGATAAAACCTCATTATATCAGGTATTTATGGATGTGTTGCCCATATTTTGAGGGTATTTCTAGGTCCCTAAGTAAGCTTAATCTATACTTAACACAGTGAAACACTCAAGTTATGTAGCTGACCATCCGAATAGAGTATAGACGAGGATAATAAAGATGAAGATACAAAACCTTAATTTGAAACTGATGACTCTAGTTGGAAGCCTAATCTTTAGCGGCTTATGTTTTGGTCAATACAAATACTCTGAATCCTATTTAGATTCACAGACTCAAAGCTATCAAAGTGGTGTTGGGATGTTTTTACCAAGCATATACGAGCCGGCCATTGACGCTGATCCTATCTTTAGTCTTGGCTCTGCTCTAGGGCCTGTTAAATCAGCATCAGATGATACACACTTTACCTTAAGCCTCGATCCAAATGTGGGGACAGTGTATCAACCGACAGGTAATGCCTTTCTTGATCAATATAATTCTTATCAAAATAGAGATAAGGCCTTTCGATTTTCAAAAGACTATGAAAGTCCATATTCGTTTAATTTCTTTACTGACACTTATCAATCAAGCCTCTTTCAATTTTCAGATTGTAAAAAAACTTGTGATAAGAACCTTCCTAATTGTGGATGGGGACCTCTCACAGAAAAAGCGCTTAAAACAAGGTTAGCTCAATGTGGAATGACTATAGGCGATCTTACTTTAGAGCCTGTTCTTTATGACAAAGATGGGCGCATTAGCTGTCACTCCCTCACTATTGAAAACCCAACTGAACTAGAGTCTTTAGCGCAGCTGATCGGTTATGACTGTAATATTCAAAGAAGAGAAGGTGATAATGATGCCAGCTTTTGTGGGTGTATCTTAAAGAAAGCGGCTAATCCTAAAGAGAAACTTTTCTCTCCACTTACAGCAAAAGAAAAAAGTAGGATTGCAGCTCTTACTCAATTTGATGAGTTTCAAAGAAAGACGGCTGAAATACAAAGTAGTCTTTTTCAAGTCTCAAAGATTTTAGGGGCAGCTTCAAAAGACCCTGATACAAAGCACCTTTTTGAAGGTGATGCCAGTGATTCGCTTGCCTGTTTGCCCGGAAGTTTTGATGCAATTGGAAAAAGATTTAATATGAAACAAAAAGACGGAAAGTTTACTTGTGGTCAACAAGGAACCCACCGTTTAAATGCTTTTACAAAAAGAACAATTCTTGATTGCGCCGATGATCCTAGTTGTGCCAAAAACTGGCAAAGAATGAATAGGATTAAAGCTAGGATTCTAAAAGGTGAACTTCATAAACCAATCAGCTTCTTTAGATTTATTCAAAAACAATCCATCTTTGATAATGCCGGAAGCTTTAGCCAAAGTGCTCAGGATCTCCATGAAAGTAATCATGCAGCCCCTGTTTTAGATGTTATCACGATGAATAAACTGCTTTGTGAAAACGGGCCTAGTAACGAAGAAGAAAAAGAGCTGTATAATGCTAATTGTAATGAAGAAGTCGACGAGCAAGGGCCAAAGATTGCCCTAGCTAACTTAGCTGACGTTGTTACCTTCTTAGATATTTATAGAAATGGAGATTATAAAAGCATCGCAGAGTTTGCTGCCTTTGTTGAAAGTGATAAATCAAATTCACCGAGAATTGCTAGAGTTGTTGATGGTATGAATGATGCTCATCGAGTTCTTAAACTAGGAGTCTTTGATACGCACTCCAATCAAAAAACAGCCTTCGCTAAGATCTTAAGCTTTGCTGATAACGTCATTCCAGAAGAAATTGATCTTAATAGTGCTGATGCTGCTAATTTAAATGAAGTATCAGGAGAACTTGGAAAAGGTTTTAAAACTTCAAAAGAGCAAGTTGCCAAACAGGCTATGGATACATGTAGGACAACTTTAGAAGAATTGGCCCTGACTTGTGCGGAGATGGATGCAAAGCCTGAAGACATGATTAAGAACAAGCCTTCAGTCTTTGAAATGACTAACTTCTCACCTTCAGGAGCTGCTGAAAGGCTACAGAGTCAAGGAGATCTTTTAGGGGGAGATATTCACCCTATTACCACTGAAGCTTTAAGAAGAAAGTTTGAACTCTACCGTTGTGGTAACTTAATGAGAGATCCTGAGTTAAACCAATTGGCCTTTGATGGTGAAACAAACCTTGATGCCAGTGTCTTTAAAGAAGTCTTTGCCTCTGTCAGTGATCCATCTCTTAAAGAAGGTCTTGCTTCAAAGGTCGATGTAACCAAAGACCGTACGGCCCTTGATCCTTACGCTAAAACGAAAGAAGGAAAAGGCGGCATTCAGCAATTTCTAAGAGATTCTGACGATAGTGATTTTGTTAAACTAGGAAAGGCCATCGGTAATGCTGGTAAGAAGCATTCATTTACCGGAAGCTTAAAAAGTGTAAGCGATAACGCTCTTGGAAACTCTGCTGCTGAGTCAACAGGGCCTACAGCTGATTCAGTTTCAACCCTTAATAATATCGCCGATATGGCAAAGAACTCTTTACAAGCTGCTGCTGGTGGGGGTTCGGGAGATATGCCTAGTTTTAATTCTGAAGCTAATTACGCCAATAGCCTGAGTGGTTTTAATAAAGAGAAGCTAGAATCAGAGGAGAGTAAAGTAGCGCAAGAGAAGAAGGCCGCAGATGAGAGGCTTGATGTTATTGCAAGCCGCCTAGCTGACCTTATGGCCTCTAAGAAGAAGAATGATGAAGCCCGCTCTAAAAAAGTAGCGAGTACGGATAAAGAAACTTTAAGCTCTGATCCTAAGTATCAAGAGATGCTTATCGAAAAACTTAAGCTTGAAAAAGAAATTGCTAGTCTTGGGATCGAAAAGAAAAGAAAGTTAAAAGCAAAACAAGAATTTGAGCAAAAACTTTCAGCTATTGAATCAGAAAAAGCGTTCAAGGCAAAGCAAGCACAAAAAGTAGCAGCTGCAAAAGCTTCTTCTCCTGTGAAGGCAAAAGCCTCCACTAAAGGCAGCTCCACAGGCTCTTCAGCTTCAAGAAAGATTGCCTCCGTTGGTAGTGGTGGATCAAGTAGTGCTAGTGGCGGCGGATCTGGAGTAGGGTTTTCTTCTGAAGCTAATTCAGCGGGATCTGCTCCTTACGTGATTACCTTAACTCAAGACCAAGTAACGGCCATTAAACAAAAATTTCAGGTAGTGGAAAATCCAAACAAATGGGTAGCTGGTGGGAAACCTCCTGTGATCAGAGAAGGGAATATCTTTTACGAGCTTGAAGTAGCAGACGGAAAGATTGTGGTTCCTTTTAGGAAAAAACCCCTTAACGGCTTTAATGTCGCAGGGCTAAGAGTACCAGCTTCTGATAAAGAGCCTCTTCCTATGAAAATAGATAAGAAAGACGTTAAGCGCCGTAGGGCAGCGCGTGTTAAAGAATTAAATGCCATCTTAGATTCAAAATAGGCCCTTCAACGCAGAGGTTCGAAGAGCCTCTGCGCCTTGCCACTTTAAGCAACAATTATCATAATTTAAGCTATTTCTGACACCCGAGGTCGTAGTGGAAGCGCTTAATTCACAAATTGAAAAAGGCTCTAAAGCCTTTAAAAAAAACTTATCCTTTCATGAGTCACTAAGAAGTGAACTCTTGGAAAAACTCGAGAAAGCTAAACTTGGTGGAGGCGAATCTTCAGTAGAGCGCCACCGCAAAAGAGGAAAGACTCTTCCTAGAGAGCGGATCGAATCCATCTTAGATGATGGCTCTCCTTTTCTAGAACTTTCAAGCTTGGCCGCCAATGATCTTTACCCTGAAGGGGAAGTTCCCTCAGCGGGAGTGGTCACCGGTATCGGTAGGGTTCATGGTGTTGAGTGTTTATTTGTGGCCAACGACGCCACGGTTAAAGGGGGCACTTATTTTCCTATGACGGTGAAGAAGCATCTTCGCGCTCAAGAAATAGCCCTCGAAAATAAACTCCCTTGTATCTACCTCGTTGATTCAGGAGGAGCTTTTCTTCCTCGTCAAGATGAAGTCTTCCCAGATAAAGATCACTTTGGGCGGATCTTTTTTAACCAAGCTCAGATGTCAGCTCAGGGAATCCCCCAGATAGCGGTGGTCCTTGGCTCTTGTACCGCTGGTGGTGCTTATGTTCCTGCTATGAGTGATGAATCCATTATTGTTAAAGGTAATGGAACTATCTTTTTAGGAGGACCCCCTTTAGTAAAAGCCGCTACAGGTGAAGAAGTGACAGCTGAAGACCTTGGTGGGGCGAGGGTTCATACTAGTGAATCAGGAGTAGCAGATCATTTTGCTGAAGACGAAGAAGAGGCCTTGGCCCTTTGCCGAAATATTGTTGAAAACCTAAATTATAAATCAGAGGGAATGCTTCAGGGTCTAAAGAAAACAGAACCTGTTGAAAAGCCACAATACCCACCTGAAGAACTCCTTGGGATTGTGCCCGCTGATACTAAGACTCCCTTTGATGTTCGTGAGGTGATTGCCCGTTTAGTTGATGGGTCTAAGTTTCATGAATTTAAAGAGCGCTATGGAACCACTCTTGTTTGTGGCTTTGCTAAGATCCATGGACAGCAAGTTGGCATCGTGGCCAATAATGGAATCCTTTTTAGTGAGTCTTCTTTAAAAGGCGCTCACTTTGTAGAGCTCTGTGGGCAAAGAAAGATTCCCTTAGTCTTCTTACAGAATATAACCGGCTTTATGGTGGGTAAGAAATACGAAGCAGGCGGAATCGCTAAAGACGGGGCCAAATTAGTAACAGCTGTCTCCACTGTAAATGTTCCTAAGTTTACCGTCATCATAGGAGGCTCTTTTGGAGCAGGTAACTATGGCATGTGCGGAAGGGCCTACTCACCAAGATTCTTATGGATGTGGCCTAATGCTAGGATCTCAGTCATGGGGGGAGAGCAAGCGGCAGGTGTTCTTACAACCGTAAAACAAGCGGGCCTTAAAGTTAAAGGCAAGCAAGAACTTACTGAAAAAGAAGTTGCTGAGTTTCAAAAACCAATCCTTGATAAGTATGAAAAAGAAGGCTCGGCCTATTATTCAACGGCGAGGATCTGGGATGACGGGATTATCGATCCTACTCAAACAAGAGATATCTTAGGCCTTGCCATAAGCGCTTCTCTTAATTCAGGAATACAGGACACCAAGTTTGGTGTCTTTAGGATGTAGAGATGAGTGAAGAGTATTTTAAATTTATCAAAGGGAAGAAGGGGATTGTTCGCATTATTTTGAACAGACCAAAGCTTCATAATGCTTTTAATGATGAGATGATCAATGGGCTTATTAAGGCCTTTGAAGATATTGAAAAAGATAAGAGCCTAAGGCTTGTGACTATTACAGGGGAAGGGAAATCTTTTTGCGCCGGGGCTGATTTAAACTGGATGAAAAAGATGGTGAACTATTCTGATGAAGAAAACTATCAAGATAGCCTGGCCCTCGCAAAATTATTTGAATCCATCAACAACTGCAGCTTACCAGTCTTAGCTAAAGTTAATGGCGCCGCCCTTGGTGGGGGAACGGGAGTCTTAGCTGCTTGTGACTTTGCTCTAAGTGCAAAGTCTTCAGTCTTTGGTTTTACTGAAGTCAGGCTAGGTCTTATCCCAGCAGTCATCTCGCCTTTTGTCATGGCAAAGATAGGGGAGAGTAATGCCCGTGCTTGGTTCTTATCCGGATCTAGGTTTGACGCTCTTAAAGCAAAAGAGATGGGGCTTATTCACGAGATCTGTCCCCTTGATACGCTAGATCAAGAGTTTGAATCTGTTGTAGAGAAGTTTCTTTGCGCCGGTCCGGCAGCGGCCCGGGAAGCTAAGGCCTTAATTAAGAATGTTCTCACACTAGAACCAAAAGAAGCAACTGAGTTTACTTGTAAAACAATTTCAAGAATTAGAACAAGCAGCGAAGGTCAAGAGGGCATGCAGGCCCTCTTAGATAAAAGAGCTGCAAATTGGTTAGAAGCATGAGTCAAAAAATAAAGAAAATCCTGATTGCTAACCGGGGTGAGATAGCTATTCGCGTAGCCCAGACTTGCCGCGAGCTTGGGATCAAAACAATTAGTATCTTTACTAAAGAAGAGAAAGACCTGCCTCATTCATCGATTGGGGATGAGAATATTAACTTAGGTGAGGGAAGCCTCGCTGAAACCTATTTAAATCAAGAGCGCTTGATTAAATTGGCCATAGAGTTAAAAGCAGATGCCATTCATCCAGGTTATGGGTTTCTTAGTGAGAATGCTAGCTTTGCCAAAGCCTGTGTTGAGGCCGAGTTGATCTTCATAGGTCCACTCCCTGATTCAATTGAATTAATGGGAGATAAAAAGACTTCAAAACAAGAAATGGAAAAGATCGGTGCCCCTCTTATTCCTGGTTACCATGGAGAGTCTCAAGAGCCTGGGCTTCTAAAAGAAGAGGCCTCAAAGATAGGCTACCCTGTTTTAATCAAAGCCTCCGCTGGTGGCGGTGGTAAAGGGATGAGGATTGTAAACTCTGAAAAAGAGTTCGATGAATCTCTAGCATCTGCTAAAAGAGAAGCAAAAAATGCCTTTGGTAATGATATTGTTTTAATAGAAAAGTTTATTCAAAATCCAAGACATATAGAAGTTCAAGTCTTCGGAGACTCTCACGGAAACTGTGTTCACCTCTTTGAAAGAGAATGCTCTATTCAAAGGCGTCATCAAAAGATCATTGAAGAGAGCCCTTCTATGGCCTTAACTCCTGAGCTGCGAGAAGCCATTACAAGCTCTGCTGTTAAGATTGCTAAGGGGATCAATTATTTAGGTGCAGGAACTGTTGAATATATCTTTGATGAAGACCAAAAGTTTTATTTCTTAGAGATGAACACGAGGCTTCAGGTTGAGCATCCTGTAACTGAGATGATTACGGGGCAAGATCTTGTTGAGTGGCAGATCAAAGTGGCAGAAGGGGAGAAGCTTCCTTTAGATCAAAGCCAGATCACCTGCAGGGGTCATGCGATTGAATTACGCATCTATGCTGAAGATCCTGATAATGGATTTCTTCCCTCCATTGGCCCCTTAAATAAAGTGGGCAGTGCTAAGCTTCGTGGGGTTAGGTTAGATTCAGGTTATCAAGACGGAAATGAGATAGGAGTTAGCTTTGATCCTATGCTGGCGAAGCTAATCGCCTTTGCTGACACTAGAGATAAAGCTATTCAAAAGGTTAGTGAGTCCCTTAAGGACTTTCCTTTCATAGGTCTTAAGACCAATAGAGAGTACCTAGGGCGAGTCTTAAATCATAAGGTCTTTCACGAAGGGCGCACCTTTACTCATTTTGTTGAAACTTACAAAGAAGACTTAGCGCAGAAGGAGCCCTCGCTAGAAGAGATCGCTTTAATTATTGCAGCCTCTCATAAGTCTAATAAGGTTGAAGCAAATTCTTCTTCCCCTACGGGAGCACTTTCAGCTTGGGATGAATTAAAAGGATTTAGGAACTGTTAATGGCAAAGAAAATCTTAATTAACAAAGAACAATACGAATATGACTTTAGACCTGGAACTAATGAGACCGAAATTATTCTGGAAGGGAAGTCTTATAAATTTTCCCATCATCAGTTGAATTTAGAAAATGACGGGGCCCATTTTGTTTTAGGTAACAAAGATTTCTTTGTAGAAAAACTTAATGGAAGAAAAAGAAAAGCCGCCGATGAAGGGGGGTCAGTCTCTCCTATGCCAGGTAAGATCCTTAAAGTTTTAGTGGAAGTGGGAAGTCTTGTGAAAAAAGGGGACGCTCTTGTGATCATGGAAGCTATGAAGATGGAGCATACCTTAAAGGCATCTAAAGACGGAAAGGTTATCTCTATCAAGCATAAAGAAGGAGACCTTGTTCAAGGTCAAGTAGAGCTTGTGGAGTTAGGTCTCTAATGTTTTCAAACCTTCCTAAATCTATTTTTATAACTGAAGTAGGCCCAAGAGATGGCCTTCAAAATGAAAAGACTGTTCTCTCAACTGAGCATAAGATCGAATTCATACTTATGTTACAAGAGGCGGGCCTAAAGAGTATTGAAGCCACTAGCTTTGTCAGAAGAGATAAGATCCCACAAATGGGGGATGCTAAAGAACTCTTTGAGGGTTTAATGGCCCTCACTCAAAAGCCCGTTTCATATCCTTGCCTGGTTCCTAATTTAAAGGGGCTTGAGCTTGCTATTTCTGCTGGCGTAAAAGAGATCGCTCTTTTTACGGCCACAAGCGAGAGCTTTAATAAAAAGAATATTAACGCCAGTATTGATGAATCCTTTGAAAGAATGGGGGAAGTCGTTGAATTGGCACAGAAGAATAATCTTAAGATAAGAGGCTATATTTCAACTGTCTTTGGTTGTCCCTATGAGGGAGAGACCTCTGTTGAAAAGCTACTCGATGTTGTCCGCAGGCTTAAAGACTTTGGTGTTTATGATATCAGCCTTGGGGATACTATCGGAGTTGGAACACCAAAACAGGTTCAAGAAATAATAGGCGAGCTTAAGAAAAAATATGAATTAGGATTGTTTTCGATGCATTTTCACGACACTAGGGGAATGGCCCTGGCTAATGTCCTAACCAGTCTTGAAAATGGTATCCGCAAGTTTGACTCCTCCGCAGGGGGCCTTGGTGGCTGTCCTTACGCTAAAGGGTCCACAGGAAATGTAGCAACCGAAGATATCGTTTACTTATGTGAATCTCTAGGCATTGATACTGGAGTTGATATGAAGAAATTGGCCCGGGCCAGCGAATTTATTCTCACAAAGGTTGGGCGTAAGAGCTCGTCAAAATACTTAACGGCCTATCTTGGAAGCCTTTCATGAGCCAATTTAAATCAAGCACTGACTTAGAACTTATCCAAAAAGATGAAGTTCTTTTTATTTACCTAAACCGCCCTGAGGCCATGAACGCTTTTTCTGACGAGATGATCAACTCACTAGTAGACGCCCTTGAGCGGGCAGAAAAAGACAAGTCTGTAAGGCTCTCTGTTATCAGTGGAAGAGGCAAGGCCTTTTGCGCTGGTGGCGATCTAAAGGCCATGGAAGAGAAATCTGGTATGTTCGCTGGCGACTCTGCTGAATTAAAGAAGCGTTACGAAGAGGGGATTCAAAGGATTCCTTTAACAATAGAATCTTGCCAAAAGCCAATCATCGCTATGGTTAATGGAGCCGCTATTGGTGCAGGACTAGACCTGGCCTGCATGTGTGATCTTCGTGTGGGAAGTACTTTTTCAAAGTACGGAGAGACCTTTGCTAAGCTTGCCCTAGTTCCAGGGGATGGTGGATCTTACTTTCTTCAAAGAGTTGTTGGCTTTGCTAAGGCCATGGAGATGACTCTTACGGGAAGAATCTATGATGCCAATGAGGCCCTTAGTATGGGACTTATCAATAAGCTCTCCACACCTGAAGAGCTTGAAGCCGATGTGGCCGAGTTTATTAAGGCCATTTTATTAACGGCGCCTCAAGCCGTCTCAATGGGAAAGGAAGCCTTAAAGCGCGCCTACCATGATGAAGTTCCAAAGATGCTTGATATGCTCTCAACCTTTCAAGGGCAAACACAAAGAACTAAAGATCATTTTGAGGCCATCGCTGCCTTTAAAGAAAAACGAAAGCCCCAGTGGATCGGCGAGTAGCTCAATTTGACAATAAGCTATAGCTCACTCAAAATTTAAGTAATCCAATAAATGACTCGATTCAAGGAAGAAAATGAGATTTGGTGCCATGGCCCTCATATGGGCAGTCTTATGCCTAAATTCCTGTACGACGATGCACTATCGATCGTCTGGCCTTATTTCTACAAGCTTCTCTCCAAAACCAGGTCACGATAATTTAAAAGAAATTGTTGGAAGAAAAGAATTCTATCTTTGGGGTCTTGTTCCAAAAGATCATATCGTAAAGATCGATGAGAAATTATCTGAAAGCGGTCTTATTAGCGCCGCCAATATAAGTATTGAAGAATATCAAACGACAGAAGATTTAATTTATTCATGGCTCTCCTTTGGACTCTATATTCCAAGGACGTATAAAGTCAGAGGCTTTGGGATCAAGACTGATGATAGGATTTAAAAAGACCCTCATCATTATAGTAGGTTTTTTTGGACTGAGTTCATGCTCTCAGCATATCAAGGTAAGTCCTAGAAAGTGCTTGGCCCCAAAGGCCAGGTGGTCCATTCCAACAGACACTTATAATTTTCAAATCAAGCATCATATCAGGTCAACCGGGCAGAGCACTTCGCTTCGAAAGATCTTTGAAGATTATAAGAGAGATTGCAAAGACTTAGAGCATCTAAATCTTACTCATAAGTACACGTGGGGAGACGCTCTTTGGAACCTGATCCCCTTTACCGGGCGCTCCACATTGCTTGTAAGTGGTAGCAGTTCGGCCTCAAAAAGTGACTAATAAGAAATCATGAGATGCAAGGAAGCGTCTTAATCATGGAGGATTTGCTCATGGATGAGCACCTTTACCCCCTTCAAGAACCCCATAACAGCTTTTCTGGCTTTGATGACAGTAATCTGGCACCCCTGTAGCAATTACAGAGCATAGGGAGAATTTATTGTAATTTCTCCTCAGTATCGTATATTTTGCTGAAACCAATAACTTAGAAACCGATATTACACTGTAATTACAAGGGGTTAACCATGTTGAAGCCATTAATCGTTAGCATTTCACTTTTAGGGAGTTTATATGCGAGCGCTAATACTGTTGAAGTTGCTACTGATCTTTACTCAAAAAGAGGTGAAGATGCTCAAAACGCCAAGAAAGCCGCTGCTATCTATGAAGCCTTAGCTGCAAGCGAAGAAAATACTGTCAAAAAAGCTGAGCTCTTAGTTTCTCAGTCTGAAGCACTTTATTTCTTAGGAACTCGTCAAAAGACTTCTTCTGATCAAATCAAAGTACATACAAAAGGTGAAAATGCCGGCCTTAAAGCCTCACAGATGCTTAAGGATGATGAATCAAATAAAACATTAAGAGCGAGAGCTCTTTATTTCTACGGATCTAATATTGGTAAAAGAGGACTTGCTGAAGGTGGAACAGAGCCTCTTAAGCTTTTTAAGAAAGTTCTTAAGCCTAAAATGAATGAGTTAATTAACCTTGATGAAACTGTAGAAGAGTACGGTGTTTATAGAATCTTAGGATTAGCTTATGTAAAAGTTCCTGGCCTTCTAGGTGGAGATAAAGAAAAAGGTCTTAAGATGATCCGTAAAGGTTTTGACGCCACCGTGGTTGAAGGTGATGACTTTACTGTTGCTTCAAACTCTACAACAACTCGTTATATGCTTTACGCTCTCATGAAAAATAAATACAAGACTGAGTTCTGTGCTCTAGCTGATGAGTTCTATGCTTTTGCTGAATCAGAAAGAGAAACTCAAGATGCTCATAATCCAAAGCTAATTCCTGAGACTCAGGATGAAGTTAATCAATTTCTTGAGCCAAAAGAAGATACAGATCAAGAAGAGATTATTAAGTACTACGATAAAAAATGTAGCTAGGAAGTTACAAATAAACAGCAGAACCGGATGTTCTGCTGTTCCACTCACAACGTGGGGACGGTGTGAGCGAGAATGAGAGTCTGAAAACTAATTTAAATCAATCTGCTATGGAATATAGCAGTATTTTTAGGAGTTAATGATGAACAAAAAGCTCGCCGCCATAACGGCCCTATTAATGAGCACCTCAACTTTCGCTGCCGGGCTAGGGCAGCCGATTGCTCTTCCATCCGCGAAGGTACTTCCAAAAGGTGTTCGAAACTTTACTTATAAAGGTGTCATCACAAACCCAGACCAAAGATTCAATGGTAATGGGGACAAAGATGTTCTTGCTGATAAACTGATTAAGAGGATTACTTTTGGTGATATGATTGCTGGTCAATATGATCCAGTTGATAAAGGTTCTTTAGAACAAAAGATGTTGGCCATTGGTGCCAATGAAAATACGGAAATGGGCGAAACTGTCGGCCAAGTTAATATGTCAGTTCAGGCCAATGTTCCTATCTTTGCCTTAGGCCTAACGAAGAAACATACTGTGGCAGTGGCTATTCCTGTGACTAGATACAGCACAAACGTTGCCACCGGTGTACGCCATACAAACCCTGGAATGATTGATGCCTTAAGGCAAGAGCTATCAGCGGAAACAGGATCACCCTTAAAATCTGAAGAGTTTGATGAGAAATTCGGTGACCCCATCAACGCAAAACTTGCTGAATACAACTATGAAAGATTAGAAAATGAAAATGATACCAAACTTGGGGATATCAAACTAGTCTCTAAATATAAGGCTTTTGAAGGTCAAAAATCTGCCTTCACTCTTGTCTCTGCAGTAACTCTACCTACTGGTAAAGAAGCTAACCCAGATAAAGTAATAGACATAGGTGGCGGGGACGGTCAAACCGATCTTGAACTCGGTTTTGCCAATGATTTTTACGCCAATAAGTATTTTACTTTTACAGCGGCTGCAAGTCATACACTTCAGTTCTCAGATACAGTAGGAAAAAGAGTTCCTTTTACACATACTTCAAGCTTATCTCCTGATGTTGATAGAAGCACTTACCGTGACCTTGGTGATATCTCTAAAGCTGAATTATCAGCTGCATGGAATTATTATGGAATCAACCTTGGTGCAGGCTACGCCATTCAGTATAAGCAAGGTGATGAGTACTCTGGTGACCAATTTGAATCATCTAGGTATGAACTATTAGAAAAAGATTCTGTCCAAAATATGCAGACTCTTCAAATTACAGCTGGGTATGACACCATTTCACTTTTTAAGGCAGGGAAGTTTTTTGCTCCTATGAAAGTTAGTGTTGGTCATAGTCGTGTTTTAGCAGGGAAAAATGTTGTCTCGTCACCACTGACGACAATTGATTTCTCAATGTTTTTCTAATTAATTGATATAAAGATAAAAGGATATAGAAATGAAAAAACAAATAATCATGCTTTCAGCGACCCTCGCCCTAGGCTCTCTTATGAGCTGTGGTGGTCCAAAAGCCGATAAGATTGATGTTGCATCGGATATTCACCACGCTAAAGAAGTCAGTCAGTTTCAAGTAAACAAGACCTTTGATGGTAAGATTGGCGACGCGACGATTCTCACTTTCCCTCAAGGGGAAGACCTGGTCGGTTACTCTTATGCCTACCCAGAAGTTCAATGGAAGACAGTAATGTCTAGGCTCTCTTATGGAGATCAACTTCCTTTGACTTACGAAGCTGACGCAAGCAGTGGGAGTAAGATTGCTCAAATCTCTACTGCTATTCTAAGTTTAGGTAAGCTTAAGGACAATTCATTAAGAAAGTTAAAGCAAGTTCAATTTGGTATTAAGGCCACTGAAGCTCAGGTCCTGCCAATGATTGATGCCGTTTTAAGTCAGTTTCCCTGCTTTAAAGTAAAAGAAAATAAAAGAAAGTGTAAGCTTGAAGCCGATGAGACAACTGTCGCTAAAGGAAAGCTTCCAAAGAAATGCTCAGAACTAAAGAGAAACCTAAAGAAATTTGACGAACTCTCTGTAGAACAAGAATCTTTCTATCAAGAAGGAATCACTCAATGTGGCGCTCTTCAAGATAAGATCTCAGCTGTGAAAGACTTAGAAGAAAAGGTCTTAACAATCAGGCAAATGGGTAGAGACCTTGGTGTTGCTCTAGTTGAAAATTATAGCGCTTATGCTGGCTTTAAAGGACTAGTGGTTGTTAACTCTAAAGAAAAAGAAGAAGGAGATTTTACTTCGACTCTTAAATTCAATGATACAAAAACTAAGATTGATGTCTTTTCTCTAGGAATTAACTTCGGTTCAGGTTATCAAGAGTACTCAATCGAAAATGGTGGCATCACTAATCTTGTTTATGATCAAACAGCAAGAGGCACGAGCCGTTTAATGTTTACGATCAATGGTGATTACCGAATTGACGCTGTATTATCAGTATCATCAGAAGTTATCGTTCTTCATAAGTCTGGAGCTTCTTACACAAATATTAGACTTAAAGGGACTACAACCAATACTTTCCCTGATGGTAAAGTTAGAAAAGGTGTTATGGCCCTTCAAGTAGATACATTAGATTAAAAAGCAATTGATTAGGATGATCTTTGTTCATCATACAAAAAGCCCGTCTAGCCACGGGCTTTTTTTTTAGTCATCAAGTCCATCAATTAAATTATTAAAGAAGCTTGATTTGTATTCTGTGGCCTCATCTTCAGTCAGGTGACCAAAGGTGGTTCGGTCTTGTTCTGTATAATAGGTTCCTAGTTCATTGAGAAAGC
Organism: Sulfitobacter sp.; assembly: GCA_047630275.1. Lineage (GTDB taxonomy): Bacteria > Bdellovibrionota > Bacteriovoracia > Bacteriovoracales > Bacteriovoracaceae. The sequence goes on along the minus strand of JBLHVN010000003.1, from coordinate 153,881 downwards.
GGCTCTTGTGGCGGACTGAGTCTCTTCCGTAAAGCTTTCTTTCTTTGCAATAAGTCATAACTAGCTTTTGCTGGGCCCTTGTTATACCCACATAGGCTAAGCGCCTCTCTTCGCCTATATCTTCCCCTAATTGAAGAACTCTTTTATGGGGGAGGGTCTCTTCTTCCATACCAATCAAAAAGACTGTATCAAACTCAAGACCTTTTGAACTATGAAGGGTCATCATAGTGACTTCGTTCTTTCTAACGTCATCATCATCGTCTTCATCGCGCTCGTCTTGGTTATCTTGAAGAAGAAGCCTCTCGACAAACATCTTTAAGGAGCCCTGTCCTTGGTTGTATTTCAAAAACCTCACGGCCGATTCAATGAACATATGAACATCGTTTTTTCTTTGATCGACTTGTTTAACTGAATCATAGGATTTTTCTACGAACTTTAAATACTCAATATCATCCACCATATTAGAGATGGCCTCAGGCAGAGGGGAGTTTTCAAAGCTATGTTGAAATTTCTTTATAAGTTTTGTGAAGTGAACGATTTGATCATGGCGTCTTGGATCAAGGCCTGGTTCAAGCTCTAGGGCTTCAAAGAGGGTGACTTGTTTTTCTTCAGAGAGGTTTAAGTACTTCTCTAGAGTGACGTTCCCGATCCCGCGGTGAGGGATGTTGAGGATTCTTCTTAAAGCGATTTGATCTTTTGGGTTTAAGATAACACTTAAATATCCAATAAGGTCTTTAACTTCTTTTTTCTCATAGAACTTTTGCCCCCCAAGAATGGTGTAGGGAACTTGGGAGAGTCTTAGTTGATCCTCTATGGGCTGGGCCTGAGTATTGCTTCTATACAAAATGGCCATATCCCCGAGGTGTCCACCATTTCCTTGATGCTGAACAATCTCGTCGACGACAACTTGCGCTTCATGATCCGTATCAGCAGTTAACCAAAGAAGAGGGGTCTCAGTGCTTTCTATCTTTGACCAAAGAGACTTCTCTCTTCGGTTCTTATTCTCGATGATGACTTTATTGGCCAGGTTAAGGATAGGCATAGTAGAGCGGTAATTCTCCTCTAACTTTACGACCTTAGCCCCAGAGAACTTCTTTTCAAACTCTAGGATGTTCGTGACATCGGCCCCTCTAAAGGCGTAGATGGCCTGATCGTCATCTCCAACAACACAAAGGTTATTATGGGTCTTAGTAAGACCCATGATTAACTCAAACTGAAGGGGATTGGTATCTTGATACTCATCGACCATGACGTACTGAAACTTCTTTGAATACTTTGTGGTGACTTCTGGAAACTCTCTGAAGAGGCGCACCACTAAGTTTAAGATGTCATCAAAGTCTATGGCATTATAAAACTTAAGCTTGTCTTGATAATAACGGTAAACATATTCAACCATTAGGTCATAAGGGTCTTCTTCGTCAAAATATACTGAAGAGATAAACTCCTCAGACATGATTCCTTTATTCTTTAGAAAACCAATCTTAGACATGATCTGTTTTCTATCAAAGGTTTTCTCAGTCTTAATGGACTTTAAGGCCTCTCTAACAATGGAGGTTTGATCAGAGGTATCGTAGATAGAGAAGTTCTTATGATAGCCAAGGAGGTGAATCTCTTCTTTTAAGATCTTGACCCCGAGGCTATGAAAGGTGGCCAAGGTGATGCCGCGGGCCTTTCTCTTTCCAAGGAGAGTAATCACTCTCTCTTTCATTTCTTTAGAGGCCTTATTGGTAAAACTAACCCCTAAGATAGTCTTTGGATCCATTTGTAGGTTATCCACCATATGGGCAATTCTATAAGTAATAGTACGGGTTTTACCCGAGCCTGCCCCCGCCAGTATAAGAACTGGTCCATCGATGGTACTGGCAGCTTCGCGCTGTGGGTCATTAAGGCCTGATAAAGAAATCACCCCCATTTTTACCACCGTGAGGAGGAGCTGTTAACAAGGTTATTTTCAGAGACGCGTTATTCTCAAAAGGGGTTGGAAATTGTTATACTCCTGTGGTCTGAAAACTATTAAAGGGGATACCTTCATGTCTAAAAAGAAGGCTAAGAAAGCTACGAAAAAGAAAGTGGCTAAAAAAGCTACGAAAAAGAAAGTGGCTAAGAAAGCTACAAAAAAGAAAGTGGCCAAGAAAGCGACGAAAAAGAAAGTGGCTAAGAAAGCGACAAAAAAGAAAGTGGCTAAGAAAGCTACAAAAAAGAAAGTGGCTAAGAAAGCTACAAAAAAGAAAGTGGCCAAGAAGCCTACTAAAAAGAAGGTAGCAAAAAAAACGACTAAAAAGAAAGCGGTTAAGAAAAAAGACCACCTCTTTGATTCTCTTCTAGAACTTATACGAGTTACATCAACAGTGCTTCCGGATGATGTTCAAAAGGTTGTCCTCAAGGCCCTTAAAGACGAAGAGAAGAACACCACGGCTGAATATGCCATGGGAATCATTAAAACCAATATTGAATTAGCTAAAAAGAAGTCTCAACCTATTTGTCAGGATACGGGAACTATTCTTTTCTATGTAGAGCATCCTGCTGGCTTTAGACAAAATGATTTTGTGAAGGTTCTTCATAAGGCCGTTGTAAAAGCTACTGAGCTTGGTTATTTAAGACAAAACTCCGTGGATTCTCTGACAGGAAAGAATGAGACCATGAATATAGGCCCCGGACATCCGGATATTCACTTTCATGAGCATAATAAATCTTCCGTTGAAGTAAAGCTTATGCTTAAGGGAGGCGGATGTGAAAATGTTGGGGCTCAATACAAGCTTCCTGATACTGGCCTAAATGCTGGGCGAGACCTTGATGGAGTGAGAAAGGTAATTTTAGATGCTGTGATTCAAGCGCAAGGTAAGGGTTGTGGACCTGGAGTATTAGGAGTGGCCATAGGTGGAGACCGCGGAGCGGGATACGCTAAGTCTAAAGAAATGCTTCTAAGAATGCTCGATGATACGAATGATCACCCAGATCTTAAAAAGTTAGAAAAAGATATTGTAGAAACCTCAAATAAATTTGGAATCGGGCCTATGGGCTTTGGAGGGAAGACGACTCTTCTTGGTTGTAAAGTAGGTGTTCTTAATAGGCTACCGGCCAGTTTCTTTGTCTCAATCAGCTATATGTGCTGGGCCTTTAGGCGACAGGGAATTGTTCTAGGTAATAATAACTCAGTAAAAAAATGGTTGTACTAAGATGAAAAGACTAACTTATCCGTTTAAAAGAGAAGATATAAGAGAATTAAGAGTCGGTGATATGGTTCTTATCTCTGGCAAGATGTTTACCGGACGAGATGCCGTTCATAAGAGGATTCATGACGGAACTCCTCCCCCTGTAAGCCTTGATCAGCAGATCATCTATCATTGTGGTCCAGTCGTTCTTGAAGATAAAAAAGGTGGCTACGAAGTTAAGGCCGCGGGCCCTACTACTTCTATTCGAGAAGAGCCTTATCAATGGGAAGTTATGCGAGACTATGGAATTATCGGTGTTATCGGTAAAGGTGGTATGGGTCCTAAGACACTACAAGGCTGTAAGGATTATGGTTGTGTTTATTTTCACGCCGTTGGCGGAGCCGCTCAAGTTCTAGCTGAAAAGATAAAGTCTGTAGATAATGTTTACTGGAAAGACTTAGGTTCACCTGAAGCAATTTGGGAACTAACGGTTGAGGACTTTCCTGTGGTTGTAACGATGGATAGTGTTGGAGGGTCTCTTCACGATAAGGTCTTCGCTTCAAGCGACGCAATCTTTAAAAAAGAGTTATAAGTGGAAAACGCTGTTCTTTGGAAGCCGAGTCAGGAGCGTGTTGAGAAAACGACGCTCTTTCAATTTCAAAAAGAAGTTGGCGTTTCATCCTATAAAGAGCTCCACTCTTGGTCTGTTAAAGATCCTGATGCGTTTTGGACAAAGTTAATTGAGTTCTACGGCGTTCAATATGAGGGGAGCTTAACTCCCGTTTGTACCGACTATAGCTTTGAGACTTATGGTTGGTTTCCCCATCTAAGATTAAACTTTGCAGAGAACCTTTTATCAAAAGGCAAAGAAGATTCAATAGCTTTAAACTTTTGTCATGAGTCAGGATTAAAAGAAGAGATCACTTATAAAGACCTGCGAAAGAGAACAGCTTCATTAGCTTTTGCTTTAAAAGATCTTATTGGTGAAGGGGATGTCTTAGCGGCATATATGCCCAATATTCCAGAAACTGTGATCTCCATGTTAGCGGCTACAAGCCTAGGGGGCAGCTTCACCTCAACTTCTTGTGACTTTGGGATTGAAGGGGTCATAGACCGCTTTGGTCAGAGCAGGCCTAAAGTTTTAGTGGCGGCTGCTGGCTATGAGTACAATGGAAAGTACTTTGATCAAATGCCTAAGATCAAAGAGATTGAGAAAAAATTAGATTTCTTAGAGAAGATTATCATTGTTGATTTCCTTGAAAAAGAACCCTCTCTTGAAGGCCTTAATAAAGGTGAACTTTTTAGTGATTTTCAAAAAGGAGATCATGAACTTTCTTTTAAAAGAGTTCCCTTTGATCACCCCCTCTATATTATGTACTCCTCTGGAACGACGGGAAAACCAAAGTGCATAGTTCACTCAGTAGGAGGCACATTACTTCAGCATATTAAAGAGCTTGGGCTTCATACAGATTTACAAAGTCATAAGAACATCTTTTTCTTCACCACTTGTGGTTGGATGATGTGGAACTGGCTAGTGAGCTCCCTTTATTTTGGATCTAAGGTAACTCTTTACGAAGGAAGCCCAGGATTTCCGAGCCTAAAGGAATACACAAGGATTATTGAAAAAGAAAAACTAAATATCTTCGGTACTTCTCCTAAGTTTCTTAGGGCCTTAGAAGATACGGGTTATAAGAATGATTTTAAGTTTGAAAGCCTTGAAACCCTCATGAGCACCGGAGCTCCTTTACTCCCTGAACAATACGACTTTGTTTATGACTCATTTAAAAAAGATGTCCAGCTCGCCTCTATTTGCGGAGGCACTGATATTATTGGCTGTTTTATGCTTGGAGTCCCAACTCTTGAAGTAAAGCGTGGAGAGATTCAAAACCTAGGTCTTGGCATGGATGTCTCTTGTTTTAATGAAAAAGGAGAAGACCTAAGAGATCTTGAAGGAGAGCTTGTTTGTAAATCAAGTTTCCCAAGTAGACCTATCTATTTCTTAGGGGATACTGACAATAAGAAAATAAAAGAAGCCTATTTTAATAAATTTGATAAGACCTGGCATCACGGAGACTTTATTACTATCACCTCTGATGGGGGAGTACTGGTTTATGGGCGTAGTGATGCTACTTTAAATCCTGGCGGTGTTCGGATTGGAACTTCAGAGATCTATAGGCAAACTGAGGTTCTTCCATACTTAGTGGATAGCCTTTGTGTTGGTAAACAAGTTGATGGGGACGTGGATGTTATACTCTTTGTAAAACTTGTTGATGGAGTATCCTTAGACGAAGAGAAGATTCTAGAGATAAAGAAACTGATTAAAACAAAGACAACTCCAAGGCATATTCCAAAACAAGTAATCGAAGTTAGTGATATTCCCTACACCCGTTCTGGTAAGAAAATGGAGCTTCTTATTACAAGAATCTTAGGGGGAAAGACTCCCTCAAATTTAGAAGCTGTCTCTAATCCTGAGTGTTTAGAGCAGTTCAAGGCCTTTATTTAGGCATTATTTACCTAGGGTTTTAGTCAGTTAATAGCCTTGATAGTATGGTGTTGAGAAAATAGTCAGCCAAGTGGAGCTTGGATGACCGACTACAAAGACCCTTCAAAGATTTTTCAATTTATTAAATCAATAAATAATTTTCACTTACCAAGATTCCATCTGATTTGGAATTGTAGGAAATTCCTATATAATTTAACTATGTTAAATTAAAAAAAACTTTTAGAAATTAAATATCCATCAAGGAGGATATCATGAAGAATCTTATTTTATGTTTTTCATTACTGGCCATGTTTTCAGCAACGGCCACTGCAGGAATCCATTTAGAACCGTATGTTGGTTATGCTAAAGGATCAGAAGGTAATCATACTCCAAGTACTGGGGACCAGCACGCTTCAGATTATACAGGTATTGGTTTTGGGGCTAGAGTAGGGATTTCATACATTGGCTTTTTAGCAGGTCTTACATATGACTCTCAAGGCATCACTGGTTCTGATGATGATACTCCTTCAATTGAAGTTGATTATAAAGGAACTAATATGGGGGCCTTTGTAGGTTATGAATTTCCAATTGGTTTTAGAATTTGGGCTTCATACTATGTTGATTCAAAGTTTGAAATTGACTCTGTTTCTGGCGCCAATTCAAATCAGATAGGAGACACTTTACTTGGTAATGGTATGTCTATTGGTCTTGGTATGAGTGTGATCCCAATGGTTTTAGCCGTGAACTTAGAGTATAAGACATTTACTTATGATGAGTATGAAGATGTTTCAGCTGGAACGACTGTGGCCTTGAATGGCTCTTCAGAAGCTGGCGCTAGTTATTTACTCTTAAGTGTTTCAGCACCACTAGGTTTCTAAAATATTCTTAATTGGCCAACGGGTGAGTCAAGCCCGTTGGTTTATTTCTAAAATACTCAATCTTCGTTCTGTCATAAGTATAAAGAATCTTACCATTAGAAGAATCAACCATAGCGCGGTAAGAGCTCTTAGTTCCATCTGGTAATTTAAAGTTGATACTGACCTGTTCGCGGAACTGGCCTATGCCTTGATTGATATAGATGATGGGTCTTTCTTTTTGAATAAGGACTTCTGTTCCCTCATCATGAAAACGAGTTAGGCTATGGCCTAGCCTTTCTTGCCAGTCTGGGCTTACTTTATTTTTATACTTTAACGGAACCGCCATATTGCTATAGTCCCGAGCATTTTTTCCATCGAGAAAACGACCATTTCTAGTGGGAAGCAATCTTGGCTTTACTGAAGCGGGTGCCCTTTTTTGAACTAACTTCTCTTTAACTAACTCTTCTTTTTTTATAGGGGAAGCGACAGTCTTATTTTTAAGCTTTTGATATTTCTTCCAGCCTTTGGCCACCTTTTTAGATTCACTCTGTTTATTAGGAGAAGAGGAATAATAATAGGCCATGGCGAGGGCGAAAAATGAAAAAAGGAGGGCCGTTTTTTTTAACATTAATCAATAACGATAAATTCAAAATTGATAATCTTGAATGGATCGCCTCCTGAATATTGATAGTCTTGGTAATCATCACCTTTAGTATTTGATGCCGCCGGGTCTACCCAGCAGTCTTCACAGTTTGTAAAGCGGACTCTAAAACGACAGTTAAACGTTGTTCCAGGAGGGGTAGAAGGGCTAACTTCCATGAAGATTAGATTACTATAGTTAAAAGTGGGAGAGCCGTTAGGGGCCACTGTGTCTGACCAATTACTCTTAGGATCAAGCTTTGAGTAAGTGGCCTGATCAGTTCCTTGAACAACTCTTACAAAACATTCATTTGCATTTCCACCAACGCCATCAAGGCAGTTTCTATCTTCGATTCGTCTTTGTTCTTGAAGGGCACCTTGAAAGGCCCACTTAGTCGCATTATCTTCTGCTACTTGAACCATACAAACAGGTTGCATGATCTCAAGAGGACTATCATCACCGTTATCTCTTGTAATATACTGGCACTGACCTGGAGTAGGAACGCCTACTTCATCAGAGGCCACGACTCCACCTTCGCTTGAACTTGGGAATTGATCCTCAAAGGTTCCACAAGGTTTACCTTCAGAGTTTCCGTGATCCCAATCATTTCCTAGTACCTGAATACCGGCCATAGGAGAGTTTGAATCGTTGTAGAGGTTAAGGGCCACCCCTACAAATTCCCCTGGAGAGATAGAGATATTTCCATTGTTATAAGGTAGGCTATCGTCAATAAGATCTGAGAGCTGTCCTATTCCTCCATTGATGCTTAAGCTTTTATAGGCTTGAACCAAGGCTTCTCTATTATCAAATATGAAGGCCTGAGAGGCATTTTGAGTTGGATCTAGTTTTAAAAGGTCCTTAGAGACCGTAACAGTTTTAACTTTGTTAGCGGGGGTAATTTCGGTGTTTGAAAGGCTTCTCCCTGCCGCAACTGATCCACCATCTTCATTGTAATTCTTAAACAGAAGAAGTCCATAGGCATCAAGAAGCTGCTCGTATGAGTCCATGTCATAGTTGGTGCTATTACATGATGTTCTTCCTGGTTGACCATAAATGAGAAGAACGTATTTTGAAAGAACCTGAGCGAACCTTCTAAAGTTAATAGGATTCGCTACTCGTGACCAAGTCAGAGCGTGAGATTGAGAGAGGTTGACACTATTGATGCCCCCTAATTTGTCAGCATTAGAGCCATAGGCCTCAAGGTCTCCGAGCTCTACAAAGGTTTCATAAAGAAGGTATTGAAGAGTGCTGATTGAAGTTGAAGTAGACCATCCACATTGGGTGCTCATATCTTTGCCTAGGGCCACAAGAAAATGAGAGATGATTTGACCGGCGATGTGAACATCTTCGATGGGCTCATCTGGAAAGTTTGGATCATAGAGTAGATAGGCAGGGTAGCTTAGTCTTGAGTTATTATCAGCAGCAATCCCAGGAGCGTGAAGAGGATCATCTTCACTCATAGGTCTAGATAGGTTAGCAAAACGACCAAGGGCCCATTCGGCAAAGTGAGCCCTTTGATTCATAAAGTATGACCAAAGATCAGCAATGCCTTCGTTGATTGATCCGGCTTCGTCGTAAAAGAGTTGACCGAGGTCTGCGGCAGGGGTTATTCCCGCATCTCTGTTTCTCACATTCATGAGGATATGATTAAAAGCGTGACCCATTTCATGGTAGATCACAGTATTATCTTCAGCAATCATCACTTGTGGAAAAACAGAATCATTCCCAAAACAAAGTTGAAACTTTGAAGGAGAATAAAAAGCCTGATCGACAATTCCGCAATTAGCAAAGGCCACTAGCGGAGCTGCTGTGTTCCAATGAGTTGAGTTTGTAAACAAGCTCGTTGGCAGGGAAGTCTCGTATCCTAAGATGGGAGCAGAGCTATGGGCATTTTGAAGAGTAGAGTGAAAGCTATCACTGGCCTTCATCATATGACCAAAGGTTTGAACTTGAAGCCATTCATCAGTATCAGTTTGAAAGGCCCATTTCTTATCAGCCGCTTGAAGGGGCAGAGAAGTTGAGTTTGTTCTTACATCAATACAATTAGGAATTGAAGTGGTAGAGCCATCGCATTCATCTGCTAGGAATTGATTATTAGTTATAAAGTCTTGGCTTGAAGACAATAGAGTATTTAAGTTGGTATCAGCGCTTAGGTTATAGTTGCCACTTAAGATAATGGGGTTATCTGCGAGGATCCTTCCATAACCAGCGGCTACACTTGAAGGGGAGTTTGAGACACCACCAGACTTCTTTCTATTTCCATTACTAGGGCTTGATAAACAAGATGTGAGGAAAAAATGACAAAGCACCAAGAGGATGAGCATCCCCCCGTTGCTTGAAAAAAGCATTTTGTTCTTTTGATTGAATGAGAGATTTACAGTTCCGTCTTTAATCTCTTCTTCCTCCGGTTAAGGGCCAGCTACTTGCCAAGCCCGAGTATGGCACTGGCGTTCGGGCCTAATATGCTTTGATCAAAGCTGCTAAAGTCACCAGCCCCAAATCTCCCTGGGGTTGCTGCAGCAGCACATTCAATATCTGAGTAATCAGCCTGACCAAAGTCTGAAGTGGCTCCGCCTTGTGCGCTATTTGATAAACTAGCAATAGAGCGTCCCACAGCTTGCATTGGTCTGTTATTTTCGGTCTTTGAAGTTTCTTGCTTAAAGCGGCCTAGCATTCCAGTATCTTCTTTAACATCTCCAACAATCTCTGAAAGAGCGTCAAGCTTAGATTCCATACAAAAACCACTATCTTCTTTGAAAGATTTCTTAGCCAGCTCGGCAGCTCTGGCCGCGATAGCCTTTTTGATATTTTCATCAGTCACACTTCTTGAGACCATACCTAAAAAGTACTCTGGCTTTTGAGCATCTTTAATTTTCTCTTTTACTTCAGTACTTTTCTTATTTAAGGCGATATAATTCTCAATAGCCGTAATAAGTTCTTTGTTCTCTTTATTAGCTTCTACGATCTTCGTTATTTCAGCTGAAGAAACATCAGTTGCAGCTGAGATAGTCTGTTTTTCAGTGTCACTAATTCCACTAACTTTTTGGATATCTGAGAGGGCCTGCTTAAGAGTCTGATCTGAACCTCTAACATCACAATTTGAAAGGATATACTCTTCACCATTTTTTGAATCCCCAAGAGCTTCCGTTCCTTTTTCGCTTTCGTTTTGTGATTGAGCGCACATTTCTTGATACTTTCTCACAAACCTAATGGCGTCATCATTTACATGGGCTGAAACTTTCATTGAATCTTTATAAAGACCTTTGACATCATAGTCATCGTTACAACCAGCAGCAGGGTTGGTGTCTTTTAAGGCGTCAAAGCGGCTACAGAATTCACCAAGTTTTTCGGCTTTTTCTCCGTATTCTTTTTGAGCTTTTTGGTTTTGCTTTTGGATGGCGGCAACTGATTGAGCCTCTGTGTTTTGACACTCACTAAGAAGTCCTTCCCACTTTCCTCTATTGTTCTCCATGGCCTGGGCCTGAGACTTGATATACTCGTCAATGACGTTAGCAATGCCTTTTCCACCAGCGCCACCTTCCCATTGTTCTTTAAGAGCGCCTTGAAGTTTCGCGATCTCTTCTGGAAGTTTCTTAAGGGTTTCAATATCTCCACCACCACGAAGCTCAACACCTAAAGATCCAAACTCAGAGAGTTGAGGCATCTTAACAAAGAGGCTTTCAGGGTAGGCGTAGTTTGCTCCAGGAAAGAAGCTCTTAAAGAATTCAGCGTCTCTTTGAACTTGCGCCTTAACTTGTCCTAGAAGGGCTTCTTGAGAAGTGATAAGAGCAGCGACGTTATTATTATAAACAGTGGCTAGGCTGTTCATATTATCTTGTCTTTTCTTAACTTCTTGATTGATTTGTCCATAACATCTGTTCGCCTGATCAGCACAAGTTGAAGCTTGAGATAAACAGAACTCACCGTTAGATGGGTCCATGGCCTCTTCACCACATTGACCAGCGTCAAGGCCTCTGCCTGAACAGTTTTGAACTTCTGAAAGGATATGATTGGACATCTCTGAAGCAAAGGTTCTCTCTAACTTCTGTAAGTCTCTCATATAAGTCTTAGCTCGCTTGATCTTATCAGCAGTTGAACGACCTACGTTATCATCATTCTTCTCATCGATGACAGCTTCACAATTGGCAACAATTTGTTGAAACATCTGATAAGGAAGCATTGTTCTCTCAGTTGAATTTTCTGCTGAATTAACAATGACAACTCGACCCTGAAACTTTGCATCAAGTTCTTTGATACGAGTCTTCTTAGTCTCTGGTGTCGTCTGTGTGTCATCAAGGATGTACTTTAAAGCACTACGATAGTTAGCAAGAGTATTACCTGTTAGGGCAGTGGTATCGTATCTAAGGCCAGCGAGAATTTGATCAGTTGATAGACTAACCCCACTATCAGCGCCAGTAATACACTGACTCATCTTCTCTCTTTTTAATTGAGATTCAGCTACGTCGGCAAACTTAGCAAAGTCAGTTCTAAAGTTTTGATCCATTCTCATGAGGCTATCAAGATCAGTTGAGGTTCCCCCAACTTCTGATCTAATATTCTTTTTAATGTCAGCAATCTTCGTTGCAATTTGATTGGCCTTATCTGTAAAAGCGTTCTTTAGAGAACCAAAAGTCTTTTGACCATTTCTTTCAAAGGCAAAGCTTCCTGACTGACCACCATTTTGATCAAGGAATCCTTCAAGACCGTAATCCTTAATATCTTTTTTCATCTGGATGATCTTTGCGTCGAGGTCTTTCTTATAAGATCCGTAATTTGACTGAAGGTTAGTCGCTTTAACATTAAGTGAGCTAAGGGCACCATCACGGATTCCTAAAAGACCACCTCTAAAAACCTGAGAATTAACTGTAGCGTTTCCACTATTGACGATGATGTCCTTACACTCTGGAGACATGAGCTTATCAAATTCAGCCGTCTCAAGGTTAACATCAATCTTCTTGCCACGTTCAGCACCAAGAAGAACATTTCCGTTTCTTTTAATATCTTCAAGAATCTTTTTATTCTGTTCTTCAAAGAGTTGATTTGATTTAGCGATCTGCTCTTTCATTCTTTCAAGACCATTGATTCTATCTTGAACAGAAGAACCAACTCCATCCATGGCCTGCTTTAAACAAGCGATACCAGAAGGAAGGGCAGCGTTTTGAGCTTCATCTAAAAGTTGGTCATAGAAATCAATATTTTGTTGAGCAATGGTTTGAAAGGTTTGCGCTTGTTGAACCGACTGCATTGGGTTCCCTGAAGGCTTACAGGCCTGTTGTGGAATCTTAGCGCCAGCAGGAGCAATACGGCATTGTGGAAAGAATTTTGCTGGAACAACTTGTGGTCTTGATCCTTGTAGGAGAGCCGCTTGTTGCCTCATGGCAAATTGTTTTTGCTGACTCTGCATAACAGTGCTACTGACTTGGCCTAAGATCCCGCCAATATTTCCGACCCACTCACTATTGTTAACTTGAACACCTTTTTCATCTTCGCTAGCAGCGAATAGAGGTAGAGGTGCAAAAGTCAGACTAAGGCTGATCAGATGGACAGTAAGCGTTTTTAAAAAGTTGTTTCGATTCATCTTAACTTTCCCGTTTTAGGGTTTCCCACAATCTATTTTCGGAATTTTCCCTACATTTCATTAACTTAGTTTCACCTCTTATTTTAATAGCTGACTGATTTGGTCACAATTAAACTATTCATTTGCCAATTAACCTTGGCAATTTTTAGGGAAAGGGTAGAATAGTTTATGAGATTACAATGACTTTGAAGATTGTGAAGCTATTATAGGGCCTTTGGTAAAATGCCCAGAAAAGTTGCACCACTTCTCTAAGTAAGGATAACTAGTTGAATAATAGAAGTGAGTATTCTATCAGTTTCGGGGGGCTTAGCCGGCGGTTTCTAGCTTTTTGGGCCGATATAAGCTTCGCCTATATAGGCTTCTATACCCTTTTATCCTTTCAAGTCTACGAACGTAAGTACCTAAGCCTAAGCCGTAGTATCGGATCGAGCCTTGACCTAGGGGCCTCCTCTAAAGGTCTCTACCTCTCTCAAGGACTGGCCACCTTAGTCTTTGTCTTTGCTATCTATCTATTGATTCGTTTTTACATGACCTTGATTCTAGGAGTTTCCCTTTCTCAGTGGCTTTTAGGTCTTAGGGGACTTGGGACTAAGAGTTGGAAGAGAATAGGGGGCGGAGCAAGGGTGGTTTTAGAAGCCTTACTTGGTCCATTGATTTTAGGGGAGATCTTTTTATTGTTCAAAAAGCCTAGCCTTAAAGAAGTTTTAAGCCATACCAGGGTTTACAATGTAGGCGGGAAGTTGAGCCTAGGACTTGGAATTGTTTGGGTTAGTGGGCTTCTTATCTTCTCAACAGTTTCTCCTCTTTTAGAAGGGCTAAGCTTAGTTGATGGGATGGTCTTAAACCCCGTAACTGAGAACCTAGATCTAAAAGATGAAGGCTCTCTAAATGAATTTAAAGAACATACTAGTAATAGATTTAAGTTTAAATCCTTAAGCTCACTTTCAAAAGGGCGCTTTATCTTTTTGCCAAGCTTTGAGTTTATTAAACGTGGAGCAAATAACCCTAAGATTAATGCTTTTTTAAGAGTCTATGATAAAGAGTCTAATATGGACGCTCTGATCAAGGTTGAAGATCGTTTTTCACTCCTTAAACTTCTAGAGCAAGGAAAGTTGGGCAATCCTTTTTTTACCTCTCAGTTTCCTGTTCTTTCTAAAGGGTTCTTAGAACCTCGTGAGAGCTTTTTTAAAAGAAAGTATCAGAAGTCTTACGGCACAGATAAGATCCTTAAGCCAAAGATGAGAACGGAGATGGAGAGGCTTGTTCGTGCCTCTTTAAGTTTAGGAAGCCGTACTTTAGTAGGTCATCTCTTAACCTTTGGTCCTTTTTTTAGAGGCTTTGTTAAAGTAAGAAAGGAGCTTCTTAAAAAAGCCTTAGATGGAGTACCTCCTGAAATTGATTTTGGTAAAGTAGGGAATTATAAATTTCTTCGTTACAAGCAATTATTTGAAGAAAATATTATCTTAGATAAGAAAATGGTTGAGACCTATATACCTATTGAAACCAATAACTCAGTCGCCTTACGGATCTATTGGGGCGGAGACCTTCAAAGCGCTTTATCGAGAAAGAATTTTAGAAGAAGCTTCTTGCAGGGAACACTTTGGTATTTTGATTATTTTAATATGTTTGAATTTCCTCAGAGAAGTGATGATATCAATTCATTAACTGTCTTTGATCACTTTATTAAATTAAGCCTAACAGATAAAGAGCGAGAGATGATGGAAGAAGCTGTTTATCGGATCTACTTTAAGTTAGGCAGACGGGCCTTACAAAGTGGCGATGATAGGCTCCAAGAGATTCTCTTTGATAATCTTAATAGGCTCTTTTTAGTGGCGGCCCATTTAAATAAAGAATCAAAGAAAAGATTCTATACTGAGAAGTTCTTAGTTCATCTAAAAGACTTAAGAGTTTCAATTAAAAATAAAAGATTAACTTATTTTGGGTTGGTACAACGATGACATGGTTAGACGCTGTTTTTTATGGAGTCATTCAAGGCATAACAGAATTCTTACCAGTAAGCTCTTCTGGACACTTGGCCCTTCTTCCTCATTACCTAAAGATTGATGACCCTGGAGTGGCTTTTGACTTAGCCATGCATGTAGGAACGGCTCTGGCCGTCTTTGTCTATTTTTTTAAAGACATCAAAGAAATAATATCAAGCGCATTTTCTGAAGGTGAAGAAAAAGTAAGAGGAAGAAACTGGCTTTTTAATATTTCTCTTAGCACTGGAATTACCTTTATTTTAGCCTACGTCCTAAAAGATACAGCTGAGGTCTATGGAAGAAGCGCCATAATGATCAGTTCTAACTTAGTTCTCTTTGGAGCACTTATGTGGTTCTTTGACCACCGAGGAACCAGGTCTGAAACGGACTTTATGACCTCAAAAGTAGATTATAAAAGATCTCTTCTCATAGGTCTCTTTCAAGGTCTGGCCGTGTTTCCTGGGGTGAGTAGAAGTGGAGGGACTCTAACGATTTCTCGCTTCTTAGGCCTCTCACGCCTCGAGGCGACTCGTTATAGCTTTTTATTAAGCTTGCCTGTTATTGGCGCTGGCTTTGTTTATAAATTGCCTCAAGTCTTCGCAGAGGATGCTAGTTTTTCTATCTTGGCCCTTTTCGTTGGGCTTATTCTTTCTTTTATTGTGGGGCTCGCCACCATTCATTATTTCTTAAAGTATGTATCGAGTATGGGTCTTTGGGTTTTTTCAATCTACCGATTCATATTGGCCGTTGTCACTTTGATTATGTTTGCTTAAGGACAGGCCGTAATCTTAAGGGCCGTGGATCCCGTTTGAGCAAGACCAGAGGGAACACAATAGATGTCATCATTCCATCTTAGACCAGCATCATAGAGGTCTGCTAGGCCATTGGCATTGGTGGCCTGAGAATTTTCATCGATAAACCTTTTAAAGGTCTTGGTGCTACTTTCTTTTCCAGGAATCTTTAAGTTACTAAGAGCAACCCCTCTGGCTAAGGTTCCTGATGCGCAAACTTGTTGCTGACAGGCTAGGTTTTCAACAATAAGGGGGTTACTTATAAAACCTGTTTGTGGATCAACTTGTGAATCATTGATATCTTTTGCAGCTGAAGAAACATAACGGTTAAAATAGACCGTAACGTTGGTAAAGTCAGGTAAGGCACATTGATTATTATTTCCATTAATAACACCAGTACAGCATAGCTTAGGATCATCCCCTGGGTTCATGACTGTTCCTGTAGGAAGGCAGCAGCTAAAGGTATCTTCAGAAAAAACCTTCTTTATACCAGTTGCAAAGTTAGATGGCTCATTGGCAGAATACATCTTTGAAGCGCCATCGGTATATTCACCATCAGCGCCAGTTATAATTAAATTAGGAAGGGCAATAGACCCTGGAGCAAGGTTTTGTTGATTAGTAGGATCAACCTTACAGAGAATATCAGAGAACTCCTCAGACTTAACCGCAATCTGAGGAATGCCAGTTAGCTCTAAAGTATTCATCCAATCAAAGATAATAGTAGCTTCAGAATTACTAGTTTCTCTTTGCATACACTTTAAATCATCCGGTTCTTGAACATTAGTATCACAAACAAAGTCAGTAGATCCACATTCACCTTCACCTGCATCACATGGAAGCCAGTTCAAACACTTTAAGGAATCTTTTGGAACATCTTGGTGCTTATTGCTTCCCCAATTATGGCCACCGCCATTACCAGTTGTATTAAAATTTCTAATCCAATGACCAGAGCAACAAGTTCTTTGGGCCACAGTAGAGATGGTCTTCCATTGATTATCTAAGGCACTAGTATTTTGACAACCAGGAGCCCCCGCATTTTCAGTACACCTATCAGGCCAAGCAGCTTGTATTTGAGGTTCTTGATCAGTAGCTGAACGCAGTTTATCAACCATGCTTGAAACCCTCGAATAGCGAGAGGGGTTATTTAAATCAATATCAACACCAGGAATGGAGGTATTATCAATAGTTGATATGCTAGCATTAGCTGGCATATTGGTATCATCATAGAAGTTACCTATAGTGATAGCATTACCTGTTTCTCTACAACACCTATTGTTTTTTAAATCAAAATCAGGATCTGTTGGATCAAACTCTTGACCACAAACTAGTCTTTCTTGCCAAAACTGAATCTCGTATTTATTTAAACTTGAATAGAGGCTTGAGTCTAATGGATCTAATCCATTTAGCTGCTCTGAGATGGTCTTTGAAGGGGCGCATTCAAAGTCTGTATGGCAAGATGAGCCAGGTGCTCTAAGGCATCTGTTTTCTTGGAGAGTAGGGGTCGTTACTTGAGTGCTTTCAAAGTTTACGAGAAAGTCTTTAGAGGCCATTGTTCCTAGAACCTCTAAAGCGTTAGTGGGAATAGATTGATTCCCCGCAAGAGTTTGAACCTCAACGTTGCTTAGGGCGAGCCCTTTTAAAGAGGTATCAAATTGAATGTAATCACCAGTAGTGTTAAAGATAGAACAAGAACTAAGATAATCACTTGAACGAATACCAGTTGAAGTCATACCCATGCCATTAACTAAATCTCCAAGATGATTAGGGCCTGGAATATTTCTATTGGTATCTTCAACTAAGTCATCACTTGGGTTTCGCCCTGGAATACAGATAGCGGAGATGCTGTTGTTACTTAAGGCCGATTGAGCGTCTGTTCTAATGGCTTCAGTTCCGTGATAGGCATAAGGCCGACCAATGGATCTAACTCCAAAACCAAACTCATCTAAGTCAGTTTCGGCAACCGTTGTGCTTGAGTTTTGAACCTTAACAGACTTTCCATAACGGGAGATTCTATTGTTAAACTTTTCTACTTGAACACCTTGAAGAAATTGCTGGCAGTAGTTATTACTAGAGCAAGCATGAAGCTTTAAACTGTCTGTACCTGAATAACTATTAGCAGGGTCATTTACATCATAATTAGGAGAGCAAGGGGCACCACGGCCTCTATAGACACATCTTTTAGTAGAAGAGCCAAGGCCTCCGATTAAGTTAATGAGATTCTCTTGATTCTCTAGTTCTGGTACTTCAAGTCCATTAGCATCAAAGGTAGGCCACTTCGTCTTTATAGTAGAGACTGTTTCGCAAGCATAGTCCCAACCAAGTTGAGTGGCGCAGTCTTGATCTGTTGAGCAAATATGATTTTGTTGGCATTGAGCGCCGTCTGAATCAAAGTCTTTTGTTACTGAAGAGCCACTTTGTGCCGTAGTAGAGGCATCGGAGACGACAATTGTATAAGTGCTCTCAATAGTTTGATCACCAAAATAAGCGTTAACAGCTAAAAAGAGTTTTGTCGTATCTGCTTTAATTCTTCTTTGATTACCTATAGCAAACCATCTCACACCATCAAAAGAGCCAATGATCGATCCATAGTCAAAACCATACCAATCTCTTTGATATCCATTTGAAAATAGAAAGTGTTGAGCATTCATCCTCGCTATTCTTTGTTGTTGCCTATCTGAGGAAGTCTTATGAGACCAAGGAATCATAGTGGCAGGAACAAAGCAGGCGCGACCAAAGATCTTATCATGAGCAGGGTAGGTAGATGCCTTCAAAGGATCAGTTGTAACAAGATCTGGCGTATAACCAGCTCCTTTAGACTGAAAGTTTGCCGGAAAGAGCTTTGTGATACTGCTAAAATAATCAGTTCCACAAAAATAACAGCTAGAGAAAGTTCCTGTATCAACAAAGATATCGTAAGTTTTACCTTTAGTCACACTGACTTCTTTAGCCGCATTGGCCGTTGTGCCAACTGAAGACAAGCTTCCATATATTTCATTAAAACCAATATAGTCAGTAACATTATTAGGCTTTAGTAAATCGCCATTTGTGTATTTAAATTCGTTTCCTTCTTGAGGCTTAGATTCAAAGCTAACATCTTTTTGATAGACGCCATCTTCATCAAAGTATCTAACAGGAACTGTCTTAGATGAAAGGAGGACCGTTTGCTGAAGAGGTGGCTCTGGAGTATCCGGTTCTGGATAAACACAAGTATAGTCAACAACAGATGAGTTCTCTATGACTTCTTCTAAAGTACAATCAGTAGTACCGCAGTCACAGATGGTTTTAATTTCGTCTCTGGCGTCTTCTAAGTTTTGAAGAACATCAAAGCTATTGAGATCCACAAAGTAAGTTATCTTAACTTTTTGAGTATCGTAGACCTGAAGGCCAGTGCCTTGGAAAGTAATCTTTGCTGGTGAAGTTAAAGTAAGGGCCCATTGAGAACCTTGAAGCTTTGCAGTATCATCCACTTCAACCTTTATAGACTTATTGGTATCAGCATAGAAAGGGAGAAAGAACTCATTACTAGCTGGAAAGTGATCAGTAACTTTACTTAAGTTTTCACCTTGAACATAATGCTTTTCACACTTTGCTAACGAAGTGCTAACTTTCTTACAAGAACCATCAATCTTATATTGAATCTTTAAGTCTTGATCAGGAGCTGAGGCTGAGATGGAGTAGGCCGGGTCTAAGAAAACACTAACTGGGTCAGTTAAAGTGTCATTTCCAAGAGGAGAACCACTTGAAGCCTTACTAATCCCATTGATTGTAAAATTGTCTTTCTTAAAAAGCCTATCCTCAAAGAGGATTTCACCAGCGAATTGAATCTTATTAATTGAATGTTTTGGAACAGGGTTAGTTCCATTATAAATATCAAAGAAGCTTCTATCATCAAGCCCTGTTAAATAAGTGGCGTTCAAGCTAGCGTTCTCAGTTGTGCTTGTGCATAAGCTCATCTCACCTTCACTAGGAGTCGTGCATTCAAAGAGCTCTTTGAGCTTTATAAACCTCTTGGCAGCATTAACGCTAGGGTCTGCTAGGGGAGTAGGCGTTGGCTCTGGATTAACGGCAACTGAACAGAGGTGGAAAAAATTTGGGTAGTTAAAAATATTAGATGCGCTTGCAAGAATGTCTTGCTCGGCTTGTAAAAAATCAGATGATGAAGTATCAACACCCGTCTTTAACTGCTTGTCGTTAACACATTGACCAAAACTACAGCAATCAAAACCCTTAGAGACACATTCTGCCGTAGATCCACATTGGGGCCCTACGGGGGTAGAGGTTCCACTATTGGTTAATTTCAAAAAGAGGTTACTGGTATCAACAGTACTTATACTTGTTCCAGAAGTGGTCAAAACTTCAACGGCATCAGAGTTTAGGATAGAATTGCTACAATTCGGGCATAGCTCGCTAAGAGCAAAAGAAATGCTTTCTCCTGGAAACCTAAGTGAAAGAGAGGAATTTAGACCTGGCTTATTACAGAAGGTTTGGTTAGTAGATTTTTCAGAGGGAGAAACTAGGTAATAGTATTCTTGAGTCTGAGTTGAAAAATTAAAAAAGAATTGAGGCGAAAGGGCCATGACTAGGATCTTGTTATCAACACTTTGGGGGTACCTAACAACCAAGCATTGAACCACGCTTTTATTAGAAGGGTTTATCAAAGCATTGATCTCTTGCCCTCTTAGATAAAAAGTATTCTCAAAAGAAGTATCAATGCTTAAGCTAGTGCTTGATTGGGTTGCGCCGTTTTGAAAAAAGTTTAAGCTCTCTGAAAAATCTGGTGCATTAGGAGTTCCGGTGTCGGTACTATTAGAGCTCGCTCCTGAAGTCTTTCTTTTTCCTGAAGGAGATTGAACGCAAGAACTTAAGGCCATAACTGACATCAACAACAAAACTGTTGTTAGTTGTTTATAAAAATGGGCACTCACTTTCTCTTTCATCACTAACTACTTTTCGGAAACTAATTAATGTTCTTTATCTCTATAGTGATTATCCTAGAGGTATGGGCAATCTCGTTCATCCTTTTTCTAAGTGTTTGAATTTATGGAGTGTTTCGATAAAATCACAACTAGATTTCGCCTTGTTTCGTTGGCTTTTTAGGTCTTTTTCTACTAACCGACTAAATTAATCAGTAAAAAAAACCGATAACTAAGTTAGAATCAATATTGATCAAAATAAAAGGGGTTTAAAATGAAGAAGATATTTGGACGTTTTTTAACCAAATCGATAGCAGCGCTCTTAATTTTCTCCTCATGCAGTTTAATGGCCATGGATAAAGGCATGGTTGAAATGCTGAAGACCATGAAGCTTGATAAGACCGAAGTCGCTAATATGGTTGATCAACTCGTAGAGATGGGACGAATCACTCCCGCTCAAGCTGCTAATGCTAAAAAAGAATTAAGCGGATTAACTGAGTCTGATCTAGATAAATATAAAAATGCCGCAGTTAAAAAGATTGAATCTGGTGAAGCAAGCCGCCTTATCGATCATGATTATAAAAAAGGAATGCCTAAGTTTGATACTCCGAGTGTGGTTGAAATTCAAGAACCACAAAAGGGAAGAAAGCCTGCAAGCATTCCAGCTCCTGAAGAGGCGCCAAAGAAGAATACAAAGATTGATTTTTCAAAACTTGGTCAATAAGCTCTAATCATTTGGAGTAATTTAAAAAGACCTATTTCTGAGAACCTTAATTTAAGGCGCTCTCTATCACCAGAAAAGTGAAAGACCTCAGAGTTAACTTCTGTTTTATTGGCCCAAGAGAGGGCCAAAGTACCAATGGGTTTTTCAACACTGCCCCCTGTTGGTCCCGCTATTCCGCTAAAAGCTAAGGCCATGTCTGCACCTGTTTTATCGCGAACACCAACTACCATTTCTTTAACAGTCTCTATGCTGACAGCGCCATATTTTTTAATTGTTTGGCCTCCGACTCCTAAGATATTTGTCTTAGCATCATTTGAATAAGTAACGAGGCTTGATAAGAGAACTCCTGAAGAGCCCGGTACATCAGTGATCCGGCTTGCGGCTAGGCCACCTGTGCATGATTCAGCGAATGAAAACTTAATTCCTTTTTCTAAAGCTTCCTTAACGACGAGCTCAGGAAGTTTTTCATTTCCCCATTGCCAGACATGTTCTGCTAGATTGGAATTCTTTATATACTCTTTTATCAATTCTTCATTCTTAAGGGCATTCTCTTCACTCATAGTAACGATGATATCAACACCGATGATTTGGGGGAGTGAGCTTACGGAACCAAACGCACTTAAGTCTTTCCAAAGTGAAGGGCAAAGTTCACCAAAGATCTTTTCTTCAGGAACCCTAGAGGTGCGGATGACTGTTCTATGCTTTTTCTCAAATCGTCCCTTAAAATACTCTTTGATTAGGGGAAGAAATTCAACTTCAGCCATGGCCTGTAATTCTCTTGGAACTCCAGGAGCGGCCATAATCATCTTATTTTCTGCTTGATAGACCAACCCAGGAGCTAAACCTTTTGGGTTTGGAGTAACAATAAAACCTTCAGGAATATGATGGTAAGTATTTAACTCAGGTGTCCAGGATCTATCATAGTACTTGTAATTTTCAACAACAATGGCCTCAGCTTCTTTTGAGGGAAGAAGTTCTTTTTTAAAGAACCTAGCTAGGAGAGCTTTTGTCATATCATCAAGAGTTGGACCGATTCCTCCACTAGTGATGATTAAATCAGAAGAGTTCCAGGCCCTTTCAAAGGCCTCTAATAAGTCCTTTTCATCATCTTTTACAACGAGAATCTCTTCTAATTCTATTCCTTGATTATCTAACCACTTGGCAAGCCAAGGACCATTGGTATCTCTAATACGACCATAAAGAAGTTCGTTTCCAATGATAATGAGTTTGGCCTTCAAGTTTGACTCCTGTTTTTAATCTGGCGGTGGTATTATAAATGTATTATGCCATCGAGACTACAATTTACATTAGATTTTGAAGCTGATTTGGGGCAGGAAGTCACGAAGCGGGCACCTGATGCAGTGGACTTTAGAATCCTCTCCCAGAGCTTAGATGCTAGAGGGGCTAACCGCGGTAAGCGACCACGCTATCAGTATAATATAGAGGTTATCAATAAGGGAGAGAAGTTCTCTAAACAAGAAGAAGAGTTTAAAAACCTTGGGGGTCTTTCTCAAAAGCCTATTATCATAGGGGCCGGGCCTGGGGGTCTTTTTTGCGCTCTTCGACTAGCTGACTATGGGGTTCCTTCTATTATTATCGAAAGAGGTGAACGGGCCCATGAACGCATGAAAGATATAGCAAAAGCATGGCGTTATGGAGAGTTCAATCCTGAGAGTAATGTTTGTTACGGCGAAGGGGGAGCGGGTCTTTTTAGTGATGGGAAATTGATTACAAGAATTAAGTCTCCCTTTGTTAGTTATGTCATGAACCGCTTGGTTGATTTTGGTGCCCCTGAAGAGACTGCCTATATTTCAAACCCTCACTTAGGTTCTAATAAAATAAGGGTTCTTATTGGAAAGATCTCTGAATTCCTAACTTCAAGTGGATGTGAAATTCACTATAAAACCAAAGCGACAGAGTTAATCTTTGAAAATAAAAAGGCTGTGGGAGTTGTTCTTAGCAATGGCAAAACCATAAGGTCTAATAATATTATCCTGGCCACTGGTCACTCCGCTGGAGATATGTACCAACATCTTGAAGACTTAAAAGTTTCCATGAAGCCAAAGAGTTTCGCTGTAGGTGTAAGGATTGAACATCCTAGAAAGTATATGGATGAACTTCAATATGGTGACTTTGTTAAAAATGAATTAGGGGCTGCAAGGTACCGTCTTTCTTGGGAAAATCCCGAAACTTCAAAAGGAACCTATTCTTTTTGTATGTGTCCTGGTGGTTATGTTCTTTCAAGTGGTACAGAAAATAATGGATTAGTCGTTAATGGTATGAGTAATTACGCCCGAAACTCGCCTTGGTCTAACAGCGCCTTGGTTGTCTCAGTTGAGGCGGGGGCTGATTTTGAAGGAGGGCTTTTATCGGGCCTTGATTTTCAACGTAAGATTGAAAGCGCAGCTTTTAATTGTTCAGTTGAAAAAGCTTCAGGAAAGGAAGTTCCTTTTATAGAAGTAGATCGTTTTCTTGAAGGAAAAGTTGGCGCAGGGGATTTACCTAAGTCAAGTTGTCCGTCAGGATTATTTAGGCAGGACTTAAGTGAAGTTCTTCCTCAGTTTATTCTTACTCATTTAAAAACTGCTTTTAGTCATTTTGATAAATCCATAAAAGGCTTCTTGAATAAAGCTATTCTTATTGCTCCTGAATCAAGAACCTCAGCTCCTGTGACTATTGAACGGGATTATGAAACGCTTGAGTCAACTTCTCATGAGGGGTTATACCCCTGCGGAGAAGGGGCGGGGCATGCCGGAGGGATTACATCCGCAGCGGTAGATGGTGTAAAAATAGCCATGAGTATCCTTAAAAAAGAAAAGAATATCTGATGACTCTAAAAGTTGTCATATTCTCGAGTCTTTTAGTGAAAAGTAAAAAACTCATCTAATAAACAATATTCAGCAGGTTCCGATAGGAATTCATGCCTAAGTATTTGGAAAATAGAAAATGTGAAACAAGCTCGATCTTAAGCCTTGAGGCAGAGGGAGGATCAGTTAATCTTCCTTCTATGAGTCTCATTAAATTCCTGCCTTTTCTCGTAATCCTTCTCTTTTTATTTGAAAAAGCTTACGCCTTAGATACTAACTTTAATAACTTTGTTGTTATCGACGAAGATGGTTTTAGTGGTGGTCTTAATGGGGATTTAACCAAAGAGCATCCCCTTTATAAAAAGATCATGGATGAGTTTGGATCTACTTACGAAGATATTGGAAAGCGCCAAGCTGAAAGGGCCCTTGCAGGAAAGGATGTCTTTGTAGGCGGTGGTCTAAATAAAATTGGAATCCGGTACGGCAAAGACTTTGTTGATTTTAGTGTCAACGTCGAAAGGCAATTGGCCCCTGATCTCTTTGATGATGAGCGCTGGATTGTTAGGGATATGTTTACCTTTGAAATTTCCGCAGCGGCACTCTTATCTAAATTATCTGACGAGGGAACAATAGATATTGGAGAGTCCCAAGCGGCCCTCTTTGCTGGATTAAGCTTTAAAAGAAAGTTTACATGGGTTCATTTTGCTGACTCTTATAATGACGGATTAACGCGAAGGTTTGATAAGTTATTTCTGCCTTTTTTGAGTATAAGTCCTAAAAAGTTATTAAGTATTCCTGACGGTGAAATCTTAAAAAAAGAGGACTCTTTAACCTTTAGCGCAGGGGCCATTGGTAGCCTTCCTGTTTCAGGCCCAATTTGGGCAAGCGCAGGAGCTCTGGCTAAGTATAAAAAGCTCGCTAGTATTCAGCTTCAAGGGGTGAGTCAAAATGAGCAAATAAAGAGCGATGAAAAACTAAGGATTCAGGTAGAAAAGAACACTGGAGTAGAAGTTGGTATCAGGGCCTCTTTGCAAGTGGATTTTTTAAAGCTACTCCGCTTTACGCTCTTAAGCTTTGATTTTTCCTATGAACTTGATCACTCTTATACGACTCACTTAAGCTTTTCAACAAGAGAACTTGAGGAAGTTTATTATGATGAAGAGCTTCAAAGGCAATTAAAAAATGCATTCCGCTATGGTTACTTTGATGGTCGCCGCTACCCTCATTTAGTCCTCGCTACAGAGGAATCTAAGAAGGCCACAATGAATTCAAAGTACCTCTTGCTTCTTTTAGGAGGAATAAAAGATCAATCCACTACTCATGTAGAGATAAATAAAGAAGATAGGATTCATACCTTCTTTAAGCATTATTTTGAAAAGACCACCTTTGTTCAAAATTTCTTAAGCCGGTTTATGAGCGGAGTGATCAAATCCCTCTTAGGTCTAGGTAGCAGCATTAATAATGCTCTTTCAGATGTTAGGCGTTTTGAACTTGAGTATAAAAGCACTGAGAACCTCCTTGAGTCTAAAGATAAATATAAAGTGAGCAAAGAGAACTTCTCCATGACCATCGATAGGAGTTTTAATTCAGGACGGTTAAATAAGTTAACCAAAAGAGCAGCAATAGAGATTCTTGAAAGTTATGGGGGAGTAGATCCTCTTGTTTGGGTGCTTTTGAGAAATGATCAACTGCATGGCCCCCTTCATTTAAATGGAAAGTTCATCATTAAAAAAGAGGGACTAGGTTATCTTAATACTCTTAGTTATAAAGAAGTTTACGCAGGAATTAAAAGTATTTGCAAAAACTTCTTTTGTAGAAAATCTATTGAGAAGAAGTTTGACTCTTATTGGAAAGAACTAAACCATAAAAGCTATGATCATATGACTTATATGAGTTGTAAGCCTAAGTACAAATTATTTCAATCAGCTAGAAAGAGGCGTTATTTATGGGAATCTTGTTTACAAAAAAGAACGAAGGTTACTTTAGAAGAAAAAATGACACATATACCTCTTTGGAGGCTTAAGGGCTTTATGAATAAATTAACGGAGAAGAGCAGCTCAAAGGTTGACCTCTATAACTTCTTTGGGGTCTCAAACGTCTTTCTTCACGGATCATTTGAGGCCTTAGATCAAAACCAGAGAGAATTTGTCTCTTATTTTAGAGAAGGGCAATTTAATGGTTTAGGAGTTATTGACAGTTTTCTTATAGGAAATGGATTAAAAGCCGATTAGTTCATGTGAGAATTCTCGTTTTATCCTTTTGTTTCTTTTTATCAACTTGTAGCCACTACACGAGCCGCGAACCAGCGTCGATAACTCAAAAAACATGTACAGGTCTCATGGAGGATCTTCTTTTATCCCAAAAGAAAGACCGCTTTAAAAAAGCACGAAAGAAAATCATAGATTCAAGTGTTTCAAAGTTAAAGTCTATGAGCTTAAAAGCTAAGTTAAAGTTCTTACAAACTTTAAATGCCAGGCGTGGTCGATTTAAAGGCTTCTCTGAGATGTATGCAAACACTATTAATAAGATGCTCCACGAGGGGCTGATCTCTGCTGAAGAAGTTCCAGCACTATTAAAAAATGAAAAAAAACTTAAATATGGATTTGATTTTACTTATGGCGAAGTGAGGGTGAGTCCTTCTTCATGGGATGGTCTGCCTAATCTTGATGAAACAATGGATCAGGTCTTAGATAGGTTAAACCCCAGTGCTGATCAAGTCATGAGGCTGAGAAAGCTTTTAGAAGAGTCTGACTTCAATCCAGAAGAACTCCAAGAATTTAACAGGTATTTTTCAAGATTTCCTGAAACTGATGATGATTGGAAGATCTTGAAAGAGTATTTAAGCTACGCTACTGCCATGAGAAGTAAGAATCAAATGGCGGCTTTAAGAGAGATGCCTGGTTTATTCTTTAAAGAAAATAAAGCAAAGCACCTAAGAAAATTTAGAAAGATTAGATCAAGTATTGATAATTACGAAGTGAAGCAAGTTAAAAAACTTGAAAAGAAGGCCCTTAAAAAGGGTGCCACTAAAGCCGAGGCAAAAGAAATTGCTAGGCGTGAAGCAAAAGAGATGACTGAATTATACTCTAACCTGAAGTACTCTTGCCGATCGACAAAGCCTACCGCTGAAAGTAAACAAGCTGCAAAATCGACATCTAAGTTCTTTATGGGAATGGGAATCAGCGCGACAGCCGGTACTTATGCTTATGCGAACTGGGATAAAGATAAAACCAAGTTTGATTGGTATGGAAAGCTTGGGCATGACTTAGCATGGAAGTTTATTTTTCAATATGGTTATAATGCCGTGATGACAGATCAAGCTGCAACCTTTTTAAAGAAGAATTTATCCCTTCATATCTTTTATACTCCAGCAGATTATATTGAAGCTGCTATGTATGAAAAAGAGTTCGGCGAAGAGAACTCTTTTTTAACTGAGGAATATGAAAGGATGTTAGAAGCTAGGAAGCTAGAGGATCCTGCCTTCGTAGAAGAGTACAACAAAATGATGTCTTCCCTCAATAATGAATACTTTTTTGAAAAGGTAAAGAGGTATTCAAAAGATCTTTTTACAGGTGAAGAATCTCTTCCTAAAAATGAGTTTGACGAGATCTTAAGCTTAGAAGATATAAGTGTAGGGGACCTTGAAGACGAAGAGATGAAAGAGCGCCTTATGGAAGCTGTGACTCTTAAGTTATATGATGAAAACTCTGGGAATGTTAAACTCGGTAGCCATACCTTGGATCGTTATTTATTTGTAAGAACCTATGATGTTGTCGATGTTCCTAAAAGCCTTTTGATGGGGCTTTGGATCTATAAGACAATGTGTATGGGCGGAATGAATATGAAGGCCGCTATTACGCAAGCTTCAATAATCTATGCCATTGATCAAGTTGTAGGTAAATTTATCTATTATCAAATTAGGCGTGACGCCATCAATATGTAAGAAGGGGGCGAACGCCCCCGGATCTAAATGAAATTATACGGCATAAGATGTAGGTATACTTAAAAAGAACTTTTTCCTGTGCAGGTTTTTTTCAAGCCTCTTTTTCAATGCTGAAAAAGCGCGCCCAATGGATTCATTGGCAGAAGCGCCAATCTTTTTTGCAATCAATCTTTTCTTTCCGACTCGAACTTCAAGAGTCGTCGTAAAATACGAGTGTGTGTCTTCGGTAAGAGAAAATTTGAATCCCCTAGCTTCTGGATATTTCTTTAATAAGCTGTTTAATATTTCTTTTGATCTTTGTTTAACTTGTGGCGCTTCTTCGCCCCTTACAATCTTCATATTGATTCCTTAGTTTAAATTAAATGATTAAGAATAATGATTTAAACAAAAGGAGGTGAGACACCAGAATATAGGGAGAGATGGCCTTTAAAGCTTAATGAACAAAATCCAATCAGGACTACTTTTAAAGGCCCTAGGTCTTCTTTTTTTAAGCGCGGCTGAGAAACCTCATCAAGATGGCAGGGAGAGTCCATCTCTTTTAAGGAGCAGCTGTTTTGACAGGTATTATTGCTATTTGAAGTAAGATTCTTACCAAAAGCAGTAGACTTGACTCCAACAGCAAAGGTACTGGCCAAAAGGCTTAATTGAATTAGACCTAGGCTTAGTTTCTTGAATGGAATATTTCTATAACCTTTCATACTTCTAAGATGGGGTCACTTTGATGGTTGGCAAGGGTGATGTTAGTTTTTTTTAGATTGAGTAGTGTCGAGATAAATGCTGTAATAAGGTGAGTCTTATTTACGGGAAGAAACTGTGTCAAAAATTCACTACCTACTTATCTTTTTAATCATTACGACTGTAGGCGTAAGCTTTTGGCTGTTAGTCGACGATAATAGCGATCCCATCGTTAAAAAAGAAGTGAAGGCCACTCCTTCTATAAGTAAAGGGTCCACCTTAAAAAATGGTTACGTTCAAGGCTATTTAGAAGTACCTGATCTTGAAACTGGTTTTAAGCGCTGTTTAAACCGAGGCTATAGTGACATTCAAAAAGAAGTCCTAGCAACAGCTCAGGCTTACTTTTCAGATAGAGATTTTAAAACAGGACAGTTTGCCTGGAATAAGATCATTGCGACTAATGATTTTGGTGAGAGCGAAGAGTTTTTTCTAGAAAATACGAATGAAGGCTTGATGCTTTCTCGTTTTGAAATTGAAAACTCTAAGAGAGGGGAGTTGATGGATAAAAAACCTTCAAGCCTAGAAGAATTAAAAGAGATTGTTAGAGATTTGAATATTAGTTCAAATCTTTATGCCCAACACTTTAAGGATGAAGAAATTGAGATGACCTTGATCCTCTCAAATGGAATAATGAAATCTTTAAAGATCATCTCGCCTAAGAAATCTGTAACCTGTAAGCCTTAGGACTATTTAAATTTTAAGTTGGCAAATATAGGAAAGTGATCAGAGGCCTGTTTAAACTCATAGAAGTCTTTGCTAACTGTTACATAGCACTTTCTCTTTTTCTTTCTATCATACCAGTTCGTTAAGACTCGATCCTCAGGGATATTCTTAAACTTCGCTTTATTATTGTTACAGCCCATAAAGACCCTGTCCTCAACAGGCTTCAAGACTCCAGCAGAGACGACTTCGAAATGTTCGCTAAACATAATATAATCTAAAGTTAGCTTTAATCGTTTCTTAGCAAACCCAGCAGATTCATTGGTAGTTTCTGGCTTACTCATCCAAGGAGTGAACTTAGTAAAGAGCCTTCTTAAGATCTTGGATCCTGTGTTTTTCTTATTTGTAATATCAGTATTCCAATCCCCCATTGCAATAAAGGGGGTGCCTGGAGGAAGAGGCTTTACATGCTCTAACTCAACAGGGAAATCCGTTTTTCCAGTTAGGTACCATTCTAAGAATCTTAACTGGTCTGCATTTCTTTTATAGTTAGGGCTTTTCTTATTTCCAAAATGATAGGCTGGTACCGTGTGGAGAAGAATAAGGTGAACTTCCTTGCCTTTAATCATAACGGTGACATCGCTAAAGCCTTTATCAAAAAGCTCCATGTCTTTTGGCAAGGCTTTTCCATTGGCCTGTTTATAACGAGAGATCTTTACTTCTTTATTAAAATCTTTCCACTTTAAATCTTTAACCAAAACCTCATAGGTCTTTTTGAAATCAAAGAGGGCACCAGTAGAGTATTGGGCAGGAAAGAGACCAAAGTTAACTTGATCGGCATAGTCTCTTGAATTTTTACTGGAGAAATTAGTGTAGTAAGTTCCATTTTTCTTTTTTCTAGCAAAAGCTCCTGTATTGGCCGGATGAAAAGAATAATTCCAGTCGCTGTACTTTTTATCTAAAAAGTCAGAAAGAAGCCTAAGGTTCTCTCCTCTTGTTTTAAAACGATAGGTGGGCACCCCTGGAATATCATATTGAACTTCATTGAGACTCAGGATGTTGAAGTCATGCTTGGCCAGAATCTTTTTAACAGCTTTTAGTTGTGCTCCAGGCTTCTTTATCTTTGTGCTATCAAGTTCTTTTATATTAAAGTGAACAATTCGAATGGGCTCCACATTGGAAAGGCTTCCACAGGCGCTAAGAGTCGTTAAGGCAATAAAGGCTAATAAAAATGATTTTCCCATGGGGTATTCTCCAATATAATCTATTCACACTAAAGATACTGGTAAATGGGAGAATACTCAAATGCAGGTTCTAATTTTAGGCTCAACAGGACTAGTTGGTTCTCGCTTATTAGACTTAATGCTCCAAGACGCAAAAGTTGAGCGTATTCATCTAATTTCTAGGCGCTCTGTTTGCATTGATCATCAAAAGATAACTGAATACATAACGCCACTAAACAAAATGGAAAACTTTGAAGCGGCCTTTCAAGTCGATGCTTGCTACTGCTGCTTAGGAACCACTATTAAAAAAGCTGGCGGAAAGAACGAATTTGAACTCATCGATTATGGCCTACCATTAAAAGCGGCTAAAATAGCCCGAAAAAATAATGTTCCAAGCTTTGTTGTTGTAAGCGCTCTTGGGGCAAGCAAGGATTCTTCCTTTTTTTATAGCCGAGTAAAAGGAAAATTAGAGCAAGACTTAAAAGAGTTAAACTTTGAGTCTCTTCATATCGTTAGGCCCTCTCTTATTATAGGTGCAAGAGAAGAGCGAAGACCACTTGAGGCCTTGGCGATGATTGGCTTTAAGGTCTTTAAGCCTTTTTTTGTAGGGCCTTTAAAGAAGTATGAAGGGAGCCAGGTTATGGAGATCGCTAAAACCATGGTGGCCCTCTCTAGGAGTGAAGAAAATATTTTTAATATTGAAACTGAATCTATAGAAGGAAGCTAAAAGATTCCGGTTTATGAAAATTGGGTTTAGTGTCTAGATGCTCTAGGGCCCAGTAACTAAGCCCTCCTGATTTAGATTCTAAAACCGAGGTAAGCCCCAACTTCATTTGTCCATCAATCCAAAACCCAATGGGAAGCTTCTTTAGATCAATCCAAAAAGAGACGCTTAACTGATCATCCTTTAGAACGGTACTTGAGGCGAGGTTTGAAATGGGAGTAAATTCTTTAAGAGCAGCTCTTTTTTTTGGAAAATAAAAGATATTCCAATTATTGGCGCTAGAGCAATTAAATTCAAAGTACTCTTCTTTTTCACTATTTTTAATAAACATTTCAAAGCAGGTTGATTCCCATAGCCCGATAACCCGGGCCGGTAGATCAACTGGCATGGGAGCAAGTACACTCCCAAGGTCACCAGTTAAATTAAACGCTACCTTTAAAACCCCTAGCTCCACCCAGGCCCTACTCTTTAGAGTAAGGTTTTCCTTAGGAGGACTAAAGGCCTTTAATTCTCTCCACATTTATTTTGAAATCATCTTTGCTAAGAAATCCACTGGTAAGGGAAAGAAAGTTGTAGAAGCGTTGTTGCTTCCAGAGATTTCTTTCATCGTGTCTAGGTATCTTAAAACAATGGCATTCTTTTGGGTGTCAAGAACGGCAGCAGCTTCAGCAAGTTTCTTTGAGGCTTCAAATTCACCGGCAGCTGAAATAATCTTTGCTCGCTTATCTCTTTCTGCTTCCGCTTGCTTGGCCATGGCCCTTTGCATTTCAATAGGAAGGTCAATGGCCTTAACTTCAACAGCTGAGACTTTAATACCCCAAGGCTCAGTTTGATCATCAAGAATTACTTGAAGCTTACTGTTGATCTCGTCACGTTTACTCAAAATATCGTCCAGTTCAAATTGTCCAATAACAGATCTTAGTGTTGTCTGAGAGATTTGATTGGTGGCCTGAATATAATCTTCAACGGCGATGATGGCATTCTCTGGATTGTTCACTCTAAAATAAACAACACCATTAACTTTTAGAGTCACATTATCTTTTGAGATAATATCTTGGCTAGGAATGTCCATTGTGACTGTTCTTAAATCGACACGCCTCATTTTTTCTAAACCAGGGATTAAAATAATTAATCCAGGGCCTCTTACGCCGGTAAAACGACCTAGGCGAAAGACAACACCTCGTTCGTATTCAGATAGGATCTTTAAACTGTTAAAGATTAAGATAACTGCGATGAATATAAATGGGATCAAAGTCATTGTTTCCTCCGTGAAATCCAATATTTATTCCAAGAGCTTAACGGTTTTACTCCACTTATACAATTCAAGTGAGTCAAAATCAGAACCGACAAGAAGAGGTGAGAAGTCTCTTTATTATTCTATTTATAGTGTTTTGCTCAAGTATTTCACATGCTGGAGAAATTGAACGCCTTGGGTCTATGAATCCCATGGAAGATAGAAAAGCCTTTCTTAAGCAGGCCGTAAAGGCTTACAAAGAGGCTAAATCAGGGAGGTCTACCTATAAAGGTAGTCCAGAGTACCTGCAGTTCTTAGAACATAAAAGAAGAGAGGAGATTGAGCAATCTAGCGTTTGTGTGGGTTGTCCAAACTTATTACTTTTAACAGAACAAGTTAATAAGATCCTTCAAGAACAAAAGAAGACCCTCCCAAAGAACACCCCTGCCTCCGTTTTTAACGAGATCGACTCATTAGAAGGTATGTTTTATTTTGTTCAAAATGAGAATAAAGAAGGGAACCTTGAAGGCTCTGAAGCAGGGTGTAAGAGATACGACTATGGGTTTCAAGGTATCTTTGCCAAAGAAAAGGACTTAAATCTGAATAACCATGTCATGCTCTTTACTGAAGAAGTTAATTTCAAAAGCATTACTCAAATCCATTTAACAAAGCTAGGTGAAAAGAAGACTTACTTTCTTAAGGGAAAAGCACCAAATGATGATGTCGTTGTAAAGGTTGTCACTAATGGGAGAGGCCCTGCTACGGTAACTTATTATAGGCATAAAGAGATCATTATTAGAAAAAAGGCCCTAACTAAAAAAGAGCAGTTTGATCAGAAGGCCTTTCCGACTAAGACCTTTAAAAGTAGTGGTGGGGAAAAGAAGAATGGAGCAGAAGAAAAAACTAAAGCTCCTGAAGATGAGTTAAAGTTTGATTACGGCGTAGAGACTGAAGAGGATAGTTTTATGCCTAAAAAAGTGACCTTGCTAGGTTTAAGTGGCGTCTCTCACTTTGAATCCACAACTCTAAGAGCAGGAACCGAAATTTCTTCAGATCAGCAAATGGCAGAAGTTGAGCTCTCAAGCAAAGACCGAAAAGACTTTTTAAAATTAGATATGGACGCCACTTCTAAAGTTAGGCTTCAAAGCAGATCAGACTTTGAAAGCTTTGCTGTTTCAAGTCAGCTTGTTCATAAGGATGGCAAAGGTACAGCATCAATGCAGCTAAGAGATGATAAAGATAAAGAAGTTTTAGACCTTAGTGTTGATGCTGAAGGATTGGCCAAGATTGGAATACCCCTTCAGTTCAATGTTTATGATACAGGCCTTCTTGTCGATGGTCGCGTCGTTGCAGGACAAGATGGGCAATACGGTGGAACTTGGGTGATAAGTGATAGGGCGACTAAGAAGCAATATGTAGATGTAGGAATGAGAGGGAATAAAGATGGGGCAGGAGTTTCAATTGGTCACTCTCGAAAACCATTTAAGAATGACTCAAAGATTAGCGTTAAGGTGACTCATGATGAATTTAACAATCATAAAAGCACAGCAGGTTGGGTTCAATTTTCCCTCGATTTCTAAATAAGAAGCAGCATCTTCTCTTTATCTTGACCTTTGATTTCGTAATGCCCATTTAGATCAAGCTCGGTACTACTTGTGGCCTTCCAAAATTCTCCACCAACTTTAACTGAGTAGAGATAACCTTCCCCTCTAGAATCAATGGCCTCGACGATCAAGGCTTTCTTTCCTTTTAATTCATTGAAGTGCCCGCTTCCGATATTCTTGTGATCTTTATAAATATACCAGCCAACAAAGATGATGAAACCGCCAATACCAGCAACGGTAGAGGCGATCAAAGAAGTGCTTAGGCTTAAATAAGAATTATCAGTCCTATACAAGAACATAGAGCCAAAGATAAGAGAAAGGATTCCTGCAATTGAGATAAGGCCGTAACTTGTTATATAGATTTCTATGACAAACAAAACAAAACTTAGAACAATTAAACCTAAAGCTCCTAAGTTTAAGGGAAGCACTTGAAAGCCAATCGCTGCTATGACCAGGCATACAGCACCTATACTTCCTGCGATGAGGCCCCCCGGTGCCTGAAGCTCTAAGTAAATAAGTGAGGCCCCAATTAAAAAGAGTATGTAGGCCAGAGAAGGGTTTGAGAATATGTTGAGAAGTTCTTGGCCCATATCCCACTTTTGTTCTTTCCATTCAAGAGAGTTGGCTTTGATCTTAAATTGTTTACCTTTGATCTTTACAACTTGCCCATCAATGGCCTCTTTGAATTCTCTTCTATTATTAACAATGGCATTGGCCAAGTTCTTAAGCTTTGCTTCCTTTGCTTTAAAGCTTGAGGCCTCTTCGATCATAGAGCCAAATTGCTTTGCGTTTCTTCCTTTTGATTCACTTAAGCTTTGAATTAAGGCCACAAGGTCATTGATGGCCTTCTTTCTAACATCTTTTGATTTAATATCCCCATCACTATTGATAGGAGTGGCCGCGCCAATATTTGTGCCATCAGACATAAAGAGAAGATGAGCTCCACTGGCTATGATAGCTCCAGCACTAGTGGCGCTGGCCCCTTCAGGCTTAACCCAGACAACCACTGGTATCTCACTTTTCCCAAACTCTGAGAGGATATCTTTTGTGGTCGAAACGAGCCCTCCAGGAGTGTTGATCTCAATATTGATTAGATCAAACTTCTCTGAAGCTGCCCGCTTGAAGCCTGTTTTAATATAGTTCAAGGTGGCAGGATTGATAGTGCTCTCGATAGTTAGGGTTAAAACCTTATCGACGTTGAGCGTTGTAGGAATCTCTTCAGCCTCTGCAAAAGAGAGGACAAAGAGAGAAATTAAAGGCAATAATAATAGACTCTTTAAAAACATAAGCATCCTGGAGATGAGTTTGGCCCGTGCCCAATATAAAATATTTTTGGCAGATTATTTAAATCCTCTTAATGATAAAACTTGCAGGTGGGTCAGGCAAGGGGCCCTTGTCGCGCGCCTCGGAACTGATGGACAGTACAAATGGTGCTTTATCGGCAAAGAAAAAGAAGCCTTGGCCCTTTATGGGCAAAAAACTGATATCGAAGTTTGTGAGTTTCCTGGGGGAATTATCGCCCCTGGCTTTTATGATATGCACTTTCACTGGGTTCAAGATGAAGTGCGGACTATGCCAAAGGATAGCCTCTTAAAGTGGCTCTCTGAGTACACCTGGCCCCATGAAGCTAAGTTTAAGTCTTTAGACTTTACTAAGAAAAAGGCAAAGGCCTTCTCAAGGGATCTTCTTAAAGCCGGGACAATTGGGGGAGCTTGTTATGCTTCCATTCATGGTCACTCGGTTGACTGGGCGCTGAAAGAATTTAAGGGCGATTATATTGTTGGTAATGTTCTCATGACAATGAACTCCCCAAAGTACTTAACTCAAACAAAACTTCAGGCCAAGAAACTAATTAAATCTAAGTCTAATAAGTTCTTAAAAAAGTATGCCATGACTCCTAGGTTTGCTCCCACTACTCACCCAGAGGTGATGAAAGAGGGAAGCAAGATCGCGAAGACCAATAAGAGCTTCATCCAAACCCACTTAAGTGAAACCAAGAATGAAATCAACTACGTCTTAGGTTTATACAAAGAACATAAGGGTTTTGAAAAAATTAAGTCTTATACTGAGATCTATAAGAAATGTGGTCTCTTAGGGCCTCGAACAATCATGGGGCATGGAATTCACTTAAGTGAAGATGAACTCTCGATGCTTTCAAAGTCTAAGACCGCTGTCGCCCATTGCCCAACATCTAATGCTCCTGTGAAAGACTTAGGACTTGGCTCTGGTCTCTTTGATTTTAAAAAAGTAGAAAAAGCAAAAGTAC
Source organism: Sulfitobacter sp. (assembly GCA_047630275.1). GTDB lineage: Bacteria > Bdellovibrionota > Bacteriovoracia > Bacteriovoracales > Bacteriovoracaceae. The sequence continues at coordinate 117,566 of JBLHVN010000003.1, read as the reverse complement.
GCTGGGCACTGGCCACGGATATTGGGGGAGGACCATTTCTTTCCATGCTTGATGTTATGAAGTCCTTTGTAACTCAAAACAAGTCTAAGAAAGTGACTGGAGCAACCTATACCAAAGCTTTATACAGGGCCACTCAAGCAGGAGCGGATCTTCTCCAGCTATCATCGAGCCGTGGAAACTTTCAAAGAAATAAGCTGGCTCATTTTATCATCTTAGAAAAACCTTCCATTAGAAAAGAGGATAAGGCAGAAGATGTTCTAAAGAGAATGCTAAGAGGCTCAAGAGAAAACCTAGGAGAGCTTGTCTCCCAGACTTTCTTAAACGGAGAGTCCGTCTACCAAAAAGTTTAAAGCTTAAGTTCGATACCAATAGGGCAGTGATCTGATCCCTTTACTTCTGGTAAGTGAAAGGACTTCTTTACTTTGTCTCGAAGTCCTTCAGTGACGTAGACATAATCAATACGCCATCCAACATTCTTCTCTCTACAATTCATTCTATAGGTCCACCAAGTATAATGATCTGGTTCGTCTTTATGAGTTTCTCTAAAGATATCAACAAAGCCAGCTTCTAAAAGCTCATCTAAGAAGACTCTCTCGCGGGGGAGAAACCCTGTGGATTTCTTATTAGACTTTGGATTCTTTAAGTCAATTTCATGATGGGCGGTATTAAAGTCCCCAGTGAGGATGATTTCTTTTCCTGTTTTCTTTTTTAAGGCGAGGGCCTTCTTTAGCATGGCCCTAGAAAAATCCAACTTAAAATCGACTCGTGAAAGATCCCTTCCACCATTAGGGTAGTATCCATTGATCAAAATAAAGTCTTCACTCTCTAAGATCTGAGTTCTTCCTTCATCATCAAAGATCTTCTTCCCAAGGCCATTGGTGACCTTAACGATAGGGAATTTCTTTTTAATATAAAAAGCTACTCCCGAGTAACCTTTGCGTACCCCGGAGAAGTAGAAGCTTTCGTAACCATTAGGGGAAAGAACTTCCTCCTCAAGCTGTTCTATATGGGCCTTGGTCTCTTGCAGACCAATTACGTCGGGTTTTTCTGTTTGCAGCCACTCAAGGAACCCATGCCTTGTACAGGCCCTAATACCGTTTACGTTCCAACTCATTATCTTAAATTTCGCCATCTTTGCTCCGCGTTGTAAATGTTCATTATTTGTAAAGAAATCTTCATGGGACTTCGCCCTCATTAAATTTTAAAATACTTTTAGAGACATCTTGTTACAGGAGGAATCATGACAGGTAATCGTTGCTTTGAAAATATTGCAAAATTGATAAGAGATAGAAGAACTTCACACCCTAAGGGATATTCACAATCTGAACTTTCACACCTGCTTGGGTATAAGAATGGTCAGTTTATTTCAAACGTTGAAAGAGCTCTTTGTAATGTGCCGCTCAAGATGCTGAGAAGAGTTAGTGAAGTCTTAGACATTCAGCCTTCTGAACTAAAAGCTGCCATTTTAAAAGATCAAGAAAGCACCTTAAATAACTTTCTAGAGTCTGCCGCCAAAGAAGGCGTAACAGCTCCAGTTACAGTCTAAACACCTTTATAAGAAAGATAGTCTTCCATTGAGCCTACGCTTTCTTCAGTATCATCACTAAAATCTGAACTTTTCTGAGTCTCTAGGTAATGAGGCTCAGCGGCTTCAGAGTCAAAAGGTACAGGATCTGCTTCAAAAGGGATCTCGTGATTTTCACTATAAGTCGTATCGTTCTTTAAGCCATTAACCTTGGCCTTAAAGAGGGCCAAGTCCTCATCTGAAAGGGCTTCTTCAAACTCTCTGACCTTGGCCATAGACCCTGTGAAGTTTCTCTCAAGCTTAGCTTTTTGTTGTGGGTCGGCCCTGTCAAATAAAGCAAAATACTTTTTCCTAGCAGTTAGGTGATGCTCCATAAGAGTTAGGTATTTAATATAGATAGATTCATCTTTAGATAATTTATAACGGCGTTTATTGCGGTTATTATTACTAGAGCGCTTTTTCTTATTTCGATTATTGCTGCTAGGGGATTTATTTTCACCATTTTGTGAAGAAGTCCCTGTCGCTTTTTTCTTATTTCTATTTTTATTACGATTGCGGTTTCTGTTCCTATTTCTATTATTAGGTTTCTTCTTTTCGCCGCTACCCTGATTTTCCTCAGACATATATAAACTCCTGCCTCAAGTCTATAGAACTAGATAAGGAATGACCAATATGGAGCGTCGTGCCATAACACAGCATACCTATATAAGAACCTGCTCTTCTGTTATTTTCTTTTTAATTAATACTTAATAAAAGATAAGGAGATTAAAGATGGCCAACAATCGCGTCAAAGTTGCCGTAACTGGTGCCGCAGGACAAATCGGGTACGCCCTTCTATTTAGAATTGCTTCAGGGGCCATGTTTGGACCTCAAACTGAAGTTGAGCTTCAACTGCTTGAGCTTCCCCATGCCTTAGATGCCCTTAAAGGTGTCGCTATGGAGCTTGATGATTGCGCCTTCCCACTTCTAAAGAATATTGTTTGTACTGATGATTTAAATGTCGCCATGAAAGATGTTAACTGGGCCATCCTCGTGGGATCTGTTCCAAGAAAAGATGGAATGGAGCGAGCTGACCTTCTTAAGATCAACGGTGGAATCTTTACCGGCCAAGGTAAGGCCATCAATGACAACGCTGCCGATGATGTTAGAGTCTTTGTTGTTGGAAACCCATGTAATACAAACTGTCTTATTGCTATGAACGCGGCACCTAAGATTTCTAATGACCGCTTCTACGCCATGACGACACTTGATGAAAACAGGGCCAAGACTCAACTCGCTCAAAAGGCTGGAGTTGATGTGGCCTCTGTAACTAATATGACTATCTGGGGAAATCACTCAGCCACTCAATACCCTGATTTTCATAATGCTAAGATCAATGGAAAACCAGCCCCAGAGTCAATCTCTGATACAGCTTGGCTTGAAAATGATTTTATCTCTACGGTTCAAAAGCGTGGGGCCGCTATTATCAAAGCGAGAGGATTATCTTCAGCCGCATCTGCTGCGAACGCAGTTGTTGATGGAGTATGGAACCTCACTCACGATACTCCTGCGGGACAAACCTATTCAATGTGCCTTTGTTCAAACGGACAGTACGGAGTAGACGAAGGACTTATCTTCTCTTACCCATGCCGCACAGAAAACGGAAAGCTTGTTGTTGATGAGTCTTGGAAGCACGGAGAGTTTGGAACGGCAAAGTTCAACACAACTCTTGAAGAACTAAGAACAGAGCGCGATACCGTTAAAGAAATGGGACTTATTTAAAAAACTAAAAGGTAAAAGGGGTAAAAGGTACCTGGTTACTTGTATATCTGAAAAAGGGGAGCATGAGCTCCCTTTTTTTATGCCTTATATTTAAAAGGTACCTGGTTACTTGTATATTTGAAAAAAGGGGAGCTTCTGCTCCCTTTTTTAATGGGCTTTATACTTTAGGTACATCTCAAATGGAATAACACAGATGATCCCGGCCAAGATTCCCATGAGTAAGTTTTGAACAATCTCAGGCATGAAGTAAGGTAGATGAAAAGTATGGCTAACGATTCCACCGCCAACTAAAAACATTGCTGTCGTTCCAACTATTCCTAATCCCTTCATCACCTTAGGCATGACACGAACGAGGCTAAGACCTATCTTCTTAAATCCTTTTTTAATAAGATAAAGCCCAAAGTCATCTACTTTTACAATCAATGCAACAAGTCCATAGATAAGAAATGAGGCAACAAGGCCTACAAAGATGAGAGAGATAACTTGCTGGAGCATATCTCCCTCTAAGGAACTCTTAGCTATCACGATGATTTCAATCGAGAGGATTAAGTCAGTTCGGATAGCGCCTTTGATTCGGCTTTTCTCTGTGCCGCCAGTATCAGGGATAAGGTGAGCCTTTTCTTTTGGATGAAAGATCTTCTCTATAACCTTGTGAGCGCCTTCAAAGGAGAGGTAGAGCCCGCCTATGAGTAGAATACCAACGAGGATTGGCGGATAGAGCGCCATTATTATCAAGACCCCAAGGATGCAATAGACCTTATTAAGGAGAGAGCCTAAAAAGATGGCCTTAACTATGGGAAGTTCTCTATCTGCATTAACTCCTTCAATAACACCGGCATTGACCGCCAAGTCATCAGACATGAGAGCCGCGGTCTTCTTCATAGCGATTTTTGTCATGACGGCCACATCATCTAAAGTGGAGGCAACGTCATCAAGTAATGTTAGGAGACTGAACATAAGTAAATGATACTCTATTAATTTATAAGGTTGGTTAATTTTTCCATTATTTTATCCACTTCTTCAGGCAATATCTCAAACTCTTCAAAAACTAGATCCTCTTTCATATGCTCCTCTGAAGTAGTGCCGCATAAAGGAATGATGCCAGTTTCACTAACTGCTCTGTAAAGGATAACTGCTGGTGTGACTGAATACTTCTTTGCTAAGGATAGGATATATTCAGTTTCTAAGAAATCTCTATTATGACTTAAAGTCCAAAAGCTCTCATAGATGACCTTCTCTAAATGACAGAACTCCCTAAGTTCTTTATCAAAGCCGGTGTCTCTATAGAATCTATTCTGAAGAACTGAAGGCTTGATCGAAGCTTTGAGATAAAGCTCTTTAAAGAACTTTGGATCATAACAATTAGATATACCGATCTGACGAACCTTTTTATCATTAACAAAGCTCTCTAAAACCTGCCATGCCCTAAAGGTCTCATTTAAAGTCGAAAGGGGAGAGTGTAGGATCAGGCCATCAAGATAATCAGTCTTTAAGTTCTTAAAAGAGACACTAAGCGATGTAATGATCTGATCTTCTATTGCTGCTTTTGGGTCATAGGGACAATCATCCGGATCTTGCCCACCAAAGGGAGTGAACTTTGTTTGAAGATAGAGATCAGTTCTCTCAATACCAGAGCGCTCTATTCCAAGTCCTACTCCCGCTTCGTTATAATGCCGAGGTTGGCAGGCGGTATCAATGCCTCTAAAACCATATCTTATGGCAAGTTCAATTAAGCTAGCTGTCTGATCTTTTTTCCAAGCAGTTCCGTAGATTATCTTTGGCATCTTTACACCACGGTTAGAATTGAAAAAGCTCATAATGAATCCTTATTATATTTTATTAAAGCGAGCGAAGCCCTGAAGCTTTCCACCTTCATAAAAATTAGCAATATCAAGCTTCTCTCCCTTAAAGTGAAAGAAGCGGCCAGGGCCGGCCTCAATTATTATTGAGCCGTCTTTTATCTTGATATCCCCATTACCACCTTGGCCTTGAGAGTTTGAATAAACATCTCCATCAGCTGAGAGTTTCAAAGAGAAAGATCCTGTGATTGAGTCTTCATCTTTGATTGAAAAATCAAGCCCAAGTCGAACATCATCTCGTCGTCCCTTGTTTTCCCCAGCAATTCTATAAAGGACGCCTTTATAGTTTCCTAAAACCTTCTTTATCTTTGGGAACTTCTTAATCAAACTTGAGCGGGCATAGAAAAGTGCGGGATCACTTAGGATAAAGCCTTGAGCTTCACTAATAAGAGCATCATCAGTGATATGTTTTAAGTTCGCCTTTTCTTTTTGAACATACTTTTTAAACCAATCGCTTGGAGTAAAGTCTATCTCTCTTGGGATAAAGACCTCCGTCTTCGTTTGCTCTTTAGTAGTAGCAAGATACTCACTTGGATCTTTTAAGAGTTCGCTAAACTTTTCTTTTTTTTCTGAATCGAGTTTTAAACCCAGGTTAGCTAAGAAAAGTTGAAAGGCCTTGGCGTAAACCTCTTTGGCCTCACTTAGAGCGGATTCATCTTTGATTGAGATGGTCTTAGTTATGGGGACTTGTTCAGATTGTACCTTGGTAATTAGTTTTTCTTTTGGAAAGAACTCTCTACCGAGTAAGAGACCGATAACGAGGAAAATAAAGGCAACTGAAATCACTTTTTTCATAAAAGAAGGTTAACAAGGGGGGCTACTTTTGTGAAACAACAAAGATTGGTGATGCGGTGTGTGGTATTATTAATCTTTCTTAGGTAACTCTTTAGTTGCTAGGAATATATTTATATTCTTAAAAGCAGTTCTAGACTCAAAGTAACTAAAAGTTGAGTCTGCAGTACCTTTGGCAAATAATTTCGCAATCTTTAGTGCTTGCTCAACTTCATCATCTTCGACTAAAAACTTGATGTAAAAATAATAGTTGAGGGGCTCTTTTGGAGATTGTTCAATGGCCTTCTTTATATACTCATAGGCTTTTACTTCATCTCCACCTAGAAATCCGGGGGCTTTATAGAATAAGAGAGCTAGCATTCTATAAGGACCAGAGCCTGCATAATGAGAATCTATTAAGAGAGCCTTTTCGTAGATCTTGATCACATTACTAATGCCTAGAGCTAAGCTTAGTATTCCATGCTCTTTCTTTAAAAGCGCCATATTAGTGGCTTGCCAGAAGTAGCACTCAACTTTTTTATCTTTAGTTAGCTCAGCGCATTGAATGCCCTGTTTAACACCCTTTCTATAATGATCTATTCTTTTTGAATCATTGGATAAAAGATGGCCAACATAGTAGTTCGCCATACTTGCTCTCCACAATGCTTCGATTGAATCCGGTTCTAGATCAAGGTGTTTTTCATAAAGGGATAAGGCTTGGTAGGCTTTCTCTAGGTTCTCTCTTTCAGCATAAAGCTTATCACCAGTTATTAAGTCTTTGGGAAGACTTGCATTAGCTAGATTAATTAAGATTAAAACTAAGGAGATAAGCTTAAAAAAAGAATACATATTAAACCTCAAGAATAATTATCTTGAGTTTTGTACGTTGGATTGTCTAAAGAAAGAATAGGACAATTATAACAAATCGGGCCTTATTCTAAATAACCTTCTATTAACTCGCTTAAAAAGAATGCTGAGAGTTCACTTTTTCCAGATAATTTCGATTTTTCATAGATAGAGCGGCATTGGTTCCTAATTGTTCTTTCAGAGGTAAAGCGAACACCAGAGATTTCTTTTGAGCTCATTCCTTGAAGGATGAGTATTGATATATCTTTTTCGCTTTTAGAGAGGTTCCACGCGTTAAACTGAGTTGTTACATGGGCCTGAAACTCTCTTATAAAATGCTTTGATTTTTCCTCCCAAAGAAGGGCTAGCTTCTTAGTTTCTTCGAGGTCTTGTTCAACAGACTCTTTAGTCTCGATCTCTGACGTAAACTTTTTCCAAACATAATTGGCGGTAATAAGGACTAAGACGAGAATAGACCCTTCTAAAATTAGATCGAAGGCCATGGCCTTCATGGGAAGACCCTCTAAGAAATCAAAGGTTATATCAGTAACGATCAAAAGAAATACTGCCGTTAGCAAATAGGTAAGTGTTAGTTTTTCCTTATGATAGCTCTTTGTTACATTTGCCATAAATCACCGTTTTTATATCTAAATGAGTCATATGACACATCAACTTTGTAGGTCATATGTACTATCAATTTTAGGAGAATCAAAGGAGAAAAGCGATGAGTTTTGAAAATGGCCAAGTGGCTATGTTCTTTAAGAAAGTAAATATTGGTGATGAATCGCGAAAGCTCCTAAAAAACTTTCTTAGCGATGAGGCTATAGAGTTTCCTGAGGATTCAGTAAAACAACACATTGAGCCACTAATCGAAAAACATCAAGCACTTGTGATTGAGTTAAACGATGACCAAGGATCTTTTTTCTCTTATCAAGAGCTCCATCAGTTGAATCCAATTCTAGGAAGTCTTTTTGGTGAACTAATAGTTCAGAATGAAAAGAAAGATACTGTTGTTTCTGTTTATGACAGAGATCGTTTAGGTTCTATGACCCAAGGTGCTCGCTATCATCAGACAAGAGAAGGCGGAAGTATTCACACTGATAATGTGAATATGCCTGAGCTTTGGGATTACCTCTTTATGAGTTGTATCTCTCCAGCTTTAGTAGGTGGAGAGAATATTCTTGTTGATGGTATTAAGATTCATCAAAGGCTACTAAGTTCATACCCTAAAGCTTTAAAAGTTTTAGAGTCCCCCTTCTATTGGGAAATGAGAGGACTCTCTGACAAGCTCTATCAAGCACCTATTATAACTTATAATGCTAAAGAAGAGCCTCTCTTTAGACATCTTAGACCTTATATGGAGTCTGCCCATCTAAAGGCAGGAGCTCCTCTTAATAACGATCAACTCTTCGCAGTTGATGTTCTAGATGCCCTTACAAACAGCACGGAATTTCAAACACGTTACCAAATGAAAAAAGGGGACATCTTAATGACAAAGGATGCTCAAGTTCTTCATGGAAGAACATGTTTTTCAGATGAAATAGAAGCCGTATCTCTAGAAGAACTTGAAAATGGAAAAGGCAAAACCTTGAAAAGAACTATGGAAAGATTATGGATAAAGAAATAATGGATGCTAATTATACAGCAGTCCTTTTGGCAGCGGGATATGGATCTAGAATTAGTGACATGACTAATAAGCCTAAGAGTCTTTTAGAACTTAATAAACGAACTTTATTAGAGAGAAACTTTGATATTTGGAAGAGACTAGGCATTAAGAATATCCACCTCGTCTTAGGTTATAAGAAAGAATTAATTATTGAAGTAGCCGATAAATATAAAGAAGACTTTAAATTCTCGTTTTATTTAAATGAAGACTATAAGAAGCAAGGAAATACCTTTTCTCTTTATTTAGGCATCAAGGAGGTCAAGGGAGCTTGTTTGATCTTTGACGCCGATTTAGTTTATGAAGAAAGTATACTTAGGGAATTCTTAAATAGCCCTAACCCAAGTGAGATACTTGTCGGAGAAGGAAGCCTCTTTGATATTGAATGCGCCAAGACCTTAGTTGATACTAATGGTTTTGCTCGTATGACGGTAGACAAAAGAGCAGTTTCAAAAGAAGAGTTAGCTCTGTATCAATTTGCAGGAGAGGCCATAGGAATCTTAAAATTCAGTCATGCCCTTACTCTCAAGTTAACGGAGAAGGCATCGGAATTTCTTTCTATAGAAGAAAATCAAATATTGAATTGGGAGCACCTCTTAAATGAGTACCTTCTCCTAAATAATGTCGGAGTTCATAAGTTTGTAGAGGGGAAGTGGTTTGAGATCGATACTCCTGAAGATTTTGATGAGGCGAAAACACTCTTTGAAAGCTAGAATGGATATCCATGAAAATATATTTTCTGAGTACAAGAAAAACAGTAAAGAGTTTTTTCTTGAAGAGCCATTTGATTTCATTATATTTAGACCAATTGCCTTTCTTATACTAAAGATAGTTTATTTTTCATCTATACGACCTGATCATTTTTCATTAATGGCCCTAATTGTAGCGATCTTTAGTGGTTATCAACTTTCAACTGGATCAGCAGATGGTTTTACTTTTGCTGGTATAGGTATCCTGATCTTTTGTGTTCTCGATTGTTGTGATGGAATGCTGGCAAGAATGAAGAAAAACGGTAGTGAATACGGGCAGCTAATTGATATGTTTGTTGATCTCCTCTCTAGCATATCATTTTATACAGGGCTATTTATTGGTCTCTTTAATAATGAAAACTTGTTTCCCTTTCACTATCTAGCAATAGTATCAGCAGTCTTTATTTTAATCCATGCAAGTATTTATAACTATTATAAGAGTCAGTTAATTTTCCACTTAGAAAATAACCCCAATGGCAGAAATAAAGAGATCGAAGGTTACCGTAAGAATTTAGAGGAATTGCAGAAAAGTAGAGGTAGATACTTTCACAAACTTCTGATCAGTCTCTTTTTAATATTCAGTAGAGCCCAAAAGAATCCTGAGAATAAGGTTAAAACTAAAATCGATAAATATATTAAGTATAATAAGCCAATCCTTCCTATGTGGGGAATCTCATCTGGTTCGTCTCACCTAATGCTTTTTGCCATCTCTTTAATTACCCATAGAGTAGGTCTTTACTTCTTTTTCTCAATTGTATTAGCAAATCTATGGCTTATCTTTGTGAGTGTCATTCAGTCAGGTGTTAATTCGTCTATTGAGAATTCAAGATGACAGCATTCTTTGTAGGAGTTTTTATTGGTTTTTTGATGTGTATCCCTATAGGACCTATTAACGTCTTGGTCGTCAATACTCAAGTCAAACATAATATAGTAAGGGCATTATCGATAGCTATAGGCGGGTCTCTTATGGATATCGTTTATTTCTTTCTAATCCTCTCTGGTCTCTCTCTTTTTGAACTAACAGAAAACACCACCGAGGTTCTTAAGACTCTTGGTCTTGTTTTTATCTTTCTGATTGGAGTTAAGGAACTCTTAAATAAAAAGATAGAGATGACAACCTTAACTAAGAAAGATTCTCCAAATGGAATCTTGAAAGGTCTTCTCTTAGGTATTGTTATCTACATTTCTAACCCAACGTTAGTTCTAACGATGACAGGACTTGGGTCTTTCGTTAAGAGTTTAAGCATTTTTGAGTTTAATCAAATCAATATTGTTGCGATATCTCTTGGACTAGGAATCGGATCATTTCTTTGGTTTTTATTTTTAGTAAAGATCGTTGAGAAATATAAAGAAACATTACGAAACAAATATTTATATAAATTAAGTAAGGTTAGCGGAGCACTTATGATCGGCCTAAGTTTATTTATGGGACAACGTCTCTATTTTTAGAAGGAAAATGATGAAGAAAACTACAAGATTGAAGAATATGATTCAAGGTGATGGACTAGCATATCTAATGGAAGCTCATAATGGAATTTCCGCAAAGATCGTTGAAGAAGCTGGGTTCGAAGGGATTTGGGGAAGTGGACTCTCTATTAGTGCAGCTCTTGGAGTAAGAGATAATAACGAAGCTTCTTGGACACAGATTCTAGAGACAGTTGAGTTTATGAGTGATGCCACTAATATTCCTATCCTACTAGATGGTGATACAGGTTATGGAAACTTTAATAATATGAGAAGGCTTGTAAGAAAACTTGAGCAAAGAGGTGTTGGCGGAGTTTGTATAGAAGATAAAATCTTTCCTAAAACGAATAGCTTTATTAGAGGCGAGAAACAACCCCTTGCTGACATTGAAGAATTTAGTGGAAAGATTAAAGCAGGGTTGGATGCAAGATCAGATGATGACTTTTGTATTGTTGCTCGAGTAGAGGCTTTTATTGCTGGTTGGGGATTAGAAGAAGCTCTTAAAAGAGCAGAGGCCTATAGAAAAGCAGGTGCCACTGCGATCTTAATGCATAGTAAAAAAAGCACTGCAGAAGATATCTTTAGTTTTATGAATGAATGGGGGGACCGTTGTCCTGTTGTTATCGTTCCCACCAAATACTATTCAACACCAACAGTCGAATTTGAAAAGAAAGGTATCTCTACCGTTATCTGGGCCAACCATTTAATGCGTTCATCAATCAAGGCAATGCAGGGGACTGCTAAAGAGATCTTTGAAGAAAAAAGTTTACTAAGTGTTGAGGATAAGATCGTTCCAGTAAAAGAGATCTTTAGATTACAAAATGATCAAGAACTAGCAGAAGCAGAAAAGCTTTACCTTCAAAAGAATGGTGAAAAAAGAGCCATTATCTTAGCGGCAAGTAGAGGTTGCGAGCTTGGGGAGTTAACTAAAGACAAGCCTAAGGCGCTACTAAATGTAAATGGTCAGCCAATCTTAAAGCAAACAATTGATAAGTTAAGAAATTTTGGAGTGGAAGAAATCAATGTTGTCCGTGGATACAAGAAAGAAACCTTTCCTGAATTTGGCTGTAATTATATTGATAATGATAAATATGAAACGACAGGGGAGCTTGAATCTTTATTTCAGGCCTGCGATCATATTAAAGGAAATCTAACGATTGGTTATGGTGATATTATCTTTAGGAGTTATGTTCTTAATGTAATGGAAGAGAGTGACAAAGATATTTCTTTAGTCATTGATAGCCAAACTTTCAACAGATCACCTAAATATAAAGGTGACTTTGTTTTCTGTACCAAAAAGAAACCTACTTCATTTGGTGAAGAAGCCGGCTTAGTCCTAGAGTCAAGATTACAAAAGTTTGAAGATTGTAAGAATTTATCTCATGGAGAGTGGATAGGTTTGGTAAAGTCTACTCAGAAAGGCTCAGAAATTATAAGCACAGCTCTAAGAGACCTTTCTTCTAAAAGCGATTTCTCAGAGATGAAAATGGGTGACCTTTTTAACTATCTTATTAGTAAGGATATAGAGATTGGAGTTTCTTATATCGAAGGTAACTGGATGGATATTGATAGTTATAAAGACTATGAAGAAATTCAGGTATTTTAAAATTCTTACTTTCAGGAGTAGTGAGCTCTTAAGGCACACTTTTTAATAATATGATCAATTCAAATGAATTCTTAAGTGAGTGTAAGAGCAGTGGGTATAATCTTTTTACGGGTACCCCTTGCTCTTATTTAAAACCCTTTATAAATAGTGTGATCGATGATGATGAACTTGAGTTCATCGAAACGACAAATGAAGGGGATGCTGTTGCCTTAGCTAGTGGGGCATGGCTTGGTGGACGAAAGTCTGTGGTCATGTTTCAAAATTCTGGATTAGGAAATGCCATAAATCCTTTAACTTCCCTAAGTTATACAATGGATATCCCATTCATAGGTATCGTCACTCTAAGGGGAGAGCTTGGTAGAGCGCCTGATGAACCACAACATGATTTAATGGGAAAGATTACGACGGAACTTCTCGATCTAATGGAAATACCATGGGCCTACTTTCCAACAGAAAGTAACAAGATTGAGGGAGCATTATTCTTTGCTGAGAAAGTATGTGATAAGACGGGAAAACCATTTTTCTTCGTTATGAAAAAGGGAAGTGTGGATAGCTATGAATTAAAGGAAAAGAGCTTTACTCGATGCCCTAAAAAACACGACACTGTTGTAAAAAGACTATCAAAGAACGTTGAAGAAGTAAGCCGTACTGATGCTCTTAGAGCACTTAAAAAAAATATAAAAGATGAAGATCTAGTCATTGCAACAACCGGAAAGACCGGCCGTGAACTATTTGAGGTTGAAGATGGCCCAAACAATCTTTACATGGTGGGCTCAATGGGTTGTGCTTTACCGATTGGTTTAGGTTTAAGTAGAACAGGCGTTAAAGAGACGATTTATGTAGTAGATGGAGATGGCGCCCTTCTTATGAGACTTGGAAATATGGCCTTAGCTGGACAAATGATGCCTTCAAATATCGTGCATATTCTTCTTGATAATGGTGTCCATGATTCAACTGGTGGGCAAAGGACATTTTCAGAGGCAATAGACTTTGCTAATATCTCAGCTTCTTGTGGATATAATAATATTTATGAGGTGGATAATTTAAGGGACTTTGAAGATTCTCTTGGAGAAATCTCCAAAAAGAAAGGTCTTAGTTTTATTAGATTCATGATTAAGGCAGGTTCACCTAAAGACTTAGGTCGACCTACAGTTAAGCCTAGTGATGTCGCGCTGAGAATGAAGGAACATATAAAAGGTATCAATGAACGAAACAATCAAAAAGACAATTGAAAGAAAGATCCTGCTGAACCCTGGTCCTGCGACAACCTCAATCCGTGTAAAGGAATCTCTCATTGTTGAGGATATTTGCCCTCGAGAAGAAGAGTTTGGCGAACTTGTTACTAATATTAGAAGCAAGATCAAAGACGTCGTCAATGCTGATGAAACATATGAGGGAGTTCTTTTAGGATGTTCTGGTACTGGAGCAATTGAAGCTTGCTTAAGTTCATGCGCTAATTCTGAAGATACTATTCTAATCATAGAAAATGGTGCTTATGGTAAAAGGATGAAACAAATATGTGACGCCTTGGGAATCAAGTCAGAAAGTCTCAAGTTTGAATGGGGAAGTGAGATAGACTGGCAATTATTAAGGGAGCACCTAGCTTCTAGTAAGATTAAATTTAAGGTTGTCTCTCTTGTTCACCATGAAACAACAACAGGTATTTTAAATTCATTATCAGAACTATGTAAGATAGCAAAAGAATACAACTTAAGAACATTAGTAGATGCTATGTCTTCTTATGCCGGCATCAAGATTGACCTGACTGTTAACAGTGTCGAGTACTTAATCTCATCTTCAAATAAGTGCATACAGGGAATGGCCGGTGTCGGTATTGTTATTGCAAAAAGAGATGAACTAGAAAGAATTAAAATCTTTAAGAAAAGAAGCTATTATTTTGATCTGTTTAGTAATTATAATTCTCAAAAAGAGAGGAAACAGTTCCTGTTTACCCCTCCAGTTCAAACACTCTACGCATTGAATGCTGCTTTAGATGAATTCTTCGAGGAGGGAGGCATTGATTTTAGATCAGCAAAGTACTCAGAGCTCTACGACCTGATGCTGAAGGGGTTAAATGATATTGGTTTTAAAGCTCTACTTGATCAACGAAACAATTCAAAGATATTAACAACCTTTCTAGAGCCCTTAGATGATAAATTTTCATTTAAAGGTATGCATAAATACTTATTTGAAAGAGGTATAACTATTTATCCTGGCAAGATTGATGAGAAAGATACCTTCCGGATCTCTAATATAGGTCATCTTACGAGAGAAGATATTGTTAAATTTCTTCATCTTGTAAAAGAGTATTTATCAACAGAAGGGATAGAACTCAATTGATGAATCGAAAAGGAATAAATCTATTATTTAGCGTTTTTATCTTTGTCCTCTTAATCACAAATGTGCAGGCAAATATAATAAATAAAGTTTTTGTATCGGGAAATACTAAAACGAAGAAAGCCTCAATCTTAAAATGGGGTGGAATTAGAACTGGCGAAAAAATAAGTGATGATGAATTAGAAGAGATATTTGAAAAACTTAAAAGAGCAAACCAGTACAATCTCAAATCTATTGAGCTTAAAAAAGATCAACTATTTATAGAAGTAGAAGAAAAATGGAGTGTTTTTCCTGTTCCTATGATCACTCAATCCGGGAATTATTATTCGAGAGGATTTATCATCTATGAAAATAACTTTATGGGAAGACTTGGAACTGTAACCCCAGGTGTCTTTTGGACCAATTCAGGCATAAACGGTATTTTTTACTGGCAAGAGGATAATGTTATATCTCAAGATGTCGGAATGAAGGTTTTGCTCTTACATAAATCTGATTTAACTGAGTTTAAGCGTGGAGGAAATATAGTAGAGAGTTTTGAGACTCGTTTTGACACTATCATTTTAACCCCCAACTTCAATAAAGGTAAGCACGATCACAAACTAGGGCCTATCTATATTAAAAAGAAAGTCTTTGGTTCTCAAGGGCAAGACTTATTTAAGTCCGAGAGCTTCGGCCTCTATTATAGGCATCATTATAATAATTATAAAAAACTAAGCATCCTTTTTGATGGTCTCTATACGTCTTATGATTTTTTCCTACTAAGAGACTCTTTAGGCGGATTTGATTACCTACATGGGGGTGACCTTCAATATATTAAACCTCATGGTAAGAACTTCTTTAAATTTGAAGTCCATCTAAACCAGACAAATAATTCAGGCTACCTATCCCCTAAAATGCTAGGAGGAAATGAGGGGCATAGGGGATATGATAGAGAGTCTCTCCCGGCTCAGAGAAACTATGGCCTGATGTTGCAAGAGCAATTTTTTATTTGGGATAATATTTATTCAGCAGTATTTTATGAGTTTAACAATACCAAGTTAATAAAGCCTATTCTCAGTGGGGCAACTCTCAATGAGTCTACTGTTGGATTAAATCTAAGTTATTATTTTAAAAAGATTTCTATTCCAGCATTGATAATCGAATTTGCAAGGAATCTAGATGACAAAAGTAGTCATATTCATTTGAATCTAGGTTTAAAGCTGTAGCCTTTAGTATAGCTTATACATTATACCTAAAAAAATCCTTTGTTCGATATCCTTTGAGACAGTTGGGGAATTATAGACACTTTTATCATAGAATTTATAACCTGCAGATAGTACATACTTTAAATTTTCGACAGTCCAAATATTTCTCAACATGAAACCATAGTTTATAGACTTCTTTCCAGTAAATTGAAATCTTCCTATCGCTTGATTTACTTCATTGGACCTTACTCCAAAGAAATAATCTACATAGTTTTGGTTCCAAAGTTGAGCGTAAATTCTTGGGGAAAATGTATATTGATTGAATGTTAACTTAGGAGCGTAAGATAATTTATATACCTTGCCTCTGCTTCTAGACTGAACATCTTGATAGTATAAACCTTCAAGGTCATAAAATTGGAATCCTCCCCCTAAATAAAATGATTTTTTTCTCTCCTCCATTCCAAGAGTCTCGTAAGCTTCTCCCTCATAGATCGCGACACCAACTAGCTTTATTTTCTTAAAGTAGAGTAGAGCGAATCCTGCTCCATCTTTATTTATAACGAACGGACCGACTCTGAGTTGAACAATAGGTACTGGTTCATAGATAGGATCTTTCTTCAAAAACTTTTTACGATTATCTACTCTAATATTATCGTAGCGGTAAACTCCTAACCCTAAACTTACCTCTGTCCACTCAAAAGCATTTGCGTGAAAAGAAAGTATTACTAATAGGAAATAAACAAGTCTCATTTTAGGAAGTCCTCTTCTAAATTTTAACCCTGACATTCCTGTTTAGATACAGAGATTAAATAAACTAAGAAAATAAAGTGTCTTTCAAGACTTAACAGAGCTTTACTAAAAAATATCTCTTGATAAAGTCGGTTATTGCGAAACGTTAAGTTGTTAATTTTGATAAGTTAAGATAAAAAAAGGAAGTTATACTTAGTTTTCGTAGGGGCAAAAAAAGCAGGTCATACTCCCTGTCAGTGTATTGGCCTACAATTAAAGGGAACATACTTTTTAAAGGTAGTGCCTATGAAGTTCTATACACTCTTCTTTTTCTCCTTCTTATTTTTACTAGTTTCTTGTGGCAACCCTGAAGAATTAGGTGCAGGGCCCGAGAAGGATTCACTCTTTGATCCTGTCGAAGGGATAGAGCTAGTTAAGCTAGATGATCTTGAATTCTTTACAAGTCTTGGAGCACCAAGGTCAGGTCTTAAAAAAGCACTTCTTTACCTACAAGAAAATAATAATGAGATTGATAACCAAGATTATTTAACTCTAGTAGATTTTTCAAAACATAGTGGGGAGAAGCGCATGTTTATCCTCGATCTTGTGAATAGAGAAATGGAAGTCCTTCATGTGGCCCATGGAAAGAACACAGATCCAAGTCATACAGGAATGGCGAAGTATTTCTCAAACGTAAATAATTCTTTAAAGTCGAGTCTTGGGGTTTATTTAACTGCCGAACGTTATTATGGGAAGAATGGATTATCCATGCGCCTAGATGGAAAAGAGCCCTCAAATTCAAATGCTAGAAGAAGGGCCATCGTCGTTCACGGAGCAAAGTATGTTAGCCCAAGTAATTCTAAACAAGGACGCAGTTATGGCTGTCCAGCGGTTCAACGAAATAAGATTTCTTCCTTGATTGAGCGCACTGAGAATGGATCTATTCTTTACGCCTTTAAATAAATATGAAAAGCCCAGGTAGCTGCGGACTACCCGGGCCTCTCGTGAGGGAGAGAGTCCTAGATCTTTCGACCTAGGGACATTGAATTTCTTTTTTAATAACTGTCTAAGAACGCGTGATAATTATCTCGGGAAACTTTAGGCGCTTTTACCTTTAGTTTTCCTTTATAATCATTTTCATCAGGGTACTTAGCTTCTTTAGCTTCGTTGGTTTTTGCCGTCGTGTTTTGATTGGCACAACCTGTGCTTACAAGACCTAAGACAAACATTAGTAAGATTAACTTTAGTGCGGATGCTGTCATCTTTACCTCCTTGTAAGAGAAGACTGCTGCTTGGTGTTCCCATCCTTGGGAAGCTCTTATTATTAATATTGCGAAGGTCGTGCCAAGTTTTAGCACCGGAAAAAGGGGGGTTTTGGGGGCAAATTGGCTAGGTTGTGGTCATTTCGCCGCCGACTACTTAGGTTTTAGGCGCATCTTGTTACCAGTACTTGAGTGCTATCCTTGGATGTTGTTCTCACTCTTAAATCTTTCTACTAGTTGGTAATAATGTCTTTGCTCATCCATGGTAAGGGGCTTGATACTCTCGACGTTTTGTTTTCTGATTCCCTTTTGCCTGATCAGATCTCCTGTCCTTCTAAGCTTCGAGGTAATGTTCTGAGCGATGGTAATAAGCCATTCGGGAAATTGCCTTTCTAGCTCTTCAACAGGTACCTGAATCAAGGTGGTAGGCTCTAGCGTCGCCACATGGGCCGAGCGAGGCATATGATCAAAGAAAGAAAGCTCTCCTAAGTATTCTCCTTCTCCTAGGTAGGCTAGAGGAGTAACCTTTGTTCCA
Organism: Sulfitobacter sp.; assembly: GCA_047630275.1. Taxonomy (GTDB): domain Bacteria; phylum Bdellovibrionota; class Bacteriovoracia; order Bacteriovoracales; family Bacteriovoracaceae. The sequence continues at coordinate 99,275 of JBLHVN010000003.1, read as the reverse complement.
TCATTGACATAGATAAGAAGTTTTCCAGAATGAATAATATAAAGATCAAAGTCTTCTTGACCAGCACAACAGACTAGCTCACCGGCTTTTAGATTAAGAGTTAACGGTCCACTAATTTCATCACTCATTTTAAACTCCTATAATTTAAACTTAACTTTGATGGCCAATTCTAATTCTTCAATAAAATGATCATAGTAAATATTTTGGGGAAAATGGTCACTCAGAAACAATTCATTTAATCCTAGGTGACGGTTAACAATTTCATCAAAGTCTATGACGGCGTTTCCTGATATCTTACTCTTTGATTTAATCAAACTATTAAAGACAGGGTGAGCACGCCAGTTTCCACAGTCATAGGCGGCCGCATTAATAAAAGCTCTTCGTGCTTCTTCATAAAATCCTGAACCTAAAGAAGACCTACCTAAGAGATGATAAGTGACTGCGTTCCCTATAGAGGTCTCGCTTAGTTTTCGAACTTCATTAAGGACTGCTTTATGAGCGCCACTATCTAAGCTTTTCTTTAAACTGCGTTGATAGGTTTCTAAGGATTCGGTTGTCGAATTTGCGCAGGCCTTGCGAGGGTTAACCTCAAGGTTTAATGGAGCAGTCACAAGAACCAGGTGGCTTCCTTTTTCTTTTGTGTAAGCGATAAACTCATCTAGCTCCACTTCAAAGAGGTTAAAGGTAACTTCCATCTTTTGCTGTTGAAGACGTGAATCTAAATCTCCCGGATCTTCTTTGATAGTTGAGCCTAAAGTGAGAAACTCCACCGGAGCATAGATCAACTTTGAGATGGGGGGGAAAGTATAGAGGAGGGTGGAAATGTTTTCTTGCCTAAATTTTTTAACATTTTCTAATATCTTTTCAGAGTCCTTAATCTCAAAACGCTTTTCATAGAACTCTTCGGAAGCTCCTAGATAAATAATCATCTTAGGAAGGACTTTCAGGCTTTTTAGTTTGGCCAAGCTCCGTCCGAGGCTTTCATGGGGAGAAGACCAATTGACGATCCTAAGGGGCTCTTGCAAGTTTTCACTTAAGTTTGTGATCATCTTTGGAATATAGCTCTTTAAGCTATCCCCTAATCGGTCCCCGAGAATAAGAACGTGGGCCGCCTCGGCTATGTCTGATTCATTCTTATAATCAACATCAACATGATAAGGAAGTGGAGCAATAAGAACTGGTTGCGTTACCCATAAGTAGGCCGAGTAACCAATTATGGCCATAAAGCTAGCTAGGATGAATAATGCAATCTTTTTGACCATCTGTGTCGTACTGTTCCGTTTAATTAATTTAAATATTTAACACTCTTTATTGTATAGGAATTTTCTGCTAACACAATGAATCAGTATGAAGAATATACCAGAACTCCTATCTCCAGCGGGCTCCTTAGATAAGCTCAAGATCGCCATCCTTTATGGGGCAGATGCCGTTTACTGTGGTGGCCAAAAGTTTGGACTAAGAACTGCTTCTGATAATTTTACTGAAGCAGAGTTGAGAGAAGGGGTAATATTCGCCCACGAAAGAAACTCAAAAGTTTATGTGGTCCTCAATGGATTCCTTCACGATGAAGACTTAGAGGAGCTTCCTTCATTCTTAAAGCTTCTAGAAGAGATAAAAGTCGATGCCGTAATCGTTAGCGATCTTGGAGTTGTTGAAACAGTTATTGAAAATTGCTCTGTTCCCGTTCACCTTTCAACTCAGGCCAGTTGTTTAAATATTGAATCAGCAAAATTTTGGAAATCAAAAGGTGTTGAAAGAGTTGTTCTAGGACGAGAAGTAACTTTAAAAGAAGCTAAAAAGATTAAAGAAGAGGCGGATATAGAAGTTGAGGTATTTGTTCATGGGTCTATGTGCATGGCCTACTCAGGAAACTGTACTATTAGTAATTATACGCAAGGGCGCGATAGCAATAGAGGTGGCTGCGCCCATAGCTGCCGATTTGAATACTCTATTGATTATGCCGGGGGCACACAGACAAAATCAACTTTTATGAGCTCTAAAGATTTAGAAGGAGTAGCTCTTTTACCAGAATTTGTTCACTCAGGAGTGGATTCAATTAAAGTAGAAGGGAGAATGAAGGGTCCTCATTACGCGGGCACTATTACTAAGATTTATGCTGATGCTCTTAAGGAATTATCTCTTCAAGGGGAAATCTCTAAAGAGTCATTGGCCTATTACGATAGCGAGTTGATGAAAGTGACTCATCGAGACTATTCAAGTGCAAGCTTAAGCACTCCAGCTGGAGCGGATAGTATCTATAATGAACGTGAGCATGATGAAAAAGAATATGAAGTATCAGGAGTGGTGGCCGATTTGGTTGAAGGCGAGTTTATCCTTCTTGAAGTGAGGCATGCCTTCTTTGTGGGGGACGAGTTAGAGCTCCTTCCTTTTAAAGGAAAAAGTCAGCCCTTTCGCGCTTCTAGTGTCTTAAATTTCATAGGTGAGGTTAGAGAAAAAACCAAACCTGGGGAGTTGGTTAAGATTCCTTGGATTGATGGTGCAGAAAAACTAAATCTTGTAAGACGGAGGCTGGCCTTATGAAAGGATTGGCCTACTTAACTCATTCAAAAGAACTAAGCCTGTTTAAAGAAAACTCTATTGATCAAGTCATCATCGAGCCCCTTTCTCTTTCAAGACTAGGAAAGTTAAAGATTGATGAGGTTAATTCCCTGGCAAAAGAGGCAAGAGCTTTAGGAATAAAGGTTTATCTTGAATGGGATATTCTCATGGTTGAAGATAATTTTACTTCTTCACTAGAGGATTTTAAAAGAATCAACCTAGGCTATATTGACGCTCTAAGGGTTCAAGACCCAGGGGCGTTGAATTGGTGTTTAGAAAACACTGATCTTGATATCCACCTTAACTTAGAGACGGGAAATCATAACTTAAAAGGTATCAACTCCTGGCTAGATACCAATAGATCAAGAATCAAAAGGATCATCCTCTCTATAGAATGGAGTCAGCAACAATTAACAGATTTACTGCCTAAGCTAGATTGTGAAGTAGAGTTCTTAGGAATGGGAAGGATTCTTCTCTTTTATACGCCAAGGTATTTATTAAAATCAGGTCTTAGTGAAAGTGAAGCAGCTCTAGAGATGAAAGATACTAATCATTGGATAGAAGCTTCTGGTCAAAGCGAGGAGAGCCCCCACAAAGGCTTTCCCCTTTTAGAGAACAGGCACGGAACATTCATGTTCCTTCCTAGTGATCATTGCCTCTTAGATCATTATAAAGAACTAGAGAATCTTGGGATAAAGCATTTACGAATTGATAATAGGTTTATGGATGAAAGTCTTTATAAAGAAGTTTATCAATTCTTAAATTCACCGGTAAAGAGTGATTTTGAAAAGATTAAAGAAGCCTCACCTCAAAGATTGATTAGGGGATTTTTTAACACCAATAAGTCAGATGTTCTTTTTAAGAAATTAAAGAATCACAGGATTCAAAGAATCGATGAGAATTACCTTGGACAGATATTAGAAGTTAATAAGAAAAACTACTTAGCTTTAAAGCTTAAGAATCCTATTAAAGAATTAAAATGTGGTGCACGGCTTAAGTTGCTCACTCCTGATGGAAAAGAAAAGAAATTAGAAGTTCAAAGACTTCAAGACTGCCAAGGGAAGGATCTTTTCAATGCTTCAGGGGAAGATCTCGTTTTTATCAATCATGTAGGAGGAGTCAGCGTCAAGGCAGCTGTCTACTTCGATGAAAGCTAAGCTTTTTTTAATCCCAACACCGATAGATGATCAATCGCCCCTTGAGCCAGTGGCACTCGCTCTTTTGAATAAAGCCGTCATAGATAAAGATATCATTGCAGTAGAAGACCCAAAACCAGGAAGAAGAAGATGGCTCAATTGGGGACTTCCTAGAGAGGCCATTGAAAACTTTGTTCATTATAATGAACATAGTAGAGATAATGAACTTTCCCGTTTAATTGATCATCTTAAAAACGGTAAGAACGTTTTTCTAATGAGCGATGGTGGCCTTCCTGCTTTTTGCGATCCAGGTGTTGAGCTTGTTAATACCTGTCATAACAATTCTATAGAAGTAACATCAACGCCATTTTGTAATTCAATTGCATTGGCCGTGGCCCTAAGTGGTTTTAAATTAGATGAGTTTATTTTCTGTGGTTTTATTCCTGCAAAAAAAGATGACAGAGAAGAGAAGTTTAATAAGCTAAAAAAGGAATCTAGGTCCTTAATCATCATGGATACCCCTTATCGACTAGGAAAGACCATAGAAGATGTGACCCGTCACTTTCCTGATAAGAAGGTCTTCTTGGCCCTCAATCTTAACCACCCTAATCAAGAATTGTTGAGAGGGAAGCCCTCTCTATTGCAAACGAGAGTCAAGGGTCAAAAGGCTGAGTTTATTTTGATAATATCTCAATAATTTCCCATACATTCGCTATGTGTCATGGGCTAAAAGATCAATGACGTCCTGTGTTCAATATGTTAAAAAACGCACCTCACAAAAAAAATGTCTTATAGGAGCAAAATGGATCACGATCCCTCATCCGAAGAACGTAAGATGGCCCATATTAATTTGGCCATGGAATCCCAAATATCGGGAGTTTTAAAGGATAAAAGATTCAATTATGAACCATTGTTTGAGGCTCACCCCTCCGAGAACGAAGGTCCTAAGAGTATAAACTTTCTTGGAAAGAATCTTTTGGCAGGGCTTTGGATTTCTAGCATGACAGGGGGAACAGGTCCGGCCCGTCATATCAATCAAAACCTCGCCCGCGGAGTAGGTGAGTTTGGCTTAGGAATGGGGCTCGGTTCATGCCGCTCTCTTTTAGAATCAGATAAATTCTTCGATGACTTTAACTTAAGGTCACTTGTTAAAGATCAACCTCTTTATGCCAATCTTGGGATTGCCCAAATAGAAAAAGCACTTGAAAAGGGAAGCTGGGATAGAATCGAAAGAATGGTGTCTTCTTTAAAAGCAGACGGCCTCATCATTCATCTAAATCCTATGCAGGAATGGTTTCAACCTGAAGGAGATCTTTTAAAAAGAAGTCCTTTGGAGAGTATTGATAAGGCCATCGAAAAAAACTCCTTTCCACTTATTGTTAAAGAAGTGGGGCAGGGAATGGGACCAAAAAGTCTTAAGGCCCTTATGAAAAGAAGGCTTATGGCGATTGAATTTGGTGCTTTTGGTGGGACTAATTTTTCCCGCTTAGAGCAGCTAAGACAAAAAGAAGAGAAGGGCTTTAGAGAGCTCGCCTTAGTTGGTCATACTGCTGATGAAATGGTCTCTTATGTAAATCAAATATTAAAAGAAGAAAAAGATATTCTCTGCAAAGACATAATCATCTCAGGAGGAGTGCAGAATGCTCTTCATGGCCATCACTTGGTTCAAACTTGTGAGGCCAATTCAGTTTACGGGCAGGCAAAGGCCATGCTCTTAGCTGCAAAAGGTGATTATAAAACCTTTCAAACATTTTTGAGAAATCAAATCGAAGGCCTAAGCATGATGGAGAAGTATCTAACCTCAGGGGCAAAAAGTGAATAAGGTAAGTGGATTTTCAAAATTAAGTAAGATCGAGAAGATTAATTACTTAGTCGATGAAGTGCTTGATGGAAGACCATCAGTGAACAAGTTGATCAAGTCTTTTTGGCATGATGATAAAGCTGAACAACAAGTCTTTGATGATTTCTCCGAAAATACTTTAACAAATTTTTACTTTCCATACGGAGTTGCTCCGAATGTCCTTCTCAACGATGAACTTCTTTGTGTTCCAATGGTAATAGAAGAAAGCTCTGTGGTAGCCGCTGCAGCTAAAAGCGCAAAGTTTTGGATGGATCGAGGTGGCTTTAAGTCTGAGGTGATCTCTTTAAATAAGATAGGTCAGGTTCATTTTATTTGGGAAGGAGCAACTTCAAAGATTGAAAAACTCTTTAACCATGTAAAAGATGAGCTTCTTGATTCAGTGAAGTCACTTACTCTTAATATGGAAAAAAGAGGGGGCGGACTTCTCGATATTAAATTGGTTGATAGAACATTTGACGAGCCTGGGTATTATCAGATCTGGGCAGAGTTTAATACTTGCGATGCTATGGGCGCCAATTTTATAAACTCTGTTCTTGAAGCCTTGGCGAAGAATTTCTCAGAAATAGTTGAAAGAGAATTCAATGGCAAAGACTCTGAAATTCAAATTGTTATGGCGATTCTTTCAAACTATACCCCTGATTGCAGAGTTAAGGCATGGGTAGAATGTCATGTCGATGAACTTGAAGACCCTTCCCATGGAATGAGTGGAAGAGAGTTCGCAGAAAAATTCGCTCGCGCAGTTAGGATTGCTAAGATTGATGTCAACAGAGCGACGACTCATAATAAAGGAATCTTCAACGGGATTGACTCAGTCGTATTAGCTACCGGTAATGATTTTAGAGCAGTCGAAGCTTGTGGTCATACTTGGGCCTGCCGTGATGGCTCTTATAGAGGCCTAACAGATGTCTCTATTGTAAATGACATCTTTAGATTTAAATTAGAGCTTCCTTTATCCCTAGGAACAGTGGGAGGCTTAACCTCTCTTCATCCTTTGGCCAAAGTAAGTCTTGATATGCTCGGTAGACCATCAGCCTCAAAGCTTATGGAGATCTCAGCGACTATTGGTCTAGCTCAGAATTTCTCAGCATTAAGATCACTGACAACAACAGGAATTCAAAAGGGGCATATGAAGATGCACCTTATGAATATTTTAAATCAATTAGAGGCAACGGATGCAGAAAAAGAAATTGTCCGTACTAAGTTTGAAGATGAAATAATATCGTTTCAAGGCATAAGAGAATTCTTAAGTGGCCTTAGGAACTATCAGTAGGGTTTGGGGGAATGACTGTGAGAATTATAGAATCAACTGAAAAAGATAACCCACTTCTTAAATATGTGGATGGTTCAAACCAAGAAGGACCTCGTCTGGATGGAGAGAGCTCTGATCATTTTTATTTTGGGCAAGGAAAGCTTCTCTTAACAGGAGAGTACTTTGTTCTTGATGGAGCAAAGTCTATTGCTCTACCTACAAGAGTAGGACAGAGCATGTCTGTTCACTACTCACCAAGCTTTAATCCAGTTATGGTATGGAAGAGCTTTGACGTGAAGGGAAGGCTGTGGCTAGAAGCGAAGTTTGAATTCTGGCACTTCAACTGTTTAGATGAAAACCCTAGCCAAGAAGTTCTTTTTCTACAAAAGATATTAAGACAAGCTAGAAAACAAAACTCACATTTCTTAAGAGATGAGATGGACGTAACAGTTGAAACTCGTTTAGGTTTTCCACTTGAATGGGGACTAGGAAGCAGTTCAACTCTTATTTATAATATTGCCCAATGGGCCTATGTAAGCCCCTTTGAACTTCAGTTTAATACTTATGGTGGCTCAGGTTATGATATTGCCTGTGCCCAATCTGATGGGCCTATTATGTATGAAAAAGATAACGAAGGGCCTCACTGGTCACCAGTTCTCTTTGAACCAAGTTTTCATTCAAGTCTTTATTTTGTCTACCTTGGTAAGAAACAAGATAGCCGCGAGGCCATTAATTATTATTCTGAAAAGAAACCTTTCTCACCAAACGTTTATAAGACCTTAAGTTATATTTCAAAATCCATCCTTGATTGCCAAGATATCAATGAATTTGAAACACTTATCAAAGATCATGAGCAAATCGTCTCTGATAACCTTGGTATGAAAACAGTTAAGGAAAGAAACTTTTCAGATTTTTGGGGAGAAGTTAAATCCCTTGGAGCTTGGGGTGGAGACTTTGTCCTCGTAACTTCTAAAGAGTCGACTGAGAAAACAAAAGAATACTTTAATAGTAAAGGATACGAAGTCGTCATTCCTTATAACGAACTTATTTTAACTCACGAAGGCGGAGCCCCTAATGGTCAACTCCATTGAGTATAGTGCCCCTTCGAATATTGCTCTCATAAAATATTGGGGGAAGAGGGGAATTCAAATTCCTCAGAACCCTTCTATGAGCTTTACTCTTTCTCATTCAGTTACTAAGACTAAGATGACTTGGGCAGAGGGAAGTTCACAGACTCTTTTTCTTTTTGAAGGGCAACCTGCCCCAGGGTTTGAAGCTAAGGTTTTAAACTTCAGAAAGACATGGGAAGAGAAGTACCCAGTCTTAAAGAACTTAGATCTTTCAATAGAAAGCAGCAATACCTTCCCTCATTCAGCTGGGATCGCAAGCTCTGCATCATCTATGGCAAGCCTATCTTTATGCTTTGCTCATATTGTCTCAAAGCTTTCAAAAGATGAAACTCCAGAAAATGAATTCTTAGAAGAAGCCTCATCATTTGCCCGCTTAGGATCAGGCTCAGCCTGCCGAAGCCTCTTTGGAGGGGTTGTGACTTGGGGTGAATGGAATAATAACACCAGCAATCAGTTTGCTTCAAAAGTAGAAGCGCTTCCTGAATCTTGGAATGATTGGGGAGATGCCATCTTAATTGTCTCTTCAAAAGAAAAGCCTGTCAGCAGTAGAGAGGGCCATGCTTTAATGGACAGCCACCCCTATGCCAATACAAGGTACAAAGAAGCCACTGATAGAGTGTCTGAGCTTTATAAGATAATGAAAGAAGAAAGGTTGATGGACTTTTGTGAGCTTGTTGAAAAAGAGGCCTTAGAACTTCATGGTCTAATGATGAATTCTACTCCTTCTTTTATCCTCATGAGGCCAGAGTCCTTAGGGGTCATTGAAAAAGTCAGGGCCTTTAGAAAGAAAACAGGATTGCCTGTTTGTTTTACCTTAGATGCAGGGCCAAATGTTCATTTACTCTATGCACTTAAACATAAAGAAGAAGTTAAAGACTTTATAGAATCAGAACTTACAACTTTTCTAGAAGAAGGAAGATGGATTGATGATAAAGTAGGAAATGGGCCTGAGATAAATAATGGATAAAAGAACTTTCTACTCAAAAGTTTTACTCTTTGGTGAGTATTCAATCATCAAAGACTCGATGGCCTTATCAATACCCTATGATAAGTTTGGAGGGGTCCTAGGCTTTAAAAGCGATAAATCAATCGACCCAGAGCTTCGAGACTTTTCAAAATACTTAAAAAGTATGTTCGCTAGAAGTGAGTATGATTCAAATTTCGATATCGACAGCTTTGAGTTTGATGTGGGCCGTGGTCTCTTTTTTGATAGCTCTATTCCTCAGGGCTATGGTCTAGGATCAAGTGGCGCTTTAGTGGCGGCTATTTACTCAACTTATTTTAAACCAAGTGATAAAAAACTAAGCATCTCTGTAATGAAGCAAATCTTCTCTCAAATGGAGAATCATTTTCACGGCTCTTCAAGTGGAGTAGATCCTCTTATAAGTTTTGAAAACGCACCAATGCTTATTAATGGAAAAGGCCCTGAAGTTTGCTCTGTCAATATTCCAGATTATAGTACTGGAGAAGGGGCCATCTTCTTATTAAATACAGGTAGGCCTAGAAGAACTGAACCGCTTGTTAACTTATTTCTAGAAAAATGTAAGGGCGAAGAATTCGATAGGCTTTGCCAAAAAGTTCTCTTGCCCATTACTAACGGCTGCATCACTTCTTTTATGGAAGGAAATGTTAGCTCTCTTTTTGAGTTCTTCAGGCAGCTCTCAGACTTTCAATACAGGCATTTCACTCCAATGATACCAACTCTTTATCAAGAACTCTGGAAACAAGGGATAGATGAAGGGCTCTTTTACTTAAAGCTCTGCGGAGCCGGTGGTGGTGGCTTTATTCTAGGCATGACAAAGGATTTTGAGAAAACTGCTCAAGTACTTGGTCATTATGAAATAAGACCCCTTTTAAAAGTACGGCCAAACTAAGAAATGCCGAAAAGGAAGAATGAACAAGTTTCTGCTCCTCTTCTTCATCCTAATCACCTCTTGCTCCTCTTCTGGGCTCAGAAGTCCTGCCGGCAAGACTGACGTTATTGATATTGTCTTTGATCTTGATTGGACACTTATAAGTAAAGTTGATCCGAGCCTTAAAGGAAGAAAAGGAATTATTGAGATTGGTGAAGAGCTCTATAGAGTTCATGATTGGGCAAGAGAGTTAGTTACGGCCTTAGTGCTAGATCCTAAGTATAGAGTCTCCTTTTTTTCAGGAGGACCTTCTCAAAGAAATATAAAAGTCTTAGAGGCCATCACTATTGTTGATGGAAGCGAAAGGAGTTTCCTGGAAGTTTCTCACAAGGCCTTGCATAGAGAAGACCTACTCTTAGTTGATCCGCCAGCTGATCTTGATAATCCTGCCCCCGCTGATAGGTGGAAGAAAGATCTAACAAAGATAAATGAAGATTTAAAAAAGATTGTCATGTTTGAGGATGATTATAGGCACGCCTTAAATCCAAAGCAGAGGCAAAATATCCTTTGGATGGGGATGTCTTTTTATCATATTGATTCTAAAAAAGAGCTAAGGGAAGCGCAAAGAAGCTTGAGTGATGACAGTTTTGTTCCTCCTTCAATTCAGAAGTGGCAACTTCAAAGAAATAAACTGGCCATCTCTTTTGGAGTCCTTGAGCAGGCCATGGAAGATAAGAAGAACTCTAGTTTAAGTTTAAGCGAGTTGGTTCAAAAACGCTTAAAGCAAAGTGGTATTGAAGAAAACACAGTAACTAAAGAAGGCAGGAGTTTCTTTGACAGAGGCTCTTCAATTCTTAGAAGAGTCAATCCAAGGGCGCAAAAGGTGGCCCTTGAAAATCATTGCAATGGATTGATTGCTTTATTTTTTTAAACAGCGGTATCTTTTCTTTCGCCGCGAATTGATTGTCCCCATTCTCTAGCGGAGGTGAAGGCACTATGGGTTTTATCTCTTAGGTACTTTAAGAAGTCTCCGGTAATATAAGCGCCCATTGCTATCTTTGTTTCGACGGCTTGAGTCTTTCTAATATCATCCATTAAGAATTCCCCAAAAGTTCTTTTTGTTTGAATCCTGGCCACGGGGGATTGATGAGAGATGGCGTCTAAAAGCGTGTCTGTATAACCATCTTGAAAGTTATAAACTTCCTGAACAAAGCCTGAAGAGATTAAAGAGTGATTGGGAATGGGGAGGGAAGTCTGTACCCAGTTCTTAGCTAGGGCCTGACCCATGAGGGCGCTTAAGAGTCCACAGCCACCTGAGGCCGGGGCCATTCCTTGTTGAAGGTGATCAAAGACAAGCCTGCCACCTTCTTCCATGATTCGAAGATCAGCCCCAAGGACAAGTTCAAGGCTGGCACCACTAGCGCCTCGTTTTAAATCCGCCACTACCGTTTGAGGCACTTGGATAAAAGCAAACGAGAGTTGTCTTAGTTCTTCAATATAGAACTCAGTTTCTTTTGAAGAAAGAGATTTCCATTCTTCTTGATTCCAGCCACTCCCAAATTCAGAGTGAACAGTTCCAAGGAGGACTGAATCCACTTCAATATGGGCGTGAAGCCAGTCGATAATATCCCTGAGGTCTAGAAGTGTTTGTTTTTTAATGGTTTTATCTTGAAATTGGACATAAAGATTTCGCACATCCGTTTGCAAAAATACTTTCAATGTCTCCATTTGAAATAATGGGGTCATATCACCTTCCTTGGTTTTCCCAAATGAATCTCACTCCGTAAGATCCTCTTTGATAATTTTTCCAAGTCGTGCGTACATCGTCAAAAATAAATGAAGCATAGGACCAAAAAAGAGAGAGAATCGGGTGATTTCAGTCACTTCCGATTCTCGTACTTTTTAAGTCAGTTGAGTTTTGTTGTTGGGTTTAGGCTTGGTCTTCAATAAATTTTTCAGCGCGAATCGCGGCCATACAACCAGATCCTGCAGCCGAGATGGCCTGTCTATAATAAGAGTCTTGAACATCCCCACAAGCAAAGACACCAGGAATATTAGTATCAGGGTGAGGTGAGTTTGTTGGAACGATAAAACCATGATCATCTAGGTCGATCTGACCATTTAGAAAACCAGTGTTTGGTGAATGACCGATTCCCATAAAGAGACCATGAGTTTCTACTTGGCTTTCTTCGTCAGTCTTTAAGTTCTTAATCTTAAGACCAGTAACACCGGTATCATCAAAAAGAATTTCAGAAACTGCACTATCCCAAAGAAAGTCAATCTTAGGATTATCAATAGCCCTTTGTTGCATTGTTTTACTTGCTCTTAGAGTATCTCTTCTATGAACAATGGTTACCTTGCTTGCAAACTTTGTAAGAAAGGTTGCTTCTTCCATGGCCGTATCACCGCCACCTACAACATAGACAATCTTGTTTCTATAGAAGAACCCGTCACAAGTTGCACAGGCACTAACACCTTTTCCAATAAGTTCTTTTTCATTAGGAAGACCTAGGTACTTAGCTGATGCACCAGTTGAGATAATCAAAGTTTCTGCTTCAAACTTATCACCGTTATCGCATTCAACTTTAAAAGGTCTTTTAGAAAGATCAACAGAAGTTACCATGGCACTTAGGTATTCTGTTCCAAACCTTTCGGTTTGTTTCTTCATATTTTCCATTAGCTCAGGGCCTTGGATTCCTTCTGGGAAGCCTGGAAAGTTTTCTACTTCGGTAGTTGTTGTTAATTGTCCGCCTGGCTCTGAGCCTAAGATGACTAGTGGTTTTAAGTCAGCTCGCGAGGCATAGAGGGCCGCTGTATATCCAGCAGGACCAGAACCCACGATGATTACTTTTCTCGATTCCATGAATTTTCCTTTTATTGCTGTTCTTGCTCTAGCTGAATTTTAATATGCTCTGGACGATCATCCTTTTCAGGATTCATTTCGTAGTAGGCCTTAACAGACATAAGGTCATCAGGGTTTTTACTTTCAGCTGTCACTTTAAATTCCTCACCAGTTAAGGTGCAAGAATAGCGGTAGATCTTTTTAAATTTCTTTCGGGCCACAGGGCACTTCCTTTTATGTAATTTAAGATAGTTATATATAGACTGATTGGGTCAAGATTTCAATATTGATGCATGGCAACTTTTAACTATTTTCTGCACCCTCCGCCTATCTGTGTTAAAATTCTAATGAGCTGATATTACTAAATAATTGAATCCAGGGAAGGATGATTACTAGAAAATACTTACTCTCTATAGTCTTTTTACTCACAGGGCAGGCCTTTGCTATGCAAGGGATCAAAATATTAGAAGTCTCTAGTTCTGGCTCGAGTATTGTTGTAGACCGTGGTTCCTTAGAAGGAGTTCGAGAAGGTCAGTCTGGGCAGTTTTACTTTCAAGCAGGAACCCCTGCAAAACCTAAGCTTTATTTTGTTGGAAATGCCGAAGTCATTAAGTCTCATAGTGAGCGCTCATTTTGGTTTTTCAAAAACATTGAAAACTTTCAATTTCTTAAAAAAGGAAAACAGATTCTTTTTTCAAGAGACACTGTCGTTCTCGAAGGAAGAAGAGCTTATAAGATCCGAGAGAAAAAAGTTCTCCTTCCTAGGGCCAAAAGCTTAAGCGAATATGTGGATGATAGAAGAAGAGGGCTTCCCTCTGAAATGGTTTTCAAAGAAAATGATTATAAAAGTTCTATCCCTTTAGCAGAGACAAACGCACCTGTTGATTATGATGTTGAACAGACAAAGTATTTAAACTGGAAAGGAAGAGGGAATCCTGAGTTTTCAGATAATTACTTAGATGAAATTGAAACCCTTTTTATTGATCAGTCAGAAAAAGGGGTCAAGCCTGATGCAATCAGGACGGCACTAGATAAAGAAATCGCTAAATCAACGACTGACGGGGCCGTTAGTAAAGTTAATGATCAACCTAATGGACTCTCTTCTCTTTATAAGGACTCTAAAGTAGAAAGGCCCTCACATATCTCGACCTTTGATGAAGTTATGGGCAACAGAAAGAAAGACACTCGAGTCAGCCGTCGCGCGATGGCCAAGATCGAACGAGATGGTCAAACCTGGTCAGCTGATATGGAAGATAAGCAGTTAAGAAGATTCTTTATAAGGTCAGGAATTGCTGAAGAAAAGGCCAGGCAAGCAAGGGCCCTTAGTGAAAAGATTGGGCATGAGTTAAATATTAAAATTACAAATGATGTAGATAATGTAACGACTGCTAACGATCCTAATAATACGGGAATCGGTTACTCATTAAACCTCACCTATGAAACGCCTCTTAAAGGGTCAGTAGACTTCCTTGAAAGTTTTAGTTTTGAAGTAGGTCTTGAACAAGGCAATACCTACTACGCTGTGAATAGCGAAACTAATGCTCGTGTAAAGTTTGGTAATTTTCGCGGTTTTTTAAATTATTACTTTTGGAATGAGCCAATTTCAATAAAGAAAGTAGTAGGCTACGTAGGGCTTGGGATTGCTAGAGGAAATGGAACCCTCCTTTCTTCAGAGCTTTTCCAAGAGTATAAAGTCTCAATCCTTTCTCTTCCTATTTATCAGTGGGGCTTTAAGTACCGCTTTAAGGCGGGAGATACTGAAGATGAAATTCTAAAATTAGGTTTTGGGCTAGGGCTACACTTTAGCTATGAACCTACAAAGTATTCGATATTGGACTCTGTTAACTCATTAGATTCGATCAATGGGTCTGAAACATTTAATCGCTTTAAAGTGGCCGTTGGGCTAAGCGCGTATTTTTAAGGATGGAAAGATGAATAGTAAATGGCTAGTCATAATCATGTTGTTATTTTCTGGAGCTGCGAGCTCACTTGAAATCGATGAAAAATTAACAACGAGAATTCTAAGTGTTTCTTCTACTAAAAAAACAGTTCTTTTAAATAGAGGCCTTGAAGATGGCCTTGTTGTAGGGGATCATGCAAAATTCTTTTTAACTACGGGTGTAATAGCTAGGGGAGTCGTTTCAAAGGCTTCCCCTACGAGAAGTATCTGGTCTATCTATAGAATTATAAATGTTGATGCCGTTACAGTTGATAGAGTCGTAAATATAAAGATTTCAAGTCCGTTAAAACTAACAGATGATTCTTCTAAAAGTTTAGTATTAGAACCCGTTCCCTCTGGAAATGATACTATCTCAATCTCAAGGGGAGATTCGAGAAGATCTAGAGGTTCTAATAATTCAATGAGCGATGAAGACGAACTTGGTTCTTTAAAAGAAGGACCGGTCTTAGACGAACCTGTTAACAGACCTATGAGAAATACTGGCGGCTCAAGGAGCGCCTATATTAGAAACTTAGATTCTCAAGAATCTTCCTTTGCCACAGGTAGAGGGGTTTTCTCTAATAAATCGTGGGAGATGGTAGGCCGTTTCCAATGGCACTCTCTTAGTACAAGTGTTGACGATGGTGTTGAAGGCTCAGAGCTTACGACAGGAAAAGAATCGACAATGGGAATAGGTATTGCTTTAGAGAAGTACTTTCCTCATAGAAGAGATTGGCTTAGAAAACTTTCTTTTTACGGATCTTTTGACTATAGCTCAACAACGACAACTTCAGATACAACTACTACTGAACTTAAAACTTCTCAATCTAATATTGGACTTGGATCAAATTGGCACTTCTTTAATGACATTCTTTCTTTTGAAAAACCAATCGGTTTTGTCAGCGGGAGCTTTGGGCTTATTAATAGTTCTACGACAGCAGGTGATACTACGACTAAAGGAAGCGGTACTTTTTTTAGTATTGGTTTAGGCGCTAAGTATTATACGAGTTCTGGATTTGGAGTTAGAGGAATGCTAGATTTCTATAGCCAGGGGGTAAAGAGCTCCGTTACTGATTCAGACTCTGAGTCTGTTACCACTAAGGCAGGTCCAAGACTTATAGTAGGAATGAGTTACTTATTTTAAAAAGGGCTAGAGCCAAAATGATTTGTTAGGGCCGGCTCTAAGTCTTTAAAGAATTCCTCAAAAGATAATTCGTGATTCCAATGCTCGATGCTTGGAATCCCAAGTCTTCTCACTAATAAATCATCAAAAGTTCTAACAAGTTCGTTTTCTAAGGCCTTTAGTACATTCTCTTTTGTAAACGTTGAGGGCTCAAATGGAAGGATAGCTGAAGGACATCTCAGAGGTCTCTTTGTTTTATTTGAACTATAAGGAACACGTGCTTTAGAACATATCTCTCTGGCTACATCCGAGGCCATGGTTCTAAAGGTTGTATACTTTCCACCAAGCATTAAGTAGAGGTTTGACCTAGGTTGATAGAGCTTATGCTCTCTTGCAGTCTTACCCTTATCTCCACTATCAGCTTTCACGAGAGGTCTAATCCCTGCAAAGGTCGAAAGAATATCTTCTTTATTAACATTAGCATTAGGGAAATACTCATTGATATTATGAATCAAATAATCTGTCTCTAACGGTGAAGAATCAATATCAAAGAAGTCTTCTTCAGGTTGAACCTCAGTGGTTCCAACTAAGACTCGTCCATTTCTCGGTATGACAAAGATCACGCGCCCATCTTTAGGAGTAAGAACAACAGGGTGTTCGATGGGTAAGGACTCTTTAGAAAGCCAAAGGTGACTTCCTTTTGAGGGAAGAAGCTTAGGGCTCCAATTAACAATGTCTAATTTCTTCATTAATTGATCTGTAAAGGGGCCAGTTGCAAAGACTAGGTTATCGGTAGTGATCATTCTCATATCACCGGTGAGAGAGTCTTTTAAATGACATTTATAAATCTCACCCTCTATTTCAACTGATTCAAGTGACACATGATTAAGGGCCTGAGATCTCTTATGAGTGAGGCCATCATAGATGACTTCAAGAGTAAGTTTCGCATCATCGACAACGGCATCGTAATAGACTCCAGAGCCTGTGAGACCTTTTTCTCTTAGGTGCATGATATCTTTTAAGGTTTTCTCTTTATTATTGGTTTGGTGAGGGGAGTTTTGAAAACTGCTCAAAAAGTCATAGAGGAAAAGACCACACTTAACCATCCATAGAGGGCGCAGGGCATCTTTATAAACGGGCATATAAAAAGGTTGCTCGTAACAAAGATGAGGCGCTAGTTTTAGCCATAAGTTCTTCTCATGAAGGGCCTCAAACACGAGGGCAAAATCTAAGTTTTCTAAGTAACGTATTCCCCCATGGAGCATCTTACTCGAGCTTTGTGAGGTTTGAGATGAGAAGTCTTTTTTTTCAACTAAGAGCGAAGCTACACCGTGCAAGGAGAGGTCTCTAAAGATACCGGCTCCAACAATTCCTCCACCAACGATCAAGACAGGATAGTGGTTTTCTGCTTCAAGAAGGGGGGAATTAAGCTTCACTTCTAGGAGCCTCTTTTCCACCGACCCAAACGGTATTTCCCGTACAGCTTATCTTGTAATTAATACTAGGGTTCTGATCAGTTGGTTTTTGGTTAATAAGAGGAGTAATTTGATAATTGATCCCTACAACTGCATTGCCTTTCATCTTGAAAGCTTTCGCTTTTAGAGACTCAGCTAAATTTTGATAGATTTCTTCAAGACCAATTTCTATTGTTGAAGTCTTTGATTCAAGATCATCTTGATCTAGCTCTCTTAGTAATTCGTCAGGATCAACTTCATCTTCATTTTTATTCTTTAAATCTGTTTCTTGAAGTCTTTGAAACTCTTCTTCTTCAATCATTATATGAGCGCTCACCAGTCCTAAATAACGATCAATTCTATAGTTCTCTAAAGTTGGCGTTGTGGCCAATAAGATAGCTTCTACTTGAATAACCTGTTCTTCAAGAGAGAAGGTCTCTTGTTTGTTTTGAGTTAAGTTCTCTTTCCTTACTAGGCCTTTATAGTCCATGTCGTAATTTTTAGAAGGATGAACCTCGTCAGAGAGACCAACTAAGATCTCAAGGTCAAACCTTCTAAATTTATGGGCCAAGTAAATGGCTGAGTACTCATTTAGCTGGCTGATGAGCATAGATCCATTATTGAGTCCTTGCTGAAAGTCAGCTTCATTTGATTCATCACAGAGTCCATGCTCTCTTAAAATTTCAATAATTCTTTCACTATCTTCTAGGTATTTTATTTTTCTAAGAACAATACTAAAGGGAGGATTTCCCCCTGCTGCAACTTGACCATAAGAGATTGCATTCCCAAACTCATTCAAATCCTTAAAGGTTTCTCGATCAGTGTTCTTCGGAGCAAGTTCTTTTTGATGTTCTTGTGAGAAGCTATCCTCCATAGGAGTATTTACACTTTGAACCATAGGAGTAGGTTCATCTTCCACTATGGGCTCGAAGGCATCTTCAGAATCTTCAAGGGGAGAATCAAATTGACTTACTTCTGGTTCAAATTCATTCTCAGGCTCAGGAGAATCTTCTTCTTCAAGTTCATCTTCTGCCATTTGAAAACTGTTTTCACTTTCGTCTTCTTCTAAGGCCTCTTGAATTTCATTATCAACTTCTTCTTGAAGCTTAGCTTCTTCATCTAATTCATCCATTTCTTCAAGAGAGAAGTCCTCATCATCAGAGTCTTCAAAAGAAGTGGCCTCAAATGATTCGTCTTCTTCACTAAAGGAGTCAAGGACTTCTTCTGAATCACTAGCTTCTGCTCCAAAGCCTGATTCTTGGTCTTCCTCTTGATCTGTAAAGCTAGGGCTCTCAAAGTCTGGTTGAGTTGAATCTGAGGAAAACTCACCGCTTTGTTCTTCATCATCTTCTTCACTAAGAGCAAAGGTATCTTCTTCAGAATCGGCTTCAGAAAAAGCAGGAGGGGCTTCATCTTCTTCTAGATCATCAAGAGACATGGTCTCAAATGATTCATCTTCTTCTTGATCTGGTGTGGAAGGGAGGTCTAACTGAGCGTCAGCCTCCGGGTCATCTGGGTGAAGAAACTCGGACAAGTCCTCGATTCGAGTCATGTCCGGTTTTGTAATATCATCGTCATTGTCGCTCATAATACCCCTGTTAAAGGATTATTAAGCTCCGTGGCAATGCTTAAACTTCTTGCCTGAACCACATGGGCAAACCTCGTTTCGTCCTACTTTATTAGAACCACGTTGAACAGGAGCAGGATTTGCTTTTTGTTCGGCTTGCGCTTGAGCTTTTTTCGAGGCTTCAAGTTGGGCTTCAAGCTCTGCTTGTTGCCTTCTTTTAAGTTCCTCGATTTCCTCTACTGTATATAATTGTACACTAAAGACGTTATTAACGACTGATTTTTTTACTTCAACTTTCATAGCGCCAAAAAGACCGAAGCTTTCTCTCTTGTATTCAGTAAGTGGGTCTTTCTGAGCGTAGGCACGCAAATTGATACCTTCTTTCATGTGATCCATTGAAAGAAGATGGTCTTTCCAGTGTTGATCAAAGATTGAAAGAAGAATCTCTCTAAGAGCATACTTAACTTGTTCAGCATCATAAGCCGATAGCTTTTTCTCTAAGAGTTCCTTACCAATTGAAGAAAAGTAAACAGGGATATCTGAATCGTATTTTTCTGCACATTCTAAAGCAGAGATCTTGTAGTCTGAATGAAAAGTAACTTCAAATCCCTTTTGCATCTCTTCCCAAGGCCAATGATCTAAAGGAACCTTTCTTTGCGGACGGTAATTCTCAATAAGCATTTCAGAAACTTCTTCGATCATCTCGTGGATGAACTCCATATTCCCTTTATCACCTAAGATATCTTTACGAAGCTTATAGATCACTCTTCTTTGTTCGTTCATGACATTGTCATATTCGAGTAAGTGCTTTCTAATTTCAAAGTTATGGCCTTCAACTTTCTTCTGAGCTTTTGCGATAGCATTGGAGATCATCTTATGTTCAATAGGCTCATCTTCTCCCATCTTTAGGGTGTCCATAAATTTAGAGATACGGTCACTTCCAAAGATTCTCATGAGGTCATCTTCAAGCGATAAAAAGAATTTTGATGCTCCAGGGTCTCCTTGACGACCAGAACGTCCTCTTAGCTGATTATCAATCCTTCTTGATTCGTGTCTTTCAGTCCCTAGAATATAGAGACCACCTAGGTCGATAACTTCTTGAGTAAGTTTAATATCGGTACCACGACCGGCCATATTCGTTGCGATCGTTACAGCGCCTTTTTGACCAGCATTTGCTACAATCGTAGCTTCTCTTTCATGTTGTTTAGCATTTAAAACTTCGTGGGGAACTTTCCACTCATTCAAATAATTAGATAAGATCTCAGAGCTATCAATTGAGATAGTACCAACAAGAACAGGTTGCCCTTTTTCATGCAGACTCTTAATTAGCTCCGCCGCCGCCTTATATTTTGCAGCTTTGTTTTTATAAATAATATCAGCTTGATCATCTCTAATAAGGGGTAGGTTAGTTGGAACAACAAGAACATCTAGGTTGTAGATCTTCCTGAATTCTTCTGCTTCAGTATCAGCAGTACCGGTCATACCACAAAGAGTAGTATAGAGTTTAAAGTAATTTTGAAAGGTGATAGAAGCAAGTGTTTGGTTTTCGCTTTTAACCTTAACACCTTCTTTTGCTTCAACAGATTGATGAAGACCATCAGACCAGCGTGAACCTTCTTTAAGCCTTCCTGTAAACTCATCAACAATAATGACCTGACCATCTTTAACAACATAGTCCACATCAATCTTAAAAAGGTAGTGGGCCTTTAGGGCCTGGTTAAGATGGTGAAGAAGTTCAGAGTGCTCCATAGAAAAGAGGTTAGGGATCTTTAGGATTTTCTGTAATTCTTCAATACCCTCATCCGTATAAACACAAGATCGAGCCTTTTCATCTACGGTAAAGTGTTTTTCAACTGTTAATTTAGGAATAATCTTATTGGTCTCACCATAAAGGTCAGTATTGCCTTCACTAGGTCCTGAGATAAGGAGGGGAGTTCTCGCCTCATCGATAAGGATTGAATCGACCTCATCGACAATACAGTAATTATGATCTCGTTGAACATAATCATCGAGGTCAAACTTCATATTGTCTCTTAGATAATCAAAGGCAAACTCGTTATTCGTTCCATAAGTGATATCTGCTTTATAGGCTTCTTTTCTTTCTTCATCATCCATATCGTTGACGATGCAGCCTACTGTTAGCCCAAGCCATCTAAAAAGTTGGCCCATCTCTTCAGCATCTCTAGAAGCAAGATAATCGTTTACCGTTACAACATGACAGCCTTTTCCACTTAGACCATGTAAGTATAAGGGAAGAGTCGCAGTTAAGGTTTTCCCTTCACCGGTTTTCATCTCAGCTATGATTCCATCAAATAAAGTCTTTCCACCTATAAGCTGAACATCAAAATGCCTCATCTTGAGAACTCTAACAGAGGCTTCTCTGACAGTGGCAAATGCCTCTTCAAGAAAATCAGAGAGGGGAGTCCCTTCATCAAACTTCTTACGAAACTTAACAGTTTGCGCTTTTAGTTCTTCGTCAGATAGCTTCTTCATCTGTTCTTCGAAGGAATTTATTCTTTTTACTAATGGCAACATGGCCTTAACATCACGGTCGTGTTTACTGCCAAAGATCTTTCTCAATGGGTTCATATAACTTCTCCTAAATTTTTAAATACTCTTAATCTAAAATGAAATAAAGAGGATCAACGGGAGTACCGTTTACTCTTACTTCATAGTGCACGTGAGGACCTGTCGAATAACCAGTACTTCCAACGTAAGCAATGGTTTGACCGCGCTTGATGACTTCACCTTTTTTAACATTCAGCTTGGAAGCATGGGCAAATATGGTTTCTACACCATAACCATGATCCATTTGAACGAATTTTCCAAAGCCGGGTTTATGACCAGAGAAAATAACAACACCATCTGCTGTGGCGAGGATTCCTTCTCCGGATTTTGCACCCACATCTAAACCTTCATGCATCTTGACCCTACCTGCGTAATGGGATTTTCGAGGCCCATAATAACTGGTAACCCATCCCTTGGTAGGGAGGAGGGTTGGAGTTGAACGTAAAAATGATTCTTTATCTAGGATGAATTGATCAAGCTGGTGAATTCCTACTTCGAGGTCTTTCACAAACTTTTTTAATATATTAAATTTAAAATCAAATGAAGCGTACTGTCCTGCGAGTGAGAAGCTTTGTTTACTTAGTTCACTCCATTCCTTGGTATAGGAATAACCTGTTAAAAGGCCAAAGGAAGTTGCAATCTTCTGTTCATATAATTGTTTTAAATTGAGATAATCTTCGTCGTTTGTATAATTCTCTAACCGTTTTAATTCCTCACTGCTTGAATCAAAGGAGCTTTGCGGAGGAACTGCTTTTTTAATATCTTTTTCATCTTTAGAGTCATCATTATTTTTCTTAAGCCCTTGGCTCATGTCGACGTCTTCAATACCAGTGATGATCCTGAGCTTCTTTTCAAAAACGTCGATCCTCTCTAAATCTTCATTAAGGGCATTGATCTTCATTTGAAAAAGTTGAATTTGTTCACGGAGCTGACGGTTTTCAATCGTTAAATGTTTATTGAGGTGAAGCTCACTTAAGATCTTAATGTAATCGTAACTTAAGATTCCTAAAAGAATCATGAAAGAAACAAAGAGGAAAACAAAGGCTTGAAAAACAATCCTTGGAATTCGAAAAGATCGAACTCCTTTTTCCCTTTCTGGAACTAGCATGACTGTAAAATAACGATCCAAAAAAGGACTCCTAAAGACGGGGTTTTCCGCGTGGAATAATTTTATTCGAGGGCGGGGTAGATGTAAACATTTTCAATACTTAAATAAGAGATGACGCAAGACTATTTAGCAACGACTAAGACCACGCTGATATTGTCATTCCCGCCATTGGCATTGGCCTGAGAGATAAGTGCTTTGACACAATCGTCTAGAGCAACTTGAGTACACTTAGAAGGGTCCGGAATATAGTTATTAACAATATGAAGAATATCCGGGTCACTTACCTTTCCATGCAGCCCATCGCTGCAGGACAGGAAAATGTCGTTACGCGAAACTTTATAGGTGAATGAATCAACTTCCACATCTTCTTCAAAGCCAACAGTCCGAACAAGAACGTTCTTTTGCGGGTCAGCAGCAGCTTCAGTCCTGTCATAAAGGCCTAGGTTTAACTTTTCTTGCACAAGAGAATGATCTTTGGTGAGCTGGTATAGCTTTTTCTTATTTATTAAATAGGCTCGGCTATCTCCAACATTTCCCAAATAAAGATTAGGACCTTTAAAGTAAAAACTAACAACGGTAGTTCCCATACCAACAAGTTTTTCATCTTGTTCGCCCCGGGCCTTGATATTATTATTGGCATACTGAATTGATTTTTCCGTAATCTTGACCGGTTCATCAGAATAATTCTTTAAGATATATTCAGGAACAAACTTCACGGCCATGGCAGAAGCGATATCTCCACCGTTGTGACCGCCCATTCCATCGGCTACAACAAAGATATTCTTCTTAGGGTTCAGGTATATTGAGTCCTGATTGGTCTTCCTCTTCATTCCTATATCTGTTGCTCCAGAAGAGAGTAGTCCCACAATGCCCCTTTATTATTAAGATTCGTAAGATTTATTTTGAGAGGGTAGGTAATTTTTGTCAACGTTATGCTTCAAAAAAAATGAGTTTTATTAGGCTCTTGTAGAAGAGGTCTAAGTATTTATGACAAAACAGCAGTGAATCCTTTGTTTAAGGGCCTTTTATATTTGAGCGAAAGACTCGGCATATTTTTCCCAGTAGTGGAGCTAAATACTCGGAAAGCTGTGCGGTATGTAAAGTAAGTTTTTGTCTTTTAAAATCGAGCAGTTAAAAGGTTATAATATTCAATATGCTCGGGAAGGGAATTTCGGGCTCAACTTGTTACGGAGGGATCATGGCCCAAATTAATATCACTGATTTTATGAAGGAGAACTACAAAGTAAGTGACTTTACTCACTTGCATTGGGTTGGAACTTTTCAAGAATACGTAGACAAAGTAACTGAAGATCCACGGATCGCAAGGAATGCTTTTCAACGAATCCATGACATGATCATGGCCGCCGGTGAAACAAAATACACCGAGTATAAAAAAGAAATAACAAGGTATCATTTTTTCGATGATCCCATTGATGGCGGAAAAGATGCGGTCTTTGGAATTGATGTTCATTTAATGAAGTTGGCTAACTTTTTTAAATCTGCAGCAGCAGGATATGGTACTGAAAAAAGAGTTCTTCTCCTTCACGGACCTGTTGGGTCAGCAAAGTCTTCCATTGCGAGAATGATTAAAAAAGGGTTAGAGCATTACGCTAAGACGGACGAGGGTGCTCTTTATACTTTCGAATGGTTTGACGAAGAAGAGACCGATATCCTAGGCGGCCAAAAAATATTCCCTTCCCCAATGCATGAAGACCCACTAAAGCTTATTCCTGTTGAAGTTAGAAAGTCATTCCTAGAAGAAGTTAATAAAGGCGTTGATGGATTAAAGATTAATATCAAAGGCGAAGTTTGTCCTGCTGACCGTTTTATTTTTGCCAAGTACATGGAGAAGTATGACGGGAATTGGGAAAAAGTTATGCAGCATGTGAGAGTGAAAAGGTTGATCCTCTCTGAAAAAGATAGAATTGGGATTGGTACTTTCCAACCTAAAGATGAGAAAAACCAAGATTCTACTGAACTAACAGGGGATATTAACTATAGAAAGATTGCTCAATACGGATCTGATTCAGACCCAAGAGCATTTAACTTCGATGGTGAATTTAACATAGCTAACAGAGGTATTGTTGAATTCATCGAAATGTTAAAACTTGATGTGGCCTTTTTGTATGATTTACTTGGAGCCTCTCAAGAGCAAAGTATTAAACCTAAGAAGTTTGCGCAAACTCATATTGATGAAGTTATCTTAGGTCATACCAATGAACCTGAATTTAGAAAGCTTCAAAATAATGAGTTCATGGAAGCCCTTAGAGATAGAACAGTTAAGATTGATGTTCCTTATATTACAAGGCTTGATCAAGAAGTAAGGATCTACCAAAAAGATTTCAATGCGGAAAAGATACCTCATGTTCATATTGCTCCTCATACCATTGAGATGGCAGCTACTTGGTCAATTCTTACAAGACTTGAAGAACCTAAGAAAAGTGATCTAACTAAGCTTCAAAAGTTAAAGTTGTATAATGGAAAGACTCTTCCAGGTTATAACGAAGATAATGTTAAAGAACTTCGAAAAGAAGCTGTAAGAGAAGGACTAGAAGGGATCTCTCCTCGTTATATTCAGGATAAGATCTCAAATGCTTTAGTTAAGAATGGACATGTAGGTTGCTTAAATCCTTTTATGGTCTTCAATGAACTAGAAACCGGACTTAAGCATCACGGTCTTATCAATTCTCCTGATCAACTTGATCATATGAAGGAGTCTCTAGCGATTGCTCGCCAAGAGTATGAAGATACCGTTAAGAATGATGTTCAAAAAGCAATTAGTGTTGATGAAACGGCGATTCAAACTTTATGCGCTAATTATATCGACAATGTTAAGGCCTATACTCAAAAAGAGAAGATCAGAAACAAGTATTCTAATAAATTAGAAGACGCTGATGAAAGGTTTATGCGTTCTATTGAAGAGAAAATTGATATTCCCGAGAGCCGTAAAGAAGATTTCAGAAGAGAGATCATGAATTACATTGGTGCTCTTGCAATTGAAGGAAAGCAATTTGATTACAAGATGAATGAAAGACTTCATAGGGCCTTAGAACTTAAACTTTTTGAAGACCAAAAAGATTCAATTAAGTTAACAACGATTATCTCGAAAGTTGTAGATAAAGAAACTCAAGAGAAGATTGATGTGGTTAAGTCGAGGCTTATCAAAAATCATGGTTACTGTGAAATTTGTGCCACTGATGCCCTTAACTTTGTAGCTTCTATCTTTGCGAAAGGCGACTCCGCAAAGTCATAGATTGGAGATTAAATGGATCACCCCATTAAAAGGGACCATGCTAGGTTTAGAAAAATTGTAAAAGGCAGGATTAGAGATAACCTTCGAAAGTATATCTCTAACGGAGAAATGCCGAGCCCTAAAGGCGATGGTCAATTTAAGATACCGATGCCCTCTATTGATACTCCAAGGTTTAAGTTTGGAGATAAACAACAAGGGGGAATGGGCCAAGGCGATGGAGAAGCAGGTGATCCTGTTGAAGGTGAAGAAGGAGAAGGGGAACCAGGTGAAGGTGAAGCCGGTAATGAGGCAGGAAGCAAAGAACTTGAGGTTGATTTAAGCCTTGATGAACTGGCCTCAATTCTAGGGGAGGAATTAGAACTTCCTAATATCGAACCTAAAGGTAAAAAGACAATGGAGTCTCTAACCGAGAAATACACTTCCATTGGTACTCAAGGCCCTGATTCACTTAAGCATTATAAAAGATCATATAAAGAAGCTCTCAAAAGACAGATTGCAATGGGGCAGTATGACCCAAGCAATCCTGTTGTTGTTCCAATCAAATCAGATATGCGCTATAGAAGTGCTGATGCCAAAGTTGAGTTTGAAAACTCAGCAGTTGTTATCTATATGATGGATGTTTCCGGGTCTATGGGAGACGAGCAAAAAGAAATAGTTAGGACGGAGAGTTTTTGGATTAACCTTTGGCTGAAAAGCCAATATAAAGACATCGAAATTCGTTATATCATTCACGATGCAACGGCTAAAGAAGTAGAAGAAGAAACCTTCTTTAAAACCAGAGAATCAGGGGGGACTTTAATCAGTTCTGCCTTAAAGCTCTGTAGGGAAATCATTCAAAGTGATTATAATAGCGCTGAATGGAATATCTATCCCTTTCATTTTTCAGACGGTGATAACTGGTCAACTGACGATACGAAGCTTTGTCTTGAGATCTTAGACAATGACATTATTCCTGAGAGTAATGTCTTTTGTTACGGACAAGTAGAAAGCCGCTATGGTTCAGGTCAGTTTTATAAAGACTTGCACGCCAAATATGGCGAATCAAATGAAGAAGTGATTCTTTCTAAGATTAAAAATAAAGATGCCATCTTAGATTCAATTAAAGATTTCTTAGGTAAGGGGAAGTAGCGATGATGAGATCAAAGCCTATTGATGGAGCCCTAGCTGAACTTAGAGTGGAAATTGAAAAATATGCAATTGAATATGGTCTTGATTATTACCCTGTTGTATTTGAAGTTTGTGATTACGATACCATTAATATCTTAGCTGCTCAGGGGGGATTCCCTGCACGTTATCCCCATTGGCGATTTGGTATGGACTATGATCAGCTCTCTAAAGGCTATGCCTACGGTCTACAAAAGATCTACGAAATGGTTGTGAACACCAAGCCTTGTTATGCCTACCTATTAAACGCCAATCATTGGGTTGATCAGAAGATTGTTATGGCCCATGTATTTGGACATGCTGACTTCTTTAAGAATAATTATTGGTTCTCTAATACTGATAAAAATATGATGGACGTCATGGCCAATCACGGCACTAAGATACGCCGTTATATGGACCGCTATGGACAAGATGCTGTAGAGGTCTTTATCGATAAGATCTTAAGCTTAGAGAACTTGCTAGACCCTGCAGTCCTCTTTGAAACTCCAGAAGTGGCCAGAAGAAGAATGGCGAGCATGGTCGATGAAGAACAAGACGATAGCTCCGATGATAGATCTTCTGCCTTAAAGTCATTTATGAGACAAAAAGCCCGTAATGATGGTGATCAAGTAGGAGAAGCACCTCTTCCTATAGAGGATCATAATTCAGATTATGATTCAGAAAGATATATTTCACCAAGAGACGTCATGCTTTATTTAATAGAGCACGCTCCTCTAGAGGAATGGCAAGCTGATATCTTGGGGATTCTCAGGGAAGAAGCCTATTATTTCCTACCTCAAAGAATGACAAAGATTATGAATGAAGGCTGGGCCAGTTATTGGCATTCAACTATCATGACTCAAAAAGCCTTGAAGGCTTCAGAGATTATCGACTTTGCTGATCACCATGCCGGAGTCATGGCCATGAGTAAGCAAAATATTAATCCTTATAAGATTGGAATAGAGCTCTTTCGCGATATTGAATACCGCTGGAACACAGGGAAGTTTGGAAAAGAATACCTTGAATGCACAAATATGGAAGTGAAGGAAAACTGGAATCTTGATACTGGCCTTGGGAGAGAAAAAATCTTTGAAGTGAGAAAATCACACAATGATATAACCTTTATCGATGAGTTCTTTACTCAAGAATTCTGTGAGAGGCAACAGCTCTTTACTTATAAATATAATTCTAGAACCGGACGCTATGAGATCGACTCTAGGGAGTTCGAAGAGATCAAGGGTAAGCTCCTCACAAGCTTAACTAACTTTGGGCAGCCTGTGATCGAGGTTGAAGCTGTAAACTATAAGAACAGAGGTGAGCTTCTCCTAAGGCATGTTCATCAAGGTGTAGATCTTGATCTAAACTACGCTGCTGAAACGCTTAAGAATATTCACTTTATTTGGAAGCGGCCTGTTAATATTTCTACCACTCAAGAAGGCGTCGAGACTTTTATGAGCTTTGATGGAAAAGAAATTAAGACGGGCTCTTAGTCGGGTATAAATTTTAAAACAATAGAATGAGTTGACCCAAGCCTCAGTTTTTAGGAAAATTAAGCCATTGTTTAATAATTAAATTGGCGACCTAAAATGAGAAGAACTTTTCTTAAATTTCTATTAGTTTCAACATCTACTATTTCCATAGTTTACGGAGCTGGCTTTGTGGCCACTGTTACAAAGATTCGTGGAGAGGTCAGTCAGTTAGAGCCTGGCTCGAGAGTGGCGCGTACTGTAAAAGTAGGTGATAAGCTCCTCGAAGACTCAAGCCTCTTAACAGGTGACAAAAGCTTTATTAGAATTAAGTTTAGAGATAATACCACTATGAACGTAGGTCCTCGCTCTAAAGTCTCTGTCTTAGAGACTCGAAGGGATGGGACTAGTTTTATTCATCTTCTTAAAGGAACAATCCGTTCTAAAGTAAATAAAGCGAACGGAAAAACTAAGCATAAGTATTATTTAAAAACCAGAAGTGCGGCCATGGCCGTTAGGGGAACTGAGTTTCAGGCCGTTTATAATCCAGAAAATAATGTCAGCTCCCTCCTTGCCTACGAGGGCGAAGTGGCTATGGCCAAGGTTGAAGAAGATCCTGCAGCAGAGTTAAAAAGACTTAAGAAAATTAGAAGAAAACAATTAAAGAATCAAAAAGTTGAAACATCAGCCTCTGGGGAAATTGATGTCGTTGAGACTAGGCCAACTTATGACCTTGAAGGGCGTATGGATCAGGCTTTGAGTAACAACGAAGCGGTTGTAGTAAAAAGAGGTCAGTACTCTGGAACAGTTAATACCATAAAAAGGGCCTCACTCCCTGTGAAGATCTCGCCGGTTCAGCTAAATGCTCTTTATCAGAATGCAGAGATGAACGAAAAGTTAAGAAGATCAGAAGTGAAATCTCAAAACTTTGAAGTAGGTTCTAGAAATCTTATTATCCAAGGAGCGGATCAAGAAGCTCCGCCTGAGGGAATCTTTGATAAAAAATCAGGTAAGTTCGCACCCCGCTCTGGTGGTGTCTTAGATCTTAATACGGGCCTATACGTTGCTCCTGAGAGTGATTCTCTTTATGATTCAAAGCTTAAGGTCTTTGTCCCAAAAGAAGGATCGGGTTCAATAGATAAAGATACTGGTCAGTACGTAACTCCTAGAGGTCTAAAGTTAGATGCTGTTAAAGGCTTTGTTGCTTCTACTAAAGGAGAGAATAAAATTCTCTTGGCCCAAGCTAATTCATTAAACGATGCTACTAAGACTGCATTGTGGGCAGGGGATGATATCAACCAGGTTAAAGATGTAGGCTTTTCCAATTGGTCTGAGACAGAGAAGATTGCCAAAGATATTATTGAAATTGAGATGTATGGCTATAATGAAACTTTTTCGAGCACCAATGAAACAGGTGGGAATGGCCGTAAGTTTGACACAGATAATGCAAAAAGCCTTATCTTGAAATGGAGTCATAATTCTGAATCAAAATGGCAGCCTTTAACTAGTATAGGCTTTAAGACCACAGATTATACTGGTTCTAGAGGGCAGGTTGGGCAACCTACAAGAGACGGTGTCTTATTAGGTTTAGGTGTTCGTTATAATTTGTCTAAAAGATGGAACTTCTTAACAGAATTACTTCTTGAACAAGAGCATTATATTGATGTTTCAGGAGGGAGCCTCCTCTTAAAGAGGGTAACTATTCCTAAATTGAAGTTAGGCTATGAAGGGCATTTAATAAAATCAGGAAGCTTTACTTTAGACAGCCTCGTTTACTTAACATTAGCAGTACCTAAAGAAAGCGGTAGTCATAAAGTAGGAGCAGGTCTTGGTTATGGTTTAGATCTTCTTCCCCGTTGGTGGATTAATAAAAGATGGACCATTTACACGGGACTTAGCTTACAAAACCAAAAGCAATCGGTGAGCACCACTGGCTTTAAGGCCGATAATTCAATTTCTAAATTCGGTCTTAAGTTAGGATTTGGGCATCTCTTTTAATTTAGAGAAGTGTAGGGTCAATCTGTAGTTTTTGAGAATCAAGCTCTTCGATGTCTTTTTGATCGATAATAACTGATTCTTTTAAAGGCTGAACTCCTGCCATTTCTTTTAATGATTCAATATCAAGTTCATCATCAGAGAAAATATTCTCCTCTCTTTCGATAGTGTATCCTAAGTTCTCCCAGATGCTCATTTGCATTTGTATCCAACAGTTGACGCCATCGTGTCGTTTACAGGCGATACTAGAGCTCTCGGCTAAATCCTTCATCTTCTTTCTTCTAAGGGCCACATAGGACTTCATGATTTCCACTTCTTGAGGAACTTGTCTTTTAAATAACCTTTCAATGACAAAGAGCTGCTCTTCAGCTTTTTTATAATCTTCAATCTTAATCTTAAAGGCCGTATCAAGAGCTAGTTTCTTTCTTTCATCCTGTCCTGGTTTAATAAAGCGGCTTAAGAGCTTGATTCCTTCTTCCCATTGACCTAAGAGCCATGCAAGTGGAATGGCCCTTTCAAGGGCATTTATACTATTTTCCTTTTTAAGGAGGGCAACCTTAAAGTGACCAAAGGCGAGTTCATATTCTTTGTTTTTAAGTCTTATATTGCCTTTGATGTTTTCTGCATTAGGAGAGGTGATTCCCTCTACAAATTCGTTGGCCTTCTCAAGATCATTAAGCCTGTAATACATTAATCCCAGCAGTTCTCTTACTGAATTTGATTGATACATCTTTGCAGGGAGGGTTTTAATATTGGCCTTAACAAGTTCTTCTTTATTCAGATAAAGTCCAAGTTTTAACCAGATTCTGGTCAAGTCTAGGCTAGAGATAGCAAAGCTAACATTTTCAATCTCACTGCCTTTTAAGTATTCTTTATTCCTTGTTTTAAAACGGCTCATCGTATCGAGCCAATAGTGCTGATTCTTTGAATATTCTAAAGTGAGGACTGAGCAGTTTCTGTACTCGTTGAGAAATTCTCTATCTACTTTTCTTTTTGTTACCCTATCTTGATCGAGTGTGTGGAGTGCCATTCTATTAAGAACTCGAATCATGCAAACTTCTTTATAGTATTTCTCGTCGTCGTAGCGTCCCGAGTTTATTAAATTTAAGCTTTGCCTATAATTTCCCTCAATGAATTCAATTATAGACATATAGCGGTTTCGAATTAGTTTAACCGGAGAGTTCTTGAGGTTAATTTGCTCTAGATGAAACCTGGCCATCTTAGTATTTCCATTGATTAAAAAATCTTTTGCTGTCTTTAGGTTATCTAAGTCATTACCTCTCTTATTGGCCTCTTGAAGTTGAAGGTATTCTTCGATCTGCCCACTACTAAGGGCGGACCAGTCCACATCACCAGTACTGGCATAAAGATTGACTGAAACGTACAGGAAAATATTGACCAAAGTCATTGTAATCATGTAAAGCCTTTCGGAATCCATACCGATAACTTAAGACAAGACAAGTGAATGAGAACTTTTTTCCAGGGAAGGAAAATGAATCTTAAAAAGACATTCATTTTTATTTTATCGATCTGCATTTTTATGCCGGTCTCTTTCGCTTTAGTTCCCCTAGAAAGCATTCTCTTAGGAGACTTCTCTGATCAGTATCGTGACCGAGTAACAGATCCTATCGAATATATATTCTCAACTGTTAGAAGCTCAACAGAAGTTGGTTCAAAAGATTTTGAACATAGAAGAAAGTTAGCCTTATACCGCGGCTTTTTTGAAGAGGGACAGAACCTAAAAAACCTATGTAAAGTAAAACCAAAGGTTCAGTATTCTGTAGATTGGGATAGGCGTAAAGTTAAAAGGTCTTTAATAGCGACTCTTCAATATATAGGCTTAGACGCTGCCATTAGGGCCATGCCTAAATACGCCAATCATTTTGAGTTTACTGAAGAAGAGTACAAGAAACTAGGAGACAACCTCATAGGGAACTGGTGTTCTCAAAACCTAAGTTTAATTAGTTTATCTCAGTTGAAAAAGAACTGGATGATTAAGTTTACAAAGGAAAATGATTATCAACTAGCTTCCGTGGAAGGGGACCCACTTTTTCCACAAAAAATTAATAAGATCACCTCAAAAGAAAGAGTGATGAAACAGGAATTTGCTCAAACCATTAAGTTATTTAAAACCTTTTGTTCTTGGGGCGGTGATACGGACAATGTTAGGTTATTGGTTCCCCTTTTAAGGCACCCTGTCGTTTATAGTTTTATTGCAAGACAGCTAACGGGACAAAAACTTGAATGGAAGCCAATAGAAAATAAAGTCATATTAAAAGAAGACCAGGGGACCGTAAAAGTTCTTTGTCAAAATATGATCTGTCGTAAGACCGATCAAAGAACAATGTTAAGAGAGTTTCCAAGAGGAGCAGGGACAAAATCTATTAAAGAAGATCTCAATAGGCTCTACTGCGAAGAAATCAGAGACTATGACTATACTTCTAAGGATCAAGAACCAAAGATTAAAGATTGGATCAAAAAGATAAGTTTTGATGAAGAAAACTTAGTTGTCTCTTCTTTTATAAGCCAAGTCACAGGTGTTCCCGATTTCTTTTTAAGGTCCGAAACTTTTAATGAAGCTAAGGATTTTTTAAGACTGTCTCTAGATCGTAATTGGGATCAATGGTCTGAGAAGCAAACAAGCAATTATACTAAAGACCTCTACTACGAAGAGCCACTAACAATTGAACTTGTAGATAGGAGTCTATATTACAAGAACGTAGTGGAAAAATTCTCAGTTCACTTTGATGTAAATCTTGGAGAGTTTGATAGGGCCAATCAAAAAGTAGGTAAGATCAGCAGTTATTTTAATTTGAACATTTCAAAGACTTTTTTGAAATGGGCAAGAGAGCAGTGGAATGGGATCTCTCCTTCAGAAAAAGAAAGGAAGAAAAAAATCGTCGAAAGGTTTAAGATGGAAATCACTGACAGCGTTCAAAAAGCTAGGAGTAAATTTCGGCTTCCCCCTTGGAAAGGGGATATTGAAAAGATCATCGTCGAAGAATTGTTAGAACAATTAGTTCTTTATAATGGTCTTCCTTATAAAGGTGAACAAGGATTAGCGACTATTCCCGTAAAGCTAAACTTTGCCCCCCTTGCTCTGCGCTATATAAGGTATCAATACCAAGTTAAACAAAATAGCATGCGAGATGATGAATACTTTAAGGACCTTAAGAAGCGCCGTGAAGAGAGTGCCAATTTAAAACAATAGGGCCCTTGACCAATTCCTACTTGCTCCCATATTACTAATCTATGAGTGATAAAAAAGACGATGAAACTATAATTGAACCAGAAGAGTCGGATAACTCTCTAGTTCCCTATGAAGAGAACCTCCCTGCGGAGATCTCCTCTAAGGATATCACTCCCTATTCACCAAAGTCTGGTGATCCTCTTTCTCTTTATATTAAAGAAATTGGAAAAGTAGACCTACTGACTATTGAAGAAGAGCGTGAGCTTACCAAGAGGCTTGTAGAGACTGGTGAGATTGAAGTGGCCAAGAAACTTGTTGCGGCAAACTTAAGGTTAGTCGTAAAGATTGCCATGGAGTACCGCTCAGCTCATCAGAACGTTATGGACCTTATTCAAGAAGGCAATATCGGGCTTATGAAGGCCGTCTCTAAGTACAATCCCGAAAAGGGGGCAAAGCTTAGTTATTATGCAAGCTGGTGGATTAAGTCTTATATCTTAAAGTTCATCTTAGATAACTTCCGCTTAGTAAAGATTGGAACAACCAATGAGCAGAAGAAACTCTTTTATAATTTAATGAAAGAAAAAGACCGTCTCGATAATATGGGCATCAAGCCTGATAACAAAACCATTGCTGAGAACTTAGGTGTTAGTGAGAAGGCCGTGGCCCTAATGGATAAAAGGCTCGCCCCTGAGAGTTCAGAGCTTAGTATTGATACTCCTGTTTCGAACGATGCGTCAGGAAAATCAACCATTGCTGACTTTATTCCTTATGACGCACCTAGCATAGAAGATGAAGTTTCTGACCGGCAAGGAGTCGAAATACTCAAAGAAAACCTGGACACCTTTATAGAAGGTTTGAAAGAACGGGATAAGGAAATCTTTAAAAAACGACTACTTAGTGAGGTTCCCCCCTCACTTCAATCAATTGCAGATGAGTATGGAGTCTCAAGAGAAAGGATCCGCCAAATTGAGGCCCGCCTTCTTGATCACTTAAAAGTTTACATGTCTGATTTTATTCGCTAAATTCCTCAAATTATTAGAAATAGCACCCACTTTTCGGATCCGTCTGAGGGTAGGGCAAGTAAAGGATTTATTTATGTTAGCATCATCAATTAAAGCAGAACTGACAAAGACTTATGGAGTAAAGTACGGAGCAGGAGAAAAAGACACTGGTTGTCCAGCTGTTCAAGTTGCCATCCTTACTCACAGAATTAATGAACTTAAAGAACACTTTGGTAAGCACATTCATGATTACCATTCAAACCGTGGTCTTCTTAAGATGATTGGTTCACGTAAGTCGCTTCTTAGATACCTTCAAAGAAAGAATGAAGCGAAATACAAAGGTCTTATTGCTGACCTTGGTCTAAGAAAGTAATTTTAAATATTACCAGAGGGGAGGCTATTGCTTCCCCTTTGTTTTTAGATATAATTTACAAGTATGAAGGGACGAGAGTCACTGGAATGTAGGGAATGTTTGAAGATCTTACCCGTGTTTAACCCACCCCAAACCCGTTATGATCTTGAAATATTCTTTGGATTCCATAATCTGATCCGACAATCAACCTTTCAAATTAACATTTTTATATAAATATCGCAGGCCAAGGGATTAGTGGGCCTGCATGGAGAAGTAAATGAACGAAAACAAAAAAGTTTATTCAATCAATTGGGGTGGAAAAGAAATCACAATTGAAACCAACCGTCTGGCAAAACAAGCTGATGGTTCAGTCTTAGTTTCTTGTGGTGGAACACAAGTACTAACAACAGTATGTAGTGCAAGCGCTATGAAAGAAGGAATGGATTTCTTTCCTCTTTTAGTAGAGTACACAGAAAAATTCTATGCAGCCGGGAAGTTCCTTGGTGGATTTCTTAAGAGAGAAGGTCGTCCTTCAACTAAAGAAACGCTGAACGCTCGTTTAATCGATCGTCCTTTAAGACCATTATTTCCTAATGGTTATATGTTTGAAACGGTTGTTTCTTGTACTGTTATGTCTTATGACCCAGAAGGTGGAGATCCTGAGATCTTAGCTGCTCTTGGTTCATCAGCTGCTCTTACCATTTCAGATATTCCATTTGCTGGTCCAATCGCTACTTGTAAGGTTGGTCGTATTGACGGGAAGCTTTGTATCAACCCTACCCACGAAGAGTGGGAAAACTCAGACCTTGAAATCATCGTTGCCGGTTCTGCCGACGCGATTCTAATGGTTGAAGGGGAAGCGAATATCGTTCCTGAGCCTGAAGTTTTAGAAGCTATCTTCTACGGACATGATCAGTGTAAAGAAATGGTTAAGCTCTTCGCTACTATGCAAGCTGAAGTTGGTAAGACAAAAAGAGAATTTATCTCAAGCGCTGCTAACGAAACAATGATGAAAAAAGTTACTGCTGATTTTACAGCAGATGCTCGTGCACTTCTTGGTATTGATGACAAGATGGACAGACAAA
The DNA here is from genome assembly GCA_047630275.1 of Sulfitobacter sp. Lineage (GTDB taxonomy): Bacteria > Bdellovibrionota > Bacteriovoracia > Bacteriovoracales > Bacteriovoracaceae. The sequence continues at coordinate 63,401 of JBLHVN010000003.1, read as the reverse complement.
AAGCTGTTAAAGCTCTTGAAGCTAAGGTTAAAGAATCAATGTCAGCTGACATGGCTGCTTGGGGACTAACTGATGGTGACTCTGCTGGAAAAGAATCTTATAAAGCTGTTGATGAACTTCTTTATGAAATGATGAGAGCAGATATTCTAGATGAAGATAAGCGTATTGCTGGTCGTGCTCTAGATCAAGTTCGTCAAATTGAAACGGAAACAAATATCCTTCAAAGCCCACATGGTTCATCTCTTTTTACAAGAGGGGAAACTCAGGTTCTAGCAACTGCTACAATTGGTGGGTCTAAAGGTGAGCAAATGGCCGATAGAATTGACGGTCTTAGCTATTCTAATTTCTACCTTCACTACAACTTTCCTCCTTACTCAGTAGGTGAGGCCCGTGGTGTTAGAGGTGTTGGTCGTCGTGAGCTAGGTCACGGAAACCTTGCTGAAAGAGCCATTAAAGCAGTTATGCCTTCTAAAGAAGAATTTCCTTATACAACGAGACTTGTTTGTGAAGTCTTAGAATCTAACGGTTCTTCTTCAATGGGTTCTGTTTGTTCAGGGTCTATGGCACTTCAAGATGCAGGTGTTCCTATTAAGAACCCTGTTGCAGGTATTGCCATGGGTCTTATCACTGATGGAACTCGCTTTAAGATCCTAACTGATATCTTAGGGGACGAAGATCACCTAGGTGACATGGACTTTAAAGTAGCTGGTACTAAAGACGGTATCTCAGCACTTCAAATGGATATTAAGATTCAAGGTCTTACTCGTGAGATCGTTGAAAAAGCAATGAATCAAGCTAAAGAAGGACGTAACCATATTCTTGGTGAGATGGAAAAAACAATTACAACTCACAGAGAAGAACTTAAAGATGGTGTTCCAAGAATTGAATCTTTTAAGATCAAACCTGATCAGATCGGTGGCCTTATTGGTCCTGGTGGAAAGAATATCAAAGCTATTCAAGAATCTTTTGATGTTAACCTTGATATCGAAGAAGACGGAACAGTTCGTGTTCTTGGTGTTGATAAAGACAAGATCGCTGAGTGTATCTCTCTAGTTCAACTTCAACTTGAAGGTCCAGCTGTTGGTACAGAGTACGAAGCAGTTGTTAGAACAATTAAAGAGTACGGTGCCTTTGCTGATATCGCTCAAGGTATCTCTGGTCTTGTTCACGTATCTGAACTTGCTGATGAAAGAGTTTCTGATCCTAATGAGTATGTTGCTGAAGGTGACAAGATTAAGGTTAAAGTAATCGAGATCGATCGTATGGGTAGAATCAAGCTTTCAGCGAAAGCTGCAGCTCCTCTAGCAAAAAAGAGTAAGTAGATATGAGTGTTAGCGTAAAAGTAAAACTCTTAGAAAATTATGACCGGGAATTACAACTTCCCGGTTATGAAACTACTGGGGCGGCCGGAGCTGATGTTCGCGCCTCTATTGGACCTTCGGAATCCATCACGATTAAACCAGGGGAGCGCACTCTTATTCCTACTGGGCTTGCGATGGAAATTCCTTTTGGTTATGAGATTCAAGTGCGCCCAAGATCTGGTCTTTCTTTTAAGACGGGTCTTATGGTTTGTAATTCTCCTGGAACAATCGATTGTGATTATAGAGGGGAAGTTAAGATCATTCTTGGAAACCTTGGAAGTAAAGACGAAGTTATCAATCACGGAGAGAGAGTGGCCCAACTTGTTTTGGCCCCTGTTGTTCAAGCAAGCTACGAAATAGTTGATTCACTTGGAAATACTGACCGTGGTGCTGGTGGCTTTGGGTCAACAGGAAAGAAATAATGGATTTAAAAGTACCTTATTCAAATGTAACAACTAAAGATGAAGCCTTTGACGTGGCCTGCGCTCAGATTACTGAAGAGTATATAGCCAAGTTCAATGTTAAAGCAGATGTTCAAACGGATAAGGCCGCTGGAACTATCGTGGCCAAAGGGAAGGGTTTTAAACTAGCTCTTAACTTTAAAGACGATGGGGTAGAGCTCTCTTCTGAATTTGGATTATTATTAAGGGCCTTCAAAGGCAAAGTTCTTGAGACAGTCGAGAGAAAACTACAAAAGTACGTATAAATGGCTAAATTAACCTTACACCCTATGGGTACAGTTTTAGAAATTTCAGAAGAAAAGCCTGTCTTAGAGAGACTCCGTGAAGAGGAAATCTACGTGCGATCAAGCTGTGGTGGTAACGGTTCATGCTCTGATTGCATGATTAAGATTATGTCAGGTGAAGATAATATCAATCCTCCTGGCTTTGAAGAAATTCAACTCTTAGGAAACGTTTTTCACTTAACTAAAGAGAGGCTCTCTTGTCAGTTAAAGATCTCTGGTGACGTCACGATTGATATTTCTCATCATAACTTAACGGCCGATCAAGAAAAGCGTGAAGCCAAGAATAAAGAATTCGCAAAATCAAAGATCAAGGTCAAAAAGAAGGCTCAGGTTCAAGAAGAAGTTAGAGAAAAGGCTGCCGAGAGAGAAGAGTATTTAAAAACGAAGGACGATTGGAAGACTCATTGGAAACAAGAAGATGATCCAATGAACCCAAAGCGTTTAGGTGGGGCAAAGAGGCCAAAGCTTTTTAAATCTGTTGATCCAGAAGAGTTAGAAAAAGTTGTCGAAGAAGAGAAAGAGAAAAGAGAGCATAAGATCAATAAGTACTCCAAAGACTCAACTGACTCTAAAGATAAGAAGTAGTTGATTGACTTTAGCCCTAGGCTAAGGGATACCTAAGGTAGATCTGAACATGCCAATAATAATCTGTTGCTACTAGTGTTTAGATTAAGTAGTAACTCATAAAAAATTGGATATATATGTCAGATTTCAGTTCACTGAAACTGCTTCCTCAGATATTGGAAGCCGTTACAAAAAAAGGTTATACAACCCCAACACCCATTCAAGAACAAAGTATTCCGCATCTTTTAGAGAAAAGAGACCTCCTAGGGATTGCTCAAACAGGGACAGGTAAGACTGCCGCCTTTACTCTTCCTATCATTCATCATCTCTTTAATAATAAAGTGAAGGCAAAGCCCGCTCGTATGAGGGTGCTAATCCTAACTCCAACCAGAGAGCTTGCTTCTCAGATTGAACAAAATATAAAAGAATACTCTAAAGGCATGGGACTTAAGTCTACTGTCATCTTTGGAGGAGTAGGGCAGAGGCCCCAAGTTCAGGCCATGAGTAAAGGGGTTGATATCTTAATCGCAACTCCTGGAAGGCTTCTAGATTTAATGGGTCAGGGTCATATTAAGTATGAGCAGCTTGAAGTCTTTGTTTTAGACGAAGCTGATAGAATGCTTGATATGGGATTTTTTAATGATGTTAAAAAGATTATCGCTAAATTACCAAAGGAGAGACAAACTCTTCTTTTTTCAGCGACTATGCCAAAAGACATCTCAACTCTTGCTCAAAAACTATTAAAGAATCCAGTTCGAGTTGAAGTGACTCCTGAAGCCTCTACTGTTGATAAGATCGAACAGATAGTCATGATGGTAGATAAAACCAACAAGCCACTTCTTTTAGAGAGCATCTTAAAAGATAAAGCAATAAAAACAGTTCTTGTCTTTACGAGAACTAAGCATGGGGCCAACAGAGTTGTTAAGCACCTTGATAAGGTCTCTATTCCTTCAGCTGCTATTCATGGGAATAAATCTCAAGGGGCAAGAGAGAGGGCCCTTGATGATTTAAAGAAAGGAAAGATCCGCGTATTAGTGGCAACTGATATTGCTGCAAGAGGGATTGATATTGATAATGTAACTCATATTATCAATTACAACCTTCCTGAAGACCCTAAGAATTATGTTCATAGGATAGGAAGAACAGCAAGGGCCGGCAGAGAAGGAATAGCCATTTCTTTTTGTGATGGAGAAGAGCGCACTTACTTAAAAGGTATTGAAAAAACAATTAAGCTTTCTATCACAGTTGATAAGACTCATGAATTTCATGGCGCAGCTGCTCAAGTGGTTAAGAAGCCCTTTGCTAATTCAGTGGCGAGAGGGCGAGTTCCAAAGAGAAGCCCAAAAAAGAATACTTCTAAAGACGCCAATAAAGGTTCTAGAAGACCTAGGAAGAAAACTAATACTTAGCGTTCATAAGAATAAGAACATTCTTATCAAGGTCTTCAAAGACTAACATATGACCCCAAGGCTCGTCGTTATCGCCTAATATCTTGGCCCCCATTGAGACGAGTCTTTCTTTGTCTTCAGGAATATTATCGCTCTTTAAAGTTAGGCAACCTCCAGCCATTGGTCCATGAGAATCTCTTGGAACTTCTGGAATGGGATTTTCTTCCGGATGAAGGGCGACTTGGACTCCATTCATTGTAAGAGCGCACCAACCTGGCTGTTCATAATCTAACTCAAATCCTAGGGCCTTAATATAAAACTCTTTTGCAAGATCTAGTTTATTGGTTGAGTAGTGAAAACTTCGAACACCAGTAATGGCCATGAATATCTCCTAAAAAAATTATCTTTAACTTAATACTTTGAAAGTAGATCTTTGATCTTGATAAGGTCAGCTTTTCTAGAGTGTCGGTCAAGGTCAATAAACTTCTTATTCTCTAAATGGGCGCGAAGAAGGAAATGTCCTTGGTTCTCAAAAGCCCGCATCTTAGGGTCTTTTTCAATCTTTGCAATATTGGGAGAATCTAGAAAATGATCAACAATAAAGGGAGTCTTTGAATCTAATTGGTAAGTTCTTTTGTAGACAGGAAGAAAGAAGACTCGGTGTTGAACGATTAAAGTAGTTGAGCTTTTTATTATCCATTTCTCATAGAAAAAGGCCATCAAGGCCCCTACAGGTATGACGATCAAGGTGGCCAAGACTATATAAGCTATAACTCTATTGATTTGATCTTCGCTCATAAGCATCGTGAGCAAGGGAGCTTTAATGGCCAAGACCATTGCAGCTAGAACGACTAAGAAGGCCGATAAATAGCCCCAGAAGATGATGGGGAGGCCATAGGTCTTAAGTGTTATAGATGTGTCGGTTTGATCAATTCGATCAACTTCTTCTTCTGTAGCTGGAAATGGATAGAGTAGTCCCATGCCCATATAATAGGGGAAGAGAATGCCTTTGAAAACAATATTGGTTAGTTATGGCTAGAATATCAGTATGTATAAGTTTTTAATTTTCTTTATTTCACTGCATTCTTTTGCTTCAGATGATTATGCATTAACAGATGATAGGGCGATTTATTTAGGCCCCTCTTTTAAGATCTGGTGTTCTTTATCGAAGTCAGGGAAGGCCAAGGTGGGAGGAAAGGTTAAAACCAAACATGGTAACTTAATTCTGTTTCCTAAGACTGAAGGAACAGGGCATTTTCCCTCTGTTGTCGTCAAGGATATGGCGAATTCTGATCAAGAAAAAGAGATCACCAATCAACTAAAAGATTTTTGCGTAGAAGGAACCCAAGACCTACACGACTATTTTAATAAAAACTTAGAGACATGGATCACGGAGAAAGTGGCCCTTATCAATATCAGGTCTTTTGATGAAGTTTTGTGGGAATACTATGAAGATAGATTTAAAGAAGATAAGAAAAAAAATGTCTGCGAAATTAGAAAGTCCTTTCGAATTAAAAAGTCTTGGGTAGTTTCCTACCCAGAGCTTAATAAAAATTGTCTTTAACTTGGCTTATTGGCCACAAGAGTTAGGATAGTGGCTAAGGCCACTGATTCGTTCTCTTCGTCTCTCACATCAACTTGAAATTTAACAATACCTCTTGGAACTTCATCCTCTCTAGGCTCTTGTTGAATCTTTTCTTTAACCGTGAGGTGAACCTTAATGGTTGATCCAACGTAGACAGGCTTGATAAACCTAAGTTCATCAATTCCATAGTTCGCTAAGACCGGACCTTTAGGAGGGTCTACAAAGAGACCTGCTGCCGCTGAGATGATAAAATAACCATGGGCCACTTGAGAGTCAAAGAGAGTGCCTTCAAAATCACTATCCGCTTTATGGGCATAAAAATGATCGCCGCTTAGATCAGCAAACTGATCGATGACTTCTTTGGTGATGTCCCTAGTCTTTGAAACTAAGGTATCTCCAATATTTAATTCTTCAAAATACTTTCTAAAGGGGTGAACAGTATCTTCTGGCTGAGCTGCCCCTGGTTGGTAGACCCCTGTGATCTTTGAAAGGGTTGTAGGATGTCCTTGAATGGCTGTTCTTTGCATATAATGGAAAACACCACGCATTCCACCCATTTCTTCTCCGCCACCAGCTCGTCCTGGTCCACCATGACATAATTGAGGCATGGGAGATCCGTGACCTGTAGACTCTTTAGCCGAGTCCTTATTAAGAACTAGCATTCTGCCGTGATGAGAGGCCATTGATAAAACCATTTGCGTGGCAATATCGTCATCACTAGTAACAATAGATCCAACTAGAGAACCTTGACCTTTCTTAGCAAGTTCTATCGCTTCGGCCGTGGACTTGTAACCCATGATTGTACTAACTGGGCCGAAGGCTTCAGTTTCATGGACAATATTAGAGGTCAATGGGCTTGGGCACATTAAAAGGGTAGGACCTAAAAAAGAACCTTTATCAATATCCCCACTAACTAAACTTAGGTTTTCTCTTCCATCAATTAAAACATCACAACATTTAGAGAGTTCTTCAATCCTCTCAAGGACTTCTTTTTGTTGGGTCTTACCTGCAAGAGGCCCCATCCTAACATCATCAGTGCTTGGGTTTCCGATGGTTAATTTCTTAAAGCGCTCTTGAAGTGCAGTATGAACTTCACCTATCATTCCTTCTGGAACAATGATTCTTCTTATGGCCGTACACTTCTGTCCCGCTTTAACAGTCATCTCTTTAGAGACTTCTTTTATAAAGATATTAAATTCTTCAGTTCCAGGAACGGCGTCAACTCCTAAGATAGAACAGTTAAGTGAATCAGCTTCCATATTAAATGGGACGGCGAGGTCAACGATATTTTTATGAGATTTAAGCATCTTTCCTGTTACAGCAGATCCTGTAAAGGTAACAACATCCTGCGAGGTAACATGATCGAGGATTCCCCTTGCGGAGCCACATATTAGTTGAAGGGCCCCTTTAGGGAGAATATTAGAAGCAATGATCTCTCTTACAACTGCTTCAGTTAGGTAACTTGTTAGGCTAGCAGGTTTTACCACTGCCGGAACTCCGGCCAATAAATTTACAGCAATCTTCTCTAACATACCCCATACTGGAAAGTTAAAGGCATTGATATGAATTGCTACCCCTTCTTTAGGGACATAGATATGATGACCGCCAAAGCTTCCGTTTTTTGAAAGGGGGACGTATTGCCCGTCTACATAGTGAGGAGTATTTGGCATCTGGCGGCGACCGATACTGGAATAAGTAAAAAGGTTTCCAAAGCCACCTTCAATATCAATCCAAGAGTCTACTTTAGTAGCTCCTGACTTAAACGAAATCTTATAGAATTCTTCTTTCTTAGAATTGAGATGTAGTGCCAGTGCCTTAAGCATCCTGGCCCTTTCATGAAAAGTTAATTTAGCTAGGGCAGGGGATCCAGTGCTCCTAGCATAGTTAAGCATGGATCCAAAATCTATTCCTTCTGTTGATGCTTCAGCAATTACATCGCCTGTCGAAGCATCATAGAGGGGGGCAAATGAGCCAAGGCCCTCTTTCCAAGAACCTTCTACATAATTTCCTAACTTCATAACAATCCTTTGTTTACTCAGCTCTTAAGAATTTTGAAGGCTACTTAATAGCCTCACGAATCTTTGAAGAGCTATAATCCATTACCCAAACAATAGCTGCAATAACGAGAACTAAAAGTCCTACTTCATTCCACTTAGCGAGTCCTTGGTATTGCATAAGCATAGTACCAATACCACCGCCACCAACAAGACCAATAACTGTGGCCATTCTTACGTTGATGTCCCAACGGTAAATTGTAAAAGATAGGTATGGAAGAATGATCTGAGGAACAACCCCGTACCAAACCACTTGGATTGGATGAGCGCCTGTTGCTTTAATCGCTTCGATTGGTCCATCTGAGATGTTTTCAATTTGTTCTGAGTAGAGCTTTGCTAGAGACGATACTGAGTGCAAGCTAAGGGCAAGCATCCCAGCGAAAGGTCCAATTCCAACCCATACAGAGAAGATAATCGCCCAAACAAGAGGCTCAATTGAACGAGTCATGTTTAAGCAAAATCTAATAAGAACATAGATGCTAAAGAAGAATCTTGAATCGGCCATTAGGTTTCTTGCAGCAAAGAAGCCTAGGATAAAGGCAATAGGGAGAGCAGCAATGGTTGCAATAAAGGCCATATAAATGGTCTCAATGGCAGCAAAAAGCGCTGGCTCAAAGATATCAAGGTTTGGATGAAAGAGAGCTGTGAAGATTCTTCTTGCTCCATTAAGTCCTGATTCTGAAAGGAATTCTCTTATACTGATCTGAGAAATAAAGATCCCTGCAATAATTGTTAGTATAAGGATGACATATCCCAATAAAGTATAAGGTTGCTTTAAAACTGTTTTTTCTGGATCTTCTTCGTAAAGACCAAATACTGCCTTTCCGATTGAAAGCTTCGTGAAAAATAAAGCCACTGCCACTAGAAAGCCAATGCCTAAAGCAGTCATTGGTTGATTCCATGAAAAATCAGGGTAGCGAAGACCTAGGATTATTTTTTCATAGATGATCTTATGAGTTACGAGTATGACGTAGGCCATGAGAAAAACATCGAGGCTGAAGGCCTGGGCAGTCTTTCGCACAATCTGCATATTTGTTGGTTCGTGAGGTAATCTCTCAGTTTGTGTTGCCATTTCTATCTATTCCTTAATTAATCGTTACTTCAACAGCGTCTTCACCATAAATTGTCTGAAACCATTCTTCATTAATTTCTAGGGGAGAGCCTTCGTAAATTAGTTTTCCATCTTTAAGCGCCACAACTCTACCGGCATATTGACGGACCAATGAGAGAAAATGGAGGTTGCAGATAACTGTGACACCGAGTTCTTCGTTAACCTTTTTAAGATACTTCATCACAGAGTGACTTGTAGCAGGATCAAGTGAAGCAACCGGTTCATCTGCTAGGAGAACCTTAGGGTTTTGCATAAGTGCGCGGGCAATAGCGACTCTTTGTTGCTGACCACCCGAGAGGTTATCAGCTCTGGCATTTTCTTTACCAGTTAGGCCTACAATCCCAATATACTTTTTAGCTTTCTCTTTATCTTCAGCAGAGTAATTACCCATAATAGAGGCGAAGATTCCTGTACGAGAAAGTGTTCCTGAAAGAACATTAGTCATAACAGTGGCCCTAGGGATTAGATTGAAATGTTGGAAGATCATTCCGATTCTAGCGCGGAGAGATCTTAGCTCTTTCCCTTTTTTATTGGTTGTCTCTTCACCTTCGAAGACAATGCTTCCTGATGTTGGTTCGTGAAGCCTGTTCACGCAACGAAGGAGAGTTGACTTCCCTGATCCTGATAGACCAATGATGACTAGGAACTCACCTTTAGTAACGTTGAAGCTCACACCCTTTAGGGCATGAGTTCCATTTGGGTAAACTTTTTGTAGGTCTTTTATCTCTAACATTATTTATCCTGTTAAATTCTAGTTCTTAAGTTGTTTTTCGATATCGATATTTACTGACTTAATCATGGCCCTAAGCCCATCATAATCAGCGTCGCTTGTTTCAATAATTCCATCAACAGAATAGATATTCTTGAAAACTGTTTTACCAGCTTCGGTGCCAATATATTTTTTAAGGGCAGCGATGAACTTAGTAGTTACTTCAGCCGGAAGGTCTTTTCTAAAAACAAAAGGATCGTTAGGGATCTTTTCAGTTGTAGTAACAATCTTAACTTTATCTTCAACGTCAGGAAATTGAGTCTTAACTCTGGCGCGAGCATCTCTAATCTTTCCTTCTGCTGAAGGGGCAGAGTAATAGGTAGCGCCTGCATCAACTTGTCCTTGGTAAACCATAGTCACTACATTGTCGTGCTTAATAGCGAACATTGTATTGCTAGGAGTAACCTTAGCGTCTTTCATAATTTTAAGGGGAAACATATATCCTGATGTAGAAGAAGGATCAGTGAAAGCAAACTTCTTACCATCTAGGTCAGCGATAGAGTTAATATTGCTATCAACGTGAGCGATGATTTGACCTTGGTAGTAGTCATGTCCATAACGAATTACTCTAAGCTTAGCTGTAGCGCCATACTTAGCATTGGCCATAATATAACCAAAAGAGTTCATCACACCGATATCAGCTCTCTTAGAACCAAAAGCTTCAACAACTGCAATATAATTTGTTGGGATACCAGTCTTAAAGATATAACCGGTTTCTTTTTCAAGGAACTTTAAGAAGTCTACTGAGTTACTAGAGATCGTGTCGCTATCAACTGAAGGAGTAAAATAAAGTTTAATGGGGTTGTTTTTTGTTCCTAATTTATCTTCTTTCACACAAGACACTAAGGTCAGGGCGATAAAAAGAGTGGCTGCTAATCTTGTAAACATGGGGTGGTCTCCTTAAGTTATGAAAACTGTTCATCTTTTAAATATTTTTGTGAGCGGAATGTAACATAAAATACCGAGCTTGTGACTCGGATATATAATAAAAAATCGCCATTAATTGAATGAAATATCAATTACTAGACGCGTGACGAAAACCTTGCTTATGTTATGCGGGGCAGTATTTTCCCGAGAGTAGAGGGAATATCTGCCTCTCGGTCTTTTAAGTATAGCTGCTTTTTTACTCAGGCCCTTCTTTCTCCGTTAAGCCTTCATACCTTATCTATTTCTGCGGAGAAATTATGAAGCAACTTATCGTTCTATTGATGTTTGTGTCTATTCAAGTTCAAGCAAAGACTTATCAGCTTTTAGAGACAAAACTCTATTCAGGAGAGGTTGTTAAAAAGACCCTCACGTCTAATGGGGTCTCAGTAAAGTTCTTGGTTCCTTCTTTTGAAGCTGAATCCGATAATTCATATGGGATTATAAAGGACGACTTTCAAAGCTTAAGCTTCAAGGGATTAGAAAATACTAAAGAAGTCTCAAAAGCAGCACTCCCTTATTATAGTTTTATTGTAAAAGGTATTCCTTCAGACTTTAAAGTAACTTTAGATAAAGGAAAGGCCTTTACGGTAAAGGGTCTAAAGCCAGCACCTGCTAAAGAGCTTCCTTGTCGTTGTGCTAAAGATAAAGATTTAAACCCTAATATTGATATTCTTAAATACGAAGAAGGAAGGGGACTATATAAGATAGAGTACCTAGGAGACTTTAAAGGTGTTCAGTTATCAAAAGTAACTCTTTCTCCTAGTAAATATAAGAATGGACTCTTCGAAGTCTACCCAGAGATTGAATTCTCTATAAGATCAAATTCTCAAAAGAATATAGTTTTCAATATTGATGCTCTCCCGAGGGATAAAAAATCTGAAAAGAACTACCTTATCGTTTCGGCCTCTCACTTAATTAAAGCCACTAATGAATTGGCCGACTATAAAAGAACTCAAGGCTATAAAGTTAAGGTTGTTGATCTTAAGACAATTGGAAAAACGTCAGCGAAATTAAAGACTTTTTTTCATGAAGAATATAAAAGAAATGGTTATCACTTTGCTCTTTTAGTGGGGCATGAGGACTCTATGCCCACCGAGTATGTAGAGACTTCAAGTGACGCTCAAACACCAAGTGACCTTAAGTATTTTACCATGGGTGGGAGTGATGATCTTATACCCGATGTTTATTACGGAAGAATAGTCGCCAATACAGCCGCTGATGTTAAGAATCAATTAATGAAGATTAAAGAATACGATCAGAGAAGTTATTCAGATGCTTCAGGAACTAACCACTTTGTGGGAATTGCAAGTGACGAAGGATCTGACCCGACAGACGTTGAGTATATGGAAGGCTTTGCAAAAGAGTTTGTTGATGTTTTTAAAACAAAGACGAGCTTTTTCTTTCAAGAAGCTTCGAATTCAAATTCAAGAAATATCAATAAGGCCTTAAACACAGGAGCTAGTTGGCTCTCTTATATAGGTCATGGGTCTGGTACTTCTTGGTCTTCTGTTAACAGAGGGGACTATAATACAAGCCACATAAAAGAACTTAGCCCTAGTGTTGTTAAGCCTGTTATTATTGATGTGGCCTGCCAAAATGGAAGATTCACTTATGATGGAAGACTTGGGGAGCGTTTTATGAACGAAACTAAGAATGGATCGGCCATTGGTGCTGTCGCTTATTATGGTGGTTCTGTTGATATTTCCTGGCATCCTCCTGCCGTTATGGCCCGCGGGATTAACCAGGCCATTGCCTCAGAGGGAGTCAAGGGTCTTGGGGAGTCACTTTTAAAAGGTCAGCTTTATCTGTTAGCTAATTATGATGATAGGGCAGCAGCAGAAGAGAACCTTGTTTGGTATCATCTTTTTGGTGACCCAAGCATGAACATTCGGTTCTAAGAATTACCGGCCGTTTTCTAAAAACGGCCCTCTAACTAACTAAAATAACTCCTATTTTTTGATATTATTGAAATATGCTAAAATAGCCTATGGCCCTTAATATAAAACCATTTGAAGGCCCACGTGCTCCTGATTGGACTGAGTCTGTGGAGTTTAATGAAGGCCTTGTCGCAACCACTGGCTCCCATGATCAAGGGAGTCTTGATAACTCTGATGCTTATCTCCTCTTAAAGAAGTCTCAAAAGAAATTTGAGGAAGGACAAGGCAGTTTGAAAAAACTAGATATTTTGTAAACCTAGACCCTATAATGTCCTTTTCTTTATTCTAGGACATCATGAAAGAAAACTTATTAAAAGAAATTCAAAGATTTGATGACACTCTTGATGTCGAGAACGCCTTTACGCCACCAGCTTCATGGTACCGAGATAAAGATTTTCACCAATTAGAAAAAAAAGCCATCTTTAACGGTTGGAGCATGGGGGCCTATTCTCAAAGTTTGCCAAATGAAGGTGATTATATAACTTCCATCGTTGGCACCAAGCCTTACGTTCTAATAAGGCAAGAAGGAGAGTTTAAAGCTTTCTATAATGTTTGCTCTCACCATGGAACTTGCGTAGCAAGAGGCTCTGGAAATGCAAAGAAGCTTGTTTGTCCTTATCATGGCTGGGAATACAGCCTAGAAGGCAAGTTAAAGAAGATCCCAAAGGCCGGGAGCATCCTTAATATTCATCAAAAAGACTTAAATCTAAAACCAATTCCACTTAAAGTGATAGGGAACTTTATTTTTCTCTACTTCGGATCTAGTGAGACCCCTGAGTTTAATAGTGGCATTGAAGAGCATTTGAATCGAAGGCTTTATAAAAATTTAAATTTCGTAAAACGTATTGAGTACGAGATACCGTGTAATTGGAAAGTCTTTGTCGATAACTATTTAGATGGAGGTTATCATGTATCCCATATGCACCCTGACTTAGCCTCAGATCTCTCTTTAGATTCATATAAAACAAATATCTTTGATTCTTATAGTATTCAAAGCTGTGATAGTGAAAACACTGGGCGAGTTGAAGGAAGAAGCGAGTATACATGGATGTTTCCTAATCTTATGATCAATCGGTATGGAAAGTGGATGGATACAAACCTTGCTGTTCCTATTGATGAAAATAATTGTAAGGTCATCTTTGAATATTTTCACGAAGAAGAGCCCGTTGATTTAGAAGAGTCCCTTAGGGCCAGTCATCAAGTGCAATTAGAGGATATGGATATCTGCCAAATGGTTCAAACGGGTTTAAACTCTGAGGTCTATGATCAAGGGGTCTACGCTCCTCAGTTTGAAAAGCCTATGTATTCATTTCATCAAAAACTAAAAGAAGCTCTCTTAAAGTATCTGAGCTAATCGACCTGAATGAAAGAGGCTAAAAAGATCCGCGCTTAAGGCAATACAAGCGTGGACAAGGACTCCTGGCCAAATCGAATTAGACTTTAAGGCAAGCCTACCAAGGATGATCCCTGCAAAGATACTTCCCACTGCCTCTCCAAATGGCTTATGGATATGGACAAAGGAATAGGGGATTACCATGAGTAAAACTCCATAGCCTGGGCAGAGTTTTTCTAAACGGAATACACCAAAGCCTCTAAAAAAGAACTCCACAGAAACAAATTGAGTCAGGTAGATCAATTCGTAGACAAGAAGCATCTTGAGAGATTCAGGCTTATAGAGGGGATAGAACTGATAAAAACTTGGTCTTGAGCAAGCAATCCATAAGACCGGAAGCATGATGAGAACCAATGGAAGATAGTCTTTAAGTAAGCCTCCCTTTGGCGGTAGGCCTAGGCCAACAGAGTTATCTTCTTTATCAATTGGTAGAAAATAATTAAAGAGAAGGGGGATTAAGAAAAAGAAGATGGCAAAGGAAGTTGAGGTATATAGCTGGGCCATTAAGATAACAGTATTTTTCTCTTCAAATCTAAAGAAGCTGCTTCCTTTAGCGAAACGAAAAAAGGGGCCCTGCCAACCGTAGTACTCGATGATGAGCATGATAGAAGCGATTAAAACTATTGTGAGAGCGCTTCTTAAACCTTTTTCTTGGAAAAAAATGGGTGGTAAGTATCTTTTTAAGATTTGATTCATATTATTTCTCTATGATGCAACCAGCACGCCTTGATATAAAGCGTGCTTTGGTTGATTCCCATAGTCCATAGGACTTGACTGTTTTTTCTTTTAGATCAATTTCCTTGGTCCAAATAGGAATGATTTGTTTTCCGTACTCGTGGCAATACTCTTTTTCTTGCCCTACAACAAACAAACAAGAACAAACCTCTTTGGCATAAAAAGCCGAAACTGCTTTCGGAAATTTACAGCCACTTAAAAAGAGGAGAAAAATAAGTCCTATTATTTTCACGGCAATGCCTTTGTTAAAAGATCAAAGAACTTAACCCTATCAAGCTTAGATTCTTTATCGGCTCCGTTTCTTACAAGAACTAGTTTCTTACTTGGAACGATGAGCAGGATCTGCCCGTGATGACCTAGGGCCATGTAGGCGTCTGTAGGAAGACCTGGATAAGGATGAGAGTTAGGAAAGCCTGGAACGTCGGCATTTAGCCACCACTGAGCCCCATAGGTTTCAACTCTCTTGTTTTTACTATCGTCTATCTTTTCTTTGGTGTATTTAAAAAAGGGATTAGATAGTTGATAGGAGAACTTAACCCATTCTTTACTCAAAAATCTTTTTCCCTTAAAGACTCCATTGTTTAAATAGAGCATACCGATCAAGGCCAAGTCTTCAGGGGCCATATATAAATAACTCGATCCGACAAAGGTATCAGATCCATCTCTTTCCCAAGTCGCACTCTTAATACCCATGGGATCAAAGAGTTGGCTCCATGGATAATTGGCGTAGTCATTTTGTCCCATGGTTTTCTTAAGCATTCCCATGATAAGGTTGGTCTCACCACTTGAGTAATAGAACTTCTCTCCAGGAATGGCCCTAAAGGGGCGGGCCGCTGTAAAGCTGGCCATGTCTTTATAGCCTTCAGTGTAAAGCATCGCTATAACACTACTTTTTAAAGGATTAGACTCATAGCCTTCATTCCAGTCAAGACCTGAGCTCATACCTAGAAGCTCTTTTAAAACGGGGCTGTATTTTGTGTCTTTATGAAGGGGATAATACTTCTTAACTGGGGTCTCTAAAGTGAGAAGCCCTTTTTTAATGGCGATCCCTATGAGAGTGCTTGTGATGCTTTTGCTAACGGACCACTGCCTATGGGTTTGACCTTTTTTAAATCCATTGAAAGTAGAATGTTCAATGAGCTGACCCTTATAAATGACCATTAAAGCATTGGTTGAAAAGCCATGCTCAGTGCTCTTGGCGTAGCTAAGAAATGCATCCCATTCAGAGCTCTTAACCCCAGCAGCTTTGGGGGTGGTTTTTACCCAAGGCTGCGCCGCGGCATGTGCTTGAAATATTATCAAAAAGAGAAGTAGTATTTTCATAGTCCTTCTATTCTAGCCGTCATGCATTGCCATCTTCAAGTCTTAGACCTATGTTAAACAAACTTAACATAAAAATTCGGGGTCTATTCATGAAGGTTGCTATCGCAATCCTATTTTTGTTTTGTGTTTCAAAGCCAGCTATTGCTTCAAAGTGGTGGAGTCCAAAAACAAGAGGCCATCTAAACACTCTTAGAACTAGTTACAAAGACCCCTTTGCTTCAACTATGCTTGGGGCCTGTAAGGTGGATAAGCTCAAGTACAAAGAAATAAAAGAAGCTGTTATTGAAAAGCATCGAGTCCGCGTGGAAACTATGAACTCTGGGCGCTTAAATTCCGTTTTTGTCCTTCAAAATAAAGATGAGCGGATTATTCCAGCGAAACTGATGATCGTCTTACCTGGTGCCTTTACGACAACTCAATCACCTCAGCCCGTGAGGATGGCAAAAAGATTCTTCGCTAGAGGTTATCATGTTGTAACCTTACCTAATCCATGGGGATTAGAGTTTATAAAAGAACGTCCCTATTTTACTATGGGCTCCTTTGTGAAAGAAGGGGAGGCCATTTATATGGCCATTCGCTCAGCGGTCTCTAAGCTTAAAAACCGTGGGCTGCTCATTGATGAAGTATCCGTAATGGGAATTTCTGGTGGTGGTTACTTAACGGCTATGGTGGCAGGCCTCGACTCAATTTCTGGGAGCCCTGTCCTTACAGGTACAGCAACTTCAATTGCAGCCCCCATGATTTGGTCACAAACTATGAAGCACCTTGATGGCTATATGGCTGAAGTGAGAGAAGGGCTGAACTCAAAACTTATCAGTTTAATTCCTAGCTACTGGAGGATTTGCCGCAGTGACTCTCAAGAGGATCTCGGTCAGGGCCTTTTAGAAAAAGCGAAACTTCTTACCATTCATAGCGGGTTTCATTCTCATATGATTAGAAGCATTCATCTCTTTGATGAGTTAAATTCACTTAATTCGATACCTAAGAAAGGCTATAAGAATTGGCGTATGAATATGAACTTTGCCCGGTTCTACGATACTTATAACCCTGGCGGTAAATTGCTTCTTGGTTCTAAGTGGGGAAGGATAGATACCTGGGTTAACCTTGCCAAGGATAATGGCTATAACAGATTAAGAATTCTCACTAGTATGGATGATTTTTTGAATGTGCCAGAAGTCTTTCAAGAATTACATATTGAAGAAGAAAGATTATTGTTGATCCCTTTTGGAGGCCATTGGGGAATCAGGGGTTTTGGGACCTGGTTTGATAAGCTTTTTGATCTAGCCTTTGGCCCCAAGATCTAACTTCTAAGGAAGAACGAAGTCGACGAGTTCACCTTTACGGTTAATACAAACTTCATCCATTGTAGCGACTGACTTATTGACTCTATTTAGTGCTTCGTTGAATCTCTCATGATCCGCATGCATGACTACCTTTCCAAGAGACTTGTTTAGACCAAACTTTCTGATCTTAGTTTCAAAGCTAGCGCTTCTTTCGTCAAAATTGATGGATAGGTTTTCAAATGAAAATCCGTAGATAGTTCCTTTTAAATGAAGGGATTCTCCTTCTTCAAAATGAAGCTTTTCTCCTTTTTGAGGGTGCTTTAGGCTATAGCGGGTACATTCTTTAGCATCATCAAAGCTCTTAACAACAGCAGCGTTTAAGCTCCCCATTGATAGCCCTAAAAGGATTAAGATCATCTTCATATTTTCCTCACTTATAAGTTTTGTTTCTAATCTATTTGCAATATGTCTGCCAAGCTAAGTTACTGAAAGTACGCGGCTTTGAAGGAGGTGCTTGTCCAGTTTTTAGTCGGAGTCCTAACTCGTGGACATGTTTTAGAAACTCGTTAAAATAGATTCAAGCGAGGAGAAACACGTGTTTAAGTTATTTATTATTATCATTTTATCCGGGCAATACGCTTTGGCCGATGACCTTTCATACAAAGACAGAAGTAATGAAGGGGAGAATAAGTATGAAAGAATTGGAAAGTTAGAAACTTATCTAAGCAGCCTCTCAAGCTCACTAGCAAAGATTCATACTGATATGAAAAAAGATTTTAAGAAAGATCTAAAGGCCTTAGAAGAAAAGCTCAGGCAAGAAATGGAAAGTAACCTTGAATCAAAGTTTAAAAAACTTGAAGCTAAGATAGCCGAAGTCTCTACAGGAGAAGATTACGCTAAGAAAAAATATGCAGAGGAGTCGAGGGGACAATTAAAAACCTTAAAGAATCGCATTATTGATCTTCTTGAAAAGGTAGAAATTCTTGAAGCTAGAGTAAAAGATATGGACAGCAGACCTTAATAATAACCTGGAGTCACATACATAGTCGGGTTTCTTGGAGCAATTAATGGTTGCGGTGGTGTTAGGGGAAATTTCTTTCCAGTATTACCGCCTAAGATATTCCATGGGTCAGGGTTAAAGGCCGCTGGGGCGCGCTCGTCGCCTTCTTTCTCATCAGCTTTATAATGATCTAGGTCTTCGACGTTTGAAGATAGACCTTCTCCGGTTTCTTCTTTTTCTTCTTCTTCTTTTTCAGTTACTACTGGTTTTGCTTCACCTTTATTCTTACAAGCGGGGTCTGAGAAAGCTTCCTCTTCTCCTATTAAAAGTTTCGCATTATAGCCTACATGGACATCTGATTGAGCTAATTCCTTTTCTATAGAGCAAGGTGAGTTATCCTTACAAAGTCCACTAGTTGTTTTACCACCTTTAAGACTATCTGATGGATCCCAAGTGACTGTTAAGTGTTGGCTAGCAAAGAGTTTATCATTGACCTCTTGGTTTTCAATGGCCTTTGGACTTGCATCACTAGCTAATTTCTTTGTGATCTTATAAGTACAGTTTATAGCGCCATCAACTTCTTCAGCTTTTACTGAAAAGCTATATTCCTTTTTTATACTCTCTAGTGTTGGCTTTAAACCGATGATTCCTAATACAGTATCTAACTTACATTCAGGATTGATAAAGCATCTAGCTAAATCAGTCCCTCCAAGGAGGGCCAAGGTTACTGGTTTAATAAGCTTATTATTTTTTAAAGCGCTAAGAAATCTGTTTTGTTTAGAAGCGGCAGCAGCAATCTCTTCAGCTGTTTGCCCGCCTTTTAAAGCAAGTTCAAGCTGTTTAGGATTGCTCTCTAAAGGAAGCTCTCCTTGCTTTGGAGCATTTCCTGTATCAGAGGATCTTCTCGTATTATCTCTTGGTGTTTTTGGGACATCTGCGTTGTCTGCTGCTTTTCCGCCAGTTAACTCTAGTTCGAGTTGTGCTGGAGTGTCAGTAGATCCAGCACCAGCTTTAGTTGGGTTAGGTGCATCTGCGACTTTACCACCAGGGAGGTCTAATTCTAGTTGTTCACCATTTCCCGTGCTTGGTGTTTTGGTATTAGCTTCAATCTTTGCAGGAAGCTTTTCTGTGGCGGGGAGGTCTAACTTTCCTTGAGGTGGCCTATCAACAAGCTGACCTTCTATAAAGGGACTGTCTAATGCTTTTCTTGGAACAGAGGGAACTAAGTCTGAAGGAGGGTCTAAAAGCTCTCCGGTTAAAGCTCCTCGCTCAGCTACTTCAGTGCCTGGTGTCTTAGTGGTTAATCCTTTTTGAGGAGGCTCAATAAGAGCTCCTGTGCCCTTGCCTGCTTTAGAGCTTTGATCTGCCAGAGCGCGACTTGCTTGGTTAGTAGGAGGAATCACTCTTGGAGGTCTGTTTTTAAACTGATCTTCTAACAGAGAGTAGACCCTGCTTAAGCGGCTTTTTGTAACAACTGAATTTGAATCCTTCCAGCCTTCTACTAATTTACCAAAGACTTTTGTAATGTCTCCAGAGCGGTAGGCATCTTGTAAAGTAGAAAGATGAGTAGGGAGAAGTCCGTCTAAAGTTCTCCAGCCAGTTTGACCTTTAACGGCAATAAGAAATTCAGCTTCTGTGATCTCTTGACCTTTACGAAGCTTGTTCTCAATTCCACCAACTAAGTTGGCCTGCTCATCG
Source organism: Sulfitobacter sp. (assembly GCA_047630275.1). Classification (GTDB taxonomy): domain Bacteria; phylum Bdellovibrionota; class Bacteriovoracia; order Bacteriovoracales; family Bacteriovoracaceae. The sequence goes on along the minus strand of JBLHVN010000003.1, from coordinate 43,528 downwards.
GCGCTTAACTTTTTAAATTGCTGACCTAATTGAGTTGCTTCATCTGGAGAAACATTGCCCTTTGTGGATTTAGAGAAGAAAGAATTAACAGCTTTTTGGCCTTTAGCATCGGCGGTTATATAGCGCTCAATTCGAACATTTTTGGCATCTGTTTTCCAAAACCTCATGGTATCGTTAGGGCCTATCTTTACAAACTCATCACCTTTTTTGAATTTTGCTAAACCTGTAGTAGGATCAACGACAATTTGAAGTAAGGATTCAGTCTTAGTTCCATCAGCGGCGGTTGAAAACAGCCTGGCATTTACTTTTGGGTCAAGTGAAGTAACTAAATTGTTTTCAAAGGCCCTAGCGGCATCTCCACCACACATTGCAAATAAGGGAGTGGATCCCAAAATAAAAATGCTAGAAATAATGGTGCAAAGAATTCTTAAAATGCGTCCCTCCAAATAGGGGAGTGTTTCTCTTTTCTTATCGGCATAAGCGCCTTACTTCTTTATTATTAGGGGATATTAATATGGGGGATAGTTTTAGAGTTATCTATCTGTTTTTACTATGATTTACTCTAAAGCTAGTGACTCAAAAAGTGGTCGTTTAGGCCTTAATATGAGCATGGATGCAGTCCCACATATCGATGCGAGGATTGAGCAATGTGGCCGTGGCCTTATGAAGGAGAAAGTCAGGGATCTTCTCCTCTTCTAAATAAAGAGTTTTTATCTTTTCATTCTTAAAGCTCTCAGCACTAATAGTTGATCCAACCTTGGTTAAACGCTCTAATCGGTAAATAAAAAGGCTGATATTGTCTTCAAGGTAAGGGGTTAAATTCCCTCGAAGATCTTTGAATTGGTCGAGAAGATTGCTTCTCACCTTTTCATGCTTCTCTTCTTTGTATTGAAAGATGAGAAAGAAAAAAGACGCTAGGTATCTTTCTTTATATTCACTTAGAAACTCAATCGACATTTGTAAATGATGATAGATGTCTTCTTTTACGTCCTTATCAAAAGCAACTTGGGCCAACATAAGATGCCTCATCCCTTGGCAATATTTTGGTTCTGTTTTTTTGTCTTGGTAAAGCTCAATTGAAATGCTTTCCTCTTTCCATAGGTCAGTTATCTTATAAGCTTCTCCTTTAAAATACTTAGGGCCTTCTTTTGAAATGATAAGGGCCCTGCCTTTTGAAGGATTAAAAATAGAGATACCAAGAGAAGACATGGTCGTTGGATCAGGCCTTAGGGGAGAGCTTTTATTTATTAGAGGAGAGGAGATAACCTTTAATACTTTCTTATCATCAACTTCTTTTTTATTGAGAAATTTATCTATTTTTTCTAAAGCAACTTCTTCTCTTAAATGATTAAATTCATCAAGCCCATAGGGAAAGAAGTCCTTTTGTTCAAGTGAGCTGTTTTCAAGTTTATTATTAACATAAATTACTTTGCCTGGTTCTAATTGATGTTCTCTATAAAATAAATCAGTGCCTGATAACTCAGCTGTTAAAACAGAGCCATCACTAAAACCTAGGTTTATTCCCCATGGAGTAATGCTCTGGTTCTTTTTTAAAAATTCGATAGCGGACTCTTTATCCCCAACTTTAGACATTAATTGAAAGGCCAATTCAAAGATGGGAGTTCCATTTTGATTAAGGGTGTTCGTAAACTTTTGATGAAGAGCATAACTAACTCCTTCAGAGTTCATGGCGGTTAAGCCTGGATAGGGCATGCCAACTGAACCATAAGAGAATATCTTTGGGGAGTTATTGAACTTTGTAATGATGACTCTTTCTTCTTTATCAAAGCTGCCAAGGAGAGGAAAGTCTAGAATCCTTCCATGAGCCGGGGAGGCAAGTTTATCGTCCCAGAAAAAATAACTCGAACATCCTAATAGGCCAGGGGGAAGGCCCGGAATCCACTTGCTCATGAAGCTAAGGAGTTCAGGTGTGAGAAGGGCCCTGGCTACTTCGTCAAAGGGAGTGCCTAAGCCTTCACTATAAGCTGAAATATTTTTCTTAAAATGAGGACAATTGGCAAGAGTCCTTGCAAGGACTTGTTTTAAGACTTCTCCTGCGACTAAGTTAATACCCTTCCATGGCGTCTTAATTAGTGAATTAATATGGTCAAGAACTAAAATATGCCGGTTTTTATCTTTTAAACCTAATTGGTAAAAATTCTCTGTTGGATCCCCGAAGAGCTTAATGATGGGCAAATCAATGGATGGTTTTGTCATAAATTTACCTAAAAGAGGGGGTTTCAATGTCTATTTTAAACTGGAATGAAATAGCTAGCAATGAAGGATTGATAATCTTTTGCTTAATCTTCGCAGTCTTTAGAATCTACTTAGAGGTGATCGGTTTTGATTTTGGAAATCTTCCTATCACAAAAGCCTTAGGAAAGAACTCTAGTGAAGAGCAACTTCAAAAGTTTCATAGATCGGGTCTTTACTTAAGCATCGGCTATATTGTCTTTTTTGCTCCCGGAATCCTTCTGAGCTAAAAGTGGCTTTCCATCATATAGTTCAATAAGAGGTAGCCTGCCTTTAAACTTAGCAGGCACCTTTATAGTCTCTTCATTTGCTTTTTTTCGAATATAGATCTTTAGGTTCACTTCATAGGGAAGTCTTCCGATCATATTATTTAGTTGAAAGATCTTATTTAAGAACTGCCCATTTTGTTTTCTATTTAATTGAAAAGAATCTTGAGACTTAACGATTTTCCAGAGTTTCCATGGTTCGTGATCCTGCTTTAAGATCATGGCCATGGTTAAATAAATGATTGGGTCAGACTCAAAATTGTCGCCCATGAGCACAATATCTTTTGGTATTCCTGCCATTAATAAAATATCGAGTAGATGATTTAATTTGTAGAGACCCTGAACTTTTAAATCTTTAGTTGTGAGATCTCCTTCGAAGAAGCTAAAGATCTTTCTATAATCTTTTAAGAATATACCAGCCGTATATATATGGTTTTGATAAAGCCAGTCTCTCATAGCGTCTTCATAAAAATGCGGAGAAGCCGAGAGGATAAAAGGATGAAAACCGTCTTTTATATACTCCTGTAAGATTTCGACACTTTTAACAAGGGTTGGAAAACTCTCAAGGGGTTTGGTCAATGAATTATAAACGTCCCGCGTTGTTGAGTACCTTGTATCAACTAAGGTCTTGTCAAAATCACAGATAATGATCTTTTTTGGTTCTGGTATTCTAAGGGGAATGGCCGTCCCTAAATGAATTTGTAGACCAGGCTCTTTGCCTACTTCGTAGAGCTGGAGGATAACTAGGCCCTTAGATTCTTCAGTTAGTGGGATTTTAAAATTAAAGTTTCCATAGGAGTCTGAATCAAAAGTCTTTTTATAGATCTCGTTTTGGTTTTCATCGAGACCGACTATTTTCATCTTGAACTCATAGGCCGATAATAGCCTCAAGGCCTGAATAGGAAAGCTTGGGGCTAACTTCTCAAGGTCAACGGGGGTATTTCCCATGGCCAAAGCATTTTCTTTCATCGTGACTGAGGCTTTGATCGCCACGTAGTCATCGGTCATAATAGAAAGAAAGTGGACGAGGTTTGGTCTTTTCATATTTTTAATATTCTATGGTAAAATAATGACTTACACCAGTGAAGGTAATGAATCATGAAAGAAATGTTTATCGAATTTTTAGGACCAGTTGGGCTCTATATGGGCTTTGGAATAAAGATTTTCACCGCAACAATCTTGGGGCTTTTAATCGGGTATGACCGAGAAAAGAAGATGAAGTCAGCGGGACTTAAGACAAATATGCTTATTTGCCTTGGGGCCTGTATGTACACAGCTGTAAGCCTATTGGCCTCTGAGGATGTGGCCACTGCTGATCCAAATAGAACAGCAGCGCAAATTGTTAGCGGAATTGGCTTTTTAGGGGCAGGTTCTATCATTCAGTCACGAGGCTCGGTTATAGGAATGACTACTGCCGCCACGATCTGGCTTGTGGCAGCTATTGGAATGGTTGTGGGCATGGGCTACCCAGTCGTGGCCTCATTGTTTACAGTCACAGTTTTAATTGTCTTAACCTTTATCGATCCTATTTATAAGTTAATGGAGCGTAAAGGAGAACGTAAGATAGTTCACCTAGAGATCCTCTCTAGAGGCGGGGTTAAGCATTCAGTTAAAGAAATTGTTCTTCAAGAAGTTGATGTTATTCATGAAATTTTCGAGAAGATTATTGATCCTGATTCTAATCAAAGACTCCTTAATATTTATATTTCCCTTCACCCCAGAAGAGTACCCTTTCTCATGGAAGAACTCGCTAGTATCATTCAGGTTAAAAAGGTGAATTATCACTTTGCTGCTAATAATGAATATGAATTAGATGAGGGAAGTGAAGCTAACTCTTAAGCTTTTAGAACTTTAAACTTAAGAACTCCATCCTCATACTTTTGAGTAACTCCTTTAGAGTTTAGGATGGCTTCAGTAGGAAACTGCTTAGTCATCAGCTCGGTCCTCTTAGAAGTATGGCTAGAACCATCTTGTTCTTCGACTCGGTCTGAATGCTTTCTATGATAGGTAATCTTAATATATCTATTTCTAGGAGATATGGTGATATTCTCACGTTCGTGCTCAGGAACTTTTAACGAGACAATATAAGAATCAGGGGTTTCTTTCATTGTAGGGGAAAGCTTACCAACATTATAAAAGGGATCCGAGTTCTTATTCTCCACCATTTGTTTTTTCTTTGAAAATGAATCTTTTAGGTCATTGAGCCTCGTCGTAAATCTGTCTTTCATCAAAGCAAGTAGGTTAAGGTGGTCTTTTTCCATCCTTTGAGTTTTAAGTTCAAAGGCTGTTTGTTTTGATTTAACTTGTTCTTTATTGTGATCCTCTAATGTCTCAACTTTCTTCTTGTGAAGGACTACACGAGACTCTGTTTCATTTCTTTGACCCATTAATAGCTTAGAAGTAGAGTCCTTATGATCAAGCCTTTGTCTTCCAACATTAGAGGCGTGCTTAATATCATTTCTTCTGAGCATCTCTTTTTGAACATCTTGGTTATTAAGTACTCGCGATCCAAAGTCTTGAGCAGAGTCCATCAGTTGAGCATCCATATCGGCTCTATAATGTTGAATCTCTAAGTCAGTATCGGCCCTAATATCTGCATACTTTCTCGATGCCTGATCTTCAAACTCTTTAACTTTCTCTGAGTTCTTAGTAAAAATATCGTTATACTTTGTTTCAAACTGACCATTCATATCTGTAGTTCTTAAGTCATTATACTTATCTAAATCGAGTCTCTGATTCTCAAGAACTCTTTGGTGCTTGATGTTATCTGTTTTAAACTGCTCTAGTTTTTCTTTTTTACCATCTAAGACTTTAGAGATTTCTTTTCTATTATTTAGAGTTGCGATATGGAGGTCTTCTTCCCCTTGCAGTTGGATCTGATTCTTTTGATCTTTAAAGTTTTCACGAATCTTAGCAGTTGTTTTCTGTTGGTTCTTAATCTCTTGTTGACGTTCTTTCGTAAGCTGCTTGAGCTTTTGCTTATGCCATGAAAGTTCTTCTTGAGGTCTAACCTTCAAAAATACTCCTAGAAGTTCTTAACTTCTTTTGCCTTCTCATAAGGAGAAGGGCAGTGGGGTTGTCTTTGTCCTGTATGACCTTTACAGGTCCATGACCTTAAAAGATCAACAGAAACAGTTTCACTACCTCCGTGGTATGAAACATAACTGACTGGGTCTAATGTACTTGTTACTAAATAGGGTTTGATATCTACTTCATATAAAGTACGCATTTTAATGCTGTATTGGTAAACACGATATTCAGCCCTAGATGATTCTATCATTAAGATTAAAAGCAGGTTGAATATCATAAAGCCTAGGCTTAGTCTTTTCATAAACATTATTGAAGTTCTGGTTTCGCGTCCAAGATCTTATTTTCTACCATCTTAAAAAAGGCTTTAAGGACAAGATGTCTTTCAGTGTCATTCATAGAGAGCATAACCGTTTTCTTTCTTTCTAAACTTCTGTGTTTAGAAACTCTCTTAAGAAGTTTTTTAGCTTGGACTTTTTCATTACCCGTTAGTTTCTTTGGGCTAACATTATAAAATTCGTTAAGCCATCTTGAATCAAAGAGAGGAAAATGTCCTTTTGCTCCAAGTTCCACTAGTGATTTAATCGATCTGTCGTTTCTATCGTAAAATTCCAAAGCTTATGCCTCCTTAAAGGTCCGTAGTGCACCCTTTAATAATACTTTATAAAGCCAATCAGTTTGAGCGGGAAAGCTTTTCCAATTAAGGGGATTTCGGGGGGTTATAATACTAAGGGAGTAAAATGCTCCACTACTTAAAGGGGGTGGAAAACTGATCCTTACCTTGATACAATATTGAAGTGAACGGGAATAGGAGTTTCCCTAAATAAATCAAGGAATGATGATGAAAAACAAAACTTTTTACTCTTCTTTACTTATCTCTACTCTCTTTCTAACTGGACAAGCATTTGCTTTAGTGGATTACTCCGAAAGCGCTGCCCCTGAGGCTCCTGTGAAAAGAAATGCGAGGCCCATAAAGATTAATAAAAGTCCTTCGAACTCTCTAAGAAGCTCTGCTCCTCAAAGATCGAGTGCTGGGTCATCATTTGGAGAATTCTCTTTTGGTACCGGTTATCAATCAAATAATATCGAAGTAGGTGATAGGACTGGAAAAGTGAATTCGTGGCATTTTGATGGGCATTTTCAAACTAATTATGGATTTTACTTAAATGCTTCTCATTATTTGGCCTCTAGTGAAAGTGAAACCTTGGCCGTAAATTCTGAAACTCAACAAGGAAACCCCAAAGCTGTGATTGGTTTTAATTGGCTAAGATTTGGCTCTGGTGCCGATGCCGGGACAATTGATATCATCGCCGGAGCAAGCTTTGGCCAAGCGGGCTCAGACTTTGCTAGTTCAAGAACAGATAAGATCTTTGGCATTGAGACAACTAAGAAGATTGCTTCAATGGTTTTAGGTTTAGGCTATGAATACAGAATTACTGGAACACCTTCAAATATTGAAGAATTAACAATTGGAAATATTCAGAAAATCTATGCCATTCTTGGCTGGATGGCGACTCCTGATATCCGTTTCTCCTTCGAAGGAGGGACTTATAAGATTGGTGAGGCCACTGGAAATTACTCATTAGGGGAGAAAACTTCTTTTGGTTATGTAGCTCCTAAAGTGCATTTAGCTCTCTCTCCCTTTGTTTCACTTGATCTCGGGGCCATCTTCAGATCTAAGCGATTGAAGAATGAAGAATTAGTAGATGCAAGGCTTTATGATTTAAAAGGAGCTTACGGCTCTAGTATCTTGGCGGGACTATCGCTAAGCATGTGAGAATAATTTGACTGATGAATCTAAAGTTTACTACTGCAATCATTGCAAAGCCTTTATCGAACAACTTGAAGACTTACTCTTTGTAGAGGAGAGTTCGAGCAAAGGGTTTTGCAGTGAGAACTGTATTGAAAAATTCTATCAACACTTAGTTGAATTCTTCGAAGAGCGAGATAAGGCTTACCGCGAAGACCTTTCTTTAGCCGATGAAGACTGTCTTAAGTTTGTAGGTAAACCTAAACTTATGGAACTGGTTCTTTCCTCCCCACACGAAGTTTGGAAAAATACTAATGACCTAAATGAAGAATATTTTCATTTTATCAGAAAAGTAACAGAAAAAGGTAGTGAGCCATTCTCCTTAATTGCAACTTGCTTGATCTTTGATAATAAACCAAGCTTTATTTTAGCTGTGACGGCCTCTCGAAACGAAGAGATGATCTCTCTCTATAGGCGTGATCAATTGGTGGATAAACCTCTTAGCTTAGAGGAAGACCCTGATGAGGAAGGCTTTCAGTCAGTAGAAGTTGATGAAGAGTTGATTGAGTCTATAGAATTAAAGAAATCAAATTTTTTAGCTAGTCTATTAGAAGAAAGAAGTCCCTCTGATATTCCTTTTGAAAAATTCAATATGTATGATGAGTTCATTGAAAAAACTTTGCAAGAACCTGATGAGGTCTTTGTCGATACCGACGAAGAAGGGGATAAGGTTTTAACTTATATCAAGGCTCATGAACTTAATGGGACGAGCTTCTATTATTTTTGTCTTTGTATGAAGTATGAAACTACTCAAAAAGAAGGAATGGAAACATTACTTCCAATTTTAACTTTTCCTAGTCTTGATGGAGAGTTATATGAATTTTATAAGAAGGGCACCAAATTAACAGGAGCCCTTAAGAACTAACTTAGAATTGGTGGTATTTGTATTGAGCCACTGTAGAAAATGCCTGACAATAGCTTCCATCTCCATATTGATCTAAAAAATTCGCGCAAAATAGATAGGCATCAGGTGATAAGACATACTGATTAAAGGGAGCAGGATAAAAGAAGGCTTTGTCCTTCATAATCATAGCTCCAGTAATAGCGAAGTTCGAATAACCAGGTCTATTCTTAATTAATCCAATCTTATAAATTCTTTTGTTATCAGTTGCGCTTAAGCACCTTGGCTCACCAACATAGATAGAGTTGGCCCCATTGTTAAAAGTAGGAATCACGCAAACTTGTGAATCGGAGATAGGCATTTGTACTTGTAAGTAAACATCAGTCTCAACTCCAGGAGACCTCGCTTGGCAAAAGGTGTAGCTACCAAGGTGAGTGCTTGTTGACTGAAAACCATTTACTCCATCAGTAGACCAATTACAGTGCTGGATCTCTGCGGGAATCTGATTACCAGTCCCAGTAGGTGTGCTAGTTCCATTATCATTATCAGCAACAGTAACTCCGTCGTCATTATCTGAATCTGATGATGTAGAACTACTAAAAGCATCATCAGATGCGCCTCTTCTACTTCGTGCATCTCGGGGACCTTCACAGGCCATCGTAGCAACAAGAAGTACTAAAAAGGCTAAACGAATTATATTCTTCATGACCAAAAACCTCGGCTTTGGGATTAACTTAATATCTTTTCGTCTTTTTCCTGACTTAATTTAGAATTATCTTAAGCTTGTGGCTAAGTTGCCGAAAAGTCGTGTATGCGGATACTTATTTCCCTTATATTAGTAGGACTTGTCCTTATAACCTCAGTTTACTTGTTGGCGATGGCCCCCTTTCACTTCTACGGGCTTACTCTAGAAGAGGGCGTGGATTCTAGTTATTTAAAGCTCGCTGTTGAAGGCGACAGTATGATTAAGGGTGGTCCTTATGAATGGGATAGAGTTGATGGCGTTTTTTCGGAAGAACAAAAAAACTGGAAGCTCTTTCATTTTCAAAAGTTTCATCTGCCGATTCCTGTGCATCATCCCTACTTTTTAGTCGTTCCAGATCTGCAGGTTAATTATGACCCCCCTAGGCTTGGGGTAAAGATGCTTGATTCTATTAAAAATCTTCGTGCTTCAATTTATACGATGAAGGACTTAGACTTTATCTTGAATTTTGGATCTCATAAGATCTTTAACCTACCAGCTTTTAAAAATTATATTCTAAAGAAGGATTTACAAGAGATTTGGAAAGATGTTTTTCAGAAGGACCTCTCATTGAAGGGTTTTTCAATCTTAGACCCAAGCATCATCTCTGGCGCCTCTTATAAAGAATTAGTCTATAATCTTTTTCTCCTTAATATGAGAAAAGGTTTATTTCCTGAAAAAGTTAAAAAAGTAAGTTACTTTGAACCTAAAAAGTTTGGGATTGTAGAAGTAGAATACGAAACAGATTCAATCATTAAAGATAGCTACCGTGTCGAGTATGTCTATATTTTAGAAGATGGAATCGTTCATAGGTTAAAATTAAAAACTAAAAGCTTTGATCTAATAACTGAAGCACTTCGAAAAAGAGTGCTTATGCAATTGAGTTACAAAGCTTCAGCTAAAGAAGACTCAATTCAAATCTATAATGAGTATAAAAAATTAAATTACGAACAAAGAGTCGATCAAGAAGGAATGATCTATCTCTTTGCGGCTTGGACTCATAATATTGATAATGAAAGTTTCTTAAGAGAGATGATCAAGTTCTTAGAAAGAGGAAATGATAATAATATTCACCTTCAGCCTCTTTATGAATTTGCCTATAAAAAGTATGGAAGTAATTATTCAGATGATGTTGGTAATCGAAAAGAAACAGCTCAAAAAAGGTTAGAAAGAAAGACTAAGGAAGAACTAGAAAAAGAGATAGAGACCGAACGTAAACGAAATGTTGAAAATATCGAGGGGAGTTTTAGCTCTGATGAAGACAAGATTAAGTTCTTTTTACAAAAAGCAAAAGATGATGGCGGGAATATTGACGACAAAGATAATGTTTTACGTGAGTAAATTAAAACCTATAGCTTAGGCCACCATAGGCATGGGCGCCTGATAGTAAATCTAAGGCAGTTTCAGTATTATCCGTTAAGACAATCCTTTTAATGCTAGAGACTGTGATCCTTTTGACACCAAAACCTACGACGAAACCAATCTTTTTTTCAGGAAAAATCCTAGCTTGTGTTCCAAAATGCCAGCCATAAAAATTTCCTTTAGAAGTACCCTCGACCCCTGTAACTTTAACTCTCGTATCTAAAGAGATCATTCCTCCTGCTAAGAGGTCAATACTGGCCCAAGAAAACTTAAGGGGGCTATAGTAAAACTGTCCATCAATGGAGAGTGCGGCTGCCTCAATACTTTCTTGATTTACTCTATAGAGGGAGCCCCCAAAGCCAAACCCGTAAGATTTGATAGGGGATCTATGCTCAAGCATAATTGTATAATAAGTCATGGCCGAAACAGAAGTATCCCCAGCGGCGGCACTCAGGTTTGCCCAATCATCACCAAGGGAGAACTGTCCGCCTTGAATGACCAGGTGATTATTATTTTTTAATGAATCATCAACTTTAAACTCTTCATTATCGATATTATGTTCAGTTATCTTAGGAGAGTAGACCTGACCCTCATCTTCAACGTAGCGTATGTCTTTTGTTTGAATATAAGCAACTCTACCCGAAACGATGACGGGAACTAGGGTTCCTTTCATCCTAGGCTTTTCCCCAACTCTTAAAACCTTCCCACCTCTTATGAAGCCAATAGAGGAAGTCATGGCCAGGTCTGAGAAAACTATTGTTTTCGGTACATTAACGACGGCCACCTTAAAAGCATGGGCGCTAATTGATGCAAAGCATAAAGACAATAATATTAAAACCTTCATTAAGATTATTGTATAACAAAGGGCACTATGGCGCAAAACTACTTTAATGTAATTTATTTATATTTTAGACTCTTGGGCCTTACATCAAGAAATTACCGAGGTAGCCTTTCATAATTGTGGAACATTTAAAGGAGAAGTTAATGAAAACATTAATAATTGCAGCTTTTGCTATCTTATCAGCAGCGGCTTTTGGTGGAGATGCTTTAGAACTAAACAGCAGTGATGTAAACTACGGTCCTCTTCAACAAGCGACCAGATCAGCCGCTTTAGATCGTGTTGAAGTAATCAGAACAAAGAAGACTCCTAAGAAAGTAGACATCTCTTATTCTGTTAAAGAAAGTGAGCAAGTGTGTACTGACTATCGTTATGAAGATGTTTGGCACCCAGGTTCTTATGATCATGTTTGTCGTACAGTTACTGATGGACGTGGAAGAACTAGAACAGTTTGTAGAAATGTTTGGAGACCAGGATATTATACAACAGAAAGACGTTGTATTAAATGGGATACTGTCATGGTAACTCGTAACAAAGATATCAGACTAAACTTTAAAAAAGCCGCTAGACTCTCTGGTGAGCAGAGAGAAGTTTTTATGATTGAGTTTCGTCAAGATAGAGTTTCTTCAGATAATGTAACTCTTTCAGGTGAAGTCGTTGAAGCTAATAGAGGGTACTCTATAACTTTCGAAACTTTTCTTAAGAACTCACTTAAGTTCGAAGCTAAGTAATTTAATCTAATTATTTTTAATGAATTAAGGCTCAAGTATAACTTGGGCCTTTTTTTTGCCTAAGGCTTCTTAAAGAACTTTCCAAGATAATTTGAAGCAGAGTCCAGGTCCTCTTTTTTAAAGACTATAAAAAGAAAACAGCTAAGAAAGAGTAGGTAATTGAGAGCTAGGTTTAAGATCAATTCAAACCAGTTCGTTACCTGAATGAACTGAAAGCTTGATCGAAAATAGGCGATAATACCTACTATCAAAACTAAGACAAAGAACCTCTTTAGAAAATCAGAGACATTGATACCAAGCTCTTTAGTCATCATAGCTTTCATATGCCAAATGTAGAAAAAATAAAAGCTTATAAAAGTTCCAAGGACGGGACCAATAATTCCTAAATACTTTGTCAGTATAATACTCGAAGCAATATTGATGAGGCCAGAAATCGCGATTGTCTTAGTTTTCTTTTCTAGCTTTTGTTCTCCTACGAAAAGCCATCCCCAGAAAGAGAGGACCCCAAAAATAAGAAAATTTGAGAAAGAAATCCAAGTAAATAGATCAGAAATATAGAATTTAGGACCAAGCCAAAGATGAATAAAGCTCTTATTGTTGATTCCTAGTGCACAGATAGTAGGGAAGGCTAAGATCAAGAAGACTTTATTAATAAGATCAATAGCCTTTTGTTTTTGAATGATATCACTAGATGTTTGGGAGATTGAAGACCAAAAGCTATTTCCAATATTGCTTAAAAGTGTGTCAATAAGTTTTGCCAATCTTTGGTTAGTAACAAAGTTGGTAATGGCGGCGGTTGGTTGATAAAAAGATAAGATGATCGTATCTGAGGCAAAGCTTAGTTGACCAAAGATATTTTGAAAGAAAGAGTGAAGGTTATTGTTCCAAAGTTTTACACCTGAGAGTTCCATTGGGATGTTTAAAATAGGAAGCTTTATGATTTCTCGGTAAGACTTAATAAAGATGAGGGCCACAAAGGCAAAGTTTAAAAGGAAATATGAATAGGCGAGCCCTAGTAAACCATAGCCGTTATAGGCAAAGTAGATATTTAGACAAGTCATTGTTGAGAGCTGAAAAGTTGATATCTTCGAGATGATATAAAACTTCTCGCTTGATCTTAAGTGGTCTCTAAAAACATTAAGAGGAACGAAAACCCCGCAAGCTGCCATGATTAGCAAAGAATGCATATATTCCGGGGGCTGATCTTTCATGATTGATTGATAGACCAAAATGATAATAGCAAAAAGTGCAATGACGATTAAGGGTACAATCTTTAAGTATTGGCGGAGCAAGAACTTTATAGTGTTAATGACCGATTTTCTATCTCCAGAGGTATGGGCCTTATTAAGCAAACTACATGAAGAGGTAGAAAGACCAAAATCCCAAATAGAAAGGTAGGCTAAGTATTGGAGAATCAATTGATAGATACCAAAGTCACTTTCACCAACATGCTTGATTATGATTGGTGTTCCAACAAAAGAAACAAGAGTTGTTATAACAAGAGCAACAACTGTATAAGCGTAGTTTTTAATACCCTTGTTAAATAATTCTCTCATCATCTTTAACTACTTACCTTCAATTAAAATTTATAGCTTAATCCAAAAAAGAAGTCTGTTCCGGCAAATCCATTTAAATCTACCAATAGTCGGCTGGGCATTACAACGTCCTTCATGCCAGAGATACTCCAACTCTTATAGTTCACTCCAAGCACTCCACCGATTTTAGATTCGGGAAGGATTCTCACAGTTGTACCTATATTCCATGAATAAAGATAACCTTTGTTCACTCCTTCTATATCCCTAATTTCAATATTGATTCCACTTGAGAAGCCCCCGCCGACTTGAAAATCCCACTGAAAGATTTCCCACTTTAAAGGCGAATAACTTATCTGTCCTTCAAAGACCCAGGTGTTAATATTTATAATCTCTTGCTTTGAAGAGTAAAAGCCAGTTCCAACTCCAAAGGCGAATTTCTCGTTACGGGGGTGAAACTCTACTAAGAGCTGGTAGGCCTTTATCCCTTGATTCACATCACCGGCCAACTCATTAAAGTCAGACCAGTTAGGACCAGGGGAGAATGAATCTATTTTGATTAACAAGTTAGTTCTTCCATCGAGCTTAGTTACAATTTCTTCAAACTGATAATCAATCTTATGATCTGTTAATTTAGAGGCCGACTGGTTTGAAAAACGTTTTTGAATAGTAATATCTCCACCTCTAACATAACCAACACCTCCATTGATTAATATTGGGTAGACATTCTCTGTTTTGACCTCAAAGTTTGCCAAATTAAGCACTTCACCTTTTCTTAATGAATGAACGGGATACTCAAGGCCTACATCAGCATAGAGGACAGCCGTCGTCGTTTTTACAGTGGCCTTTAGGTCTTTGATCTCTTGTCTTATGTCTTTGTATTTCTCTAAAATCGAATCAACAGATTCTAATTCTGGTTCAGCCCCGTAGATAGGTGATAAAAATAGTAAGGAAAGTAAAATATACTTCATAGATAAAGTATAACAGAAAATAAAAAAAAGACCCTGCGTTGACAGGGTCTTTTGGGAAACTTCAAGGTTATTTTATTCGCCCTAAATGGTGGGGGAAATAGGGCGAAGTCTTCTTATTGATCATTATCCTGAGGAGCTCTTTCATCATCTCCACGAGGAGCTCTTTCATCATCTCCTCTCGGAGATTTTTCATCATAACGAACTCTGATAAGGCGCGTTTCAGGAACAAGAGCAAATTGAATTTCTTCAGGGTAGATGATCTCTCCGTTAGTTAGTTCGATCTGATCTCTTCTTAAGATTTCAGAAACTCTTTTCTTCTTAAACCTTCTTTTAACAACTCTATCAATATGGATCTTTCTACCAGAACCTAATTCAAGACCAGCTGCCTCTGTTGATTTGGTTACTTTCTCTGTTGTAACTTTTACGATCTCAGTAACTTTCTTATACCGCGTTCCTGCCTCTACTTCTGAAGCACCTGCGATAAGCATTCCTATTACTGCTAAAGCTATAAGTTGGACGATCTTTTTCATAATAAAATCCTTTTTACGAGGCGCCTGTTAATTCTCCATGCACCTGATCTGTGTCCAAACATCCGTGTCTCTTCAAACTTAAACTCCTTTTAAGCCCGATACTGATTCTTATATATCCAATATCGATGCCAAGTTTTCACCCTGGGTGTATATCCTAAGTGTTTGATATTACGTATCTCGTAATTGACACTTTGCACCTAGGGCCAAAACTGGACCAGGCCGTTGGTGCCTTAAGTACCCAACTTCATAGGACATGTTAGAATAAATCCATGGTTGATCAGAGAATTCTATATGTATCCCCAAACGCTTTTCGTGGAGGGGCAGAGAAGTTCGTTCTCGATAACTTAAAGCTGCATAAAGAAAGTGGAAGGTTTGAGGGCCAAGTTCTCTTCTTTGAAAGTGGGCCCATCTCAGATGAATTGATCAATGAAGGAATCAAGGTTCATATACTTCCTTTTAAGCTACGAATGAGCAGGCCCCTTTCAGTAATCCGAGCCATCTTCTTTATTTTCTTACTTATAAGGTCTGAGAAGATCTCTTTGATCCATTCGACTATGGCCTACGCTCATATCATCGTCTCTCTAGCAGCTCTTTTTTCAGGTGTACCTGAGGTTTGGTTTCAGCATGGTCCAGTTGGAAATATATGGGATCGTATTGGAAAGCTTCTACCATTTAAGAAAGTGCTCTTTAATTCTGAATTCTTAAAGAATGAACATAGTAAGATCTTTGGACCAAACTTTGATGAGGATTCACTGGTTTTACCTTTAGGAGTAGAAGTTTCAAGTGAGACTGATCTAAACCCAAAGGACTTTAATATCAATAAAGACCAAAAAGTTCTCTTGTGGATTGGACGCATTTGTGTGGGAAAAGGGCTTCATCTTGCTATAGAGGCCTTAGGACATCTTGATCAAAGAGATGATTGGCATTTCTTGGTAGTAGGGGACGCTACCTCTAAAGAAGATCAATCTTATTTAAAGAAAATAAACCAAAGAATCCTCGGTTTAAACTTAGATAAAAAAGTAAGTATTATTCATGGTCAAAAAAAGATGAGCCGGTTTTATAATATTTCTCATGCATTAATCCATTCGGCAGTCATTCCCGAGAGCTTTGGCCTTGTTGTGGCAGAGGCCTTAGGACATGGGCTCTTTGTTGTGGCCAGTTCCCATGGGGGAGTGGCGGGGCTTGTGGGAAACAATATACGGGGAATACTTTATGATTCATTTTCTAGATCCGCATCGTTGATCCTGGCCGGTATTATTGAAGAGTACCTTGATGGTCGCACCTTTGAAGTGGATAAGATGGGTCAAGAGGGTATTAAGTTTATCAAAGAATTTCATACTCCTAAGATTATGAATAAAAGATTAGAAGAGCTCTACTCAAGAATCTTAAACTAGTGTTAAGCAGATATCCTGATCTTGTAAAATATTCTTTATTTCACTAGAACCTAAGCTTTGAACCTTTTCGCTTATGATCTTAAATGTTTTCTTTGAAGTATCAAACCGTTGATCTACTGGAATCTTTAGATCAAATAGCTCAGTGAACTTTATCCAAAACTTCTCTTCAACGGCTGCTATGGCCAAGGTCTTTTTATCCTTAGTCCTATAAAGGCTATAACAAGGAAATTTTCCATTGTGTAGGAACTTTGGGCTGTCAGACTGACTTCTAAAGGGACTCAATATATTCTTAGTCGCCTCTTGAAGACTTGCAACAACCCAGTTCTCTTTAGAGATAACAGCGGCGAGAGATTTAGTGACAACCCAGTGACCAAAAGATATTCCTGCAACGGGAAGAAAGGGCGGAGCTGTGATGCTTTCTTTTCTTTCAAATAAATGCATATCTAAAAGTCCAGCCATGGCTAAAGCATTTAAGTCGTGGAGGTTCTTATATTTTCCTTCTCCCGCTATCAATTGCATGACCGTTAAATTTGGATGCCTAGATTTTAAGAGCTCCGGAGTTAGCATAAACTTTTCAAGAATCTTCTGAGGCTGGGCCAATAAAAGCACATTTGCATCTTTTAAAAGATCATCAAAAATACTAAAGGCCTCTTCTGATTTAAAGTCAAAACGCTCTAATTCTTTATCTTTATTAAGTTCTTCGTACCAAGTTTTAAATTGAGAATCACTTTGATTAAAAAAACCTTGAATGAAGGGGTCTTTAAAGGTTTGATCCTCAACTTTTATTACTTTTGCTCCTAGATCAGTAAAGATCTTTCCTGCTAAAGGGCCTGGCAATCTATGTGTGAAATCGATTACTTTAAAATTTTTTAAAAGGTTCAAGATTCTTTTTCCTCTTCTGGAGGAGCCGGTCTTAAAGTCTCAATAAAGTTTTCAATTCCAACTCCCTGAAGCTCGCAAGCGTCTTTATTACAGATTTGCCATTCATCACCGTCTTCGTGCCAGCTAAGAACAAACCTTGGAAGAAAGTAGTTCATAAAATTGATAAACTTATCATTGTTTAGCCATGATACTGGAAGCTTGACGACTCTGTAAGCTGCTGTCGGATAGGTTAAGCTTCTTAAAGCTTCACCAGAAGCGAGAGGGTTTTTTAAACATTCGTGTGTGACGGACTCGATTAAGTCTGCGGGCTCTATATCAAGGTCTCCAGGGCAAAGAACTTCTACTCTTCTGATAAGTCCGACTAATGTCGCTAAAGGGGATTTAAAAGAGCTATCAAAAGAAGTCTGTTTTTGATTAGGGTACAATTCTAGGTCTTCTGTGGACTTAGCTCTGGTTAGGGCCGAGCCTTTATCAATAAATTCTTTATTGATAAAATTTAGGGTTTGAACCACATTATCTTTGAAAATAGGATTTCCTGTAATTTCATAAACACGAAGTTGCGCTTCTGTGAAAAAGACATAGTCTTCAAAGTAGGGAAGTGAATTCTCTTTAGTGGTTGTATGCTTTAACCTCATACCACTATCATCTTTAGAGATTAAGAAGTTCTTATAGATTCCTTCCATGGCCTTATTAAACAAAGAGCCAGCCATTTTTTTGATCACATCAATCTGAACATATTGCATAACATCTACTAAAGCCGTGATCATTAAGAAGTTCCAACTAGCAACACCTTTATTATCAGTTGCTGGAGGGATTCTAAGTTTTCTTTGGTTCAAGACTTCTTGTCGTACTTCTCTAACGGCTTCCCAGCCCTTTTGAGTAAAGATCTCATTGGAAAGTTTATAATCTAATGAGATAACCGATAGTCCGTTTTCAAAATTTCCTTCTTTAGTGATATCAAACCATTTCTTTAAATCTTCCATCATAGAGGAAGTTTCTTCAGAACATTTATTAACCAAGTCTTCAAACTCTTCTTCAGTGAAAGAAAAATAAAGCCCCTCTACTCCTTCACTATCAGCGTCTTGAGCAGAAAAGAAGAACGCCTCTTCACTGAGCATTTCATTTTCAAGATAGTTAAGAGTGTTGATGATCGAATCATAAACCAAAGGAGATGGGTAGATTAAGCTAAAGCGAGAGAGGGCCGTTAAAAGTCCGGCTTGATCATAAAGCATCTTTTCAAAGTGTGGGATCTTCCAGTTTTCATCAACACTATAGCGGTGAATACCTCCTCGGGCATGGTCGTTGACTCCGCCCATTAGCATCTTCTCAAAGGTCATGACCACATGATCTCCGCCTTGCTCTTTAGTTATCATACCTTCAAGCATTTGCTCTGAGGCCCAAGTTAAATAAGGAAAGTGAGGAAACTTAGGGCTACTTCCATAACCCCCACCTGTTTTATCTTCGTATTGGGCCAGGGCTTCAGAGATTGAAGAAGGATGAGGAAAGTGCCCTTCAAAGGGAACTTTTTCCTTAGGGATAAAGCCTTCTTCGATTTTTTTAGTCACTTCATCAGCATTTTTTAAAACTGTTTCATTATCTTCTTTGTAAGCACGGGAGAGTTCATTCATAACTTCCATAAAACTTGCATGACCCTCTTTTGAAACATTTGGAAAATATGTCCCAGCAAAATAAGGCTTAAGCTCGGGGGTTAAAAAAGCGGAGAGTGGCCAGCCCCCTTGTTGAATGAAGATTTGGCAAGCCTGTTGATAATAGGAATCAATATCGGGAAACTCTTCACGGTCTACTTTAATATTAATAAACTCTTTATTCATAAACTCTGCCGTGGCCTGGTCCTCAAAAGATTCATGGGCCATGACATGACACCAATGACACGAAGAATAGCCAATTGATAAAAAGATGGGCTTATCTTCATCTTTTGCTTTTTGAATTGCCTCAGGTCCGTAAGGCCACCAGTGAATAGGATTGTCTTTATGTTGTAAAAGGTAGGCTGACTTCTCTGAAGCTAGTCTATTGTAAGAAGTTTTATTGTCGTTCATAGTTTCCACCAAAATGTAAATTTAGATACCTATTGTAGTTAAGGCCTTACGCCACTGCAAAAGATTTAACTTTGAATCGCGTCATTACTTGACTCAAAAGGACATCAAAGGCATTAAGCCCATAGGATGCAATTTAAATTATTAATGACGCTTGGTGTTCTCTTCTTCTTAGGATTTACTCCCCCGTTAGAAGGCCCTAAGCATAACTTTTTCAATTATAACCAAATAAGCTGGTTGGATATTTCCCAATTCTCTCAAAGTGAAATGAGAGAAGGGATTGGTAGCCTTTTAAAAAAGAAGTTTAAAAAGAAAGTCATCTCACCGGAACATATTATTGAAGTTAGCATAAAGATGCGTTTAGACCCTTTATGGGTAACGGCCATCATTTGGACTGAATCAAGTTTTAACCCTAGGGCCATTAGTAAAAAGGGTGCTCGAGGGCTTATGCAGCTTATGCCGACCACGGCCATTGAAATCCTCGAAGAGATTCCAACTTCAAGAGTCCCTCATTGGTTAGACCCTAAAGGCAATATCCTCCTTGGTACCTATTACCTCAAGAAACTACTAGTGCGCTTTAAGGGCAATCATAAATTAGCGACCATGGCCTATAACCTTGGACGCAGCGGCCTTTTACGCAGAATACGTACTAGCGGTGTTCCAAGGATGAAGTATTGGGATAAAGTAAGAAGCCGTTATTATCTGCTCCGCCACGAAGCTGAAAAGGCCAAGTCCTTGGCCCGCGGAAATAGTATTGAGATCCTATAAAGGTCTTTTGTTATAGTTCAAATTCTTGCTAAAATACCCCTTAGCTAAGGAGAGCAAATTGAAAACGCAAAGGGTCATAGCCATTGATGGACCTAGTGGTAGTGGTAAAAGCACTTGTGCCAGGATGTTGGCCAAAGATCTCGGACTTCTCTACATAGACACAGGGGCCATGTATAGGGCCCTAGGTTATTGGGCCAATGAGAAATCTATTCCTTTTGAAGAAGGGGAGCTCTTATCTAGCTTTTTAAAAAGTATCGACCTTAAGTATGGTCAGTCTGAAACAAACTTAATTGAAATTGACGGGGTCAATCTTACTGAGAAGATCAGAGAGCATGAAGTTAGTAAGCTCGCCAGTATCATCTCTCAAGTGCCTTCTGTTCGCTCTTTTTTAGTTGATTTTCAAAGAACTCTTCCGAGCACTAGTATTTGTGTCATGGAAGGGCGTGATATTGGTTCAGTTGTTTTTCCTGATTCATTTTGTAAATTCTTTATCACGACTAAGACAGAACTTAGAGCTTCTAGAAGATTAGAAGAACTAGAAGCAAAGGGCCAAGTAGGTCTTACGCTGGAGCAGATTGTTCATGATATTGAAGAGAGGGATAAGTCTGATCGAAACAGGTCACATTCTCCATTGATTCAAACCGATGATGCTATGCTAGTTGAAAATGGTGAATGCTTAGATAAAACAATGTCTACTTTGAAAGATCTTGTTCTTGAGAAAGCAAAAAAGCAAGGGATTGAAATTTGAATATTGTAATCAATAGAACAGATGCTATTGGTGATACTATTCTCACCCTTCCCATGGGGAAGTTCCTCAAAGATAAATACCCCGGGTCTAAGATAGCTTTTATAGTTTCACCTGTTTGTAAGGACCTCTTTATCAATCACCCTTATGTTGATGAATGTTGGGTCCTCGATAAGAATCAAAGCCTCTATAAAAAAAATAAGTTCCTAAGCGAAAAGTTTAAAAGCTTTAATGCCGATACTTTCTTTCATGTAGGAGGCTCTCACCTCCCTGGCATGGTGTCTTGGAAGCTTGGAATTCCCTTTAGAGGTGGCCTTAAATCTAAATGGCAATCATTTGTGTTTTTAAATAAAGCAGTTAGGCAAAGCCGAAGCTTAGTTAGCATGCACGAAAGTGATTATAACCTTAATTTACTCTCTCCATTAGGGACCATTTATAAAAGCAGCGAGAGGAAATCATTTTCACCAATGATCTACGTCAGCAATGCAGAGAAAGAAGAAGCAAAGATCTCTTTTAAAGAAGTTAAAGAGAAGGATGCCCCAGAAGGTGGAAGTGAAATTCTTGTCATTCATCCCGGCATGACAGGGCATACGCTCAATTGGGCCAGCCGTAATTATGCTCGCCTATTAAAAAGAATAGAAAGCGAAATGCCTAACCGTTTTACTTACGTTATTAGTTTTACTCCAAGCGATGAGAAATTCCTTACAGGCCTTAGAGAGCAATTAGTCAGAGATGATTATGCTTTTTTAAAAAAGAAAATCCTTTTTTTTGACGGCTCAGTGAAGGGACTTAGGCATTATATTTCATTTTTAAGTACCGTTGATCTATTTATAGGTCCGAGTACAGGGACCACTCATATCGCCAATACCCTTGGTCTTAAAATGATCGGGCTCTATTCTCCTATTAAGGTTCAGAGCGCCTCAAGATGGGGCCCCTTTAATCGGGATGAGAGAACAAAGGTTGTTGTTCCAGATGTGGTTTGTGGGGAACAATTTGAATGCGCAGGTAAGACTTGTCCTTATTTTGAATGCATGGCGAAGATTGAGGTGGAAGATGTTTTTAATGCCATCTTCGAATTAACAGAGTTAAAAGATTGAGGTTCATATGACAGCACCATTGATAAATGTAAAAAGATTTACTGAGATAACATCTGGTTTTAAGAAATTAAAACCGGTCTTTGTCCTAGGAGATGTTGGCGTTGATAAATACACTTTTGGTGAGGTTAATAGAATTTCTCCTGAAGCTCCGGTTCCTGTATTGAGAGTGACTAAAGAATGGGAGAAGTTAGGACTAGCGGCCAATATTTCGCACAACTTGAAGACACTGGAAGTTTCATCAACACTTTGTGGTGTTGTTGGAGAAGATAAATTTGCAGATCAATTAGAGAACTTACTCGAGGCTTGTGACTTGAAGACTTGGGGAATAGTACGCTCCGCAGGAAGGATGACTACCTACAAAGAGAGGGCAACAACATCGGCTCAACAGATTTGTCGAATTGATTATGAGTCCTCGGAAACGATTGATAGTGAAACTGAGGCCATGCTCTTTAAGAGAGTTGAAGATTTACTTCCGAATCACTCAGCGATGATCATAGAAGATTACTCTAAGGGAATGTTAACAGAAAAGTTAACTCAAGATTCTATAAAAAAAGCAAAGGAACTTGGCATCTTTGTTTCAGTAGACCCCGGAAGGAAAACGAATCCCCTAGTATATAAAGGGGCTGACTTATTAAAGCCAAATCTTGCAGAATGCAGGATTATGCTTGAGTCATTAGGCTATGGCTTTAATCAAAAATCAATTGAAGAAATGGGGGAGATCCTCCTTGATAAACTAGACCTAAAACAAGTCGTCATTACTCTTGGACCCGAAGGAATGGGGCTTATGAGTCTTGAGGATCCAAAACTTAAAAGGATCCCAACTGTTGCGCCAGAGGTCTTTGATGTCTCTGGGGCTGGGGATACGAGCATCACTCTTTTAACAATAGCCATTCAATCAGGGGCGAGCTTGGAAGAAGCCGCTTGGATAGGAAACTGCGGGGCAGGAGTTGTCGTTGGAAAAAGAGGGACGGCCACTGTTGATACGGAAGAGCTATCCGATTTTTACAACCGCTTGAGGCTACGCTATAAATGAGCTCCCTTTTTTTACCGCCACCAGGCTTTCTCTTTGCAAGCCTACTCTTTAATTCAGAATTAATTAATCAAGAAGAAGCTGTAGGGCTTTGGGAGAGTCAATGGGGAGAAGCTGAAATCTTTAAACCTAGTCATAACCCCATGATTGAATATTACTCAAAAGAAATGGGACCGAAGGAGAGCTTACAGAGGCTTTTAGTTGTCTCTAAAAAGCTCTATGATCGAGAAGTTCTAGTGGAAGCTAAGCTCTGGGGCGTTGAACAGGAAGATAAGAGAGAGGGAGACGGAAGGCATATCAATATAGACCCCGGGCTAATGACTTTAGAGAATATAATCCTAGGAACTGGCAAGATTTATGGTCACAGACCCTACCTTGGCAAGGGTGTCTACGCTGATTTAAACCTCTTATACATTTCTGGCACATATTCACCGCTAGAATGGACCTATCCGGATTACAAAGAAAATGAGGTCATAAGCTTCTTTAATCACACCAGAATTGAACTTCATGAAAGCCTTAAGCTACAAAAGCTTGATTCATATAATACTCGGCGTTAAAATTACTCTTAAGAAACCCCGTGGAAAAAGGTGAGAGTTGTACGAAAGTCTTCTCGAACAAAGCCACCACCCGTAATGCTTTGCAGATGGGTTGATGGTTGCCGTAGCGGAGAAGGCCGCCCCCTTGCTGGCATTGCCAGGTACGGAACGGGTCATGAATCGTGGTGAGCGATTCTTGGAGGGAGGGTGAGAGTCTTTGGGAGGCCAATGGGTCCGTAGCTTAGCTTCAGACATTCAAACAAAATTATCCATTACGGAGTTCATGGATAGCCGGTGAAACTTGCTTGCTTAACCAGGAGTGTTTTTTCACAAGTGCCGTAGAACACCCGGGACTAAACGCCATAGAGCGTGAAAAATTCTAACTATCAGTATAGATTTATATTCGGGGGATGCTTGTTCATCCCCTTTTTTTTTGTCAATATAACGGGCATCTATAAGGAAGGGGAGCCCCGTGTTAGAAAAGTTAGAAAAACTGTTCTTAGAGTTTAAGTCATCATTAGAAAGCCTCACAAAAGAAGCCGATATTCTCAATCTAAAGTCTGAATACCTTGGGAAAAAAGGTGCCATCTCTCAGATCTTAGGAGGACTAAGAGATTGTTCTCCTGAAGAGAAAAAAGAATTAGGGCCCGCTGCAAATAAAGTTAAGAACGAAATTCAAGAACTTATAAATGAAAAATTAAACAGAATCGAAATAGAGGCTATTAATGAAAAGTTAGCAGGTCAAAAAAGAGACTTAAGCCTAACAGATTCAGTTATGGCCTCTAACACAAGACATGGTGGGATCCATCCCGTCACTATCATTCAAAATGAAATTGAGGATATCTTCCTCTCAATGGGCTTTGATATTTTAGATGGGCCACATATAGAAGATGAGTTTCACAACTTTGAAGCCCTGAACATTCCTGACGATCACCCTGCACGAGATATGCAGGATACCTTTTGGTTTCATGATCCTCATACCGATACGGACGAGAAAAAATATTTGTTAAGAACCCATACTAGCACCATCCAAGTAAGAGGGATGATGTCTCGTAAGCCACCTTTTCGGTTTATAGCCCCTGGGAAAGTCTTTCGGTGTGAAAGAACTGACGCAAGTCATGAAATGGTTTTTCATCAATTAGAAGGAATGATGGTTGGAAAGAATATTTCCGTATCTAATCTTATCTATTTTATGAAATCACTTTTAAGTGAAATATTTAAGAAAGAAGTTGAAGTGAGATTAAGACCAGGTTTCTTTCCCTTTGTTGAGCCTGGTTTTGAATTAGATATCAAATGCCTTATTTGTAAGGGCAATGGTTGTAGTGTTTGTAAGCAAGTAGGATGGGTTGAACTTCTTCCCTGCGGAATGGTTCATCCTAATGTTCTAAAGTCGGGGGGAATTGACCCTGAAGAATTCAATGGATTTGCTTTTGGCTTAGGCCTCGATAGGTTAGTTATGATGAGGTATCACATCGATGATATTAGACATCTTCATAGTGCCGATTTACGTTTCTCTGAACAATTTAAAACTTTTTAGGATTATATATGCTTATTTCTACTGAATGGATTTCTGAATTTGTCGAACTACCAAATGTTTCATCTAAGGACTTAGGAGTCAGGTTTACCCTTGGCACTGCGGAAGTAGAAGAAGTCATTGAATCCGGAGCCTACTTAAGTCAGATTAAGATTGCTGAAATCGTAAGCATCGAGAAGCATCCTGAAGCTGATAAGTTAAATTTAGTCACTTTTAACTTTGGTGAAAGTCAAAATGCAAGAGTTGTCTGTGGAGCCTCAAATGTAAAGGTGGGCCTTAAGACTCATTACGCACCGATTGGAACAACTCTTCCTATAGGTTTTACTTTAGAGCCAAAGAAAATTAGAGGCATCCTCTCTGAGGGGATGCTCTGTTCTGAAGAGGAATTAGGACTTGCTGATTCTTCAGAAGGTATTGTTGAACTTCCTTCAGATTCAAAATTAGGAATGACACTTGGTGAATACCTTGGTCAAAAGAGTGATATTCTACTCGACGTTGATAATAAATCCCTTACGCATAGACCTGATCTTTGGGGTCATTATGGTATAGCGAGAGAGTTTTCTGCTCTCTATGAAAAAGAACTAAAGAATCCCTTTGATGAAAAATTTGTAAAGAAAATTGAAGCTCATTTTACTGATGAAGCCGCTCCTATTACACCTGTTATTGAAGGGGAAACTTCTTGTTTAGCTTACTGGGGACTTTCAATTTCTAATATTACTGTTTCAGAATCTCCTGCATGGATGCAAAGAAGACTAACGGCTGTGGGACTAAGACCTATCAATAGCATAGTAGATATTTCAAACTATGTAATGACGGAGCTTGGGATGCCTAATCATATCTTTGACCGTGATGAAATTGAAGAAGATAAGCTTGTGATTAAAAAAGCAGGTGAAGAAAAATTCACGACCCTCGATGAAGTAGAGAGGGACTTAAAACCAACTGATACTATAATTGCTGACGCAAAGAAGCCTCTTGTCATCGCTGGGATTATGGGGGGAGCCTCTTCTGGTGTAACTGAAAAAACCACCAATCTCTTTTTAGAAGTAGCTAATTGGAAACCAGCGGAGGTTCGTAGTACCTCAACACGCATGGGACTCAGAACAGATTCATCTCAGCGTTTTGAAAAAACTCTTGATAGCCAGTTAACATATAGATCACTCTTAAGATTAGTTGAGTTGATCTTAGAGATTTGTCCAGAAGCAAAAGTCGTAGGAAAACCTGTGTACTGCGGAGAAAATTTAAGCTTATTCTCTCCACTTCAAATCAATATTTCTCCAGCCCATGTCTGTAAGGTTCTAGGAAAAGAGCTGGAGAAAAAACAAATCATAAGTATTTTTAAGAGCCTTGATTTTCTAGTTGAAGAAAAGGCTGATGATCTTAAAGTGACTGTTCCAAGTTATAGATCTACTAAAGATCTTGAATGTGATGCAGATTTAATTGAAGAAATTGGAAGAATAATCGGTTACGACAATATAACACCTGAAGGACCTATGTTACCTGTAAGCCCTGTTAGGTTAACAGTCGCGCAAAGTATTCATAGGAGTATTAGAAGTTTCCTAAGTATGAATGCAGAGTCTTATGAAGTGATGACCTATCCTCTTGTTGGGGAAAAACTCTTAAAAAAAGCTGATTGGCCTATTACAGAAGGCCTTAGAATTCTCAACTCAATATCAAAAGATCATGACCGCATGAGAGATAGCTTAATTCCAACTCTTTTAGAAGCTGCTTCAAAGAATGCAAAAAACTTTGATCAGTATAGGTGTTTTGAAATAGGAAGAATCTATCCAGACTTTGAAAAAGAAAAGAATGTTTTAGCTGTCATGTTTTACTCTAAAGAGAAATCACCCTTTTTAGAATTGATAAACACAATGGAGAGGCTATCGGGCAACCTGTCTCTTCCAGCGGATATTGTTGAGAAGCACGCTAAATTTAAAAGCTTAGTCGTAGATGAGAATTGGAGTGGGCTACATCCTTTTGAATTTAAAAATATCAGAATTATGGGTAAGCCTTGGGGTAGTCTCTTTAGTATCCATCCTCTTTTACTCAAGAAAAATAAGATAAAGGGCCACCTTTCTATGGCCTTACTTGATCTTTCAAGTTTTGAGACAAAGCCAATGAAAGATAAGACCAAGTATTCTCCTCTGGCAAAGTTTCCTGAAGCAACCTTTGATTATACTCTTGATGTTTCTTCAGAAACTGACGTTTCTAAGTTATTGGAAGTTCTTTCAAAGATTAAAATAAAAGAAATTAAACATAACAAAATAGTTAATGTTTATGAGCACTCAAGTGACCGAAAATCTGTAACCCTTAGGACGACGTTCTTCAACCCTGAAAGAACTCTAGAAGGTGATTTTATTAAGGAATCGGAAACTAAGATTATTAATAGCTTAGAGTCTGCTGGATATTTCTTAAAACAAGGTTAATTTTCCTAAAGAAGTGAGGTTTTCTGGATACTTATAATAGTATCTAGAAAAATTCACGGCCACCGAACTATTTTCCCCTCAAAATCTTACTATAGAAGGTTAACTTTTTTCTGAAAGAGCCGAAAAGTAATGCAAGGTGTGCCCTTTTTTGGGCCCAAAAAAATTTATGGGAAATAGTGCAAAGAAAAAAGATTCACAAAACTTCATTATCGTAGACGAGGATTCCTACAAGCGTCCTGAAGCTAGGAAGATTAGTGAAGTTAATCAAGAGGGCAGTGATCCTCTCAAAGATTTTTCTGTAAAATCAGAATATTCTGAATCAGAGATGGTTATGAAGAAACTCTCTGAAGAAGAGAAGTCTCAGCCAGAGGTTACCAATATAACCGTCTTTAAGGATAATGAAATAAGAAATGTAGATCCAAGAGATCTTACAGATTTTATGAAAAACAATACGGGGATTCGAAAAGTCGTCGTCGAAAAGATCGGTGTAGAAGAGGCCAACAGAGTTGAGTTCTTATACGAGGACAAAAAACCTAGTGAAGTAGAAGAACAAAAGTATAAAAAATTTAATTACAAGAGAAGAAGTGACTTAGAGCACATCTCTGAAGAGCAAGAAGTTTTTAAGTCAAAAGGGGTTGAGATTAACTTCTTAGAAATTGAAAAAGATTTAAATGGAGACTTCTTCAATCCTGCTCCTGAGTTAAAAAGTAAGAATACTCCGACTGAAGAAGTAGAGAGTCATTTAGATTTTAATAGAAAATTTGAAAAGAAGAGTGATAGTAAATTTGTCTTTAAATCCAAATTTACTGAATCTGAAGATATTATTAATAACAAAGTTGAACAAGATATAGAAGAGTTTGAGCAAGTCGAGCCAAAATCAGAGCAAGAGCTTAAAAAACTCTCTTATGAGAAGCATACGCTCTCTAAAAAACGTGGAAAGCAGCATAATGGTTTCTATTATAAAGCAAAAGACCATGTTGAATTATTTAAAACAGGCAGCCAGTATCTTAAGGACTTCAAAGAAGGTTTAAAAAGCTTTGCTTTTAGCTCTTATGACTTAGATCTCATTCGGCAAAAGACTGTTTTTGGGGTTTCAACCTTTTTTAATTACCATACAGATGTAAAGACTTTGATCGTATCAGAAGGAATGGCACATTCTTTTTATTATGATTATATGAAGATTGAAGAAAAAGAAGATCGTCAGGTTTTTGATGAAGAGCTAACTTATGAAGTTGGAATCTCAGAGGGTATTGAACTTTTAGATTTTAATCATTTAAAAAAGATCTCAAAGAAAATTAGAACGTACGATTTTGAAGACTTTATAGATTTTCTTGTGGATAGCTATGATCTAATTCTTTGGGATATGCCAGAAGTCTCAGTACTTGACTCTCAAAAAGAGATTTATTTCCCAATCATTCGATCCCTAGACAGTGTTTCATTAATTGTTGCTAAAGATAAAACAAGAATAAAAGAAGTTCATGATTTAGTCGGGTATTACAAGCGATACCAAGTAGAAATCAAGGGACTTCTTTATAACCCAGATGATAAAGATTCAAAGATGAAGAAGGGCGCTTAAAACATGGCAGGTTTGAAGTTAAAATTCAAAGATGCACAAGGTTCTTTCAATGAAAAGGAAGATGTCGTCATTGATATTCCTTCATCAAAGGTTGGATTACCAAAACCTGAGCTTTTAAGACCAGAAAAACAAGTTCAAGAAAAAGCAGAGAAAAAGAAAAGATCTAATAGATATTTCTATAAAGTTAGTAATCATCATGAATTGTTCAAGATAGGTTCTAGTTTTTATGATGATTATAAAAGAGGGGTTAAATCCTTCGCTGTAGGGTCTACAGGCTATCAAGCAAGTCAGCAAAATAGCATACTAGGTCTTGCTAGCTTTTTTGATCACAAAGAAGAAATTAAGATTGGAATTGTTTCAGATAATTTAAAATGTGGAGCTTTCAGTGAGATTGTCTCTATTTCTAAGAAGTCCAAACTTGAGCTTGGTGATAATGAAGAGCCATGCACTGTTTATAGCTTTTATCAGCACTTTGATTTTTTTGATTTAGATGAATTATTACAGATCTCTAATAATGAGGCGACTCTAAGTTACGAAGAAGTATTTGATTCATTGGTTGACGAATACGATATCATTTTTTGGGACGTTCCTGATTTAAGAAAAATTAAGAAAGACTCTGAAAAATACTTTCCCGTGATTATGAAGTTTGAAAGCCTTTCTATCATTGTAGCCCAATCATTGAGTAACTCTGGTGATATTAAAGATATTCAAAATTTCTTTATGGGATATGGAATTAATTTAAAAGGATTATTATTTGATACTAAACAAAAAGAAATAATAGAGGACACCGAGGCGGCTTCAAAGAAACCTTGGTGGAGGATTTTTGGATGAAAAAACTAAATATTGTTTTAAATGAAACATCAATTATCAATTTCCCTTTCTTGTGGAAACTGATAAAGCGTTACAAGTTTCTCTCAATCTCCGTTCCTGCTATTGCGGCGGCATATTCTATAAGTATTTTCCTTGGGCAGAATACGATCTATAGTGGGGAAGTAGGATTTAAATACGTAAATGAGGGAAGCAATTCACCGACAAGCATGATTTTCTCTATGCTTGGAGAAAAAACTTCGAAACTAGATCCTACAGAAATTATTTCATATGGAACCTCTGTTGATTTTCAGTATAAGATTGCAGATGAACTTCTTTTAATGCCTGATCTTAAAAAGATGAATTTTAATTCAGTAGGGACAAGGAATATCAGATCTTTTGATGAAATATTCAAATCCTGCGCAGGAAGTAGGGAATGTAAAAGAGATAAGATTGCAAGAATTGTAGGAAGCTTCTACACGGTGAAGATGGATGCTGATATTATTGACCGTTACCATTTAATTGTAAGAACACTTGATCACTTTACGACTGAATCACTGGTCAGGGTTGTTTCAAAGTCTATTGATAAAGATAGATTAAGCCAAATTCGTTACTTTGTAACGTCTCAGACTAAGATTTCAAAAGAGCTACTTGGAAACAAAAGAAAAGAAGTAAATATCGAAAAGATCAAGGCCATGGTAGATGAAAAATCTAGGTTAATGGTCCAAATAAATGCTCTTAAAGATAGAGTCGCAGAGATGAGAAGGATTTATTATTCTGATAGAACTAAGTTGAATAAGCTTGAAACCGAAAGGTCTCAAACCAAAGCGGTTCTTTCTAAGTCTAATAAAACTTCAAATAAAGACCTCTTTCGAGTTGCTGAAGCTAAAAAGCTTAAAGAAAGAAATAAGCAATTACGAGAGGATATTGCAAGTATTAAGACTTCCTTCAGTGGCCAAGAAGTTTCTGGTGCCGATATTGTTAAGAAATTAAAGAGTGAATTAGTTTATAATGAAAGGAAGTTGGCCTCCATTGGTAATATCGAAAATACGGCCCTTAGTGAAAGCTTTGCTGCTGGTAAAGAAAACAAACAAATGAATACCGAACATGATTATAAAGTAACTAAGAAACAGTTTAGTAAGACCTCTGTTGAGTTTACTAACTTAAATAATGAATTAGAGAAAGCTGTAGAAAAAAGAGCTGAGATAGAGATTAAGCTAAAAGAGCATGAGCCAAACCTTCAGTTAATTAAACTTTTAGAGCAAAAGATTGTCCAATTAAACCTAGCTGAGTCAACTATTGTATCAGACCTTCTCTTTGATAACTTTAAATCAGAGCTCTCTAGTTATAAGAAAATTGCCAAGTCAAAGATGATTTTCGTTTCAATCTTCTTTTCTTGTTTCTTACTTCTGTTCGTCGTTATTCTTAGGTACATCTTTGATGGACGAATATATGATGAATACGAACTCAAAAACAACTTTGAAGACCTTGAGATAATTGGTAATACGCCAGACTTTCACTAGAATAATCTATCATTTTTTAAGTTCTCTGATATCCTAGAGGAGAACTTATTTTCTAGGATTAAAGTTGAATTCAATTGAAGAAAATAACCCTTTAAAACAGGGAGATCAGATTTATTTCTTTAGGGCCTTCATGCTCTTTATGTTGGCTCATTTTATCTTAAATCTTCTCGGTTCTCCATTGGTCTTATATTCAGGTGCCTTGGTTGCCTGTACAGCTTTCTTTTCTGTGATTTTCTTAAAATGGCAACAAGCATTTTATATAGCGGTCCTTTACACCTTGGTGGGCGGTCAGATTAAAGTGATCTGGGGATACAATCCCTTTTTCAGGCTTGTTGGGGACTTTCTTATGGTGATCTTAGTTTTTAGGAACTTCGTTAACACTAGAAAGCTGTTTGATTTTACAAAGGTTCCAAACTTTGTCGTTTGGTTGATTGTCGGGCACTTCTTATGGTTTATTGTATGCCTATTCAACCCTAATGGTGCAGGTCTTTTTGCTTCGTTTGCCTCTGGGAAATTCTATATTCTACCCATATTCTACTTCTTCGCCATCATTAGTCAGGACTTTGATATCACTTCTAGGTATTTTAAGGACTTCTTAAAAGTGTTCATGTTCTTTGTCATATTAGAAGCCATCTTAGTCATTTACCAATCTATTCAAGGACCAGAATTCATGTTCAGCATGAACAATAATTATAAATCTCTGTTTGAAAAATTCACTTTATTTGCAGAGGAATCAAGTTTCAGACCTTGGGGAACAACAGCTCACCCCGGAGGTTATTCAACTTTTTTCTTTCTCTCTTCTGGATTTACATTCTTATGGACCGTACAACCAGGTGGAGACGAGGAACAAAAACTTAGTTTAACTAAAAAGCTTTTTGTCTTTACCTTCACAATATTCACCTTATTTGCGGTTTTTATCTCCCAAGTGAGGGCTAGTTTTATCAAAGAAGTCCTTATTATTGCCCTAGGTTTATTCTTCTCTTTTATTGGAACTAGGTTTGCCGCGAAAAGAATAATTACAGTTGGAGTCGGAGTCATTGCAGTACTTTTTGTGGGCTCTTTTACATTAAATAAAACGACTAATTTTGAACAGATCATGTCCTTTGGTAAGGCCCTCGAAAGAATTGAGGCCCTTGATAGTATTGATAGAATGACAAAACAGAGAAGTTCAGTTGCTTCAGTATTTAATGCAATTGGTACACGTTTCTCAAGACCAATGGGACTAGGCCTTGGAATGACATCTGATTATCTTCCCGCTTATATTGAAAAGAGAAGAAGGATGGTTGATATCAAGCCATTGTCTTATTGGTCTTATGATAACTTGTTTGTCTCCTTGGCCGGGGAGTTAGGTATTGGAGCTCTCTTTTTAATCCTAACCATCATTGGTGTGCCCCTTATTTTGACTTCACTTATGTTCTCAGCCCTAAGAGAAAAGAATTATGTAGTTTTTAGAACGGTGTGTTATTGCGCAGTGTCCGTTTTAGTTATTACCGTTGGGCAGTGGGGGGCAATTGGAATTATCTATCCACCTGAGTTTCAATACTATTGGTTTTATGTCGCCTTAGCGATGACGGCCTATTACAAGGCCTTCCCTAAGGTTCAAGGAAGTAGGCCTAAATACTAAAACCACTTGGCACTACTTAAACCACGGTGCTACTATTATTGAATGAAAAATCAAATCTTTAAGTATCTTAGAATTACAATAGTGAATCTTTCTTTAATCTTTGCTTCTTCACCCGCTTTTTCTCAGTCAGGAAAAAGCGTTAAGAAGGTGAAAAAGGCAGATTACGACTTGAGTGAATTGGCCTTACCCTCAGAGCTTAAAGGTCTACCTAAAAATACAGGTTCCGTTTATTATTCACCAGCAGTGAAAGGCAAGGTTCTTATGCCTGTTCACTTTTGGGGCTACTTTACCAAACCTGGGCTTCACTTTATTCCTGTAGATTCTAGCTTGCTTGAAGGTGTCAGCTACGCAGGTGGTCCAAATCCTCAAGCCCAACTAGAAAGTGTAAGGTTAATGACAAAGCAAGAACAAGGGAAGATTGCTAACGAGTTCTTTGATCTTGAGAAAGGTGGCTCTACTAACGCTGCTCTTAGAAAACTAAAACCAGGGGATATGGTTTTTGTGGAAAAAGATTATTGGTATGAAAACCGATCCTACTATACAAGTCTTATTGGAGTAGCTGCCACAATACTTTCAAGTATTCTTCTCTATAGACAAGTTAAAAAATAGATTTTTTAAAAGGAATTAAGTAATTCCTCAAGGGCCTTCGCTGGCTTACTCCAGTTATATTGTTTTAGCCTCTCCCTTACTTGATTTGCATTAATGGATCTTTGTTCAAAGGAGAGGATTTCTATCTCTTGGAAGTCAAAATGAGACTTATCCAAAAAGAAAACACTTTCAAGATCATTTAAGATCTCACTTGCTCCTACATTTTCCTTAAAAGTAAGGACTCTACATCCCATTGATGCAGCTTCAGCAATGACTAAACCAAAAGGTTCATAGATAGTTGGAAATATAAAGTAGTCGCTGAGCTGATAAAAGAGTGCGATTTCTTTTGAGAAACTTATATGAATAATATTAAGCCCTTCGGCTTTAGGCTTATCTTGAGAATGTTCGCCTTTACCTACTACAATAATTTGCCCATCTTTGCTCTGAGAGAGTAGATCGAGGGCTTTAGGTAAGCCCTTTCTCTCAAAAGCCCCAACAAATAAAAAAATGGGCTTTTCAATATTGAGCTGTTCGAGTCCTTTATAGTCTTTTTTTAATCTTTCAAAAAGTTCATTTCTCTTAAGTGTGGGAAAAGGAAAATGCTCGAGGTTTACACTACTATATTCAGTTTTTATCTTCTTAGGATCTACTTGAAAACTTTCAACTAGAAAACTTGAAACAAAGTGGCTAAGTGAGAGGAATTTTGTGCTGTCATTTCTGAAGAGGAGGTTTTCGCAAAAGCGGAAATATGAAAAGAGTATCTTTTTATAAAGGTATCTAATGCTAAAGATGGATTTATTCTTAAAATAATGGGACTCCCATTGAGATTGAATAAACTGAATATTACTTATGTCCACACCGAGGCAAGCGGTTCCTATTCCTATCTTAACTATGTCTTTATTTAATTTGAAACGAATTAAAAAGAAGCACCATAATTGAAAGAAGATGTATTTTAATAAAAAAGGAAAGAGGAACTTTCCAGGGACCTTATGATGAATAACCCTACCTTTGAAGTTGGGTAAAAGCTTTTGAGAAGACTGGCCTTCAAAGTAAACAAGATGAATCTCTTTTAAATAATCCTCCGGTAAGGCCCTAATGGCCTCAATCATGGCCCTGGTATGGCCAGATTCAAGATTACATTCGTGGACAAAGAAGCAGACTTGTTTACTCGACAAAATGGCTCCATTAATTGTTGGGGTAGCTTATGAATATTGTAATAGAATTCAGGAAAAAAGGGCCAAAAATACGTTAGAAGTCATCGAAATTAATAAAAAGTTATGGAAATGACGATAAGTAAAAGAAGACTATGGAGGACGCATCCTAGAACAACTTTTACAATCTCATATTTTCATTATGGCCCTATGCTCGTTTGTCTTTACGAGTTCTATATTTTGCTTTCTTTTATTAGTAGCAAAGGGTGAAAATACTGCATGGAAAAGGTACTTCTTTGTGCCCGCGCGCAAGTCTAAAACAAATGCAATTCAATTAGGTGGAGTAGCGCTAGCTCTGGGCTTCTTTTGTACTCTTATTATAGGTTCTCGTTTCACTGATTTAAGTCAATTTTTCAATAGGGTTGATCATCGGCTTATTCAAAACTTTATCTTTGGTGGGCTAGTTATTAGTTTATATGGCTACTTTGATGATAAGTTTGAACTTAGGCCAATTGTTAAACTTTTTGGGCAGATATTTTCAGTTTTAATTTATGCAACTCTCTCTTCTCATTTGCATACTGAGCATCATAGTCAAATTACTTTCTTAGTCATTTGTTTTTGGGGGCTCGGAGTAGTAAACGGATCAAACTTATTAGATGGACTAGACACTCTGACTTTGAAACTTGGATCTGTCTCCTATAGCGTCTTTCTTTTTCTCGGTGTCTATCATAACAGCCCTAAGATAGTCATATGTTCAACCCTCTTCCTTTCATGTTTGGTGGCATTTTATTACTTTAATAAAGCCCCTGCGAAGATTCACCTAGGAGAAATAGGGGGAAGTATAGTCGGTTTTAGCCTCTTACTTTTAAGTAGTTTTTTATGGCATGCTGTGAAGGCCAATCAACTAAGTCCTGTTAGGTCCGCTGTCTTGGCCATTATTCCTTTAACTCTTCCTATGGTAGAGCTTGGAATTAGTTTCTTAAGGCGTATCTACAATAAAAAATCTCCCTTTGCGGGGGATCATCTACATGTTCACCATATCTTAAATCAAGAGTATGGCTTTAAGGCCCCTGTGGCGGCGACTATTATGGCAGCAGGCTACTTATTCACAATGGCCGTTGCTATTTATATTCAAATACTAACTCACCCTTATATTGCTCTAGGCTCACTAATCGTAATGCAAGTTAGTATCTATATTGCCGTTGGACGAAAGTATTGGCATACAAAGGATTCACTCAGTCTTTCGCCTAGGAACATGCTCAAATATCTAAGTAAAAAAGATGTACTTATCATAGAGTCTTCTCAAATTGATAATTTTAAACTCACAGTGCTTTCTTCTCCCATTGAAGAGATAGACGAAGAAAGTGATGAAGATAAAAAAGACCCAAAGTCCGCCTAAGCTTGTTTTCTCTATCATCCCTCTTGTATAATAAGAAAGAATGACAAATCAAAAGATATTGGTAACAACACCTGATTATCCCCCCAAACTCGGGGGCTTATCTACTTTTTCTAAGAACCTTGTGAATCTTTTAAAAGACAATGGTCATGAGGTTAAGGTTCTTTGTTGGTCTAGTATAAGTGAAGCTACGAATACTTATAATCAAAATAAAGACTTCGATCTTTATTTTCATGTCCATTATATGGGAGGTTTTCTCGGTGGTTTTCCAACAAATAAGTCTATAAACTTTTGTCACGGATCAGAGCTGTTTTTTACTTCACCAAACTTTCTTAAACGTCTTATTAAAAAGATGTCAAAAACAAAGAGCCTTCAATACTTTGAAGAGAGCTTACAAAATATTTTTATTTCAAGGTACACAAGGGGAATACTGCAAAACAATGGCTTCAAAGTGAATTATGCAAGAGACTTGGTCTTTCACAATTGTATCCCCCTGCCTGAAGAAGTCCCTGTTCAGAAAAAATTTTATAGAGAAGAGAAGATTAAGCTTTGTTCAATTGCAAGAGATGTACCTCATAAGAACTTAGATGGGGTCTTTTCCTTTGCTGAATTATTGGCGAAAGTATCAAAACAGAAAATTGAATTAAGTATGACTTCAAATCGCTTTCAAAGTTCTGAAGACATCATTTTTAAAGACATTTCAAATATCACAAATTCAGAACTAATTAAGGTTTACAATGATTCTCATTATAATGTTCTTTTAAGTAAAAATAACTCTAGTAAAGGTTTTGTTGAAGGCTTTGGTCTAACGACACTTGAAGCCGCAAAATATGGAACCCCAAGCATTGTCACTAATTCAGGTGGGCTTAAGGAGAATATCCATCATGAGTATAATGGTTATAGGTTTGATGAAGTAACAGAGGCTACAGTAGAAGAATTTTTTAAGAAAAGCTTAGATCTTTATCCCTCATGGTCACAAAATTGTTTTGAACACCTCGTAAGCAGTCATAGCATGGAGGTTTTCCAAAAACTTCTAAGTAAGCTGATTGGGAGTCATAGTGAATAGAATTGCTTGCTTACTTAATAGCCCCGAGTTAGGTGGTGCTGAACGTAGCTTTATTACTCAAATTAGCTTACTAGAAAATACTTCTAAAATTGATCTATTCTACCCTACCATTGGCGACTTGAAGGCCTCTTCACAACTTGAAGAGTTAGTTAAAAAAAAGACGGGTCTTAAGCTTAAAACTTTTTCATATGAAGAAGGTCTATATAGAAAAAGTAGAAGCAGTAAAACAGGTTTTGTATTAAGCCTTATTTCTCTCCTTTTTCAGTCCTTTCGTTTTAAGTTTGAAGGATTCTATAAATACAATACTATCTGGTGCAATGGGAACAAGGTATTCTATCCCATAGTGATCGGGGCCTTACTTTTTGGGTATAAGGGAACACTTCTTTGGCATCTTAGAGATTACCCAGCTAAAGGAGCGTTTAATACTTTGATCAATTGGCTAGTTGATAAGTTCTCTTGTTTTGAGCTTTCACTTATAGGAAATTCAACCTCAGTAGTAGAGGAGTATAAGAAAGTTTTTAAAAAACTTAAGATTCATAGAGTTTATAATCCAGTTGAAGATGTGCCTAATGCTATAGAAAAGGAAAGCACAGGGGTTATTGGCTTTGCCGGAATGAGCGCCCCTTGGAAAGGTCTTCATGAACTTTACCTATTCGCCTCTCTTTATGAAGAGGAACTGATTAAACTTGGGATAAAGGAAATCGCAATATTCGGTAAGAATATTTACCATACAGAGGGCGATCATCAATCTTACGAGTCTGAAATTGAAAAATTGGCCTTAAGGTTTCCTTCAAAACTAATAGTAAAAAAGGGATTGGTGAGACCTTTTGAGATCTTTAATTCAATCGATGTCATGCTTCATTTATCCGTTAAGAAAGAGCCATTTGGAAGGGTCTTGCTAGAATCTTTCTCCTATGGCGTTCCTTGTATTTCAACAGGACTTGGGGGAGCAGGGGAGTTGATGAAAAACTTCCCAGAACTTATTCATTATTCTTTTGATTACGGAGGTCTTCTTTTGAAAATCGGACGACTTTTTAATGATCCTAAGATCATCGTTGAGCACCGTAGCCGAGGCAGAGAAGAGTATAAAAGCTTTCAATCACTGGCGAAATCAGACCTAAAAACATTAGAACAAGCCTATTTTCAGTAACTTACCTATTTATTTTTAGGGGGTTTTTAAGTTATAATAGGGCAAAGGGAGTTTTCATGAGCACCAATGATGAAAAAAAGAATGAAGAGGAACTGCTAATAAAAAAGAAAGCCTATGAGAAGCCAGAGATAGAGTCTGAAGAGCTTCTAACTTTTGGAGCTCTTTGTAATGGAGCAACCTCAGGTGGAAGAAAAGCATCAACAGGTGGGCCAAATTTCTGTAATGCTAAAAAGCTTACTTCTTAAAAAAATATGGAAAGCCTTTTTGAAAATACAGAATTAATTAATTCAAAAAAGATTTTATTAAATTCAATAGTCCAAAATAAAACAAAGAAAAATGCAAGTCTTATAGTGTCCTATCTTTTTCACGGAATAAAAATTAATTTTTATTCAGCTGATGAAGAATTTTCCTTAAAAGTATTAAATTTTCTACCAGAAAAATGGATAGTATCTAAGTCTTTAGAGGCCAAAGATAACTTAGATATTTATATTGAGAATACTTGGAACAATGAGTGGGACTATGAAGTTAATCCTGATTGTCTCATAGAGAGATGTAAAATATTTGAATCGGCCATTCAACGAGATTTCCTCGGTATTGATTATGGTGACCATGCTTTTATTAGCCTAACTGACCTCCATGCCGATGGGATCTTCAACGCTTTAAGATGGCTGCTCCCTCGCAGAATGCTATCAATGGATACCTTTTTACTTCATAGTTCTTGTGTTGTTGATAACGGGAAAGCCTACTTTTTCTTAGGTCATTCAGGAGCTGGTAAGTCTACGGTAGCTTCTCTCTCTGGTGACCGCATTGTCCTAGGTGATGATATGAACGTCATGCGTTTTGATGGTGAAAAAGCCTTTGCTAAGTCTGGTGGACTAGGTGGACTTTCTTTCACGAACACTGATTATGAAAATGAGTTTGAAGTAGCAGGTTTTTATTGGCTAAAGCAGAGCTCTAAGTCTGATAGAAAAAAGCTTAGCGCTTCAAATGGCGCAACTAAGATCTTAGCCTCTTTGGCCAATATCTTTTGGGAAAACATGGTGGATAAGCGTAGAGGGGAACTGTTAGATCTTTCTCTAGAGATTGCTTCAAAGACTAATTTTTATCAACTTGAGTTTAAAAAAGACGAGGAGTTTTGGAATCATGTCACTGAAGAATAAAACTATTAGCATAGACCCAAAATGTACCTGGAAAGAACTAAGTGGTCAGGTGATTGTCTTACAGGCGAGTTGTCACCCTCCTATGACTCATGAATTAAACTCTTCAGGGTCTTTTATTTGGACTCTACTAGGCCCTGGTCCTCAGAAGTTCTCAGATTTATTAGAGGCACTTAATAAGACCTATGAAGCCGATAGCTGTGAGCTAGAAACAGACTTAACTTCTCTTATTAAACAGCTTGAAGATCTAAAGTTAGTTAGGTTTATTGGACAATGAAACCTGTTCCTTTTTCAGGCATGAGTATGTTTCCTCTTCTCAAAGACGGGGATTTGATTCTCATTGAAAATTTGGAAAAGGAAGTCTTATTAGGGGATATTATTCTATTTAAAGATTCTCAAAATGGGGAATTTGTCGTCCACCGAGTTATTAAGGAGGATCCCCTTATCACTAAAGGGGACTGGGCAACTTTAAGTGAGACTCCCTCTAGAGAAGAAATCTTCGCTTTGGTTGTTGGCTTTTCTAGGAAAGGGCGTGCTTATAAATTTTCAAAAGGAGTTTTCTTTGGATTGTATCTCTGGGGTTCTAAGAACCTATTGAGTCCCGTTAGAATCTTTCGGCAAATCTCGAGATTGGGTTTGATCTTAACAGCGCCACTTCTTTATTCTAAAGACTAAGTCAGTTTATCTTTTATCCATCCAAGATCATAAGTAAGGCTTTCTTTAAGACTATCTTTACAAAGATGCTTTATTAAAAGGTATTGAGGCATACTCCTTTTAGGGTCTATAAGAAAGTCAGCGCTAAAGATTTTCTTCTTAATGGGAGATATTCTTTTAAAAGCTTTTTGAAACTGAGGCCCCATTGGTGTTGAGAAGTACTTATTTAAGAAATAGAGCGTGAAAACAAGAGAGTTATAAACCTTATGAACTCGGGCCAGTTTTAGAATTTCCTCTTCGTTGATTTCCTGATTCTTAATAAGCCAGTAATGAATATCTAAGAGCCAAAAGAGTTTTAAAAAGCTATGTTGAAATCCAAGATGAGTGCATTGAAAGAGAAAGAAATGTTCTTTTTTCAAAACTCTATAAGGAGATTCAGTATAGTTTACAGTTTCCCAAATGGGATCATCACAATGATAAAATAAAGAACAATGGAGCTCGACCACTAGTTCAATGCCATTTTCTATTCTAACGAGCTCAGCTTTATGAGCATTGGCCTTCCACTTTTGCTGATTATGTTCTTCAAAGCCTTTTAATTTTAGTATTTCTACTGCACGTGGGAGTTCTTCTTTTGTTATCAAGATATCAACGTCAGACATAGAGCGAGACCCTAGGTCTGGGTATACCTCTTTTAAAAGAACAGTTCCTTTTAAGAGGATAGGGCTGATACTTTTATTCTTAAATTCTGCTGAAAGTTCATCAAGGAGATCTAAGTAACATTGATTTAAGTGCCATTGCCGTTTGAATTCTGATTTGGCCATATGGGCCAAGGTTTCGTCTAAGGGAAGGCCTTGTCCCGCAAGCCAGCCTAAGAGCATATGCTCATTTACAATCTTTAACCCTCTTCTACTTCCTAAGAACTCTTGGTTGTAGAGATAGTCGACAAAAATGCTACCGTTATGTAGAGATTCTTTTGTCATTCGTCCTGTCCACAATTAAGATATTGATATGTACCTTACTAAGATATTATCACAGCGTGAAGATATAGCGTGGAAAGAAATCGAAGATCAAATCGTTTTAATGGATTTAGGTCCGAAGAAAATGGTCCATCGCTTAAATAGTGTAGGCTCTTTTATCTGGAAAAGACTTGATGGTAAAAATGATCTAGAGGCCATTAAGAGCGCCTTGTGTTCTGAGTACTCAATTACCACGGAGCTTGCAGAGAATGACCTTCTTGAGTTCATAGAAAACATGGAAAAACTAGGGGTTATTGTTGGTTCGTAAATTGATAAAAAAAGAGTCATCTATCTTAGATCAAACCACTCAAATAGCTTTTGATAAATGCATTCCTTTATTTGCTACCATAGAGACAACTTTAGGTTGTAATTACAGCTGCGTTCATTGCTATAACTTTGACCGCTCTAGCAGTATGCCCGATAATATTAAGGGAAAGCCTCTTAAGAAAGAAGAGTTCATCAGGGTCATTGATGAGTTATGTGAGGCAGGAGCTTTTTATATTTCTTTTACCGGAGGAGAAGCTCTTTTATACCCACATATTTATTCACTGATCGAAAGAGTAGTCCAAAACAAATCAATGCCAAGAGTAAAAACCAATGGGCATCTATTAACACAAGAGGTGTGTGAAAAATTGGATAAAGCGGGGTGCCGGGCCCTTGATATATCGATCTATGGTGCTGATGAGCTATCTTATAAAAACTTTACAGGCATGGCAGATGGCTACACAAAAGTCCTCGAAGGAGTAAAGAGAGCTCTTTCTTTTGATATGGAAATAAACTTCAATATTATTCTTCACAAAGATAATTGTATGGATATTGGAAAGCTCATTAAGCTAGCAGAGTCCCTAGGAGTGCCTTATCAATTTTCTGACGAAGTGACGGCCCGCTATGATGGAACTGAGAGTTCTCAAAACTTTGGGATCACACCAGATCAATACAATGAGCTTCTTAAGGGCCCACATAAAGATCTTTTCTGGCATGATAATTCAGAGGAATCCTTCCAGTGCTCATGCGCTAGGAACGTTGTAGGCATAGGCCTTGATGGAGTAGTCTATCCTTGTATAGGGGCCCCTATCCCTTCTGGAGATTTAAAAAAGCAAAGTTTCAAAGAAATCTGGGACGGCTCTCAAGAGTTCAAAAAAATAAGAGACCTAAAGAAAGAAGACTTTTCTGATTGCGTGGTCTGTGAGTTTAAACATCAATGCAACCGTAGCAGTGGCTCTGCCTTTGTGAACACCGAGAATTATACTGGTTGCGACCCCATGGCCTTAAGAGTGGCGCAAGTTCGTCATAAAAATAAAGACTCTTTCTAAGCTTTTTTAGATTGGCTTGATTGGTACTGATGAAGCGCCTTCATAAAGGTCAACCATCTTTTATAAAGGTCTTGTTTATCAAAGATAAGCCTAAAGCCGTAGTTATAACGTGAATCATCTTCACCGCTAAGGGCCTGCCCCCAAACACTATGGGCATTTAAGGTAAACTCCTGAGTCCCAAGCTTTAATACCGCTTCTAAAGCACCCTTTGTTTTTGGCATGATCGCTGAAGAGATCTGTATTCCCCCTAAAGAGACATTCTCCACAATTGTTTCTGGATCATGTTTTCCATTGATAAATAATTCTATCTTCATGGTCTTAGTAATATACCTAGGGAAAATGCGGTTATCGTGGTTCATGAAAAGAGGGCCCTATTAAAAAGTTTCTTTAAGTTTTCTTGTTCAACGTTGATTGATTCAATAAAGGTTTCTTGGTCAAAGACGCTTGCTTGTTCAGTATTGAAGACGATGATCTTTCTCGTTTTAGGGGTCCACTCAAGGACAAAACAAACTTCTTCTGCACTATCTTTGTAAAACTCTTCTAAACACTCTTCTGAGAGGATTTGGTTCTTAAGAGTTAAGACCCTTACTAAAGAGGGAATGGAGTAGAGGTCCCAAAGGTCTTTGTCTTGGTAATTGTCCATATTGCTATAGATCTTTTGGTAGTCATTCGTGGCATCTTCGCTATGAAAGAAGGTGAACTTCATAGGGGAGAGTGAATCTTTTAGTATAGTTGAAAGCTGTGTATCCCAATTTTTCATAAGTTTTATTATACAAGCTTTTCAAAAAATAGGGCGATTTGACGCGAGTGGTTATATGTAAAAAATGTTTAGCGAAAAAAAATAACTTTATCTTACAAAAAAGTAGTTGACCTTGTTTGAACAAGGTCCTATATTCCCCCTCACGACTAATTCGGAAGCGAACTTAAGTCACTAAAAACTTAAACATTTTTAGTTGCTCTTTAACATTTTAATAAATGAACAAAGTTTCTCGGCTTATTTATAAGCCGAAGAATCCAAGACGAGAAAGGTTGTATGTTATAAACATACTTTTTTTAAACTCTGGCGAGTTTAGATCCCGTAGATGATATCAGTTAAATGTTGTTGTGATTGCTTCGTGCAATCCAGTTGATTACGGAAAAG
>JBLHVN010000002.1:0-1268052 GCA_047630275.1 Sulfitobacter sp. | reverse complement strand
CTTTTCCGTAATCAACTGGATTGCACGAAGCAATCACAACAACATTTAACTGATATCATCTACGGGATCTAAACTCGCCAGAGTTTAAAAAAAGTATGTTTATAACATACAACCTTTCTCGTCTTGGTCATTCCTACAAGATTGCTCTTGAAGAAAAACTTAATTCTTTTATTAAAATGTTAAAGAGCTGTATTGAAATCGTTTTTTTAAATTATGGTGGAGATGACAGGAATCGAACCTGCGACCCCCTGCGTGCAAAGCAGGTGCTCTCCCAACTGAGCTACACCCCCAAATACTCCACAACGATTTAAAAAAACTGTCTCAAAACGTAAACGTGAAATTAATGGGAACGATGATTCCTGTCAACTGTTAAAGTTCTTTTTTGTTGAAAAAAATGAACCTTTTTTTATACTATCTATATATTCAATCCTGAAGACTCAAAGGAATCTCAAAATGATCAAAATTTCTTCATATCTACTCGCTGCGACATTGCTGCTTTTTAGTGCTTCTTGCACCAACGACAGTAAGCAAAAACAAGCACCTACAAGCAACAGCACATCCACCTCAGTTATGGCAAAAGACCTTAAAATGGGCGCAGATAGCCTCTCCAATGCAAAGGCCATTATTAAGACTGTTCATGGCAATATCGTGTTCAAGTTCTACCCAAAACACGCTCCGAGTACCACAACAAGAATTATTCAGTTAATCCAACAAGGATTTTATGATGGATTGAATTTTCATCGAGTGGTTCCAAATTTTGTCATTCAAGGTGGCGATCCCCAAGGAAATGGAACCGGAGGTAGTGGTCAAAACCTGAAAGCAGAATTTAATGACCTTCAACATATCGAAGGCACAGTTGCTATGGCCCGAGCCCAGAACCCTGACAGTGCTGACTCTCAGTTTTATATCGCTTTAAACACGTTAAAGAA
Organism: Sulfitobacter sp.; assembly: GCA_047630275.1. Taxonomy (GTDB): domain Bacteria; phylum Bdellovibrionota; class Bacteriovoracia; order Bacteriovoracales; family Bacteriovoracaceae. Next base: position 1,267,123 of record JBLHVN010000002.1, on the reverse strand, counting down.
CTTAGATGGAAAGTACACAATCTTTGGTCAAGTAGTAGAGGGACTAGATGTTGTTAAGAAGATTCAGAAAGGTGATAAGATGCTTTCTGTTAGTTTCGAAAAGTAATTCAAAATAAGAACCAAGCCTTAGGGCTTGGTTACTTTCCATGCCTCTTTTCATCTTTAATATAAATAAAAGACTTAAGAACCACTAAGGCGATAACTAGAGTTACTAGGACGCCCCAAGTAGGCATATAGAACTGCCCTTCTTTTAACATATAAACTTCATCAGTTACGATACTTGATTTTTTAGCTTCCATCTCTTACCTCGCCATCGATTCTAAGATTACTACAACCGCGTATAAGGCTGCTGAAATTGGGATTGCAGCTATGAACTTAGTCCAAGCTTTTTCTTCTTTTAAGTGCATAAAGAAGTACGCTACGAGGAAGGCTTTCCCAATGGCCAAGGCCGTAAGACCAGAACCTTTAGCGAACTTAGATAGGTTTTCCATTCCTGGAATAAATAATTCAAGCACAGTTAAAAAAGTCAGTAATCCAAAGATAAACATGTACTCTTTTGTGTGACTCTTGTGAGCTCCATCGGCCATAATATTCTCCTAATTAGGGATTAAAAGTTCTGTTAGCAAGTAATCCCAAATCAATCATTAACTTATTTACGCCATCTAAATCCGTTCCGTAATAACCACGAATTCTTCCAGCTACGTCCACTAGGACAATCTTATTTGTGTGAGCAATATCCCAAAGAGAAACATCTTCTCCATCAACTTTACCTTCGAAGTTTTCACCATCACCCATTGGAACTTTATAACCACCAATAAGTAATTTCTTTAACTCTGGAATTTCACCAGTAAGCCAAGTCCAAACAAATGGATTGGTTCTATTTTTCTTTGCGTATTTTTTTAAGACTTCTGGTGTGTCGTGTTTTGGGTCAACTGTAAAACTAACGATGGCCACTTTCTGACCTAAACCTCTTACTCTTTTTTGAACAACTTTTAATTGATTAACTAATGCCGGACAAGTTGAAGGGCAAGTAGTGAAAAGAAAGTTTGCCAGATAAATCTTTCCTTTAAGATCTTTTGATCCAAAAGGTTTTCCGTACTGATTAGTTAGATTGAACTCTGGAACATCAAAAAGAACAGGAAGCTCTGGGGGTAGTTCTCTATTAATTGTTTTAATAACAGGAAGGGCAATACTTAATGAGCAAAAAAGAACCCAGAAAAGAGGCTTACGAATAAGCCTTTCTAGTTTAGTTCTTTTTCGAATGAATCCTAAAGTATCAGTAGTCATATAAGTTTTATTTAAACCTGCTCATTAACTCTTTTCTTAAAGGAGTGTCTTTGATCTCCATAAGAGATTTAATATAATAGGCTACTGCCCAAATCTCATCATCTTCTATAGTTCCCTTCCAAGCCGGCATGCCAGTTCCACCCACACCCGCTGCAAGGCGGATATAAAGGTCTTTAACGTTTTGGGCAGACCTAACTTCATGCCAAGTAAAATCCGGTGGCATAGTGGCGTAACCATGGTCAGAGTCCTGCATCTTAATCTTATAAAAATCTTCGTCTAGTTCGTTAACCTTATCTTCTCCAACTGAGACTAGAATCTGATTGTATTCCTGAAGGTTGACGTAGCCTCTATGGCAAGACTGGCAATTAGCTACGCCGTGATAAACCTTTTTACCTTTTTCAATGGCCTGAGATTTACGAGCTAACCCATAAGGATCATTGGTAGCGACAATCTTTTCACCGAGTTCTTTATCTTTTCCAAACCAAGTTTTAGGTGAAAAAGTTTTAATATATTGAATAACCGCGTCGGTTTGTTTTTCTTTAAGGTCCCAAGGAAGCATTGCTGTTCCCTTTAAACCTTCTCTAAGAGATCGTGCGATAGCATCATCATGAGTTAACTCTCCAGAGGCGACATCTCCAAACTTGATTAGACCAAGCTTAAAGTTACGAGGAGGAGCGGCTAAGCCTTTAGCTGCGACACCATTACCATCACCATTAACACCGTGACATGGCATGCAGTATTCCGTGTATACGGATTTTCCATAATTCAGTGTTTCAGCACTTACATACTTTCCACCGGCCATGACCACGTCTTTTTTAAAGTGGTTTTCTTTACAGCCTAAAGTAATTGTAGCTAAAACTACGATCATTAAGTTGAGTGAGACTTTCATAATCTAATCGTCCTCTTTTTTCTTATATAGCAAAAATAGTTATAAACATTATTAACCAAATGATTCCCAAGAAGTGCCAGAACTTACCTACGTTCTGAACTGTCATGAGTTTCATATCATCCATCTTTAATTTAAAGGCCAACCAACCAAGTGCTCCAATCCCCATAAGGATATGAGCTGCATGGATCCAGGTGAAACCAAAAATAATAGAACCAAAGATACCACTGCTTGAATAAAGCCCCGAAGCTTTCAAAGAGCTCCAAAGTGTTACTTGAGTTCCCAAAAAAGCAAAACCTAGGAGGGCCGTAATCCAGAGCCAACCCTTGTTTTCTTTATTAATTTCAAAGTTCTTTTCAAACATCCAGTACGCTACTGAGCTCAAAAAGATGACTAACGTGCTGATCATTGGCAGCCCAAGAGAAGGAGGTTCAATCCCCATCGGCGGCCAGGATTCAGCGGTTAGACGGTAGAGAGCGTAACCAAGAAACAAGGTAGCAAAGAGCATCGTAAACGAAATAAGTGTTACGATAGTCGAAATATTAGAGACGTATTGGTCTTTAATGGTTCCGTTCAATGAATCTAAGCTAGCTTCTTTATTCATATATTAAGCTTGTACCAATTCTTCTGTTTGATATTGAAAATCTCTTCCACTAGTTAGTGATGGGTTTCCAAATTCATGCGGTCCACATTTAACCACTGGGATCTTATCAAAGTTATAGTGTGGAGCTGGTGAAGGAATCGTCCATTCAAGAGTTCCCACTTCCCAAGGGTTAGCTCCTGCTTTTTCTTTCTTAAAGAAGACAGCGTGGATAAAACTAACAACGAAGATCAATTGAGAGGCTCCCATAATAAGAGCTCCGTAAGTGATCCAAGTATTGATTGGAATAGTCTTCTCTAGGAATTCATAAACAAATGGGTTGTATAAACGGCGGTGCATACCAGCGTAACCAACAAGCATCATCCCAAAGAAAACGATATTTAGACCGGCCATTGATCCCCAAAAATGGATCTTTGCCCAAGTTTCATTCATAAGAACACCAAACATCTTTGGCATCCAAAAGTAGATCGCTGCAAAACCACCTAGAAGCACTGAAGCCGCCATTGTGTAATGAAAGTGACCAACAACAAAATAAGTATCATGAAGATATAGATCGGTAGTAACTGTTCCAAGATATAGACCTGTTAGACCACCAAGACCGAAAACAAAAACAACACCAAGTGAGAAAAGCATTGGAGAAGTGAACCTGATTGATCCTTTCCAAAGAGTCCCTAACCAGTTGGCAAAGAAGATCGCCGAAGGAATAGAGATGGTCATAGTTAAGGTCATAAAACTCTGAGTTAGGAGCGGACTCATCTGAGTCGTAAACATATGGTGTCCATAAACAAGAGTTGAAAGGATAGTAATTGAAGTCATAGCTAGGGCCGTAGCTTTTGCTCCAAAAGCAGGCTTTCTTGAAAAGAATGAAAGCATGTCTGAGACCATTCCCCAAGCTGGGAGAATAAGAATATAAACTTCAGGGTGACCAAAGATCCAAAAGACGTGCTGGAAAAGCACCGGATCACCAACGCCATTGGTGGCTGCAGCTCCTGCGAGGAAGAACTGAGTTCCAAAGGTTCTATCAAAGATTAAGAGTAAGCAACCAGCTCCTAGAACAGGAAGGAAGATAGCGTTTAAGATGGCCGTTAGCCAAAGACCCCAAACAGTTAGAGGCATATCAAAGTAACCCATTCCAGGGGCACGAAGAACAATAATAGTCGTAATATAGTTAATGGCACCCATTGTTGAACTTACACCAAGAATAAAAATGGCTAAGGTCCAAAGGGTTTGCCCTATTCCTGGAGAACCTACTAAGGTTGAAAGAGTTGGATACGAGGTCCATCCCCCTGCTGCAGCTCCAAGAGGAGTGAACAGTCCTGCAAGTAAGACGACAAAAGAAATAAGAGCTAAGTGAAAGGAGAGCATGTTCAAGGCCGGAAAGACCATATCCCTTGCCCCAATCATCAGCGGTATACAAAAATTTCCAAAACAACCAATCAGAATCGGGGTAATGGCGTAGAAGATCATGATCGTACCGTGCATTGTAAAAAGCATGGCATAAACATCTGGAGGAACAATCCCAGCCGTTTCAGGAAAAAGGAATTGTCCTAAAACAGGAAAGGCTTCTCCAGGAAAAGCTAGAGTCCATCTGATAAGCAGGGCCATCATCCCCCCAACTCCTAGGCCGAAGATTCCGTACCAAAGAAATTGCTTACCAATAACTTTATGATCAAATGAAAAAACATACTTTGATAAGAAAGTTGTTGGTTTGGGGTGCATATGTTGTTCGAAAGATGCCATTTTTTAACTCCAATAATCTATTCGTAATCTACTTTTCAGGTAAATAAATGCTTCCGCATCTACTTGGTCCACTTCCAACCCCAGAAATTATCTGCGAGTTCAGTATCATTTGTTTCAAGGGCAAGTCTTTGCGCCTCTTCTAACCATTCTTGATATTCTTCTGGAGTATAGACATGCATCTTAGCCTGCATTCTGTAATGGAAAGTTCCACACATCTCGGCACAAGCCACGTCATAGACACCGGTTTTATTAAGCTTTACCCACATTCTCGTAAGCCTACCTGGGATGGCATCGACTTTTCTTCTCGCATTTGGAAGAAAGTGAGAGTGGATAACGTCCTTACTAATAATTTGAAAAACGATCTTTTTCCCAGTCGGAAGCCTTAGATCATTAACGGTAACAACATCATCTTCAGTATTAAAGACTCCATCACGACCAGCGTATCTGTAGTTCCACATCCATTGCTGAGCTAAGACTTCAACACGAACGATGTCTTCATCCTCACTTGGCCATTTAGCAAAAACACTTAAGAAATCATTATTAGAAATTCTTGAAATATTTAAATCAACACCAAGAAAGACTGCGATACCAATGACGGTTGCAACTGTGATGTGCATCTTTTTATTTCCGTAAGTATAATACGGTTTCGGGTGGCGTTTTCTATTATACAGATAAGAAAAACCAAAGAGTCCGCCACAAACTAAAATAAAAAAGATCAAATTAAGAACAGTCGTGTAATTGAAAAGATAATCAATCAAATGACCATTTTCAGAAATGTCTTCTGGTGGAGTTATTCTTTGCCAAAAGTCTAATTGTTCGCCGGTCTTTGCAACTACCGGTGTAAGTAAAAAGCTCATACACTCATCCCTTCTTCGGTTGAGAAAATTAAAACGTGTTGAATCATGTTATTCCGACTGATTATAGTGGTTTAAAGACGTATTTTCCACATGATATTAAGCAATGAGTGAAGTTTGATGAACTATTTTAAAAAGAGAATTGCGCCAAGCACAAGAGGTAGATAAAAAACTGATCCCCAGAAATATTGACGCGCCCAACTCTTAAAGGCCAAGTCGTTGCCGACCTTAAAAACACCAAGAGAGGAATGTCCTAAGAACGCGGCGCCTAAAATAAAAACAACAACCACGTAAGTGTTTCCCGTGTAACCGTAATAATGCGGTGTCAAAGAAAGGGCCAATAAGCCTAAAGTATAAACAAAGATATCAATAGAGGTCCTACGGCTCCCTTTACGTTGGGGAACAATCTTAATATTAGCGGCTGAATAATCCTGTAAGTAGTAGATACTAATGGCGAGAAAGTGAGGAAGCTGCCACAAAAAGAGAAAACCAAAAAGGATCCACGCTAAAGCATCCATCTGCCCAGTAACTGTGGTCCAACCAAGCAAGGGTGGAATAGCCCCAGGGACTGCCCCAAAAAAGAGAGCTGAGTCACTCTTAGTTTTGATAGGTGTATAGAGGGCCAAGTAAAAGAACCAGGCTAAGATGGCCAAAGCTGCAGTAAGCCAATTAACAAAAATAAAAAGTCCCGCAAATCCTAATAAAGAAATGCTCCATCCAAAGATCAAGACACTTCTTGAAGTCAATCTTCCCGTAGGGAGGGGTCTATCCTTTGTTCTATCCATTAAAGCATCGACATCTTTTTCCATAAAGCAGTTAAGAGAGCAGGCTCCCCCAACAACTAGAAAGACAAAGAACATGCTTTTTATAGAAAGAAAGAAGCTTAATTCTCCTGGAGCTAAGAGCATTCCTATAAGGACTGTTGTCATAACTAGTCCCGCTAATCTTATCTTTAACAAAGAAATATAATCTGAAAGGGTGTTGATCAGATCCCCATGAAAGGTATTTCTCTCAATGGTCCAAAGGTTTAAGAACATCTTCCAACTGATGGCCAAGCATAGAGCTCCCATTCCTAAGTGAAGAGTGGTTGGAGTAACGGCTAGGTTCTTTCCAACTGAGAAGATTCCAAGAAGGGCTTGAAAGAAGACTGCCATAAAGAAAAGTCCCGACCAAATTCCAAGGAATTTCTTTGATTGCCCTTTCAGTTCAACTTTGGAGAGGAGCTTAAAGCTCTTAATCATCAAGGCAATTGAGACTAGAACCAATAAGGCCGCCATCCAGCGGTGAGTCATATGAACTTGGGCAGGCAAACTTACGGGCCAAAGAAAATGCTTCCAAGCTTCGCTATCAAAGCACTTTAGGGTATTTTTCATCCCGAGTCCGCAGGCCACTCCCGCTCCGGAATGCCTCATAAAAGCACCTAAGACGATTTGTAGATAGATCAGAATTCCACCTGCAAACCAAAGCTGCTTAAAGCTTGCGGTCCATTCATTTTTTGTTTCTTCAGTTAACTCTACTGGTTCGTTCTTAAGAACCTTCCAAGTCCAGAAGTGATAGAAATAGATGATGGCGCAAAAGAAAACCATCGATAAGGCGAGATGGCTCGTCGAAACAACAGTGGGAAGCTTATAGATAACAGTGATTCCCCCAAGAAGACCTTGAAGTATTACCATTCCAAGTGATGCCCAAGCCATGACATTGGCGTGAGAGTGTTCCTCACTTGTAGTTTTTAATTTATTGGTAAAGAAAACGATGAGGATGGAAAAAAAGCCTACTAAAGAGGCAAGTAGCCTATGGCTATGCTCTACTAGGATGCCGCCTTCCATCTTTGGAAAAACTTGTCCGTAACAAAGTGGCCAATCGGGGCAGGCCAAGCTTGATTCAGTATTATGGACCAAGCCTCCAAGCAAAAGCAGGAGGAAGGTTAAAAAGATCTGAATGGCACTTAAACGTTTTATATGCATAGAGTAAGAATTTTGTGATTTATGCGGTTTATATACCGAGCCAAATGACAAAAGGCCACCAAAAGAGAGGCTGCTTAAAGTCACCTTGCTTAGAAAAACTTTAGAAGGTAAACATTAAGAACCGGAGGATTTATGGGACCAAGAGAACCAGTTTATTATGGTGACTATTTACAGCTAGATAAGTTACTAGACTCGCAGCATCCTGAGAGTAAGAAAGAAGGCTCGGAGTGTCATGATGAAATGCTTTTTATTTTGGTTCACCAAGTTTACGAACTTTGGTTTAAACAAATCATCCATGAACTAAAAAGTGTTTATTCAACCTTTGGCGAAAAAAGCATTGAAGAGAAGTCTCTCTCTACAGTTGTTGCGAGACTAGAAAGAATAAAAAAAATCCAAGGTCTTTTATTGAGTCAACTAGAAGTTATGGAAACCATGACTCCCATGGATTTTCTCGAGTTTAGAGATCTTCTAATTCCTGCTTCAGGTTTTCAATCTGTTCAGTTTAGAGAAATTGAGATTCTTCTTGGTCTTGGAACTAAAGACAGAATTGCTGTTGATAGAGAGTACTTTCTTGGAAGACTAAGTCAGCCGGATAGAGAAAAGCTTTTAAAGATTGAAGAACAGCCAAGTTTCTTAAAGCTTTTAGAAGGATGGCTTGAAAGAGTTCCCTTCACCGCTAATAAGTCTTTTGATTTTTGGAAAGAATACAATAAGTCCGTTGAAACAATGCTTTCACGAGATGAGAAGATCATCCGTGGAAATGAGGATCATTTTGGTTCAAAAGAAATGGAAGGTCAGTTGGCCTATCTTGGAATCACCAGGAAAACCTTTGAGTCCCTCTTTGATGAAAAGATTCACAATTCATTGATTGAAAAGAAAGAGAGAAAGTTTTCTCAAAAAGCGACTCTGAATGCCTTGTTCATTCTTCTTTATAGAGACGAGCCTATCTTAAATCAGCCTTTTAATATCTTAACCGCCTTAATGGATATCGATGAGAACTTTACGACTTGGAGATACCGCCACTCGATGATGGCCCACAGAATGCTGGGGACTAAGATTGGAACTGGTGGATCTTCAGGGCATGAGTACTTAAAGCGAGCGGCTGAGAACAATAGAGTCTTTGTAGATCTTTATAATCTTTCTACTTTCTTGATCCCTAGAAGCCTACTTCCGGTACTTCCTGATTCAGTTAAGAAAGAACTCGATTTTCATTTTAGTTAGTAAATCCAGTAAGTTGCCGCCTAAGGAAATCCTCTCAAATAACCGACAAGAAAGGTATGAGATTATTTTTTCTTATTTGGGCCCTCTTTAGTCTAACCAATTCATATGCTGGTGATCTTTATTTAACTTCTGAAACTCGCTCTTATGCTTGTGAAGAAATGCATGAAGTTATGAACTCAGTGATTAAAGATGCAGGAGAGAAGAACATCCTCTTCTACGTCCACGGTAGGGGCCAACACCCAGAGAAAGGAATTGATTACCTTCCTCAGTTTGAGAAAAGCTACAATCTTAAGATTGTTATGTTTCATTGGGATTCGTGGATCAACACAATTACGAGACCTGAAAGGAATGCCGTAGCCGCTGGCGCAGACTTAAACAACTGCTTACAGAATCTTGAACAATATAAAAAAGAAAAACCCGAGGCTTTTAAGAATCGAAAGATTTTCTATATGTCTCATAGTATGGGAAATATTGTTTTCAAATCTTTTATGGAAAATTATTACTCTAGGAATTTCCCAGATGATCTATTTGCGGGCTTAATATTAAATGCTCCTGATGTTGAATCTCGTCATCACAATAAATGGGTAGATAAAATAAATTTCTCAAGAAACATTTATATTAACTTTAATGGGGATGATTTTACATTGCTTGGATCAAAGGCAATTGATTATAAAGACTTCAGGTTTTTTAGAGGGTACCGATTAGGTGCTACACCCCGCTCCTATATCTCGAAGAACGCTACCTACCTGGACTTATCGAGTATCTCCCTTGGGGGGCATGAGTATTTTTTAGAAGCTTCTGATCATCCTATCTCTCAGATCTTTAGAGATATCTTTCAAGAAAGAGGTAAGTTCAATATTCCTTATAAGCTTAATAAGAAGTATTCAAATATATTTATTTTCTAAGGCTTATAACGAATTAAAGAAACTTCGTGTTTTTTTTGAAATGGAACTAGTTCTTTATCAATAAGTTCTTCAGCCAAATCCCAATCAATAGAATTGATATCGGACTTCTCAGAACATAGGGTGCTTAAAATATTTTGCTGAATAACACCCGCTTCTTGCGCATAAGAATAAGGCACCAAAGTATAAACAACCATGCCATAACGAGAACGGAACCTATTTGGAAAACGTTTTTGAAGCTCGTTCTCTACTTTTTTAAAAAAAAGAAAGCGCTCGTCCCCTGTTTTTTCAGACATCTCATTAAAGTTTTCGATGGCCATGTCAGCAATAGCATCACCGTTAGGCTTTTGCTCAAGTGAGAAGTTATTAAAGATGGTTTTCCACTCTTTAGGATTTTTCTTCATATGCTTTGTAAGACAAGTTACGTCTTCAAAGCCCGCGTTCATACCCTGACCAAAGAAAGGAACAACAGCATGAGCGGCGTCTCCAAGAAGGCAAATCCTATCAGAGTAGTTCCACGGATTTGCCCGTACCGTACCGAGAATCCCTTGGGGATTCTCAAAAAAGTCTTCCTCTAATTTAGGCATCAAGGGGATGGAATCTGCGTAATTAGTTTTGAAGTATTTATCGAGATCTTCTCTAGTCTTTAAATTCTCAAAGGAGTTCTCCCCCGTCCGGGGAAGATATAGAGTCATAGTAAAACTTCCATCTAAATTAGGTAGGGCCATTAGCATATGACTGCCGCGGGGCCAAATATGAAGGGCATTTTTCTCAATAGGATAGTCGCCGCTAGTAGTGGCCGGCATAAAGAGTTCTTTATAATCCGCATTGATAAGGTTCATCGATTCACTTGGAGACTCTACTAACTTAAGAAGTTCTTTTCTAACCCTTGAGTTGGCTCCATCGGTTCCGTAAACTCTTTCAAACTTTTCAGTTCTTTCAATCTTGTTTGGACCTGTGAAATATATTTCGTCTTTATCCACATCAATTGAATGAACACTATGATTAAAAATAATCTCGACTCCAGCCTCTTCAGCTTTCGTCATAAGAAGTTTATTTAACTCTGCTCTTGAAATGGAGAAGTTGCATTCACTTGGATCTTTCCCATAAGGCTGATAGGTCAGCTCCCCTTCCGTTGAATGCATCATTCTTCCGGTAACGGGTATTGTTAATGCTAAGACGTCTTCAAGAAGTCCAACTTCTTTGACAGCGTGTAAACCACGTGAAGTGATGATGAGGTTGATAGACCGACCTGCCCCTAGTTCTTCTAAGCGCATGTCTGTGTTTCTTTCAAAAAGAATCACATCTTCTCCTGCCTTTTTTAATGTGATGGCAAGCAATGATCCAACTAGTCCTGCCCCAACAATCACACTAGGCATTAGCAAACTCCTTGAGCACTTCTACGAATTTAAAAACATCTTCAAAGGAATTATAAAGTGGAATAGGTGTTGCCCTAATAATATCTGGTTCTCTAAAGTCACAGATAACAGCTTTTTCACCTAGAACCTTGTTAAGCTCTTTTGGATTCTTCTTAAATCTAAGAGACAACATACAACCACGATTCTGAACTCCTTCAACATATTCAGGAGTCATGATCTCAACGAAGTCTCCTACATTTTCTTTTAGAAGAAATTCCATGTAATTGGTGATCTTAATACTCTTCTCTCGTAGGTTTACGAGTCCTGCTTCATCGAATAGTTCCATCGATGATCTAAGGGCCGCTAGTTGAAAGATAGGTGGGTTAGATAGTTGCCAGGCCTCTACCGTTGGAATCGGATCAAAGTCTGGTCCCATTGCAAAACGAGTTTCCTTATTTGTTCCCCACCAACCTTCGAAGCGAGGTAAGTCTTTTTGACCATGGTGTTTTTCATGAACAAAGGCCGCGGCTATCCCGCCAGGTCCAGAGTTTAAGTACTTATATGAACACCAAACTGCGAAATCTACATTATTATCATGAAGGTTTGCTTCAATATTCCCAGCACCATGGGCCATGTTAAAACCAACAAAGGCCCCTGCCTTATGCCCAAGCTCAGTGATCCTTTTCATATCAAAACACTGCCCTGATAAGTAGTTACAATTTCCTAGCATTACTAAGGCAAGTTCATCACCGAGAGCTTCTATTTGGGCTTTGATATCATCAGGATGAACCTTGTATTCTCCTGTTCGTGGTTTTAATTCAACAACAGCGTCACTGGCATCAAAACCATGAAAACGTGCCTGCGAATCAACAGCGTATTTATCACTAGGGAATGTATTGTTTTCTATAAGAATCTTGTAGCGAGTCTTCGTTGGCCGATAAAAACTAACCAGCATTAAGTGAAGATTCGTTGTTAAGGTATTCATGGCCACGACTTCTGAAGGCTTGCAACCAGCTAGTCTTGATAAACTCTCGGTAACAAATTCATGATAAGGAAGCCAAGGGTGATCCCCTAAGAAATGCCCTTCAACTCCGTACTTTCCCCATGAGGCGAGTTCGTCTTCCATAACTTTTCTAGTTCTATTAGGAAGAAGACCAAGGCTATGACCAGCAAAGTATAGAGTCTCTTTTCCTTCTACTAATTTAGGAAAACTAAACTCGTCTCTGAATTTCTTAAGTGGATCTATTGCGTCTAGTTCCTTAGCCGCCTCAAGGGAATTATGCTCTGATGAGTAAATCATTTATTCTCCGATTGATACGGTAACAGGTGTTAGGCCTTCAACTTCAAGACTTACTTCCATTCCTGGCTCTAAAGCAACCGCTGCTGTAGCGGCGCCGGCTAAAACAAAACAATCCGCTGGAATTGATTTTCCCCTAGCCTCAAGGAGTTCACATAATTGCATAACTGAGACAACAGGATCACCAGAGATATCAACAGAATTTCCTTCTTGAACAACAGAGCCATTCACTGACATTTTCATCTTTAAATTCTTAAGATTAAGATGATCAAAGTCAGTAACAAGTTCACCTAAGATATAATGAGATGATGAAGAGTTATCAGAGATAACGTCTTCCATGGAAAAATACTTAAAGTGTTCATAGCGAGAGTCTAAGATTTCTAGGGCCGCATAGACACCGGAGCAAGATTCAAGAACCTCTTTCCAGGTGACCTTTCCTTTTAATTCCTTAGTTATATGAAAAGCTACTTCAGGTTCGATCTTAGGATGAATCTTTCCTTTCATTGAATATTTTCCGCCGTTACTCACTTGCATGGTATCTGTGAGCACGCCATAAAGTGGGGCATCAAGATTCATCTGCAACCTTTTCCCTTCAGAAGTCAGTCCCATTTTCATACCGATAACTTTCTCGCCAGCGGCTTCACGAAGACGGATTCCTTCTTCTTGTACCGCGTAAGCATCGGGTCTTGTAAGTCCCTCAATTCGGTCACTAAACTGAGTAACCGGTTTAGTATTAAGCCTCGCTGAATGAAGCTCGTTTGCTATAGATTTAATGGCCTTTTCGTCCATTCTTTTCTCCCTATTTACTTCGAATCTTAGTGGTGGGATGTTATGTTTTTTAGGCTTTTCTTACAAGACGCAAACTATGACTATGAGTGAAACGATCATTGATATTTCCCCTGTAATAAGTGAAGAACTGGCTGTTTTTCCTGGGGACGTAGCATTCAAAAGAACCATGACGATGAATTTCGATCAAGGTCACCATCTTGGGCTTTCAAGTATTCAAGGGACTGTTCACTTAGGGGCTCACACTGACGCTCCTAATCATTATCATTCTAAGGGAAGCGGCATAGAGAAAAGGAAGTTAGAACTCTATTACGGAAAGTGCCAAGTCATAACAGTTACAATACCAAAGGGTAAAAGGATCCTTCCTAAAGATATTGAAGGCATCGAAATCAAGGCCCCTCGTGTTCTTTTTAATACAGGATCTTTTCCTGATCCTAATAATTGGAATGAAGACTTTAACTCTCTCTCACCAGAACTTATTGAAGAGTTGTCTAAAAAAGGTGTTATCCTAGTTGGTCTTGATACACCAAGCGTTGATCCTTCGACGGAAAAAGACTTAACAAGTCACTTAAAGATTTATGAACTTGATATGGCCATCTTAGAAGGGGTTGTTTTAAGTCATGTGGATGATGGGGTTTATAAACTGATCGCTCTTCCCCTCAAAATAAAAGACTGCGATGCAAGCCCTGTTCGCGCAGTTTTAATTAAGGATTAAGATGGAAAAGATACAAAATTTTATTGGCGGTGAATTAGTTCCCCCAAGAAATGGGAAGTATATTGATAATTATAATCCCTCAACGGGAGAAGTGTACTCTCTAGTTCCTGACTCTGAAGAACAAGATGCATTAGATGCAATTGCTGCAGCCAAAGCAGCTTTTCCTGCTTGGAAGAAAACCACAAAAGAAGAGCGCGCCTCAATCTTAAGAAAGCTAGCGGAACTGATTAGAGATAACTTTGAGGAATTTGTAATCGCTGAATCAAGAGATAATGGTAAACCAGTTAAAGTCTCAGAACATGTAGATATTCCAAGAAGCTCAAAGAACTTAGAGTATTACGCAGATGAAATCCTAAAGTTCGAAGGAGAAAGATTCTCTGATGAAGGCATGGGAGAAAATTATTTAGAGTACTACCCTATTGGACCCGTCGTAAGCATCTCACCATGGAACCTGCCTCTTTATTTATTTACTTGGAAGATTGCTCCCGCCCTTGCCGCAGGTAATACAGTTGTGGCCAAGCCTTCGGAAGTAACTCCAATGACAGCCTATATGTTTACAAAGCTTTGTAACGAAGCAGGTTTTCCTAAAGGCGTCTTAAACGTTATCCATGGTCTTGGTCATAAAGTCGGAGATACCTTAACAACTCATAAAGATATTAAGGCCGTCTCTTTTACGGGATCTACCGCTACAGGAAAAGTGATCGCTAAGAACGCTGGCGCTCATATGAAAAAATACTCATTAGAAATGGGTGGAAAGAATCCAAATATCATCTTTGCTGATTGCGACTTTGATGAAGCCCTCTCAGTTACCATGAGAAGCTCTTTTGCTAACCAAGGACAGATCTGTCTTTGTGGTTCTAGGATCTTTATTGAAAGACCTATCTATGAAAAGTTTAAAGAGGCCATGCTAGTAAAAACTAAAAAACTTCGTCAGGGTGATCCTCTTGAGGCCTCAACCCAACAAGGGGCTGTTGTCTCTGAAGCACATATGAATAAGATCATCTCTTTCTTCGATATTGCAAAGAGTGAAGGTGGAAATATTTTAATTGGTGGGAAAAGAGCTGATAGACCTGGCTATTTTATTGAACCTACTATTATAGAAAACTTAGATGCAAGTTGCAGAACTAATCAAGAAGAAATCTTTGGTCCTGTGGTTACCATCACTCCTTTTGATAAAGAAGATGAAGTTGTTGAATGGGCCAATTCTACTGAGTATGGTCTCTCTGGTTCCGTTTGGACAAAAGATCTCAATAAAGCCAAACGAGTAGCAAGCGCTATTGATTCAGGAGTAGTCTGGATTAATACTTGGCTTATGCGAGATCTAAGAACACCTTTTGGCGGGATGAAAGAGTCAGGGCGCGGAAGAGAAGGCGGAACCTACGCCTTAAAGTTTTATAGTGATGTTAAGAATATTTGTATAAATAATTCCTGATAACGAAAGTTTTCAGGCACCGGAGTGCCACAATGAGTGAAATACTAAATTCAGATACGGCCCCATTACCTGTTGGCGCTTACCCTCATGCTAGAAAAGTTGGAAATCTTCTTTTTCTCTCAGGTGTAGGTCCAAGGGTAAAAGGTCAAAAAGAGATTCCTGGGGTAACCTTAAATGGTGACGGCACTATCAAAGAATATGATATTGAAGCTCAATGCCATAGTGTCTTTAAGAATGTGAATGCTATTCTAAAAGATTCAGGATCAAGCTGGGATAATCTAGTGGACGTCACTGTCTTTCTCACCAACATGAAAGATGACTTTAAGAAGTACAACGCTCTTTATAAAGAATACTTCAAAGATAATCAGCCTTGTAGAACTACAATTGAGATTAACTGCCTTCCTACACCTATAGCCATTGAGCTTAAGTGTATTGCGACTATTTAGGATCAATATGGGAAATCTAGCTGCTTTTAATTTTAAAGGATGGATCGATGAGAACCGCCACCTTTTAAAACCTCCTGTTGGAAATAAGTGTGTTTACAAAGACAGCACCTTTATTGTCATGGTTGTAGGTGGTCCTAATGAAAGAACTGATTTTCATGTCAACATGACTGATGAGTTCTTTTATCAATTAGAAGGGGATATCTATCTTCGTTATATAAACCTAGATGGAAAGGTGGATGTCGTTCATATCAAAGAAGGCGAGATCTTCATGCTGCCAAGGCTTACTCCCCACTCTCCTCAAAGATCAGCTGGCTCAATTGGCCTGGTGGTAGAAAAAACAAGAGTAGAGGGTGAAGATATTGATAAGCTGCAATGGTACTGCTTTAAGTGTGAAAATAAATTATACGAAGAAGAATTTTATCTTCATGATATTGAAAAACAGTTTGGATCTGTCTTTGCTAATTACTATGGGTCCGATCATGAGAAATGTAAAAACTGTGGTCATCAAAACGGGAAAGAATGGAAATGATGAAAGTTGATATACATACTCATATTCTTCCTCCTGAGATTCCAAAGTTCAAAGATAAATTTGGCTATGATGGTTTTATAGAGCTTCATCACTGTGATGCCTGCTCTGCTGATATGGTCTCTGATACAGGTAAGTTCTTCCGTAAGATTGAATCAAATTGTTATGAGGCAGAACCTAGAAAGCATGACTGTGATAAGCACGGCGTCGACATTCAGGTCCTCTCTACAGTTCCGGTTATGTTCTCCTACTGGACCAAACCCGCTGATGGCGAGTATGTCTCTCAGTTTTTAAATGATCATATAACTGAAGTTGTTGCAAAGGATCCTAAGAAGTTCATCGCCCTTGGGACTCTCCCGCTTCAAGATCCAAAGCGTGCGATTAAAGAATTAGAAAGATTAAAGAAAAATGGAATTCCAGGCGTTGAGATAGGCTCTCACATTAATGACTGGAACCTAGATAATGAAAACCTCTTCCCTGTTTTTCAAGCAGCTGAGGAACTCGGCATGTCCATCTTTGTTCACCCATGGGATATGATGGGAAAAGATAAAATGGAGAAGTATTGGCTTCCTTGGTTAGTGGGAATGCCGGCAGAGACCTCACTTGCCATTTGTTCAATGATCTTTGGCGGCGTCTTTGAAAGACTTCCTAACTTAAAGGTGGCCTTCGCTCATGGCGGAGGATCCTTTCCAAGTACAATTGGAAGAATCGAGCATGGCTTTAATGTAAGACCAGATCTTTGCGCCATTGATAATAATGTTAATCCAAGAGACTACCTTGGAAAATTTTGGATCGACTCTCTTGTTCATGATCCTGAAGCTTTAAAATTTATTGTAAAGATCATGGGTGAAGATAAAGTCGCCTTAGGGACAGACTATCCATTTCCATTAGGTGAGTTAGAACCAGGGAAATTAATTGAATCATCCGAGTTCACAAGCGAAATTAAAGAAAAACTCTTAAGCCTGAATGCCTTTAATTGGCTTGGGCTCGATATAAAGGATTATCAGTCATGAATTTAAACCTCACAGGAAAAACCGCCCTCGTCTTTGGAGCTTCTCAAGGAATAGGAAAAGCAATCGCTGAATCCCTCATTGCTGAAGGAGTTAAGGTTGCTATTTGTTCAAGAACTGAGAGCACTCTTAATCAAACTAAAGAAGAGATTAAAGCAGAACTCGCTATCCCTGGAGATCTCACAAAAGCTGGTGAAGCAAAGAGAATAACCGAACAAGTTATCAATGAGTTCGGAAGACTAGACATCCTTATTACTAATACGGGTGGCCCAGCCAAAGGAAGCTTCTCTGAAGTTACTCTTGATCAATGGAACACAGACTTTCAAAGCATCTGGTTATCAGTTGTAGAATCTCTTCAAACAGCCCTTCCTAAGATGAGTGAGAATAATTACGGAAGAGTCTTAATGGTAACAAGCCTTGCAGCTAAAGAGCCTCTTCCAGGACTAACAACCTCTAATGGTCTTAGAGCTGGCCTTGCTGGCCTTACTAGATCAATTTCAAATGAATATGCCTCTAAAGGAATCACGTTAAACCTACTTCTTCCGGGATATACAAATACCGATAGGCTTAAGGCGCTCAATCTTTCTGAAGAAAAGATCAAAGAGTTAGTTCCAGCCGGTAGACTTGGCGAACCTTGCGAGTTGGCCGATATGGCAACTTTCCTAGCATCAGAAAAAGGCGCTTATATCACAGGCCAATCAATTGCGATTGATGGCGGGGTCTTAAAAGGTCATTAGATTGAAACCTAAAAAACTAGCCTACCTTTATTTATGTTTAAGTGGAGTTGTCTTCAATAGCTTTCTCCATATGGCGCAAAATATTACAACCAAGCCAAAGATTAGCCTTTTTAGCCAATCAAGCCTGATCAGCTTTGCTCTTACTACTTTAACTATAACTTTAGTAACAGCTCTTTTTATAGCCCTACTTGAAAAGCTTCTCTTTCATAAGAATCCTTTTTTCTACTTTATAACGGCAAATCTTTTAACTCTGACTCAAGCCACGGCGACCCTAACTATTCTTCTTTATATAAAGAGTCAGTTTAATTTTGACCTAACAGCGGATTTCTCAAAATCTCTCTTAGTTATTTTCGCTCAAACAGCTCCCTTTACTCTCTGTCTTATCGTAAGCAACTTAGTCATTTCAGCGACGATAAGAAAAGATAGGAATTCAATTGGAATACCTTGAAAATGAGGAGATCACATCTCTTCCCTCAAACAAGACCGATATTGAGTTCACGGAATGCCATTTCAAGAATGTAGACTTTGAAGAATCCTTCTTTACCAACTGCCTCTTCATCGATTGTAAGTTCACTTCATGCAATATCTCAAACTCCCGTTTTCCTGGTTGCACCTTTAGAGACTCAAGTTTTAAAGGCTGCAAGGTAGCAGGGATCAATTGGACTGAGGCCAGTAACCTAGTAAGCTTTTACTTTGATGACTGTCAGATCAATTATTCTGTCTTTCTAGGAATGAAATTAGATAACTTTATCTGTACGAATTCTCGGGCCAAAAACTGTGATTTTTCTGAAGCTAGTTTAAAAAGCGCTGATTTTTCTAAGACAGATCTGAGTGAGACAAATTTTCATCACGCTAATTGTGAGAAGGCCTCTTTCTATGGGGCAATTCAGTACTATATTGATCCTAGTGTCACAAAGCTTAAAGATGCGATATTTAGCCTTCCTGAAGCAATGTCATTGTTGAATTCATTTAATATTAAAATTGAAAATAGCTAGTTGAAGATCTTCAAGAAAGCATAAATTAAAACACCTGTCACAGAAACATAGAGCCAGATAGGAAAGGTCCACCTCGCAATTTTTTTATGTTTGGCGTAGTTCTTTTTGAAAGCAAAGAAGAGCGTTGTAAAGATCAAAGGAACTTGAATCATTGATAAGAGAATATGAGTTATAAGAATGAAGAAATAAACGTAGCGGATCATTCCTTCTGCCAAGAATTTCGTATCCCCTTTATAGTAATGATAAAGAATATAACTAATAAGAAAGAGGGCCGAAGTTCCAACCGCTGAGAGCATGGCCTTGATATGGGCTTCTTTTTTGCCTTTTTTAATGAAGCTATAACCGAGAACCAAGAGGCTGGCGGTCATGGTGTTAAAGATTGCGTTGAGCGCTGGAAGATAAGTTACCCAATCCTCTGAAGCGGTAGCAGTTTCTTTAAAGTAAATAAGCCAGAATAAAAAAGCAAAGACGAGTGAGCTTAGGAGACCTATAAAGATGTAAGCCTTATTGTCCTTGCTCATAGAGTTGATCGTTTAGTTTACGGTTCTTGATGATTGTTCTGTAGATAAGCATAAATGGGATATAGATAAGGGCGATAAAGACCATGAGAATATAGACGATTCTTGTATCTTTAGGATTATCCATAGAACCAGCGCAGCCTGGGCAGGCCCAAGCTGTAGTACTGATCAATGCGTTGAAAGTAATTGCGATTAAGAGTTTGATCATATGAGGTAGATAAATGTGAAAACGAGGATCCAAACTAGGTCGACAAAGTGCCAAAAGAGTCCTGCGATTTCTAAAAGGTTATAATCACCTTTATCAAAGTCACCTTTATAGGCCTTAACAAACATATTCGCTAAATAGAGAGTTCCTGCAAGAACGTGAAGTCCGTGAAACCCAGTAATAGCAAAGAATGTTGAAGCGAAGAGATTGTTACCATGCTCATAGGTTGAAAAAGTCATCCCCATGTCATTCATAAGGTGGCTGTATTCCCAGACTTGCATCGTAAGGAATCCTGCGCCACCTGCGACTGTAAGGCCTAACCAAAGAAGCATCTTCTCTCTATTTTTTTGCTTACAAGCATCGATAGAAAGAACCATTGTTACTGAAGAGCAGATAAGCCAGAAGGTCATAAAACCTGATAGCTCAACTCCACCTAAAGCGTTTACAACATCCGTAGGCCAATCAAAGGCGATTGCTCTGATGATTCCGTAAGCGATAAGTAACCCAGAAAAGGACATGGCATCAGTTCCAAGAAAGATCCACATTCCGAGTTTTCCAGGCGACGCCTTACCAAATTGCTCGTCATCAGGGTAAGTTAGAATTTCTTTTGGTCCAGAAGCTGCGTGTCCCATTACTTAATCCTTATTTAGCTTTAGGGAGTTCAATGTCCCCAATCTCTAATACGTATTTTGTTAGTGCCTCAACTTGTTTCTCAACACTTCCATCAAAATAATCTTCTTCACTTGGCTCGCCGTCTTCAAAGAAGTTCGACATTGAAGTGTGTGGAAGAATGCTTTGTGGATTCATGATCCATTTCTTGATCCATGATGGTCTTAGTCTTCTCTTAGCAAGATAAAGATTCGGCGCTTGAGCCTCATCGTTATTAAAACCAGTTGTGTGACAAGAAGCACAAGCTAGAGCATCAAATAATCTCTTCGCCTCATTCTTCTCACCAGGAGTCCATTCAATCTTAGCGTGGTTATCAACAAAGGTTTGTTGCTTTGCTCCTGCTTGAAATCCCATAACAAGAGAGTTGATCTCTTCGTTACTTAGGTTAAAGCTAGGCATTCTCACTTGTAGCCAAGGTCTGATTGGAGTTACGTTCTTTAAGAAGTTATGGAACCAATCTGCTTGAACGCGGTGACCTTGATCGACTAACCAAGGAGGTCCCATATTTAAGTCATCGGCATACTCTTCTTTCTTAAGAAGATCCCCACCGAACTCGTCCCAATTTCCATTCTTAACTTTATGACAACCAACACAGTTAAACTTGTTGGCGACTTTCATACCTTCAGCATAAACCTTTTCATGATGATCAAGATTCTTCACACCTTTCATAGGGATATAGTCAGTAACCATCCCAAGAAGGGCCACAGTAATTGAATCGGCCTGCTTCTCAGTCATATCAAAATTAGGCATCCTTAAAAGATCTTTAAATGGTTTATCAATTCCATTATCCCATCGCCTTGGAGCTTGAAGGTGGGCTTTAATCCATCCACCTCTAGAATGTTCGACATCGTACTCATGACCAAAGCCAAACTGAGTTAAAGGCTTAGAGCCTACACCTGAAAGCTCTGGTCCAATGGGGGCTCTTCCTTCAAATCCATCAATATTATGGCAAGAGAAACAACCGTATTTTCCAATAGACCTCTTACCAAGCTCATGAGTCCTAGCAACGTCATCCATCTTAGCAAGTTTTGCTCTCGCTACTTCTAAAGTATCAAAGGCTGAGAAGTACTCAACAAGAAGGTCATCTCTAACTTTATCGTCAAGGGGCTCAAACTTAAGGTCTTCAAATTTCTTATTCTTAAGACTTAAAAGATACGTTGCAATATCGTTAGCTTCTCTATCAGTCAGTCTCATTGAAGGCATGATCGTGTCTTCTTGATAATGAGTTGGTTTTTTAAGCCAAGACACTAACCAGTCTGCACTTTTTATCTTTGATCCAGTTCCCGTTAAGTAAGGTCCTGCAAAGGCGTTGATTTTCTTTGAATCTTGCTCAAATCCTTCAACTCCGTGGCAACCCATACAACCAACTTGTTCGATGAGCTTCTTACCTCTATCTTTGTTTCCAGCGCTGTATCTAGCAAAAGGACGGTAGCCTTCAGACTTAGAAAAGACGAAGTCTGCAATAGCATTAACTTCAGTGATGTTCTTCTTCATATGCTCAGGCTTTGAATTGTTAGACTGGCTAAAGAATGAAGGCATATTTGAATGCTTATTAAAGGCTTTTGGTGACCAAACCCAGTTTTTGAAGAATTCTTTGCTCACTTTAGAAGCAATCTTCTCTAAGCTTGGACCTGGCTTTCTTTTATGTTCCCAGCCTTCGATCTTATGACAACCGTAACAGCCGAACTTCTCAATATTTCTGATACCTTCGTTAACAACAGTCCCACCAGGAATTCTTTCAACTCCTTTGTGACACTTGATACAAGATGCTTCTACGTATCCGACTTTAAATTGAACCTGAGGCACTTTATGTGGTGGATGATAATGATACTTCTCAACCCACTCTTTTTTCTGTTCAGCATTTCTAGGAGTGTGAGCTGGGGCATTAAAATCTAAGACTCTATGTCCCTCTCCACCGTGACAAGAAGTACAACCGGTTTGTTTCATTGGGTGTGGCGACTTTGCTCCAACCATTAAATCTAAGTTTGAGTGAGTTGCGTAAGGTTGCGCTACATCTTCAAAGCCTTTTTTATCGATATTAAGGTGACAAGTC
Organism: Sulfitobacter sp.; assembly: GCA_047630275.1. Taxonomy (GTDB): domain Bacteria; phylum Bdellovibrionota; class Bacteriovoracia; order Bacteriovoracales; family Bacteriovoracaceae. Next base: position 1,244,921 of record JBLHVN010000002.1, on the reverse strand, counting down.
ATACAACGATCTACTTTTGGCACATGCTGAAAATAACGATCATCCGTAATGTCATTGAGAACTACTTGTCTAACTTTTAGAGTAGGATCTAGAAAGTCAGCCATTGGCGCATTTCTAATCGCAAAGATAGGATCAATCTCTGTTGTTTTTCTAGCTAGGCGAAGCAATCTTCTTGCACCAACAAATTCAGCTTTTTCTTTTAAAGCTTTAGTTAACTCAGCTTTTGTAGCTAGCAATTCTTTCTTAGTGGCTTTTATCTGATTGGTAAGGCCCTTCATTCTATCTTTAGATTCAGCGAACTCTTTCTTGTATTTCTTTAATTGATTAAATAGTTCTGGTTCATTCTTTGAATGATGACTATGGGCCAGTTCCCAATTAAAGTTAGTCGCCGAAACATTAGAGTTTAACTGACCATTTTTAATCGTCTCTGCCTTCATCAGCAGGTCTAGCTTATTGAGTTCTTCATTTAGCTTTTCGATAGTTTCTGTTCTTGAAGCATGAAGCTTTTCACCTTCTTCTATCTTGGCATCAAGTTCAGCAAGTTTTTTATCATCGATCTTCTTAGCTTCAATCGCTAGGTCTTTATCAATCTTTGCTTGCTTTACTTTTAGACCTTGGATTTGGACTGCTTTCCAAGGACGAACAAAGTCGTCTAAGAAAACCCAAAAGGTCACTGCTAGGAACAAGATCGACAAAAATGCGAAAACCTTGTTCAATTTTTTCATGTCATAGGCCATACCTGGCTCAAGTTTTTTTGACATGGCTATTCCTTTATAAGTTAAGTTCCCACTCAGGGAGCGCAATAATATATTTTAAACTAAACAACCAACGCAGAACCATCTTGACCGGTAACATGGCCATAATGACTGCGAGATAAACATAAATGTAATAACGAATATAACCAGTCTTCTCAATAAAGGCTGGGATACCAGCTAGTAACTTACACGCTGGTGCGATCATCGTTATATTAAGAAGCTTGTTATTAGACTCTCCAATGGACTGAAAGATTGCATTCAGTTTATTGAAAGTAAGAACCACTGGGATACCCATATAAAGAACAGTTAGGATAATTCCTGGGAGCTCTCTAATGATAAGATTTCCTGGAAGCGCTTGCTTAAGCCCGAAGACCCAGAAGAATTCCGATAAGTTCACATTGTATTCAGCAACAACTTTATGAAAGTCCCAAAACTCAAATGGTCCGTAGAACGTCCAGTTAGGTCCTCTTAGGAAAGTACCTACAATGATGAGGTAAAGCCAAAGAACCAACCAACCAAACATGAACATGGAAACGGCCATCTTTCTTTCTGTAAAAGTGTAGTATCCATTTCCTTTTGGATTTGTATCAATATAAGGAATGGCGATCAGTCCTACTAAGATAAGCCCAGGAAGAACAACACCTGCCATCCAAGGGTCAAAATAAACAAGCATTTCTTGAAGACCTAGAAAGTACCAAGGTGCTTTAGCTGGGTTAGGTGCCCAAGTTGGGTTAGCAGGTTCTTCAAGAGGAGCATCAAATAAAATACCCCAAGCGATTAAAAAAGCCGCCCCAGCGATGATGGCAAATAATTCAGTATAAACAAGGTTAGGCCAGGCCCAAACTTTTTCTCTATTCTCAGGTAGTGCTTCAATTGGGCATTCACCAGCTTCAATTCTCTTATCGTTTTCAGCACACTTATAAAGAGTAAACCAAGTTAAGAAACCAACCGTTAGGATTAGGATCGAAATGGGAATATTATCTGGCCATGTAATGATTAGCCAAAAGTTCGGGTCCATTGCAAACATACCCGCAGTGATAAAGAAGAGAGTTCCCGCAATCCAAGCAAACTTCTTTGTTCCGACGATCTTGTAATATTTCATCATCAGAAAATAAAGCACACATGTGATCGGAAACGATCGAATAGGGTCTGCTAAATAATTAATCAACTCTTTCATAGAGATTCTTCCGTATTTCTCAAATAATTATAGTGGTGCTGAAATTCCACCGTCCTTTCTAACTCTCCAGAAGTGAATCGCGATCAACACGCCAACAACGAGAGGGATAAAAACACAGTGTAAAATATAAAATCTAAGTAACGCTGGCTCACCAACAAAACGTCCCGCTAATAACTGAAAGCGTACATCGTTCTTATCAGAGACCATAACAAAGTCTCCGATCTGCATGAGCATAGCTCCTGGTCCACCATGCCCCATTATTGGAGTAGCCTTTGCCATATTCGAACCAACAGTAATGGCCCAAATTGCAAGCTGATCCCAAGGAAGGAGGTAACCTGTAAAAGAAAGAAGTAATGTTAAAACGAGAAGGATAACACCAACACCCCAGTTAAATTCTCTTGGTGGTTTATATGAACCAGTCATAAAAACTCGGAACATATGAAGCCACACAGTAATTACCATGGCGTGAGCACCCCAACGATGGATCTCTCTCATAATCCCGAGAGGAACATGTTCCTTAAGGGCGATGATATCGTTAAAGGCATATTCCGCTGTTGGGCGGTAATAAAACATCAGAAGAACACCGGTAACTGTTAATGCTAAGAAGATAAAAAATGTTAATCCCCCCATGCACCAAGTGTAACCAAGTTGAACCCCAGATTTTTTTAACTTAATCGGGTGCAGGTGAAGGAAAACGTTCCCTGCAACAACGGCAGCTCTGTTACGAGCATTGTTTGGAGGCCCATGACGGAAAATTGATTTCCATACCTGAGTCTCTCTGACTTTTTCTGCTAGACCTTTTTCAGCCATTTTAAATCCTCAACAACTATACTGAAAGAAAGGAATTAGGATTATCCCATTGACCTTTTTCATAACGATATATTTTAGTTTTATCTACTTTGATTGTTCCCTCAGGAGTAAGACCGATCTTGTATCTCTCCAAAGGACGTGGAGCAGGGCCTTCGAAATTAATCCCACTCGTATAATATCCAGATCCATGACATGGACATTTAAATTTTAATTCAGCTGGCATCCAGTTAGGTACACAACCTAAGTGAGTGCAGATGTTTGAAAGGGCAACAAGCTTGCCTTCTTCTTTAACCATCCAAACACCAAAACCATTTTTCCAACGTTCATCAACGCCCTCTTCGTAATCATCAATACGACCTGCAATGAAATCCATTTCAGGTTCGAAGTTTACGTTAGGATATGAAAAACGAAAGGCCATGCCGGCAAGGCCAGCACAGGCAGCAGTGAAGGCAATCCAACCAACACTTAAGTATGAAAAGAATTCTCTTCTGTTCAATTTATTACGAGTAGCTTCGCTCATAAAAATTCCCTCTATAGGAAAGTATCCATTTAATATATTCGAGTGCTCTAACTCCAATTTTCAAGGGAGTTTCAGACTCAAAATCATCTAAAAATAAGTAGTTAGATTATGCTTACAAAGTCTCACTTTTTCAACTGATTTAAGGCCGATCTCGCCTCGCTAATTACTTTAGCATTTTGCTCATTGTTCACTACAGCAATTAATGTTTCGTTCAAATCGGACCAATTATTTTTCTGCAATGCATTTATCAAACTTAGCTTGAGTCCCGTCATCTCAGGAAGGGATATGCCGCTGATATTTTTAGCCCCAGCGGCTAAAAGAATTTCCTTTAATGTAGGAAGAGCTGCTTGATTTTTAAAAGGGATTAGGGCAGATGCTGCGGCGTAACGAATACCTGTATTATCTGAAGTTAGAAGCCCAACAAGCCTTGGTACTGCAGCGTTCATTTTATGAGTTCCGGCCACGAGGATGGCTGCTTGCTGCAAAGCAAAATCTTCTGATTCCAGGAATGAAAGGATCTTTTCATTATTAATCTTTGTTCCAAGGGGATAATTACCAAGTGCAACGAGTCCATGAAACTTTACATTTTTATCTAAGTCATCAAGTGAACGACCTAGGAGATCAAGGCCAGCCTCTGATTTCAACGCACCAACGGCAACAACAATAAAATCTCTTGTTCTAGGATCTTTAGCATCATCATAAACACCAGTTAGATTCTCTACTAACCATGGAACCTCTTCTGCCGGAACTTGAGAGCTTGAAATAACTTTTGAAAGTTCATAAGCAGCTACCCATCTGTTTCCAAAAGTCTTTGACTGTATTTCTCTAACTAGGTCTTTATAAGAGCGCTCTGTAGAGAGCATCTTGGTAACTCCAACAATAATGAGAGCTCCCACTAAAACAATAGCTATCGGAACAACTAGTCCCCCTAGAAACTTATTTTCTAATAATTTCTTAGGATTTGCTTCAGCCATTGCCTTTCCTTTCCAAACGTTGAGAGTTGGTTTATTGTCCATTCGCTTTATGAGACTGGAGAAATAACAAATTCGGTCTTTTATGACAATTAGATGGTGGAACAATGGCATACTTATTAAGAGGTCTGATAATACTCATGGTTTTAGGGATAAGCTTAACTGTGGCACTAGCTCACGGATGGATGACTCTATCTATGAGTCATATTCATATCGCAATTCCAGCTTTTATTTATACGATCTTCGCACAAGCCTTTGTAATGTTTTACTTTATAGGAGTGGCGCGACTTGTTAAGAATGTTCATATGATCATTCATAGCGGGCAAAACTTAAGTGAACTCTTTGACGATGCTCCTAATGACTTAGAGCCCTATAAGAAAAAAGTTGATCAATGGCATAGAGACGCGGAGCGCTCAAAGAGGCAAACGGTTCCATGGACGATGTTAATGCTTGTTCTTGGGATGATCGCTTTTCTTTTAGGCGGAGCTCACGATACAAATCTAGTTGAGAAAACAATTCATTCAGGCGTGGCTTACGGATTTATTGCAGCGATGTTAATTGGTTTTGTTCGTCAGTGGTATTACTTAGGTAAGGCCCATATCTTACTTAGAAGATTAAAAGCTCAGTTTGAAATCCCTGATGCTAGCATGTGAAAAAGATATTTAAGCAAACCGAAGGTTTGGCTAAATATCTTTAACCCAAATAAAAACCCTGTTCTTTCCTGGTGGATTTCGGCGAACCCGAGTTCTACTCTCATAAAGAATCGCTTCTTCTTGATTCATCACTTGCGCCATAAATTCTTTCAAGTGAAGCCTAGGAACGAAGATATTATAATAGACTCCGCCCGGAACTAGTTGGCCTGGTTTTACATTATCAACTTGGGTAACTGAGTATTTATTAAGAAGCTTATTTAGGCGGCTCTTAGTAGAGGTTAGGTTAACAGATTTTACCATCACTCTATAAACTTTTGTGTGACCATACCGACTTTCTCGGTAACCTCTTTTGAGAAGTTCTTCGTAATCAGATTGCTCTAGGTCAGCGGCTCCAAAGTCTTTAGGTAGTGAATCCCAAGAGGTTAAGACAACTTCAGATTCCACATCAAAACGTTGCTCTTCAAAATCACTGATAAAGGTTTTTGAATCATCTACTTCATCGAGATCTTCGATATTTAAAGAGAAGTCTGACTTTGCGTCTTTTCTTTCTTGAACAGATTTAAAAGTCAGAGCTTTATCTAGCCATTTAAATTGTGGTTCATAGACCCCTATCTTCTCAATAAGATATTTCTCATAGAATTTATTTCCATATTTTACGGCATAAACTAGTACCGTTCCTATTAAGAGGAGCAGTAAGACTTCTCTTACAATACCAAGTTGTTCCTTAAAGCTTGCTCTACTTTTAATGGCCTTCATATCAAAAGAAGGATGGTAGATATCTTTTTTCATCTTCCGAATAAAAGCACTCCACTCTTCATAAAGGGTTACCTCTAAGCTTGGCATTATTTCATCAGGACCTGTGCCGCAATCTATTTCAGGTAAGCGGACGATCGCCGACAAGCCCTCAAAGGTTAAATGAACGTTAGGATTAGTCGGATGAACAATTTGAAAGTTTTCACTAAGCTTATCATCTTCATGGGGAGCAAACTCTAGAAAGAAATTTCTCAAGAGCGATGATATCTCAGAGAGAGACAAGCCACTTTTTTTAGAGAGCTCTAAGATTGAGAGGTTCTTTTTTAAGAAGGTATAACTAATAAATTTTTCTTTAAGCCAATGAAACCAAGATGAAAGTGGTCCAATCTTAGATTCAGTATAGGCGTAGTCAAAGCGTTGAACTAACTGCTCAAAAGAGAGGCCTTCTATAAAGAAAGAATTCCAAAAGTCTTCGAACTCTTCTTTGTATCTTCCTTGCCATGTAATCGCTTCAATCTCTAGATTTAGCCAATTTCTAAATTGAATAAAATCGTTCTTATCTAAGTTGAGCTCTTTCATTTCACCGCTTTTAATAGAACAGAAATACCCTGCCCTCCGCCAATACAAGCACTTGCTATACCAAATTCTAGTCCACCAGCTCTTAGTTGTCTTGCTAGGGCAGTAGAAATCCTAGTCCCAGTCGCTGCAAGTGGATGACCTATAGCAATAGCTCCACCCCAGATATTTAATTTCTCATCAGGAATCTTAAGTTCTTTTTGACAAGAGATGACCTGACTAGCAAAAGCTTCATTAATTTCAATAAGATCAATCTGATCAAGTTTCATCTTGTTTCTTTCTAGTAAAAGATTGATCGCCGGTACTGGACCGATCCCCATGATCTTTGGGTCAACACCGACAACTTGTCCGTCGATAATTTCCGCAAGGGGGGTGATTGAATGTTTCAGGCAAAACTCTTCGCTTGCAATGAGACACATGGCCGAACCATCAACAATTCCTGAGGCTGTGGCCGGAGTGACGGTTCCATCTTTTTTAAAACTAGTGCGAAGCTTTTCCATTCCTGCTTTATTTATATCTTCACGAGGATGCTCATCTTTTGAGAGAGTGCCTCTTTTTAATTCAATTGGTGCGATCTCGTCTTTATAATGTCCTTCTGAAAAGGCCTTTAAGTATTTCTTATGAGAGTTTACTGAGTACTCTTCACACTCATCTCTAGTTAGTGAATACTGCTCAGCTAAGTTCTCCGCAGTGATTCCCATTGGGCATCCTGAATATTGATCCGTTAAACTATCGAGAAGAAAATCTACAGTTTGAAGAGCACCGTACTTTGTTCCGAATCTTCCGCCATAAACAGCATGAGGGGCCATTGACATATTTTCGGTTCCACCAGCGAGAACACAACTTGCTTCACCAAGCTTAATCATGCGAGCAGCATCAAGCATTGTTTGTACGCCTGATCCACAAAGTCTATTTAGGAGGTAAGCAGGTACATTTTCCGGGATCCCAATCTTTAATCCTAGATGCCTAGCTCCATATAAAGTGTCTGTAGTTGACGGTAATACATTTCCTAAGATGACATGATCAATCTGCTCTGGTTTTACATTTGTTGATTCCAAGAGGGCCTTCGCCGCAGAAACTGAAAGATCTACAGGAGTTACACCACCAAGGCTGCCACCAAAGCTTCCAAATGGTGTTCTTTTTCCATCGATTAGGTAAATTTTTCCTGAGTATAATTCCCGACTTATTTGGGACATATTTGCCTCCCCTTGAATAGAGTTCCTGTTAAGAGATAACCTTATATTAGGGTGCAGTGCCCAGTAAATAATAAAAGGCCATTATGACTGAAATCACGCAAGCCAAGGCAAATAGATATAAAGAGATGGAAACCAAGCGCCATCAGGTCGAAATGCGTAAAGTTCGCGGTGAAAGCGAAAAGAACTATAAATCAGAAGTAGAAGGCAATGAGAAACAACTCAAAAAGATGAGAGCTGAATTTGCTGTAGCAAAGCTCAACCTTGAAAATGAATTAGAAAGAAAATTAAAGAATGTTCAGATGGCTCATAAGGTTAAGATCAGGGATGAAAATAGAAGACTTGGGCAACAGCTCGAAGAACTAACAAAGTCTCATGATAGTAAGATTGACGAGACAAAAGAAACACAGCGAGCTCAGCTAGAAAAGATGATTGAGCAACATAAAGAAAGTATTGATACAGCTAGAACTCAATACAAGAAATCTATCAATAAATACGAATTTGATGCCTAGGAGAATGTTGAATGTCAGTTAACGCGGAATCTACCCAGCAAGGTCTTTTTATCAATGGCAAAGCTCAAGTTATTGAGATGCTCAAGTTTATGCAACCGGAGGAGCGTGAAGTTCTTCTAAGAAATATTAAAGCCCGTAATCCACAATTAGCGATGGAATTGACTGAAAACTGTCTTACATTTAGCGACTTAAATAGGCTTGGGGATGATGAGCTTCATCTTATCTTTAATTACGTAAAGCCTGCTATTTGGGGACTTGCCCTTAAAGACACGCCTAGGGATTTTCAAAGAAGAGTCTTAGGACTTGCTGAAAGAGATTATGCTGAACAGGCGTATCAAGTCTTAACAACTACACTTAAGAATGAAGAAAGAGATACTAAAAGAGCACAACAGAAGATTGTCTCTATATTAGGTAATCTTTTAAAAAGAAGACAGATCACGATCTAACTACTTTTTAAGTCCTCTTCTTTTTCTATAATCCTGAATTAACTTATGGAATTTCTTCTCGGCTTGCGAGTCGAGTTCATCGCCTGCATTGGTGATATCATCGACAATCCTATGCTCTCTAAGCATATCAATAGAGCCTCTTAAACGATCTGACAAAGTCACCATAATGTTTGAAACCCAGTCAGGGCACTCTTTGATCACTTTTCTTATATCACTTTTCTTAAGCACAATGACTGTTGAAGAAGCAACTGCAATAGCTGAAACACTTCTTGGCTCATCATTAAAAATTGAAAGCTCTCCAATAAAGTCCTTACTCTTTGCAATTGAAATGGGAATCAAGCGGTCTTTATCTTCTTTAAAGATCCTAATCTCTCCAGAGACTACAATATACATATAGCTACTAGGCTCACCTTCAGAAAAGATAACTGTGCCTTCTTTATAATCTACAGGTTTATCAAAGCTCGCCATATTTAGACTCTATCTTTCCAGAAAAAAGGGTTCCATAACGTAAACCAAAGGTTGAGATCTCAAAAGATCTGATTTCTAGCCTCTTACCCATTTTAAGTCCAAGTCGGGCTCCAGCCAAAATACTTTTCGCTCTTTTTCCAAGAAAAGGAAACTTTTCAAGGAGTTCCTCTGGTTTTAGGCCTTCAATTGATTCAAAAAACTTCAAATACTTATCAAACCCAATAGCTGACCCATTTACTTCATTACTATCAAACTTCTTTAATCCCTTAATCATTCCACCTAAACTCGTCATACTTCCGGCCACACAAAGAAGATAGTCGGACTTAAAGTTATCGAGCTCTTCATTATCAAGAAGGTTCTTCATCCTTGTCTCAAAGCTCCCATCTTCAATCCAATCTGTTCCTCGAACAGAGCCTACGGGAAGGCTAATCGTTCTAATGATTTCAAAAGGGTCTCTTTCTATAAGGATAAGTTCAGTACTAGCTCCCCCTACATCCATGATAACGGCGGTTTTTGAATCTAACTTATGCCCTTTAATGACTCCTAGTGAAGTATAATAGGCTTCACCTAAGGCGCTTATAATCTGAACGTTAAAACCTAATTCTGCCTTAACTTTATCAAAGAATTCTTTAGAGTTCTTGGCCACCCTCGAAGCTTCAGTGGCCGTGACAATCACTTCTGATGGAGTGATGCCTATAGACTCCACTTTTTCTTTATAGTCACTAAGAGCTTCGAAACTATCTTTAAGTGAGTTCTCGCAAAAGACTCCCGTCTTATCTAGATCTTTTCCTAAACTAGTTACGAAGGTTTCATTTAAGATTTCTTTATAAGAAAAAGGAGATTCATTAACCTCAGCTGCCAATAATAAAATAGTATTTGATCCGATATCGATAGATGCTCGTTTTTCCACTAAGACTCCACTACCTTCAAAAGACTTTCAGTTGAAATAGGATCTTGAATTAGACCCTTTTCACAAATGATCCCTGTAATATTCTTTGCCCTCGTCACATCAAAACTCGGATTAAGCGCCTTACTTTGCCCTGGTGCTATCCGAGAAGAGAGCGCGTTCAACACCTCGTCCTCTGGCCTTAATTCAATTTCAATCTCGTCACCTGTCTTAGAGTCTAAATCAAATGATGATGTTGGCGCTACAACATAAAAAGGAACTCCATAATACTTAGCCACGATAGCTAAGGTAGAAGATCCAATCTTGTTAGCCGTATCACCATTTCTCACAATACGATCAGCCCCAATAAAAATAGCATCTACGAGTTTATTTTCTAAGATATAACTGAAGGCTCCCTCAACAGTAATTTTATGGGGAATATCTTCCTTACAAAGTTCATAAGCTGTTAACCTTCCACCTTGAAGATAAGGTCTTGTCTCAGAAGCGTAGACCATTTCAATCTTTCCTTGAGAGGCCAAGTGAGAGATAACCCCTAAAGCTGTTCCCATGGGTCCACAAGCCAAGGCTCCTGTATTACAAAGAGTCATCAACCTAAGCTTCTTGTCTCCAAATCTTTTTTCTAAATCCTTTTGAGCAATCTTAGCCATAGCTAGGTTGTTCTCATATAAAAGATCCATTTGATCTTGAGCAAAAATTCTTAACCTCTGCTCATAGGTATCTAAAGATGTCTTAGCCAGCTCTACTGCCCGCTCTACTTCGTAAGCTAAGTTTACAGCTGTTGGTCTTGCCGACTTTAGATATTCTGCTGACTTTATAATCTGATCTATACCGTAACTAGGGTTGTTCTTTATATCTAAGACCATTCCCCATAGAGCAGTAAAACCAATCAAAGGAGCCCCTCGAACAATCATGTCTTTAATAGAGTCAAAGCACTCTTCTAAATTATTAATGTCAACATACTCTTCTGTAAGAGGAAGTTTGCGCTGATCAATTAGTCTAAGAGTATCATTTTCCCAAATTAGTGGTTTAATCATTGGAATAAGTCCTTTATTAAATCTTTTGCTTTAGATTTTGCTTTTTCTTTTAGTTTATTAGTCTCTTTTTTTATAACTTTCTTAACTGCTGCCTTGGCCTTTTTCTTAACTCTTTTCTCTGCTTTTTTGAGAAAGACTTTCATGGTGTAATTATAATCAGGCTTTAAGTCATACCCAGTCCCAGTCATCCTTGTGGGAAAGGAGTTCATATCTACTTCGGCTAAGAATTTAAGGTAATTTTTCTTCTTATCAAAGAAATTAATATAAACATCACTAGGTCCATTAGCCTTAAGCTGCCCTTCACTCTTTAACTCAATCTTCTTTTTTATTCCGATCATATGAATCTTTTTAATCTTTACTACGTCTTCTTTAATATGAAAGTCGTAGGTCACTTTTTCATAATCCTGAGGGATCTTAACTTTCTTTAGGGGCTTCTTATTAAAGTAGGGTAATTGGTTGATCTTATCGAGCCTTTCATTTATCACCTCTGAAAAGTCATAATTGATAATCTCTCCATCTTCAGCATGGCCCTTTAGAAAGACACTATAACTCATTCCTTTGCCCGTTGATTTGGCATTACCCGCAATAGAACCATTAAGGAGCCCTGTTGCAAATGGCATGCTTTTTGGAGCTATGTTCCTAAAAGTCTTTAAGTTAACCTTTTCAAGGTCAATGCTAAACTTATGAGCAGAGGTTTCTTTTAAGAGCTCAGTTGTGGAGTTAACGAGAAGCCTTCCTCCAGCTAACTTTAAGTCCAAGTTCTTGATAGCTATCTTATCTTTAACAGCTGATATTTGAGTATTCCCATTTAACACCTCTTTTAAAAGAACAATGTTCTTAAGTTCTAGGTCTAGGATAAAAGGAATGATAGGGCTTACTTTTTTAGCTTCTACTTTAGCTTTTATGTTTTCAGTCTTAGGCTCCATTAGTTTTCTAAGCAAGGACTCTTCGAAAATAAGACCATTTAAATCTAGCGAAGCCGAAAAAGGATCTAGTCCCGATAGATCTAGCTTCTTATTTAAATCAAGTTCATTCTTTAGCTTTAACTCTCCCCTACCTTTTAGAGTAGAAAATGCCGCTGATAGGTCAAACTTATTCTCTGTTAAGACTAAGACTCCCCTCTCAAGCTCAAGTTTTATAGGATCCACCTCATAAAAAAGGGATTTTACCATCTTAGCTTTTAAAAAAGGCTTGATATAACCTTCTTTACTGATAACCACTTCTCCATCTACGTTAACTGAAGAGTCACTTAGATTAAGACCTGGAGTCTTGAAAGGATAAACTTTATTCAACCCTTCAAGAGAGAGAAGGAGCTTTTCGATCTTAAGTGTCCCTTCGTCTTTAAGAATTAGGTACTCACCTTTAGATTCTAATAAGTTTTCACTCGAGATTTCATAGGTGATTCTTCCTGTTTTATCATTACGAAATAAAAGGTTTGTATTTAAACTAACTTCTCCTATTTCAAGATTTTTCTCACCGAGAGAGAGGTTTGAAATCTTAGAAATGGCCTTGGTTCTTACGACTCTATCTTCTAAGAAACTCTTTAGGCTAAACTCTCCAATTGAATCAATTGAGAACTTGATTAATTCTGTGCCAGCAAATTCAACATTAGAAGATAGCTTAATCGCCATCGGTCTTTTTATTCCGATATCTTTTAATGAGATCTCGTTAAAGTTGTATTTATTTATCTTGCCTTCTGCCCCTGCGTGAATAAATAGCAAGTTCTGCATATAAGCATTAATTTGAGAGTTTGATAAAAAAGCAGGTAGTTTCGACTTTTTTGATTGGTCTATTTCTTCTTTTACAGGGCTTTCTAATGTTTTAGACCAATTGGATCCTTTTTCTATTGATCTGAATTCGATTTCTGGGTTCTTAACCTCTAAAACAATTGTTCCCCCGCCTGTCAAAATATTAAAAACAGGAATTTTTACATCTATAAGGTCAAAGCTTCCAAGCCTCGCTTTATTTAACTCGAGAACCTTTGAGCTAAGCTTAACCTTTGAAATTTTAATATGACTGTTAATTCCAAAACCAACTTCCAAGTTACCTAGGTCTATCTTTAAGTTTGGATAGAGTTCACCTAAGCTAGTGATCAGCTCAGCTTTTAAAGACTCAGGATTAAACTTTTGGCGTGCATAGAAGGTTATCGCCACTAAAGTAGTGACTAGCAAGATAACGCAGATCAAAATTATTTTAATTTTCTTTGAGCTCTTCATTAAGAAGTCATTGTACTTTGATTCTTTAAGAAAGTAATTCCAAAGGAGCGAACTTTACCATAAATTTCTTAATAGCTCCGTCATTGAACTTAATAACAACTTTCTCTTGCTCACCCGCGCCGCTTGTCTCAGTTACTTTCCCTTCGCCATATAAAGAATGAACCACTGAAGAGCCTTGTGGATATTTAGCTTGAATAACCGAGCTTTGCACTTGGTAGACTACCTCATCGTCATAAGTTTCATCAGCGAAGAAATCATCACTTGAAGCAGTTCCATAGGTCTCAGAAGAAGAGGTGTCCCAACCTCCACGGGCCCCAGTCTTAGCCTTTGTCCAAGTATAATATTTTGGAGGGATTTCCGAGATAAAGCGGCTCGGTCCATTGAACCGCAATTGACCGTAGAGCATACGCCCTTGAGCAAAGCATATATAGAGCTTAACCATGGCCCTGGTCATAGCCACATAAAAAAGCCTTCTTTCTTCTTCTAAACCTTTTTCCCCTGCTTCGATACTTCTCATACTCGGGAACATATTTTCTTCAGAGCCAACAATAAAGACATACTTAAACTCAAGCCCCTTAGAGCCATGAATGGTCATTAGGCTTACTTCACCTTGTGTGTCCTCTTCATCGTTAGCCGTCCTATCAAGAGTTATTGTTTCGAGAAAAGAATCCATAGTGGCGTTTTCATTATTAGATTCAAACTGAGCAATTGCATTACCAAGTTCTTCTAAGTTCTCTAACCTAGCTTCTGCTTCATAAGTTTTAGCCGCCTTCAAGTAGCTCATATAGCCCGTTTCATTGACGGTTTTTTCAAATAATATAAGAGGTTTTTCACCTGAATCTTTTAAGATTATCAGTTCTTCAATTAAGCTTACAAAATGATTAATGGCAGACTTAACTTTAGTTGTAATTCTGATGTGTTTAAACTCATCAGGAGCCGCAACCATTTGCTTTAAGGTTTCCAAGAGAGATTGATCATTCTTTATCGCTTCATTTTCTAATTTTCTTAGAGTTGTGGTACCAATCCCTCTAGCTGGGACATTAATAATTCGACTTAAAGCCAGATTATCTTTTTCATTAACGACAAGTCTTAGGTAGGCCAAGATATCTTTAATTTCTTTTCTATCGTAGAACTTAATGCCCCCAACGACTCTGTAGTTGATATTCGAATTTCTTAAGGCATCTTCAACTTGTCTTGATTGCGAGTTGGTTCGATAAAAGACGGCCATTTCATTATAGGTATTCCCTGCACTCTTCAATTCTTTTATCTTTGAAGCCACAAATTCGCATTCATCTTTATCACTATTGTTTTCGATAATTTCAATTTCTTCGCCTTCAGGGTTGTCAGTCCACATGGTCTTACCTTTTCGGTAAGAGTTTCTGGCAATCACATGGGAGGCGGCTTCAATAATCTTTTTACTAGAACGGTAGTTCTGCTCTAATTTATAAGTCTTTGCCTCTGGAAATTTTTTCTCAAAATCAAAGATATTATTAATGTCGGCTCCACGCCAACTATAGATAGACTGATCTTCATCCCCAACCACACAAACATTTTGTGTTTTCTCTGCTAAGTAACAGATCAATTCAAATTGACACCTGTTAGTATCTTGATATTCGTCAACGAGAAGGTAGCGGAATCTTTCTTGATAAGTTTTTAACACCGTTGGATGTTTTTCAAAGAGCTTTAAAACTCCTGTTATCAATCCCCCAAAATCAACGGCATTAGACCTAGCTAGTTCAGATTCATACTCAAGAAACATCTCATAGAACATTTGATCATCTTCAAAGTTTTCAAACTCTGGCCCCATATCTCGTCCAGGGTAATAACCTTTGTTCTTTAGATCATCAATAAATCCTAGGACTTCATAAGGGGAAACCTCTTTGGTTGAGATTCCTCTTTTAGCTAATAAGCTCTTTGCAATTGTTTTAGATTCGCTATCATCATAGATGGTAAAACTTTTACTCAGTCCTATGTAGTTAGCTTGACTTCTAAGAACTCTTGCGCAAAAACTGTGAAAGGTAGTTATTTGAAGAGCACCAAGATCAATATTAACAGTGCTTGCAATCCTCTCCCGCATTTCTCTAGCAGCTTTATTTGAAAATGTAAGAGCTAGGACCTGAAAAGGACTTACACCCTTAACTTCTAAAAGGTGAGAGATTCTTGTTACCAATGTGCGGGTCTTTCCAGAGCCAGCACCAGCTAAGACCATCATGGGGCCTTCGCTGTTTAAGACAACTTCTTTTTGTGCTTTATTTAAAGAGTCTAATTGCATTTAGCGATTCTATTCAACCGTCACTGACTTTGCCAAGTTCCTTGGCTTATCAATATCAGTTCCTTTAAATTTAGCCATATAGTAGGCTAAAAGCTGGTTCGCAACATTGACGTACAACGGTGAAAGCTCATCTAATCCATCAAAGTTAAGATCAAACTTGAAATCACAAATATCATCAAGGTCTTTTGCACCCTTAGGACCAAGACCTACGATGATTCCTCTTCTGGCCTTTATTTCTTGGATATTTGAAATAGTTTTATCAAAGAGAACTGGACCTACAATAGCAATATTAACCATTTGATCATCGATAAGGGCTATCGGCCCGTGCTTTAGCTCACCAGAGGCATAGCCTTCAGCATGAACATAAGCGATTTCTTTTAACTTTAAGGCTCCTTCTAATGCGACAGGAAAAAACTGTCCTCTCCCAGTAAAAAAGAATCCATTATAATTATAGATTTCTTCTGCAATCTTTTTAAGCTCATCCACGCGATCAAGAATATCATCAATCCTCTCAGCTAATAGACTGTACTTATCTGATACTATTTTTCTTTTCGCATCATCACTTAAATCCCCTGCTAATGAGAGAGATAAAAGCCTTCCGGTTAGGGCCTGTTGAGTGAAAGCTTTTGTACTTGCTACACCAATTTCTATTCCAGCTCGAATTAAAAGATTTTCATCACAATCTCTGTAGAGAGTTGAGCCTTCTACGTTAACAATGGCCATGGTCTTCATCTTATTTTCAACACAAAGACCTTGGGCAGCTAAGGTATCCGCTGTCTCTCCTGACTGACTGATAAAAAGACCTACGTCTTCTTTGTTAAGAAGTGGATCTCTGTATCTAAACTCACTTGCAAGCTCTACGGCGCATGGAATACGGTTAAATCTTTCAATAAAGTCTCTAATTACCATTCCTGCATAAGCGGCTGTACCACAGGCAGAAATATGAAACTTCTTTGGCTTCCATTCTGAGACCCGTCTTAAATATTCTGCACCTTCACCTGCAAGGTAAAATTGCACAAGATCTCTAATAAGACCTGGCTGCTCGTAGATTTCTTTTAACATAAAGTGCTCAAAGTCACCTTTATCAGTGGCCTCTAGAGACATCTCTTGTTTTTTAAATTTAAAGTTCTTCGACTCAGATCCATCGAGCTCAAAAAAAGAAATTATATTTGAATTCTTCTTAGAAAGAAGAACCAATACATCATCTCCTGGAAAATAGATTGTATCTGAACTACCAACGAGGGCATATGGATCTGAACTTACTGATGCATCAGAATTAGCTTCATGAAGACCAGCAACAAGAGGTGCTCCTCTTTTTACCGCTAGAATCTCACTTGTTTCTGCATTTAAAACTACGAAGGCTGAATTGCCATCTGTTCTTTTAAAAGCTTCAGCTACAGCAGATTTGAACTCCATTCCTTTTTTGAGATTACTTGATACTAAGGCAAGAAAAACTTCTGAATCAGTATCTGATAAGAACTTAAAACCTTCTGAGGCTAGTTCATTCTTTAAAGAAGGTGCATTTTCGATAATTCCATTATGAACAATAGAGATCTTTCCATGAGTGTGAGGATGTGAGTTGGCGTCATTTACTTCACCGTGAGTGGCCCATCTTGTGTGCCCGATACAACCTACGGCCGTATGCTTTTTCTCTCCTAGGAGGCTAACTAGATTAGCGAGCTTTCCCATCTTCTTATAAAAATGAAGTTCAGATTTATCATCAACATAGGCGACGCCCGCTGAATCATAACCACGATATTCTAGACGGCTTAAGCCCTCTAACACTGTTCCCATAGGGTTATTCGGCCCAAGGTGTCCCACAATTCCGCACATAATTTCCTAACCTGTTAAAATATGGACTATTTTTACCACTTTATAGGGATTTAAGGAAAGACCCATTGTGCATTTTACACGATGCAGAACCCGTTAAAATCATTACTTCTTTTTAATGAATTTCCGCGCCATGCCCTCTTTTGTGACCTGCCTACCTCGGGCGATAGCAAAGCCCCCACTAGGAATATCCTGGTTAATGGTAGACCCACTCGCCACATAACATTCTTCACCAAGAGTAACTGGGGCGATCATTTGAGAGTCTGATCCAATAAAGCTGCCTTTGCCGATCTTGGTTAGGTGTTTATTTGCACCGTCATAGTTACAAGTAATAAAACCACAACCAATATTAACGTCTTCGCCAATTTCGGCATCCCCTACATAGGATAGATGGGAGACTTTTACGCCTTCAGCTAATTTTGATTTTTTAATTTCCACAAAGTTTCCAATCTTAGACCTTGAGCCAATGTCTGCCTTTGGTCTTAGCCTTGCGTATGGTCCGATAGCTGCCTCATCTCCCACAATAGATTCCTCTAAGGTTGAATAGGCCTTTATAACTGTATTGATCCCTACCTTTGAATCAGTAAGGATAGAACCTGTTTCGATGATACTATCTTTTCCAATAACTGTAGAACCAAAGAGGCTCACGCTAGGATAGATTAAACTACCAAAACCAACTTCTACGTCTTCATCTATATAGACATGCCTAGAGTCTATAAACCTAACTCCATTTTCTCGGAGCACTCTAGCTTTTCTTCTTCTTAAAAGATTCTCGATTTGTTCAAGTTGAGCTAAGTCATTAACCCCTAAGAAGGTTTTCTCATCTTCAAAGATCTTTGGCTTAACATTAGAGTTCTCTTGAAAAAGATCTGTCAGATAAAACTCGCCTGCGGCATTTTCGCTCTTTATATTACTTAGATGCTTAGTGATGTATGAAGTTTTAACGATGTACATTCCAGAGTTAACTTCACTTATAAGAAGTTCTTCTTTATTAGCGTCTTTATGTTCAACGATTCTGAAGCCTTTATCACAACGAATAATTCTTCCTAGGCCAGTAGGATCCTTAGTTTCAAAGCTTGCAGCAACACCATCAAGATCGTCCTTCTTAAGCGCTTCATAAAGTTCACTTAGGACTTCACCACTTATAAGTGGAGTATCAGCACACATAATTACTGTGTAATCAAAGCTCGACGCCTTCTCATTTTGATCAAAGTAGCACTTAAGAGCATGAGCCGTTCCTAATTGTTTTTCTTGAATGGAAAAACCTACCTCGACATTAAATTTATTTGCACTTTTTTTCGAATGTTCCTGAACTTTTTCTTTTTCATGCCCAATTACGAGGTTTACTTCGCCATTGCCTGAATTATTCACCATAAAATCGCGTAATGATTCAATAGCATAATCCACCAAACGCCTGCCCATTAGGGGGACTAGAGGCTTAGGGTCGTTCAACTTTAATCTAGTTCCTTTTCCTGCGGCTAAGATCACACAACCAAATGAGTCAGACATATTTTTTTTCCTTTCTTGATTAATTTACTTCAACTAGCTTAATCAGGTACTACCTTATTCCTAAGACTTATCTATTGTAACCGATCAAAGCACTCAATATCACTAAACAATTTTAAAATTTATTATGCTTTACGACCACAAAAAGCTTAAAGAATCGGAAAGATTTTCCCGATTCGTATCATGCCTACCTGTAGAGGCAATACCGTTACTTTAAGGAGAGAGTATGGTGACAAATTACGAGGGTGATAGCATTGAGTTTAAGGATAAACTTCCCCTCCTGCCAATTCGCGATATAGTTGTATACCCGTTCATGATTCTTCCGCTATTTGTGGGAAGAGAATCATCAATCCAAGCCGTCGAGCATGCACTTAATAGTTCTGACAGACTTATTTTCTTATCAAGTCAAAAAGATATTAAAGCAGAAACTCCGACCCCATCCGAAATCTTCGAAATGGGAACAGTGGCCATGATCATGAGAATGAGAAAGCTACCTGATGGAAGGATCAAGATTTTAGTTCAAGGCTTAACAAAAGCTAAGATCCAAAGTTTTGAACAGAGCGAGCCATACTTTATAACTAAACTTGAAAAAGTAGAAGACGTAGTTCCAGAAAATGAGAACGTAGCCGTCAGTGCTTTAATGAGATCAATCAGAGAACAACTTGAAAAAGTTATCTCGATGGGAAAAATTCTATCCCCTGATATCTTAATGGTATTAGAAGATATTCAAGACCCTGGTCGTCTTGCTGATCTTGTTGCTTCAAATATGAATCTCCACGTAGCTGAAGCCCAAATGATTTTAGAAGTATTAGATCCAGTTGAAAGACTGCATAAAATAAATGAAATCCTCTCTCGCGAACTAGAGATCCTTGGCATGCAAGCTAAGATAAAAGGTGTAGCGGAAGATGACATGGCCAAGAATCAAAAAGAATTCTTTCTTCGCGAGCAAATCCGCGCCATTAAGTCTGAACTTGGTGATGATGGAAATGAGCCAGCTGAAGATGAGTTCCAAGAATTCAGAGATAAGATCGAAAAAGCTGGAATGCCTGAGGAAGTAGAAAAAGAAACAACCAAGCAACTAGTCCGTCTTGAAAAGATGCACCCTGATTCTTCTGAATCAAGCATCCTTCGCACTTATTTAGAGTGGATGACAGACCTACCTTGGTCCGTCTCTTCAGAAGAGACTGTAAATCTTGAAAAGTCTCTCGAGATTTTAGACGAAGATCATTTTGACCTTAAAAAAGTAAAGGAAAGAATCTTAGAATACCTAGCCGTAAGGTCGCTTAAAGGCAATGGTATGAAAGGCCCAATTCTTTGTTTTAGTGGTCCTCCAGGAGTTGGTAAAACAAGTCTTGGTAAATCAATTGCTAAGGCAACCGGTAGAGAATTTATTAGGATTTCTCTAGGTGGTGTAAAAGATGAGGCTGAAATTAGAGGACATAGAAGAACATATGTTGGTTCTATGCCAGGCCGTTTTATTCAAGCCCTTAAACAGGCTAAAACAAACAATCCACTTATCCTTTTAGACGAAGTTGATAAGTTAGGGGGCGACTTTAAGGGAGATCCTTCAAGTGCTCTTCTTGAGGTTCTTGATCCAGAGCAAAACCACAATTTTAGAGATCATTACCTAAACGTACCTTTTGATCTTTCAAACGTAATGTTTATTGCGACTTCGAATGTTCTTCAAGATATTCCAGGTCCACTAAGAGATAGAATGGAAGTGATTAACCTTTCTGGGTATACCCAAGAAGAAAAGCTAGCCATTAGTAAGAAGTATTTAGTACCAAAACAATTAGAAGAAAATGGGATTACTGAAGAGCATGTGGAATTTCACGATGAAGCGCTTAAGAATGTAATCAAGTCCTTTACTTCTGAAGCAGGACTAAGAAACCTCGAGAGACAAATTGGCGCACTTTGTAGAAAAGTAGCAATGAAGATCGCTCAAGGCGAACAGAATAAGACGCATCTATTCTCTGATACTGTCTACAAACTTCTAGGACCACCAGTCTACACGAAGGATGATGAAAAAGAAGAGGATGAAGTTGGAGTTGCAACAGGTTTAGCCTGGACTTCAGCAGGTGGCCAAGTTCTCTATATTGAAACAACCAAAATGAAAGGCGCAGGCATTACACTTACCGGTCAACTTGGTGATGTGATGAAAGAGTCTGCTCAAACAGCCATTGGTTTCATAAGAAGTAGAGCTGAGGATTTCGGTCTTCAGGAGGACTTCTTTGAAAACCATGAAGTGCATATCCATCTTCCTGCAGGGGCAACCCCAAAGGACGGGCCAAGTGCAGGGATCACTCTTGCCACGGCGATCATGTCTCTTATCACAGGTCTTCCTATAGATAAGTCTGTTGCTATGACTGGCGAGATAACGCTTACCGGAAAAGTCCTACCAATTGGTGGACTCAAAGAGAAGTCTCTCGCAGCCATGAGAATGAATATTAAGACCGTCGTTATGCCATGGAAGAACAGAAAAGACCTTGAGGATATTCCAGATGAGTACCGCAAGACCTTAAAGTTCGTACCAGTAAAGAATTTCGATCAAGTTCTAGAAGTAGCTCTAGTTGGTTGGAAGGAATACATGGCAAAGAACAAGAAGAAGAAGGCCAAAAGAGGATCTGAACTTCCTCCAATGGCCGCTTAATATTTAAACTTGAGTAAAATTCTTCCGGGCTTTTGATATGCTCTATTTCTGCTAGAATAGATGCATGTCAAAAGATCCTAAAAGTATTGTAAAAATAGCCGTAGTAGATGATGCCGAATTCACGAGAAAGACTGTCGTAGATATTCTTGAAAAAAGTGAGTTCGATGTTGTCGGCCAAGCCGGTAACGCTGAAGAAGCTATCGCTCTTATCTCTAGCACCAAAGCCAATCTTTTTATTATTGATGTAGTTATGCCAAATATTAGTGGTATGGAACTCGCAAAAAAACTGAATGAGGTTTCAAATAGACCTATTTCTATTATCATGATGTCTAGCTTAGATTTAGAGAATATTATAATTGAATCTATCTCTAATGGGGCTATAGATTTTTTAGCCAAGCCTTTTGATGCAGAAACCTTAAAAAGGTCTGTCTTAAAAGTTGCAACCAATATGTTAAAAGATTCTCTCTAAGGATATTTTATGTTTGTTATTAAATTTCTTTTCTATTTTTCACTCAGCTTTTTTATACTTACTATTCCAATGAGTGGAACGCCTCTGTTTTATAGCCTTGAAAAAGCCGCAAGACCGTTAACTAAGAACATTTTTTCTTATGTAAGAGAAGGGTCTAAAGAAGGGATTGCTAAGTCTAAGAAGTTTTTTTCAAACACCGTTCCCCCGAAAAAAGATATTGTTAAGACAAAGTCGAGCAGTACTAAAAAGCCTATGGGAAAGTACACTGAAGAAGAGAAAGAGTTTCTAGAGAATATATTAAAAAAGGCCCAATAAATGGGCCCTCTTTAATTACCAGAATTTATTTTTAAATTACTTAGATTTTGAATTTGCTTTCTTAGATTCTGAAGAAGAAGATGATCCTTCAACAAGTACTTCTTGAGCTCTCGTAGAATCTTTTCCTTTCGTACATTCACCTTTCATGTCTTCACCGTAACCTGCAGCATAAGAAACATTAATGGCCATAAAAGCTAGCATAAGAATAAATAGTGTTTTCATATTGACTCCTCCTAAAAGAGTAAAATTTTAAGTTTTATATACTATTTATAATGCACGTAAGATGCCAAGAACCACCCTAATAGAAAGGGCTACTTAGAAGTCTCAGCTGTCTAATTGAGTTTAAAGTTGTCTAAGTTTTAGACAATTACCCTAAAAGCTTGAAAATTTTTCTTATAATAGAGAGCTTTCCTGTATAGGGAGGATAGCGCACAGGAAGGTCCCAAAAGAGGTACCTCTTCATGACGCTCTTAAGATGACTAAAGGTATCGAAGCTATCTCGTCCATGATAAGAGCCCATCCCACTAGGACCGACCCCACCAAAGGGTAGAGTCTCTGTACTCATATGGACCACGGTATCGTTTATACACATTCCCCCAGAGGATATATATGACTGCCAATCTTCTATATTATTATCATTATCACTAAAAATATAAGAGGCCAGAGGCTTAGGTCTTTGCCTTACAAACTCAATGGCTTCTGAAAAGTTATCAAACTCAAGTATAGGCAGTAGAGGTCCAAAGATCTCTCCACTCATTGATGATGAGAACTCATTGGCATCAATGAGGATAGGTCCCATATAAAGGCTATCTTTATCAGAGCCATACTCAAGAAGAACTTTTTCATCCTCAATCAATCCCTCTAACCTTTCAAAATGGTTCTTATTAATGATCCTGCCGTAATCATCAGATTGCTTAGGGTCTTTATAGTATTCTTCTATTGTCTTCTTAATCGCTTTTACTAATTCTTCTTTCTTACCCTTTTTGATAAGTAAGTAATCAGGCGCTACGCATGTCTGGCCACTGTTAAAATACTTCCCCCAAACAATCCTTTTCGCTACTAAGTCTAAGTCATGCACTTCAAAGATGGCGCAAGGGCTCTTCCCTCCTAATTCTAATGTTACTGGGGTTAAGAACTCGGCTGCAGCTTTCATAACCACCTTTCCCACAAACTCATTTCCAGTGAAGAAGATATGATCAAACCTAAGTTTTAATAATGAAGTCGTCTCCGGGATAGAACCCTCGACAACTGTCACTAGTTTTTTATCAAAGTACTTAGGAACTAATTCTGCGACTAGCTTAGAGATATGAGGGGCCATTTCACTTGGCTTTAACATAGCCGTGTTACCGGCGCTTAAGGCACCTATTAAGGGTGAGAACAAGAGCTGAAAAGGGTAATTCCAGGGGGAAATGATTAGGGTCACGCCTAAGGGCTCGGGGACAATATAGCTTCTCGCTGGAAACTGAATTAAGGGAGTTTTAACTCGTCTCTTATTCATCCAAGACTTAAGCTTCTTTTTGGCATGTTTTGCTTCATTAACAATAAAGCCAGTTTCACCAATAAAAGACTCAAACTGAGACTTCCCAAGATCAAGTTTAAGCGCTTCAAAGATCCTAGGCTCATTGTCTTTAACAAGGCTAATCAAGGCCTCTAAAGCGGCTTTTCGGGCCTCTAAGGAATAGGTTTGTTTAGTAGAGAAGAACTCTCTTTGCTGCTCATGGAGCTCAATTATCGTGTTTTCTTGCATTTAGCTATTATAGGCCTGTCTGTGAAAATTAAAAAGCCCGGCATTAGGGGTACCGGGCTTTTTTCTGACTTTCATCGCTCTAGGGGGAGAAGCGAATCTTTCTTTATTTTGACTTAGATTTTGTTTGAACTGCTTCTTTAGAAGAAGATGATCCTTCAACAAGTACTTCTTGAGCTCTCGTAGAATCTTTTCCTTTTGTACATTCACCTTTCATGTCTTCACCATAACCTGCAGTAAATCCAACGTTTGTGAAACTTAGTCCTAGTAATAATGTGATAATTAGCTTTTTCATTCTTTCTCTCCTGGTAATTTAATTACTGTTTACAATGCACTTGCTGTGCCAACTGTTAGGAGTCAATTATTAATAGGTTAGAGAGATACTTTAGTTAGGAATTTGATGACTGTTTAAATTTTTGACAAAAAAAGGGGCCTAATAAAGAAGGCCCCTTTTTGGAAATATATGAAGTATTAAGTTTAAAAGTATTTTACTTGCCTTCGCCTTTAGAAGTACCAGAAGAAGAATCAGTAGATCCAGCATTAATATTACCTGGTTCAGAACCTTCTCCATTTACAATACACTCACAGTTCTCCATTGCTTTTGCACTGGTGCATCCGTCGGTTTCTCCAAGTTTTGAGCCCGTATCTTCTGCAAATGTGGTAATTGAAAATGTTAATCCTAAAATCAGTAATAGTGCTTTCATAATTTCCTCTCTCATTTGTTTAACTTAAATCTATTATATTATGTTTTTAATTTATCCTTTAATCTGATGGTAAGTCTTCGAAATCTAGTTCAAATACCTGCCTCAAAAGTCGGGCTAAATTACATATTTAAATTAACCCCTGCTGGCTTAACAATACTTAGTAATGATTGAAAGGCTTGAGTTACTTGTAAGGCCATCTTGTGTCCTGCTTTAGACTCAACTTTCTTAATCTCACCATAGTTATCGTAAGCAACATGGATCTTACCAACTTTCTCCATCGCAATCTCTACAGGCTTCCCTAAAGAGTTGTACTTGAAGCTAAGCGTTCTTCTTTTCTTTGAGTTACCACTCTTATCGATCATCTTAGTGATACGACCTTTGTGATCATAGAAAAGTAAGACAGCTTTTCCTTTGTTACTAACAGCTTTCTTTAAGTTACCTTTTTTATCGTACTCAAAGGCTGTAGTCCCTTTTTGGTTAGTAACTTTAGTAATCTTATTAAAGCTTTTGTGATACTCAAGTTGAACAAAGTCACCTTTAGTAGAACTCTTTTTAACAAGAAGACCTCTGTCATTATAATCAAAAGTCGTCACATGCTTCCCTCTGCTAATCTTAAGAGGTAATGAACAACATTCTGAATAGACAGTCTCAGTGCTTAGACCATTAATGACAGTAGCAATTCTGTAAGTATACTGACTTCCATCAGGTCTTGTTTTAATTTCATACTCGTATTTATTTGTAACTTCCTTACCAAGAGAGTTTTTCTTAGTAACAAGAGTCCAATAATGAAACCTTGGATTTTTAGGGTTTGATTCATACTTATATTTAGTTGAATCTGAATTTCTTCCTATAACTTCTTTTACAAATTGTGTTTTCTTAGTGTAATTGATTTTGAATTTAGATCCGTCAGAGTATCCAACTGCAACCATATTATGCTTTTGATCGTAGTCGTACTTGAATACGTTTCCTACAACATCTTTAGACTCTACGAGGTTGTCACCTTGGTACTTATAAAAAGATTTCTTATCACCGGCTGACCAGATATTCTTGATCTTTCCATCAGGGTACCAATCAAAAAATAACTGTTTTGCTTGAGAGTCTTTAATTGATTTTAATGAACCATTCTTATAATCAAGAGCCACAAAGTAACCATTCTTATCCATCATCTTAACAAGCTTTCCTTCTTTACTAAAGAATTCGACCTTGCCATCGTTAAAGACACGTTTAAAACCTGAACTTACTTTATGTACTTGTTGTAATCCTCTTGTATTTGAATAAAGAACTGTACCTGTTGCTAATTTAGCACGAACATTAAACTTCTTGGCGTAAGCTTGTCTTAGTTCAGCATCGTTAACAAATTTCTTAAGGTAATTATTCGCAACTGATTCAGAAAGACTACTTTTCTTTCTCATAGCTGCTACGATCTTTTCAGCTGCTGCCTTAGGATCAACTGCAGTTTTAGGAGTAAATCTCGTTAGAGCCCCAGAACCATTTTCATGGATGACAACTGAACCATCAGCTGAAACAGAAAGATAAGTTTCATAATCACTACCCCATCCAAAACCGAACCAACCTCTATCTGTTGATTTAGAGTTATAGGTTCTTACGATTTCTAGATCGTGACCACCACCAGGAACAATGATATCCGTATAAGAGATATAAAAGTTTCCATTTTTCAGGTTCACACCTGAAAATGCGAGTAGCGGAAAAAGAAAAGTAATAATGCCAAGTAATTTTAATGTCTTCATTTCATCCTGTCCTTTAGAAGAATTTCCTCTATTTTCTCAACGTATTTATCGGTCACCTCTAAAAAAACCTTAACGCTTTTCTTGATTTTAAACCTTAATCTTCACAACTTTCATAATTACCCATAATCCTACGAAATCTAAGGCAATTGCCATAATTAACATAATAATTCCAATGGGTTGCGTAAAAAGAGGCATCATACTGGCTGGGTCGGATATTGTATAAACAGCGCCCAATAACCATGGCATAGCAAAAATTGTATATCCCTGAAACATCCCTTGAGCCACATAAGTATCGATTTTTTGTTGCAGCCTCACCCTCTCTCTAATGACATCTACAATCGTGTCGAAAGTCTCAGCTAAATTACCACCGGTTTCTCTGAGGATGTTAACACTAGCAACAAACATATCATTATCTTCTGTCGGCATTCTCTTAGTAAGACCTTCAAAGCATTCATCTAAAGGAACACCAATCCTATTTTGCTGAAGAATCATATTAAATTCTTGCGAGAGAGGCGGTGGTAATTCATCAACAACCATACCAAGAGATTGCGGAACACTTAAGCCGGCCCTTAAACCATTGGCCAGTAACTGAAGGCCATCAACCATTTGTAGGCTATAGGCCTTCATTCTTTTTTGAACCATATGATTAATAATGGGTTTAGGGAGCTTAAATCCCAAAAAGGAAAACAGACAACCAACAATGAACCCGAGAGTCCAATTGACAGATACACCAACGAGAAAGAAAACAAAAACCCCAGAACCAATTGAAGCTCCTAAGAGAATATAAGTAAGTTTCTTTTCATCAAACTCAATAAAGAGGAGCTCTAATTGCTCCATTATATATGAACGAGTTCCAAAGGTTTGATCTTCAACCCATTTAAAGATTCCAACACTATACTTAAAACAGAAAAGAAAAATAACAATAGAAACAATGGCAATTACCATCGGCTTAGTTAATAAACCTGTTTCAACTGGCGTTAACATTACTTAGCCTTCTTTACTTGTTTAGGATTCTTACTTGGTGGTTTCTTATCTACAGGTTCAGGCCTCTTGCCAGCTGGCGGTAGGTCTTTTTTCACACTTGGCTCTTCATTTCTAAAGAGTCCCCTTGGAATCTTATATCCTCTTTTCTCAAGGACCTCGATAAACTTTGGGATAAATCCAGTCGCCTGAAACTCTCCTTCAATCTTACCTTGTTTATTTATTCCTTTTTGATTGAATAAAAAGATATCTTGAAGCGTTACAACATCACCCTGCATTCCACCAATTTCTGTAATATGAGTCATTCTCCTAGAACCATCATCAAGCCTAGATTGCTGAATGATTAAATGCACAGAAGCGGCGATCATTTCCCTAATCGCCTTAGGTCCTAGACCTGCTCCTGCATATTGAACGAGGGTTTCTAGTCTACCAATACACTCTCTTGGATTGTTTGAATGCACCGTTGTCATAGACCCATCGTGCCCCGTACCCATGGCCTGAAGCATATCTAGTGTTTCGCCACCTCTACACTCCCCAACAACAATCCTATCTGGTCTCATTCTTAGAGTTTGTTTAACAAGACAGCGGATATCAATCTCTCCATCCCCTTCGAGAGAAGGAGGTCTTGTTTCAAGTCGAACCACGTGATCTTGGGGGAAGTCTAGTTCCGCCGAATCTTCACAAGTAATGATTCTTTCATTTGCCTGGATAAAACTACCTAGGATATTGATGAGGGTCGTCTTACCTGAACCGGTACCACCGGAGACAACGATATTACGATGCCCTTCAACAGCAATCCTTAAGAAGTCTGCCATATTCTGAGTGATCGAACCAAACTTCACATAGTCTTTATAAGTAAGCCTGTTCTCTGGAAACTTCCTAATCGTGATTGTACATCCGTCTAAGGCTGAAGGAGGAATGATTGCATGAACCCTTGATCCATCATGGAGCCTAGCATCCACGTAAGGGGTCTTTTCATCAATTCGTCTACCAATAGGAGCGACAATCCGTTCAATAACATTGAGCACCTGACGGTCATTTGTAAAAGTAACGGTGGACTTCTTAACCTTTCCGTCATGTTCATAGAAGATCTTATCAGGACCTACCACCATGATTTCAGAAATCGTGATATCACTAAGTAAGTCCTCTAATGGACCTAGCCCAAGAGCTTCATCAAGAACCTCTTTAACAATCTGATTCATATCCTCTCTGGTATTTAAAATACCTTTGGTATCTTCTTTATTAAGAATCTCAACAACCACTTTCTTTGTTTGCTCTCTTAAAATAACTTGGGCCTTAGGGTCATTATCATCAGACTTCTTTAAATCCATCTCTTCCACTAGAGACCTGTGAATCCTAGACTTTAAATCAGTCCAAACATTCTTTCCTGACCCAGAAACCGCTGCAGCGCCACCACCAGCATCTTTTTTTGCTCCAACTCCCGAAGGTTTATTGAGCTTAGCAAGGGATTTTAAAACACTTTTTTGAATAAGCTTTCTAACGGTATCTTGGACTCCTCGAGCGAAGCCTCCATTCTTTCCAGCTATCATCGCTACCGTTTTCTTTTGAAGGGCGTTTACCAGAACCTGGTCGTCTTTGGCGATGGCATTAAAAACAGGTTTTCCTAACTGTTTACCAATTACTTCTGGTGTAACTGGATGACCCTTTTGATATTGATTTAGAAGTAACTGAATCATATCTCTTGGAAAAAGCATTGTAGTTAGTTCAGAATTTAGCCTTCTAGTTTGATTAACCGCTAAGATATCCGGAGTTACTACTAAAAAGATTAAGGTTGAGAACTCTAACCCTTTGAGAGCCAGTTCTGTTAGCTCACAACCACCATCAACAATGATAACGGGGTATAAATTAGGGAGGGCCTTTAAAGATTTCCCAATCCCTTCAACATTAATATTCGCAGCAGCAGTTGGATCAGATGGCATTCCTATATAATGAACCCCTTGAGGATGAACACCTATAAATTGCTGAATCGATCGCGGGTCAATAGCTCCATTAAAGTCGGCTAAGTCTTTAACCGATTTCTTAGACTTCATTCCCGTTATGATATCTTGATCTCCACCAGCTCTTTGGTCAAAATCTAAAAGGAGAACCTTCTGACGAAGTTCTTGAGCATAAGCAAAAGCGAGGTTGGCCGCGACTTGAGATTTTCCAAGACCACCTTTACCGCCAATAATTGAAATTATATGCCCAGCCATTTATCTCCTTCTCTTTCTAAATTTTCGTTTAATTTCTTCTGTACCAGCAGAGGCTGATTCTAGAATTTCGGGAGTTACGAAGACAGCAAACTGACTTCTATTTGTGGTATAGGTTTTAGATCTTAAAAAAGAAAAGAGCGCGCTCGATCCTTCTTCAGCTTCTTCATCGGCAAAGGGTGGATTCCTATCAAAGTCGGTAGTACTTCTATTAATCACAATACCACCAATAACTGCTGACTCTTTAGACTTCACAACTACATTAGTTTTAATTTGATTACTCAATGTTTCAGGCGAGGATGAATCCCCTTGAGTGTTACTAACATTCAGACCAATACTTAACTCTACTTTTTCTTCTGCTAGGATCTTCGGAGTAACATTCAGGTCGAATCCACCTGTTGTAGTCACAACCCTTTGAGTTTCTCCATTTCCTACTGCAGTATTCTTATTTAGTTTTTTGTTTATGTTAGCAGCAAAGTTGTTCTTCACAATAACGACACCAGATTGAATGATCCTCGCAAAGCCAGCGTTCTTTGCCGAAGCCAATTTTGGAAATAAATTAGAAATCGTTCCAGACAAGGTTCCTTCTGATCTTGTCGTTACTTGTCCGTTACCAGTCTTTCCAAATGATATAGATCCTCCTCCTCCTGAAAGAAGAGGGGCCCATTTAAAGCCAAAGATCTTGTTATAGTCTTTTGTAAGTTCAACAAATTGAGTTGTTACCTTTATAAGCTTAGGAATTGGCGGCGGCTGCTTCTTAGGGTTAATTTGGATAAAATTTTGAATTATAGAACGAGATGCTTTTTGAACAGCATCTGTTCTACGGGCCAAACTTTCGAGCCTGTCTGGAATATAAGCAGCAGAAATGGCCTCGGCCCTATCCCTATCCTGCTTAGAAGTAACAATACCTTCTAACCAAAATAGCCCATTGATCACGCGAACAGTTACATCTCTTAGCTGATTCTTCTGGATCTCTTCTTGCATCTTTTGCGCGATGACTCTTTGAGTATGGGGGCTAAGCTCTACTAGTCGTAATACATCTTTATACTTATCTTTTTCTAATACGACGACAACTCGGCCGATATCTCCTGGAACAACAATCTTTCCACCAACGAAAACATTATCTCCTGCGATCCCAATTTCTAAGCCTTCAACATTACCTAGCAGTTGAGGGTCTTTCAATTCTTGGACTGTTGTAGAAAGGTCACTAGCGGTAATATTAACGATATAAACCTGCTTTAAATCCCCAACTGTATTTCTTAAAGAGACTGTTGTCTTACCTGGTTTTAAACCCTTTAAGATAATCTCTCTTTTACTAGGAACTAAGACGTAGTCTAAAAAGCTAGCATTACCGATGCCCACATTTCTATCTACAGGAAAGTCGTACTTCTCCACTTTATCGATTCCAAGAACGATATCAATGTTCTTTTCAGGTACCTTTTCCTCTTCAGCTTGTGCCCAAGAAAAGCTAGGTATCATCAAGGATAAAAGTATAAGTATCTTAGCGACCACTAACACCCCTTCCTTTATTTTTTTCATTAAAGAATGATTTTGCTTCAGTCGTATCTTCAGCACCCAGCACATCGAAGATCTTAATGCCTCTAATTCTTTCCACTTTCTTATCGTTATTGTTTCTAAGAGTTAAGTAGGGCGGTACACCGGAGTAAGTTAATAGGTAAACCAGTTTTTGCGCCTCGTAAGGATCAAGTTCTAGTGTAACCGTATTATATTTCGTATAGGTAGCAACCTTCATCGTTTTAATAACACCAGGAACCTTAACCCCATAAATTGGAATTGAGTTAGTCATGCTCATACCGGTGGATAAGACTAAGACATCTTGTAGAATCGTTTTGATTTTCTGTAGATCTTTTCTACCAGGGGCATAATTAATTGAAGCAAGTACATCAACTCTATCACCCGGCTTTAAAAGTTTACTCACCGCTTGGTTTTCAGTGATCTGAATTGCAACAGCTCTCTTACCAACAGAAACCTGACGGGCCAAACCTGTCCTTGCACCGGGATGAGTAATCCTAGGCTTAGTGATCTGCTCACCTTTTAAAATAGGAACAGTTGCAACAGTATTTTCAACTGATGTCATCTTAGAAAAGGCACCAGGCATTTTAAAGTTTTTAGGAACAGACTTAATGGTTACTTTTGAATCATCAATTAGTTCTAATTCACCAATATCTTTTTTTGCGATAACAACTGTCGTTTGAGTTCCGTACTTTTCAGTAATCTCCGTTTCTTTATCATCGATATAAGTGTTGACCATAATGGCCGCAAGAGATGCGATGATAAGAGCTAAAGTAAACGCACGCGTATTCATAAGGAACCACCGTTAGTTATTGGATTTATTAAATTTTATCAGGGTTTTGGATTAGATTGATGCGCGGAAACTTATTCCTGCTATTTAGAGGGTTTTTGGGCCTTTTTTCACTGAATCATCGTACAGTTTTCTGAGGCAGCTACACTTGGATCAAGGTAATACTCCCCATCCCCCATCATTACGTAGGTTGCGCTGCAAACACCATAAAAAGTAAAGGGCCTGACAAAAATAGTCGTGTTTGGTTCTGGAGCTTTTTGGTCACACTCTTCTTCTGAGGAAGAATAGAGCGTGCTAAATTTATAACAAGTTCCAAAGTTGAGATCATCAGGTCGTTTTTCAGCCCAGCCAAGAGAAGCAGCACTTACAGTCCTAATGCCTTCTCCT
Organism: Sulfitobacter sp.; assembly: GCA_047630275.1. Lineage (GTDB taxonomy): Bacteria > Bdellovibrionota > Bacteriovoracia > Bacteriovoracales > Bacteriovoracaceae. Next base: position 1,212,791 of record JBLHVN010000002.1, on the reverse strand, counting down.
TTGAATGCGTCTAAATCTGATCGAACAGGGAGAAGAGAATTTCCTTTCAAGATGTGATAAAAGTATCCTCTTGTAGCCTTCTGTTGATTAATCGAACCGTTTATCGCATTGCCTGCCGTAAAAAGGAGTGTCACAAAATAGACGAGAAAGGGCATGAACAGGATCAACTCAAAGATCGCCTGCCCTTCTTCATTATCTAGGATATCTTTTTTCTTAACAGCCATTATCAATCACAGTTGTGTTCTTTCCACAGCTAATTCCAAGCTCAGTAAAAGCTTCACAAGTCCTCTCTACGCATTCAGCAATACTTGGCTCTCGTCCTAGGAAAGACTCTGTTTTAAAAGTTAATCTTTCAGTGCTTCCGACGTTTCCAAAGATGGTGAACCGATCCTGATAAGTTGCAACAGTTCCAACAAAAAGAGTATTGGTAACAGAGCCAGGTAACCTTTGCTCTAGAGAAAGACTGCCTGCTGCATTTCCAAGAACCCCTTCAATATTATAAGTTTTCCAAACTTCAAGTGCTCTTGCTTTCGCAGCTCCATCGCCACCGTCGGGAGTGTTATTATTCCCCTCGTAAACAAGTAATGCTCTACTCGCCATATAATTGGCATAGTGAACCACATAACCATTAGTAAAGTTCATAGCGACTTTTACATACATAAAAACAAAGCCCACTACGACGATAAAACTAATTATAAATTCAACAGAGGATTGACCTTCATTTCCTAAGATCTTTTTAGTGTCATTCATGGTGGTGGGTATTCCTCGATAGGAGTGAAGAAACGTGATCTTCCTTCATCTCTATTATAATAAGTATCATGATCGATCGAATAAGTAGAAAGGTCATCTTCACCATTTCCTTGTCTTCCATGCCTATAAGCGTATGACATTTGCTTTACTAATCTTTGCATAAGTAAAGAGTCTTTTCCAACAAACTTTTTATAAGTATCACTATTCATAAAGGCTGCGGCCAAGGACATAACGACCACCAAAAGGAGGACGTATTCAATCATTGTTTGCCCACGCTGGTTCAAAAACTTCATTCCCAAACCCTCACTAGATAACCGAACCAAATCCAAGAAAGAAGGATCACTGGTGCATAAGTAAACTTCTTGCCAAAGATTCCTTTTATTAATTCTACATTTTTATTTTCAAAAGCGAGCTTTAGTTTTTGAGTATTCTGATAGATGTTTATAAAAAAAGACATACCCCCGACAACTACAGTCGAGTATATCAATGTATAGAGCATATAATCTTGGGACTCATAAGGGATTAATATAAACAACGAGAATAAATACTTCGAATCTCCCGCTCCCATTATATTTAAAGTGAACAACATATAGCCCACAAAGATAAAAGCTAAGGGTAAGAAGAAGTTCTTAATACCAAAGACATAGACATCAGGAAGAAAGATCGAAAAAAGAACGAAGGCCAGTATGTTTACCAAGAACCAATAATTAGAGATTATCGAAGTCTTGAAATCGATCCAGGCCACGAAGGTCAATTCGAGAAAAACTAAAGAGTAGATATACCAAGGCATTACTCTGCGCCTTTGTTTTGATATCCATCATAGTAGCAATATGTCTTACAGACACCGACAGAGAGCTGCTGGGTTAAGGCGTAGCCTAAGCTTCCCACCGAGGTCCCCACCATCTTTCCAAGGGAGTTAACGAAGTTCACTAATATAAAAGCTAGAAAACTAAAAAGTAGAATATACTCAATAGTCGCCTGCCCCTTATCTCGAAGTTGCTTTAGCATAGTTTTAGATTAGTAAATGGTCGAAAATACTCAAGAGGGGAAAGAAATTCCCCTCCAATTAGATCGGATATTATTTATTGGCTAAATTGTCGATGAAGCTAAGATTACTCTTCTAAAAGACCATCAGCTTTATCAAAAACTTTTCCTACAAGGCCGTTGTCTCCAACTAGCTTTTCCATAATGACGCCTTTGAACTTGAAAACAACTGCGGCCACAACTGCAACTAGCAGAATGTACTCAGTAGAAGTCTGTCCACTTTCGTCTTTAAGATAAGTCATAAAATTTTTCATACTATTCTCCCTAATTAGTCACCCATCTTTATCGGCTGCCCTTCTCAATTACTTGAGTAAAAAAGCAAAACCTAACCTCTATGCTCGGTTAACTAATTATTATTCTCTTATTTTACTATTTTTAGTGATGCGATGCAATATTTATTATATAAACCCCCGTTTTTACGTGATTTTGATAGTTTACACAGTTTTCCTCTTGCCTTGAGTGCTTGCCATGAAGGCCGCTATAATGGATCTGGGTCTTGTAGTTGGCAAACTAAGTTTCGCCCTACAAATTTTATTAATGGGAGCGGTCCCTGGTCACGGTGTGCAAGCTCAGACGGTTAACCCCGGATTGAGAAGCCTAAAGTGATTACTAACTGCAGCCACCTTTCGATTGACGGGCGGAACCATGAAAAGCCATTCAAGACCCACCTTTTTTTCTTTTTAGAAGAACTAGCTCTTCAGCCCCATCAAAAGCATTTTAATTAACTCTCCATTGACACATCACCCTCACAAATTCATCATTAAAGTATGGAAACTACTACATTCGAAAATATTGATACGACTTGGATTGAAAACATAGCTCTCGAAGAGATAAATATGGACGAGTCTGGTGTGATCAATATGGATTCACATTTAGATACTTATCAACTTCTTGAAGAAGCTAGTATTGAATTCCTCGATCAGATTAGGGATCGTGTTGAACTGTTCGTTTGTAAGTTTAATCAATACAGATCAAGCATGAATTCTGGACACCAGGTTAAGATCTTTAAGATCTCAAACACTGTTAATGACTTTATGCTTTTTAGAAATAGCCTACGTATTATTTTTTCTAGAAAAGCTAATGACCTTATCACTATTGGTTTTCTTTCCAATGGTAATGACCTTCTTAGCCCACGGCTAAATGCTCAACAAAACCCAGGCGCAGAAACAGCTCACGAAGTTCGTGCTCATGTTGGTGCTTTTAATAAGATCACTTGGACATTTCAAGGTGAAGCAGTTGATGTTGATGCTATGGTTAAGCATTATATTGCTGAGTTTTTGAAGCAGTCTGCGCGGTAGAAAAAAACTGGTCTCCGCCTAGGCATCGAGTCACTGAAGTGACTCAATTCCCAACGGTAAAGCTGCCGTCAAAATGCTTTGCATTTTGCTCGCGCTGCTAAATAAACTGAATCCCTTCACCCTTACTCTCTTTCTTATTCTCTTTAGAAACAGAACCATTGAGTCTTTTAAAAGTGAAGGCTAATGATTCTTTAATAGAAGGAAGTTTAATACTTAAAAAACCTTCAAGATTAGAGATATCCATTTGAAGAAAGAACTTATCAACTCCTGTAGGACCACTCATTCCCTTAAGAAGTGGATAGTTCCATTTTCCTTTAGAAATATTTGATTTATCTTGATGAAAAACTTCACAGTAGGCGTTTGCGAATTCAAAAGGAGTCATTATGTCTTTAGTGCTCACTTGAAAAAGCCTGTTTTTAACTTCTTTCTCAAAACAGATCTTAATCATGGCAGCCATATAGTAAATGTCTAAATACCCTGTCGCTACGTGATTATCACAAGTAACTGAATTGCCCTGGTGAAATTCTTTTTGGAAGTTTTCAAATATATTCGGATTAGAGATTTTTAAGCTACGTCCATAAAGCTTACAGGTTCTAAAAATAATATAATTTAAACTTGTTTTTTGAATATAGAACTCTGCAGCGGCTTGGGATTTTCCATAAGAGGTATTCGAATCTGGTATATCCATCTCGATATACTTCTTCTCCTCTCCTGAAAAAACATGACTAGAAGAAAGGTAACAGATTTGAGACTTATACCTCTGGCAATACTCTGAAACAGTGATCAATCCGTTAGTATTTAGTGAGTCACTTCGCTCAGGATTCTGTGAACATTCAGTAATACTATTCATCCCCACGCAATAGATTGTATAGTCTGGTTTAAAAGAGAAGATAACTCTTTGCACTTCATCTTTATTTTTTATATTCATCGGTAAAGTGAGAATGCCATCAACTTTCACTGGATTTTGGTAATAAGTTCCTATGATCTTGTAATACTTTTTTAAGTACTGAGCTAGGTTACTCCCCACAAAAGAGCTAATTCCAATAATCAGGATTGTTTTTTCTGTGACTTCTTCGTTTTCTTGTTCGATTGACATGGGTTTATTTTAGCAGATTTTTTTGTTGGGGGGTAATGTCGATACTTCTGTGGCATTTTTGATACTTTCTTCGGTCGCTTCGGCTCCTGCCTTACTGACGATCCTTCCATTCCATCTTAGATACTTTCTTCGCCTGCTCTCGGCTCCTGCCTCCGCAGGCATACATTTCATCCTGAAAATAAACGTAAAAATGCCCATGCTTCATACAAAGCAATGGGCATTAAAAACTTATTGTGTCTTCTATCCGAGTAACTTTAACGCTAAATTCGGCGCTTGATTGGCTTGCGATAGTACTGACGTTCCCGACTGAACAAGGATGTTGTTTCGAGTAAGATCAGCTGTTTCAGCTGCCACATCGACATCTCTAATTCTTGACTTTGCCGCACTAAGGTTCTCATCCCCAATGGCCAAAGTGTTAATAATCGAAGAAAGCCTGTTCTGGGTCGCGCCCAATTCTGACCTAGTTCCGTTAATATTGACCAAAGCATCGTCCAGTTTCTTAAGAGAAAGCTGGGCACCATCTTTAGTCGCAACAGACTCCGCTGCAAGCCCAAGAGCTGCCAGTGTTGCCGTGTTTTGCGTGCCATCATAGCGCAGTCGATCAAGATCGGGGCTGTTATGAATTCCAATTTGAAACTCAAGAAGTCCGGTAGTACCATCAAGCAACTTTGTTCCATTGAACTCAGAAGACTTTGAGATCCTATCGATTTCTTCTTTAAGCTTTTGAAATTCGATATCAGTAAATCCACGTTCCGTTTCTCCTACAGTGTCAGATGCTGCTTGAATTGAGAGTTCTCTAAGTCTGATAATAATATTCGAAATCTCATTCAATCCACCTTCTGCCGTTTGTATTAACGAGATTGCATCACCGGCATTTCTCTTTGCCTGTCTGCCGCCTCTTATCTGCGCTCTTAAGTTTTCACTAATTGCTAATCCTGCTGCATCATCAGATGCCTGGGTAATCCTCTCCCCAGAAGATAATTTTCTAAAGTTATCTTGCATATTCCGGGAGTTAATCCCCAATGTTCTCTGCGCTGCGAGCGAGCTAACATTAGTGTTAATTCGTAGTCCCATAGTTAATCTCCTTCAAACATACCTTACCTCCTGTAAAAACTGCCGGACTCCTGTCCTTTTAATCATTAATATTAGTTTTTCTTTTTTTCTCGTTTAGTTACACAATGTTTTTAAAGTTAATTTTTTTTAGAACAATCGACCATTGCAGTGTAATCAACTGTTCTCGTATATTTATCCGTCTGTTTCGTAATCCAACATAATACTCTCCTATAAGTAAAAGTTTGCATCTTAACCATTCCTTCCAGTAACTACCTATTAACCCTGAGCCGCGGCTTGGATTAGTGATAGGGCGTTCTTGGTTGAAGAGTTCGCTTGCGCTAGTACTGATGTACCAGCCGACATGAGAATATTATTCTTAGTCAGATTGGCAGTCTCAGCAGCGACGTCAGTGTCTCTTACCCTAGAGTTTGCTGCAGATAAGTTTTCAATACTTACAGCAATGTTGTTAATGGTTGATTGCAAACGATTCTGGAGCGCACCAAAGTCAGCACGAATTCCGGAAACCGAAATAATAGACTGGTCAATTGAGGCCAAAGAGTTCTGTGCAGAAATCTTATCGGCAACTGAAGCCAGGTTTAATCCAAGAGCAGCAACGTTAACATCAGCGCTTGAAGCATCGAATGTTAAACGGTCAGCGATAGGATCGTTTCGAGTACCAATTTGAATATCAAATACAGCACCAGTACCATTTAGAAGTGGAACGCGGTTAAACTCAGTTGAGTTAGCAATCCTGTCTACTTCTGAAGTAAGTTGTTCAAATTCAACATTAAGAAACTTTCTTTCTGTTGGCCCGATGGTATCCGAGGCGGCCTGTACGGCTAGTTCTCGAAGTCTGATCAGAATGTTTGAAACTTCACTAAGGGCACCCTCAGCGATTTGTACTAATGAGATGCCATCCTCTGCGTTTCTTTCAGCTTGCCCTAAACCTCTAACTTGAGCTTTAAGATTCTCTGAAATGGCCAAACCAGCAGCATCGTCGCCGGCACGATTGATTCTTTGTCCTGAAGACAATTTCTCAAGCGATTTGTTTAATTGCAGTCGCGTACCTCTCAGATTTCTCTGAGCATTTAGCGAGGCAACGTTCGTATTGATACGAAGTCCCATGGTATCCTCCTTGATATTTGGGTTCCAATAACGTCCTGTCACTGGTGAACTACATTTGCCCGAGGGGCTAATGAAATTCCTTCATCTACCTTTTCGCCCTCTCCCTAAATTTCTTTAAATTTATTGTCTAATATTCAGACAGGAAAGAAGTTCCGATGTAGCCTTTAATCTATTGAAATAGCGTCCAGTACCTTAGTTATTTAATCCGCTAATGGCCTATATCGACTAATTATTATTCAATTTAGTAAGTATGAAATACGTAAATCTAAGAGAAAAACCTAATTACTTTGAAGATCTCATGAAACTTATTGAGTCTGGCTTCTCATATGAAGAGCAGTACTCTTATAAAGAGGACTTCTTCCTTCTTATAGAAGAATCTAACTGGGAAAACTTGCATTTACTTATTTCTGATAAAGATGAAATAGTCGCTCATGTTGGTACAAGGTTACTTAAACTTAACAATGATACTCCTGTTCTCTTTATAGGTGGCATCGTCGTAAACCCAACCTATAAAGGTAGAGGTCACTTCAAAGAGTTATTTTCTAAGGTTATTAACATTTATAAAGATAGAGTTGCTTTCATGGTGCTTTGGTCTGATCTCGATGGGCTCTATAAGAAATTTAATTTCCACGAAGCAGGAGAAATCGTTCAAACAGGAGCTAACAACATCTCTGAAGAGAATCTTAATAAAATAGGATACAAACATTCAGACTTATCCAAGTTTATTGACTCTGGTGAACTCGAATCCTGCTACAAGCAGCCTCTAAGCAAAGAAACTCTCCTTATAAAGAGGGACAAAGAACACTGGAAAAAAATAGCCCATATAAAGAGTTCAAGGTTTTTTACTTATTTAAAGGATAACAAATTAGTTTCCTATCTCTTTTTAGGAAAGGGTATGGATATGCCCTCTGTTATCCATGAGATAGGGTTTTCTAACTTAATAGATCAAGAAAAGATCCTACCAGAGCTTTATCCATATAAGCTCTGGCTACCATTTATAGAGGAAGTTATTCCCTCTAATGAAGAGACAAGCTTCTTTTTAGGCATCTTTAGAATATCTGATAACAGTCTTTTCAAGAAATTTGTAAGTAGTATTTCAAATAATGAAATTGAAGTCTTAAAGATTGATGAAGGCGAGATAACCTTCACTCAGAACGAAGTTGAGAATAAGCTACTCCACCAAGAGTTTTTAAATCTAATACTGCTTCCAAGTGATTCAATAAATCCAATTCCGTTTTGGATCACCGGAATAGAAAGTATTTAAATTTTCCTAACCGTTAAGCTTCCTTTTAAAAGTGACAGGAGTCCTATGGCCCAAAAAATCCAACAAAGAGTTGGTATGTGAGTCCAATGAGTTACATTAAGCCCTGAAATTAAAGAAACACCACTTACAAAAAAGACCGCACCTAATAGGATATAGCCCAAGAAAATTATTGAACTTGTAATATCTTTAACTTGTTTTTCATGACCTTTATGGATGATTTCAAAGGCATATCCTTTTCTCGACCATTCCCTTAAGAACCATCTAAGATGCCTTGGAAACATTCTACTAGAAGATAAGAAATCTCTTCCGGTCCAAATAGCCTCTTCTATGATCTCTTCTTTGTTATAGCTCTCTTTAATGATTTCTTGTAAGTCATCTTCAACCATGGAGAAGATATCAAAATCAATCTCCATATCTTTCCCAACTCCGTCAAGAGTCATCAAAGATCTAAAAACTACAAACCATTCCCTCGGAAGAAAGAGCTTATGCCGCCTTAGCGTTTCAATAATGACTTGGAAAAGATGTGTGTAATTGGTCTGCTGAACAGTAAGCCCAATAAAAGGCGAGATACCATCTCTTACGTCTGCTATCAATTCATCTACATCAGGTATCTTTTCGTAATCAGCGACATCTAAGAATTCATATACCAGGTTTTCAAAATTATAAGTTATAAGTGAATAAAGAATGGCAACAAAGTTCTTTCTTCCTTTCTTGCTCAATCTTCCCATTAGGCCAAAGTCGATTATCCCTATCTGGTCATTCTTCATTAAGAAGAAGTTACCACCATGAAGATCTCCATGGAAAAAACCATCCATCAAAAAAGTCTTAATAAAGATCTGTAGGGCATCTGTAAGATTACTTTTTAGCTCATCAATTCTAGGAGAAATCCCCGCTTTATTACTAAAAGGGATTCCATCTAATAGCTCCATTACTAAGAATCTTTCTGAGCAAAGATCCGTATACATCTTTGGAATATAAAGAATATTTTTCTTATCATGAATTTCAACATTCTTTTTGAATCTTTCACAATTTAAGGCTTCAATATGAAAATCAAGCTCAGTCTGCAAAGTAATACTGAAGTCATTAACCAATCTTGATATACCGAGGTATTTCAACTCTTCACTTGCCCTTTCAACTTGAGTCGCTAGAAAAAGTAGAATTGAAAAATCAGTATTCATTTCTTTTACAATATTAGGCCTTCTAACTTTTAAGACTACTTTTTCGCCAGTCTTTAAAACTCCTTTATAAACAACACCAATGGAAGCAGTGCCTATAGGACTCTCATCTACTGATTCAAAAACCTCTTCGATAGGCTTTCCAAGAGATTGCTCAACCTCTTCTCGAACATTAGAAAACTCAATAGGCTTAACCCTGTCGCGAAGGATCTTCATTTCATCAATAAAAGAAGCATCAAAGATATCTTCCCTAGAACTAAGGAGCTGACCAAACTTGATAAAGGCAGGCCCTAACTCTTCAAAACATTTTCTGAGCCTAAAACCAACGACTTGAGACCAATCCTTTTCTTCCACTTCACTCATTTCTTTTTTAATTGAGCGTCTGGACTTAGGGAGGACAAAGTTTGGAATCTTGGATGTAACTCCCAGCGTAATAAATTCATCAAAGCCATGCCTGGTGAAGATAAGTACAATTTCTTTGAGTCGATTTACATTTCGTATCGTATTAGTGATTCCGCGTCCGGTTTTTATAATGTCCATTCCTTAATTGTAGTCCTTCTCTCAATTTTTTGGAAATCTTCATTGCGCTTTTTGTCAAACAGGCTGAATTAAATGTGGTAAACATATTGGGTGAAAAAATTAGTTATCTCTCTCATATTTATCGTTATGCACAACCCAGTCTTCTCGGCGGAATCTTGTTCAAGGATTGCCATCATTAATTACCAAGAAGTCCTAGTTGATACAAACTCAACTCAGCGAGGAGAAGGTCTTAGGTATCACTTAGAAAAAGACAAGGTTGCAAAAGAATATTTAGATAAGTACCAAGAAGGCTCTCAAATAAAGTGGCAGAACTCTTTATTAGGCAGTGTCGGTACTGGACTAGTCCTCTCAAGTTTTCTAGTTAATAGTAATGATAAATCCAAGGAATCACTTTTAATAGGTGGAGCTACCTTGATTGCGATCAATTTTTTAGTAGCTAAAACTCTAGCCTCAGCAAACGAAAAGAATTTATCTAACGCGATCGATGAATATAATAAAAGGAACCTTCCAAAGATCTATTTCTCTCCTAAAGGACGAGAAGGGCGCAACCCATCAGGTTACGAAGTTGGACTTGGAAAAAGCTGGAGTTATTAAATGGATATTTTTAACAACAAAATTAAATGCTTCAACTGCACCAAAGAACTTGATCTAAGTCCTGGGGATAAAGTCATGAGAAGTGAAGAATGTCCTCACTGTTACGGAAGTGTCCACTCATGTAAGATGTGCCACTTTTATGATAAAAATGCTTACAACGAATGCAAAGAGCCCTCTGCCGATAGAATAGTCGATAAAGAGATGGCCAATTTTTGCGACTACTTTGTTTTAAAAGGTAGTGATAATAGCAGTGGCACAGGATCTGAAGTAGATGCTGCCAATGCACTTTTTAAAAATTAAGGAATATTTATGAATCAAGAATCTCCTATTACTCCAGAAGGCTACAAAAGACTTAGTGATGAGCTTGAACAATTAATTAAGATTGATCGTGAAGAAATAAAGATTGCCATTTCTGAAGCTAGAGAACTCGGTGACTTAAAAGAGAACGCTGAGTATCATTCAGCAAAAGAAAAGCAAGCTCTTATCGAAGGTCGTGTTTCACAACTTCAAGCAATCGTAGCTAGTGCGAAGATCATTGATCCCGCCACTATTGAAAGCGACAAGATTGTCTTTGGTGCCAGAGTAAACTTATTAGACGTTGATAAAGACGTAAAAGTAACCTATCAGATTGTAGGTGAAGATGAATCTGATACTAAAAAAGGAAAGATTTCATTTAAAAGCCCTTTAGGTAGAGCTCTCATTGGAAAAGAAGAAGGTGATACTGTTCTTTTTAACGCTCCTAAAGGAGAAGTAGAGTACGAGATTGAGTCCTTCGAATTCCCAAAAAATTAACTTAGACTCTTCTATCGAAGTTCTTTTTAAGACTAAAAAGAACAAAACACTAGAGAACTTAAAACAAGCAGGGATAAAGACGGTTTATGACCTGCTCTGGGTTCTTCCTCTACATATCGAAAAGATTCCCGCATTAGATAATTTTTCAAAGATAAGTGTTGGCGGATACTTTAGAGGATTCGCCATGATCAGGGATGTTCAAAGCAGAGTGAACCCTAAACTTAAAGGTAAAGGCCAAGCCCCTTTGATGAATCTAACGGTTCAAATCAAAGACTTCTACTCTGAGCGTTTTCTTACCCTTAAATGGTTCAATACCTATCCTTCAACTATCAAAAAAATTCAACAATCTGAACACCTGCTTTTCTTTGGAAAAGTTCAAACCTTTAATAATGAATTGCAAATAGTGAACCCTGAATTTCAGATGATCGCCGAAGAAGACACTTCCAAAATTAAGATAGGCGGAGAAAGTGATCTAAAGATTGGCTACCCAACGGTCAATAAAACTAAAAATGGTACGATAAAAAAACTAATTGATTCCCTTCCGGATGAGCTCTGGGGGCAAGTTAGTGACCTTCTAAGCGAGGCTGACCTTTCAAGTAATTCTTTTATAAAGCTCTCTGAGAGTTTTAAAGTACTTCATGGAAAGTCATCTACAAAAGAAATAGATTTTAAAATGGCTAGGGATAGGTTGATCTTTGAAGAGTTCTTCTATGAACAGACTAAGCTTTTCATTCGAAGAAAGAATTTCAAATCTCCTAGTGCTTTAATCATTCAAGATAGTAATCATGAGATCTCATCTCTATTTCCTTTTGAGTTTACTGAAGATCAATCAAAGGTCTTTAAAGATATAAGGAAGGATCTCTCATCGGGACATCCTATGATGAGAATGGTTCAGGGTGATGTTGGTTGTGGAAAGACATGGGTGGCCTTTGCATCTTGTATTCACGCCATCAAAGAGGGTTTTCAAACGGCTATTATGTGCCCAACTGAAAGTTTAGCTAGGCAGCATTTTTCGGAAGCAAAAAAACTTTTCACCGATGCAGGAATCAAAGTAGCTCTTCTTTTAGGAGGCATGAAAGCTTCAGAAAAAAAGAAGCTTTATGAAGCTATTTCTATAGGTGAGATTCAGCTTGTCATTGGTACTCATGCGCTTATTCAAAATGATCTTTCCTTTAAAAGCCTTGGTCTAGCTGTTATTGATGAACAGCATAAATTTGGTGTTGAACAAAGGATAAAGCTTGTCGAAAAAGGAAAAGGGGCTCACTGCCTAATTATGACAGCAACTCCAATACCAAGGAGCTTAAGCTTATCTCAATATGGTGATTTAGATATCTCGACAATAAAGTCATTACCTAAGAATAGAAGTGGCTATAAAACAAGAATTGTATCAGAAGAAACTTTCCCCAAGTTTCTCTCTTTTGTTAAGACAAGGTTAAGTTTGAATGAACAGGTTTATATAGTCGTTCCTGCCATTGAAGAAAGTGAGCTGGACATAAACAACTTAAAAGAAGTCTTTGATAAGTTTAAAAAGTTTTTTCCAGAATCAGAAATATGCCCCTTACATGGGAAACTGACTCCTGAAGAAAAAGAACAATCTTTTTTGAAATTCAAAGAAGGAAAAATTGATGTCTTAATCGCTACTAGTGTAGTTGAAGTAGGAATCAATGTTACAAATGCAACTATAATGGCCATCCTAAACCCTGAACGTTTTGGACTTAGCTCCCTTCACCAACTTAGGGGGCGAGTCGGAAGAGGCGAGAAAACTGGTTTTTGTTTTCTAGTCGCAGAAAACAAAATATCTAAAGAAGCTATGGCCCGCCTTGAATTCATCGAACAAACCTCTGATGGTTTCTCTATTGCTGAAGAAGATCTAAGAATCAGAGGACAAGGTGATCTCCTCGGTAAGAACCAATCTGGATCAGATGGTTTTAAGAAGATTGCCAACCCGATTGCTCACTATTCCCTACTCTTAAAAGCAAGAGAGTTTCTTCTAAAAATATCTGAGTCCAATACAATGGAATTTCAAGATTACCTCAAAAAAGCTTCCAAAGACGTTCTAGTCCACACCACAATTTAACCTGTTTCACATTTTTCATAAGAATGGTAAATTTAGGTATGATAATCTTTGAAATTAAATCATCCCCAGATAAAGAAAAGATTGGTGAGATTAAAGTCTTTTACGAAAACTTTACTCTGGGCAGTCATAGAAAGAATGATCTTCTCATCGAAGATGACTCCATTGATGAACTTCATCTTGTCTTTGTTCATAATAAAGACGGTCTCCTATCAAAATCTACTGATTCAAATTTTTATTTTACAAATGGAAAGAAAATCAAAGGAGCCAAGCTTCATAAGATTGGTGACCAATTAAAGGTCGGAGAGACGACTATTGAAATTAGAGACTTGGTTTTTGAAAATCTTTCACGAAGCTTTAGTGAACTTTACAAAGAAACGATTGAAGCTAAACCTGAAATTGAAGCCTTGATAGTTCAACTTCAAAAAGAACTTATTCATCAGGAAAGCCAAAAAGATGTTTAAGAAACATTCAGTCAAATCATTAGATGGATATGACATTTCATTTTCACTTAACAAAGACATTAAGGAAATCAAGGATAGCCGACTGCCTTTGCTGGTTTTTAACTACGGACTCGTTTGCAACAATGCCCACTGGCAAGAACAACTTCCATTCTTTAATGACCTAGGCTATCCAATCTTAATACATGATTACAGATTACATTTTGAATCCGCACTCGATGCTCCAATTAACTCATTAACTTTTGAAAATATCGCCCTTGACCTTCATGAAATCTTAAAAGAGCTCAACCTTCCAAGAATGTTTATGCTTGGGCATAGTATGGGAGTAAATATCACTCTTGAGTATGCCAATCGTTTCGACAATACTCCTCAAGGAATGGTGCTGATCTCTGGTACAGTAATCCCGCCCCATGACATTATGTTTGATACAAACTTAATGGAACTAGCTACTCCAACTATTCAGTGGGTAACAAGAGCCTTCCCTAGCCTCTTCTCAGAAGTTTGGAAAAAAAGCCATAAAAACCCCATTCTTCAGGACCTGATCCATAGGGGCGGGTTCAATACAAAAACAGTTCCTAAGGAATTTGTTGAACATTACTTAAAGAAGATTGGTGAATTAGAACCCGAAGTCTTCCACCAACTATTTGATGAGATGAAAAAACATAATGTCATTGGAAACCTTGAATCAATCACCTCTCCCTCCCTAGTCATAGGTGGAGACAAAGATAAAGTCATTCCAAATTACTTACAAGAGATCCTTCACTCACGGCTAAGAGACTCTAAACTTTATATAATCAAAGATGGAAGTCATGTACCACAGGTAGATTTTCCTAAAAATATTAATGAAAGAATTGAATTATTTTTTAGTAATATTATGACCGCTTAGGTTCTTGTACTCGATAAGAGTCTTAAACACCCTATTCATTGCGCTTATCACTTGTGATTTCTTGTATTCAATATGTGAAGCTTCACCACTAGTGTTGTTCTCATGAGATTCTAAATCAACAATCTGTAGTTCATATGGATAAAAGAACCTGATATCCCTAGCGATTAGTGAAACATCGAGGGCCAAGATTTTTTTAGCTAAGCTCTCATCACTAGTGCCTTCCTTAGCTTGCTTCCTCAAGTCATTAAATTCATTTAAGAATGGATTCTTATATTTAATCAACTGACGACAAGTGAATTGCATAGATTGATAATCAGCAAATGAATGCTCATTCTTATCTTCCCCAACTTTAAACTTTCGACATTCGTTAGCTTCTCTTTCAATTGCTTGTAAGAATCTATCTTCAGATAAGTTATTTCTAATCGCCATTTTAATAAGGTTATTATGCTTAACTTTAAATTTTTCAGTATCAATAATCGTATTTACTGAACGGCTCGGCTTGATATTGTGAGGGATTACAATATTATTCTCTAGCAAGAATTTAATAACTCTTAGAGAATCAAATTTGTTCCCTGTAATAAACCTAACCCCAACTCTGTCAAAAAGTTCTTCTGCTACATTTTCAGCTTTATGAAGAAGTTTAATAATAGTGGAATCTCTAGTTTTCTTAGACTTAGTTTCAAACTCAACAAGTGGAAGACCATTTTTCTTTCCCTTAACACCTAGGAATAATTTATTATCCTTGTCCCTATAGAGGTATTTATAAAACCTATCGAATATTTGAGTTTGAACTATATTAAAATAATTTGATCTAAGATCTTTATCTGTATGTAAAATAGTATGAATAACTTTTAAAATAACTTCGGCCCAAAGCGTGTCTTCAACATTAGTGCCTTCCTTATTTCCCGTTGCCATTAGAAACAAGTCAGTTATGTCGGTAATCATATAGATGCTATTAGGGATAGAGAGATCTAACCCCTCTGAGTTACCTTCTTTTAAAAAGTACCTCTTGATAAATTGCAACGCTTCTTGAAAATTCCCAAACAACTCTGCTCTGCTTACAGGATCACTAGCATCAAGACCATATCCTTTAAGGAATTGTTTAACTTGTTCAATATCATACATCTGGCCGACAAAGAATTTTGAATCTAATGCCGACTTACCACCGATCACTACATCTAGTAGTTCCCAGTCGAAAAGATATTTTGATAAATAAGTTGGTCTATCCATTAATTTTTTATAGCCTATGGGAAACAATCAGATCAAGTTTTATAGCAAATGGTAGTTGAACAGAAAAATGCACTAAGTCTAAAAAATCCCGAGATCTTGTTCTTGAGCTTCTTCGGTGTTGGCTTCGCTCCTAAAGCACCAGGAACTTTTGGAACCATTGCAACACTGCCCTTTCTTTACGCTGCCGGTCAAATGGGGGCCCCCTACTTAATCTTTATCCCCCTCATAGTCGTCTTTACTTTCATCTCATGCTTTATCGCGGATTATACCCAGCGCAAATATAAAACTCATGACCCAGGCTGGATTGTCATTGATGAAGTGCTAGGGATGAGTGTCACCTGGCTCTTTTTGCAACAGCAGAATCTGCTCCATTTAGGCCTAGCCTTTATTTTGTTTAGGGCATTCGACATTTTTAAAGTGTGGCCTGCTACCTACTTTGATCGCAAAGTTCATCATGGATCCGGCACTATATTAGACGACATAATAAGTGGAGTTTATGCCGGAGTGGTTTACTTAGGTATTAACGCAACAGGCATCTTGTCATAAAGTTATCCCCGAATTTGTCATAGTTATCCACATTACTCCCACATTGCAGGCTCTGACATAGTCCGACATACAGTACGCAAATGGCTAGAAACCCTAGAGAATATTCTATTCAGACAAATTAAATTTTCGATTAAGCACATTTTTTACACAATTAGGGGTTGACTTGCGCACAACTTACGCAGAAACTAAACTTACGCAAAAATGATTAAAACTTACGCTTCAATGTTCAGTTTTTTCATTAAGCAGACAAACGCCGCCAACGGTTAAAAGAACTTATGGCTGCGTCAATGCACACAGTAATTGGATAAACAATGTGCCAAGGCTGGATGGATCTGATATTTTTTAATTAGTTTTCATCATTCATGGCACACACCATAAATACGTCTTTATAAGAGGGAGAAGAAAATGGCAGCTTCAAAAACAGTAACAAAAACAGTATCCACCGAATCAAACAAATCAAAAGCATTAGACATGGCTCTATCATCTATCGAAAAACAATTCGGTAAGGGTGCCATCATGAAACTTGATGGATCAAAAAAGGGTGACAAGATCCCCGCAATCTCGACAGGATCACTTGGAATTGACCTCGCCCTAGGTGTTGGTGGAATCCCAAAAGGGAGAATAATTGAGATCTATGGTCCAGAATCATCAGGTAAAACTACTCTAACTCTTCACATCGCAGCAGAATGTCAAAAAGAAGGCGGGACAGTAGCCTTCGTTGATGCCGAGCATGCTCTTGATACAGCATACGCTCAACACCTTGGTGTTGATATCCCTAACACTCTTATCTCTCAACCAGATAGCGGTGAGCAGGCCCTAGAGATCACTGACATGCTTGTTCGTTCAGGGGCAGTTGATCTTCTTATCGTTGACTCAGTTGCAGCCCTAACTCCACGAGCTGAACTAGAAGGCGACATGGGTGATAGTCATATGGGTCTTCAAGCTAGGCTTATGTCTCAGGCCCTAAGAAAACTTACAGGCTCAATTTCTAGATCAAACACGACGGTTATTTTTATCAACCAGCTAAGAATGAAGATTGGTGTGATGTTTGGAAACCCAGAAACAACTACTGGTGGTAACGCTCTTAAGTTCTACTCTTCAGTTAGACTAGATATTAGAAGAATCGGCGCTATTAAAGACGGTGACCAATTCATTGGTAATAGAACTAAAGTAAAAGTTGTTAAGAACAAAGTGGCTCCTCCTTTCAAAACAATTGAATTTGATATTATGTATGGTGAAGGTATTTCTAAAGAAGGAGATATCCTAGACCTAGCAGTAACTCATGGTATCGTTGAGAAAGCTGGCGCATGGTTCTCTTACAATAATGCAAAAGTGGGCCAAGGAAGAGAGAACTCTAAGACTTTTCTTAAGGAAAACCCTGAAATTTGTGAGGAAATTCGCAATAAAGTACTAGCGAAGAATGGTCTTGGCGATAACCCAGAAGTTATCAACGAAGAAACTGGAGAGATCGAAATGGAAGCGGCTACGGCCAGCACTCCAGAAGTAGCTCCTGCTAAGACAACTAGAAAGAAGAAAACAATCCAATAAGATTTTTTAAATGCCCTCTCTTCTAGAGAGAGGGCTTATTTTTATGGAAGATCACCCAGCCTATAAATATTCAATTAAGATCCTCTCAAAGAAGGATTACTCTAAAGCAAAGCTAAGGCTGAAGCTAATCGCCCGTGATTATGAAGATATTGCTGACGAACTTATTGACCTCCTCGTTGAAAAGAAATTCTTAAGAGAAGAATACTATATAGAGGCCCGAATCAAAGGGATGATGAAAAAGAACTATTCTCCTAGTTACATCAAATCTAAACTAAACGAAGAAGACGCCTACGCTTCAGAAGAGCTAATTAACTCCATCTTCGAAGAGTGGGGTTATAATAGCTTTGATCAAATAGAGAATCTCATTAGAAAGAAATCAATTATCCATAACTGGAAGGATGACGACTTCAAATTACCCGAAAATAAGGCAAAACTGATTCGTTTTGTTCATTCAAAGGGACATAATTGGGATGATTTAAAAGATTTCTTCTAGTTTTAATGATTATCCGCGTCACACAAGAATACTTAAAAGTCTAAATTTAAATTAAACGCTATTTATGCTAGTTTCTAGTCCATTATTGACGTTAAAGGTACTCAGATGAAAGCAAACGATATTAGAGAAAAGTTCACCAAGTTCTTTGAAGATAAGGGTCATGTTAAGATGCCCTCAAGTCCCCTTGTTCCTCAGAATGATGACACGCTTCTTTTTGCAAACGCAGGTATGAATCAATTCAAAGATTTTTTTACCGGACAAGCAAAGGCAGTAGATACTAAAGCTGTAACAATTCAAAAAGTTGTAAGAGCTGGTGGTAAGCATAACGATCTTGAGAATGTTGGATTCACGGCCAGGCATCATACTTTCTTTGAAATGCTTGGAAACTTTTCTTTTGGCGATTACTTTAAAGAAGACGCTATCAAATTTGCTTGGGAATTTTTAACTACCGAGTTAAAGATTCCTGAAGATAAGCTTTTTGTTACTGTCCACAATTCAGATGACGAGGCCCTAAAGATTTGGAATGAAAAGATTGGAATCCCGCTTGAGAAGATATTCAAGAAGGGTGATAAAGATAATTTTTGGGAAATGGGAGAATTTGGTCCCTGTGGTCCGTGTAGTGAAATATTTTTTGACCATGGTGAAGCCTTTTCTACACCAGGTTTTACTCCTTCAAAGGATCAAGACCTCCTAGATGATGAAAATCGTTATGTAGAAATTTGGAACTTGGTCTTCATGCAATATGAAAAAACACCAGAGGGAAGATTAGATCTTCCTAAGCCATCTATTGATACCGGGGCTGGTCTTGAAAGAATTGCCGCAGCTCTTCAGGGAAAATACTGGAACTATGACAGTGATATCTTTTCGCCAATCCTAAATGCAATTGAAGGATTAACTGGAAAAAAATATAGTGATAAAAAATATGAAGGCCCTTTCAGAGTAATTGCGGATCATATTAGAAGTTGCACAATGCTCATCACAGATGGAGTGATTCCTTCAAATGAAGGAAGAGGTTATGTTCTAAGAAGAATTATTAGAAGAGCTATTAGAAACCTCAAAGAATTAGGAGCACCTCCTTGTTCTTTTTATAAACTCATCCCTGCAGTCTTTGAATCCTTAGGAAAAGAATATCCTCAAAATGCTGTTAATAGCTCACTTGCTGAGGAGTTTTTAAAACTTGAAGAAGAAAAATTTTTAGAAACATTAGATCAAGGCTTAAAGTTCTTAAAAGATGCTATTAAAAAAGATGTTAAGAACAATGTCTTCTCAGGTGAAGCTGCCTTTAAACTCTACGATACTTATGGGTTTCCTTTTGACTTAACAGAAGTAATTCTTAAAGAAAAAGGGATTGACCTTGATACAAAAGGTTTTGAAGACGCTTTAAATAGACAGAAAGAGTTGTCAAAGAAATCTTGGAAAGGTGGTCAAGGTATTGACCTTAGCCTTTATCATAAAGAAAAAGAAACTCATGGATCAACAGAGTTCGTTGGTTACTCAAGTCTTGAATCTGAATCTAAGTTATTAAGTAAGATTGATTTAGAAGATGGTCTTTCAGCATTAATCTTTAACAGAACTCCTTTTTACGGCGAATCAGGTGGTCAAGCCGGAGACCAAGGAGATATCTGGGCCGATGGTAAAAAGTTATCGACAATTGTTGATACTCAAAAGCCAGTTGAAGATTTGTTTGTTCATTTTTCTAAAGATGCAAAAACTCTTAACGTTGGCCAAACCTACCAGCTTAAAGTTTCTTCTAAGAAAAGAAAGCTCACAGCCAGAAGCCATTCTGCCACGCACTTACTACAGGCAGCTTTAATTGAAGTCCTAGGAAGCCATGTAAAACAAGCCGGCTCTCATGTTGATTCAGAGAGGCTTCGTTTCGATTTTACTCATATGAAAGGTCTAACTTCAGAAGAACTTTTAAAAGTAGAAACCATAGTAAATGAAAAGATCAATGATGAATTAGAAGTTAAAGCAACACAGATGACTATGGATCAGGCAATTAGTGCTGGAGCTCTTGCGCTTTTTGGAGAGAAGTATGGAGATGATGTTAGAGTTCTTCAAATGGGAGATTTTTCCACAGAACTTTGTGGTGGAACTCATGTAAAGAATACCTCCGAAATAGGTCTTTTTAATATTACTTCAGAGGCCTCCTTATCTTCAGGTGTACGAAGAATTGAAGCTGTAACTTCAGATAATGCAATAGAACGCCTTATGCAAAGAAGTACAACTCTAGAAAGTGTTGAAAGAGCTGTTAAGTCAAAAGGCAGTGATTTAGTTTCAAGAGTTGAAGCTCTTCTACAGGAAGTAAAAGATAAATCAAAAGAAGTTCAAAAACTAAACGATAAGATTCAATCTTCTCAAAGCCAAAACCTTTTTGAAAAAACAATTCCATTAAAAGGCTTTCAATACTTGTTTCTAACGGCACCAAAAGGGTCGGACCTACGTAAGATGAGTGACACCTTTGTCGCAAAATATCCTAGTGGCATTCTTACTGCCGTTCTAGAAAATGGTCCTAAGACTACTGTTCTCATTAGAAAAGGAAAGGAAGTTAAAGACTTTAATTGCTCGAATAGCTTAAAGTCAGTCTTAGAGTTAATTAATGGCCGTGGTGGTGGAAAACCAGATATGGCCCAAGGCTCAGGAGAGACAGGTATTGATCTCTCTATTCTCGATAAAAAAGTACAGGAACTCATATGAAAATCATTAATGTTTTAATTTTAATCATGCTTTTATTTTCTGGTATCAGTTGTAAAAAGCCAAAGACAAGTGGAGATGGAATCTTAAACGTTCCCCTCTCTGGTGAAGTCTCTACCCTAGATCCAGCTAATTCGTATGATACGATTTCAGCTTCAATCGTCTATCAGTGCTATGAACAATTATTTGAATATCACTACTTAAAAAGACCCTACACTCTTCAACCACTTCTTTCAGATGGTATGCCAAAAGTGGAAAACAATGGGAAACGTTATATCATCAAGATAAAGAAAGGAATCTCATACCATGATGATCCTGCCTTTGGTGGAAAAGAAAGGTTTGTAAAAGCTCAAGACTTTATTACTCAAATCAAAAGACTAGCTTTCTTGCCAACCCGAAGTAATGGTTGGTGGCTCTTTGATGGAAAGATTAAAGGCCTCAATGACTTTAGAAAGACCGTAGGAAGTGATTTTGAAAAATTTAAAACCACTAAGATTGAAGGATTAACAGCTAAGGACGACCATACTTTAGTTATCGATTTAATCGAGGCCTATCCTCAAATGATCTATACCTTGGCTATGTCTTTTACATCTCCAGTGCCTTTAGAGGTTGTAGAGAAGTATGAGAATAGATTGAATAAAACTATTGTTGGTACTGGTCCTTTCCGCTTAGAAGAATGGATTGCAAGTTCTAAACTTACGCTAAAGAGATATCCTAAATACCGCGAAGCTTTCTACCCAAGGCAAGGGGATAGAATGGCTAATTCAAGGAACCTTCTTGAAGATGCTGGCAAACAAATTCCTTTTTTAGATACTGTCCAATATCACGTTATCAAAGAAGCTCAAACGAGATGGCTTAATTTTCGATCAAAGAAAATTGATCTTCTCATTGTTCCTAAAGATAATTTCAGAACAGCTATTGATCCTTCTGGAAAGATAACAAGTGACCTTTCTAAAGAAGGAATAAAGTTACAAACATTCCCTACCCTAACTTACTGGTGGCTTTCATTTAATATGAAAGATCCAATTCTTGGAAAGAATCGCAATTTAAGGCTGGCCATCGCTCACGCTATAGACGTAGATCGCTATATTGAGTTATTCACTAATAATACAGGTCAAAGAGCAAACTCAATCTATCCTCCAGGTATTCCTGGTTATGATGCCGCGGCAGAACTCCCTTACGAGTATAATTTAGATAAAGCCAAGAAGTTTCTAGCTGATGCTGGTTTTCCAGAAGGAAAAGGTCTTCCCGTCCTAACTTATGATGTTAGAGGAAACTCTGCCACTAATAGACAGCAAGCTGACTTTGTAAAAAGTGAACTTGCCAAGATAGGCATTAATATAACTGAAGCCCTTAATACCTTTCCTGGCTTTTTAGAAAAAGCACGGAAAGGAACTCTTCAATTCTGGCAAGATGGATGGGCAATGGATTACCCTGATGCTGAAAACAGCTTACAACTCTTAGTAACTAAGAATCATAGCCCAGGGCCAAACTCAACATTTTATGCCAATGAAGAGTTTGATAAACTTTTCGCAAAACTAAAGCTACTTCAAGATGGGCCAGAAAAGTTTGAGCTTATGAAAAAGATGGAAGCTATAATACACAAGGACTTACCTTGGGTAATGCAGTACTACTCTAGAAACTATATCCTTTTTAACGAAAGACTTAAGAACTATAGGCATTCTGATCTTATCTATAACAATCTTAAGTATCTAAATATTCAATAAAGTCTTCAGTATCCACTAGGCAATTCTTGCCTAGTGGGCCTCTAAAAATCAAGTTAGCCTGTTTTTATGACGATTGGTCTATTGACGAGCCTTTTGAAAAGCTCAACCTGCAACAATGGATTACTTATGAAAACAAACCGCTCTATGCATATTTTGGTCATGGGACTTTTCTTGCTAACGGCTTCAATGGCCTTTGCGAGAGACTATATTATTTATAGTATTGTACAAGAACTTCCTATGGGTGAGCCAAATGAGCTTGTTAAGAAGAACTACTATATAAATATGGGGAAAGAACAAGGCATAGATAAGGGTGCTACCTTAGACGTCTATAGAACAATTTCTCGAGTTGATCCTTATGCTACTAAGAAGCGGTATAACTATAAGGTAAAAGTAGGTCAGTTAAAAGTTGTCCACTCTGAAGACAATGCAGCCATTGGGGCCATGGAGTTGATTCAAGATGGTAAGGATGATGCACTCTTAGAGATTGAGAACTTAATGATAGGTGACGAAGTAAGTGTTCATCTCAATTAAGAATCAGTAGATTCTTGAACTACTTCTCTTCTCTCTTTGACCATTTCTATTATTTTATTAATAGCCATCATGGCCTTTTCAGAACGTTGTCGTTCTTTAGAGTCCTCATCAAAGACTTCTTTTAAAGCCTTATTTACATAATTTCCCATACCATGGGCGACTAGTAGCTGATTACTTATATCATGGAGAAATTTTCTCTCACCTTCATTTCCATTTTTCTCTTCCATCAAAAATAAACCTCTTGAAGCCTTTTTATTTTCAAAAGTTCTCCACATAGAACCTTTTTTCTAATTCTAGCTCCTTTTAAAGTAACAAGATATATCGTATCTTTTTCAACCGGTTCATAGATACCTAGAATCAAAACCTTGTTCACTTTTATGCCGCTTAAGAAGCCAGTGTAGGTCATAACTCCCTCTTTTCCGCGTTGCCCAATAGATGTAAATTTACTGATAAGAATCACCAAGCCCATATGTTCCAATTGCAAACCCATGTAAACCCACTGAAGCTAAGTGTCTAGAATAATTGGAATTCAATAAGACTTTGCCACTCTAAGCTACTGAAATTTTGACATTCCACGCCTTAAAACTTATAAAAATCATTCCTATCATTTAGCGGAGTAAATTATGGCCAGAATTACCATAGAAGATTGTCTTGAAAGAGTTGATAACAGATATGAACTTGTTCATTTAGCAACTAAAAGAGTTAAACAACTTCGTGACGGTGCCGACAGATTAGTTAGCAGCAAAAACAAAGATATCGTAACGGCGCTAAGAGAGATTGCTGAAGGAAAAGTTAAGCATGCACCTGTTTCTGAGTACGATTCAGACGAGTTCTAGAAAATTAAATACATTGTAAAATATAAAGGCCCTCTTTCGAGGGCCTTTTTTTATTTTGAAAGAGCTATTTTTAAGACTTCATCGAAGTGAGAAACTGGGTAAAACTTCATACCTCTTCTATGCCTCTCTGGTACTTCTTGTAGATCTTTTTCATTCTGAGCAGGTAGCATTATAGTTTTGATCCCAGCTCTTTTAGCAGCAAGTACTTTTTCTTTGATCCCGCCAACAGGTAGAACTTTTCCAGTTAAACTTAACTCCCCAGTCATCGCCAAGCTCGATTTAACTTTTTTATTACTAGCTAAACTGTAAAGCGCAAGGGCCATCGTAATACCTGCACTTGGTCCATCTTTAGGTGTTGCACCTGCCGGTAAATGAAGATGTACTTCGTGATTAGATAAAAACTCATCCTCAACCGTTTTGCCCTTTTTCTGCAAAAGGCTCCTAACATAGCTATAAGCTAAATTAGCAGACTCGTTCATAACGTCTCCTAATTGACCCGTAAGCTTCAGACCCTTTCCTTTTAATGGAAGAGTTTCAATAAAAAGAATTTCTCCGCCAAAAGATGTCCAAGCTAGCCCTGTTACAATCCCTGGGTTGAATGCCTTTCCAGCCAGCTCACTTTGAAACCTAGCAGGTCCTAATAGATCCTCAAGCTGTTCAACTCCTGGAGAGAATTTCTTTTTCCTCTTTTTAGAAACTTTTTCAAGAGCTGCCTTTCGACAAAGTTTGGCGAGGAATTGCTCCATCACTCTAACCCCAGGCTCCCTTGCGTAATCAGTAATGATTTTTTTCAAAACCTTAGCTGATAAAGAAAATTCTTTCTTATCAATTCCATGTTTTTCTAATTGCTTAGGAACAACCCATTTATTAGCAATGGAGACTTTTTCTTCTATTGTATAACCACTAAGTTCGATAACTTCCATCCTATCCATTAATGGCTCAGGAATATTACCAATATAGTTCGCTGTAGCTATGAACAAGACTTTCGATAAATCAAATGGAACATCTAAGTAACTATCAATGAAAGTTGAGTTTTGCTCCGGATCTAATACTTCTAGTAAGGCTGATGCTGGATCGCCTTGATGAGACGAACCAAGCTTGTCTATTTCATCTAGCATGATAACAGGATTATTAACTTCTACTCTCTTTAAAGCTTGGATAATTTTACCTGGCATAGCACCTACATAAGTTCTTCTATGACCTTTGATCTCAGCTTCATCTCTCATGCCTCCAAGACTAAACCTATAAAATTCTCTGCCTAAAGACTTAGCAATGCTTTTCCCCATAGATGTTTTACCAACACCTGGAGGTCCACTTAGGCAAAGAATGGTCCCATCAAAATTTGGCTTCAACTTTCTAACGGCTAGAAACTCTAAGATTCTTTCTTTAGCTTTTTCTAAACCATAGTGATCTTTTTCTAAGATCTTTCTGGCTATATCGATATCAACTTTATCCTCTGAAGACTTAGCCCAAGGGAGGTCTAGCATCCAGTTTAGATAAGTCCTGGCCACATTATATTCAGGACTAGAGTCTGGTATAACTTCTAACCTTTCCATCTCTTCTTTCGCAGACTTCAATGCAGCTTCAGGCATTCCACAGTTTTCCAACTTCTCTTGCATTTTATTTAGATCACGAGATTTTTCATCGTCATCCATTCCAAGTTCAGTTCTAATTACCTTGAGTTGTTCTCTTAAGAAATACTCTCGTTGATACTTATTAACCTTATCATTTACTTCATCAGATATTTTCTTCTGGATGTCAGCTACATCTTTTTCTCTTTTTAGATAAACTAATAGTTTTGCAAATCGTTTTTTAACAACCAGTGTTTCTAAAAAATCTTGTGCCTCAGGAATATCTAAAGAAATAGCGAATGCAACAAGATCTGCTAATGCTCCTGGTGAAGGTGAATTAAGCATCGCAAGCTTCATCTCTTCGTTAAAATAGGGATTGATCTCACTTAAACGCTTTACCTGATTGATGACACTTCTAGTGTATGCATCAAGCTCTTCATCAGTTTCAAGAATATCATCAAAGACTTCAAACTTTGCTCTTAGCAATGGTGTGTCTTGAATATATTCAAAGGCGCGATAGCGCTTTACCCCATGGACGAGTACGTTTACAGACCCATCTGGTAGTTTAAGTTTCTTAACAACCTTACAAAGGACACCTACTTTATAAATATCGGCAGGTTTAATCTCCCTATTTTCAAGGTCTATTGCCTCTTCATCTAAAAATTTTCCGTTCTCATCTTTTAAATCTGACTTAACTAAGTTTAGAGCAACATAACCACTCGTCATAAGAAAGTTATCTAATTCGGGAGTGAACTTCTCTTCAGTTAAAATGATTGGAGCAATCATCCCTGGGAAGATTGGAGAATTCATGATTGGAATGATAACGACTTCGTCAGGTATATCTGACGTGTCCTCGCTATCATTTGTTTTAATTTGAACTTGATATTCGCCCTCTAAATCGGACATAAGAAACCTCTTTTTTTATTATCTTTTGATATCGATTACTAATCTACCCGGATTATCCAAGTAAAATATATCGACGCTAACTTTTTCTTTAAATTTTAATTCTACTGATAGTGTATCCCTAGATATTGGAAAGAAATTTATTGAGTCGACAAATTGGGTCTTTCCAAAAGATCCAACTGTTTTTTCAATTTGTGTATCAAAAAGATCAACATAAAGATTCTTGTTTGGAGAATTAATATGTCCGTAAACCTTAGGGATCTTTTTTGTTTTGAAATCAAAGACAATTCTTTCGTAACCTAATCTTTTATTATAATTATGCCTTACGGTTTTAAGAGTACTCTGGATAGTTGGTCCGCCATTATGAAAGATCCCCTTATCGAGATAAATGGATTTCTTTCTTGATGTAATCCTTCTAATTCTTTCACCCAGTAGATCCTGCGCACTGACTTGATTGAATCCAATTGTTAGAAGCATTAAAGTAATAATAATTCTCATGACGCAAGACTCCATTCTCGTTTATGATAGCTAGTTAATTATGTGATTTCAGTAAGGGATTTCCAAGTAGAAAGCTCGATTTTACTAAAAATCTTGTGAGTTAAAACCCCTTAAGACCGATGTGGCCAAAAGACCTATAGCAAATGCGAAGATAAAGCTCATTCCACCAGAACCAGGGCCTTTGGGATACTCTACCGTGCCGCAGCTTAAAACTGTGGGATCCTCATTGTTCTTTCTTTTTTCGAGTTCTTTTAAGGCAGTAGATTTCGTTTGAGTTCCTTGGGCTACCGAATACGAAGAGGGAGCATCTAAGCAAGAATCATTGCTTTGATAGTTGTATTTCTTTTCAGAAATCTTTGTATAGACCCCAAGCTCTTTTTTGCTAATAGTCATTATCATCATGTAAAAATTTAGATCATCCTTATAGAAGCTGCTTGAAGGGAGGAAACTATCAACCGAGTAAGGCTTTCCAACAATAAAATCTGAAAGAGACTCAGGAGTCACTTTGAAGCGGAAGATATTATTAGCTGATACGCTTGAGAGTTTTATTCTGCCTATGACATCAAGGTTAATATTACCATCACTATCAAACCTCAGATCATTTCCATCAGCAGCAGTTGCATATTCGATAGTCTCTGTATCAGATGATAGGCTTACCCTCACGGGTGAATAAAGTTTCTGAGATACAAGCTTAATGTCTAAATAGATATCGCCAGTAGGAACTGTATAGTTTGATAAATCTATCTCATATTCATCAGCTTCATTATTAGTGGCCTCTGTAGAAGTAAAATAGCCCGTAGTCGCTTCACCTGAGTTTCCAAATACGTCTACGATATTAAGCTGATTAAGAGTGCTTGGTTTATTTTGCATATAGGCGACAGGGACAGAAAGGTCACAGCCGATTGTTATCGTTCCAACATTTCGGCTTCCTCCATTCATGACCACTCCCTGAGGCTTTCCTTCTTCGGATTTTCGGCAAGACTCTAAAAATGTTCCTCTATAGCTTGTTTGCGAAACACAAAAATTCTTTCTGACTGTACTATAAAAAGAGGAAAGGTTATCTATTGCTTTCAAAGGCTCTACATAAACATAGTAAGTTTCAGAGCTTGATAGGCCAGATATAACAAATGATCCATCCACTTCACTAACTGTAGAAGCCTTAACTTCACCATCGGTAGAAGAAATTGCCTGAACATGGGCTCCGAAAATACCAATGCCTGAGCCACCGGCAACAGTTCCAGAGAGTTCTGTTGTAGATGAGTAAATATGTTTAACTGCTGCTTGATCATCAGAATGTAAGGTGTCTTGTCCGTTAAAGATCGAAAAGAACATCGTAGAACCATGAACTTGACTATGCCCTAACCCTACAAAATGCCCTAATTCATGGCTGATTAAATCCCCTAAATAGTTTCCAGAGCCCTTGGTTGAACTAAAGAAAACTGCATCATTTATCAGTATATCTGCTTCCTGAATTACACCTGTACTCTCAGAAAAAGAAACCTTCGTTAAGGCAAGAACACTATTTCCACCAAAAGCGGAGCTATCATTTGTAAAATAAATATCGTTAAGCCCGTTAGTTGGACCAGAACTTGTTTCTACCTTATTTATATTAAAACCAATCGAAGTATATTCGCTCGCTGAAGAGCTAACGATTGAGTTCATATTTGAACTTGATATTAAACTGGAGTTTGCTGTGTTCAGGTAGACTGTTTGATTCGTATTGTTCCAATACAACTCTTCACCAAAGCTACCTCTACTAATTGTGTAAGCGAATAGGTCTGAAGAAAGAATTAAAAGTAGAGCAATGAGACCTTTCATCTTGAATCTATCCCTTCCTATTAAAGAGTCGATAAGAAAGAGTTCCTAGGCCTGACAAAATTAACATTAGCCAGAACATTGTTCTATTTCTTGTCGGGATTTCATCTTGCGTTTCTACTTCACTTACTGATGCTGGTGATCGAGAAGATTTTTTCTTCTCTCTAGTTGAAGGAGTATAGACAAATTTATCCCCTTTATTTTGACTTAGTGGATGTCCAAATTTATCGGAAACCATTTTTTGGAAGTCCTTGAGAAGTATTCCACTGATTTTTGAGTTCCTTGGAAAAACGCTGCTTCTAAGTAGGTAGTTATTCCCTTCCTTAACAACACTATATTTCCCGAGTCCAAAATTTAATAGGTGGAACCCATTTGGGCCTTTATGAATTAAGAGAACTACGTCTTCATTTTCTTTAAATTCTGGTGAACCAGAATATTTGTGATTAATCCCCTGCCAAATTCCGCCTGGATAAGTAACCTTAAAATTATTCTTATTGATGATATCTCCAGGTTTTAGGCCAGAAGTTTCTTGTAATGAGAAGGATGCTTCAGTGATAATTTCGCCTTTACTGTTCTTCTTATAATCTTTGCCTTTATAAATTCCACGAACAACCCCATAGGAGTCTTCTATTTGATCACCAAGAGGAGTGGGGATATAGATAGTAGAAAATGCTTGAGTAGCAAAAAGAATTAAACTGAGAATAGAAAGTTTCAGTAGTTGATTTGTCATATCCTACTGTTCTTATCGGTTAAAAATAAGAAAACTTTACTAAAAAGATAGGGTACTAGGGTCTACAGGAAAGGTTATAAATTATTGAAATTAATAGAATTGTCAGCTAATTTGGAGAAATAAGGGTTTGAATCAATGATAATTACGGTATTTCTTTTCTTCTTTAACTCTTCAATAATCTCACAAATACCACCTAGCTCATTGGCAGAAAGTCCTATTGATAAGTTATCAAAGATAAAGATCTCTCCACTAGCTTTAAGGTTCAAGTTCTTTAAAAACTGAAGCCTCAACCTTTCACCACCTGAGAGACTCTTTAAAGTTCTAGATAAGGAAAGATGAGAGAGGTTTAGAGTTTTAGTATATTCAAATAGCTTTAAGAACTTAGGTGTCAATTTATAATTTTTTAGTACTTCAACGAGCGGAAGGTTGTAGGCTTCATCGACCATTAAAGCACCATCGCTTATATTAGATACTTCACGTTTTAGTTTCTTACCATCGCAATCTTCGCAAATGATTTTCAAGTTCTCTAAGAATTGCATATCCACTTCAATCATTCCTCGACCATCACAAGTTGAACATTTTCCAAGTTCAGAGTTTGGAGAGAAGTGTCCTGTATCAAGCCCAAGGGTTTTTGAAATCGGTAGCAATGAATAATGCTTTCTTATTATTTCAGAGAAACCTAAGTATGTTCCAACAGTAGATCTTGAGCTCGAAGTTCTTAGCTCAGGATCAAAATAATTGACTTTTTTTACTACATTGGTTGAATGAAATTTCCTATAGCTATAAGATAAATCAAAGAGCTTAACTCCAGTATGCTTCAACTCCAGGTCGTTATATAAAAGATATTTAAAAAATAAAGATTTTCCTGATCCAGAATCTCCTAAAACCCAAGTGACAGCATTCATGGGTATTCGAATATTTTCAAACTCTCTTTCTAAAACCTTTCCCTTTATTACTTCAATATATGTTTTAGAATTTAGTTTTATCTCGTTTATTTTGGGTACCCTAAGGCTTTTTCTAGTGTTTTTTAGAATAGACTCAACTTGCCCACCTAGATTTCCTGCCCCTGGGCCCATCTTAACAAGAAAATCACTTCCTTTTTGAACAAACTCAGAGTGATCTACCAATGCAATTGTATTACCTTGCTCTTTAAGAATGTTTATTTTCTCCATCAACTTTTTTTGCTCTTCATAAGATAAACCTCTCGAAGGTTCATCTAAGACAAAAAGCATTCCCGTTCCCTGTTGAGCCAGGATTTTCACAAGAAGAAGCCTTTGATACTCCCCTGAAGAAAGTGATTTAACTTTTCGGCTAAGTCTTAAGTTCCCAAGACCTAGCTCACAAGCAACTTCGAGAGTAAATATTAATTTATTAAATGATAAGTCCGTAGCAACTTTATAATTCTTAATAAGTACTAAGATATCCCTAACCTTTCCTCCTAAAACTTCTCTAAAAGGAACCTCATTTACAAGAAGGGTGATCTTATTATTAGCCAACCTAGAACCATGGCAAGCCTCGCATTGACTCTCTGTTTTAAGCCTTCTTGAAAGTATTCTAATACTTCTCTTGTACTTCATTCTTTCTAAATAGGAGTAAATCTCCTGTAGTCCACAAAAGTACTTACCGCCATTTTCAAGGAGATCCCATTTTGCTTTAGGCATCCTTGAGAAACTTTGATCAGGGTCAATTTTTTTTAACTTTAAATCCTTTTTATAATCCTCTAATAAATGAGAGAACTGTTTATAAGTAAGAATTGGAATCGCTCCCTCTTCTAACGTAAGGGTTTCATTCTTAACTATCTTACTCAGGTCATACTCTAGCTTTTGTCCAAAACCATCACACTCAGAACAAGCACCTGTTGCTAATAATGGATTAAAGTTCTCTGTCCTAAAGTCTCCAATATCAAAAGTGGTTTCACAGTTTAAACACTGGCTACCAGAGCCTTTGTATTTAAAAGCAGACTTACTCTTCCCTGCTTTAACAACAATAAGTGGTTTATGCGCCCCCAAGAATTCTTCTAACTTTTTAATGCCCTTTAAGTAACTCTTCTTTTTTGTCCTATTCACTTCCCAAAACTCAAAGTCTTCCTCGAATTCCTTAATTACTCCTTTTTCAGACCTGGCCCCTCTTACGGGTAGAGCAATAGGAGCTATAGCTTCGTAGACATTCTTTTGAACAAGAAAATGTATGACTACATCATCCTCCTGCTTTTCTATCCATTTCCCTATAGACTCCTTCAAAGAAGATTTTACAATTTCTCCATGACAGATTGAGCAGCGTTTTTCACCAAACAGATAAAAGACTCTTGAAAGAAGCTCCGTCGCACCGAGCAAGTCACCAACAACTGGTCTTGATCCGACGACAGGGTTTATTTGAGATAGTGACCAAACAGGAAGAACCGGCTCGATGAGATCCACATCCGCAGAAGGCGGAATATTCCATAAAAACTTTATATCATTCGGCAGGCTATTTATGAATCTTCTCTTAGACTCATCCACTAAGGTGCCAAAGGCCAATGATGATTTCCCTGACCCAGAAGGGCCATAGATACAGGTAATTTTATTTAAAGGAATGTCTAAGTTGATATTTTTGAGGTTATTTGTCCTAGCACCCTCAATAGAAATCTTATTGAATTTAGCTTTTGACATAAATATTCCCCAAATAATGAAAAGCCCATCCTATTGGATGGGCTCTCATAGTAAAGAATTTTATAAGTTGTCTAACGTTTAGAGAATTGAAACTTCTTACGAGCACCGGCAAGACCAGCTTTCTTTCTTTCAACTTTTCTAGAATCTCTAGTAAGGAAACCAGCTTTCTTAAGCTCACCTCTTAGAGTTGGGTCTATTTTAAGTATTGCTCTTGCAATCCCTAAACGACATGCACCAGCCTGACCTGTAGTACCGCCACCCTTAACGTTGATATTGATATCGTATTTATCAGTAAGCTTTAAAAGACTAAGTGGTTGATTAACCACATAACGACTAGTTCCCTTTGGGAAATAATCCTTAATCTCTCTTTTATTGATAGTGATAGTACCTTTTCCACTTGCAAGATAAATTCTAGCTACAGAGCTTTTTCTTCTTCCTACAGCTTGTGAATCGTATGTTTTACCTTTTGCCATAACTTCTTCCTACCTAATTATAACTCTAGCGCTACTGGCTTTTGGGCTTCATGCTCGTGACTTGAACCTGTGAAGACCTTTAGTTTTGTTAATTGTTTTCTACCTAAACTTGTTTTAGGAAGCATCCCTTTTACAGCATTCATAAGAATAAGCTCTGGATGTCTTTGTAACTGCTCTTTAGCAGTTCTCTGACTCATTCCACCCATATAACCTGAGTGAGAATAATATATCTTATCGTCCCACTTAGCCCCAGTGAACTTCACCTTGTCAGCATTTACGACAACAACGAAATCACCTGAATCAGTGTTTGGAGTATATTTAGGATTCTTTTTTCCTCTAAGTACGTCAGCTAATTCTGTAGCTAGTCTTCCAACTACTTTATCAGTAGCGTCGACTATGAACCATTTCTTATCAGCATCAGCGGGCTTGAGAGCGAAAGTTTTTTGCGTGTACATTTAATCACCAACCAAATTGTTAAATTTTAAGCTTTTTCACGTTTTTAGTGAGGTTCCTTATAACGGATTATTGGGCCCATAGTCAAGCTGTTAGGTAAGCATAAATGTGGATAACTAAAAGAAGCCTATAGAAAGATGAAAGCGCCCAAAACCTTCCTTTCCTCCATCAGACAATTTTCGACCCTTAAGCTTTAGACCATAATCAAAATCCAGTGTTCCCGCTGGAGTTACAAATTTTAAGCTAAGGCCAGCCGAAGTTCTAAGCTCTAAAGGCTTAAAATTATTAACATAAAGTCGCCCAGCATCAAAAAAGGGCCCGATTACCACCGAATCACTTAAGCTATACCTTGGCTCAAACTTTATATTACTAAAGTAAACTCGGTCCTGGATCCTGACCTGTGAAATATCGCTTTCATTATCTAGCCTATTGATTTCACTGGTTGCAAAACCACGCACAGCATCAGGTCCATCGAGGCGAAACACCTTTATGCTTGGGATAAATCCTAGAGTCTGGTTGACTCCATTTTCATTTTGAACAGGCCTTCCAGAGCTATCAGCGATCACTGTTTTTTCAAGGTTCTTTTGAATACCTGTTGATACAGATAGGGCCAGTGTCCAATTTCTTGTTAATGGATAATAGAATTTGTTTCTTGATACTATCTTCCAAAAATTTATTTCAAGATCATCTCTGGCTAAGGATCCCAAAGTTGGATTCGCAAACTCCATGCTTAATCCAAAAAAAGCTCCACTTGTTGGGCTATAGGAATTATTTCTTTTCCTTAAGTCTAGGTTCAATGAAGGAGTTAAACCACCAATGATAAAGGTGCCATCGTTATCGACTGTACTAGAGTCAAATTGAGAGATTCTTTCATATTGATATTTCAAGGATGCACTTAGTTTTTCAGTAATATCCTTGCTTAGTGTAAGGGATACCTTTTGAATCTTTGCGTCGAAACTAAAAAGCCTTCTCTGCTCAATTGAAGTGGAAAAAGATAATTCAGTATTATGGAAAGCTTTCCACCTACTAGGGAAAGCAAACGGCCATGTATAGTTTAACCTAAGTAAGTATTCTTGAAGATTTCTATTTTCAGTTTTTCTTCTAGCATCCAAACTATTTAAATTATCCCTTAAATTGGTCTGCGCCTTAACTGAAGCTGAGTGATTTAGCCCCAACAAATTATTATAAGCAACCTTTGTAGAGACCTTAAATCCAATATCAGTCCTATATCCCGGTGCGACTTCCCCACTCCCGAAATCTTTCTCAGACACTTGGATAAGTAAATTCACAAAATAGTTGTTATCGTTTGAATCACGATTCGTTACAAATGGAGTAATCTTAACTTGAGAGAAAAGCCCTAGAGCGATAATCCTTTCTTTAATTTCTTGAATCTTTCTTGGAGTTATGATGTCATTCTTTTCAAGTCGAAGCTCTCTTGCAATAACTTTTTGAAGAGTCACCACCTGACCAGTCGCCATTACAGATTCAAATAAGGTTTTCTTCCCTAAATCAATGTCGATTACAATCTTTGATCTATTGTAATTATTTTGGTGTTCAATGATAGTCGTTGGATCACTAGTGTTTAATCTAGCAAAATAGTATCCTTCATCCTTAACCTCAGCTAAGGCAGCGTTTAAATCTTCTTCTAAGTTTACAATATTTAATGGGCTGCCCACTTTGTTATTAAGATTCTTAGTTATTTTTTTATAAAGTTCTTTTGGGACATTTGGTATATCAATATCATGCAATATGCTCTGCTGCCTTTCATTCAATTGAAAAGTCACATTACAGAAGCTTCTATCGGGAGAATAAGTGATGATTGGCTCACTTGATTCAATGAAGAGGAAGCCTCTTTGGAGATAGAGCCTCTTGAGTAATGCTGGAAACTCTTTCAGAAACTTCTCATCTAAGTAGTTTCTTGAAGCTAAGGTTGTCGCATTTTCGTAGAAGTATTCTAGTACTTCTTTTTTAGAAATTCCCTCTGCCCCTTTTATCACTAATTTTCGTACAGGTATCTTACGGCCTTCTTTCAAATCAAAATAGATATTACGAAATTCTTCACCTGTCTTAGTTTTACCGTCAAATTGCCGAAAGGTAACTTTAGTTTTATAGACACCTCGGTCTAAATAACTTTTCTCAATAGATTTGACGATCAATTCAGGAGTAACTTTTTCAAAATTATTTAGGAGGAATTCTTTTAATTCATTTAAGAATTCTCCCCTCGAGATGATCTTATTTCCTCTAAAATTAAAGTTATAAAGCATCCCTAAACTAAGGCTCACTTTTAAGTCCTTAAATCCTTTTAGAGCTGGTGTATCGATGAGTTTGATGCTGGAAAAGAAGTAGCCTCTACTAAAAAGCTCCCTATTGAGAGCATCTAAAAGGATCTTTATTTCAACTAAGTTCCAAGGTTTTCTCTTAAACTTTCTCAGCCTCGACTTTACATACTCGACGACGTAGTTATCTTCAGAAAGTACTTCAATATTTTTAACAATGATTGAGTTTCCAGTGTTTATATCAAAGCTTAGAACAACACCATTTTCTAAATTCTTGATACTCGGTTTAATAACGACTTCTTCAAAACCTCTATCTTGATAATACTGCTTAAGCCTAGCTATCCCTTTTTCTAATAGTTCTGGATTAAAGTATCCACCTTCAGCTAGTCTAAGGGTTTTTTTTACAATATTTTCGTTGAAGCTAATTTCACCCGTTAGATCGACATCTTTTATTATTGGCTTCTGTGAAAACTTCACTATCAACTTAGATTCGTTGAACTCAAATTCTAAGTCCTTAATACTCTCATCTAGAAGAAAGAATCGGATATTCTCTATTACCTCTTCTTTTCTCTTTTTATTACTCAGAGATTTTTTCAATTTTTCAGAAAAAGTGTCGCAATTGAACCCATCACGACACTCCACTACAACATCAAAAGCATGAAGGCTTAGAGAATAAATAATTAGAATAAATAGGCTTAAATATTTAATCAAAATGAAAACTTCCACTTGAAGTCGGCACCTATTGAGTCAGGGTTCTCTTCTGTTTCTTCTTCCGCAGACCTTAATTCGTAGACACCTTCTAAACTTAAATTCTTATTAATATTATAGTTCACATTCATCTCTTTAGTCTCCTCCACAGTTCCCCCAACCGTGCTAGAGAAGCTAACATCTACCTTTTTGAGGATCTTTTTTTGAACTTTAATCTTAGTCCCTGATTTGTAACGACTTGCACCAGCCTCTCCGGAATTAAGCCGGCCTTCTAATAGGCTAGAATTATCTTCTTGGAACTCTGGACTAACGCTAAACTTTAGCCCTAGCATTGAATCTATCGGCTTCACCAATTTAAAACGCTCAACTATTAAGCCAACCCCACCCTGCACGGCTATTTGCTCTCTTTCTGAATCATTTAACTCTTTATTTATATCTTCTGGAACCCCTAGGACTAAAAGAGAGAGGATTTGCCCCTGATCTAGAGTTGGGTTTGACGTTAGCTTAAGTCCAAATTTATCAACTCTTCCATCTACAGCCAATCCAACTTCATAGCGGTCTATTTGTGCCAATCCTACTAGCTTGATTTCAGGTACTTCTTTTTTATTCACATCTAAGAATGACATTCGTCCCTCAGACAAAACGAATTCATTCCCTTTAAAGAAGATCTTTGAGATATTTGGTAAAATATTTAGATCTCCGGAAACCAGCGGTTTTAAGAGACCACCTCGAATCTTCAAACTGCCGTCCAGTTTTAAATCAGAGATTGAGTTACGAACTTGAATAGGGTTAAAGATATCAAAATCTAGATCATAGTTAAGTAAATCTAGCTTACTCAGACGCCCAGAGTTTGGTATGTACCTCAGGTACCCCTCTGAAAGTCCTATCAGTTTTGAAAAGTCTTCAAACTCATTTAAGACTTCTCCATGCAAAACGGAAACCCCTCCGTCGAGAATATACGGAAGACTATTTCCCTTCAAAGTTGCATTTCCACTTACAACTAGATAGGTCTTATCTGTAATAGCAACTTGCGAACTATTAATGGCCCCATTTAGATTCACCTCAGGAAAGGGCAGTTTTAATTTCACATTTCCATCTGCACTAATCGTTCCTTTTCCATAAGTGCCCTTGAGCTTTTCAAGTAGAACGTCTTGACCTTCACTAACAATCTTAAAATCAATTCCTCTAAGTGCACCTGGAACCTTGTCTATTTTTAGGTCGATGTCGCTTCCTATCGTCTCTGAATGAAATGAGAACTCTTCTTTTTCCCTGAGTAAGATACTACCAGCTTCGATACTTCCTGTTGCCGAAAGGACTTTTGGTGTCAATAGTTTAGCGAATATCGGATTTAATTTCAGTTTTGAGTTAACTTGAAAACTATTAGCAATATTTCCTTTCCCTAATGATTCTAGATGACCATCACTTCCAATATCAACATAAAGATTCCATTCTTGAATTTGACCTTGCCTTACCCTTAATTTGTTTTTGTTCTCATTCACAACCACTTTCTCATTCAAGAAATCCAATTCCAATTTAGAAAGTGAAAGATCAAAATCAAAATTTTCAAACTCATGTAAGTAAAACCCAAGCTCTGCTCTTAAGTCCAAGTTTCCTTTGAGTGATTGAGAAATATAATTATGTTCAGAAAGAACACCCGCTAGCAACGAAGGGGTAGTAGTGTAAAGGCGTGTGTTTATATATGATTTCTTTCTAGCCTTCTTATCAGTTGATATATAACCTTCTGATATTGAAATTCCTTC
Source organism: Sulfitobacter sp. (assembly GCA_047630275.1). Classification (GTDB taxonomy): domain Bacteria; phylum Bdellovibrionota; class Bacteriovoracia; order Bacteriovoracales; family Bacteriovoracaceae. The sequence continues at coordinate 1,175,199 of JBLHVN010000002.1, read as the reverse complement.
AAAGACGTTTGCACTAAGAAAAACTTCGGACCCCTTGTTATAAACAGTAAAAATAGAGTCAGGTACAGCACGACTTCCAATTTCAGATTTCTCGAGACGAAACTGATTCCTAGAAGTGAAACTTGTGAATTTTCCTTCGCCGTAGAAATCCCCCCTCAATTTCCCATTCAATCCCATATTGAGAGCATTATAAGCATCAAAATCTTTTAGCCCCAAATTTGTGAGATTACCTTTGTATTTAAATTCATCTTTTTTAATATTGATATTTCCGCTGAGAGAAAGATCTCCCTGACCTTTCTTGATCCTTAAGTTTGGAATTTTAAGATCAAAATCTTTCAAAGAAATTGATCCCGCGAAAGAATCAATTCTCTCACCTAAAAAATTTACATTCTCTCCCTTAAAATTGCTGCTCATAGAAATATTATTCGAGTTAAAGTCGCTCTGATATTTTAGGTCTCCAGAGAGGTTAAAATCTAAGTCTACATCTTCTTTATAGATCATCCTGACGAGTGTAGGGACCATTGATCTTGCATCTAAAAAAGTAGCTCGAGGTACTGTTATATCGAGAGAGTATTCATCCTCTTCAAACTTAAACCCAGCTCCCCCGTTGTACTCCGAGCTTTCGTAGGTACCATAAGCTTCTGATATTTTCAGAAAGAGATTTTTCAAATAAAAGTCTACTTCTCCTTTTATATTTCCCAAGTTAAAATCGAGGATCTTTAAATCGTTCAGGTTTGGAGAAAAAGAGAATTTTATATCATCATAGCTTCCTCTTACCGTTCCTTTTAATGTTCCATTTGACTTAATACTAAGACCCACTATTGGTCCTATTTCTTCAAAGTCTATAAATGAATCAAAAACCTTTATCTCCATTCTGTTTGGTCCAAAGGATCCTTCTCCAAAAATATTAGTATCACCCATTTTTAAATGAGAGCTAAATTTAAAGATCATATCGTAAGTCAAAAGCATAAAGGCTTTATTAAAAGTAAATCCATTATTTTCAAGAATAAGGCCATTATAGTCAGGCTTAAAAAGTTTTAAGTCTTTCACCTCAAAACCCTTGGAGGGGACAAAATAGATTCCTTTTTTATTCCAACCAATCTTTAATTCTCCGCTCAACTTGGCTTTTAGAATATCAAGGTATTCTCGTAGAATATAAAGTGCATCGTTAGTATGAACATCTTTTGCAATAAAGAATGCTTCATTAGATACGATTTGTTTCTTTTCAATATTATAAAATGGTAGTTTGTTTTTTAGTGTAACTACTGAATCACTTTTAAAAACTTTTAAATTATCTAGCCAGACCTGATCACCGCTCTTTCGTAGCTCTAAGTTAACTAAATCAGCTGTTGCGTAATCAGAAACGATGTCTTCGATAGAGCTTTTTAACTTAAACTCTGGCTTTGAAAATGTACCTGTTATTCCGAGATCGAAATTTGTAAATCCATCAACAGGATATTCATCAATTTCTTTTTGATAGCCAAGTTTTGTTGCTAAGGAACGAATACCTGCTTTTAGCTTTACAATCAAATTAAGTTCTTCTTCATTTCCAGAATAGTTAATTCTTCCAGTAGCAGAGATTTGATCAAGTTTTGAACGAATATTTACTTTCTTAATATTAAGCATAGTTTTTGAACTATGGATTAAGAATTCCAGTGAGTCCAAATCAAACGTGTTCAGTTTTTTAGTGATTCCTTCTGATGACAACCTTCTTAAGTTGCCTTGAAAAACGAGAAGACTCTTATGGAAACTAGTCTTCACTTTCCCTACATCAAGCTCATAGTCATCAACTATTAAATCAACATTCGCCAGTTCAACATTTTTTACAATAAATTTGAGATCTTTTCTAATCTTTTGATAATTAGAAAAGCTCTCCTTATAGTCAAAAGGTTTCGCTTTCTCTCTACCAGTCTTTATCACCACTTCTGAAGAATGTAACTTAACCGTGTCCACTTGAAATTTTCTTGAGAAGAAGTCAAAGAAACTAAAAAACAGACCTAACTCTTCGCCATTGACTGAAAGGGAAATTGACTCACTTGGATATTCAATCTTTACATTTTTAAGGAGTGTTGCTGGAGGAAATAATTTTACTTCAATCCTCTGAAAACTAAGCTTTAATCCCAATTCTTGCTGAGCTCTTTTTTTAATCTTTTCAGAGGCTATTGAGGCAAACTTTTCAGTTTGAATCAAATGGATTACTCCGCCCAAGCTAAAGGCAAGTAGAGTAAAGAATAATATGAGTATTCTATTCAGCCTATCCAAAGCTATTTAGTCTCTGCTTTACAAGTCTATAATTAGGATTTATTTCTTTAACAATCATATAGCTTTTTATTGCGTCTTTAGCTCTACCTAACTTCCTTGCAACCTCTCCCTGGAGGTATAAAAACTCAATCCTACTTTCATTTTGCAATGGTAAAGTCCCATTAATATTTGTAAGTAAGTCATAGGCTTTAAAATAGTCTTTCGCTGAAATCATTGTTTTCAATTTAAGATAGAGAGAGTCAAGATCAAGTTCAAGGTCATCTAGTTCCACTAAGTCATTTAGCCGTTTAAAAACCTGATAACTTGCATTATAAAGTTCCATCATATTAAAACATACAACAAGATCTTTATAACTATTTAAGAAGTCCTCGTCACTAAGACTAGCAATAGTCATTTTAGCTTTTGATTCTAATCCACTTTGATGATTATTTGATTCAAAGTTATAATTATTCCACTCTTCTTCGAGTTCATCTATTGTAATTTGTTTTTCCTTTAATTTTGTCCCAGTGGCTTCCTTCGCAAAAAGTTTATGATCAGGAGCCATCTTTTTAATCTTACTAAGGATTTTTTCTGCGTCCTCCTTTTCTCCTAGATTATTAAGCAGGTCGTATTCTCTTAGTAGATTATTGAGTTCAGAATTTCCTGCTGAACTATCATCAGAGAACAAGTCATCACCCATATCTAGGTCTGTTTCTATCTCTTCATCTTCAGGTAAAGAGTCTATTCGATACGAGATAGACTCATCAATCTCTATAGAGATAGACTCAGCATAATTACAAAGTAGCCTTGACACGGCCTTTCGGCCATTCTTGATGAAAAACAGGAGCAGGGATTCGATTCCTTCTTTACTTAAGTTCTTGGAAAGAACGAGGAGTTCAAGAGTGTGCTTTACTGCAAGCTTGTTGAGGACATAGTTTCCAGGGACTAGGCAGTTAAAGTAAATGAGATCTTTGTAAGTAGAACTATGCCGCCAGTGGTTAAAGTTCATCGACAATAAGGCTTCAAACACAATTTGATTATCACTAGAAATCTTCAACTCCTCTAAGCCTTGTATATTTCCGGTATGAATCAAAGCTAAATGGTTATAGGCATCAAACTTAGGATTCTTAGGGAAGACAGAAGAGACAAACTCGTAAAGATTAAAAGTTTTGGTATAGTTTTTCTTTCTATATAGATACTTAAATAGTTCGATGACCCTGGTTTCTGCTTCTCTTAAATCTCCTTGCTTAACTAAAGTTTCAACTAGCTTAAAACAATGTTCGAAATTTTCTTTTCTTTCTACTAAGTTTTTAAGAACCGTAGAGGCGCTATTGAACTCTTCTTTTTGAATAAGGAAATTGGCTAAGTCTATTTCAACTTGTACTGAATCGTGGGTCTTGTTTAAAATCTTTTGAATTTTTATGATCTGATTTAAACAATCAATCTTTTCATTTTCGTTTAGCACTTCATTATTGAACGAGTCTTTAAAGTATTGAATTGCGGAGTCGAACTTGTTTTCAGAATAAAGAATTTTTGCAGTTCTATATTTTTCCATAGTACATAGCCCTAAAGGCAAAAAGCCTTTATTTTTAAGGAGTTATATACTTAAATTTTACTTTATTTTCTTAAAAGGAAATTTGTCGAGTAATTATTTCCCCTAAAATCGAGGTCCTTTATTATTCCTAAATGAAGGTCTTTATTAGTCTTAATTCCTTCAATTACAGTTTCCTCTAAAGCCCTCTCCATTCGTGCAAGAACTGCTTCTCTTGTAGGGGCATGGACTAGTACTTTCGCTAACATAGAGTCGTAAAAAGGAGGAACTGTATAACCAGAGTAGATAAAGTCATCAACTCGAACGCCTATTCCACCTGGTCTGTGGTAGTGGACTATTTCACCCGGACATGGAGCTGACGTAACAGGGTCTTCAGCATTTATTCTACATTCCATCGAGTGGCCACTAAACTTGATATCTTCTTGTTTAATTTCTAACTCAAAATTCGCCGCAGATTTAATCTGCTCGCTAATTAAATCAATTCCAGTTCTCAGCTCTGAGACTGGGTGCTCGACCTGAATACGAGTATTCATTTCCATGAAATAAAACTTTTCAGTATCTTGATCATATAAATATTCTACTGTTCCAACAGAGTCATACTTAACATGCCTTGCAAGTCTAACAGCTGAAGCACAAACTTCTTCTCTTTTTTCTTCACTTAAAACTGGGCAAGGAGATTCTTCGATCACTTTTTGAAAGCGTCTTTGAATAGTACAGTCTCTTTCTCCTAGATGAACAACATTTCCATGTTTATCAGCGAGGATCTGTACCTCTACATGCCGAGGGTTAGTTATATATTTTTCTATAAAAAGAGTATCATCACCAAAGCCTAACTTAGCTTCTGTTTTTAGTCTTGAGATTGAAGGTAATAGGTCCTCCATATCATCTATTCTTTTCATTCCTCTTCCGCCACCACCTGCAGAAGCTTTAATCAAAACAGGAAACCCCATTTCTTTGACTTCATTGATGATTTCAGAATCGGATAGAGTGTTGACTTTTATTGGCTCTAAAACAGGAAGACCTGCTTTTTTTGCAATTTCTTTAGAAAGAATCTTATCGCCCATACTTCTGATGCATTCGACAGAAGGACCTATAAACTCGATCTTCCATTTTTCACACATAGAAGCAAATTCAGAGTTCTCAGATAAGAAACCAAACCCAGGATGTATCGCCTCAGCACCGGTAATTTCAGCGGCGGATAAAATAGATGGGATATTTAAATAACTCAATGTCGGCTTTGCAGGTCCTATACAAACTGACTCATCTGCTAATTTTACATGGAGGCTACTTTCATCTGCAGTTGAGTGCACACAAACAGTTTGTATACCAAGCTCTCTACAAGATCTCATAATTCTGACTGCTATCTCGCCCCTGTTGGCGATTAGCAATTTTTTAAACGGTTTCTTATTGTCCATCTTAAGCTCTAATTCTAAAAAGAACTTGCCCAAACTCAACGTAGGTTTCGTTCTCAACACAAACTTCTACAATTTCACCAGAGAAATCTGATTCAATTTCATTCATGATTTTCATAGCTTCAACAATACAAAGAACTTGTCCGCTACCTACCTTCTGTCCTTCTTTTGCATAAACTTCGGACTCAGGAGAGGCAGATCTATAGAAAGTTCCTACAAATGGAGAAGTTATTTCTTTTAGATTTGGATCTTTTTTTACATCTTTAGTTGCTTCAACCGCAACACTTCTATTAGCTTCAACGGGTGCGCTATAGTTAGCAACAACAGGTTGAGCGGAATTAATCATCTTCACTTTAATCTCTGAACCATCTTTTGATTTATAACTAAGTTCAGCTAGGCCATTGTCTTTTACTAGTGAAATAAAATTTTCAACATCTTTGATTTCCATTATTTTATCCTTTATCTCTTTCTACATAGTCACCTGTTCTAGTATCAATCTTTAAAACTTCACCAACCTTAATAAATAAAGGAACATTGATTTGCACACCAGTTTCCATAATGGCTTTTTTCATACCACCAGCAGCGGTATCACCCTTTAAACCTGGATCAGTTTCGGTTACTGCTAAGTTAACAAAGTTAGGTAGTTCGATAGAGATTGGTTTACCTTTATAATAAAGCAGAGAGAGCTTAATTCCTTCTTGAAGATAATCTTTAGAATCACCAACATGTTCAGTGCTAATGTGTATAGTTTCGAAAGTATCTTGATCCATGAAGTTGAAACCATCTTGGTCAGCGTACATATACTCGACTTCTTTTGGATCTAGATCCGGCTTTGTCGCATTGGTAGTTACACCAGACTTAAAGGTTCTCTCGATAACCTGTCCTGTTTCTAAGTTTTTAATTCTACACTTAACAAAGGCTGAGCCTTTCCCAGGGTTTGTGTGATCTGCTTTGAGAATGACCCAAGGCTTATCCTCTAATTCTATCTTTAAGTTCTTTTTTAAGTCTGTGGTTTGAAACATAATTTCCTCTTATAAAAACGATTGAATCGCTAAAATATATCCTTTTTTACCAAAGCCTTCCAATAGTGAAGTAGATGCCCTGGCCGTCAGTTTGTTCTTTCTAAATTCTTCTCTAATATTAGTATTAGAAATATGAACTTCAATTATCGGTTTTTCAAATAAAGTTAGAGCATCCAAGATGGCCACGCTAGTGTGGGAATAAGCAGCTGGATTAATTATAAGCCCATCAAAACTTCCTTCCCTTGCCTCTTGAATCTTAGAGACAATTTCTCCTTCAATATTCGATTGAAACCACACGGTTTCTACGTTCTTTGATTTGGCCCAAGTTGTCGTTTCATTCTCAATATCTTCTAACCTATCAGACCCATAAATCTCAGGCTCTCTTGAGCCAAGTAAATTTAAATTTGGTCCATTGATAATCAATAGTTTAAGTGAAGACATTTCTAACCACCTCGGTGCGTCAAAATACCAATGCAAAATTGAATTGTAAAGATTTTACTATAAGGAAGAGGATCTATAACTGTTGATTTTTCTTCAACTCAGAGCGCTCTTGTATTGCATCAAGGAAGCTCTGAAGTCCAATTATTGGATCCGAACTTGCTGACTTATGAAGGCCGCCAAGTTTAGCATCGAGAGAATCTTTTAAACGTTGATGACCATCTTCTTCATCCTCTGCTTCTAGGCGAACTTTGCCTTCTAAGGCCAATACCTCATCCAGTTTTTTCTGGGATGCTGCCTCATTCGGATTTAATTCTATGATCTTTAGGAGAAGCTCTTTAGCTTTAGTTAGATAACCTTGATTAATATAGAGGTCCACTAAACTATGAGTAATAACTGGTGCCTCTTCATGATCACTTTCACTAGCTTCAGAAGACTCAACTTTAACTTCTTCCTCAACTTCAGGCTCTGGATTTAAAACTAAGGTTGGCTTAACTTTTTCAATCTTTTCAACTTTCCAGTCACTACTATCATCTTTTAATTCTTTCTTAGGTGGGGATTCTTTTTTAAGATCAACCTTTATCCATTCATCCAGGCTATTTTTAGATTTTTCTGGCAAGACATCGATTTCATCTATCTCAAAAAGATCACTTTCGATTACCTTTGGTTCAACAGTTGGCAGATAACTATCTTCAATCTTTGCTACCATCTTTGAAACTTCATGGTCCTTCGGATTTAAAAAGAGAAGGTACTTATAGCTTTCTAGGGCTTCTTCATGGTGACCAAGCTCAACACAGTTTTCGCCAAAGAGCTTTTGAAGGCGAATATTATCCCTATTATCTGATATCAATGGTCTTAGAGTGGTATAGGCTAAGTTATGTTCACCAAGATCAGTATAGCAACTAGCTAATGAAATATAACCTTGCAAATAGCTGGGGTTGTTTCTGATACCAATCTTCAGTATCTCCATGGCCTTTGTTGCTAGACCAGCCTTTCTATACCCCTCTGCTAAGGGGGCAAAGACCCGTGAGGTTGGGTCTTTTTCAAAAGCACTGCTGTACTTTTCGATTAATGGAGACATCCCTTCATTACTCAATTCAATTAACTCCTATCCGATAAACCAGCACTTTCTTGATTGATAATTCTTGGGGTCAAGAATATTACTAGTTCTTCTTTAGTCGTAGCTGGATTGTAAACTGTCCTAAAAAGCCAACCAACGAGAGGTAAGTCTTTTAGAAAAGGTACACCTGAGTGATTTTCTTGTTTTGTGTATTGGTAAAGTCCACCTAAGACAACTGTAGATCCATTTTCAACGAGAACATTTGTCTTAACAGCCCTTTCTGTAATATTTGGTGGAGCATCTGGTTGAGGTCTTTGTCCAAAGACTTCTCTTTTAAGGTCAATCTGAAGCGCGATTGACCCTTCGTTTGTAACCTGAGGAGTGACTTTAAGATTTAATTCTGCAGAGATATTTTCGAACGTTAATTCTCTATCATCTCCAGTTCCAGTTACCTTTGCATATGAACTCGTAAGCTTACTTCCTAAAGTCGCCTCTTTTTTATTCTGAGTAATTACTTTCGGGCTAGATACGACTTTTCCTTTTGATTCACTTTCCATCAGTTGAAGTTGAAAGTTTAAATTTAGAAGTCTATTAAACCTTGCAACTGTTACGCCGAATATGTTTCCACCTTGTGAAGGAGCTGAACTAAAAGTAAAACCAGTACCTTCATTCTCTATTCCATCAGTAGACCCGATTGGGTCATAGCCAAAACTAATACCTTCTCTTAGACCAATTTCTTTAGAGTAACTCTCATTAACCTCAACAATTTTTGATTCAATTAGAACTTGGGGCGTTTGAGTATCAAGAACTTCAATAATCTTCCTCATCTTCTCGATAACATCTGCTGTGTCTTTGATGATAAGAGAGTTGGTCCTTTCATCTAATGAAATTTTACCTCTTGAGACTGTCACATACTCTTTAAGAATCTTGTTCATCTCTTCTGTTGTTGCATAACTAATTGGAAAAACCTTTGTCACTAGTGGCTCTTCTTTTTGTGCTAATTGTTTTGCATCAACTTCTATTCTTTTATCTTCAGTCGCTTTCTTTAAAGTTTGAACCATTAGAATGATTCCATTTTTAGTAGCGACTAACTTATTAAGCCCTAAAATGGTATCTAGGGCCTGATCCCAAGGAACGCTAGTTAGGTTTAATGTTAAGCTCTTTAGCTTTCTAATTTCGTCAGTGATAATAATATTAAAACCTGAAGAATCTGCGATCATCTTAAGAAGGTCTTCAACTGAAACGTCTTTCACATTGAAAGAGATCTTTCTTCCAATATACTTTTTACGCCCACTTAAAGTTAAATTTTCTAAGATATCCTCTACTGATTCAGACTTAGGAACCAGTAATTTACCAACCGCTTTTACTGCTTCTTCAGTTTTCTCTTCAAAGGTCTGGTTCTCACTAACCGTTTTTTGAGTAAAGACTCCAAATCTATTTTCAACTTCTACGATGACGCGATTTGGAAGTCTCTTTAGGAAACTTCTAACATTATCTCTTAGTTGAAGCGCAATTCTCAATGACTTTGGATCATTTGGCTTTTTATACGAAGAAACAAAAACAATACTTCCAGAAAACTCAGATGTATCGAAAGCTCTCATAACTCTTTCTGTAGATTTAACATTTTTTAGATCAATAATAATTTGCTTATCTTCAGTGACGTGAAACTTACTAGCTTGAACTTCATTGGAGTCGAATGTCAAAAATAATTGAGATACTTCTCCTGCTTGTTTGAATTCGATTGATTTAAGTTCCGAGAGTTTTCCTTCTTGAGCATGAAGCACACCAGAACAAAGAAAACTAAAGATTAAGAGCCTTTTAAATATTTGAAAAAATCCTTTTTTCATATTCATACCTATTTTCGGAGTTAGTTTATTATACCATTTTTTTACAATTTTTACTTGAGTGTTTTACTTAAAATCTATTAATTACCGGTAATACGGTTTCTAAATATTCATCTTGATCATAAACATTTCTAATTTTTTCAACAAGGACGACTCCACCGGGGAGGATCGCTTTAATTTCCGCATTATTTTCTCCAAGAGTCATACCTTCTTTAAGGATATAACTCTCAGGACTTAGCACATCACCCGTAACGAGTTTAGCTATAGCACGCCTCTCTTTGCCGATTAACACACCAACAATTCGAATCGAATCTAGTGGCTGATTATCAATGGTCTCAGTATTTGAAAAGAATCCATCCCTTAGTTTCTTGCTTTTTCCAGCAGTCCTAGAACCGATCCTCTTACTTTTTCTTTTAAACGGATCACGAAGATCTAGGGGGTTCATAATCTTAGTCTTCGTTGTTTGAAATAGTTTTGGGCCTTTAACTTTAGACATAACCGTGTCAGAGATTTCATCTTGAGCCCAAGACTCGACTAAGAGAGATAAGGATATGAATAGAATATAGGTAAAAGTTTTTTTCATAATATTTTACTACTTTTTCTTTTTCTTCTTCCGTTTTCTCGGAGCAGGTGGAGCTTTTTTATCAAATTCTTTTTCAATCAAGTCAATACCACGGTCTTCTTTGTGATTTGGATTGTATCTATAGGCAATTATACTTGCTTTACAGTTAACAAGTTGAAAACGCCCCCTCTGTTTTTTATCAGTCTTCGACATATTAAATGAAGTAATATTCAAGAGCCGGTCATTTTCTGCAACTTTTTCAAAGAATACCAAGAACTGCAAAAAGGTACCGGTTCCTGCGAACTCATACCTTTTAACCATGTAGAAACCTTTGTTTTCTTCAGTTCCTGGAGTTAAGAAAACATTTTTAATATTTAAACCCTCGGCCAATCCCTTAATTAGCTCTAAGTTCTCTGTGTCTGAAATACTATTTGGTAACTGCTTCTGGAGTGACTCAACTTCCGCGGCGACTCTTTCGATTTTTTGTTTCGCGTTTTCAATATCTTTAAAATACTGCTTAAGTTGTTTCTTCTCTTTTCGCTTCTTTGCTATTTTTCTTCTAACAGCTGGAATACTCGCTTTTTTAAGCTCAATGGCTTCCATCTTTTCTTCATAAGTCATGTACAAGTTAAAAGAAACGTAAAGGATTATGAACCAGTGGAGGTTTGAAACAATCTTACCCATTATTTCGTCTCCGGATCAAAGGTTAAAACTTTACCCTTAATGGTAAAGGTCTCTATTCGATTTTCACGGGTTCCGACCTTTTCTGTTTCCGTTTTAGAATCTGCCATAGACAATGAAGATCCAAAGAAAACAGCATTGTTAGCAACAGAGATAAAGTTTCCTATGCTTTTATATGAGTTTGCTCCACCCTCGATGACAAATGACTTATCTTCACCGATTGACATTTTTGTGAACCAAAGATCTTCTGGTACACTTCTTGCTATCTTTTCAAGAATCTTTTTAGGATTGGTTTTCTGCTTAATAATCCTATCAACTTGTTCTGACCTTTTTTTAAGTTTTTCTACTTGCCGGCTAAAGGCCAAGAGCTGGTCCTTGATTTTTTCATTTCCTTTTAAATCTTTTCTCAGCTTTTTTAGGGTGACGTTTTCAGCCTTTAATTCTTCATCAAGTTTTATATTTTCTGATTTGTAATAATTTTCTAAAAATATTTCAGGGATATAAGCGAATAGTATGGCAAAGATTAACATCTTGATGTTGACCGTACTAAAGTCGATCCCCAACACCGAAGGCATCTTAAACTGTTTTTTCTGTTCAAGAAGGTTAATCTCAATCATTTATAATTCTCTCATAGCAAGACCTAGTACCGTGACTCCACGATAGGCAATTTCACTTATTTCTTTCTCATTAAAATTCTTTTCACTATATCCAATGCCTTCAAAAGGGTTCAAGACTCCAACATCTACTCCTAAAAGAGCTTCAAGACCTTCGATTATTCCTGGGATAAGTGAACTTCCTCCTGTCACATAGCAAGCCACTAAAGATTCATCAGAAGTTGAACTAACATAGAAATCAATTGTCTTTTTTATTTCTGAAAAGAAAGCCTCGATAACATCGTCAATGATTTCTAAAATTTCTTCTGGAAGGTTTCCATTTTCATCGCCAGTAATCTTTAGATCTTCAGCTTCATAATAATTCACACCCATTTGTCTCTGGATTTCTTCAGTGATCATGATCCCACCGACGGCAATTTCCTTTGAGAAAACGATCATATTATTTTTGTAAATAATGAACTCAGTTTTTTGAGCGCCCAAGTCTATAACGAGATAGGACTGACCTGGCTCATCTAATTTATCACCCATTGCCAGTTCAAAGACGTTAATGACTGAAATAATACCAAGATCAATAATCTTTATTCTCAGATTAGCCTTTTCCATGATGGCTTTATATTGCTCAATTACAGTATTTTTAGCGGCTGCGACTAGTACATCAACACCACCACCTTCGTTCTCGCCCATGATATGAAAAGAAACTGCTGATTCTTCAATCTCAAAAGGAAGATATTGTTCAGCCTCCCAAATAACTTGATCCTCTATTTCTTCTTCTGTACCGCCAGCCAGCTGAAGTCTTCTCACAACAGTATTCGGGCCAGACACACCAAGACATATCAAATCAGTGGGGGACTTTATTTTTTCCATACCCTTATTAAGTGCTTCAACAATTACATCTTCATTTTGAATTTCGTCTTCAATGATTGCACCCTCAGGAAGAGGTATGGATACATAGTTTATAAGTTTAAATTCATTGCTTTCTTTGTTGCCAGCAATTTGTGCAATCTTGACTGCAGATAGTCCAACATCGACACCCACAATTGTGCGGTTACCAATTTTCAGAGTATCCTTCATAGAATTTACAAAGTTACTCAAAAATTTTTTACTATCCATTTCCATTGATGCTTACCGACCTCAGAATTTAAACCTCTGCACGGTAAATTATACCTAGTCTAAGTGGTTAAATTCAAGGAATTAATGCACCAAACAAGTAGGTTTAAAGGATTAAGTTTTTTACTTGATTAAATAGCTCAGGAAAGAAAATTTGAATGCTGGCAACGATTAAAATAAATGGGCCAAATGGAATTGGGTTCTTCTTATCAAGAAGTTTAAAAATAATAAGGGTCACCCCAACAATTGCTCCAAGAAAACAGCTTAAAAATATTGTTAACATTATATCCAAAGGGCCCAAGTACAGTCCCAGTACCGCATACAGTTTTATATCACCACCACCTAGGCCAATCTGACCTCTAAGTTTGTAGAAGATCCAAGTTATCAGGAATGGAAATCCCCCACCGAATAAAAAGCCTAAACCAATATGAATATAGTTAAATTGAACAAAGGCATAGGCTAAGAGTAATAGACCTAAGTATATATTCAGAGAATCTGGTAATAATTTATGCCTTAAATCTATGACAAAGTGAGCTATAAAAATATAGAAAATCGTTGTTTTAAAGAAAGCAAAGTGAAACTGATCAATCGAAAAGATATTACGAAAGAAGAAGACTGTAGCAATTCCACATATCAGTTCAATTAAAGGGTACTCAATAGAAATTTTAATTTTACAATTACTACATTTAGCTCTTAAAAGAATCCAGCTGATGATCGGAATATTTTCATACCAGTAAATAGACTTCTCACAATTAGGGCATTGGGATCTAGGTTTTACTACAGACTTCCCTAATGGTACTCGGTAGATAACTACATTCAAGAAGCTTCCGAATGAAGCACCAATCATAAATATTAAAAAATAAAGGACGTAGATCAATCAAGATCCTTTCTATTCAGTATCAGTATTGCTCCACAAATTATTAAGGCTGAATATCCAACCGAGTAAGTTAAGCTTTTTAAAATATATGAAATAGGTAAGCTTTGTTGATAAAGAACTTCATTTTTTAGGTTAAAAAGTGAAAAGTTGGGAATACTATAAGAAATAAACGTAGAAATTTTACTAAGATAGATATTAGATTTAACAACTTGAATTTCCTGTACGCCTCTTATGGCAAATCCTGTTATATAAGTACTAATCGAAAATATAATGGCTAAATTTGCATTTGTTATAAGGGAAAAAAATAAAACGATCAAAAGTATCAATACAGATTCTAAAAAAATATGAAGAATTGACCAAAAAATCAATGTGCTCCAGACACCATCCCAAAAGTAATAAAAAGCAGTTGTAAAAACACTCAAGATGATTGTATTCAAAAAGAGTATAAGTGAGAGGCCTAAGGTTTTACCTATAAAAAATTCTGATCTTGAGACTGGATTTGAAAGAATTAGATAAATCGTTCTTGATTCTATTTCTTTCTTTAACAAGCTAGCTCCAAAAAATACTGCAATCGCTTTGGTCGTTAATGAAAGTAGTCCAAGACCTACATCTAAAGCGACCTTTGAAGGGTCACCAAAGGCAAATTCAGAGACTATGTAGCAAAGAACAGAAAGAACTACGCCAGAGAGTATGATATTGACCATGATCTTTGATTTATAGATCTCTAAGAAAGTAAACTTACTAACTATTAAAGTCTTATTAACCTTCATATTCCTATCCTGTAAATAATGTCTTCTAAGGAAGGAGTTTGTCTTCTAATACTCTCAATTCTTATTTCGTTTCCTATGAGCTCTTTTAAGGTCGATGATAGCTCACTTTCTTCAATACTAATTTTCTTAAAGATCCCCTGATCGACTGAATTAAAGCGGTTTAGCAAACTAGGTTCACCACCCTCTATTAGAAGATCAAATACATTATTAGATTTTGTTTTTATTAACTCTAAAGAGCTTCCTGAGTATATAACCTTCCCAGACTTCAAGATAACTACTTCTTCACTTACTTCTTCTACATCATTCAAGATATGGCTGCTAAAGAAAATCGTCTTCCCTTCTTTAACTAATAGGTTCATTACATCTTTGAACTCTTTTCTTCCCATAGGATCAAGTCCAGCGAGGGGTTCATCTAATATTAACAGTTTTGGATCTTTTATAAGAGCAGAGACAAAGCCAATACGCTGAAGCATGCCTTTTGAGTAGAATCTAAGTTTTCTATCTAAAGCGAAATCAATCTTTAAAAACTCAGACCATTTTTTTGATTCGCTTTTTATCAAATGACCAGACATTGAGTTTATCTGACCCACATAATTAAGAAGCTCTCGTCCCGTCAGGTCAGGATAGAAATAGGGTCTCTCAGGAAGATAACCAATATTTTTATAGATTTCTTTATGCTCTTTTCCTAAGGTTTCATGGTAAACAACACTTCCTGAACTGGGCTTGATGAATTCCAATAAGATTTTTATGGCTGTCGTCTTCCCTGCACCATTTGCACCAAGAAAACCAACTATATTGCCCGGTTTTAACTCAAATGAGATTTCGTCTAGGGCCCTAAAAGGTTTTTCCCAAAAGTCTGTTTTAAAGTCTTTAGTAACTTTATCAAAAGTTATCACTATAGGTTCTCCCGAGTTTTATACTATAATTGTACTTGATAATGAAAATAACTAAAAGTGCTCCTTTCCTACTATTGATTAGTTTATTTTTTGGTCAAGCCTACTTAGGCTCAACCATAATTAAGCCCCCCCTAGTGCTATCAATGCAAGACTCCGCTATAAACCTAAATGAATCATTCACTAAGTTTATAACCTTTGGTCATGGGCGTTTCCTTGGGGCTGTTACCTGGGTTACTACTTTATTAGAGGGTGACCTTGAGCACTACATGAAAAAAGATGGTAACTCTTGGATGTATCACCGCTTTAAATCTATTAGCATCTACGATCCGAGGTTTTATGAGAATTATCGATATGGTGGCCAATACTTAAGTATTATAAAAGATGATATTAAAGGAGCTACTTCAATCTATGACAAAGGATTAAAGTTTTATCCTGATGATTTTGAATTGAATTATCATGCTGGTTTTCATTATTATTTTGAAGCAGGACTTATAAAAAAGGCAATTAAATCTTACGAGTCTCTTTTTAAAGACAATGAGAAAGTAAAACAGTTTCCCTTATTACCCTCAATTCTAGCAAAGTTAAAAGCAGAAAATGGAAACCCTGAGGCGGCGTTTGAAGGGCTAAAAGAGTACTATGATAAACTGCCATCTGATTCGAGATTTAAAGAAAGGTTTTTCAATACACTCTATTCATTAAAAGCTAAGAAGGATCTCAAGTGCCTTAATGGAACTAATACACTAAGTTGTGACAAGTTCGATTTTGGAGGTACGCCCTATAAAAAAGAAAAAGGCTCTTACTATGCAAGCAAGAGCCTTTCTAAAACTATATTAAATAAAAAATAAATTAGTAACCGATTTGCATTGGAGCAAGTCTTTTGTTCTCATCGATATGCCAAACATCATTAGTAGCGGCTGATCCATCAACATCAGGTGAGATATGACCTCTGGCCTGAGCGATAAATGCATCCCCCCCAGAAGATACTACTGGAGTCTCAGAGTTTGCTGCTGCGATATTAGTTGCAGCAACTGCCGTACCATTCACACTAACAACACTTGTTGGTGCAAGTTGAAATGTAGATGAACAAACTGTAATACCAGCATTAGTATTTATATTTCCGTTTTCTGTCCCTGCCGCAGCAGAGAAACCTATCGCATAATAACCTCTTGCAGCTACAACATACCCAGCGTCTACAAGGCAAGAACCAAATGAATCCCAGTCACTAAGAAGTGCAGTCTCGGCAGAATAAACAGATGCTAATTGAAGCTTTGCTTCAGATGTTTTAGATTTTGCTTGATACTTTTTAAAATTTGGAATCGCCACAGCTGAAAGAATACCAATAATAGCAACAACAACCATAAGCTCGACTAACGTGAAACCGTCGTCTCTAAGAAACTTCTTCATAACCTACTCCTTTCGCCCAATTAAGAGAGCTTTTAATTTAGAGCCATAAAGAGGCCCGTTAATTACCAAAGTTTTAAACATTAAAAGTTTATAACTTCAGATGCATTCAATTAAGCCTTCACCCATCCATCCAAAAAACTGTTAAGAAGTTTTATTTCCAGATATGTTTTAGCTAAATCTATTATAACACTTATCGAACACCTTTCTTTTTAACTTAAACAAAAAAACAATAAAAACTCAAAAATCTCAAAATAAAGTCAATAATTCAAATAACTTAGGATCTATTCACCACCAGCTGACATGAACATTGGAAGATACATAGCTACAAGGATCACGGCGATAATAGACCCTAAAACGACAATAATTATAGGCTCTATAAGCTTAGTCGCCCCTTCTATCAATGTGTTAACCTCATCTTCGAAGACATCCGCTACTTTTTCTAACATTCCATCCACTTCACCAGTTTGCTCTCCAACACGGATCATCTGAGAGACCATGTCTGGAAAGTAATCAATCTTCGTAAGTGGTTCAGTTAAGGTTGACCCTTCAACTACTTTTTTCTTAACAACCTTAAGGTCATCGGAGATGACCTGATTATCAAGTGTTTCGATACAAATATCCAAAGCATCAATCAAAGCAACTCCAGAAGTAAGCATCGTCGCAAGAGTTCGAGCAAATGAACTCAAGTTACCTTTAATAACGATTCCGCCAAAGATTGGCATCCTCATGGTTATGAGATCAAAATGTTTTTTACCCGTTGGAGTCTTTATATAACTTTGTATAAAGATGGCCGAGATAAAAACAATCGGTATGGTCATCAAAGTGTATTCAGAGAGAAAATTAGAAGTATCGATTACAAGCTGAGTAATATAGGGCGGTTCTTGACCAGTATCAGCTAACATTCCTATGAATTGCGGTACAACAAAAACCATCATCCCCCAGATAACACCAGCACCAACCATGCAAACGATGAAAGGATAAGATAGTGCACTCTTGATCTGCTTCTTTGTTTTTTCCTGTTTGTCCATATGGATGGATAGTTTTGAAAGGATAATATCTAAGATACCACCAGCCTCTCCAGCCTTAACAAGGCTAGTATAAAGTTTATCAAAACCTTTTTGAGCTGACATAGCTTCAGAGACGGTCTTTCCCTCGCCTACACTACTAGCTATCTTTTTAATAGATTTTTTAAGAACAGGGTGTTTCTCTGACTTATATTGTATTTCAAGAGCTTGAATAATAGGAACACCGGCATTTATCATAATCGACAATTGCTTTGTAAAATTGGCCAATTCTTTAGGTCCAAAAGGTGCAGCAATTCCCTTATCCACCATCCATTCACCGATATCAAATTCTAGTAGTGAAGGAGGACTAATTTTTTTTGGTCTAACACCCATAGTTCTCAAGATACGACGAGCCTCCCTTTCATTAGAAGCTTCCACTTTACCGCTATCTCGTTTACCGTCTTTGTTAAGACCTTCCCATGTATAAAATGCCATAATTTATTATAACCTAATATCCTTTTCCTTTTACACCTAATTGCTTAGCTAGTTCTTCCGGAGCTGTTGAATAACTCATAGCTGTATCCGTATCGATAAGCCCCGAATCAACGTGACGCCTTATGCTTTGATTCATTGTCATCATACCTGATTTGTCTTGACCAATTTGCATCTGAGAATAAATCTGATGAATCTTATCTTCCCGTATCAAGTTTCTAATCGCAGGAGTTGGAATCAGAATTTCCATTCCCAAGCAGCGACCTGGTTCAAAAGATTTCGGTAGCAATTGCTGAGAGACCACCCCTTGAAGCACGAAACTAAGTAATGTTCTAATTTGTGACTGTTGGTCCGATGGGAAAACATTCACAATTCTATTGATCGTTTGTACACATGAGTTTGTATGAAGAGTGCCAAATACAAGGTGACCAGTTTCCGCAACTGTTAAAGCAGCTTCAATAGTTTCCACATCTCTAAGCTCCCCAACAAGAACAATATCTGGATCCTGACGAAGTAAACTTTTTAGAGCATTATGAAAGCTCAGCGAATCGGTTCCAATTTCTCGCTGATTAACAATGCAAGATTTGTGGGGGTGGACAAATTCTACTGGATCCTCAAGCGTGATTATATGCCCTGATTCATTTTCATTTAATCTATCTAAGAGAGATGCCAAAGTTGTTGATTTACCAGAACCAGTTGGCCCTGTAACAAGAATTAATCCGTTAGAAACGTCACACATTTCCATCAACACGTTTGGTAAATTAAGTGATTTAAAATCAGGGATTATGCTTGGAATTTGTCTAAATACTGCTGCAACTCCACCTTTTGAATAAAAAACGTTAGCCCTAAAGCGAGCTAGCCCCTTGATTCCGAATGAAAAATCTAGTTCTAGGTTCTTTTCGAATTCGTTTTTCTGCTCTTCTGTTAAAATTTGATACACTAACCTTTTGGCATCGGAAGCATTAAGAGCTGGAATCTTTACCCGCACGATCTCACCACTGACCCGCAAACCAGGAGGAGACCCTACCGTTAGATGTAAATCAGAACCACCACTATCAACCATAAGCTTAAAGAGTTGTTGAATCTTTACATTCTCTCCAACCCCAGCTTGTTTAGTTTTAGTAACCGTTTTTTCCGACATATATCGCTCCTATAATTTATCAGAACTTGAGTTCATTACTGCTTCATCTAAGGTTGTTAAACCTTGCGCTACTTTTGTAAGCGCACACATACGAAGAGTTTTCATTCCATCTTTTATCGCCTGTCTTTTAATATCATCGGCAGAGCCTTCCCTAAGGATCACTTCCTTAAGCATAGTGCTCATTCCCATTACTTCATAGATAGCAACTCTTCCTTTATAGCCGGTGTTATTACAATATTCACAACCCGTACCTTTATAGACTTTAATTTTTTCTGCAGAACTAGGCGCTATGCCACAGGCGACAAGCTCCTCTATTGATGTTTCCGCTTGAACTTTACACTCAATACAGATTCTTCTACAGAGCCTTTGGGCCACAACAACATTAAGCGATCCTACAACTAGGAAAGGCTCAATGCCCATATTTAGTAGCCTCGTTACAGTGGCTGGAGCATCATTGGTATGTAAAGTGGAGAGAACCATGTGACCTGTTAGGGCAGCTTCAACAGCAATTTCCCCAACCTCTAAGTCTCTAATTTCCCCAACCATGATAATGTCTGGATCTTGCCTTAAGAAAGCTTTAAGTGCACTAGCGAAAGTAAGTCCTACTTCTTTCTTAACATTAACCTGATTAATACCTTCAAGATTAAATTCAACTGGATCTTCAGCTGTAGAAATATTTGTCCCAATTTGGTTCAACTCTGCCATTGCAGAGTAAAGAGTCGTTGTTTTTCCTGACCCGGTAGGTCCAGTCACAAGACACATACCATAGGGCTGATGAATACCATCTTGGAACACTTTGAGTTGCTTAGCTTCAAAGCCAAGTTTCGTCATATCTAATTCAAGGTTAGATGAATCTAGTAACCGAAGAACAATCTTCTCACCAAAAAGTGTTGGAAGTGAGGAGACCCTATAATCGATTGGCTTCCCACCGACAGATAACTTAATCCTTCCATCTTGTGGTTTTCTTTTTTCTGAAATATCCATCTGAGCTAAGATCTTCATTCTTGAAGCTAGTGGTAAGAAAAGTTTCTTAGGCGGTCTTTCCATCTCTACAAGAGTTCCATCAATTCTAAAACGAATTCTCGCTGAGTTCTCATAAGGTTCAATGTGAATATCACTGGCCTTCTTGATAAAAGCTTCAGCAAGGACTTTATTCACGTACTTAATAATATCTTCACCAATATCTTCTTCTTTGATATTGTCATCATTTCCAGCATCAGATCTAACTTCGTGAATCGTATCTAATAATTCGTCGATAGATTCTTCTACACGTCCATAGATTTTTTTCCAAGAAGCTAGGTTCGTAAGAATAAACTCCACTGGATGTTGAAATGTTGTTTGAAGTTCCCCTCTTAGCTCTACTACTGTCGGATCAAAGATAGCAACACTAACAGCCTTAGCTGTTTTCTGAATCGGTAAGACACGATACTTAATTACATCACTTTTCTTGATAAGCTTTATTGTCTTTTCTTTAATCTTCGCTTTAGATAAATCAATGAAAGTTAGTTTATTTTTTTCTGCAACTTGCTTGGCAAATTTAATATCATCAAAGAAATCAAAATCTAGGAGCCCTAGTTCAGCCACATTATTAGGATCTTTATCCAATAAAAGAGGTCTTAGATCCTTAATTGGAACCATACCTGTTTTACTAATGACATCAGAAAATTCTTTTCTAAACATATTAAAATCCTATTTGCACTTGCTATGTTATCGGATTTATTGAGCAGAAGGTTTAGAAAAGCTTTGATATTAAATTTTTATGCCCCAGAACTTTAGGGCAAAAGAGGCCTGACTCTTCAAGAGGTCGATTCCATCGATGTATCGAGTATTGGACTGAGTAAAACGGTTAAGGTGAAATTCATGACCATAATTGTAATCCCAGAAGACTAAATCGTTCGGGATCTTACCTTTATAGTTAAATTCTCTAGAACAAGCATTAATAACAAGTAGTTTTTTACCTATAGATTCTTGTAGTTCTAAGAGATTAAAATTCTCAAAGTCTTTTGTTATTGAACGAGAAAATTGTAAATAATCAACTTCATTTATCTTAGCAGAGTACTTCGTAATTTCAGCCATAGATCCATTACCAAAAAGGACTATTTCTCTATCTTTCAACAGTTCTGAGTTTTTAATAAAATTATCAACTACTAAAAAATCAGTGTTGGTAGCTTCATAAGTTTGATTAGATTTTCTAATACAGTTGATGATTCCAAGATCTTTCACTTCTCCGAGAATATTAACTTGTCTCGAGAAGTGCTTCTTATAGGGAGCAGTTATACTAATGCCCTCTACCTTGTTAAAAAGTTCATTCAAGCTAGGGATGTCTTTTTCTTCTTGATAGTCGAATAAAGTATATTCGATTTTTTTTCCTAGAAGTTCTTGGTACATCTGTTGGGATTTTGAATGCGATATGTTTTTGCCAATTAAGCCTAGCTTAATCATTCTTTCTTCTCATTTCAACATCAAGGCCTATCTGTATAATTAAATCGTTAACAGAGGAGAATTTTTTTTCATCTCGTTGCTTTTTATGAAAGATAAGATTGAAGTTTTCCCCATAGATATCTTTGTCAAAATTAAGGATAAATGTTTCAACTGTTAACTCAGCTTCATCTTCGAAGGTAGGTTTAACTCCTATATTCGTTATACTCTTATAGACACCCCCCTGATATAGGGTGCTAGTCTCGTAGACCCCTTTAGCGGGCACTATATGAGTTGCTGGGTACTTTAAGTTTGCTGTCGGAAAACCGATCTGTTTTCCACGCCCCTCACCTTTAACAATTACTCCCGACATAGTAAAATCGCGCCCAAGCAACTTGTTGGCCTCTTCAACCTTTCCACCAAGAATACATTCCCTTATTTGGCTTGAACTTATTGAAAGTTCACTTACCTCTTTTCGATCTAAAACTAAAAAGCTGTATTCATTCTTAAGACAGAATTTCTCTATTATCTCAACGCCATCTTTTTTATTAGCCCCAAATGAGAAATCATATCCAAGGAAAAAACTCTTATACATATCCTTTTTAGTAAAATACCTCTCTAAGAATTGTTCACCGGAGAGAGTGCTAAGGTCTCTTGTGAATTCTATTTCAAGTAGATAATCTACACCGAGCGACTCTAGCATCTTAAATTTTTCAGAACTGTTATTAATAAGGTAATTCTCTCTCGGAGAGAGAACTTCTGTAGGATGTGGATTAAATGTTACTACAACTAATTTATCATCGTTCTTCTTATTGTCTTTAATTTTATTAATAACGTACTGGTGCCCTATATGAACACCGTCAAAATTTCCAATCGTGATAGCTATTCTTTTATCATCAATTTCTTCTAAGCTAGTAATCTTTTTCAATACCGTTCTCTTTTACTACTTTGGCCAGTTCTCCAAAGAATTTGTTTTGAAACTTCTTTTTTTGTTTGCCGTTTATACCAGAAAAGTCTTCTTTTTCACAACTTTCTAAACTAGCTTTAAAGTATTCCTGTGCTTCTTTAGAGAGAGAACTTTGCTCTAATTTCTTATAGATATCAAACTCTTCTTCATCTGAGGGTAGCTTAGAAAGGACTGTATAAAGTCCATGATAACTAAAACCTGATTTTTTCAAACTTTGTATTTCATTTTCAATTTCAGTTTTTTCAAGTCTTTCCTTCAGATTTCTGCCTAGAGGTATGAAAACCAACATTAAAACCAAGATACCTAAAAGATAGTTTAAGTATCTAAAAATATTTACTTTCTTGTAAAAAGAGTCTGATATAAATGTCGGAGCAACTAGGCCAAGAGTTTTTATAGTCGCTATCTGAGACTCTTCTTTCTTTGCCTCAACACTATTTCCTCCAGTATTGGGTTTAACGATTCCTCCTTGAACTTCTAGCGAGGGGAGCTGAATTTTCTTTGTGACAAAGGTCTTTGAGTTAGGGTCAAAGATTGAAAAAGACATTTCTCTTTCTGGGATCAGAAAATTATCTCTCGCTAAAAAAGTATAATCGAAAACTTTTTTTCCAAGGACTTTTGATAGTTCAGAGAATTCCGCTTTTGTATCAAATTCTTCTAAATTTGGGTGCGTAAATACCTTTGGAGCTGCATAGTTCTCTAAGGCACCTGGTCCTGAAACCTCTAGCCTTCCTTCAACAACTTCATTAACTAAATATTTACTTTTATTGAGAGAAAATTCAAAATCATGATCACCTACAAGACCTGTAAAATCTTTAGGCACTCCATCAGTCGGTATTGGATTAATCTTGATCTCTATCTTTTTAGATTGAATAGATCTTGTTTTATACTGTCTCATTCTAAGCCCAAAAGCCCCAAATGGACTGTTTCTACTAGAATCTGAGTACTGAACTCTTAACTTTAAAGGATCAATATAAGCTTTTCCAACCTTCTCAGGGTAAACTCTTGCAGAGTACTTAAGAACCTTTTTATAAATCTCTCCCATATATTCTACAGTTGTGGTTACTTCTCTATTGATCATATGAAAACGTTTAATAAATCTACCAAGTTTAGGAAAGGCTTTCACCTCCTGGCTAACAATGGGAACTTTTGTATAGAGATAGTATCGAACGTCTATGCCCTGCCCTATATATACTTCAGTTTGGGAAGGTTCAGCTTGTAAAAAAAAGTCTTTGGCCCTAACGGCTTCCCTAAGAATATTGATAGTTTTGGATTTTACATTGTACTCTTTGCCACCAATTTCAACTTTAATGTTGCTAATTCTTAAAGGCCCTTGCCTAGTAGCTACCAGCTCATAAACATAAGTCAGAGTTCTTGTAGTGCTAAATTTACCGTTTATTATTCTCGTGTTAATGCTTACACCACGATTTGATTTTCCAATGACGTCAGCGGTCCCTCTGTCGAAGCTAATATACGGGTCCTCACTATCAGTCGTGCTTATTTTGAAAATTAATTGAAATGTCTCACCTACCACTGGCCTATTTGGTGCTACCTCTAAGCTAACAATCTCTGCAAAACCAAGAGATGAGTATAAAATAAAAAATAAAAACAAAATACTTTTCATATAATCACCAATCTTTCACTTCATTATTATTATTTCTTTTTCTTTTTTGATTCGTTCTATAATATTGCTCTTGTAAGTTTCTATCTTGATCCATTATTTGCTTCAACATAGCGGGTATCTTAACTAACTTCCTTTTCTTTTTAATATCTTTTTCTTTCTGCTCTAACGTAGAAGGGGTTTGATCTTGTTCAGAATCCTTTGCCTCTTCTTGTTTTTGCTTATTCTTTTCACTTTCTTTTTTCTTTTCATCTTCTTTTTTACTCTTCTTATCTTTTTTCTCTTTTTGATCCTTACTCTTGTTCTTTTGGTCATTCTCTTTCTTTTCATCTCCAGAAGACCCTTCGCCTGACTTATCTTTTTTATCTTTCTTCTCGTTTTTATCTTTCTTCTTATCCTTATCCTTGTTTTTCTTATCTTTTTTATCTTTTTGATCTTTCTTCTTTTGATTTTGTTTCTTGATAGCAACGAGTATGTTGTTCCTAATGACGTCCTTTAATTCTTCCTTCTTTTTTCCTTCAGGCATTTTTTGGGTTGCACTCTCAAAAGAGTCCAAGGCCTTTTTAATATTCCCAGCGCTTGCATAGGCAGTTCCCATATTAACCATGGTGTTAATATCTTTTGCCTGAGTACTGTTTATCTCTTCATAAAGAGTGCTAGCCTCTTTTGCTTTCCCTAATAATAAGAATTCTTCTGCAAGGAACTTTTTCTCATCTTCAGTTGCGACACCCTTTTTAAGATTCTGCTGTCTTTTTATGACTTCTGGTGGGACTTTAACTTCTTTAACAGCTTCATCACTGAGGTCAGCATCATTAGCCTTCAAATGATTAAAACCACTAATCCCGAGAAGTAAAATAGCTAAGACTGTCGGCTTTTGGAATGACTTCCCTAGACCTAACAGACTTGAAAGAAAATAGACGAAGATTCCTAGTACAACTATATAGTGACCATATACAGGTCTTATCCTAATATCTGTTTCACCTAGTTTTTTCTTATAGATTCCGCGAAAGAACTGAAGAATATCATCAGTTGGAATGATATAAGAAGTAGCTATCCAGTACTTAAAATTCTTAAAGTCTTTTCCCATCCCCTTGATTATGCTTTCATTAAGTTTAGTTGTTACCTTCTCTCCTTTATGAGTTTTATAATTCAGGAAGACACCAGACTTTGATCTCAACGGAATTGGTGCTCCAGCCGCAGTACCCACTCCTACTACAGCCATGTTGACATCGGTACCCTCGTCTAATGGAAAATTTCCGCCATGCTCTTCACTATCAGTAAAGAGAAGAATGTTGCCAACAATTTTTTTAGAATCATTATCAATTTTAAAGTATTGAAGAGATTCTTTAACAGCTTGATTAATATTAGAATTCCCATTAGCCAAGCTGATTTTCTCTAAAGCTGCGACTCTTGCATCAAGAAGATCGATATCATCAGTGAAGGGTACTAGCCTCTTTTGAGTATCTGAAAAAAGAACAACTGCTATTTGATGTCCAGCTGCTCTTTTAATAAAGTGCCTAGCCAAAAAAAGGGATCTTTGAAATCTATTTGGCTTAACATCCTCAGCAAGCATACTAGCTGATGAATCAATTATAATAATGGTTTTCTGATCTGGTATGGTGGCCTTAATTCTTTCTTCAGGGCCCCTTAGATCTAGCGTTGATATGCCAAGAATTAAAAAAGATAATAGAAAGGTCTGAAGCCTATATTTCAATAAGATAGACGGAACAAAGAACCAATACTTTTCAACTGTTCCAACATAATTTCTGTAGGCTTTCACTACTATTAAAGAAAAAGTTATAAAAAGAAAAATTACTAGAGGAATGTACTTAAAGTGTTCGAAGCTCACAGTTCCTCCTTTAGTATTTTGATTCTAGAGAATTCAGAAATTAATAATAGAATTAGGCCTATTAAGAGAAAGTTTAGGTAAAGTTCTTTATAAAGAATACGTGATGACGCATCAATTTCGGTTCTCTCTAAATTATTGATCTCTGTTAGGACATCTTTGAGTGCATCTGAATCTTGAGCGATAAAATCTTTTCCACCAGTTAGTTTTGCTATATTTTTCAAAGTTTTTGTATCAATACTTCCGCCTGGGATGGTTTGATACCTCTTTCTTCCGAAGGATGAGCCACCAAGAGGGATCTTTGCATCACGGCTGCCACCGATTCCAATTGTATAAACTCTAATGCCTTTTTCAGCAGCCTCTTGAGCTGCTTGGGTTGGTGTCATGGAGCCCACGTTACTGACTCCATCTGTCAGCAAAACAATAGCCTTATTATCGGCTAGAGACTGAGCACCTCTAGCGACTGCGAGAGCTAGAGCATCCCCTATATTGGTTCCCATACCCAAGAAACCTACCTTAATCTCTTCAACTATTCGTTTAATGAGCTCTAAGTCAGTGGATAGAGGTAGGAGGGTAAATGCCCTTTCAGAGAACATTATAATTCCAATCCTATCTGCTGGTTTCAAACTTACAAACTCTAAAATCTTTTGTTTTGCTGCTTCTAAACGGTTTGGTCTAAAGTCTTCTGCCAACATAGATCGAGAGACATCCACTACAAAAAAGATATCATTAACCTTTATTTTATTGTTAGAAAGGCCTATTGGTTTTCTTGGCAATGTTAAAGATATCGATATTATAATCCAACCGACAAACCCAATTAATGCAATAAGGTGTTTCCCCGCAATACTATTATATTCATCCTTAGGATTTGAGTAGTAAATCTGCGCCTTCTTTTTTGGACGATACAAAGTAAGGTACCACCCTACCATTCCTAAAATTCCAACTATGAAAAAATAAGGCTTTGCAAATTCCATCTAATCTACAACCTTAGTAATATTGTCTCTAACCATACTCAACTGCTCTAATTCATAATCCTGAACTTCTTTCTTGAAAAGGTAATCGCTACAAAGCTTATTAAACTCAGATTCATCAGCTATCTTTCCTGGCATCCAGTATTTCCTGTTTAAATAAAGGACTAGGAAGTCATCTCTAGTAGATGCCTTTTTTAATCGTGCTTTCCAATCAATTGGTGTTTCTTCTTGTAGCTTACCATTTTTCTTCGCTTTATTTTTCAGCATGGTAATCAAAAATATAAGGAGCAGTAGAGCGATACCTACGTACCAAAAAATACGATTATCCTCATCATCAAACTGATAATCTCCTTTAAGTATTAACAGCTTCTTTTTTTCTCCCAAAGTAGGTCTGGTTCCAATTTCCTTTATTTTAATTGGGATCTTAAGTCCACCAAGGTTCCAAATCTTATCGTTCGCCTTAATTTCCTTCTGGAGAATGAAGATTCCTTCAATTAAGACGACCTCAGGATTGTTCTCTGACCATTTTGGCTTCTCAAGCCCAACTACATAGAAGTGCTCTATAAAAGTCGTTCCTTTTATTGCACTTATCATCTCTGATGATACATTTTTAATATTCCAGAGTTCTATAACGCCATTAAATGAATCGCCTTCTTTTATTTCTATCTTAGTTCTACTCTGGGGACGAAAGAATGCTTCTTCTGCGGTAAATGCAAACAGAGGAGTTATAATTAATATTAAGGCCAATACTATTTTCAAACCATCTCTCTTATAAAATTCTCTAAGTACCTCTCAGAGATATCAATCTTCTTTACTTTCTTACCAAGATCTCTTTCGATATTTTTTTCTTCTAAAGTTCTAATCTTCTGGAAACTTGCTCCTTTATTATTCCCAGCTGAAAAACTAAAAATTGATATAGGCGCTGAAACTTTTCTATCTAATGGAGATTCCATAAAAAAGCAGTGAAGGTTCTTTCTAAAAATAAGTCGCTTCAAAGATTTTGCGTCAATAAAGTCAACAAAATCTGAAAGGATCACAACTTCCCTTCTTTTTCCAATATGCTTCATAATACTGCGCATTTTCTTTTGCTCTTCAATAACTTCATTAACTAAAGGTCTTTCTATATTAACAATTCCTGTTTCATCAAGAATTCCATATTTCTCCAAATTACTTATAAGATAACTTATTCCTTTGTCCCCTTGTGATTTAGGGATATCGATTAACTCATCGCCGATAACTAATACGTGAACAAAGTCATTTGTCTCTTTAGCTAGAAGAAAGAGCAAACAAGTAATCTCAATCGAGGCTTGTAGTTTTGAAACCCCATCAACCCCAGTGAGCATACTTCTAGAAGCATCTAGTACAACAGTAATTTCTATATTTCTTTCTTCTTCAAAAGTTTTAACAAAAGCTTCGTTAGTTTTTGCCAGCATATTCCAATCAATGAATCTGATATCATCACCAAAAGTATAAACTTGGTGTTCTTTAAATTGAAGACCGCTGCCTTTAAAATGAGATTTCAGCATTCCGATTGAAAACGAGTTTGAATTTTTAAACAAACTCGCTTTTATCCGACCCACTGTCTTTCTAACTTCATTTAGCTTCACTATATAACCTTACTCGCAATTTTAATGGCTGCATCCCTACCAGTGATTCCATCAATCTCGGCTTCGTAGGTCATTATAATTCTATGCCCTAGCACGTCAGGAATGATTCTCATTAAATGCTCAGGAGAGACATAATCTTTTCCATCCATATAAGCGATAAACTTTCCGACTCTTTGTAACCATATGCAAGCCCTTGGTGAGGCTCCGGCCAATATTCCGCCTTCAAACTCTTTTGGAAAGAACTCACTACTTGGTCTAGTTGCAGAGACAATCTTAACTATTAAGTCTTTCAACTTATCATCAACATAGATCTCATCCACACATTTTTGTATAGCGAGTAATGAGTCAGTAGTAAGCAAAGCCTCTATGCTATCGAGTGGTGTCTTAGATAAATCTAAAATACTTTTTTCAGCTTCGAAGTCGGGGTACTCGACATTCACCTTCATCATGAACCTGTCTAACTGAGCTTCTGGAAGCGTGTAGGTTCCTTCTTGATCAATAGGGTTCTGAGTTGCTAATACGACAAAGGGAGAAGATAGCTTATGTGTCTTGTCACCGATCGTTACTTGCTTTTCCGCCATGGCTTCTAACAAAGCAGACTGCACTTTTGCAGGACTTCTATTTATCTCATCAGCTAAAAGTAATTGTGTAAAGATAGGTCCAAACTTAGTATTAAACTCTTCTGACCTCTGACTATAAATCATCGTACCAATCAAATCACTTGGAAGAAGATCTGGTGTAAATTGAATTCTCTGAAATGAAAGATCACAAAGCTTACTAATAACTGAAACGCTCAAAGTTTTACCTAGGCCTGGCATCCCTTCAATTAATAAGTGACCTTCGCAGACTAATGCAGCGATAATAGAATCAAGAAGTACATCTTGCCCAAAGATAATCTTCTTAGCTTGGTCTAAGGTCTCTATTACAGTGTCTCTTTTAACAAAATCCATTTCTACTCCTAAAATTATTAAAGATGCTCTTTAGGAATATTATAAGTGGTTAAATTTACACGTAAAGTAGGGAAAGTTTAGCTTAATGGTGAAGCTGGACTCTTATAAGAGGAAGGAGGTTTTCAAATAAACTGGTGTAGTCATTAATATGCTCTTTAAAGATAGTTTCTAGCAAGATCTCTAAGTTTGTCTTCTTGCTTCCTTGCTTCTGGTTAGCAAAAACTAAGAGCTTGGCAGGCTCGTCATAGTGACCATTAACTTTACAGTCATGTGCAGTTCCATTAGTTGATAGGCAATGTCTGGTACTTGTACTTCTTAGGAAGTACCCTTTGATATTACTCAAGCTAAAACGTTGATCCTTAACAACCCGTGCCATATTTATGGCCAGAACCTCAAAGCCATTCATATCAGCTTCACTTCTTTCGAAGAAGGAATTATATTTCTCAAGTGAAAAAAGAGTTCTAATAATTTGAGATCTTCTATCTTTATCTTTCAAATATTCAGAGAGGTATGAACTCCCTGATACCGAATTACTTTGGCCGAAATACTTTCTAAAAACGATAAAAGCCTCATTGATTAATTTATAAGAAATATTTTTGTTAAGGTTCTTCTCTTTCGGGAGCTTCCTAGAGATGAATTCGACTGGCTTTGAAAACAGTCTTATAACCTTCATCAAGTTAAAATTCATTGGCCAATCTGACTTAAATGAAGAGATTAATGGCGCAATATTTTTAAGCGTTACCAACACTGACCTTACATTATTCTTTTCGTATCTCCTTGAGCTTTTCTCGTTCAAGGTAAAACCTTGCCCAGTGACACCTGTGCCTAAAAATGTAGAGATATAAGTTAAATTAACAAGAAAGTCCTCGAACTCCCTTTGCTCTTGATAACTAAGGTCCGCAATCCAGTCAATTGCATTATCAATGGCACTTTGACCTCCAACCTTTTTATTTAGAGATTTTAGAAGTTCTTCTACTATGGGTTCAACCTCTTGTGGATCTAGCCCATGTAGAAGTAGCTCATTTATTAGGTTTAGTTTTTCAGAGTTCAGATTACTTTGAAATTCACTATGAGTCCTTCCGATACGATCCCTAACGACTCTAGAGAGGTGAGAGAAACCTGCATACATGGAGACTTTCGTTAGTATCTTTCCATTGTGCTTCTTAAGTTGATTCTTAGTTTGTACCCATGGAACTTGAATACTTCTTCCAAAGACCTTTACTTTAACAAGAGCACTTTTCTGTGATGTTTTGCTACTACTGCCTACAAAGGTAGAAAGAAGAGCCTGCATATAGTCCCCAAAAGAAAATTCTTTAACTTTATTAGCATCTAATAGCCCTGGGTAGGCGGCAACTGCATTTTTAGCCATTCGGATCTGCTGCCTACTGAAGAATTTCCCACAAAACCTTATTCCAACACATCTTTCAAACATTTTGAGTTTATTTTCTACCATGAAGTTGTAATCATCTGCTTTTGCGACAGAATTCATATAATGAGCTCCTAGATAGCTCATATCAAACCGTACATCTTTCACTGATATTTCAATTCTTTCCAATGTATTTAGTTTTACGTTTTCTTCAGAAAAGAAAAGCTCATCTTCAGGTTTAACAAAGTCATCAACCTTCTCTTTTCTTTCTTTTCTGAGCCCTTTCTCAAGCGCCTTAGTGCCTGTCCAGTTTTCAACATCGTAAAGAGAATCATATTCATCATCTTCTCTAAATTTTATTCTAAGAAGATTATGGTCATGTTTTGAATCTGTTAATTTATAGACCATTTCAAATGTTTCTTTGATAGTTAGTCGCTTTAATCTTGGATCTTTTGAATCAAATGGAATGGGGAGACCATACCCAGGAACGAGACCCTGAAGGAAAA
This sequence comes from Sulfitobacter sp., assembly GCA_047630275.1. Taxonomy (GTDB): domain Bacteria; phylum Bdellovibrionota; class Bacteriovoracia; order Bacteriovoracales; family Bacteriovoracaceae. Next base: position 1,143,833 of record JBLHVN010000002.1, on the reverse strand, counting down.
GACTTAAAGCCGTCGGCTCATTAGTATCATTCTTAGTTACCAAATCCTTAACTATGGAGGATATTGCTTTTTTGATTCTATCTCTACCGGGGCACGGTATCCCTCCAATTCTAGGATTAGTATAATTCTCACAAGAATAGTCTAAGTTCTCCACATAGTTCTTGCTTAGAAGTACACCAGAACGGACATCCCTTCCATATTCTTTAAGTAGATCTGATCCCCAAGACATTACTTCCTCTAATTCAGGACCTTCTTCTAAGATCAATTCTTTTAATACTTTGTTTCTCAGATACCTATGTTCAGCTCCACCTATGTCAGCGAGTCCAGAAGAAAATGAAAATACATTTAAGAGATCCTCAATATAGTTTTCAGTAAAAAGGTGCTCCTGCGAAACATCCATGACATATTTCATGCCACCACTAGTAGAAGTATCCTTGAGCCGAAAGGCGAGGTTCTCATCAATAATTCTTATTAAGGCTATCGAGTTATTTAAGACATCTGGCGCCATTATCCCAGTGTTATCAAAAAGAATATTAGACTGACCACGAGTGCTGTAAAAACGTTGATAGTTATCTTCTATATTAGATAGCCATGAAAATGTTTGTAGAGTTATCTCTTTATTTTTGAAGAAAGAGCAGTTTTCCGGAAATGAAGAAATGATTGAGTAAAGATCTTGTCCTTCAGTCATAGAATCAATACATTTCTTAGCCTGCATAGAGTATTCATCCCCCTCATTCGTAAAATCTAGTTCATAAGGGTTAGAAGGAATCTTTGTTATATACTCGGTAATCAAGTTTGAGTTCAACTGATTGAGCGCAACTCTTCTTAGCTCTGGTCCTCGTGTAATGACTTTCATTATTGTTATAATATGATCTCTAGAGAAAAAATTATTAAAATCAGAAAGAACATTTTTACCTGAAAAATTCTTAACTATATCAAATAAAGAATTATAGGAACGCTCGAGCTTCTCGTCATTCCCTGTCCATGAAGTTGAAAAATGAGTTGCTATCACAGCGTACTCATCAAGCATCTTTGCGTAGAACCTAAAGAGTAATTTAAAATTCGTGTCATCAGCTAAGTGACGGTCAATAAAATTAAAGAGGAAATTCTGCTCTTCTTCGTTTAGAAAAAGCCAAGAGCGAGCTAGTGCATCAATTTTAGCATTGTTTTCAAGCAACAATGACTCATTCAAAAGAACACCTACCGAATCAAAGGTAAGCTTATTTGTCTTTTTTATAAATTTAAACATGAGATCAAAATAGCTATCAGTACTAGTGTGAACTATCTTGGTTAATTCAACTAACCACTCAACATACTCTTCCGTAATTATATCGAGAAGGAAACTCGGATTTGGAGGAATATTACCCATATTCCTCGTTGCTAAAAAAGTGACAAACTTAGATAAATCAAATATCGGAATTTCTGATGCTAGGTCTACTAAGTCTTTTTCTAAATTCACAAAATTTATACTGTGAGTAGATCTAACAACCTCACCATTTTCCACAAAGACAATGTCTCCAGAGTATTTCTGCAAGTCAGGACAAAAGCTTAGCGCTAATTGCAGACTAGCAACATTTTGAATCACAAACTCATGAAACTCTCGGTAGTCATTTTCATGGACATAATTTAAAAATTCATCGACATGTGTTTTAAGATCTATATCAATTTTTGCTGCGTTTGAATAAGGCTTACAATAGACCGGATAATGATAACCTTTTTTAAGTAGTTTCACATCCTTAACGAGTTCCGGGTTTTCAATTACAGCATACTTAGTTAATCGATGAAATAGCCCGCTTGTAAAACTAGGCTGCTGTATCCAATGAAAAAGGTAGGGGTCTTCACTACCCTGCCATCTAGTTATTGTTAGCTTCTTAAAAAATTCTCTCTCTAAAGGAGTAATTCCTTGTACAAATTTTTGAGCAAAACTACTTACTAGCTTCAACCTAATCTTTATAAACCGATCGTCGTAGAAAAATTTCTTAATCTCTGCCCTTAACGCTTCATCGTCAGGACCTATTGTATCCATTGAATTATTGATTAGAACCGACAGGGCTTTTATAAAGACTGGCTTCAATTCAACAAGCTTAATGAGGTCCTTGATCTGTTTCTTACTCAAGTGACGGCCGTCTCTATCTCGACATTCTTTTCTACTAGGATTCTCAGAACAATTGAAAAGATTTAAAAGTCCATCATAGAAGTTTGTTTCATTAAGTGCTGTTAGTACCCTTGATAAATCATCTAGTCCCCTCTTAGAATCTAAATCTCTAATGTGATCAAATATTCTATCTCTTCTCTCTCTATCATTTAGAAAGACTTCATTAACAGGCGAAAAGAAATGATTCCAAGAAACTGGATCAATATTTAATATACCTCTATAAAAGCTCGGGAAAGCTTCATCCCAATCTGTACATTTAAATAGAAAGATGGTGTTTTGATGATTTAACAGGTCAGTAGAAAAATTTACGTTTGAACAAGCCTCAAGCCTTTCTCTATCAGTTATTTCCCAAGCCGCTTCAGGCAAGACTTCTGGAGCTTCTTGCTTTGAGCAACTTATTGCAAAAACAAGCAATAAGAATATTAAGAATATACTCTTACTGTTTTTTCGCACTCTGATCCAATATCCTTTTTCTCGCTATACCTTTATTTACTTGGTAGTTGGAAAAAGTGATTTCTGAGACAACTTTCCTCTTCTTCTTTTCTTTATTGTTTACTTGTAATTCCTGAGTGGTTTCAACTGTAACTTTCTCAGGGAAACCAAAGCCATCTACCTTTTTATATTTAAAGGTATTCTTCATTTTGGTAAATTGAACCCCTTGCATGGAAGTTACGATGATTGAATCAACTACCCATTTATTGTTACTCCAAGGCTTACTACTCATTTGCATTTCAGACTTTTGACTGCCCATTGGACTCTTTGTCACAAATGATTGAAGCATTCCTTTTTTATTAAACTTGATTTCTATTTCATTGATACCACGTTGATGAGTTTCATCAGTACCAATTACCGTACTTAAGTTATTCTTAGTCTCTCCAGCTTTTAAGGAATAGCTTCTAACTTTAGGAGCCAGTTTTTGAGGTAATACGTAATCTAGACGGTTCCTAATAAGGGCCTTTAATTCGTTCCTCAATTCAACATAGCCCTTAGGTAGGCCGTGAACCTCAATTAAATACTTTCCTGGAGCTATCCAAAAAACAGAATAATATAGATCATCTAGCTTACTAAGAGGGATACTTTTTAATACACTTTCTTTTAGATTAGAAACTCTTATTTCAAAAGCTAGGTCTTTCAAGCTTAAGAGCTGAGGGTGATAGTAACGAAGATCGAAATTTTCAACGATCTCTGCTGGTTTCATTGATGCATTTCCTAAACTGATAGAAAAAATAAAAACGACTAAAATGTGAATACTTCTCGTAAATGAAAACATGGCTTCTATTCCTCGATAAAATTGTACAATCTTTAGAGTTTAGATCAATCGATTGAAATTATTTCCTTCCACGCACTATTATATAACACATCGAAATAATTAGGGTTACTGACAGTTACTGCCCCTGCTTTTCCCTTAAGGCCTTTTATATTCTTTATGCTAGATCCAATTAACTTCACTCTTTCTACTGATAAGTGCATATGATCTCTCAATAAGGAACCAATTTGCTCAACTTCACTTGCAGAAAGTTCGGCCAACTTTGTCTTTAAAACTATATGAGAACTTTTTTCTCCCTCAAGATGAAACCAGCTATCATCGCCACTAGTGCTGAACTTATTCCTCAGGTAATCATTCCCTCTTACGTTCTTACCAATGGCGCCTTTAATTTTGCCCATCTTAAACGTGACTATATCTTTGTTCTTAATTATCTTTTGGGGGTTGGCCCAAACCGGAAACTTCGTTTTCTGAAGGAAGATGGTTTTTTCACAGCTCTTCAATTCACTAGTAAGCTTTTCAAGTTTTTCTTCTGAGAATTTTTTTGAAGTTTTAAAGTTTTTAATTTTAGTAAAAGCCCTATCGCGAAATTTATGTTCATTTTCTCCATACTTTTCTTTTATTGAAAGACCAATATTTTTAAATCTTTCCCTTATCTCAAGTGGACTCAAAGAATACATCTCTCCTTGCAAAGGGATGGCCTGTTCAATGTTTTTCAGCTTTTTAAGTTCATTTTGAATCTTTTTATTCAAGAGTTTTTTCTTTTTCGTATCTTCTTTATAAGTAACTAGGGATTTATAAATTGATTCAATATCCCCTGGTTTTACCTCTCCAAACTTGTCTTCAGGTCCATCATAAATGTCTTCAAATAAGCCTTCATTTAAATTCTCTTCACTACCAAGCCTCCAAGACTTGAATATAGATCCTTCGATACCTATAGTTCTATACGAGAAGTAGAGCTTTCTCCCTTTGTAAAAAAATCCCAACCTCCCTTCACCATATTTAGATACTAAGTCAAAAGTGAGTATTCGATATTTCTTATCTACAGAAATTTGTGTTATTTTTTGTCCTACTATGTATTTCTTAACCCACTCCTGAAACTTATCTCTCACCCGGATATCTGCTATAGGGGCCTTTTCTCCTAACCAAATACCTTCTGTTCCACGTCCTCTTCCCAAATGCAGAAAGATCGATTTACCTCGGAGCCTAATCCTAAGAACTATAGTTACTGGTGTACTTTGCACTTTCTGGATAAAGGCAGTTTCACTTAGAATTTGATTAAGTTTATTGGATTGATCGGCCAAAGTAGCCATATTTTGAATCATTAGTTGATAAGATTACCAATTCGCCAAGGTCTAAACTTAAAGGCATCGTCACCGAAAGGAAAGATCATAGAGAACCAAACAAACAAGGCTCTTCCTTTAACTTGTTCCCGCTTTACAAAGCCCCAAAATCGCGAATCATAAGAGAAATCTCTATTGTCTCCCATAACAAAGAACTTATCCTTCGGAATAGTCTTTGGTTGGTAGTCAGTCTTGTAGTAGTTATCGCTATCTTGTTGAACAATATGTTCAGCCTTACCAGTCTTAACTTTATAAAATTTCAATTTATAGTTTTTAAACTTATCGTCCATGTCATCCATGATTGGTTTACCATCAACTTCATTAGCTTTGATCGCTACTCCATTGATATAAACAACCTTATTCCTGATTTCAATCTTATCACCAGGAACTCCGACAACTCTTTTAATATAATTTATACTGGGATCTTGAGGGTATTTAAAAACAATCACATCCCCTCTTTCAGGATTACTTTCACCAAAAATATAAATTGGATTTAGGTTAATTCCAAAAAGGCTCAAATCAGAAAACGGAACCTTAAAACCATAAGAGAACTTATTTACTAAAATAAAGTCTCCAATCATTAAAGTAGGAATCATAGAACCTGATGGAATACGAAATGGTTCAAAAAAGACAGATCTAAAAACAAGAACCACAGTAAGAATTAGCCCTATGGACTTAATCTCTTTGATTACTTTCGATTTTCTAGAAAGTTCTCCCGGTTTTGCTTCAGTATCTTCCGCTGTCTCAATGTTTTCTGTGATTTCGTTATCGGCCATATTATTTTTTCGCAAAAACTCTTTTAGTAAGATCGTCTTTTTTTATCCGCTTATAGTAGTACTCAATGATGTTCTTTGCCAAATAAGATGACTTTGCGCGCCACTTATCGCCCTGAATACTCATCACAGTAACAGATATTCCTGAATTTTCACTATCTTTTAATTTTGAATAAGAAGTAAACCAATCTCTCTTGCCGGCTGGGATACCACCAGTAATACTCCCCGTCTTTCCACCGATCTCTAGCTTCCTCTTAAGGTCTCTTCTCATGCCCCTAAAGCTTTTTTTCGCAGTGCCATACTTTATCGTCTTTCCCATAAGCTGCTTTAACTGAATCGCCGTCTCTTCATCTAAGACCTTAATCCCCCTTTTCTTATTATCAGGGATTTCATCAATCAAAGAATGCTCATCAACAGCTAGTTCCTTAACGATTCTTGGCTTGATTAAGACGCCATTGTTGGCAACGATAGAGGCAAAGACAGCGGCATGAAGAGGGCTAATCATAGTTTCCGTATTAAACCCTGAAGCAAGTTCCGCTAAGTTAAATTCACTTGTCGGCATTCTGAAAGTCGATTTAGGCAATTTTAAAAACTTAGCAATTGAACTATTGAATCCAAAACTTTTTGCCATATCAAATAATGAAGTTGCATTTGAATTCAGAATGACAGCTTTTCCAAAAGCGGCATTATTAGAATAAGCAAATGCTTTTTCTAGCGAGATATTTCTATTCCATCGATGCTCTTTTTTTAACTGATACTTATAGAGAGTTGTTCCTTTTCCTCTTGTCTTAATATTAGTCCAAGGAAAATAACCCGCATTTTCTATGAGGTCCGCTGCAGCTACAATCTTTGATAAACTGGCTGAAGGGTTTGAGGCCATAAGTGCTAACGAGCGACCAAATGTATTTCTCTCTTTGTCGTAGCTTAATAAGCTTAAAACTTCCCCAGTACTATTGTTCATAACAACAACTGCAGTTGCTTTTGAAGTATAAAGCTTCATTTGTTTTATAATATAAGATTCAAGCTCTTCGTTGAAATAAAAACTTGTCGAGATTTCCTTATCACCAAAGGAGAAGCTTTTAACTTCTTCATCGTGGAGAAGCCTAGAGCTTACTTCTGAAATAACTTCACTTATTTCTTTAAGCTGGTTTATTTCCATTCTTTCTTTAATTTTAAAATAGGAAAAAGGAAGAATGACTAGAACAAGGAGAATAGCTACTTTACGCATTATACTCCTTACATATAACAAAGATCTCTTTGCTTACACTTCTTGTAGAATCAGGTCTAAAAATTTTAACTTGTTTAAAGATTTTTCTCAGGTTTCTGATTTCCATTTGAGCATCATTACTGTCAAATATCTTAAAAACTAATGAGCCTTGATCTTTCAAAAACACAGGTAATTCATAGATAATTTTTTCAATAAGTCCTAAGCTTCGAGCTTGATCCACGTCTTTTATTCCCGTGGTGTTAGGGGCCATATCTGAGAGAACAACATCAAATTTTCCATCCGGAGTTAGGCTCTTCCAATCTGAGAAGTCTAAATAATCGGACTCAAGTAAAACCACATTTTTGATATTAGTCAGTTTTTTATTCACTGGCTTAATATCAATCCCAACAACTTGACCACTCTCACCAACTTTCTCACTTGTGTATTGTATCCAAGAACCAGGAAAGTAACCTAAGTCTAAGACATTATCACCCTTAGAGAGGACATGAAACTTGTCATCTATTTCTTTAAGTTTATAAATACTTCTTGCTAAGTAATTCTCTTGCTTAGCTTTCTTAAAATAATGGTCTTTCACTTTAAAAGTCATATTATTCAAATATCCTTAAGAAAATTTTAACTCTACCTTCGAAATGCGAATCTAATAAGCAAATCAAGATATAGATTAAATATATCATGTTCCTGCTAGACCTTAACCTACTTATGCTCTGAAAAACTAGTTCCAATGGAATTAAGCTAAAAAAGACAAAAATCCACATTAATGAAAAGGATCTAACCAGATAAGCATCTAAAAATAGGGAACTTACAAAGATTGTCGCGATCATGATAAAAATATCGATTACATTTTCTCTATTTACCTTGAACTCTGTAATTAGTGGAATCTTAACGTTCATGGCCTTCATAAAGAGGAAAATAATTCCAAAATATGAAAGAGAAAAGAACGCCTTTCTGTTTAAGATTCTTATAAATTCACTCCCATAGTTCTCACCAATAGGCATTAGATTTTGTAGGACTTCTAAGTTTGAAAATAAAACAACCAGCGAGAGGATTATACCAAAAGACGAATACTTTAAGGTCTGCCTCTTATACCAAAGTGACTTATCTTTGAAGAAGATAAAGTAGAGCAAGATTGATTGAGGAATTATCAGTAGAGCAAAACTTTGATTGATAATAGTTCCGAGGTAAGAAACTAATCCCAGAAACAATCCAGCCCTATAGGTAGCACTTTTAACCACCCAAAGAAGTGTCCAGACCCAAAGCAAAGAATAAGTAGTAGTTATCGCATCTCCAAAGTTACTAGCTAAAACTTTTGTAAACGACCAAGAACTTAAAAGAGCGAATACTCCAAGAAGTGATAATCGCCTAGAGACAAAGAACCTAAGCATGGCATAGAAAGTCATACAAAATAACCCTAATCCCACGACATAAAAATGAATACACCATGCTAACTTAAAGAGGTTAGGGTATTTAAAGAACGGGTAATAGTTTACCAATAAGAAGTTCCAATACTGATTTCCAAACTTTTCAAATGGGTCGAAATAAAGCTTTAAAGCTTCAACATTTGTTAAACTCGGAAGCTCAGGAATAGAAAAAATAAACATTAAGAGCGATAAAAAAACTAAGGTTTTTTCAAATGAATCGAGATACTTAAACTCGTTAAAGTTTGTTGTAACTGATTCCTTGATAATCTTTCCTCGAGTAGGCCAAGAATAAAAAAGTCCCAGTATTCCCCAGATCACCCAAAAAGAATTGTAGATCCACTTATGGGGGAGAAAGCTAATAGCATTAAAAATCAGGACAAAAAGAGACATTCCAAGGAAGAGCCTGTAAACGACTCTATCGATAGAGGAGTTCACCCTGAAGTAAATCTTTAGCCTATGGTCAACTTCCTTACCTAACATAAACCATTGAGAACACATGAAGAGTGTGTAGAAAACCAGCATAAGTAGCTGTAATGGCGTATTCAAGTGAATCGTCTTAGGTAACCAAATTGGGATCAAAAGGAAGCCAAAATAGGTAAGTGCCCGAATTAAGAAAAATTTAGACTTTAAAAACCAAATGTTTGAGTTTTTTTCTAAAGTATTATCAAGAATATCCGACAAGTTTAGTATCCTATTCTGGGCAGTAATGCCCAAATCTCTTCAATTATTAGGGCCGGCTCCCAACCGGTCCTACTAATTTAATGCTCTTTACCTCTAAATTCAAAAAACCTTTTTATTTAAGTTTATAGAGGGGTGCAATTAATTCCTTCCATCTTAGTCTCATTGCATCAATTCTTCCATATGATAAGCTAAACTTAGGATTAATGGGCTTTTTGAGCTCTTAATCTATTTACTCAGGATGAGTAAATACTTAGTCAGGAGGATAATTTGGGAATTTCTTTTGGATCCATTAATACGGGCCTACCAAAAGATATTGTTAAGCAAATCATTGAAGCCGAAAAGATTCCAATAAAGAAGATGGAAGGCAGAAAAGGTAAGATCAACTCTAAGAAAGAATTGGTTGGTGATTTGGTTAAGCGCATGGAAGACATGCGCGGGCTTCTCAACGCCAACTCTGACGACAGATCCCTCAAAGAACTTAGTGCATCTTACGACGACAAGATTGTTGGCGTAACGATGGATAAAAATGCTGCCAAGCCCGGTAGTCATCAGATTGAAGTTGTTCAGCTAGCCCAAAAAAGCTCCGCTATGACTTCTGGATTTGAAAGCAAGGATGAAAGCTATATTGGTGTGGGCTATATTCAATACCAACTACCAAATGGTGATTCTAAAGAAATCTATATTGACCCTGACAATTCTAGCCTAGAAGGCGTAGCTAAACTCATCAACAACACTCCAGACGCTGGAATGTCAGCAAAAGTGATTGATGATGGTTCTGGTGGAGATGCTCCTTACAGACTAATCATTAGCTTAGAGGGAAGTGGTGATGGAAATATCGCCGAGTTTCCTTACATGTATTTTGTTGATGGTGAGAACGACTTTTTCTTAGAAAAAGAAAGGCCTGCCCAAGATGCCATCATTAAAGTGGATGGGTTTGAGGTTCAACTTCCAGAGAATAAAGCAAAAGATATTATTGAAGGCGTCACTATTGACTTAAAGAAAGCTGTTCCAGGAGAAGAGTTCTCTTTAAGTGTCACAGAGGATATTCAGAAAATCTCTGAGAAAATCCAAGGGATCGTAGAAAAGATAAACTCTGTTCTGTCGTTTATCAAAGAGCAAAACACATTAGATGAAAACTCTGACACATCAAGAACTCTTGGTGGTGATTTTATTCTACAGACCTTAGAAAGTAGACTGAGAAGTGCCCTCTTTAAGAACATCTTAACTGAAGATGGGTTCAAAAGAGCCGGTGATATTGGAATCACATTCCAGCGAGATGGTTTACTAAAATTGGATACTAAGAAGTTTGATAACGAACTTAGTTCAAATTATAAAAAAGTTAGTCAAATCCTTACCGGTTACGCCAATGCGGAAGTAGGAAACAATCCTGGATTCGTGGATAACCTAAAAGAAACTGTGAATAATACTCTTAGATCCCCAAGTGGAATCTTGAGATCAAGACAAAGAAGTTTAAAAAATAGCATTAGCCAGATTGATCGTAGGATACAACAAAAACAAAGAACAATTGAGAGAAAAGAAAAGAACTTAAAAGATAAATTTGCAAGATTAGAAGGAACAATATCACAAATTCAAAACCAAGGTGCTGGGATCGCTGCATTAGGCGCTCAGACCAATCCGGTAACCCAACTCGGATAAATTAGGAGGCATCCATGAACTATGGATTAGGGGCTTATAAGAAGACATCAATTCATACGGCGAGTAAGGAGCAAATCTTACTCATGCTCTACCAAGCTGCCATTAAAAACTGCAAGAAAGCAATCGAGGCTATTGAAGCTAAGGACATTGCCAAGAAAGGTGAGTTTATTGGAAAACTTCAAGACATTGTTATTGAGTTAAACAATAGCTTAGATTTTAAAATTGGTGGCGACGTAGCAGAAGAGCTTAGCAGTCTATATGACTACATTCTCTTTGCTAGTACCCAAGCTAATATTAAAATTGAAACAGAGCCTTTAAATGGCTGTCTTCAAGTTCTAACCACTCTTTATGAAGGCTGGAGCGATGCTATCAAGGGTCTCAGAAAAGAAAATGCGGCTAAGAAAGAACCTGAAGCTGAGGCTTAGATTTGATCAATAAAGCAGAGAAAATTGAAATCAGTTACGATTTTATGAATAAAGTCTCTGCTTTATCACATCTAATTTATGAGGAACTGCTAGATGGGTCACTAGATAGCGCTCTTGATAAGATTTCAAATAGAGAAAGGCTTCTAAATATCGTTTTTAGAACCAATGATTCAATTCTCCTAAAGACCGACATAAATATTCAAACACTCTCTAAATGGAAAAGCTACACTTACAAATGGGCCCAAAAAGAAGAGGAAATTAATAGGTTAATTGAAGAGAAGCTCCTTGAGCATAAGAAAAATACTACGAATGAAATTGCGGCTATGTTTAATAACAAAAGTCGGCATAAGGGATACGATCTCTCGAGCCTCAAGTAACTTGACTAAAGGGGTACGGTTTCATTGACCCATAATCATAAAAATGGTCAAATTTTATAACTAAATTCATGCTAAACTAGAAGTCGGATCTAATGATGAACAACGAAAAACAAAACCAAATTGAAATCAGAGAATCAAAGACTGGATACCCTGTCCCCGTAGTTAATGGGGTCCACTTACATTCAAGTTATAACCCAACAAAAGAAGCCGAGTCTTTCGTAGAAAAATTTGATTCTGTTATTCAGGATAATAGAAACATTTTAGTTTTAGGTTTAGGCTTTGCGTATCATATCGATCGAATCGTCTATCAGATGAAAAGGTTTTGGGGGGATGATTTTCAAATTATGGTCATTGATCCACTGAATGAAACTGAAGAACTTCTATTAGAGAATCGTCATCTTGAATACGGAGACAATGTAATACTTCATTCAGGCTTAACCGTTAGTGAAGTTTACGATAATAGGGATATTGTAGATTTTTTATCTACAAAACCAGCTGTTGTTCCCCATACTGCTTCTTTTAATCTATTCCAGGATTACTTTAAGGCCCTAATGTCTTTTTCAGCTAAGACTGATTTGAATTCAATCTCAAGTCATATTAGCAATCCGGAACTAAAGAAATACATTTTAAATCAAGAATCAAGAGGATATTTTGAGTTTATCAATTCAGTTAATAGTAAGAAGAGTAAATGGAATAAATGGGACTATTTAACTTTAGCCCTAAACTCGATAAGTAGCCCTGAGAATACAACAAGAAGAGAAGAGAAATGAGTAATGTTTTATTTGTAAATTTAAAAAGAAATGGCGACATCTTTAATACGGCTAAGTTAGCAGAGTCCTACCTAAAGGAGCACCCACACGCTTCAGCCTATATTTTAACTTATAGTGAATTTAGTAAAGCTACAAAACCCCTTTCTATCTTCAAGGGTGTCTTTACCATTGATAGAAAAAAAATCAGTACTTTTAGTAATCATAATCTTTATTCTAATGGTTTTGCTTTAGATGAACTTGTTGAAGAGTTAAAACCAATTGAATCAATGGTTTGGTCAAACATTGTTAATTATTCAAGTGATAAAGCTACGACTTTTCTTTGTAACTATCTAGCAGACACTGATGAGACGCAGATCTCTGGGGTAAAGTTTGGTGATCAAAATAATGTAAGATACGATTCCCCCTGGGAGATTGTGTTCAATGAAGTAATGACTGCATCTGAATATCCACCCGTTCATTTTTCAACCGCCTATCACGGCATGTGTAATGTAAATGAATACAAGGGTGTTAATAAGATTAAAAAGGTTAAGAAGCATGACTTAACTGTTGAAAATAACTTTCAAAACCTAAGAAGACTTAACGCAAAAGATGGATCTAGCTGTAGCCTAATAGGGCTTCACCTTTTTACAAGTTTAGACAATAAAAACTGGTCAGAAGACAAAGTAGTAAAGATTATTGAAAACTTATTATGTGATTCAGAACTCTATCCTATCCTCTTGATAGCTCCTACTAAAGATGAAAGAGATAGATCAAAGCTTATTAATGAAAAATTTGATAATAAGCTAATAATTGTAGAGTCTGATTTCCTTGCCTTAACTTCGGTTTTATCTGGTTTAGATATTCTCATAACCCCAGACACTTCTGTAAAGCATTTAGCGGATTTGGTGGACTGTAGGGTTGTTGAGTACGCGACAAACCTTGAAACAACTCTGAAGCAAGGAACTTCCAACACTGGAAACGTTATCGTCTTAGGACCTAAAAATATGGAAAGCTTAGTTGTTGATTCAGTTAAGTTCCTACTTACTCCAAATGAAGAAACCTACACTAAGATAATGTGTAGCTCAGTTTACATAACTTTTAGTGACAAAATGGGTTGGAACCTAAAACCAGCTGATGGTCACTTTTCAATAGATCTCTTAAAAAGACAGATCCAAAGAAGTTATATTTCAAAATGGATCGGGTCTGACCTTGATTGGGACATCAAAACCTATTTTTCAGATTATAAGTACTCACAGGTTCAAACCGTTTTAGATTCAGAGAAAGCGGCTATCAGTGAAGTAAGCAAAGACCTGCTTGGGACATTAAGAAGCTTAAACAATGCTTCTGATTCTAGTAGTGAGGTTAATAGCTTCATCGTGGCCCTCGATAGGCTGCTTAATAGATCTGAAGATAAATTTGTTAGCTCTATCTCTGTTATAGAATTTAAGGCCAGGCTTGAAAACCTTCAGTGTAGTTCTCAAGAAGAACAATTACGTTCAGTTGAAGATCTACTCTATAAGCTAAAGAAGAACCTACAGATAGCCCTCGATTGTCTTAATCAGATTGAAAAAGACGCTAGGTCTATGCCTGTTACAAAAAAGAAGAAGAACGATTCAGTCGAGGCAAGAAGCTTCGCTTAATACTTTGATTACTTAAACTAGGATGGTTTATGGAAGATTTCAGGAAGAAACTCCATGAAGAGGTAGATAGCCTCAACAAGAAAATTGAAAATGGATCTCCTCTAACTGAAGAGGATCACAAAATACTGTTTTTAAATTCCTTTTTAAGTGAGGAAGCCAGTGAGCAATAAAAACAGTTCCATAACAGTTATTCAACTAACCCGAATCGGGGATATTATTCAAACGATTTGGGCCGTAAAAGATATTAAGGCAACTAATCCAGAGCTTAAGCTTAATTTCATTGCAAGAGATAGGTTTGCAAATGGCCTTATGTTTTTACTGGAAAAGTACTTTGATAATATCTACTTAATTAAAGAAGATGAATTTCAAGGTCAAGACCTCAAAGAGGGGTTAGACAATCTTCTACTTAAAGTTAAAGGCTGGGAAACCAGTGTTGTAGTAAACCTATCTTTTTCTAAAACCTCAGGCTTCTTAACCCGCCTAATTGATGCCGATTTCAAACTTGGTCTTTGTGCTAACGAAATTGGTGGAATGGATGTTAACGGATCTTGGTCTGAGTACGTCTACAGTACAGTAATGAGAGGCCCTATGAATGCCTTCTCTCTCGTAGATATCTTTCGCTTTATCCTCGGATCAAAAGAAAAGGCATCTATTCCAGAAAGAAATTTAGGAGGAAATGAAGTTATAGTTCATCCCTTCGCCTCTCAAGAAAGAAAGATGTGGTCATCCTCAAAGTGGTCAGAGATTATTTTTAAAATATTAAAAAAGAATGAATCGGTAACAGTATCCATAGTGGGTGGAAAGGCTGATTCAGAAAGGGCCAAGCAAATACTATCTAACCCTTTATTAGATAAGTATTCATCTCGGATCAAAATTGAATGTGGCAGCCTAAGTTTTGAAGAACTTTATAATAGGTTAGGAAAAGCATTTCTTTTTTGTGGGCATGATTCAATGGTGGGACACTTAGCTTCATTAGCGGGGACACAAACACTAACTCTTTCATTAGGTTCAGTAAGACCGATTGAATCTAGTCCCTATGGAATTAATAATTATGTCCTTTCCCCAAAGACAAGTTGTTTTCCGTGTTTTCCCACGGATTCTTGTGATAGCTACAAATGTCACAATGACTTAAGTTACCAGTTAGTTAGCGAATGCCTTCAGCAGCTTATAGATACAAGTTCTATAAACTTCTCAGAGATTAAGCAAAACATCTCGCCTATGCATTTATCAACGGCGGACCTTTTTCAATCGAGTTTTTCAAGTAATGGTATCTTTCAGTTAGATCGGCTCACCAACGAAAACCAAAGCACTCAAGAGTTCTATAAAGTCTTTTACAAGATTGTATGGCTATTTATGTTAGAAGATATTGAACAAGTTGCAGGTTATCCTGCCCTCAACAAGAATCTTGAAGAATCAATCAATTCAGTTAAGCCAAACATAAGGCAATTATTTGAACTAGCTGAATTTGGAAAAAAATACTCTAAGTTCATCTTAGAAGAGCTCTCTAAGGATAAGCCGGATATTGAGTATATCAAAAGCTGTGGAGATAAGATTGCAGAGATAGATGAAATGCAAGTACTTGTTGGCAAGGCCTGTCCGATCCTCAATCCTATCATTGATTTTTACAACTTAAAAAAATCTAAAATGAGCGGAGGGAATTTGGTAGAGCTTTGTTCTTCTTCCTATGAAATATATCAGAGCATCGCTAGCTTTACGGATATTTTTCACGAACTCATCGAAAAAACATTAAATGAGAATAAAATTAAAATTAGAACTACTTCCATGAAGGAAGCAAAGGAGTAAGTAATGGCACTCATTACAGTAAATCATGAAGATATAAGCTCAAAGTTTGATTCAAATCAAACAGTAAATGAAGTAATGGATCGCCTGCTTGGGGGAATCATCAAAGACTCTGAAGTCATCACATCAATTAGTATAAATGGTGTCGAACTGACTGAAGCTCAGGAAGGTGAGTGTATGCCTAATCCTGTTAGTGGTTTTGAGAAAATAGATTTTACAGTAAAATCGAGCGTAGAACTTGCATTTGAAGCCTTAGACAGCTGTAATTCTTATATAGACGTTGTAATAACTAAGATCCAAGAACTAAACGTTCTCTACACTTCAGGCGAGTATGAAAAAGCAAATTACCTATTTGCAGAAGTCATAGAAATCATGGATCTTTTTGTGCAACTAATGTCCAAGATTCATAGTACTTTAAGGACTAATCTTAAAGAAAAGTTTGAAAAGACTGAAACTCTTCAGAATCTTGAGATTCATCTTCTATCTGTTCTTAAGGGGTTAGTACCAGCAAAAGAGAAAAATGACGTAATTATGCTTTGCGACTTACTCGAGTATGAACTGATTGATAACTTAACACAATGGAAGATCAAGGCAATTCCCGAACTAAAAAAATTCAAAGAGAAGATATAAGCTCTAATGACGGTCCATTGTTTGATGGACCGTCATTTAATTCGTCTACATTCCCTGAAGACCAGTATTTTAGTTTCTCTGCTTCCAACAATAATCACTTAACACTTCCTTCAATTCCAGTGAATAAACAAATAGTCCAAAGGCTTAATAATCCTAGTTCAAAAAAGGAAGTACTCACTTCTGATTCAGAAATCAAGATTCAAAGATCTCTTTTCTCATTTAATAAAAGCCTGGATCGATTAAACTCTATCTTTATCAAAAAAGAGTCAGACCTAAAGCAAACCTTGCTAAGAAAATCGACCATCGATCAACTTCATTCAGAACTTTACTCTTGGCACACTTTATTAAGAAATTTAATCAATATGCCTACATTTTCTGGGTTTGAGATCTGTCAGGTCCTCAGTCACGAAAAAGGTACAACAAATGTATTTAGCTATACCTTCGGCACAGATAAACAACTCGTTGAAGAAAAGTCAGAAATAAGTGCGTTTAACCAAGTCTTTACTCAAATTAAAAAATCTAAGAGTTCTCAATTTTCACAAACTTCACTTTCAATTCCTGAATTTAATTTCGTTGGCAGCTTTCTAGCTTCTACACACCAGTTAAAAACTCATAATATTATCTTTCTCTTGTCAGAAAATAGTTTCTTTCCTATTTCAGATTCTAATATAGAAGAAGTGAAGTTAATTACTCCTCAAATAGAAAGAGTTATTGAAAACGTCATTCTAAAGGATCTCTCTGATAGTAAGGTATCTAATCTCTTTCGCCTCTTTGAAGTCCTAACCATTCCTATCTCTATTCAAAATTCGTTTGGTAGTTCGATCTTTCAGAATGATTCATTCACCTCTTATTCGAGGCAAGAAACCCAAGGTTCTATAAACACTTTTGAAGCAAAAATATCAGATGGCTTTAAGATGATAATGATATTAAATTCAGAGCTAACTAAGTCTGATGTTCAACATTTTCAAAGAGTTGGACTTCTCGGAGAATTGCTTAATACTCTTCAACACGAACTCTCTAACCCCTTATTTGGTATCCAACTGGCAACTGACTTTCTTTCAATGCAAGCAGAGGACGAGTCTGTTAAAGAGTCTCTAGGTGAAATATCTGAATATTGCAAACGTTGTCAGAATATCCTTCGGGACTTTAAGTTCATCTACCAAGGTGGTGATAAGATTTTGGAAGTAAGCCTGAAAAAGATCATTAAAGAAACTCTGACACTTACAAAGTCAGCAAGTAGAGGCATCACAAGAAATCTTCAAATAAATACCAATATAGATAGATTAAATACAAATCCAACTTGGTTGTCTCAAATAATTTTCAATCTCATTATAAATTCTTCACAAGCCATAAACTCTACAGGAATAGACGATGGAAGCGGGAAGATAGAAATTTTAGTAGAAAATAAAGATGAGAACTTCTTAATGATTACTGTTTCAGATAATGGACCGGGAATTAATAAAGAACTGGAAGCTTCAATCTTTGACCCATTCTACACAACTAAGGAAAAAGGAACAGGTCTCGGTTTGGCCATATGCCAAAGCTTAGCTCAAAAACTAGAAGGCACCATGTCCTATAAAAAATCCACAAATGGCGGTGCATCATTTTCGCTTTTATTACCAATAAATGAGATACCTAATAGGTGAAAAAAATACTCCTAATCGAAGATGAAATTCTCATTCAAAAGAGCCTTAAAAAACTATTAGAAGCTCGTGGAGCTGTTGTATCTGTAGAGTCCTCTGGGAAAGAAGCGATTGAAACTATTTTCCAGAACGAATTTGATAAGATCGTTTGTGATCTTATGCTTAAAGACATAACAGGTTTTGACGTCATTGAAGAATCTAAGAAGAAATACACAATCGAAGAGATCGGAAAACTTTTCGTTATCATTACGGCCTATAGTTCACAACAAGTTCTAGATAAAGCAAAATCTTATGGCTGTTCAGTGCTAAGCAAACCATTCGAGGATATGAATACTGCCCTCGAAACTTTTTTAGGATAAATGTGGGAAAGAAAGCAAAACTTAAAAATGTTTGTATTATTTTGAAACCCAAATTAACAAGTGAGTTTCACAATACTGTACCTACCCTCGTTTCGTGGCTAAGAAGAAGATCAGTCAAAGTTTACTTTAAAGACAGCCAAATGGATTTGATTAGCAAGATTGTTGATAAGAATCAAGCAAATGCTCTTAGCGGGGATAACCACTTTTCTGAAGTAGACCTCATCATAACTCTTGGTGGCGACGGTACCCTGATTGGACTTTCGAGGCAGGCAAATAAAAAGACTCCTCCAGTCTTTGGTGTAAACATGGGTCACCTAGGCTTCATTACTGAGTTTTCTAAATCTGAACTTTATGATGAACTAGAAAATGTTTTAATGGGAAATTTTCAAATCATTAAAGTTAATCTTTTTAAAGTTGAAATAAGCAATAGAAAAAATAAGACAAAGAAATTTCATTTTATTAATGATGCAGTTTTTAATCAAAGCAATATTTCGAGAT
The DNA here is from genome assembly GCA_047630275.1 of Sulfitobacter sp. GTDB lineage: Bacteria > Bdellovibrionota > Bacteriovoracia > Bacteriovoracales > Bacteriovoracaceae. The sequence continues at coordinate 1,125,194 of JBLHVN010000002.1, read as the reverse complement.
TGGTTACTGTGAGAGTCAAAGCAAATGACGAACCTGTCTATTCGCTCTCAGGCGATGGGCTTATCATAAGTTCTCCTATAGGTTCAACCGCTTATAGTTTAGCGGCAGGGGGTCCTATTATCTTTCCTGATGTTAAATCAGTCGTCTTAACTCCTATTTGCCCTCATAGCCTTAACCATAGACCTTTAGTTCTTCCGCCAACGACCAATATTGAAGTTCGCCCAGGCGGCAGAAACGAGCAGATCAATCTTACCCTAGATGGGCAGGAAGCTGTATCACTAGCTCCTTCAGATATAGTGAACATCAAGATCAATCCATCAAAATATATAAAATTCATTAAGAATGAAAATAAGACCTATTTTCATACTTTAAAAACTAAATTCACACACGGAAGAAGAGAGGGTTAAATGGACAGTAGCTTAAGAATAGAAGCTCTTACGATTAATAACTTCGCGACTATAAAAAACCAAGAGGTAGAATTTAGCGAAGGCTTTAATGTCATTGTCGGTGAAACGGGTAGTGGAAAAAGCCTTATACTAGATGCTTTGCAATTAGCACTTGGTGCTCGTGCCGATAAAAAACTAGTACGCAAAGGAAGTAACTTTGCCACTGTGGAAGTATCTTTTAAGATCAATCCGGAAAATAGCGAAAAAGTTCAATCTTACTGCAATGAAATCGGTTTTCCATTCGAAGATAATATACATATTAAACGAGTTATTTATAAAGAAGGAAACTCAAAGGCCTTCCTAAATCACCAATCCTGCCCAATAGGGATGCTTTCATCATTTACTAGAAAATTTGTAGACTTAGTCGGCCAGTTTGAAAATCAGAAACTTTTAAGCCCCGAGTATCAACTTAAATTACTAGATTCATACTCTAGTCTAGGTGAAAAATTTAATGAGTACACAACCCTCTATTCTTTACTAAAGAATCTAAAGACTGACCTCGAAAGACTTGAGGATAAAGTCTCTAACAGAGAAAGAGAAATAGACTATCTTCAATTTCAACTAGATGAGTTCAGTCTTTTAAATCCTACTGTTGAAGGTGAGAATGACTTAGTTAAAGAGAAGAATCTCATCTTAAATTCAGAAAAGATCTTAAAGTTAAATAAAGAATTTAAATATTTTCTCTTTGAACAAAACGATGGTGGGATCATCTCTAGCCTACGAAGTTTTGCTAATCAATTCAATATCTCAAACCTAGAAGGGGATAACGAGCTCATAGAAAAATTTAATCTAATTGAAAGTACTCTCTATGAAATTGAAGAGGCCACAAAGGGCGAATCTCTCCTAGCTGAAGATTCTGAACAACGACTTGAAGAGATTCTTGATGTCCTTGATCGTTATCAAAAACTAAAAAGAAAGTTCTCTCTCCCTACTGAAGCCCTGCAGGAAAAGCAAGAGTCCCTAAGTAGCGAACTAAGAAAGCTTTTAGACATCGAAACTGAGATTGACACACTTAAGGAAAAGCTAAACAACACCAAGTCTCTTTGTTTAAGCCTTGCCACTGATTTACATAAAAAAAGAACTAAGAGTGCCAAGAAGCTCTCTACAGAGTTAACGAACACAATTCAAAAACTTAATATGGAAGGAGCTAAGATCAAATTCCTACTTAGTGAGAAAGCTGAGCTTTCTTCAACAGGAATAAGTGATCTTGAACTAACTGCTGAAACTAATCCTGGTGAAGGTTTTTTTAAACTTGGAAAGATCGCTTCAGGTGGGGAGCTCTCAAGGATCCTACTATCACTCAGGCATTTAATGACTACCCAAGACTCTATTTCAGTCTTTCTTTTTGACGAGATTGACACTGGGATAGGAGGAAAGACAGCAATTAAGATTGGTAATATGTTGAGAGAGATTAGTTCAAACTCCCAAGTAATTGCAATTACTCACCTTCCACAGATTGCTAGTTTTTCAAACAATTTAGTCGTTGTTGAAAAATCTACTATTGACTCCAGAACTGAGTCAAAAGTTTTTAATTATTCAAATGAAGAGAGAAGTAATTATATCAACGAGATGGCTCAGCTAACTCATTAAACTGAACATGGTCTTTCTCAATGGAAATGAAGCTTTTTTCATTGGGAAAGTACCCATTATTAGCATAAATAAAACCTAACTCAGACTCAAACTTGTCTTTTACATGTGAATGACCCGAGATTATTATCTGGCATGGACTTACTCTAAATGCCGTTTCGGCAGAGTTTCTAAATTTTGTCTTGATAAGTTCACTTTTACTTTCATATTGAGCAATATTCTTTTTTCTAGATTTCGCTGATGCCCAGTTTCCAATCATTCTCGTGAAAGAAAAGGGGACAATCCACTCAGCTAAGATTTGTATAGGCCAAGATCTAATGATCTTTGCGTATCTTTTATATGAAGGGTTATCGATTTCAATATCGTCTCCATGACAAAAAACGATATTGATTTCTTCATGTGTAAGTTGAATTTTTTCCTTAGAAAAAATGAAATTATTCTCAGGAAAGGTTTTCTTTAAAAGTTTTCCTATATGAAAATCATGATTACCTTCAATATAGTAGACCTCTTTTCCATCCTTAAGTAAGTCTCTAATACCATCGAAGATTTCTTGAAATTCGTTTACGAAGTCTATATCTCCTCCAACGACAAAATCAAAGATATCTCCTAGTAAGATTACCTTTTCAGATCTATTAACTAATGGGTTCGTTAGAAAGCTCATAAAAAGCTTTGATGGTTTATCACCTGGGGTTTTAATATGAACATCTGAGACGACTGTGATCATAGGTTAATTTTAATTTATTTGGGGATCAATGTATATGGAGACCCCCTTGGCGTTAACCAAGGGGGTTGGGCTTAAAGGGAGGATACAATACATTGCTCAATTTCTTGTAAAATCCCAATATCTTATTGTTTTATACTAATTTAAGAGCACTTCGGCTTAGGCCATTGGCCTGAGAGAGTGTACTAATACCTGCACTTTTAACAATTGAGGCTGAAGCTAGTTTTGACGACTCGCTTGCTACGTCAGCATCTTGAATCACTGATCTCGCCTGTTCTAAGTTAACAGTTTGATTTTCTAAGTTATTGACTGAAGTCTGAAGCCTACCTTGAATTGCACCGAGGTTTGCTCGTTGACCTGAAACCTGATTAATGGCCTCATCTATACTAGATAATGAGCTTAAGGCATCACCTTTTTCCATAACACCAGTTCCACTAATCCCTAGGTTTGATGAAGTAGCGTTTGTTGTACTCGTATCAAATTGGATCGTATTTTCTTCGTTTGCATTTGTTCCTATATGAAAATCTAAGACACCATCTCCTTCACCATTTAACAGGTCTTTTCCATTAAATTTAGTCGAGCTGGCGATCCTATCTACTTCAGCTGTTAGCTGTTGGTATTCGAGATCCATAAATTCTCTTTCTTCTGCACCGACTGTGTCCGAGGCAGATTGGATACCTAGTTCTCTTAACCTAATTAAGATATTAGATACCTCTCCAAGTCCACCTTCCGCCGATTGAACAAAACTAATTCCGTCATTCGCATTTCTAGTGGCCTGTCTCATACTTGTTGTTTCAGCTTTTAATTTTGTGGCAATAGCCAAGCCTGCAGCGTCATCTGAAGCTGAGTTAATTCTAGAACCAGAGGATAGTCTCTCTAGTGACTTTGTTTCATCTTTTGAAACATCTTTTAAATTCTTTTGAACCATTTCAGATGCAATGTTTGTTGAAATTCTTAAGCCCATTTTATTCTCCTAATAAGTAATCGTTTATGACCGAGCAATTAGGTCAGTTATTAAACTTATCGGGAAGCCTTGGGAAAACTTTAGTTTTTTTATCAAGTATTATTAAAAAGGCAAAAAAAAACGGAAGCCGAAGCTTCCGTTGATTTTCCAAGGTTATGTAATTCGGTACTAAATTAGCTTTAAAGCACTATTCATTGAACTATTGGTTTGGCTCAGAATTGAAGTTCCAGCCTCTGATAATATTCTATGTTTAGCAATATTTGCAGACTCCGTAGCCATGTCAGCATCTCTGATCCTAGAGTTAGCAGCTGATAAGTTTTCATTTTGAACCTCTAAGTTATTAACTGAGCTCTGTAGCCTATTTTGTAGAGCACCTAAACTTGCACGGCTACCATTAACAGTCATTAAGGCCTTATCGATAGTTTCCAGGTTATTTCTGGCATCATCTTTTGATGCTACTGAAACACCATCAATTCCAAGATTAGAAAGTGTTAAGTTTGTGTCTTCTACTTTATATGCAATTCTATCGTTTGATTCGTCATTATGAATTCCGACTTGTAAATCAGCCTGCCCACCTTCACCTGATAGCAGCTTTCTTCCATTAAATTCAGTCGAAGATGCAATTCTATCAACTTCACTCATTAGTTGTTGAGCCTCTAGATTACTAAATTGTCTCTCGCTATCACCAACAGTATCTGAAGCTGCCTGAACTGAGAGTTCCCTAAGGCGAATTAGGATATTTGAAACTTCGTTCATTCCACCTTCTGCGGTTTGAACCATCGACACACCATCATTTGCGTTTCTCACGGCCTGTCTTGTGGATGTAATTTGTGATTTTAGTTTTTCTGAAATCGCTAAACCAGCAGCATCATCAGAGGCTGAGTTGATTCGGCTTCCAGAAGAAAGTCTTTGAAGTGTTTTAGATTCTTCTCTTTTTGTCTTTTCTAAACTGTTAGTTGCTTTTAATGATTGAACATTAGTTCTTATACGTAGTCCCATTCTAATCCCCTCGGAAAAAATACAATCATCCGTAATGAAATTTCGTTTGGACTACCGTGTTCAAACTAATAAGCAAGACTCCCATAGCCTTGCTGTTAATAAACATATCGGGGCATTCTAGAAATACTTGAGTAAAAAATGAATAATATCAGGTATTTATACCCGATTAAAAAGGTCGGGTATTATTCAGGCTAGGCTTTTAATCTTATCGATGATGGAAGTTGTTGAATATCCTTCCTTAAAGGGTAGGCTTTTTACAATGCCACCTGATGCAATTACTAATTCATGGCCTACAATCTTTTCTACAGGCCAATCGCCACCTTTAACTAAGTAGGCTGGGGATACTTCTTCAATAAGGTTTAAAGGTGTCTCGTCATCAAACACTTCTACGAAATCAACTGACTTAAGATTCTCTAAAATAAATTTTCTTTCCACCTCATCATTTATAGGTCTTTCATCTCCCTTTAAACCTTTAACGCTTGAATCTGAGTTTAGCCCAATAAATAAAAGGTCACCTAATTCTTTCGCATCATTTAAATAACTAATATGACCAGAGTGAAGAATATCAAAACATCCGTTGGTAAAAACGATCTTTCTACCTTTATTCTTTTTAAGAAAGTTTTCTGCATCTGCTGACAATTTATGCATTTTCAATAACTCTCGTATCGCTCAGCTTTCCTTGAAAATCAAATAGGAGTGGCATTCCTGCTGTTAAGAACGAAAGAAGTGTAACTACAGATCTAATCAGAGTCTGATCAATACTTAACTTCTTGCCAACAGTAGTGTCTAACTTCAAATCAAAGATTCTCTTCCCTGGAGTTGAAGCTAACTCGAGAATTGTAAAATAAAACAAGAATAAAAATGAGAAAAATAGGGATTGCTCTTTCCAAGTAAATTCTAAGAATTTTGAAAAGCTATCTAATTGTACAAGCTTTAAGAAGGCAAAGTTTAACCCTAGCTGAATTAAGCAAATTAAAACAAAATCAAAAACAAAACTCGTAAACTGGAGCCCCATTCTCGCATTCTTAACTTTCACTTCTTTTTTAGAAATGAGTTCTTCTTTAATGACTGGTTTTTTGGTTTCAACAACAGGATTATTAATTGTGATTGAGCGCTCTTCATATTTGATGCGTTCTTTTTGGGCAATCGTTTGAGTTCTTTTAAATTTCCGAGTGCTACTTTCTTTGATCTTGTCCTGGTGAAAACCTAGTCCTTTAGTAACCGGCTTAAATTCGAAGCTATCTATATCAAACTCCATTGCTGGTGGATTGTTTGATTTCGACTTTTGAGTTTGATTTAATAATTCCTGCATAAGTCCCCCTGCCTATAGAATCTCATAAGAAAACGGAGCCTTCAATTAATTAGATTCTAGAAAGTGCCCATGAAAACGCTGCGCACAATGCCGTTGGAGTCCTAAGTATTGGCGTCCTAAGCATTACAGTCTCAAGCTCTGGATAAGTTTCTTTGAAATGACTTATATCACCTTTAGAGAAGCCTCCCTCAGGTCCTATGGCCAACAATAGGTCTTCTTTTATAGATGAGGCTTCTTCGCTTTCATTGGAAAGGTGAAAAGCTCTAACAGATTGATATTGAGTTTCAATTTCAGATAAAGACTTAATAATATAAAGACCTGGAACATACAGGTTGTTTGATTGGACCACCGCTGAATGAAGAACCTTTTTCATCCTTTCTAGGTCTAACTTTTTGTTTTGGGTATATTCTGTTGGAAATAGATAGATATTACGGACGCCTAGTTCGCAGGCCATCCTTAAACTATCGTTTAGAGCATCTCTTTTAGGTGGAGATAGAAGAATATCGATGTTTGAAAGGCGTGGGTATTGCTCAATTTGCCCTTGACCAAGGCTTAGCTTCTTTTTCCCAACTTCTAAAACTGTAGTAAGTCTTCTTTTTCCAAATCCATCGATGGCCAGAACATTATCGCCCGTCTTAACTCTTAGAGCTGACTTAAGATGTGTAAAGGCTTCGCCATCCACAACAATCTCAACTTCATCAATATTAGATACTATAACCGATATCATTTCTTCCTAAAGCTTAAAGCTGCCCAATCTCCTTCTTCTTTTTCTTTTTCAAGATCAAAATGAGTTGAGAACTTATTAATAATATTTTCTTTTTGTTCTAGTAAGATTCCTGAAACAATTAGGACATTACCTGAATCTAGGCTATCTCTTAAAAGTTCAAATTCTTCTATTAAGACATGTTCTAATATGTTCGCAAAAACTAAATCGTAAGTTTTATTAAGTTTAAAATCTTCTCTCAAATAAAACTCCGATATTGGTAGTTCTTTAAGAAAGTTTAATTTTAGGTTTTCAAGGTTGTTATCAAGTGCTCGTTGATCAATATCTACATAATCAACCTCACCATTACAAAATTTTTGAAACCCGATACCTAAGATTCCAGAACCTGAACCAAAGTCTAAGCAGCTTTTTAAAGTTGCTTCACTATGGTGCTCTTCTAGTAATTCTAGGCACAGCCTTGTAGTTTCATGTGTACCTGTACCAAAGCCCATCCCCGGGTTTATGATGATCTTTTCCTTAGAGGTTTCATGTTGCTTTTCCCAGACTGGAAGAATCATAAATTTATTTAATTCAATAGGGCTATAATGCTTCTTCCATGATTCAATCCAATCTTCTTCCTCTAATTCGATTAAGCTGATTTTTTCTCCGCCAATCTCTTTGAGGTAATCTCTAAAAGCCTCAGCATTGGTCTTTGCAGATTCATCTATAAAAAAGAACTTATACTTCTTACCGGCCTCAGTTTCTAAATGATTAAGAAGGCCATCAGATAAATCACCACCACAAAAAGCTTCCTTTCCTAAGATCTTATCGACCTCACTTTCGCTTAAAGAAAACTCTTCGTATCCAGAACTATTAAAGTCTATTGAGGAAATTTGAATAAGAGCTGATACTTCTTCTTCAGAAAGATCATCTTCAATAATTACAACATGATACATAGGATTCATTTCTTACCTGCAGGTATTTTTAAGGTTCTTGAGACCTAAAAAACCACCATTTGGGTACAATTTCAATCCTGTAATACATTTTTTCTTAATCCAGCTAATATTGGGATGCCAAAGCCCTAAGTATACGAAGTCATTCTCGGCCAATAGCTGAGCTTCTTTATAAAGAGCATTTCTCGTGGTTTCATTCAATTCTTCCCTAGCTTTATCCAAAAGGGCATCAAAGTCAGGATTTAGATAATATCCTCTATTTGCTCCGTTAGGGGGTATACTCTCACTATGCCAAATGAATCTCATCATATCGGGTCCAACAAAGCCAATCCATTGACCCATAATAATATCGAAGCGTCCTTTTTTTACATTCTTCATAAAGGTGCCCCATTCTTGAACAGAGATCTTAATTTCTACGCCAAATTCTTTTAACTGATCTCTTATAAGTTTAACTATCTCTATTGCGGCTTTATTATTTGATACTTTCCAATCAAAAGATAAAATATTTTCGTCTTTTTTCCACAGTCCATTAACCTTCCTAAATCCCTCTTTCCTTAAGATTTCTTCAGCTAAAGTTAGGTTCTTTTCATAGTTTTGAGATTTAACAAAGAATTTAGAAAAAGAAGGAGAAAAAAGTCCATGCGAGAGAACTGATGTTCCATGAAGTTTGTATTTTAGAATATCTTTTCTCGGAATTATCAAAGAAAAGACCTTCCTAATTTCTTTTTTTCTCAATAAGGGATGCTTATGATTAAAACTAATATACTTATAATTAGTCCCAGGGATCATTGGAAACTCTAAGAAATTAGTATTCTTTTTTAACCAATTAACTTTGCGAGGAGAAATTCCCCCTAGCAATAGGTCTAGCTCCTTATTAATTAGCTTTAAAGAAAGCGTTGTCTCATCTTTAACTACCTTAAAAATAAGAATTTCTTTTTTCTTATCGAAGACTGGTTCAAGAACTGTTTCTAAAGGCTTTTGGACCGTAATTCTATAAGTACCCGCTCCAATAAACTCCTCTTCACTTATCTTCTTTTGTATTTTTAACAATGCAAGATTACTAATATTTTCCACAGAAAATATTTTAAATAATATTGTTAGCTCTTGATCGTTATTAATAATAATTTCTTTAATGTTTTGGAAGGCCCTAACATGAGCAGATTTTCTTTTAGTGTCTATAAAGTATCCCCAAGATCGTTTGATATCTTCAGAAGTTATCCGGGAACCATCCCAAAACCTTAGGCCTTTCTTAAGCTTAAAGGTAACAACATGTTCATTCTTACTAATTGTTTCTGAATAAGACTCGCAGGCCACGCATACCAAGTTCATTTTTTCATCAAAATCAATAAGTGAAAGTTGAGTTAACCTATTTAGGTTCTGAGAGTTAGCATCGGTGGCGAAAAAAGGGTTAGTATTTAAAGGGGGAGAGGTAATGCCTAACGTAATCGACGCCAACAGCTGTTCATTTAAAAACAACAGCATAAGCATCAAAATCAATTTATTTTTATAACCCATAGCACCACTTTATTTTAATAGCTTTGAACATTATCTCTATCTTTCTATAATGTGAAAATGTTTAAGTTTTTACCTATCGGTGGAGTTGGCTATATTGGGGGGAACATCTCCTATTTAGAGCTAGACTCAATAACAATTCTAATAGATACAGGAATTCTATTCCCAAGAGAGGATTCATTAGGAATCAATTACCTTTATCCAAATACTGACTTACTTAAAGGTCCTCAGTTTAAAAAGATCGACTATCTATTTCTTACCCATGCCCATGAAGACCATATAGGAGGGATCAAACATTTGCTCCAAGATTTTCCAAATCTTCCAATCGTGGCCACTGATTACACTAAGTCCTTTTTTAATAAGAAATTTCCAAAAATTAAGGCAAATTTTATTTCAATAGAAGATTTTTGTAAGCTGAAAGTTGGAGATTTTGATTTTTTTAAGATTCGGCATTCCATTCCAGGAGTCTTCGGTTTCTTTTATAAGTCCAAAATTATTGATTCTGGCCTCCTTTTTTGTACAGATTTTCGTTATATAAAAGATGATAAAGGGGATGGTTATCTGTGCTCAAAGCTTCTTTCTAAATATTCTAAGTCAACAAACGATATATCGCTCTTCGTAGATAGTACCAATATTGCTTCGAGCAATGATAGTGGTGCCTTTGAAAAAGATATAAAGGAGAACCTAAGCGCCGACATTATTGAAAAGGAAGACTCAGATATTTATATGACTTTTTTTCCATCAAATATTAAGCGCTTTTCTACAATAGTAGAAATAGCTAATGAAAAAAACTTACCCGTCGTTTTAGTTGGGCGATCAGTGGAGTTTTCTTATTCTTTAGGTTTAGAAACTGGAAGAATTCCCCCTATTAAAAATAGAAAATATACAAAAGGAAAAAGCGTTGTATTACTTTCCGGGAGTCAGGGGGATCTAAGAGGAGCTTTTAGGAGGGTCTTTACCGGTAATGATAAAAACTTTAAGCCCTCCCAGAATGATCGTTTGCTTTTTTCTAGTAAAACAATCCCAGGAAATGAAAAATCGGTGGGGGAGATATTTAATTTAGCTTCAAAGCTTGGCGTTTTTATCAACAAAGGAAACTCGCCACTTATCCATTCTTCTGGTCATGCCTACAAAGACGAAATTTCAGATATTATCAAGACACTAAAACCAAGATTGGTAATTCCCATCCACCTAGAAAGCTCGTTCTTTCAAGAGTTTTACCAAAAAATTCAAGAGAAAGATGGGGCCGAGATTATCCGATTAGAAAACTATACTTCTCTAGAAATTACCGAAGGTTCTCAATATAAAAAAACAATACAAGAGTCTGCAGACTTAAAGATTTATCTTGATGGTGGAGCCTGTACAGACAAGACAATTATTAATTCAAGAAGACGACTCGGAATCCACGGAGCCATCTTTATTTCATTAACAAAAGATGATTCTAGAAAAGTGAAAATCAATCATTATGGGATACCATTATTTTCAGAAAATCTTCTCAAAAATGAAGTTCTTAAAATCTTCTTAGAAGAATGGAAAAATAATGATGCCGAGGAAGTTATCAGAGTTAGGGCCCGTCACTTCCTGAGTAAAGAAATTGGTTATAAGCCATTAGTCTTTGTTCATATACTCTAGTAAATTTTTTCTTTTCCGATAAGATAATTACATGAACAATTCTAATGAACTCATATTTCTTATTCTTTTAGCTGTATCATTCCTACTCATTGGAGTTCTTAGTGGAGCCGTTGTTTACCTATATTTAAAATCTAAGAACAATTCTGGAGAGAACAACAAGCCAGAATCCATAAAACCAAAATTAGAGAGCTTAAGTACTGAGCATTCATATTGTGAAAATCATTCAAACGAAGCAAGTAAAGGTTCTTGCGCAATATGTGAAAAAGGGTTCTGTGAAGCTTGTCTTCGGGATTGGGAGGGTGTTAACTTCTGCCCCGAGCATTTGAAATTAGTTTCGGAGAATAAATGGGTGGGAATCACCAACATTAAGACAACTCCAAGTGATCCAGAAGCCGCCATGTACATCTATAATTTTAAAAAAGAGCAATGGAAGACCAATAAAACACCAAGCTATATAGTTACTCACTACAAAATAAATTTTGAAGGTGATCATATTGAATCTTATGTAATGTTATACGTGAGGTCCCAAGACGAGGAATACTTAAAAAATAAGATTGTAAAAATAAACTAGGGCAACTCACGTTGCCCTAGATATCACTTACACTCTTGGTGTTGGTTCTGGTTTCTTTCTAAGTTCTTCATCTCTTCTTAAGTAAGATGGAGTATCTAGCTCTTCTTCGTCAAAGTTGATAAACCCTAATTTTTCAGCAATTGACCTAGCTCTGCCATTATTAGACATGTCTCGGCTTTCTTTTACAGGAGCCGCTGGAGTGGTCTCTACCTTACTTGCTTCATATCTAGTGGCTGCCTCTTTAATAGACTTTACTAAACTAGAGTCTTCTTCTTTTTCATTCATATTCATTTTTTCAAGTGGAGCTTCAGCCATAACCTGAACTTCTTCTCTAACTTCTTCAGTAACTTCAGGTGTACTCATTTCAACAGATGCCATTTCAGTTACAGTCTCTTCAACAACCGTATTGGTACGTGGTCTAGAAAGCACCCTTTCTTGTCCCCCTAAGCCAGTTGCAATGACTGTTACCTTAATATCATCTTCCATCGTGTCATCGATAACAGTTCCGAAGATAATTTCTGCATCATCATCGGCAGCTTCCATAATTAAAGTAACCGCTTCGTTAGTTTCATGCATTGTTAACGTATCGCTACCGGTAATATTAATAATAATGCCAGTTGCTCCATCGATAGAAATATCTTCAAGTAAGGGTGAGCTAATAGCTTCTGTAGCTGCCTTGATTGCGCGATCTGGTCCTGAACATAAACCAGTACCCATCAATGACAGACCTTTATTGGCCATAACAGTACTTACATCAGCAAAATCAGCATTGATATGTCCTGTATTGTTAATAAGATCTGAGATACCTCTAACCGCATTTAGTAAAACTTCATCTGCCTTCTTGAAAGTATCAACTAAAGATAAACTATCTCCGGCAATATAAAGAAGTCTTTGATTTGGAATTGTAATAAGAGAATCAACACTTTCTTCTAAAACTTGAATCCCAGATTCAGCTTGTCTAAATCTTTTTTTACCTTCAAATAAGAATGGCTTAGTAACAACACCTACTGTTAGAGCTCCTAGCTCTTTAGCAAGTTTTGCGACAACTGGTGCTGCACCTGTACCAGTTCCACCACCCATACCAGCAGTAATAAAAACCATATCAGCACCTTCAAGGACTTCTGATAGTTTTTCATATTCATCTAAAGCAGCTTTTCTACCCACTTCTGGGTTTGCTCCTGCTCCTAAACCTTTAGTTACATCAGCACCTAACTGAACTTTTGTCGGTGCCAGACTAGCATTAAGTGATTGAGAGTCAGTATTACACACAATGTATTCAACTCCGCTTAAGCCTGCCTTAATCATTGTATTTACAGCATTACTACCGCCACCGCCGATACCAACTACTCTAATTTTCGCTCCTTGCTGCATTTCAACTCCTTCATTACTCGTTATTTCAAACATAAGGGCCCCTTTATTAAAAAATTTCTTTAAAAACTGATTTTAGTGAATCACTAAACTTACTTATCAAATCAATATTCTCATGTTGGTTTTCTACAGGGCTTCCATTACTGCTTCTTGCAGCTTCAAGAAGTAACCCGAGAACCGTTGAGAATTTTGGATTTTGCATAATATTTGTCATTCCACCAAAAGGAATTGGATAACCAATCTTGGTAGGATGCTCTAGAGAGTACTCACCGAGCTCAGGCATACCTTTAATTAAAGCACCTCCGCCAGTTAGAACAACTCCACCTGTAATTTCATTTTTTAAATCTTTATCTGCAATTATATTTTTTATAAATGTAAATAGTTCTTCACCCCTAGCACCTAAGACATCTGCTATCTGACCCAAAGGAACTTCTCGCGTAGGTGTTCCAGATATTCCTTGAACCGTAATATGAGCTGATTGATTCAACTGCTCTGCCAAAACGCATCCATGGTTTATCTTTATTCTTTCTGCTTCATCATGGGGGATTTTTAAAGCCACTGCTAGATCATTGGTAAAATGATTTCCACCTACAGGAATAATCTGTGAGTGAATAAGACTTCCATTTTTCCATATCGCTATATCTGTAGTTCCACCACCGATATCAACGAGAACAACACCTAGGTCTTTTTCTTCAGAACTTAAAACAGACTCAGAAGATGCTATTGGCTGAAGAATAACATTCTCAGCTTCTACTCCCGTTTGTTCTACACATTTAACTAAATTTTGAATGAGTGAAACTGTACCGGTAACAATGTGGACATGAGCTTCTAAGCGTACACCACACATTCCTAATGGATTTTTTATTCCACCAGTATTATCTACTCTAAACTCTTGAGGTATTACGTGAAGGATTTCTCTATCCGAAGGAATCACTACTGCCTTAGCAGCTTCTAATACTCTATCAATATCTTCTTCCGTAATCTCTTGCCCTTTAATGGCAACGACACCAGAGCTATTAAAACTATAAACATGACTACCAGCAATCCCGATCGTAGCAGAGTGAATTTCAACTCCCGCCATCAAGCGCGCTTCTTCTAAAGAGCACTGAATTGATTTAACAGTCTTATCAATATTTACAACTGAGCCTTTTTTAAGCCCATGAGAAGGGTGAGTTCCAATACCAATAATCTCTAGCTCTCCTAAAGAATTCTTAGAGCCAACTATGGTACAGACTTTAGTGGTGCCTATGTCAAGGCCTACAATAATACTTTTTTCGTTCATGAGAATCCTTTCTCAGCTCAAAACAGAGTCCATTCTGAATTATAGAAACCTTATTTATTTTATAAGGCATCACATAAAATTTTAGAATTTGTCACTAAACTTGACAACCACTTTTTTAGAATTGGTTAGATTGATGATGGCGGGGATCTTTCTTTTCTTATCCAAGTATTTTACTACCCTTTCCATTTTCCTGACTTTTTCAGTCCAGTTATCTTTACCAAGAAACACACTAGAAGGGGTGCTTCTAAGGGAAAGGATGATTGTGAGGTTTTTTTCTTCACTCAAAATGACTTCACTAATAGATCTAGAGATCATCGGGTCCATATTCTTGATTAGATTTGTCAGACTAATCTGAACACCTTTGTCCATTTTTTGAATAGGAAGAGCTAAGAATGGTAGAGTCTTTTTTAACTTTTTCTCGCTTCTGAGCAAAACTTCGTAAGTTGGATCAATCAGTTCACCATTATCTACAAGAATAGCTTCATAAGACTCTAATCCATTTTCTTTATAAAGTTGAACTTTCATTAAAGGCTTAGGGCACTCAAAACTTAAGAATAACGAGTTCTTAAGTGGATCAAAGTTAACTTTGTAGCTAGATACATAGTGCTTAGAGTCCAACTTTTCTTTAGTGATCCTTTCCTTCAGTTTCCTTAATGATTTTTCTTCTTCAAAAATCTTCATCAGTTGGAAAGCAAAGCTCCCTGCAGTTCGAGAGGGGCATGTTCCAAAGCTAGTTCTATACTTGTACTTGTTCTTGTTCTCTTTAGATAAGTTTTTGAAATCTGCTTTTGTAGCAAATGAAAGTGAAGGCATTAATAAAAAGATGAAAAAGAATTTTCTAATCATTACTCCAGCTTTACCTCTGTTTCAAACTCTACACCATATTGTAACATAAGTTCTTTTTTTACTATATCTATCGTTTTCCCAATGTCATCTAGATTAGAGTCTCCAAGATTGACCATAAAGTTTGCATGCTTTGGGCTAATCTGAATATTCTTATGGGTAAAACCTTTCAAGCCAATTATATCTATAAACATTCCTGCACGGCAAATTTCAGAAGTCTTATTATAATTCTTAAAGATACAGCCGCAAGTGGACTCTTTTAAGGGTTGAGTCCTATTTCTGAGTGCCAAGTATTCCTTTATTTGATTTGTAATTTCAGGCAATTGACCAAGGTGAATCAACTTAGCGCTTACGATGACATCTCCTGGTTTAACAAAATAGTTTTTTCTATAACTAAAGGAATCCTTATTTATTTTTTCGACTTTAATCTTCCCTTCAATATCAACCAATGTAACTTCTTGAACAATAGAACAAATTTCGCCTAAATTTGTTCCAGCATTCATAAAGATAGCCCCTCCAAGGGAAGCCGGAATGCCTGTAAATACTTCCCATCCCTTGAGGCCATTTTTTACAGCGTGAGATGACATAATTGAAAGAGAAACAGAAGCTGGGAGTTCATACACTTCTCTAACTTCATTAAAATAGTTTTTATCAAAAGGAAAAGCTAAGGTTATATAAGGGATTTCGCTTTCTTTCGGAAGCAACTGGTTGGCCCCCCACCCAAGCATTCGATACTTAATTTTTTCTTTGTTCAGTAAAGGAAGGATAAGCTGAACATCATCAATTGACTTGATCGTAATCAAGTCTCCAACAGCTTTTAACCTCATTGTTGAAAGCTTTGTTAAATCTCTTCCTTCTTCAAGAATGACGGAGGGATAAGGCTCTAAAATTTGTTTTAATCTACTTTCTGCCACTAGCCCACTCTTTTGCTTTCCTACCAATTGCACCAGCTCCTAAACATAGAAAGGCTACTTTTTTACC
Source organism: Sulfitobacter sp. (assembly GCA_047630275.1). Lineage (GTDB taxonomy): Bacteria > Bdellovibrionota > Bacteriovoracia > Bacteriovoracales > Bacteriovoracaceae. The sequence continues at coordinate 1,109,320 of JBLHVN010000002.1, read as the reverse complement.
AAGAAAAGGTTCAATCACATCCCCGATCTTTTCAATAGAAGGAGCTTCTTCACACAATCCTGGATGAAGCTTGTTTATATCTTTTATTAGTCTTTCTGTTGTTATCCCTTCGATGGCTTTTTCACTTGCTGGATATATAGGGGCAATAAAGACTCTATCGGCATCATTGAAGCTGTGTAAAAATTCATTCCAACAATCTCTAGTCCTTGTAAACCTATGTGGCTCAAAGAAGACAACAACTTCTTTGTCTGGCCTTGTATCCTTCATTGTTTTTATTGTTGTTTTAATTTCTGTAGGGTGATGTCCATAATCATCTACTAGTTCAAAATCATCTTTCTTATATAGCTTTTGAAGTCTTCGACCCACTCCTTTGAATTTTTGAATAGATGAGAGAATCAAATCTTCTTTCACACCCATTGCAAAGGCCATGCTAATTGCACCTAGTGCATTCAATATATTATGCCTTCCTGGTAATCCGAGCTTTACTTGTCCAAGTCCTCTTCCATCAATTACTAACTCAAACTCGGCTCCTTCAGGTGACATTACAATCGACCTTGCTCCAATATTTGCGCTAACGCCCTCATCGAGAATGCCAAACGTAAGGTGAGGTTTTTTCATCTTAGGAATTAGAGATAAAACTATCTCATCATGAACATTCAAAGCACAACATCCATAGAATGGAACTTTGTTTGAGAATTCCTCAAAAGCTTTTATGAGGTTTTCCTTTGTTTTATAGTGATCAAGATGATCGAAGTCGATATTAGTAATAACTGACATTATGGGATTAAGTAATAGGAAAGATCCATCAGACTCATCAGCTTCTGCTACTAGGAATTCACCTTTTCCAACTTTTGCATGACCATCAAGGTTCTCTACTATGCCTCCAATGACATAAGTTGGTTCAAACCGACTCTCTTCAAGAATCGTAGCGAGTATTGAGGTTGTTGTTGTTTTTCCATGAGTTCCTGCTACAGCGATTCCTTTTTTTAGTCTCATAAGTTCTGCAAGCATTTCAGCTCGCCTCATGATTGGAATATTTTCCTCGGTAGCTCGCTTATATTCAGGATTAGTATCATCAATTGCTGAGCTATAAACAACTACAGTAACTTCTTCAAGGTTCTCTCTAGCGTGACCTATATAAACTTCAGCCCCTAAAGTTTTTAGTTTTTCTGTGTTTGCTGAAGAGGACATATCAGAGCCTGATACTTTATAGCCAAGGCTAAGCAGGATTTCGGCAATACCACTCATACCGATACCACCAATACCAATGAAGTGAACCTTCACTGCCTCATTTAGATTAAACAAAACTAACTCCTTTATCTTGGAAGTCTACTCGCCGGAAAGGGTTTTTCCACAATAGGAGAGCTAGGACTTAATGGATTTTCATAACTTTGGTTATTTGGAAAAAATGTACTTTGAGCAATAATGCTCTTTCTATAAGAATTCAATGCGCTCAGAACAAGACCTATTCCAAAAGCATTAGCTAATAGGCTGGAGCCCCCAGAGCTTATAAAAGGTAAGTTTAAACCTTTTGTCGGTAAGAGTCCTAAAACGACTCCCATATTTAATGACGCTTGAAGAGTAATCAAAAAGATAACACATGAAATAACCATGGATTCCTTTCTGTTAGAAATTAATAGTGCGAGCTTTTGTCCAAAGACAGTAAAAGCAAAGAAGAGTACAACAATCGTTGAAACTCCCATAAATCCTAATTCTTCTCCTATAACACTAAAGATAAAGTCATTATGGGCCTCTGGAAGATAGAAGAGCTTCTCATTACTATTACCAAGTCCTACTCCAAAGATTGATCCATTTGCGAAACCTAAATAGGATTGAATGATTTGGAAGCCAGAGGTTTGTGGGTTTTTCCAAGGATCTAAAAAAGTAAAAAGCCTCTTAACTCTATAGGGTTGTGAGATAAGTATTGGAATAACTGCAGTAACTGCAAATCCAAATCCGTAGTAAAAAATTTTTCTTGGGAAATCACTAAGGAAACAGGCGTACGCAATGATTATAAGACAAATGGTAAAAGATCCAAAGTCCGGTTGAAGTAAGAGGAGTAGTAAAGGTGCAATTAAGCCTATGATTCTATTTACTCGCTCTCTTTTATCTAGCATAACAAAATTATCAAATAAACTTGCAGAACTTAGTAAGACTGTATACTTCACAAGCTCACCAGGCTGAAAGCCAAAGAACCCTAAATCTATCCATCTCTTTGCACCTTTAACAGACTTTCCAATTCCAGGAAAAAACGTAGCGAGTAATAGGATAGCAAAGAACCAGTTTATGTAGTGGCTGTACTTCACCCAAAAACTAATCTTAGTTTTTGAAATGACAAAAGCAATTAAGGTACCTACAGATAAGAAAGTTACTTGTTTGAAAAAATAGTAATTACTATTTCCAAATAATTCCTGAGCTAAGATATAGCTAGATGAGTAAACCATAATAACTCCAATCACTGAAAGGATCAGAGTCGTTATGATAAATAGTTTTGATGTTTGATTAATTTCTTCTAGCGATTCTTCCATGGTTCTATTTTAACAAACCTTGTAAAAACCGCTAGTTGTATTTTAGGTTACAATTGGTAGACTAATTTCTTAAAGTAATTTCCTCTTTCTTCGAAATCTCTAAAAAAGTCGCTACTCCCATTACCCGGGGAAAGTAGTATGGTATCGCCAGTTCTACTTTTCTGATAAGCAAATAGGACCGACTCTTCAAAGCTACCAACGATATAAGTCTGAGGGTGTTCGCCAAGAGCCCTATTCAGACGCTCTTTACACTCACCAACTAAAACTAGTACGCGTGCATACTTGATAATTTCATCGGCGTAGGGCTCGAATTCGATTTCCTCATTATCCTTGCCGCCAGCAACTAAGATCACTGGATTCTTAAAAGCGGCTATACTTTTAAGCATATCTTCCATCTTTTCTGCTTTTGAATCGTTGTAAAAAGAAACTCCGTTTTTCTCCATAAGAAACTCGATTCTATGAGGAATACCTGGAAACTTCTCAATACAACTTTGAATTGCCTTATCTGAAGCATCTAATGCCTTACAAGCTGTAATCGCCGCAAGTAGATTTTCTCTATTGTCTTGCCCAACAATTCTCATCTTATTAACTTTAAATTCTGAATGATAATTTATGTTGCTATGAATTCTTCTTTCATGAAAGTGAGTGCCTTGAATCTCATTCATAACTCCCATCTTCTGGAAGCTTCTTCTTGAGTACCAATAAGTTTGGCAATTAGCATTTCTAAAAAAGGTATTGTTCGCAAGAGTGTCAAAGTTAACGACCAAGAGATCATCAGGAGAGAGTGACTTTATAATAGAAAGCTTAGTCTCAATATATTCACCAACAGATCTGAAATGACTCTCTGGATATTTTTCGCTGATATTTGTGAAGACTACTAACTTAGGATGAAAGTTTTGTAAGCTTCTCATCTGTATCGCTGAAACTTCAACAATCACATAATCTATTTCATCTTGATTTGGAAGCATGCAGTATTCAATAAAAGGACTTTCACTAGTCCCGCCTACAAAAACATTCTTACCATCAAGCTTTAAAGTAAAACCAATCATGTGTGCGACTGTTGTTCTACCCTGGCTCCCGCAAACAGCAATAATAGGCTTGCGGCACAGTTTATTGGCCAAACCAAATTCACTATAAACTTCTTTTCCATTCTGGCGTGCGAACTCTAACTGAGGAAGTGTTGGCTCTACTGATGAAGAATAGACAATGACGTCAGCTTCAAGAAAATCATCTTCTCTGTGCTCACCAAAAGTCATCTCAGGAGCCGGAGAGATTTTCTTAAGTTTTTTAACAGCTTTGTTTAAGTCAAATATTGGCTTTATATCTGTAACTCGAATCAGACACTCTAATTTATTAAAAAAGTTAATTAGGGTGAATCCAGTTTTCCCGATGCCAACAATTAGTATTTTTTTATTCTTGAATCTTTCCATTCAATTTACCTCATCTTTAATGTAGCTATAGCGACTAGTGCCAAGAAAATACTAATAATCCAAAAACGGACTATTACTTTTGGCTCCGGCCAACCTTTGAGCTCAAAATGATGATGTATTGGGGCCATTTTAAAAATTCTTTTTCCCCGAAGCTTAAATGATCCTACTTGCAGAATGACCGAGACGGCCTCAACCACAAATACACCACCTATTAAAACGAACAAAATCTCATTCTTAGTAATCACCGCTAGAGTACCTAATGTACCACCTAGAGATAAAGATCCCACATCACCCATAAATATTTGAGCTGGATAAGAGTTGTACCATAAAAAGCCAACACCAGCACCTATTATGGCAGTGGCTAAAATGCTTAACTCACCGACCCCGTCGATATATGGGATGAACAAGTAGGCGCTGATTTCACGGTGCCCTGACACATATGCTAACAGAGCCAACGAGACAGAACTGGTAATGATTGGACCAATGGCTAAGCCATCTAACCCATCAGTTAGGTTAACCGCATTACTAGAACCAACGATAACGATACTAGCGAACACAATATAAAACATTCCAAGGTCGACTACTGGTCCTTTTACAAAAGGCATATACAGCTGGGTGTCGATAACACCTTGATAATATAGATACCAACTAGCTGCTATGGCCGTAGCAAATTGCCAAGCTAGCTTTCCCTTTGCCGAGACACCATCAGAATTCCCCTTAAGAACCTTAAGATAGTCATCTCTAAAGCCTAGAGCAAAATAAGAGATCATAACGAATAGAGTTACTAGAAAGGGGGCTGATAAAAAATTTCCACAGAAAACTAAGGCAAAAGCGATGCTTCCAAGAATAACCACGCCACCCATTGTAGGGGTGCCGGCTTTTTTTAAATGACTCTGCGGTCCATCTTCTCTAATAACCTGGCCGAACTGCTTCATCTTCATAAACTTAATGAACGCTTTCCCCCAAATGATAGAGATGGCTGAAGCAATAAGAAAAGCTACAATTGCGCGAAACGTTATGTAGCGAAAAATATTGAAGGCCGATACTGACTGACTGAGAGGATAGAGAAAATGATAGAGCATAGAGACCCATTGAATTTTGAATACTTAGGTACCTAAAAATGTCATGAGTGACTCTAATTGTAAAGTCCTACTCCCCTTCAGAAACACGCTAGAGAAGCTTTTGGAGATCTCCTTCCATTCAGCTTTTAGCTGGGCAGTATTGCTAAAGGTCTTCGCCTCGTTTTCAAATCCATTTGCATAGTCCTTTGCAAAGCGTCCTACAAAGATTGCATTTGTTACTTTCATCTCTTTTAAAATGACTCCAAGCTCTTGGTGATACTGTGAAGACTTTTCACCTAATTCATTCATATCTCCTAAAACAAAAAGAGAGTGATCTAAGTCTAATTTATTATCGCTTAGATAGTTTTTAAAGCTCTCAAGAGCCGCCTTCATTGAAGAAGGGTTAGCATTGTACGCATCTAAGAATATCGTCTGCCCGTTTTTAATAATGAACTGTGATCTATTATTATCTGGGAGCTTTATTTCTTTCGCTGACTCAAAGATTTTATCTTTCTTTTCTGGGAAAAGATTCACTAGTAAAGATAAGACAACTGCAAGATTCTTAAAATTATGTTTACCCAGTAAATGTGGGCATTTTATTTTCGTTTCATAATCCAAGAAAGTTAGCTCTTGGCCTTTATAATCAATATTTCCATCTACAAAACTAATTCTTAAGAGATTATCTTCTAAGGGAAGCTTTTTTAGGTATTGATTATCTGAATCAATGGCAAAGAATCCCGATTTATCTTTCACATAATCATACAAAGCCTTCTTCTCTCTAAAGACATTCTCTTCATTAAAAAAGAATTCAAGATGTGACTGACCTATACTTGTTATTATTCCAGCATCGGGGTCACCTATTTCGCAAAGAAAAGATATTTCTCCAGGATGATTCGTACCCATTTCAAGGATACAAATATCATGAGATTCATCTAACCTTAATAAAGTCATGGGAACACCTAAATGATTATTTAAGTTTCCTTCAGTAAAAAGAGTTTTACCTGGAAATATAGATTCCAAAACTCCAGCCATAAGTTCCTTGGTAGTCGTCTTACCATTACTTCCAGTTATTCCAATTGTTATACTACTCTTTTCTAAGCGCCACTCAGAATGATGAAAGCTTGCTAAGTCTTGAAAATATTTTTCAGTAGAATCAGTTCCTATAAAAAATACTTCTGGGAACTGTTCATATAGTTTATTAACAATCTCTCTGTTTTCATCATTATCTTTAAACAGACAACCTTTTGCACCCTTCTCTATGGCTTGTTTTAAATATCGATTTCCATCAAAGTTCTCCCCCGTAAGGGCCACAAAGAGGTCGCCCTCTAAAATCGCTCTCGTGTCGGTTGATACCTTTCTCACTGCCTTTACTTTACCTAATGTTATTTTTGAAAGTTTTGTTTTACTGCCATTAAATTTATCTAGAGCTATCATTCTTAACTTCCTCTTCAACAACAACAAAATCACTGAAAAATATCTTTTGACCTTTTACTTCTTGATACTCTTCATGGCCCTTTCCGGCAATAATAAGAACGTCGTCCTTGCCTAGCCTAGACAACCCTATTTTTATAGCTTTTTCTCTATCAACCTCAATTAGGAAATTACTTTTTTCTAGTCCCGGTAGAATATCTTTAATTATTCTTTCCGGTTCCTCACTTCTTGGGTTGTCACTAGTCACTATTATAAAATCACTTTCATTTTCAGCAGCTTTGGCCATTAATGGTCTTTTAGTTCTGTCCCTATCTCCGCCGCAACCAAAAAGGGTCACTATCTTAGAGTTTGGAAATGCCATCTTTGTTGCTGAAACCAAATTTAATATAGCATCAGGGGTATGGGCATAATCGATAATAGCAAATGATTTATTATATTCAATGATACTAAAACGACCTTTAGGTGTTTTTATTTCTTCAAGTTTAATTCTTTTAATTTCGATAAAATCTTTTAAGAGCTCTAGTGATAAATTTAAGTTATCTCTATTGTAATGAACCTTAAAGAAATTGGGATATACTTTAAAGCTGTCTTTATAATCTTCAGCAATTACTAACTTAGTACTCTTCTTAGATTTTTTTAAACCCTCTCTAATTTTCTCAATTAAATCGGTATCACTACTAGGGACAATTAAGCTTCTATTTTCAAGGAGGTAATCTACAATTCCTAATTTAGCTTCAAAGTATTCTTCCATTGAATTATGAAAGTCTAAATGATCTTGACTAAAAGATGTCCAACCAGATCCACTAAGCTTTATTTTTCCAAGTCTTTTTTGAGAAATAGCATGGCTACTTACCTCCATAAAAAGAAACTCTATTTTACCTTCAACTTCTTTTATAATTCTTCTCAAGTCAATATAAGATGGAGTTGTACCACTTATTCCAAGTTCAACAAATTCACCATTTAAACTTATCCCAACTGTTCCCAAAGACCCGGCTTTTAATCCCGCTTGCATCGCAATCTGTTCACATAGACTAACTGATGTCGATTTCCCATTAGTGCCTGTAATACCAAAAATTTTTATCTTTGATTTATCTAGAGGATATAACTCGTTTAAAAGTTCTTCGAAGAAGCCTTCTGCCTTATCGTCAGGAACAACCACATAAGGATACTTAATATTATCAGCTAGAGCTTTATTGAGGAAAAGAATGGCGGGGCATACCTGCCCAAGTCTTTCGTGAAAAATTTCTTCAGCAGACTCACTAGTAATACGATAATAGACACCCGTCTCAGGATTAGAGTATTGAATATTAGTCGTTAACCTTTCTATGGATAAAAAATTATCCATATTTTCTGATTGAAAACCATAAGAGTTTATAATCTTTAGTACTTCTTTGTTTTTATTCATATTCCGGAGGTGAGAATTTTAACGTGATCTCTGTTGAATCATTCACTGCTGTACCTGCCTCAGGAACCTGAGAAGATACTACTCCCATCCCTGTAGGAATAACCTTGATATTCATTTTACTTGCTAGCTTTTGACTTGATTTCTTATCAAGTCCAATAAAGTTAGGAACTAATGCCTTACTAACAAACCTTTTAGCTGAAGATTGTTTAAAGGTAACCTTATCTATCTCGCTATTAGACTTAGTCTTTTTAATTGCCATTTGATCAAACTCTTTAGTCTTGTAAAGCATGTATTCGGCAATCTTTCTAAAGATAGGTGCGGCTATTTGGTTTCCATAATATCTTTTTTCATTAGGTTCATCGACATAAGCAAAGATGACAAAGGGATTCTTAATATTCACAGGGTAACCAATAAACCCAGGGATGTAGCCTTTGTACCCACCACTTTCACTTGCTTTTTGAGCAGTACTTGTTTTCCCTGCAATCTTAAAATAGGGTATTTTTGCTTCTGATCCCGTTCCATCTTCAACGGCTCTAATCAAGATATTAGTAATTTGATCAGCGGTAGATTTTTCAATAATTCTCTTAGGTTTAACATCTTTATTGGCATCTTTTATAATTGTAGGCGGTAAATAATATCCTCCATTAGCTAGGGCTGAATATGCCGAAAGCATTTGAACACCAGTTACAGCAACACCCTGCCCGAAAGAGATATTACTTAGTGTAAGTGGAGAAACATTTTCATTCTCATTATAGATTCCTCGTGACTCGCCAGGAAGCTGTACCCCCGTTTTTTTACCAAATCCGAAATCTCTAAGTGTTTCATTTAGCCTAGGATAGGTGAGGTCAAAAGCCATCTTAGTTGTACCAATATTAGAGCTGTACATAATAATTTCTTCAACTGAAAGCCACTCATATTTTTTTCTAGATTCCGCCTCAGTGATTACATGATCTCCTACTTTTAGCTGACCTCTTTCGCAATAATAGTTTGTGTCGATCCTTGCGATCTTGTTTTCAAGTGCAGATGCCACTGTAAAAACCTTAAATGTACTTCCTGGCTCGAAAGGGTCTGAGACAAATGATAATTTTCTAAAGTCTTTCTGAGCACGCTTTAAACTATTAGGATCGTAAGTGGGGTAATTAGCAACAGCCAATATTTCACCCGTTCTTGCATCCATGACTCCTACGCCACCTTTTTTTCCACCTGAATCAACTACGGCATCGCGCAGAGCTTTTTCAGCAATGGCCTGCAAATCTTTATCAATTGTCAGCACTAGCTCACTTGAAGGTCCTTCAATTTTAGAGCTTTCCATCTTTATCGCTCTACCTTTTGCATCCTTGATGTATCTAATGTTTCTTGGTTCGCCCTTTAATTCTTTATCATAAGAATATTCCAACCCCGAAAGTCCTATATTATCAATTCCAACAAAACCCAAAGTTTGAGAAAGTAATTCATGGTTGGGATAAATTCTTTTTGGAACTGTTTCAATATAGATACCTGGTATCTTTTTGATAATCTTAGCTTGTTCTTTTGTTAGCGAAATCTTTCTAGCGAGCCATGTGTATCTTTCTCGGCCCTTTATTTTTTTAAGGATATTATTATAAGTTAGAGTTTTAACTACCTTAGATAGCTTTCGGTAACTCGTTTTATCTGCCTTCAGATTCTTAGGAATAGTAAAGATACTATATGTTTGAATATTAAGAGCTAAGGGGTTTTTATTTCGATCATAGATTATCCCTCTTTTTGGATAAACTTTTCTTTCTCTTAAGAATTGACTCTTACTTCTAGATATAAGTTCTTCTTTATCGATAACTTGTAATTTAAGGGCCTTTGCTAAAATTAATACAAATCCCAACAGAAAAATTGAAAGGGCGAAGTAAATCCGGTGCTTGAACGTTTTCTTTTCCATTCTACGGTACTACTATTATTTGCTTTTGCGTTGGTTGCTTTAAGCTATGCTTACTTGCCATATGTCTTAAGTTTTTAGTTGATAACATCTTGGCCTTCTTCGCCTTAAGCTCTTTGTTTTCAAGAAGATGTTTTTCAATTTTAGAGTTAACTTCATTTACTTTATAATCTAGTTCAACACCTTTCATTCTAAACAAGACAAAAAGTATTGAGATTGTAATAAAGGCCAAAGAAAGAGGTAAGCCTTGGCTGCTAAAGAAGGTTTCTTTTAGCCTATTTGATATTTGAATTTTTCTTTTTGTTGCCATACTAAACTCAACTAGTAATTTTTTTTATTACTCTTAGTTTAGCACTTCTCGCTCTAGGATTGTTTAAAATTTCTGTTTGTGTTGGTAAAACTGGTTTTTTAGTCAATATTTTTAATTGATCGTCTTCTTTAGCCGCATCTTTAAATGACCATTTTACTATCCTATCTTCTAGAGAATGGAAGCTAATAATTTGAATAATCCCACCATCATTTAAGAGAGGATATAGTTGTGGGATAACGTCGGATACTACATCTAACTCCCTGTTAACTGCAATTCTTAATGCCTGAAATGTTCTAGTCGCAGGGTGGGGCTTCTTATGCCTTTGTCTTGCAGGGTAAGATAAAAAAACTGTTTCTTCTAAGTCCTTCGTCGTTAAAAAGGGCTTCTCTCTTCTTTTTTCAACAATATTCTTAGCTATTCTTCGGCTTAATCTTTCTTCTCCATACTTGAAGATAAGATTAGCGAGATCTTCTTCTTCATAAGTATTCACAATATCAGAAGCGGTTAAGACTTCATCATCTTTGTAGTTCATTCGCATATCTAAAGGACCATCTTCTCGGTATGAAAATCCTCTTTCAAACTTATCAAATTGATGGCTTGATACACCTAAATCTAGAGTAATAAAATCTAGGCTTTCATGTTTCTTGAGTTTATTAAAGATACCTGGAAAATCTACAAAGTTTGAATAGATTAGTTCGATCTGATCTTTGTAAGGACTACCTTCTATCTTCTTTTTTCCATTCTCAATTGCATCGGGGTCCTGGTCTACTCCATAAATAAAAGTCTTCGGGAGTACTTCAAGGATTGAAAAAACATGACCTCCACCACCGAAAGTCAGGTCTGCACCTATAATCTGTTCTTTTGATTCAAAATTGTCTCTAATATTCTCAACAATTTCATTTCTCATAACGGAAATATGTTTTTCAAATTCAAAAGTCATTATTTAACAAGAACCTCTACTATTTCTCTTTGGGCTGCATTTAAGCTTTCAATAGGTGTCATGATTCCGATACGATTTTCCTTGTTCACTTCAAACTTATTTTCATTAAGGGAAGTTATTATTGAAGGCAGTACTTTGTTGGCATTTTTATTGTTCTCGCCCATTACAAGCAAGATCTCATCAATTGCACAATGCTCTTCTTTCCAACAATCATAGTCAGTTACCATGGCCATGGTTGCATATGCCATTCCAGCTTCTTTTGCTAAATAGGACTCTGGGACATTTGTCATTCCGATAACACTTGCCCCAAAACCTCGGTAGATTTCGGACTCTGCTCGAGAAGAAAATTGAGGCCCCTCAATGCAAATATAAGATCCTCCATCAGAACATTTAATATCCGCTGAGACGCAGCAGTTATGAATTATCTTTCTTAGTTTTTCCTCTACTGGATAAGCTGTTGAAACATGGGCAACGATTCCATTTCCAAAGAAAGTCCTATCCCTCTTACCCTTAGTCCAATCTATAAAATTGTCAGGGGTCACAAAGGTTTTTGGAGGTAGTTCTTCTTTAAGGCTCCCAACTGCTGATACAGAAATTAAGTATTCAACACCTAGTTTCTTTAATGCAAATATATTTGCTCTATAATTTACTTCATGAGGTAAGACACTATGATTTCTTCCGTGTCTCGGTAGAAAGTATACTTTAATACCATTTAACTCTGCTTCTATAATTTTATCGCTAGGATTTCCAAAAGGAGTTTGGACCTCATGTTCATTTACAATCTTAATACCTTCGAGGGCATACACTCCGCTACCACCAATAATACCAATTTCAGACATCTTTGCTCCTTTTACTCTATTTGACTCGTTTCTTCCGCAGTGCCAAAATATCATCTTAGCTATGAAAGTTGAAATCAAATCTTATATTGAAAGTTATATTAAAAAGAGCACTAAAAAGCGTTTACGTCTTAAAAAAGCGGCCGCAGTTGGTAGTGATGAAATTGTCTCTAGGATAGAAGACTTTAGTGCCGAGCCAAGTGTGAAGAACCTAGTCATCTTAACAAGAGGATTAACTACCTCTGGGGTTTTTATTAGCCGCTCTTTTCTTCGTTACTTAACCTCGCATGTAGATTTTTCTAAAGCAGAACCTATCAAACTCTCGGAAGCAGATCTCTCCATCATAGATTCTGTTTCAAAAAAAATACCCATCGATTCTTTCCAGGCTTCTCCTAAAGAGATATTTTCAGCTATTTTTCGGGAAAGGGTTTTTAACCACGATCATCCGGAACATAACTCTTCTTTAAAACTCGCACCTGAGCCATTTAAAACAACACTTGTGTTAGTCTCTGGTGTTCTGAATGAAATATTCTCTAATGCTGCCTTTGAAAGAGGGGCTCAACACCTATCCCAAAATCTAGGAACTCATTATATTTGTCCAAAAGTAGATGGAACTAAAAGTGTGGAGTTTAACTCCAACCTCCTTAAAGAGCAGCTTATTGATTACGCTAATGACAATCCAGATGAAAAACTTTGGTTGCTAGGATTCTCAAAGGGTGGGGTTGATTGCCTACATTTTCTAGCGGACAATCCAGAGTTTTCAAATGATAAAGTTGTGGGACTTTCCACAATTGCTAGTCCCATTCTTGGAGCTAATCATTTAAATCATAAGCTTTTAAAATTGATCAATTCACTTCATAACTATTCAGATAACCAAATTTATAAATTTTTTGAGAAACAAACAGATCTATTATTTAAAGAGTTCCAAGAGTCACTCTCTCAAGAGCAACAAAAACTATGGTTCGCAGAAAATCATAAGAAACTTCCTAAACTAAATTTTTATACTTCCTTGGCCATGGAATCAAATTGGAAGGAAAGTCATTTCTGGATGATTTTAACTAAGGCTTTCTTTCAAAACGACAAATTAAATGATGGGGTAGTGGTCGCGGAAAATGCCCTTTTCCCTAGCTACTTTGACTCTCATAACTTTGGAATAATGAAAGGGCATCACTTGATAGGTACTAGGTCTAGTACCTATAATCAAGAGGCACTTCTTGAAGCCCATGTTATATATTTACAATACATCAATTGTTTATCTTAGAGTCCTGACTTTAAGTTCATTAAAACTAATTTACTAATATTCTTTAAAGTCTCAAAAACACCTTTTCCCTCAACAGCTACTGACTCAAAAGAGGGGAGATTTCGTGGATTTAATTTTGTTTCTAACTCTTCGATAGAGACGACATTGGGAAGGTCTCTTTTATTCCATTGCATAACAATAGGTAATTGCCCTAAGTCATAACCTTGCTCTTTAAGATTTTGCTCCATGCCTTTTAGACTTTCAATATTGGCTTCCATTCTCTCAACTTGAGAGTCTGCGACGAAAACTATCCCATCGACACCTCTTAAGATTAGTTTACGGCTTGCTTCATAGAATACTTGTCCTGGAACTGTATATAAATGAAACCTTGTTTTAAAACCTCTAATCTCTCCGAGATCTAGTGGTAAGAAATCAAAAAAGAGTGTTCTTTCATTTTCAGTACTTAAACTAATCATGTCACCGCGAGAGTCACCGGCTGTTTTTTTATAAACGAATTGTATATTTGTTGTTTTCCCGCCCATTCCTGGTCCGTAGAAAACAATCTTACAATTAACTTCCTTCGTTTGATAATTTACAAAGGACATATCTATACTCCTGCCACTGAAAATATATTTTCAATTTCATCATCAGTAATATTTTCAAAAAGTGGTTTGTTCAAATTTTCTCTAGCATCAAAGTACACACTCAATTCTTGTAAGATCTGATGTGATAATGACCTGAGCTTATTTTTTAATACTGCTGGATTTAACTCATTTTTGTAAAATAAACCAACATAAAAAACTTCTTCGCTAGTTTCAATCGGTAGGACATAGATTCCTGAATCAGAAGTATCAAAACCGAGTCGAAAAAAGCTGCTTCCTTCCGTAGGGAAGAAATCGGCCATTGCTTCGGCAGCCTGCCAAGCACCAGCCATTAGAGCACCTAAAGCTTGTTTTTTCTGCAAACTTAAGTTTTCATCTTGTTCAAAGACGATAATACCATCTTGGCGCGCTAGAATGAGCGTACTATCAAAAGAATTCTTCTTTAAGATCTTATCTAATGATTCTCTTAGGGTTGTTTTATCTATCATAATGTTTTTCTATTTTTTAATGCTTGAGAAATAGTCATTGAGTCTAAATACTCTAAACTACCACCCATTGGCACACCAAATCCTATTCTATCTACTATAATACCATCTGGTAATACTTCATTTAGATAAGAACAAGTCGCATCACCTTCAATCGATGGGTTCACTGCTAAAACGATATTGCTTATCTTCCTATTAATAGCAGCCTTACAAAGATTTGGGACTCCTATTTCATCTGGTCCAATTCCCTTCAAAGGATTTAATACGCCTGTGAGTACAAAGTAAGATCCAGAAAATTCACCACTATTTTCAATTGCTAGTAAGTCACTCATAGATTCAACAACACACATTATTGGTTTATCTATTCTATTTGGATCTTGGCAGAGGCTACAGATTTCTCTATCACAAAGTGCGTTGCAACTTGTGCAGTTCTTAATCTCTAAAAGACCATTAAGACTTGAGCTTAGGTTTTTAATATTCTCTTTATCCCAGCTGAGAATTGAGAGTGCCAATCTTATAGCAGATCTTTCACCAATTCCTGGTAATCGCTTAAGTTGAGTGACTGCCTCGTTCAATGTGCCAGGAAGTTCCATTATTAAAAAAGTCCTGGAATAGAGAGTCCACCAGTTACTTTGGACATAGCTTTAGAAACCATATCTTGAGACTCTTTAACAGCCTGATTAACTGCTGTCTTAACTAGCTCCTCGAGCATATCAACATCATTGGGATCAACACATTCCTTATCAATGCTAAAATCTATTATTTCTTGTTTTCCATTTATCTTAATCTTGATCATTCCACCACCTGAAGAAAAGTCCATCTCTCTGGTCTCTAATTCTTTTTGTAGCGTAGACATTTTTTGTTGCATTTGCTGAGCTTGCTTCATTAAGTTATTCATATTCTTTGCCATATCTACCTCACTTATCTTGTTTGTTTACGACCACTTTATCTACTTTTGTATTAAAAAGCGTCTCTGCCATTTTTAAATTAGGGTTATTTAATAAATCTTCCTCTTTTTTCTTAATCTTTTCTTCATGCTCTTCATCTTTGATATTAGCTACAGACCTAAAGCTATCCTCTTGCCCCTTTAAATCAAAGTTTAAGATGATCTTCTCTATTTCTACACAGTAGTACTCACTGAATTCTTTAGAGAGCTTTTTTTGAATCTCTGATTGAGATAGGTACTCAAAAAAGACCTTAGCTGATTTTGGAAACCCTATTTCTACAACGAGATTCCCTGATATAATCTTTGGCTCTGAGTTAATATTCCCCTGCTCAAGATTATGTCCTGTTACTGGAGAAATCTCATGCACATGGGCCAGAAAACCTTTCCAGGTTTTTTCAGTGCTTTCTATTACTGTCTTCTCTTCTTCATGAACAATTTCTTCTTCAGCTGCAATAGGCTCAGTTACTACGGAAACTTCTTCATCAATCACGGGCTCAGGCTTAAGTTCCTCTAGAACCTCTTCAGGGATTTCTTTTGTTTTAACTATGGCCTTTTTTTTTACTGGAAGGTTTGCTTTACTCGACAGTGATTCTCTTCGTAATGAAATCTTTTGTAGAATTATTTCTAATGACTTTCCAACATCATAAGACTTTAAAGCCCAATCTAGGTCTCTAGATAATGTTTCATAAATCCACATCAATTCTTGCGGACCATAACCTTCAATTGAATGAGGATAGTTTGTATCACCACCCATTAATGAATTAATAAGTTCGTAAAAAGTATCAATTAAACCATGGTAGATCTTTTCCGATGAAATATTCTCTAGTTGAAGATTTCTATAGAGATTTACCATCTGCTCATGTTCATTCTTTAAAATAAAATTAACTAAGTCATAGAGGCTAGACTGTTTTGCCAATCCCAATCCTAAAAACAAAGTATTTTCATCAATATAATTATTCTCAGAAAATGTTAGTAGTTGATCAAGAATGCTAAGTGAGTCTCTTACAGATCCATTTCCAAAGAAACTAATCTTATCGACAATATTATTGTTCTCAAACTTTATATCCTCTTTCTCAGCAATCTTTTGAAGAAGGCTATTTAACTTTTCTTTATTAGGACTTCTAAAGTCAAACCTTTGGCATCTTGATAGTACTGTATCTAAAATCTTTTCGGGTTCAGTTGTAGCGAAGATAAAGATCACATGCTCTGGTGGTTCTTCCAGAGTTTTCAACAAAGCATTGAAGGCACTTGTAGAAAGCATATGTACTTCATCAATAATATAAACCCTATATTTTCCAGAAGTTGGTAAGAACTGTACATTGCTTATAAGCTCGCGAATATTATCAACCGAGTTATTCGAAGCTCCATCAATTTCAATGATATCTAAAGTCTGGTTATCTCCAAAACTTTTACAGCTTTCACAAACTTCACATGGATTTCCTGTATCCAAGAGACTTTCACATCTAATAGCTTTAGAGAATATTCTAGCAACAGATGTTTTTCCAACGCCTCTTGTGCCAGTGAATAGATAGGCATGGCCTGTCCGATTTCTTTTTAACGAATTAACCAAAGAAGTCGTAATATGTTCTTGCCCAATAACATCTTCAAATGTCTTTGGTCTCCATTTTCTTGAAAGAACTTGATAACTCATTAAAGGTTAGCCTTAGTTTGTATTGGAATGTTGATGAATGAGTTTACCGAGGAAAAAAAAGGGTGGCAAAATTAAAGATAAGCGGCAATAGGGCTAAATGCACAGCGGCGCTTAAGCTACCGTTGCTTCCTTCCGGACCTGGCGGAGTTCACCCAGCAACCACTTGCATCGCCCTATTACCGCCTGTATTTAATGGCCAACAGGGGCAATTGTCAAGGTGACTCGTGGCGTAAACCAAAAACGATATTATGTAGAATAAAGAGTAAAAGATGGCGGAGAACATGGGATTCGAACCCACGAAGCGTTGCCGCTTACCCGCTTTCCAAGCGAGCGCCTTCGACCACTCGGCCAATTCTCCGCAAAATGAGAGTTAAAATTACACAAAATAAAGATAAGTGTCTACGAGTGAAACTTTCTCTTTTCTCTAAAAAAGTTTGAGAGGATGTTTGAGCATTTATAATGCAGCACCCCGCCAACAATTGAGCAATTGTGATTTAACCTTTGATCTTTATAAAGATTATAGCCTAGGCTCAAAGCCCCGCCTTTTAAATCATAGGCACCAAAAACAATAGATCCTACACGTGCATGAAGAGCAGCTGAAAGACACATAGGACAAGGCTCGAGCGTGACAAATAAGGTTGCCTCTTGAAGCCTCCAGTTCTTTGCAGCCGAAGCGGCTCTCTTAAGAGCCAGTATTTCTGCATGCCCGCAAGGATCAAATACACTTTCTTTTTCGTTATGAGCCTTACTTAGAATTGTTCCTGACTTATCTACGACTACAGCACCTACCGGAACCTCGTTGCTTTTGTAGGCTAGTTCAGCTTCAAGAAGGGCCGTTTCCATGTTCCATTCAATGTCATTAAACTTTTTCATTTGTTATCTTCGGTGTGAATTTTCTTTGACGTCTTTCTATAGATTCATTCTTCCAAAAATTTAATAGGTCGTTATAAGCTGATACCTCTTCAGGATTATTTAGGCAAAACTTAACCCCATAACTAAAAGGTCTTCCGAGGGAGTAGATTCGTTTTGAAATAATTTCAACTTCTAAAATGCCCTTAAAATAGCGAGGGGATTCAACCTTTATGATTGTTCCGGGCTTAATCTCTTCAAAAGAAGCAATACAACCCGCATTTCTCCTTAAGTCAGTAATTCTTGATTCGCTTTTTTCGGTAGCTTCACTAAATATATCAACTTTCAGGTCTGTTCTGTATCTAAAGTCGTACTCCCACCACATAACTCTTGGATAATAAATTGGTGAAGAAAGTATATAAACTTCAACGCCTAACAAAGATAAGCCAGTCAAATACAGTAGTGCTGATTCAAAGGAAGTACATTCTGAGAAGATCACTTTATAGAAAATGAATAATGCTAGTGCCGTACTAAAAGTCCAAAAAGAATAAAAGAGTTCCTTCTTGGTGGTAAAGAACGATTTATAGAAAACTGAGAGTAATGCGACTGAAATGAGCCAGCTCATTATTCCAAGGCCATTAGTTAATTCAAAGGTTAAACCCAACAAAACGAAAGCGAAGTGTCCCCAATGAAGTACTTCAAGCCTGTTAAAATCGTCTTTTAACTTAAGGTAGTTAAATACTATTCTCATACTTCTATTGTCTTTTTAAATGGGATGAAAAGAAACTAGGAATAAATGGCGCAGCTGGCAGGAGTCGAACCTGCGACCACCTGATTCGTAGTCAGGTACTCTATCCAGCTGAGCTACAGCTGCGCATTTAAGATATTAATAGCAAAAAAAAAGACCAAAAAATAGCCCAATTAGGGCAATTTATCGATTTTTACTCATGCTAAATCCCTAATTTTTCAAATTAAGCAATATTTTGACGTGATTCTTTACATTTTCAGCTATGAGCTCATTACCCTGTTTTGTGCAATGACCAAAATCTGAGGCAAACCTATCAATAAAAAGATAATCATAGCCCTTTGCTAGGACCAATTTTTTAAAGTTTTCTTCATTTTCTACAAAGATTGTTTTATCACGACCTGCTAGAGATTCTCTTAACTCTTCAATGCTTCTTAGTGGGTACTGCATAACGAGATGGTATGCCCCACTTTCGTGTATAAGATCGTTAGCCTTTTTGTAGTTCAGAATAGATTTATCATTATCTTTTATGCCTTCGGACTTTTTTAGTAGATCGGAAACTCTCTCAATTTCGACAGAAGGTCTTCGAAGCTTTTGTAGTATAAAAAGCTCCTCTCTCAAAAATGGTTCCTTATCAATACTAATAGTTGAAGAAATATTTCGAATCTCTACTAAAGCCTGCTCAGGGTCACCTAGAATATCGAGAAGTCTTGGTAAGAGAATTAGATTGACCCTAGGAAGGGATAGTCTTTTTAGCTCCTTTAAAACGGCTAAAGATTCCTTATCATTGCCTAATATAAACTCTACTTCAGATAGAACATTTAAAATGTCTGCCTTATCCTCAAGCGAGTTATTACGTTTTCTTAATTCGTTAAGAAGTTTCTTAGCTTTTAAAAGTGGTTCCTGAATAAAACCTGTAGTAACAAGATTATATCCATCATATTTTTCTCGCTTACGGATAATTTCTTTAATCAATAAACTTTGAGAGGCTTTTGTATAATAAGAATTGTAGTTCTTCCCCCCTGTTATTTTTTCGATATCGGATAGTAGTAAATAAATAAACCCTGGATCATCTATCCATCCATCTTTTTTCTTATCTTTTATCTTTAAAAGTGCATTTTCTAAATACTTACCAGCTTCTTTAAAATCTTTTTTTTCTAAAAATAGAACTGCCAATAAAAAACTAAGCTCCGTCTCTTCGATGTCTGGATAAGATCCCCTTTTAAAGAGTCTCCACTCTATTCCATTTACTAAATAGGATGAATAAATTCTTTTAAAGAAATTAATATGCTGTTCTAAACTTTCTTTCTCAACTATCTCTTTCTTACCTAAGTACTCCGGTGGCCTAAGGAAAGCATTGTCAAAAATCTGCTCTATTGCATTATTTTCTGAGTATTCATAAATTAGTGCCGAAGCATGAAGGAAGCTCTTTTGGAAGCTATTTTCAGGACAAACATCTCTCTTTTTTAAAATTGAGAAAGCTTTTTTGAGCTCTTTCAGTTCTATATAATGACCCACTAATTTCAGACCATACCTTTCGCCCTGGCAGGTAGAAGAATTCATCTTCTTTTTTAAATAGTCTATGACTATCTCTAACTCTGATGATTCCCAAAGTTCACTTAATTTTTCTTCATCTTCTAGAAAATTTAGGGTTAAAAAAACCTTAATTCGATACCATGCCCAAGAAATTAATCGGTAAGAACGAAGTGAGCCAAGTAAAGGAACTTT
Source organism: Sulfitobacter sp. (assembly GCA_047630275.1). Taxonomy (GTDB): domain Bacteria; phylum Bdellovibrionota; class Bacteriovoracia; order Bacteriovoracales; family Bacteriovoracaceae. Next base: position 1,089,227 of record JBLHVN010000002.1, on the reverse strand, counting down.
ATGATCATCCTTTAGGAGCTCATACTCACTTGTTAAATTCTCTTCGTTAATTCCCATCATAGTAATTACTATTGTAGGTTTTATGCTTTTTAGATCTTCTTTGATTTTATTTAAAATAGTGACTGTAGAAACTCCAACGCCTCCTCTATTTATTACCTTGAATCTATTTTGATCAGTACCTTTATTTAATTTAGACTCTAACTGTGAGGGCCAAGAATGTTCACCGCCCATTTGAGTTGTACTCTCTCCATAAGCTAAAATTATCTTTTCGCTTCCAGTTAGATCAACTTCAGGTGAAGAATATTTTAGATAAGTAATTAAAAAGAGAGTAGATTCTAACAGGATTAAGAAAAGGGCAGGAGCCATCAAAAATAAAATTAATCGCTTTCCTAAATTCATTAACTGTCGTGTTGATTGAGAAGATTTAAAATGGCGGAGACGGTGAGATTCGAACTCACGGAACCGCAAGCGGTTCGACACCTTAGCAAGGTGCTCCCTTCGGCCACTCGGGCACGTCTCCACAAGTATAAAAATGGCGGAGGACACAGGATTCGAACCTGCGGAACCTTTCGGCTCAACGGTTTTCAAAACCGCCGCTTTCGACCACTCAGCCAATCCTCCACACAGTGGCGTGATAATACGGAAAATGAAGCTTTATGACAATATGAGATCGAAAAAAATTAACGTAAAGCTCTGATATACCTTTCAATTTCGGGCTTATCTGTAGCCCCAGGGTCCAGTCTTAGATAAGTTTCAAAGCTTTCAGCGGCTAAAGACGCCTGACCTGAGGCGTTATAGATGTATCCCAATTGTTTATGTATCTCAGGATTATTGGGCTCCTCTTTTAGAGCTCTTTTATAGAACTCTCTAGCGGGCTCTAGAAGGTTTCTTTTATATTTTATAAAGCCAAGCCCCATTAGAGCTGGGACTAGCTTTGAGTTCTTTGAAATAGCTTTTTCGAAGTACGGGAGGGCCTTATTATTATCACCCGTAAGCCTATGAATCTCTCCCGCTATATAGTGACCAAAGGGAAGTGTAGGATTCTGTTTAATTTCCTCTTTAGCACTTTTTAAAGCCAGATCGTATTGCCTTAGGTTTATATAAGCCCTCGCTATATTGAAGTGAACTTTAGGATAGGTGTTAAGCCTTTTAGAAATCTCCAGAAACTCAGACAGGGCCTCTTTGTTTTTCTTCGTTTTTAAATAGTACTCACCTAATTTTATGCGGGTTTTTAGGTTCCCAGGATCTGTAGAGATAAGTTTCTTGCTGTAAAAGATAACATCTTCATCATTGTCTTCGATTTCACTAGAGCGGATCATAAATTCGTAAAAATCACCATCCTTACGAGGAAGCTTTTCAATTATCTTTTTATATTCTTTGAACTCGATTGATTTACCACTTCGATAATAATACATGGCTATATCGCCTAATAATTTTGGATGATCTGGAAACTCTTTTAGAACATCCCTTAGGTATCCTATAGCTGTATCTGCATCTTCAAGCTCGTATAAGATTGCTCCTTGCAAAGATAGATAGAATACATTGTCTGGATCGAGATCTAGACACTTTGATAGAAATTGCTTCGCATCCTTAAAACGTTTTTTCTTAAAGAACTCTTTAGCGAGAATATAATAATACTCGTCGTTTAGCGGGTCTTTTTTAATCGCCATTTGATAATACTGAATTGCAAAAGCAAAATTGTTCTTTTTAAGCCAATACTTACCGAGAAGTGCCTGGAACTTGGGAAGGAGAAAAAACTTTGTTTCATTTGAAATAAAACTTATCTGTTGATTAGCCACATCCATCTTCTCAACTTTCATTAGGGCTGATATATATGAATAAGCAACATCAGGGTTAGCAGGATATTCTTTCTTCAGAAATGAAGTTGTCTCTAAAGCAGCTTGATAGTATCCACGCTGGGTTTGAATATCAGCCAACAGTAATTGACTAGGAATATAGTTTTCATTTAAATCAACCGCCTCAATAGCGAACCTAAATGCCTTTTCCCAGTTTTTCTTTCTTTGATATTCCCTAGCTTTTCTCATTGAGTCTCTAATCTTACTTTCTTGAATTAGAATTTGAACTGACTCGGTACCTACTTGATCAAGGCTGGCTAATTTTGACCTGAGTGCATTACTTTCTTTGTACTTGAGAGCCTTTTTTAAATACTTAACTCCGAGATCTATTTCTCCATTTAATGCTTTTAACATCCCACGGTATTCGAGATACTTTGAGTAGTAATGGGGAGACCTTTCCATATTGAGTTTTTTAATCTTATCCAAGCATTTATCAAGAAGAGCGTATTCGCCTTCAGCAAATAAATTATCACTTAATGCCAACCACAGCTTTACCGAGTTCGGCTTTATTTCAACGGCTTTTTTAAGAAGTTCACGTTGTTTTTGAAAATTATCATTGGCCCGAAGGTAATGAGCCATGTAGAAATAGGTTTCAGCTGTTTTTCCCTTCAGATCTTCAAGTATCTTATAGATCCTTTTGGCTTTAACAAATTCACCATTTTCAACAAGGATATATAAGTAATATGTAAATATCTGAAGGTTTTTTTTATTGATCCTTAGATAGCTCTCTATGACCCTCTCTGCACTTGAGAATTTTTCAAGGTGAGCATAGAACTTTGCCACACCCAAAGTCAGGTCACTATCCTTTAGTCTTTTGTTTTGAGAAACCTGTATTAATCGAAAGAGTGTGTTTTTTGCTTTCTTCGGATCCTTTGCCTCAGCTAGTAGTTCCGCATAGGTTTTCACTAACATTCCAAGAGCAGGGTTACCGTCATACTTATTCTCAACTGATTTTAAAAAGAGTTTAGAGGCATTTATTTTAGAAACATAATTATCCTTCAGATAAAACTCAATTCCTTTTTTGTACTGCTGCTTACTAAGCTCTTCATTTGCCTTTTTCTTAGTCACAGGAAACTTGTAAGTTACATATACGGGCTTTGGGGTTTTTTCCTTCGAGCTATCGTCAGTACCAAACATGAAAACTAACAAAAGGATCGCTAGAACCCCGACGATTATGGTTCGTTTGTTATCTTTTTTGACAGGTTTTTTTTCTTCGGGTTTGACCTCAACAACCTCTTTAACCGGAACTTCTTTTTGAGCAGCTCTTTCAAGTTCTTCCTCAGCAACTTGAGCAATAGACTTTATATCACTCATAATTTCTTTGAGGTCTACGAAGCCTGTTTTTTCATCGACACTTATTTGTTCTTCTACAGGCTGCTCTTCAACAACTTCTTCCTCTGGTTCCTCTTCAACTTCCTCTTCAAAGATATGTTTTGGGTTAACAACTCTGGTTTTATCAATATTCCCTTGCTTGGAAGGAATTCTAATTAATCTGGTTTTTTCAATACCTTCTTCAGAAGTTTCATCATCCTCTATTTCAGAGTATTTCTCTTCTAGTTCTTTGTAGTTTATTTTGGTTGAAGTTTTCTTTTCAAACTGAAACTCACTAAAGCCATCGTCAGCTTTAGAAGGTTCTCTTTGTTCAGGCTGAGGTTTCTCTACTGGTTTTTCTTTTTGAGGAATTTTAATTCTAGCAATTGTATTATCACCAGAATCTTTTCTTATAGAGGTTTCTCTTTTATCAATTATTTGCGCTTTAAGAGATTTTTTAAGCTCCTCAAAATTACTAAGGGATCCCCAATCACCGGCAGGAAAAACTTGAAAGTTTTCCTTTCCATCAACATGGCCCTTAGCGAAAAGTTCGCCCACCTGTTTCGCTGTGACAGGGCCAACAATCCTTCCGTTATGTAGTTTTACTCTATACTTATTCACTAGTTATATTCTAGCTGTTTTGAGTAATTTTAAAACGTTAGGAAGCTTTGGACACTTTTAAGTAATTTGCTCGGATAAAGTTGATTAGTAAAATCATGTTTTGCCTGTAGCGAATACCCAAAAAGAGGAGTCCACTCAGATATAGAAAAGGAGTACTGGTTCCTTTAAGGTGTTTTAGGAGGACTAAGTTGCTCTCGAACCAAGGTGAAAAAGGTGCCCCAAATAACAGGAGTAGGGTTATTACTTGAGCAAATATCTTAATCTTTTTTCGATTTGAAAGAAAGCCATGAACACGGCCCTCTCTGAAGAAGGCCATTAAAAGTATTAAGCTTCCATTAGTATAAATAAGCCAATTTGAAAATATCTCAGAATGATCTATTATAAGAAACGAGATCGTTGCTGCCTGAGCAATGATAGTGTAAGAGATATGTTTCGCAATACTTTTTACATTTTCTATCTTAAGAAAGAGTAGAGCGATAAGTAATATAAAAACAACTGTTCCTGCACCTGAAATGATACTAGACTTTTCTCTAGCTACATCTAACTCATTAAAGAGCAAAATTAAAAAGTTGTTAAATATTCCGATCCATACCCATGTAGTATAATTGAGTCTAGGATTATGAGAAGTATCAGAGTCTTCTACTAGTGAAACTTCATAAAAACATCTCCATAGTCCATAAATAAGAAAAAAGAAGATAAAAGCTATAAGAATTAATTTTTCATTAACGATTGTCTTAATTGAAGCAATATCAAAACCAGGTGACCAAGAGGAAATAAGTAATGAAAAGACAATCAACCAGATTGCTAAGCCTGAATTCAATATAAATTCTTTCTTTCGATTAAGATTCCTTCCAAAAGAAAACAAAATTAGTAAAAGTCCAAGAAATGAAAGAACAATATTAGGAAGGGAAATTAAAAGTGTTCCTAGCTGAAGCTTTAATGATACCAATGACCATAGTTTATCGTTAAACTTAAAATTCTGTCTCACAACAAGCAAGTTTCCTACTATTAGACTAAGTGCAAAAACAAACCTATCTACTCCTAGGCTCTCCTTAAAAAGATGATAAAACATTACGCCAAACGCTAGGTTACTCAAAGAAACAAAAGTTAAGTTTAACCTTCTACCAACAACCGTGTACATAAACTGATACATAAATAGGTAGAAAATAAAGTAGTAAAAAAATATGGAGTTAATAGGCATAAGCGAATACTCCTATTAAGTAAGTGCTAATCGCAAATAAAGCCTTCGCTGAATCTGACCCACTTGTTGAATCAACTCTTTTGTATATGACAAGGTCTCTGATGGAAAACAAAGGGAGTAGCAATAAAACTACGGGATAGACGTTCTCTACGCTCTTAAAAACCCCAAAATAGTCCCTAGAGAAAAGAAATAGTGTGAAAATATAAACACACTGTAGGAATTCTGGACGGATCTTCTTAGATTTAGATATAGATTCAAATGCTATGGAAGCAATTAAGTATGAAAACACCTTCTCATTTGAGAAATTAAGGGACACTAATCCTAAGACAGATAGGCATAAGTAATTAAAGAAAAAACTTTGTCTTTTTTGGAACAAATTTAGAATCATTAAAACTAGGTACAAAAATAATGCCCAAGTCGTAATTTCATTTAATACCTCTAAATTACTTCCACTTATAAAATAAAGAGTTACGACCAGAGATGGCCAGTCCCTTGTGCCCCTAACGGATTCCACAAATATCAATAAGAAGGATATAGAAAAATAATAAACAAGATAATTCATTTCACTTTCTTGGCTATTGAAAAAAGCTAGTACCAAAGTAACCATTGGAACAAGTGAGAACAAGTTCTCTTGTAGACTTTTATAGCCTTTATTCATAATCCTAGCTAATTCAAACATAAAAAGAGCCACTATTGAAAAATATCCAAATAGTATGAGCGAAGAAAATAGCCCCAATGTAAATACTGTATTTTCTAAAAGATTCTTCTCATTGTCATTATGTAGAAGAGAGGTAAGTAGAGCGAAGACAACAATTAGCTCTGGCCTTCCGTTCACTACAGACCAAGTAGCTGTTAAAGTTCCAGCTAGTAGTATTATTATTTTATTTATCCAAGTTTTTTTCAAACTAAACCTGCCAATAGTAGGCCAAATACCACCAACATCATTAAACTAAAATATTGAGGATTCAGTTTGTTTTTACCTAATTCAAGTGCAGTTACAATGTTTTTTAAGATTGAATAATTTCCATTAATAAAATCTTTAGATTTAGAGAGCTCTTTTCCACTAACTGGGGCTTCTTTCTCGTTAAATAGTAAGATATTATTAAAGTATATCCTCTTAAAGAAATCAGGACTTGTTTTATAAAAGATTAAAATAGCCGATAACCAGATTAATAGCTCTAGCCAAAATAGATAGTAACCAATTCCAAACCTTTCAATTATCAAGTTGGGTGCAGGATAGAATTTAGTATTAAACAAGTTACCATATCCAGTAATCCAGTTCTCCGGAAGAAATAACAAAGACATTGCGATACTTAAGATAATGAACACAGAGCCTTTAATGTCTGTGCTAAAATTGAAATTTTTCAATGATTCTAACAAATTTCCCTTCACCTTGCTGAAAAGTAAAAAAGAAAAGGCCTGTAATAATAAGATCGTAAGGCCAACAAAAAGAATCAAAGGCCATGGCTTCATTAATAGGACTTCAAAGACTTCTGATTTTGACATGTATCCAATACCGAAGGGTGGTGAGAAAAACATTAAAATAAAAAAGAGGTTCCAATGAAAGCTCTCCTTATCCTCTTTTCTCCGTAGAATAGCTGCAATAAATAGAAATGTTCCTATGAAATAGAATAATTGACTTAGACCTGCCAATGCTAAAATAGTTAAATAAGTAAAGGACAGGGTCATGAAGCTTAGAAAGATTGTCGAATTTCCTCTGAGAAGTTTTTTTCCAGAATTAAATAGGTATACCATTGTGATTAACACTAGGGGGATTTGAAAAGTAACTAGAGACAAATTTTTAGTAAAAGTTAGTACGACGATACTATAAAAAATAGCACTTGTTGGGTTAGTCGTTTCTGAACTACAAAGTTCTTTATATAAGAGTTTAGCTATGAAGATTAATGCTATTAAGCCTTCTCCGTATTGATCAAAAATATTCATCAACGAACAGGTTATAATCAAAAAGAGGAAGGCATTGATTTTGTAATTACTTCGCTTAGTTACTATAACCTCTTCAACAATGAGATAAGCTAGTAAAAAACTAGCTTGAAACTCAATAACATTTGAAGTGAGTAACAAAACACTAACAAGTTTCTTTGAAATTATTAGAGCTTCTTTATCAAAAGCAATTGTTGTCGTTAAAACAATAAGGAACAGTGTTTTAAATAGGTTGAATCCCTCGGGCACTAAGAATCCCGTAAAAGATATTCCCTGTGTTGAAGACAGTAAACCAATGGCCACAACAACGACCGAAAGAATCATGCCAATCTTTTTAAAACTACTTTTCAAGCTCTCTCTAAAGAAACTATCAAGTATAATAAATGAGACTAATAAGGTGAGGCTCAAGATCACTTGCATTCCTCACTTTCCCTAAAAAACAAGTATTGAATAATGAAGACAACAATCAAAATGACAGCACGAGTGTCTCCGGTTTTAAAGGTTATTAAGTAATAATAGATAGGACTAAAAAGGAAGATAATCACTGACGCATTAGACATTCTTCCAAAGAAAAAAGCGGATAAGACAATAAAGGAAGTACTCCATAAGATTAGTTCCATTTTCTATTCCTCTTTGTGTTAATAGAGCTAAATAGAACTGAGACCATTAAAAGGAGGATTATATAAATATCTCCTTCTGCTTTAAGTGTGTTTTCAACATAGCTTGTAATCGAGTTGGCTAATTCTGTTTTCTTTATATCCAAGTAAATAACCATTGAGTAAATACTCAATATCAGAATACCCACAGGAAGAATTCTTAGTGCTTTAATCTTGGAATCAATTTTTTCAGGTAAACTCAAACTTAAAAAAATTTGGAGGATAAAGAATATAGTAATAAAAAAAGACTCAGACTGATTAACTGACTCAGTTATAAAAGTTAAACCTATCAGTAAAAAAGGTATCCCCATTTTTATAAAGTTATCAATCTTATAGACCAAAGTTAATATTGTAATAAAAATGATGATTGAAAAAAAGAGGGAGGGGGCCATTAAACAATCCCCTTTAGTGATCCAAGCATAACCATGGTCCACATAATACTGTCTATTTTAAGGGGTTTTAGGGTCGGTGTTGATCTAACAAAATGCAGTACAAACAAGTAAAGAAAAGGAAAAGAGACAAACAAGAGTGTTTTCGAAATCACGAGATATTCCACTGAGACATTAAGACTGAGTAGACAGCTCAAAAAGAATACCAAATGAGATGCAACAGAAACGAGCTTTAAGTCTTTCCCTTTATTTATAGCATAAAAAATAAAGAAGATTAGTTGAACAAAAAGTAAGCTTACGGGGGCTACATTATTTAATCCTATAAAGACACAGATTAGTAACGTGTTGGACAAATGAGCTAAAGAAGTTTGTTTTTGGTTAATCAATAGGTCTGCTATAGAAAATAATAGAATCACTTGATGGAGCTTTCCATCCTGTACAATTAAAAAAGCTGAGGCTAGTGAAATAAAAACAAATACAAAAGTATCTATAAAATAATTTTTAGGACTAAGTAAAAGGTTTAGATTGTTTCCCAGAACTTTTTTAAAGGACAAGAATGACTTCCCTTTAAAATTTACAACTTTATTCAAGAAAGCTATCTCCACAAAAAGTAAGAGTGATCCTAGGAATAATTCTAAAAAGTGTATGAATTCAATTTTCATTAAAGATCCCTTGTGCCAAAGGCAACAAAAGAATAACGATGAGAACTATTTTGAACTCAGATAGGTCACTAAACTTTGACCCATACATAGAAATACAAATTATAAGTGTGAGTAATGTGAATTTTCGATAACTAAGCTTTTTGCTTAGAGATGGTTTATTGGCAAGCTTCTTACTTATTCTAGGAATAAAAACAAAACTTACCAATAATAGAATAACTAGAATATTTTCATTAGTTATTAACATTCATCTACTGAATCAGAATCTTTGCTGATTCTGCCAGGACAATTAGTTTAGACCAGAAAATTCCTAAAAATATAACTGGAACCGTTAGGGCAACCACAATTGCTTGATTCAAGAAACCAAGGCCTTTAATCTCTTCTGCAGACTCTGAGTCCTTGAAAACCATAAGCCTTACTATTTTCAAATAGTAATAAAGAGAGACGACCGAGTTAAGACCACCAATTAAGGCCAGCATATAATATTTCTTTTCAACCACAGCAGATAAGATATTAAACTTAGCAACAAAACCACTTAAAGGAGGAACGCCTGCTAAAGAAAACATCACAATTGCCATTGCTATGGCCATCATTGGATATCTATAGATAAATCCATTAAATCTTTCAAAGTGATCATTTCCATATTTATCATTCACAAAAGAAGTAATTAAAAAGGCTACTAATGTCATAAATAAGTAAGTTGCTCCATAAAATAAGATTGCTCTAGCTCCGACTTCATTGATAACAACTACACCCATGATCATCATACCTGCATGACCAATTGAGGAATAGGCTAGCATTCTTTTAACGGATCTCTGACCAATAGCTCCAACATTACCGACAGTCATTGTAAGGGCTGCAATTACTTGCATAATCCCGACCCAGCTTTCTTGTAGAAGACCTGGCTCTTGAAAGAATACAAATGTTACTCTAGTTAGAGCGCCAAGGGCTGCCATTTTTGGAACAATAGCGAAAAAGGCTGTTACAGGTAGAGGTGAACCTTCATACACATCTGGCGTCCACATATGAAAAGGAGCGCAAGCTAACTTGTATCCGAGCCCAGCAAAGAACATCAAGAAAGATGGAATTAAGATTGATAACTGAGTAGCTGATAAATTATTCAGGGCGGATCCAATTTCGCTAAACTGAATTGTTCCTAATACCCCAAAGATATGACTCATACCAAAAAGCATAATTCCCGCAGAAACACCTCCATAAAGAGCATATTTCAAACCTGCTTCACTTGATCGTTCGTCTGTTTTTCTAAAAGATGCAAGGGCATAACTTAAGATAGAGAGTGTTTCGATTCCTAAGTATAAGATAAGCATATTATTTGCTGATGCTAATAGCATACCACCCATCAGCACACCAGTTGCCATGATGACAAACTCGGCTTTTAGATTATTAAAGATATCTTTGGATTGAGAAGCTAGATAAATGGCTCCCATAGTTCCTAGAATCATAATACATTTTAAGAATCCACTAAAAGGGTCAATCACAACCGAGTTAGTAAAAATCGGCAATGGTAGGTCTGATAATGATCCTGCAGAAACACAAAAGGCAACAAATAAGCCAATCATCGCACCTGAGTATAATAAACCTCTACCATGCTCGTTCTTACTGTAGGTAGCTTCCAAAACAAGTAGTCCTACCATTGTGATACAAACTACTAATTCTGGAATGTAATGACCTAAAGCTGCTAAATATGAAATTTGCATAAAGTTTCCTATTGAAATTGAGCTAATAGACTAACGAGTTGTCCTACGCTTGATTTCATAATATCTAAAACAGGTGTTGGATAAATTCCAAAAACAATCACGGCCACACAAAGTGGTGCCATGTAAAAGATCTCTCTGGCATTCATATCTGTATAAGATTTACATTCTTCGATAACGTCACCAAAGAACATTCTCTTAAACATCCAAAGTAAGTAAGCTGCACCAATTAGTAGTCCAAAAAGAGCTAGTACAGTAATAGTTGTATATTTTTGGTATATGCCTAAGAAGATAAGTGCTTCAGAGATAAATCCTGATAGTCCAGGAAGTCCCATTGATGCAAACATAGCGATTATAAAAACAATCGAATATCTTGGTAATTGAGTATAAAGACCGCCAAAACCTTTCGTTCCATCGGGTCTTACAATCCATCTGTGATGAGATCTCTCGTAAAGAATACCAATCAACAAGAACATCATGGCTGTTGAAGTACCATGGTTAAACATCTGTAAAACAGCTCCGTTCATTCCATGGACAGTCATAGCAGCTAGTCCAAGCATAACAAAACCCATATGAGAGACTGAAGAATAAGCAACAAGCTTCTTAACATCCGTCTGTGCCATGGCACAAAGTGCTCCGTAGATTACATTAATCAAACCTAAGACTGCTATCCAATCAGCAAACTGAACCGAGGCTTGTGGAAAGATTGGGTAGGCAATTCTAAGGAATCCATAAGTTCCCATCTTAAGAAGAACACCGGCGAGGATTACTGATACAGCTGTCGGCGCTTGTACGTGAGCATGTGGAAGCCAAGTATGGAACGGGAAAACCGGAACCTTAATAGCAAAACCAATAAACATGGCCCAAAAGAAAACCTTAGAGAAGGACCAAACTGTTCCAAATAAGTGAACTTGATTATCAATAAATTTTCCACCAGATAAAGCGAGGATATTAAAACTATCAACACCTTTTCCTGATGCATAATAAAGAGCAATAATACCAACAAGCATTAAGATTGATCCAAAGAATGTATAAAGGAAAAACTTAACTGCGGCATATTCCCTGTTCTCTCCACCCCAAATTCCAATTAAGAAGAACATCGGAAGAAGCATAACTTCCCAGTAAACATAGAAAAGGAAAAAGTCTAAGGCCATAAAGACGCCGTAAACAGTACCTTGAAGCATTAGAAAAAGGGCAAAGTAGCCTTTAACTGACTTCGTGATTGTCCAAGAGCTTAAGATACATAAGAAGAACAAAAGGGCTGTAAGCATAATCATTGGCAAACTAATTCCATCTACACCTAAGGAGTAGAAGATATTAAATTGCTTAATCCATGCGATATTAACAGCGAATTGTTCCTGCATTCCAGGGACGCTTGTATCGAACTTCATATACAAGACAACAGCCAAAATCATCGAACCGATAGTGTTTAATAAACTCCACCAGCGGACGACATTATCCTGTTTATCTTTTGAAAATAGGTATGGAAGTAGAATTACTCCTACAACTCCTATAAACGGTGTCCAAAGAATCCAATTTAACAATGTTGATGTACCGTGCACAGCACTACTCCTTTATATTAATAAAACTAAGCTAATGACCAAATATAACTAGAAAGAACCAGAATAATCATAATGATATAAAACTGAATCTTCCCTGACTGAAAAGTTCTTAAAATAACGTTAAATGCTCTAACACTAGCACCTGTTCCATCTACCGCAATGGTGTCGACGAATATATTGTCGAACCACTTTGAAACGGTAAAAGCACAGTGGTTAACCTTTTCCCAGCCATCGATAGCATATTTGTCATAAATACCCATATCGAGCCAAGCTAGAAAATTATTCACAGGCAATAATCCTTTTTGAATCACACCTTTAATGTACATATCATCAAAGTAATACTTATTCTGAAGAGCTCTGTACCATGAGGAAAATGTGTTAACCCACCAACCTGGATTCCAGCTCTTTCTGATGTACATCATAAAAGCAATAAAGATACCGCTAAAGGCTATGATGATCGAAGCGATGGCACCAATACTATGAACGCTATGTACATGGTGAGCATCTTCCTCACTTAGCCCGTGGTTGGAATCATATTTTGAAACAGGAAAGGTGATAGTACTCTTAATATCAACTGGCCCCCATTTCTGTTTTTGGTAATCTTTAAATTTTTCCGTTTTAGGCTTAACGATCAATGTATCAAACCATTCAACCTTATCTGAAGCTACTTTAACTAATTTCTGTCCAGTCAAAGATCCTGAGAACCAAACACCTAGAGTAAATAGAGCTAGAATAAGTAGGGGAAGGTTTCTATTCCAAGAAAACTTTTCTTCGTGAATATGATCATAAAGATCTTTATCTCTTGGCTCACCATGAAAAGCTAAGAACATCATTCGGCACATATAAAAAGCCGTTAACAATGCACCAATAAATCCTAGTGCTGCCGGGAACCAATAGTATGGATTGTGGGTAGCCATAACAAGAGCATCCCCTAAGATCCTATCTTTAGATACAAACCCTGAGAAGAAAGGAACTCCTGCAATTGCAAAGGTACAACACCACATAGCAAACCATGTGAACTTCATCTTATTTTTTAGGCCACCCATTCGAGGCATTTCTTGAACATGTTGATGGGTATGGTGATCATGCAAAGAGTGGATCACTGAACCAGCACTTAAAAATAAACAAGCTTTAAAGATGGCATGAGTAATTAAGTGCATAAAGGCTGCATTATACGCTCCTACACCAACTCCAAGAACCATATATCCAAGTTGAGAGATGGTTGAGTAAGCAAGAACCGCTTTAAAATCTGTTTGAACTAAAGCAATCGTTGCAGCACCAAGGGCAGTAATTCCACCAATCGTTGCTATAAAAGGAAGCATAAAAGGATGAATTTCGTATAAAGGAAACATCCTTAAAGATAAATATACTCCAGCTGCAACCATTGTCGCTGCATGAATCAATGCTGAACAAGGTGTTGGTCCCATCATCGCATCTGGTAGCCAAACTTGAAGTGGAAACTGAGCAGACTTCCCAATTGTTCCCATGAAGATAGCTAAACTCGCTATAAGCGCTAAAGGAAGTCCAAAGCCAAAGATAGTCACTGTAGCATCTGTAAACATTCCTGAAGAGATAGCCGCGTAAATGTCAACAAAAGTGAATGATCCAACCTGAAAGTAGATAGCTAAGATTCCAAGTAGGAAGAAAACATCTCCAATTCTTGTCGTCATAAATGCTTTAATATTCGCATTACCAGCTTCTTCTTTTTCGTAATAAAAACCAATAAGACTGTATGAACAAAATCCCATTAATTCCCAGAAAATAAAGAATGATATTAGGTTGTCACTCAAAACCAGACCAAGCATAGCTGATGTAAAAAGGGACATATAAACAAAGAAGCGCCCGTACCTGGTATCTTCTTTCATATAATAAGTCGAAAATATGTGAATTAAAAAAGCTACACCCGTAACCATGAAAAGCATCATGGCTGTCATGTTATCGATGTAGACCCCCATCTTCATTACAAACTCTTGGCCACCACCATTTAGGTCGAACCAATTGAATACTTTATGAACATGGTAATCAGCAGAATATTTTCCAAAAACAAAATCAAAAAAGATTCTTGCTGAAAGTAAAAAAGAACCAAAGATAGCTGCGCAACTGATTCCAACAGCTACATTAGGTACCTTTTTTACGATAAAAGCATTAATCACAAATGCAAAGAATGGTAGTAAAACAATCCACGCAACGCTAGTTACTGTATAATCCATAAAATCCTTCTATGCCTGTAGTTGAGCTGCATCATCAATGTGAATACTTTCTCTAACTTGAAAAAATCTAATAACAATTGCTAAACCTACTGCTGCTTCTGCTGCAGCAATAATGATTATAAAGAGAGACATTATATGTCCGTCTAAGTTCTGATTTATAAATCTTGTATAAGTCACAAAATTAAGTGCTGATGCATTTAAGATCAACTCGATCCCTAAAAGCATAGCGATTATATTTTTTCTTGCGATCATGACACCTAGGCCAATCACAAACATAAAAAATGATAAGAATAAAAACGGGTACATTGAATTCATTACTTAGTACTCCCTATTGGTCTTGCAATTACCGCCGCTCCAACAAGAGCGCCAAGTAAAAGAATCGAAGAAACTTCAAAAGCTAAAACATGATCTGTAACAAGTAATGTTCCTAGCTTCTCTACAGTTGATTCATAGGCTGGAAGTGCTACAGCTTTATAGTCTTGCATCACATTGGCCATTATCTTTATAACAACTAATGAAATTACTAAGACATTTACACCGGCGATAACATAAGTTTTTACACTACCCATGGCTGGAATCTTTTCAATCCCGAACTTATTTTCATTGGCAGCTCCTCCACCAGTTAACATAACAGCGAAAAGCATAAGAATTACGACACCACCTACATAAACGACTAACTGAGTTGCAGCTAGAAAGTCTGCTCCTAATACGGCGTATGCTCCTGCCACTCCAAAAAGGGCTGTTAAAAGAGCAACACAGGCATGCATGATATTCTCCTTTATAAAGAGAACACCTAAACTACCAACTACAATGAGGATCGCAGATAATAAAAATAAAACTGAATCAAACACAAAATACCTCTAAATTAATATCCACCAGCGGAACCAGAACCCATTGCAGAAAAAAGTTCAAACATACTTTTCCCGTCAAATGCGTAGGCCCAAACTGCAATCATTATTAAATTAAATAAAGCGATAGGAGTTAAATACTTCCAGCAAAGAGTCATTAACTGATCAACTCTTAACCTAGGTAAGGTCCATCTAATCCAAATCACAACATAATAAAGAAGAAGTGTTTTGGTGAAAAATGAGCCTAATTGAAGAATTTGTCCGATATTTTTAGCAATAATTGGAGGAAGAGCGGAGAAAGCCTCTCCGGTCCCTAAATCAAAAGGAACTTTCCAACCACCAAAGAAAAGGGCTGCAGCTACACCACAAACAACAAAGACTTCAATGTATTCAGCTAATGCAAAGAACGCAAATCGCATTCCTGTATATTCTGTATGATAACCAGAAACTAACTCTGATTCAGCTTCTGGTAAATCAAATGGTGCTCTGTTCGTTTCAGCAAGAGCTCCAATAAAAAATACAAAGAACGCTATAAAGGTGAAAGGGTTATGCAAGATGTTCCACTCATGAGGAAAACCACCTTGACCACCAATGATAGTACCAAAGCTCATTCCACCGGAGAGAACCACTATGGCAATAATAGTTAAAGTAACTGGAATCTCATAACTAATAATTTGTGAAGCACCTCTCATCCCACCAAGCATTGACCACTTAGAGTTTGAGCTATACCCACCTATAAAAATCCCAACGCCAACAAGACTTGAAATTCCTAATAAGTAAAAAACACCGACATTTAAATCGGTAAGAATAAATCCACTTGAAAATGGTACAACAGCCAAACTTCCGAAAACACCTACAATACATAAAAGAGGTGCCATTATGAACATTGGCTTATCTGCAGCAGAAGGAATGATGTCTTCTTTAAGAATCATCTTCACACCATCAGCTAGCATTTGCAGTAACCCGAAAGGTCCAACTCTGTTTGGCCCTTGTCTCGCTTGTAAATCAGCTGAAATCTTCCTTTCAGCGTAGGTTCCAAGTCCACCAATTGTGGCCATAACTCCGACCACTGCTAAACAGGCTGCCAAATATATAAAAAATGAAATAGTAGAAGTTGCATCAGTCCCAGCAAAGTCAGAAATCATTTTTACAAATGCTTTATGCCCATCAAACTGAGAAAGAAAAGATATTAAGCCTTCGTTCATGAAGCCTCCTGAGTATTTTTCTCACTGCTCTCATCAAGGTCGAGATGAAAACTCTTAACCCAATCAAGGTCACCTTTTCGCCAGCAATAAACTACACCTGAAACAAGAATCATTACGAAAATGACAAGAGTACAAAGTAATATTCCGCCTCTTCCTATTTCGTTAAATTTCTTGAAGACACTTGCAACTGGAAACATCAGTGCACCTTCAACATCAAAAATAATGAAGATTAGTGAAACAACATAAAAGCGCACATTAAAGTTAGACCAGGCAATACCTACCGGATCCTCACCACATTCATAGGCTTGCTCTTTCAGCCTAGTCGGGTTGTGGGGTCTAATTAGTTTGCCAATTAAAATGGCGCCAAATACCAACGCAACACCAATTCCAATCAAAATTAGAATCGGCATATACACGTCGAGGTTATGAGATGACATCTCAGTTCTCTCCTCTATAAAAGTCGTATACAATTTAGTGGTCTAAGATTACAAAAATGACAACCACTTGAAAACATTTTGAATTAATCTTTTTTAAGCTTATATTGAATTATTTTTTGGGAAGAAAGCTAAACAGTTATGACACACTTCGTTCACATCAATGAAAAAATTTCTCAGTGGGTCAATTCTCAAAAAGAGGACTTAAGAATTAGCGGCCTAAGCGAGTCTCAGTTTAGCTTTATCCTAGGTGATATTAAGCAAGACGGTGTACTAAAGGGCTCTCCGGCCGTTTTAGTTTGCCCAAGCCAAGATTGTGCAGAGCAGATCGGAGAGGCTCTAGAAGATTCAAATCCAGATCTTAATGTTGAAGTTTTTCCTGAAGATGAACTTAGCCCATATCAGCAATTCATTTCTTCAGACTTTATGCTTCGCAAAAAATTTTCAATCTTAGAAAAATTAATCTCAGATAATCCTCCAGATCTTGTGATTTGTAGTGTGCGGGGAGCGTTATCTAAGCTTCCACCGAAAACATTTTTTATTGAAAACCAATTTTTGATTAAAAAAGAAGATATTATTTCTCCACACGAGCTCTCTAAAAAACTAGTTTCACTTGGATACAGCTCTTCGATAACCGTTGAAGAGCCTGGAACTTTTTCTAAAAAAGGTGAAGTCTTCGATATTTTTACCTCTTCAGGTTTAGCAGTGAGGTTTAATTACTTCGATGAGCTTGTTGAAAAAATTTCTCAGATAGATTTAGAAACCCAAAAAAGCATTAAAGGCGTAGAGCTTGAAGAAATTCTCATTGGACCTTCAACTGGTATCCTTTCAAAGCAACCTTATTCAACTAATCTGAGAAACAATGTTCCTATGCCAGGGCCAAAGTTCAAGCTTCGCTTTGAATATAGGAAAAATATCTTTCAAGAATTAAATGATGGGAATCTTTTCAATAATTATTCGAGGTTTTTTCCATTGTTTTTCAAAGAAGATGAAACTTGTTCAATCTTCGATTATATTAATCATAATTTTATTCCTATTTTTTATAAAAACAGAGAGATTGACCTAAATCAATCTGAACTATCAGAGTCTCTTAGGGTTGAATATGATTCCCAGCGAGATGACCTTGAAAGTGACAATATTTCTCCCTCTCCAGAGAACTTTTATTTTGAAGACTTATCAGATCTCTTAGATAAGAAAGCCATTCTCGCTGATGACCTAGAGTTTAGTGAAATTGAAGAAGTTTCTAACAAGATGTCATTAAGTCTTGAGCCAACACCAATGTATTTAAAGAGGTCAATTGGCTTAAGCGATAGCAAGAAAGAAAATTTAAAACTCATCTTTGAGTTTCTATCTAATGAATTTAAACACAGTGGTAAGATTCTAATTTCAACTAAAACTAAAAGTGCAAAAAAAGAAATAGATTATCTAATTGAAACATTTGATCTCAATAGAAGTTTACTAGAGAGAGTTAGTTTCACAGACTCTTTTATTGGTAATGGCTTCTATTATAGCTCAGAAAAATTACTTATCTTAAGCGAAGGTGACCTTTTTTCTGTTAAAAGAAAAAAGACTCAGAAACAAACAAACTTTAACCCAGATCTATTCGCTGAACAAATTGCTACTTTAAAGAAGAATGACTATGTCATCCACTCCGAACATGGCTTAGGTAAATACCTAGGACTTGAATCAATGGAAGCAGGGGGAATAAAGAATGACTTCTTAGTTATCGAGTACGCCAGCAAGGATAAGGTTTATGTCCCTGTGTATAAGATTAGTCTTATTCAAAAGCATGCCGACTCAACAGCCGGATGCTCACTTGGAAATCTTAGGTCAGCAAAGTTTAGTCAAATAAAGAAGCGAGCCAAAGAGTCAGCTAAGAAACTTGCCTTTGATCTATTAAAACTACAAGCAGAACGTCAAACACAAAAAGCTCATTCGTATTCTGAGCCAGATCATTACTATAATGAATTCGAGCTAGCCTTTCCATTTGAAGAAACTCCTGATCAGCGTTCTGCAACTGATGCTGTTATTACATCGATGAAAAAACCTGCCCCTATGGATCACCTTGTTTGTGGGGATGTTGGGTTTGGAAAAACAGAAATTGCTATGAGGGCCGCCTTTTTGGCTGCTCTTGATAAAAAACAAGTTGCTGTTCTTGTTCCAACGACAATTCTAGCCCTTCAACATTTTAATAGTTTTGCAAAAAGGTTTTCTGAGTTCCCCTTAAGAATTGATTTTCTATCTCGTTTCAAGACGCCAAAAGAAGTTAAAGAGATAAAAGAAAAGTTAAAAGCGGGTAAGATTGATATCATCATTGGCACTCATAAACTTCTTTCTTCGACTATTGAATATAAAGATCTAGGATTGGTAATTGTTGATGAAGAACAGAGGTTTGGCGTTGGCCATAAAGAAAAATTAAAGACCTTAAAAGCAACAGTAGATTTTCTTACCTTAACTGCAACACCCATTCCTCGTACATTACAAATGGCCTTTCTTGGCCTAAGAGATCTTTCATTAATCAAGACTCCACCTCCAAAAAGGCAGTCCATTAAGACCTATATAATTAAAGATGATTCTCAAACTGTTCAGGCAGCAATTAAAAAGGAGCTCTCCAGGGGTGGACAAGTTTTCATCGTCCACAATAAAGTTCACGATATTGAACAGTATGCCGCAAAGATTCGTGAACTAGTCCCAGAAGCAAAGATAATCTTTGCCCACGGACAAATGAGCGAAAAAGATCTCGAAAGTAGAATTACTAGTTTTTACGAAGGGAAATACCAGATACTTATTTCAACTACTATTATAGAGTCGGGTATAGATATTCCTAATGCAAATACAATGATCATTGATAGAGCCGATACTTTTGGGTTAAGTCAACTTCACCAGCTTAGAGGAAGGATTGGTCGGTCAGAAAAGAAAGCCTATGCATACTTTTTGGTTCCCCAAGACCGGGCCCTAACCCCAGTTGCTGAGAAAAGATTAAAAGCCATGCAAACTTACGCTGATATTGGATCAGGGTTTCATATCGCCTCAGCCGACCTAGAAATCAGAGGAGCCGGTGAGGTTCTTGGAGCTAATCAAAGTGGGCACTTAGAAGCAGTCGGACTCGAGCTTTATATGGAACTTCTCAAAGAAGCTATAGGTGAATTAAAAGGGGAAGAAAGATCAGTACATTCAAAGGTTGAAGTATCAACACCTTTCTCCTGTTATATTCCAAATTTTTATATTGAGGACGGCCCAACTAGGCTCAAATATTATAAACTATTATCGAACTCTAATAATGAAGAAGAGCTAGTAGATCTTGTCGATGAAATTCAAGAATTGTTTGGACCTTCCCCCGTTGAATTTGAAAACCTCAGCCTTCTTTTAAAATCTAGAATCGTTTTAAAAGATTTTGGCATTAAATCGATTAATGTTGCTGGCTTTGATATCAACATTTCTTTTGAAAAAAGTTTCTTAGATAAGGAAAGTTCCATAAAAACTAAAATGATAGACTATTTTCTAAGCAGACCAAAAACTTACAAATTTAGTCCAGATTATAAAGTATTCTATCAGGCAAAAGAAAAAGTCAGTCTCGAAGGGCTTTACGAGTTTTCCAAAAATATTGCAGAGCAAATTCTTCCATCCTAGCGTTTTTACGTAGCACCTTTTGCGTAAAATGGTATAATTTTTAAAAAGAACTAATAGAGGAATTTTTTATGAATACCAAGTCCGGATTAATACTTACATTTCTAATGCTATCTTTAACTGCAGTTGCTGCTAAGGATCCAGTCATTGCAACCGTAAATGGAACTAAGATTCTTAAAAGTCTTTTTGATCAAGAATTTAGACAAAACCTTTTATTTGTAAGCGACAAGCCTGTTACAAAAGAAAAGGTACTTAATGATATTATTAACCGTGAACTTGGAATTAAAAAAGCCAAGAAAGCAAAATTAGATAAAGATCCTGTTGTAAGACGTAAGATGGAAGAGATTCTTTATCATGCTCAAATATCTAAGGACCTAGAGGGTAAACTTGCAGAAATAAAAGTTTCAGATTCAGAAGTAGAGTCTTACTACAAAAGTAATCCTGAATACAGAACGGCTCATATTCTTTTTAGAACTAAAGCAGCCCCAGAGAAAGATGAAGTGATGGCCGCTCAGCAAAAGGCTTTAGAGAAGTACACTATTCTAAAGAAAAGTCCTGAAAAGTTCTCTGAGTTTGCTAATAAGTATTCTCAAAGTAGTACTGCTCCTAATGGTGGAGATATGGGATTCCAGCCAGCTATCCGTTTAGCACCAGAATACTTCGAAGCTATTAAAGGTAAGAGACCAAACACAATTACGCCACCTGTTAGAACACAGTTTGGATACCATATTATCAAGATCTTAGCCGTTAAAGACATCAAATCTATTAACACGGCCCTCTATAAGAAAGTTGTTTATGATCAAAAGAGAGATAAGATCCTAGAGGATTATTTCTCAGCCATGAGAAAAAGTGCCAAAATTGATATAAACAAGAAAGTTCTCAATGATTACTCGGTAATCAAGAAATAGCCTTGTAAAACCTAGTGTTTTATAGAAAAGTTGTCTCTAAGCAATGCTTTGGAGGTATTCTTGAATATCAAGACTTTATTAATATTTTTACTAATCTTTAGTTTTAAAGCAGACGCGAAACTGCTCGATAAAATCATAGCTGTCGTCGACAGTAAGATCATAACTCTCTCTCAAGTTAAGAGAGTTAAGGGCAGCCTTGGACCTAGGCGAAATATTTCTCCGCTTATTTATTACAAAGAAAAATTTTCAAATGAAGAAGTTGTTCAATTACTTATTCAGAGACAGATCATTAGGGATAAGCTTGGTGAAATGGGCTATATAGTATCAGACGAACAAGTTGAAGCTCAAATTAAAGAAACAGAAAGAAGGTTGGGGTTAAACCGTGATCGACTATTAGAATTTCTTAACTCTAACAATGTTACATTCGATGAGTACTTTGAACTAGTAAGAGAAACCTACGAGTTTAATATTTTTAACGAGAGAGTTATTCGTCCACTAATTAGTGTTACTGAACAAGAAATTAAAAATGCTTTTTATAAAGAAAACAGGAATAATAAAACACTTTCCTTTAAATATTCATTGGTTGATTTTTCTTTAAATAAGAAATATTTCAAGAAAGGCATGCTTAGAAAATTTCGTTCTGTTTTAAAAATATTTCAGGCAGATGGAAATCTTCCAGATGAGTTTTCTAAAGTCTCTACTGAAATGTTTGCAGACATCTCTCAAGATAGTTTAAGTAAAAAAATTAAATCGGCCCTTAAAGATACAAATGAAGGTGAATTTACAAAACCTGTATTAATTGGTTCTGATTATCATTCATTCTTTGTAAAAAAGAAGGATGTCATAGAGTCTGAAATTTACCAAAGATCAAAGCCAAGAATACAAAACCGCCTCTATACTAAGTTGGCTGGCGGTATAAGAGATCTTTGGTTCAAACGTGAAGTGAATAAGCATTACGTTAAGTATTTTTTCTAATGAATTTTATAAATGTTTCTCAAGGCCATGAAAACTCAATTGGCCTTGAGGTATTCATCAATTCATTCTTAACACTAGATAAAAAAAGCCAAAGTAAAGTAAAACTGTTTACCTACAAGAAAACTCTAGAAAAGTTTCTCTCGTTGATGAATCTCGATCACACGTTTGAAAAAGACTTAGCTCATATTTCTAATTCAAAACTCAATCTCATTCTTTTAGAAGAAAAAGACAAAACTAGTGAATCATTCAATGCATTAATAGAGGCTGAAAAAAGTACAAAAGAGGGTGACGTTTTACTAACGCTGCCAACGACAAAAAGTGCACTTAGTGAAGGTGAAAAAACTTTCACAGGTCATACAGACTATTTCAGGAAAAAATACTCGGATCGTACACCGGTAATGCTTTTCAAATCAAGTGGCCTATTTATGGCCTTACTAACAGAGCATATAAGATTAAAGGATGTAGAAGATCAGATTAATATTGATCTTATTAAAAGTAAGATAGACGTTCTTTCTAGTAATCCGTTTTTTAAGTTTAAGGAGTTTTGGTTTTCAGGCATTAACCCTCATTGTGGTGAAAATGGGCTTCTAGGGCAAACAGATAAGTTAATTGAAAGCACTATTAAAGAGCTTAATAATAAGAGCACTTTATCGTTTAAAGGACCTATTTCAGGAGACACCCTTTTCTTAGACTCAAGGAATGCCTCGGAAGGTACATGTTTAATTTCTGCCCAACATGATCAAGGATTGGCTCCATTCAAAGCCCTTTCAGGCCTACAAGCGGTAAACATCACTCTTGGTTTACCATTTCTTAGACTTAGCCCTGACCATGGGACGGCGTTTGATTTGTATGGTAAAAATAAGGCTAATTATCTAGGCACTCTTTATACGTTAAAAATTGCCTTAGAAAATGTTGGTTTAAAATGAGCATAGACAAAATTGTAGTAACAAAAGCAAACGTTCATAACTTGAAATCAGTTAACTGTACTATCCCAAAAGGGGAGTTGATTGTTGTTACTGGTCCTTCAGGTAGCGGAAAATCGTCTTTAGCTTTTGATACATTATATGTTGAAAGTCAGAGGCGATATATTGAATCGCTTTCTTCTTATGCAAGACAATTCTTAGGACAGCAACAGCCGCCAGATGTTGAATCAATAACAGGGCTTTCACCAAGCATAGCAATTGATCAAAAAACTAGTTCAAGAAACCCCCGATCTACTGTGGGAACTATAACAGAAATTTATGATTACTTAAGAGTCCTTTATGCCAGAGTAGGTACACTTCTCGATCCTAGTACTGGGGAAGAGGTTAGATCCTATTCACCAACTCAAATAACTAATGAAGTCTTTAAGCAAAAAACAGGTTCAAAAATTCAAATTCTATTTAAGTTGCCTAGTAATTTAACAAAACAGAGTTTTAAAGCCGAACAATCAAAGCTTTTATCAATGGGATTCTCAAAGATTTTTACTAAAGATGAAATATTTTCATTAGAAGACTTTGAGTTTAGCGCTATTGGAGATGAATCCTATATAATTGTCGATCGTGTTTTGTTAAAACCTGACTCTAGAAAAAGGATCAGTGATTCTGTTGAACTTGTCTTAAAACTAGGAAATGGAACTTCGTATTTCATTATAGATGAAAATAAGATGATTTCGTTTTCTGAAAAGAATATATCTGCCACAGGTGAAGTATTTCCTGATCTTGAACCTAGATTATTTTCATTTAACAGCCCTATTGGAGCATGTGAAACATGTAATGGCTTAGGTGAGTCTAAAACCTTCGATTATGACAAAATTATATTTGATGAAAATTTACCCGTATTAAAAGGAGCCATTAGCCCTTTAACTAAAAAGAATAAGTTTCTTCTCAAAATGGTTGAAAGTATCTTCAAAGAAGAAGGTATAGCACCAAATACAACTCTAAAGGATCTTAAAAAGAAGTATAGAGATATACTTTTTGAGGGAACTTCTAAGGTTTACAAGTATTCATTTAAAAGTGAAAACTCTCATTTTGAATTTAGTAAGCCTTTTCCGGGGACAATAGAGTGGTTGAATAAGAAATATAGGGAGACAAATTCTGATAAAGTTAGAAAAGATCTTGAAGAATTCATGTCTATAGATTGTTGCCCAATTTGTAAGGGAAAACGTTTAAATCAATATGCGTTAAATACTTTTATTTCTAAAAAAACAATCATGGATCTTTCAGAATTGTCCCTAGCTGAGTCAGTTGAATTTTTCTCAAGTTTGAAATTAGATGAAAATAAAAAAATAATTGCAGAGAAGCTTTTAAAAGAAATTTCAAATAGATTGTCATTTTTGAATGACGTTGGCCTCGGCTATTTAAATTTAAATAGGGGTGCTACGACACTTTCAGGTGGAGAAGGACAAAGAATAAGGCTAGCTACTCAGATTGGTTCTTCATTATCTGGAGTTTTATATATCCTAGATGAGCCAAGTATTGGACTTCACCAAAGAGATAACCAAAAACTAATAAAAACCCTAATGGAACTAAGAAATCTTGGAAATACTGTAATCGTTGTAGAACATGATGAAGAAACAATGATGGCCTGTGATTATCTGATTGATATGGGCCCAGGGGCTGGAATTCATGGTGGAGAAATTGTATCAGAAGGTAAGTTGAAGGACGTTCTAAAGAATTCAAAGTCACTTACCGCTGAATATTTAAATAAAAATGTTCAAATTGAGATTCCTGAGTTTCGCAGAGAAAGTGAAGAAATTTTATTACTTAGAAAAGCAAAGGCCAATAACCTCAAAGAGATTGATCTAAGTATTCCACTTGGAACATTAACTTGTATTACTGGTGTCAGTGGTAGTGGAAAATCAACTTTAGTCCATTCGGTGCTAGTTCCGGCCGTTAAAAAAGCTCTCGTTAGGAATTCGACGTCTAACTATAAAAAACAAAACTATCATTCTATAAAAGGTTTATCAGATATAAAATCTGTCATTCAGCTTGATCAATCAGCAATAGGAAGAACCCCTCACTCTAATCCAGCAACCTATACTGGTTTATTTGATAGTATCAGAACTCTTTTTTCTAAAACTCAAGAATCTCAAGTAAGAGGTTATAAACCTGGCAGGTTTTCTTTTAATGTAAAAGGTGGGCGATGTGAGGAGTGTGAAGGAAATGGTGTAAAGAAAATTGAAATGCATTTCTTACCTGATGTTTATATTACTTGTAGTGAGTGTAATGGAAGCCGATATAACCTAGAAACTTTATCAGTCCTTTATAAAGGTAAGAACATTTCCGATATTTTAAGTATGAGTATAGAAGAGGGGGCTGAGTTCTTTACGAATCATACCTCTATTAAAAGAACCTTAGACGTCTTGAATGATGTAGGCCTTGGATATATCAAACTTGGTCAGCCGGCCACAACTTTATCCGGGGGTGAAGCTCAAAGGCTTAAACTCTCGCGAGAATTATCAAAGAGACCTCGAGGTAAATGTTTATACGTATTAGATGAACCAACCACCGGTCTGCATTTTCAAGATATTAAAATCCTCTTGAAAGCTATTAATAGGTTAGTAGAAGATGGACATACAGTAGTAGTTATCGAACATAATCTTGATGTTATAAAATCTTGTGACTACGTAGTTGACTTAGGTCCTGAAGGTGGAGATGAAGGTGGATATATAGTCGCAGAAGGTACTCCGGAAGTAGTCGCTAAGAGTAAAAAAAGTATCACGGGGAAATTTTTAAAAAAATGCCTGAGCTAATTTCTGATCACACAGATTCCCGCATTAAAAAATTTCTAGGCCTAAAGGGTATAGATAAAGATGAGTATATTATTGGTGAAGGGTTCAAGATTGTTGAAAAAATGAATTCTGTTTTAGAAGTTACAGAGCTTTTAACTTCAGAGTCAATATACAACGAAAACCCTTCGTTCTTCGAAAATATTTCAGGTAAAATTTATCTTGCTGAAAATAAGTTCATTTCAGATCATGTCGGATATAAGTTTCACCAGGGAGTCTTCGCAATAGCATCGCATCCTGGTTACAGAGCACTAGATACCATTAATGGCGAAACCCTCGTTCTAAATAATTTAGATAATGCCGAGAATGTAGGAGCAATTATTAGAAGTGCTACTGGTCTAGGTTTTAAGAATATACTTATGGATATGAGATCATGTTCTCCTTTTTTAAAAAGGAGTATTAGGGTTTCAATGGGTAATGTTTTCTTTGCAAACCTTTTTAGAGTTAAATCCTTAATAGAATCATTCGAACTGATGAAGAAAAAAGGTTATCAGATATTAAGTGCTGCCAATGAAGAGGGCGCTGTAGATTATCGATCTATTGTAAAAAAGAATTCAAATATTGCCGTAATTATTGGAAATGAAGGTAATGGAATCGAAGAAAACATTAAAAAAGCATCAACTGGGCTAATAAAGATTCCTGTTTTAGAAAACGTGGAACATATTAATGCTGCCGCAGCCGGTGCCATTTTAATGAGTGAATATAGTCCTAATTAAACTTCTATTTTACCTAACAAGTTAGCCATTTCGATGGCTGAAAGTGCAGTTTCCCAACCTTTATTTCCAGCCTTAGTTCCGGCCCTTTCAATGGCTTGCTCAATAGTGTTAGTCGTTAAAACACCAAAGATCACTGGTATTTGTTCATCAAGACTTACTTTTGAGATACCTTTAGCGGCTTCACTGCAAACATAATCAAAGTGAGGAGTGCTTCCTCTTATCACAGCACCTAAAGTTAAGATTGCGTCGTAGTTCTTTGTTTTAGCCATTCTAGAAGCAATTAATGGTAATTCAAATGCACCAGGTGCCCAAACAATATCGATATCTTCAGCTTCGTGTCTTTTAAAACAATCTAAAGAACCTTCTAGTAACTTGGATGTAATAAAGTCGTTGAATCTACTTACAACAATTGCAAACTTCTTTCCAGATCCATTTAAATTGGCTTCTATTTTATTTATCATAATCAACTCCTAAATTTGGCCTTCATAAAGATGGCCCATTTTTTCAATTTTAGTATATATATAATTCTTATTATGTTTGTTCGGCATTATGTTTAAAGGAAGCCTTTTGTTGACTTTTACACCGCAAGATTCAAGTCCAGATAACTTTAGTGGATTATTAGTCAGAAGATCAACTGAATAGACCCCCAAGCTAAGTAGTATTTTACCGGCGATATCATAAGTTCTTTCGTCTGCTTCAAAACCTAGTTCTATATTTGCAGAAATAGTATCTAAACCGCTTTCTTGAAGTTTATAAGCTTTGATTTTATTTTTTAGACCAATACCTCTTCCTTCTTGCTTCAAATAAACTAGGACACCAGATCCATTCTCGCTAATCATTCTCATTGATTCTTTTAGTTGATCACCGCAATCACACTTTTTTGATCCAAAAACATCACCAGTTAAACATTCGCTATGAACTCTTGTTAATGAAGTTCCTTCTTTAGCAACATCACCCATGACTAGGGCTAGGTGATTATCTTCAAACAAATGAAGATTGAAGTCTCCAAATTCTGTAGGGAAGTTAATAACTTCCTCTTCTTTAGCAACAGTATTGGTTTTAGTAATATATTTTTTTAGGTCATCTATTGTAATGATTTTCAAACTATGTTCTTTCGCTATTTGAAAGAGTTCATCTCTTCTAGCCATACTTCCGTCTTCGGCCATTACTTCACAAATAATTCCCATTGGGTGAAGGCCTGCTAGTCTAGCGAGATCTACAGCCGCTTCTGTATGTCCATCGCGCTCTAATACCCCTCCGTCTTTTGCTATCAACGGAAATACATGACCGGGTCTTAAAAATGTAGAGGAAGGTACTCCTATATCGACCATTTCTTTGATAGTAATCGATCTATCAAAAGCAGATATTCCAGTTCCGCTATTTTTACTATCAATACTTACTGTAAACGCTGTTTCATGACATGAATTATTTTGCTCTACCATCATTGGGAGCTCTAGTCTTTTAGCATCAGAAGTTGTGAGTGGTGTACAAATCAAACCCCTTCCTACCTTTGCCATGAAGTTAATCATTTCAGGTGTCGCTAACTCAGCAGCTGCTATAAAATCACCTTCGTTTTCTCGGTCTTCATCATCAAGAACTATGACAATCTTTCCATTTTTTATATCTTCTATGGCGTCTTCTATTTTATCAAATTCATTCATATTAAAATCCTGTCTCATTCAAATACTTTTGAGTGAGCTTGTTTTCTCTTTTTTCTAATAAGTTTTCTATATACTTTGCTAGAATATCTACTTCAATATTAACTTTGCTACCGATATTTTTTGTATGAAAGATTGTGCTATCCCATGTATGTGGTATTAAGGAGACGGCAAATCTATTTGATGAATCTTCTACTTTAGCTATTGTTAAACTAACCCCATCTATTGAGACGCTTCCTTCTGGAACAATGTACTTTTGAAGTTCTGAAGGCGTTTTAAACCAAGTAAAATAATTCTTTCCAAAATTTTGGATCTCATTAATTTCAGCAACACCATTCACATGACCCATTACAAAATGACCACCCATAGGATCAGAAGGTGTGAGTGAACATTCTAGGTTAACTAAGTCACCAATCTTAAAGTCAGAAAAGTTTGTTTTTTCTAAAGTAACTTTAACGGCTTGAAAACCTAAGACATCGCCTTCTTTTAAAACAACAGTCTGGCATACTCCGTTAATACAGACAGAATCATCTATATTAGCTTTTTTTGAAAGTTCACCGGCATTTACCTTCAAAAATATACCCTCAGCATTGCTCTCAATGCTTTCGATTTTACCAATTTTCTTAACAATTCCTGTAAACATTATAATCCTAATTCTATTTTTAAGTTTCCATTAACATTTTCTATTTTTTTATAATCAAACTTGATAGCTTCTGAAATTGTATTTGCGTCGCTATTGAAAAAAGATTTTCCGTTTCCAACTAAGATGGGAGCTTGAAATAAGGTTATCTTGTTATAGATATTTTCCTTTAGAAAGCTTGATAAAACCTCGCTACCGCCCTCTACCAGGTAAGAATAAATGCCAAGTTCATAAAGAGACTCTTGCATTTTTTTTAAAGATTCAAAGAATATAATTTTACCTTTTTGGAGTATTTCTTTTTTATCTTCATCTAAATTCTCATAGTTACTTGCTTGAACCGCATAAATATTGAGGTCCAAGTTATTATTTAAGAGGTAAGAATTCCAATTAAACTTTAATGGATTACCTAGAATAATCCTTGAAGGTATTTTGTTTTTATTTTCTATTCCCATTCTTATATTCAGTTTAGGATCATCTTCATTCAATGTATTTCGACCTATCAAAACTGCATCATATGTCATTCTTAATAAATGAGATTCTTTTCTGCTTTCTTCATTAGTGATCCATTTACTATCACCACTCTTAGTACAGATTTTTCCGTCAATTGAAATTGCTGCTTTCAAGTGAACAAATGGTTTTTTATTAACAATATGATAGAAGAAAGTTTCATTGAGTCTTAAGCATTCATCTCTCAAAACATCAGTCACAACTTCGATTCCAGCAGATCTTAAAAGATCGACACCTTTCCCTTTAACTTCAGGATTAACATCAAAATTAGCGATAACTACTTTCTTTATTTTCGAATTAATAATTGAAGGAACGCAAGGCGGAGTCTTCTTAGAAGAGTGGCAACAAGGCTCTAGAGTACAGTAGAGTGTTGAGCCTTCTAGAGAGTCTCGACAATTATTAATGGCCTCAACTTCAGCATGAGGCATTCCACTTTTTCTATGAAAACCACGGCCGATAATTTTTTCATTTTTAACTATAACCGCTCCAACCATAGGGTTCGGTGAAGTCTTAGCAAAGCCCTTCTCTGCTTCTCTAAGCGCTAAGCGCATATAATAAATGTCTCTTTCGCTTTGCGTTGTTAATTTATCCATTAAGCTAGAAATATCGCTAATTCTTCTTAAGGACAAGTAAATTGGGCCCTGTGCTAAAAAAGGCCACTAAGACACTGGTGCCATTTAATTATTTTAAGTGTTTAGCTAAGTTGTTATTTTTTCAGTGCTGGTGAAACTCTGTGTCATGGTTGCTAATTTGCACATGATTCCGTGTAAATGATTAAATTTAGTATTAAGGGAGAGAAAATGGTCAAAATGATTCCGGTATTGCTTTTACTTTTAAGTTTTACTGTAAGTGCTGAGAGCACCAAAGAAATTATGTATGAAGGTCAACAGTTTGAGTCTTTAGAGCTTGATAATAAGAAGATTGAGACGCGCTATCGGCAAGAAGAGGTTGATGATACCTGTACTCGTCAAATCCCTTATACGGAAAATGTATGCGGGAATGAGACCCGTTATAGAACTCAATGTAGAACTCAGCCAGGCTATAACGACTGCCGAAATGTGAATGAAAGGGTTTGTCGCAATGTTACAAGATACCGTGAAGAATGCCGAAATACTGGCGGAGGTAGATCTTGCAGAACTGTTCCTGGTCGCCGCCAATGTAGAACACTTCCAAATGGTACACAACGCTGTAGAAACTTACCTTCTCACGAGATCTGTACAGATAAGCCACCAGTAAGAACTTGTAGAAATGTACCCTACAATGACCGTGTTTGTCATAACACAACAAGAAGACAATGCGATTGGATTCCAAGCAGACAAGTCTGCGAAGACGTTCCTTACCAAGAATATGTTTGCAGAGACGTGACTAGATATAGAACTGAAACCTATGCTTGCACCAGAACAATACAGGTTCCATATGATGTCGTAGCAAAGCTTTTCGAAGGAAAGGTTGATGTTCAGTTTAGAGATGTTAACCAAAGCTCTAAAGCTAATCTCATTTTCAATTTAGATACTGAAGGAAAGGTATCACTTAAAGTTAAAGACCTTTCTGAAACTCCGGCCTTAATTCTTGCTAAAAAGAAAGTTGAAGCAACAGATAATGGCGACACACTAAATATCAATGCTCTTTATAAGCTGAACTTTCTAGATATGAACTCTATTCTAGCACCTGTTAAGCAACCACTTTCAAAATTTTATCTCAACGAAACCCACTTAGCTTTCGTTATGGGCAATGTCTTAAAGCCTGAAGGTGTAAAGGTAACAGTCCTTATTAAGAGAAAGGATAAGACAATCTTATCTAAAGTTCTTGAAGCCAATGAATTCCGATTAACCTCAGTTGAATCTGGAACAAAGCTTGACCTTGGATTAAAGCAATTTGATATCGACCTTAGAAGACGAGATCACCAAGTGACAGTTAAGGTAGAAATGAGTTTTAACGACTTAATATTAAATCTACCTGCACCGTCGCTAGTAAACGAGAAAACGATTACAATAAAAGCACTTAAAGATTAGGCATAAAAAAAGGGCTCCAATCGGAGCCCTTCTCTTTTCTTCTGAACTGAAGATTTTAATTAGATTAGGTAAACAGAAATCAGTGTAAAAATAACTAGTGATTCCATAAGAGCTAGACCAAGAATCATTGGTACAAATAGCTTATCAGCAGCTGATGGGTTACGGGCCATACCGTCAAGAGCTACAGATGCAGCAGCAGACTGAGCACGAGTACCACCAACAGCAGCAATAGCAACAGCTAGAAAATAGAAAACTGCTTTTGTGTATTCGTTAAAAAGTGGAGCGCTTCCGTCTTGAGCCATAGCTGCAGATGAAGCAAGGAAAACTGTAAGTACTAATAATAATTTTTTCATGTAAATCTCCTTTACGATTAGTGAGCATGCTCTTCATCATGATCGTGATGAGTTGCAAGCGATATATAAACCATTGATAAAACTGTAAAAACATAAGCCTGAATAAAGCTAACTAAGATTCCAAGTATCATGAAAACAATTGGAATGATTAGGGGTGCAAGGCCAGAGAAGACAGAAAGAACCAAGTGATCTCCCATCATGTTCGATCTAAGCCTAAGAGCCAAAGACAGGGGTCTAATAAAATTAGATATTATTTCAATTGGAAAAATTAAAATAGCTAGATACCAAAGTGGGCCAGCAAAATGCTTTAAGTAATTAACAACTCCTTGCTCTTTCATCCCTTTAACATTGTAGTAAAGGAACGAGAAAATACCTAAGGCAAGAGTAGTTGAGAGGTGTTCAGTTGGGGGAAGAAAGCCTGGGATTAAACCAATTAGGTTACAAATTAAAATGACTAAAAATGTAGTAGCGATAAAGCTAAAGTACTTATGCGCCTGATCTTCACCAAGAATAGCCTTACATTGACCGTATATAAAATTTCCATAAAGTTCAGAAATATTTCTAAATGTGATTCCCTTATCTGGAATTACAACATTAGAAACTTTTGAAATCTTAGAACGGTAAATGAATCCACCAATAATCAGCAAGAATGAAACAAAGATCATCGTTGCTACATGTTCTGCAAGAGGTAAGTGCAAAGAGCTTATCCAGGTGAAGGCTCCGCTTGCAGCGATGGCTGATTGTGTATTGAGAAGTAGTATTAGTGCTAATAATTTTTTCATAATTACCTGTTTTACTTCGTCCGCCTCAGAGAAACGCCGAGCACAAAAATCTGAATAACATAGTTAAGTAACGGAATTATTATCCTTTTTCCCATAAAATGTACACCCAAACTTAGGGCCAAAAAGATGACAGCCATTTTTCCGATAAAGGTTATGGCCAACATTATCTTAGAGTATTTAACCGGCTCAACGGAGGATCCAATAAGTATTATCTTTGAAATAACTCCTAGCAACATTCCTAAGTTTAAAAGTGTTGCTACGTAAACTCCGAGTATTACGTAGATTTCTAATTGGCTCTGAGCAAAAAGGGCAGCGGCACTGGTAAAGCCAAGGCTAAGTGGAATAAATAACTTTAGATTAATTTTTTTTGTTAATTGCATATCGAATGATTAAATAGAACGTATTAAAAATTACGGCAAGGAAAAGAATTAATCCTACAGGTTTTGAGATGTATTCATGGCTAGTTGCGTAATGCATTAACCAAGCACAAAAGAAAATTAGACTCGGCAGGCTTAAACTTAAGCCTAAGATCTTGAGCCAGGATTTTTTAACATTTGGTTGCTTCATCTATCTCTTTCTCGCGATTCTTCTGGAGTAGATGCTGTTAAGTCTATTTTGAACGACCTGAGTATTGGGATATTTTCCCAGAATAGAATAATATAAATCGTAAGCAGTTTTTAATTCTTCCATTGATTCATAAATATTAGCTAAAATAAATTTAGCCTGGACCACCAGTTCTTTTCTATTTTCCCTTTTTATGTATTCTTTCAAATAAATCAGTGACCTTTTCCATTTTTTTTCTTGAAAGAAAACTAACCCTAAATAATAAAAAGAATCCACAAAGAATTTATGGTTCCGATTCTTTTGAATTTCCTCAAAGATAGTTTTGGCATCATGCTGATTGTTTAACTTGAAAGCAGATATAGCCATACGAAATTGATAAAGATCAAAATTAGTTAGCTTTGGTGTGAATTTTGATAGGTTTTTATAAGAATCGAAGCTTGTCTTAAAGTTTTTAGAGAAGTTAAAAGCAATTTCACCAATTCTCTCTTCAGACTTAACTAAGAAAAGAGGATCTTCAGTTAAATTTTTTACTTTGTTAAAGAACTCAATGGCCAATTCATTCTGACCTAAATTCGTACTGTAAATTTCACCGAGTTGATAAAAGATCTTAACTTTTAAAACATTATTAGGGTTCTTTTCAATAATCTGCTTATATTTTGCAATGGATTTCTCATACTTTTGAACAAGAAGATACTCCTGAGCTTCAACGATCTCTTTATTGATCGTTGGTGTAAAGTCACAGGAGCAAAGTAGAAGTAAGCTTCCTAAGAAAAGAAGCTTACTCTTGAGTAGAATCATCCACTTCATCGTCAGGGTCTACTATTTTCTCAACAGCTACAACTTTTTCACCAGACTTAAGCTTGATGATTCTAACACCTTGAGTAGCTCTACCCATCAATGAGATACCAGAAATCTTAGTACGAATAACTTGACCTTGATCAGTAATGATCATGAGATCATCTTTATCAGATACAGGTTTAATATCTCTAATTTCTCCATTCTTCTCTGTTAAGCGCATAGCGAGAATCCCTTTCCCACCTCTAGTCTGCTTTCTATATTGCGAAGAACTTGTTCTTTTTCCGTAACCATTTTCTGTGATTGATAGGATTTCAACATTATCGTCGATGATTTCCATCCCAATGATTCTTTCATCATCGCCAATATTAATACCTTTAACACCTTGAGAAACTCTTCCCATAGGACGGCAATCAGTTTCTGCGAATCTGATAATCTTTCCACCATTTGAGCAAAGAAGAACATCTTTAGATCCGTCAGTAACTCTAACTGTAAGTAGGGAATCTCCATCAACAATCTTGATAGACTTAAGCCCACTTTGTTTAATCTTCTTATAATCAGAAAGGTTAGTTTTCTTAACAATTCCACCTTCTGTGGCGAACATTAAGAATTTACCTTCTAATTGATCATCGGAAGGTATGCACAAAATCTCTTTAATCTTTTCACCTGAAGGAATTTGAATAAGATTCGCTACATTTCGACCCTTATTAGTTCTAGTCCCTTCTGGAATTGTATAAACTTTCTTAGAAAAGACAGTTCCTCTACTTGTGAAGAAGAGAAGTGTTGAGTGAGTATTGGCCGTAAAGATTGAAGTAAAGAAATCATCATCAGCTGAGGCAGCACCTTTAACTCCAGTACCTCCTCGCTTTTGAGTCTTGTAAGTATCTAAGGCCATACGTTTGATATAACCTTTATGAGTTACAGTAACGATAACTTCTTCTTGCTTAACAAGGTCTTCAATTTGAATTTCATCAGCAGCTGCAACAATTTGAGTTCTTCTTTCATCACCATAAGCTTCTAAAATTTCTTTGAATTCTTCTCTGATAATACCAATGATTAATTCTTCAGAATCTAAGATCCCTTGTAAGCGAGTAATTTCAGCCATGATCTCAGCATGATCTTTAATAATTTTATCACGCTCTAGACCTGTTAATCTTTGTAGGCGCATGTCCAAGATTGCTTGAGCTTGGATGGCTGAAAGCGTGTACTTACTTATTAATGAAGCTTTTGCTTGTTGAGGACCTTCTGACTTTTTGATCAACTCAACAATTTCATCAATGTTTTCTACAGCTGTTTTTAAGCCTTCTAGGATATGAGCTCTTTCTTTTGCTTTCTTTAGTTCATAAACGGTTCTACGAATAACAACTTCACGCCTGTGATCGATAAAAGAGTCTAGTTGTTCTTTTAGATCCATTACTTTTGGAGAACTATTTCTAATTGATAAGAAAATAATACCAAAAGATGTTTGAAGCTGAGTTTGCTTATAAAGTCTGTTTAAGATGACATTAGCGATTTCGCCTTTCTTAAGATCAATTGCCACACGTATACCGAGGTGACTTGATTCATCTCTAATATCAGATATTCCAGTTAGCGATTTTGCGTTAACAAGATCAGCTACTTTTTCAATCAATTTAGCTTTATTCACCTGATATGGAAGTTCAGTAATAACGATTCTTTCTCTATCTCTACCAAATTCTTCAATATCCGTTTTAGCCCTAATCTGAATAATTCCTCTACCGGTCTTATAAGCTGACTTAATTCCTTCCGTTCCATGGATAAATCCTGCCGTCGGAAAGTCGGGCCCTGTCACAATCTTCATAAGATCATCAACAGTTGCATTTCGGTCATCTAATAGATAGATGAGTGCGTTCATGATTTCAGTTAAATTATGTGGAGGTATATTTGTGGCCATACCAACAGCAATACCTGCTGTACCGTTGATCAATAAATTTGGAACCCTTGAAGGGAGTACTTTTGGTTCTTTTAAAGATTCATCAAAGTTTGGCTGCCAATCAACAGTTTCTTTATCGAGATCTTTCATCATCTCTTCAGAAAGTTTCTTAAGCCTAATTTCTGTATACCTCATGGCCGCAGCGCTATCACCATCGATAGAACCAAAGTTACCTTGACCATCAACAAGGGGATACCTCATTGAAAAATCTTGAGCTAGTCTTACGATAGTTCCGTAAACTGCTGTGTCACCATGTGGGTGATACTTACCAATTACATCACCAACAATTCTGGCTGACTTTAAGTATGGTTTATTATGATAGTTACCATTAGCGTGCATGGCATAGAGTGATCTTCTATGCACAGGCTTCATTCCATCTCTAACATCAGGTAATGCACGGCCAATAATAACCGACATGGCATAATCTAAATAACAATTACGCATTTCATCCTGAATCGCTACAGGTTCAATATTTCCGTGATCAATAGGAGTATTATCGTCAGCCATTTATTCTTCCTTAAACGTCTAAGTTTCTAACATTAAGAGCATTCTTTTCAACAAATTCACGACGAGGTTCAACCTGATCTCCCATGAGAACAGAGAAAACCTGATCGGCTTCAATTGTGTCTTCAATAGTCACTTGGAGGAGTGTTCTATTTTTACGAGACATTGTTGTATCGAGAAGCTGCTCGGGGTTCATTTCACCTAGTCCCTTATAACGCTGAATATAAGCGCCTTGACGGCCCTCAGTTACAACGAATTCTGCGAACTCTTCAAGGTTATCGAACTCTCTTTTTTCCATCTTATCTTTTTCAATATCAAATTTAGCATCGTAGTATTTTTTAATACCATCGTAGTTGTTGTGAAGATCGGCATACTCCGGAGAAGAAAAGAAATAACTAGTTAATTTAAATTTCTTAGTTCTCGCTGCCGTTTTAACGACAACTCTAATTAATTTACACTGGTGCTCAAGATCATCTTCAATTTCAAAGGAATAAGATCTAAGAGTCTCAGCTTCTAGTTTCTTAAAATGCTCAGATAAACTCGCTAGCTCAGCTTTAAGTTTTGCTTCATCTTTTAGAACTTCGGTGGTCAAAGTTGAGTGCTCAATAATTCTTCTTAGTAAATGAAGATCAAAATGAACATCGTAAGATTTCAGAATATTAAAGTAGGTTGAATATCTATTAACAATTTGTTTCGCAGTTTCAGCATCTATGGCTTCACCTGCAACATTAATTTTTGCTTCACTAACAGTATTTGTTACTAGAAAGGCTTCAAGTTCATTATCGTCTTTTAAGTATTTTTCAGTCTTACCTTTCTTGTATCTGTAGAGAGGTGGTTGAGCGATATATACAAACCCTTGCTCAATTAGATCAGGAAATTGTCTATAAAATAAAGTTAAGAGTAGGGTACGAATATGTGACCCATCGACGTCCGCATCGGTCATGATAATAACTTTATGATATCGAAGCTTAGAGATATCGAAGTTTGCTTTACCGATACTTGTACCTAAAGCCTGTGTAAGCATCTTGATTTCGTTGTTGGCTAACATTTTATCGTAACGTGCTTTCTCAACGTTTAATACTTTACCACGAAGAGGAAGAATGGCTTGAGTCTTTCGATCACGGCCCTGCTTGGCGGACCCACCCGCCGAGTCACCTTCCACAATATAGATTTCACATTTAGCTGGATCTTTTTCCTGACAATCAGCCATCTTCCCTGGAAGTCCACCACTATCAAGAACAGATTTACGTCTTGTTAGTTCTCTAGCTCTTCTAGCTGCTTCTCTAGCTGCTGCTGCATCAAGAGATTTTCTAACAATCACTTTAGCCGTATCAGGATTTTCTTCTAAGTAAGTTTTAAGTCCATCACCAACTAAAGAGTTAACAATACCTTCAACCTCAGAGTTACCGAGTTTAGATTTGGTCTGTCCTTCAAATTGAAGTTCTGGAAGTTTAACTGAGATAATAGCTGTTAAGCCTTCTCTCATATCATCCCCAGTCAGATTCATTTTAGAGTTTTTAGTTAATCCACTATCTTTGGCCCAAGAATTTAACTGCCTTGTTATAGCTGTTTTAAAACCAGATATATGGGTTCCACCTTCTGGTGTTGAAATAGCATTAGCATATCCAGAAAGAACTTCGTTATACGAGTCAGTCCATTGCATTGCTATTTCTACTTCGTACTCTTCTTTCGAAGAAAATATATAAATTGGTTTCTTGTGAATAGGTGACTTAGCTCTATTTAGGTATTCTACAAATTCAACAAGTCCACCTTCATAATGAAAAGTATCTTTCTTATCATCAGCTCTCTCGTCTTTTAGAGTGATTTTTAATCCCTTATTTAAAAAGGCCATCTCTCTAAAACGATTCGATAAGGTGTCATAATTAAATTCATGAACTTCAAAGATTTCATTATCAGGCTTGAAGGTAACAGCAGTTCCGTTCTTTTCAGATTTATCTAAGGTACCTGTTTGCTTTAAAGGAGCTACAGTTACGCCATGATTGAAATTAACTTCGTATAACTTTCCATCTTTTTTAATTTCAAGTTTTACATATTTTGAAAGAGCATTAACAACAGCAGCACCAACACCATGAAGCCCACCAGAGACTTTATAGGCTGATCCTTCTTCATTAAACTTCCCACCGGCATGTAGCTTTGTGTAAACTAGCTCAGCTGCAGACATCTTTTCAGTAGGGTGCATTCCTACTGGAATACCACGACCATCGTCGACGACAGTCACTGAGTTATCTACGTGAATAATTACTTTAATCTCAGAACAAAAACCTGCTAGCGCTTCATCAACAGCGTTATCCACAATTTCATAGACACAGTGATGCAGACCACGGTTAGACGTATCACCGATATACATACCAGGACGTTTTCTAACGGCTTCTAAACCTTCTAAAACTTTAATTTGATCGGCTTCATATTTTGCGCCGACTTTTGAAATCGATTCTTGATTTTCCAAAAGAACTCCCATAGTCCGTTAGTAATTCTTTCGCTAGGAAGATTAAGAAATCCTTCCGGACTCCACATAGATCTTCTTGGCATTTTGAATTTGTTCTAATTCTTCTTTGAATTTTTCGTTGGCAGTCGTTATCAGAACTTGGAATTCGCTATGCTCCAAAAACTCTACTAACTTCTTCCAACGGAACTTATCCAGCTCCCCTGAAACGTCGTCAATCAACACAATAGGGTATGCCATGAATTTATACCTAAAGAGCTCTATATAGGCAAACAAGAGGCTCAAATAGCTCATTTTTTGTTGGCCTAAAGAACAGTAATCAAATGAGTTCAAACCATTGAAGAGAAGCACGTAGTCATCTTTATGAACTCCATAAGAAGTAACGCATCTCATCTCATCTTTTTCTAAATTATTTTGAAGCAGTTCAAATATCTGATTTTGATCAAGACCTATAACTTGTGAGCTAATTTCAATTTCTAATTGGTGCTCTTCTGCGAATATCTTTTTAAAAATGCCGTTAGTGAAAGGAGTCATCTCTTTGATAAATGCAACGCGCTTCTCAGTTAAGTAAACAGAATTTGCTGCTAGCTCCACATCAAATGCTTTAATTTGCTCTCTGAAAGCAGGCGGTTTTTTAGAAAGCAAGACATTCCGTGACCTTAGAGCAGATGTGTATTTGTTTAAAGCTTTTTTATATTCTTTATCTAAGAGTGAGATATGCTGATCAAACCAAGTTCTTCTATGGGCTGCTAAATTATGAAACCCATACGAGTCAAAAGGATTGATAAAAACCAACTTAATCTCAGGTTTTTTCTTTGCAATTTTTCCTTCTAGAAAGAATTGTGATCTCTTTTCTTCGATCTTAGCTGAGTAACTCACGGTTTCGGATTCTACCTCGAAGACACTCGATAATATTATTTCGGGTTTTTCACCATCTATCCCCAAGTATTGTGGAAAACTCGTGTTTTTTCGGAAAGATTTTTTATTGGCCAAGACAAAGATAGCTTCTAGGATATTAGTTTTCCCATTTCCATTTTCACCTAAGATACAATTGATGTTGGGCCCAAATTCAATTACGTCAGGCAAAAGGTTACGAAAGTTTGTGGCCTGAAATTTTTGAAGCTTATAGGGAAGCATTTAGCCTAGAGCTTTAAAGGCATAATAATGCCCATATGGCTTGGTGAATTAGAGGACCTGATAATAACAGGACTTAATTCATTATTTAGCTCCATAAGTACTTCACCATTGTCGAAGATAGATAAGGTATCAATTAGGTACTTAGCATTGAAGCCAATTTCCATATCTTTTCCATTATAATCAACTGGTAGTTTTTCTGAAGCATCACCTAAACTTGGATGATTGGCTGTGATCGTCATTTCTTTATCTTTTAAATGAATTCTAACACCATTAGATTTCTCATTAGACATGATCTTTATTCTTCTAATTGCATCAAAGAGTAGATCTTTATCTGCTGTTAAAAGAAAAGAAGTCTTTGAAGGAATGACCGCTTGGTATTTAGGGTATTCCCTAGCTATCAGTCTTACTGATAGATAATAAGTATTTTCGGAGTTTGCGTACAAAAAAGAATCATCAAGTGAGATCTTTATATCAGCACCAGGGTTTGCTTCAGCTAACTTCTTTAACTCGTAAACACCTTTTTTAGGGATAATGATTCCATTAGTAAGTGAATCAATTCCATTAACATCAACTTCAGTATCTACCATTGATAAACGGTGTCCATCTGTTGCTACAGCTCTTAGCTTAGAATCTCTTTCCTGAAGATAGATACCATTTAGGTACAATCTAGTTTCATCAGTTGAGATGGCATAACTTGTTTTGCTTATAACATCTAATAAACCTTGAGAGTTCATTTGTACTTGGTTGTTCTCATTGTTGAATACTAATTGTGGAAAATCTTCGTTCTTATAAACTAAGAGTGAATAGTGAATATCTTTGAAAAATAATTTTAAAGTATTTTCACCCTCTATAATTTCTAGGTGAACTTCTCCGTCAGGTAACTCTCTAAGAATATCAAATATATTCTTAGCATTTACACAAAATGTTCCTGCTTCATTCACATTTGCTTGAACACAAACCTTTGCTGATACTTCAAGGTCTGTAGCAGATATTTGAAGTGTATCTCCTTCGGCTTTAATCAAAGCATAAGTTAAGATAGGTCTAGAATTTCTTTTATCAACAACAGTTAAGATTTTGTTGATGGCAGATCTAAATGTGTCAGTGTCTAAACAAACTTTCATAGTTGTCCTTAAAAGATTTATTTAGAATTTTTATAATCTATCTGTAGGTTCTGCAAGGGCGTTAGCTCTTGATTTTCTAATCTCTATATTTATTTAATATATATTATACTGTGTGGATAAGTGGGAAAGTCTCTTTTTCTCATGATTACTTATAGTTATCTTTAGTAGGTATGTGAGTAGAAGTTGATAACTAATTAAAAAAATTATAATTAATGCGGATATTCTATAATTATCCACATTTTCTTTGGTTTATTAAGGTCTGTATCCACAGATTATCCACAGGATTTTCTATAGCTTTGCGTTGTAGCTATTTTAGGCCGTTTTTAGAAAAGTTATTCACAATTTTATTCACATGTTAATTACTCTTATTCTTATCCATGTTGGTAAACAAATAAAGTAATTAACATGTGTAAAAAAATGTGAATTGATAAACAACTGCGCAATTTTGCTAGGGCCGCAAATTATTATCAATGTGAATAATCGTTAGGAAAGTATGGAAAAACTTGTGAAGGAATCTTTACATTAAAGTTATCCACATAAACTAAATTTTATCAACTTAGTTTATGTGGATATTTGGCTTATAAATTATTTTCGATAGCAAAAAGATCTCGTGATAGATTGAGATCTGTACGTAGTTGACCAGTCACTTTATTGACGGCGTGGATAACTGAAGTGTGATCACGGCCCCCATAGAACTGTCCAATTTCTTTTTGAGTGGTGTTTAAGATCTTCCTAGAAAGGTACATACCAACGTGTCTTGCCGTTGTTATATGTTGGCCTCTTGCTTTTGATTTTATGTCCGCTAGAGGGATTTTAAAGTGTTGTGAAACCGCTCTGGCAAGGGTGTCTAGGGTAATGATCTTAGCATCCTCACGGTTTTCTAATCCTAAGAGGTCCCTTACTTGTTCAATCTCTAGGTCTACATTCATAAGGTCTGCGTAAGCTTGTAATTTAATTAATGAGCCTTCTAGTTCACGAATATTGGCCGTGATATTACTTGCGATAAGTGTATAGACTTCATCTTGTAAAAATAGATCTAGTTCAAATGCTTTTCTTTTTAAGATAGCAATTCGAGTTTCTAAGTTTGGACTTCCAATATCTACAACAAGTCCCCATCCTAGTCTGCTTCTTACTCTTTCTTCAATTCCATCAATATCTTTTGGTGGTTTATCTGAAGTAAAGATTAGTTGCTTACCTTTGTTGTGGAGCTCATTAAAGATGTGAAAGAATTCATTTTGAGTCCCTTCTTTGTTTTTTAATTCGTGAATATCATCAATCATTAAGACATCAATCTTTTCTAAGTATTTCTTTTGAAATTCATCGATATTCTTTTCTTTAATTGAGTTAATCATCTCTTTTAAGAATTCTCTTGCAGTTATTAAACAAATGACGAGTTGAGGATGGTTGGCCTGAATTTCATTTGCTACAGCATGAAGTAGGTGAGTCTTTCCTAAACCTGGGGAGCTATGAAGGTATAAAGAGGGGTATTTCCCACTTTTACCTGGTCTCTTTGCTACGCTATGTGCTGTAGCGTTTGCCATATTGTTCTCTGGACCAACAATGAAGTTATCAAATGTTTTTGTCGGATCAAAAAGAATGCTATTTGTATTTGGTCTGACATGGTCCATGTATTTAGATTCAGCTGATTTAATCTTCTCATCTTGAGTTTGATTAAGGTCTAGACTGAACTTCACTTCCTTTGCTGATTTTGCACCAGGACCGACGATTGCAGTTTGTCCTTTCAATGAATTCAATATGCTATCTTTGTTTGAGCTTAGACTTTCGGTGTTAGTGACTACTTCTATAGAAATCTCAAAAACCTGTCCTAAAGTGTTTTGGATGGCCTCTGATATAAAAGGTAAGTAGCTGTTATTAATAACATTTTTAATAAATTCTGTAGTTACTGAGAAGTAAACATGGGTGTCTTCAAGTCTTTGTAAATAAAATGTATTTTCAAAGTAAGTGCTGTATTTCTGGATAGTTACACTGTCTTTTAGGTAGTTCAAAACCTCTTTATTGATGGCAATTAGCTCATCTTGAGAGAACTTTTCATTTGGATTTTGTACTATATTAGTCTTATTTTCTGGCTTTAAGTCATTGTTTTTATTGTTTAAATTCAATGGATTAAAGCTGGTTTCATTGGATAAAAAGTGCTCAAAAGGAAATTGTTCACTCATTCCTGCGGACTCCCTACTAGGCAAATCTAGTTGTTGTTGTGTGTGTGAAAGCGGACCGAGAAATTAACATGGCCGAAACATTTAAAGCAATCCTGTTTTTGAGCAGGGCCCAAAAGTTTTCCACATTTTGTTTAAAAAGGGGTATTTAGGTCGGTGAATATCAATTGCGCTGCTTGACCTTTCATTGTCCGGTGTGTAAATCATAGCTTCGAAACGAAATCAGTTATGTAGAAGAGGTTATAGCGATGAGCAAGATCAAAAGAACTTGGCAGCCAAAAAGAAAGAAAAGACTTAGAGTTCACGGGTTTCTAAAAAGAATGTCTACTCCTGGTGGGAAGAAAGTGATCAACGCCCGTAGAAGAAAGGGACGTAAGAACCTTACAGTTTCTACTGGTACTAAATAAGTCTGATGAATTCTGAAAATTTTCCGAAAGAAGTCCGCCTTTTAAATAAGGCAGACTTTACTTTCCTTAAGTCAGGAAGCACTTCAAATAAAGCGAAGTGGCTTATGGCTTATTCTAAAAGCACAACTAGCAAACAGACACGTATTGGTATTAGCGCTTCAAAGAAAGTTGGTAATGCCGTTAAGAGAAATAAGGTTAAGCGTTGTATTAGAGAGGCTTTTAGAAGGTCTGAATTCAAAGATCTCGGTAAGGATGTTTTACTCGTAGTTCACCCCCAGTTTTTTAAAGATAACTCAGTTAGTCCAATGGTGAAGATAGAAGATTCTTTCAATGGAATCTTCAAAGCTATTGCAGCAAAATGAATTCTATTTTTAAATTAATAATTAAATTTTATCAAAAACTAGTTTCGCCTTTCTTGGCGCCTCGCTGCAGGTTTTATCCGACTTGCTCAGAGTATTCCAAAATATGTTTTGAGACGCTTCCTTTCCATTTAGCGTTATGGTATTCCATTTCACGAATAGTTAAATGTCATCCCTATAATGATGGTGGTTTCGATCCACCACCGGTGGAGAAGCGTTGTTGCTAACAACCAGGTAAAAATATGAATAATGATCAGAAAAGAATGTTTATGGCCATCGCTCTATCAGCGGTAGTTTTATTTGTGTGGCAATCCTACTTTGCTCCAAAGCAACCATTCGAAGATAAGAATAAAGTAACAAAGGTTAAAGAAGCTCCGGTTACAAAAAATGGGACTTCTGCAGAGCCTGCTAAAGAAAATAAAATCTTAGTCGACAATGTTCCTGTGAGTACTGAAGTTGAGTATACAAATCTAGAAGGTTCGCAAGGAATGGCTAGAATTGGTAGCGATCTAAGTATTGCCGATTTCTCAAATTCTGACTCTAAGTCTTTATTCAAAGATATATTAGAGAGTAAGGGTTCTCCTTTTAAGATCTTTGTTAAAAAAGATGGAAAATTTCACCCGATCTTTATGGCCCTCCAGGAAGATAGTGGAGTTATAAAAGGAACTAATAGTGAATTTGGTATTAGCTTCACGGGAAGTTTAAGTAAG
Source organism: Sulfitobacter sp. (assembly GCA_047630275.1). Lineage (GTDB taxonomy): Bacteria > Bdellovibrionota > Bacteriovoracia > Bacteriovoracales > Bacteriovoracaceae. The sequence goes on along the minus strand of JBLHVN010000002.1, from coordinate 1,044,486 downwards.
GATGATAAACTAACTTATAATCTAGTATCAGCTTCAGCTTACCAATACAGAATTGTTTTTGAGTCTAGTGAGAAGACACTTGATAACCGGCAAGTAAGGAATTTTACTTTTTTAGGTGCTAAAGACGTTGATACTTTTGAAGTTGGAGATGAAGATTCATATGATGGCCTTATCAAATGGGCTGGAGTGGACTTTAATTTTCATTTATTTGCTCTTGTAATGGATAAGAAAGCTGCTGCTAAGGTTACAAATGCTGCAGGTAAGTTTGTCATCGATTTTGTTGAACCTACTCAGAATTTTAATTCATACTTAGTTTTTGTTAAGAAAAACTACGATATCCTGACTAAGCTTGGGGATAATCTTCAGTTAAGTGTTGATTTTGGTATCTTTGGTATTATTGCTGTTCCGATCCTTAGAGGAATTCAATTTGTTTACAAGTATATTCCTAATTATGGAATTGCGATTATCTTACTTACTATTCTTTTAAGATTTCTAACTTTCCCTCTTTATTACAAATCTATTGTTAGTATGAAGAAGATGCAGAAAGTTCAGCCTGAGCTAACTAAGCTTCGTGAAAAATTTAAAGATGACCCACAGAGAATGCAAAAAGAAACAATGGAGTTGTTTAAGCGTGCTGGAGCAAACCCATTGGGCGGTTGCTTTCCAATGCTTCTTCAAATGCCAGTGTTTTTCGCTTTCTATCAGGTTCTTTATAATTCAGTCGAACTAGTAAACGCTCCTTTCATGGGGTGGATTACTGACTTAAGTATTAAAGATCCTCTCTATGTACTTCCAGTAGTAATGGCTATTGCTATGTTTGGGCAGCAAAAACTAACTCCTACAACTACTGCCGATCCAACTCAGGCTAAGGTGATGATGGCCATGCCATTGATCTTCGGTTTTATTATGAAAGATCTACCTTCAGGTTTAGTTCTTTATATTTTTGTTTCAACCTTATTTGGTATTATTCAACAGTTGGTTGTTTATAAATATACAGATTAATTATGGAATGGCTGATTTCTGAAGATCCTATTATTGCTTGTAGTAGCGGGAACAATGAAAACACGGCCATTTCTCTTCTAAGGATTTCAGGTCTCAAATCTTTTAAGTTAATCAATAATCTTTTCAACAAGGACCTTAGTAAGCTTATTCCAAGGCAAGCTACCTTTATAAAGATAGTTGATAACTCTCTAGTGATTGATGAAATAGTCTTAACCTATTTTAAAGGTCCTAACTCTTACAATGGTGAAGATATATTAGAGTTAGCTGTCCATGGGAATCCTATTAATGTTCGAAGAATCATTGAGCTATTTAAAAGATCAGGAGTTAGGGAAGCAAATCCAGGAGAGATTACCTATAGAGCATTAAGAAATAATAAGATGACTCTCACACAGGTTGAGGGGCTTGATACTTTATTAAATGCTGGCTCTATTGATCTCTTCGATAATGGTATGTCTCACTTAAATGGGGAACTTCAAAAAGAGTATTTAAATCTAAGGGAATCTTACCTAGGTCTTCGTGGATCAATCGAAATCTTGATCGACTTTTCTGATGATGTCGGTGAAGAACAGTCAAATAAACTCTTCAAGGATCATTTTGAGAACTTCAAGAACCTTATTCATACACTAAAGAGAAGGACACGCTCACCAAGGTCACATCTACTGAAGCCTAAAGTGGTTTTAATGGGTGTAACCAATGCAGGGAAGAGCACTTTATTTAATAAATTACTTGAGGAAAAAAGATCAATTGTTTCTGAAATAAAAGGAACAACGAGAGATTATATTTCAGAGTATTTTTCGCATAAAGGTGCAGAGTTTCAGGTAGTAGACACTGCCGGCCTTCGAGAAAGCGAAGATAAAATAGAAGTAGAAGGTATTAAACTATCAATAGAATTATTTTCAGATGCTTTTTATAAGATTCTTGTGATTAACCCATTTTTATCAGATGAGTTGGGAGCCTCTGCTTTAGAGGCGGATGCAGTTGTCTTTACTCATTCAGATTTAGAGGGATTTGCCGAAAAAATTTATGATTTTAATGAGTTATCAGCTAAATCTAAGCGCTTTAGCCTTGGTCCTATAGGACCATTGGTAGAACTTGGTCCTATAGGACCAAAATCAGAAACTGGTCCTATAGGACCGGAATCAAAAACTGGTCCTATAGGACCGGAAGTAAAAACTGGTCCTATAGGACCGGAAGCAAAAACTGGTCCTATAGGACCGGAAGTCGGTGGTCCTATAGAACCACTAGGCCTTTTAAAAGATCAAATATATAGTAAATACAGTATGTTAATGGCAGAGAAGCCCATCTTGCCAGATAGGCAACGTAATATAATCAATAACTTATCTGATATGGTTGAGGGTATTGCTCAACTAATTGAAGGGATAAATGATCCAGCAATCATATCTAATGAAATCAATATGTTAGATGGGGAAGTTAATGGTCTCTTGGGAATAACAACATCTGATGATGTACTCAATAATATCTTCAGTAATTTTTGCATTGGTAAGTAGTAACATAGACAGTGTGTCTAGTTTTCTCATATGTTCCACGTGGAACTTTAAATTATGAATAAGAATCTCTATGACATTTTAATAATTGGTGGCGGCCACGCTGGTGCGGAGGCCGCATGGGCAGCATCCGAATTTGATCTTCGAGTGGGCTTAGTCACGATGCCCTCGATTCCAATTGCTTCGGCACCATGTAATCCGGCTGTGGGTGGAGTAGGTAAGGGTCAAGTGGTTAGGGAGCTTGATGCTCTTGGCGGCTTGATGCCAATACTAGCAGACCATGCAGGAATACAATTTCGGATCTTAAATGAGTCGAAGGGGGCAGCGGTCCGTTCTACGAGAGTTCAAATTGATAAAGAGCTCTATGCCGAAAAAGCAGAAGAGCTGTTATCTGAACGAAGAAACCTTACGGTCATTAGGGAATCCATAATTGATATTTCTCTCAATGAGAACTATCTGGTTACAGCTAAATCAGGAGAGGTTTTTAGGGCCAAAAAGATTGTTATTACCACAGGTACCTTTTTGAACGGAAAGCTCCATACAGGTGAAGTACAGAACGCCGGTGGACGTTTTGAGTGTAGCCCTTCAGTCTCACTGCAGACACTTGTAAAAGAAACAGGAAACATAAAGCGATTTAAAACAGGAACTCCAGCCAGGCTTCTAAGGGATAGTATCAATTTTGAAGTTATGGATCCTCAACCTAGTGACCCTAAGGCATTTAACTTTCATTTTAAAAACAGAGACAATAAGAGAGCCCAGAGACAACTCGATTGTTTTTTAACTAGGACTCAATCAGCTACTTTGGATCTTATTCGGGAAAATAAAGAGAGATCACCCATTTTTAATGGTCAGATCAAGGGTGTTGGGCCTAGATATTGCCCTTCTATCGAAGATAAAGCCTTTCGATACCCAGATAAAGACGGGCACCATGTGTTTGTTGAGCCAGAAGGCTTGAATCTAGACACATTTTATCCCAACGGAATCTCAACGAGTCTTCCAGTAGAAATCCAGGAAGAGTTTATTAGAACTATTCCCGGCCTAGAAAAAGCAGTGATAGCCGTTCCTGGTTATGCCGTTGAGTATGATGTTGTTGATACAACTGAGTTAAATATAGCTCTCGAGCATAAAAAACTCCCTGGTTTGTATTTCGCGGGACAGTTGAATGGTACTTCTGGGTATGAAGAGGCGGCTGGACAAGGATTTATTGCTGGAATCAATGCAGGCCTAGCTATTTTAGGCAGGGAAAAGTTCATTCTCAATCGAGAAGAGAGCTATATCGGCGTTATGGTAGAAGATTTGGTAAGCAACGAAAGAGATGAGCCTTATAGGCTTTTTACTGCTCGTTCTGAAAGCCGTCTTTTTACCCGTGAGGATAATAGTTATTTTAGAATAGGCCCCTATAGAAAAACCCTTGGGCTTAATAAAGAGATAGACAGTTTCATAGAGAACTATTTCCTCGAAAGGAAAATACTTATAGCTCTTGTTAAGAAAACTGGTTTTAGAGCAACGAAAAAGTGGTCAAAATATTTTGAAGAGCAGAAATACGGCAAAATCCAAGAAAATATCACTCTAGAGGAACTAGTAAAGAGGTCTCACCTAGATCCAGAGCTAACTTTACAGCACGAACTGGTTCGCATGGGGATAATGTTTCTTCCACAAGTTATTTGCGATGTAGCTAATTCACTAAAGTATGAGGGCTACCTAGAAAGGTCCGTGAGCCAGCAAAAAAAGCTCTCTAAGCTAAAAGAAAAGAAAGTCGCATGGGAAGTACTTAGTGAGAACTCAAACATTAGCTTTGAGTGCCGACAAAGAATTAAAAAGATTCAACCAGAAACATTTCAGCAGCTATCTATGATCAATGGTATTAGGCCTGCTACCTTGGCCTACGTAGCCTCAAATAGAGTTTAGATGAGAGAATTTGCTAAGAGATATCTAGAAGTACTAGAAGGACCCTTGAAGGGAATAAACTTAACTAGAATTCTAGACGAAGAAGATTTTTATATTAAGCAGATCTTTGACTCTGTCCACCCTTTAGATATTTCACCTAAATTTAAAAAGGCGTTAGAGTCTTGCTCAGTAGTTATTGATGTTGGGTTTGGGGGAGGTTTTCCTCTTGTTCCATTAGCCAGCTTGATACCTCAGAAAAACTTTATCGGAATTGAGTCTAAGAATAAAAAGGCTGAAGCTGTAAAAGTGATTTGCCAGGAGCTCGGGATTAAGAACGTGGCTCCTATGCACGGACGAATTGAAACCTTCTTGATCGATGAAGAAGCAGTTATTATTTTTAAAGCAGTTGGTAAGATTAAGGATTGCTTCAATCTCTTGAGATTTGAAAAAGAGTGTAAGGTGTTTTTTTACAAGGGACCAGGCCTCTATGAGCAAGAGGATTTAAATAATTTAGGAACCGGAATTAGTAAAATTGAAGAGCTTTCTTTCGAGCTTCCCGACGGCTCTCAAAGAATATTAATAGGTTACAGAGTTTTACCTGTTCCACGTGGAACAAAAAAAGAAAAGAAAAACCTTGTCAGAATCTCGACTCTTAAGTCAAAATTATTCCCACACAAATAGTTCTCCCGGAGACGTAAATGGCTAAAATTATTGCATTGGCTAACCAAAAGGGCGGGGTTGGTAAAACAACTTCATCTATAAATATTGCAGCGTGTCTAGCAATAGCTGAGAAAAAGACTCTATTAATTGACCTAGACCCCCAAGGAAACGCTTCTGTTGGGCTTGGGTTATCAAAAGAAAGTCATCAAGATCAAAATATTTATCATGTCATCATCGGGCAATCTTCTTTAAAAGATGCAACTTACGAAACAGCTCTTCCTTATCTTCATATCTGTCCATCAGATGGAAATTTAATTGGTGCAGAGATTGAATTAGTAAGTGAAATGGCCAGAGAGCAAAAACTTAAGAATGCTTTTGCTACAGTCGCTGACGATTATGATTATATCTTAATCGATTGTCCTCCATCGCTAGGCTTACTTACTTTGAATGCATTGAATGCTGCCAATAAATATATTGTTCCATTGCAGACTGAATATTATGCAATGGAAGGCTTCGCTCAATTGCAGAACACAATCAGATTAGTTCGTTCTTCATTAAATCCAAATTTGGAAATGGAAGGTGTGCTCCTTACTATGTTTGATAAGAGGACTTCACTTCACCGTCAAGTAAGTGAGGAGATGAGAAATGCTTTTGGAGAAAAAGTTTTCAAGACTGTAATCCCAAGGGACGTTAAGCTTTCTGAATGTCCTTCTTTTGGTCAACCTATCATTCTTTATAATGTTGAATCTAAAGGTGCCGAAGCATATTTAAACGTAGCTAAGGAAATCTTAATTAAGAATCGTATTCAGCAAGAAAAAGAAATTAAAGAATACGGATTTGAAGAAATTCCTGAGATACCAGAAGAGCTTTTACAAAAAGCTCAAGAAGGACAAGAACCAACTCAAACTTTAAATTAATCAGAGGGAACAATGGCAAAGAAAATAGCACTAGGAAAAGGTATAGCATCACTTATTCAAGAAACTCCCAATGAGATTCTTTCACAGTCCCTTAAAGACCTAGATAAAACAGTAGAAAATAAAGAAACTAAACCAAAAAACATAACTGAAGATAGCTCACCTTTATTGATCGATATCAACACTATCGTTGCTAACCCTGGTCAACCAAGAAAGATCTTTAAAGAGAAAGACCTAGAGGAGCTCGCAGAATCTATAAAGCAAAATGGAATCATTCAACCTCTCTTAGTTAGTAAAGCCGAAAAAGGATTTGAATTGATTGCAGGTGAAAGAAGGCTTCGAGCTGCCAAGAAGGCCGGTCTTGAAAAAGTTCCTGCGATTATTAAGCGTGGAACTGATAAAGAAAAAATGGTCATGTCCATTATTGAAAATGTTCAAAGATCGGATCTTAATTGTGTTGAAGAAGCTCTTGCTTACTATAACTTGATGGATGACTTTAAACTTTCACAAGAGGAAGTAGCTAAGAGAGTTGGTAAAGAAAGATCGACTGTAGCTAACTTTTTAAGAATACTAAAACTACCAAGACCAGTTTTAGAAATGGTTCAAAAGGATCTTCTTTCTTTTGGACATGCAAAAGTTTTAGCTAGTGTTCAAGAAAGAGAAAAATCTTTAAGGCTTGCGGAAATGGCCGTGGCTGAACAATGGTCTATTAGAGAATTAGAAAAGAAAATGAAATCAAATCCAGTTGTCGAAAAAACTAAGTCTGAAGGCAACAAGGAATTAGAAAGTAAGTTAGATGATCTAAGAACTAAGTTAGAACAAAGAACAGGTTTTCATTTTCAAATCAAAGGCAAAAAAGTTGGAAACGGCCAAATTGTTTTAAAATATACTAATGAAGCTGAGTTTAACGATATTTACGAATATTTGATGAAGTCGTAATTGGTCCTATAGGACCACATTGGATTTATAATGCGAAATGTTAAAGGCGAGATTTCAGCTATCATTGAAGAGGGCTGTAAGTTCGAAGGAAATTTGAGTTTTAATGGCGTTGCCAGGATCGCTGGTATTGTTAACGGCTCTGTCTTTTCAAACGATACAGTCATAGTCTCTGAAGGTGCTATCGTGAATGCTGATATCAATGCCAATATTATATTGATATCAGGAACGGTTAAGGGGAATGTTAAAGCGACGTCACGCGTCGAAATCATTAAGCCCGCGAGATTTGAAGGAACTATCACAACTCCAAGTTTGATTGTGGAAGAGGGCGTCATTTTTCATGGGACGACAAAAATGGCCGACAATAAACAATTGTAAACAAAGCGTAAAAATCCAACTTGTTTAATCTTAATTCCAAGGACAAAACGTCCTTGACGTTAGTCTAGCTAGGCTTTATTAATTAACTTCAATTTCAAGAACTTACTGAGTAATCTGGTCGACCGAGGATGTTTATGGACCAAATTAATGCATTTTTTGAAAGCGTTGATGTCTTTAGGAAACTAGGCATTGATTCTACAATTATTTTTCAATTCTTAATTTTCTTAGGGACTTTTTTCATTTTGAAAGTTCTCTTCTTTAATAAGTTGCTCTTTGTTTTAGAACAACGAGAGGGGAAGACAACTAAGTTAGAAAGTACGGCCAATGATAAATTTGCCGAAGCAGAAAAACTAGCTAACAAGTATAGTGAACAAGTTCGTGAGACTAATGTTAAGGCTCAGGAAATCTTTAGTGAGAAGAAAACTCTTACAATAGATAAAGAGCGAGCTCGTTTTAAATCTGTTGAAGCAGATGTTAACAAAGAGCTTGATGCTCAGAGATCAGAGATTGAGAAAGAGTTCCAAGTTAAAAAGGAACAACTCTTAAAAAATGCTGACGCTCTTGCTGATGAACTTTCAAACCGTTTAACAACATAGGCTTGGGGAATAAATGAAATTATCACTGTTTTTTCTTAGCACATTATTAATCACTACTGAGGCTTTTGCCGCCAGTAAGGGTACAGGGACTCTAGTAGATCTAACTTACCCTACTATTAACTTCATTCTTCTTTTTGGAACACTTGGTATCATGCTTCGTAAGCCTGTTAAGGCAATGTTCGATAAGAATGCTGAAGATGTAACATCACTTTTTGGTCTTGCTGAAGAAAAGAATAAAGAGGCACAAATTAGACTTGATGAATACAACAAGAAAATGGCTAATCTTGATTCAGAAAAAAATAAGATCCTTAAAGAAGCTGAACAAAATGCTAATTCTTTTTCAAAAGAACACGCAACTGAAACTGATGGATTGATTGCTTCTCTCCATTCCGATGCTAAAAATAGAATAGAAAGTGAAAAAATACAGATGGGAAGAAACTTGAACTCTGGACTTTTAGATGAAGTAATCACAAGAGTTAAATCAAAAGTTTCTAATGATAATAACTTGCAAGATAAAGCAACTAACAAGTTAGTCTCACAAATATAATTGGTGATTTAGATGAAAGAACTACAAGTAAGTAATGCCTATGCAAAAGCTTTTATTGAATTGGCTGAGCCTAAGAACGTTAATGCAGCTAAAGAACTAACAACTTTAACTGAAATCATTAACAGCTCGAATAATCTTGAAAACTTACTTTTTCTAGATGTGTTTACTGTTGAAGAAAAGTTGGCAGTTCTAAGTGAAATTACTTCGAAGTTAAATCTTTCTCCTATTACAAACCATTTTATTACTTTCTTAGTACAAGAAAAAAGAATAGGACTCCTTCCTCTTATTTTTAAAGAAGTTGTTGTGATTGATGATCACAAAAGCGGATTCTTAAGAGGAACAATTGAAGGTGCAGGAAAAGATTGTACTGAAGAGTTCAAGAATAAAATGAAAACTTACTTAAAAGAAAAACTAGGCCTTACTGCCGAACTAACATACAAGCAAAATTCTAAGATCTCAGCTGGCTATAAAATCTCAGTCGATGATCTTCAGTTAGATGCTTCATTAGATAATCAACTTAATAGATTTAAAGAATCTGTTCTTAATTCATAAATATAATAGAGGTTTAAAATGTCGATGAATCCTGAAGAAATTACCAGCATCATTAAAGACAGAATTTCAAACTTTGAAACTCGTCTTCAAGTAGATGAAGTAGGTACTGTACTAACTATTGGTGACGGTGTTGCTCGTGTTTTTGGTCTAAAAAATGTGATGGCCGGTGAACTAGTTGAATTTGAAACTGGTACAAAAGGTATGGTTCTTAACCTTGAATCAAACAACGTTGGTGTTGCTGTTCTTGGTGATGATGTTCAAATTAGAGAAGGTAGTACTGTTAAGAGAACTGAAAAGATTGTTGAAGTTCCTGTTGGTGATGCTCTTCTAGGTAGAGTTGTGAACGCGATTGGTGAGCCAATTGATGGTCAAGGCGAAATTAAGGCTGAAAAATTCTCAAGAGTTGAAGTTAAAGCTCCTGGTATTCTAGGTAGAAAATCAGTACATGAGCCACTTCAGACTGGTATTAAAGCGATTGATTCAATGATCCCAATTGGGCGTGGTCAGCGTGAACTTATTATTGGTGACCGTAAAACAGGTAAGACTGCTGTTGCGATCGATACGATTATCAATCAAAAAGGTAAAGACGTTGTATGTATTTATGTAGCGATCGGACAAAAGAACTCTACTGTTCGTCAGGTTGCTCAGAAGCTTAAAGAATCAGGTGCGATGGATTATACAATTATCGTTTCTGCTACTGCTTCAAACCCAGCGCCTCTACAGTTTCTTGCTCCCTATACTGGTTGTACTATGGGTGAATACTATAGAGATCAAGGTAAGCATGCTCTTATCGTATATGATGATCTAACAAAACAAGCTCAAGCTTATCGTCAGATGTCACTTCTACTTCGTCGTCCTCCAGGACGTGAAGCTTTCCCTGGGGATGTTTTCTATCTTCACTCTAGATTACTAGAAAGAGCCTGTAAGGTTTCTGATGATCTAGGTGCTGGTTCAATGACTGCACTTCCTATTATTGAAACTCAAGAAGGTGACGTTTCTGCTTATATTCCGACTAACGTGATTTCAATTACTGATGGTCAGATTTACCTTGAAGCCGATCTTTTCAATTCAGGTATTCGCCCAGCGGTTAACGTTGGTCTATCAGTATCTAGAGTTGGTGGTGCCGCTCAAATTAAAGCTATGAAAAAAGTTGCTGGTACTCTTCGTCTAGATCTTGCTCAGTTTCGTGAGCTAGCGGCCTTTGCCGCCTTTGGGTCTGACCTTGATGAAGCAACTCAAGCTCAGCTCTCTAGAGGTGAAAGACTAGTTGAGCTTCTTAAGCAAGCTCAATATTCTCCACTAGAAGTTATTGATCAGGTTATGGGACTCTTCGCTGCTACTAAAGGTCTTTTTGATAAAGTTCCTGTTAATAGAGTTGGTGAAGTAGAGGGTGAACTTCTTGATCATGTTAAAAATAAGCATTCAGATCTTGTAAACGCTATCACTAATGATGGTGCAATCTCTGATGATAGTGCTTCGAAGTTAACTTCTGTCGTAAATGACTTTGTTGCTTCTAAAGGATTCTAAGTAAGGACTAGAAATGGCCAATATAAAGGACCTAAAAAAGAAAATTAAGAGTACCAAAGGAACGCTGAAGATTACTTCGGCTATGAAATTGGTATCTGCTGCGAAGTTGGCTAGAGCCCAGGTCGCAATTACTAGCTCACGGCCTTATGCTGCTGAGTTAGAAAACTCTATTAAGACTATTTCTGCCCTTGTTCAGAACTACTCTCATCCTTACTTAGAAGAAAATGATAATAAAAGATGCGCAGTCTTAGTTGTCTCTTCTAATAAAGGTTTATGTGCTGGTTTCAATTCTCAACTTGTTAAAGAAGTTAGAAAATGGACTGGAAGTACTGAACTTGATCCAAAGCTTTATTTCATCGGAAAAAAAGTAATGGATGTAATTAAAAATGAAGTTAATGTTGGAAAGAAGTATGAGTTTGCTAAGGCAGACCCTTCTTTTCAAGAAATTACCCAAATTGGTAATGAGTTAGCCGAAATGTTTAAAACAGGTGAAATTGGAAAAGTTTTCGTAGCTTACAATGTTTTTAACTCTGCCATTAGTTTTACTCCGACTATTAAGCAACTGCTTCCTATGTCACTAGATGAAGAAACTAAGATCGCTGTTAAAGACGAATTTCCTTTTGATTTTAAATATGAGCCTTCACCTGAGGTTATTTTAGATAGCCTCATACCAGAGGCTTTCGTTACTACGCTTTATACTTCTGTACTTGATAGTGCAGCAGCAGAGCATGGTTCAAGAATGAGTGCAATGGACTCTGCCTCATCAAATTGTAAGGAAGCAGTTAGATCACTATCAATTAAAATGAACAAACTTAGACAAGCAGCTATTACAACGGAACTTATTGAAGTTGTATCAGGTGCTGAATCGCTAAACGGTTAAGGAGTATATTGCAATGTCAGAATCAAACGTAGGTATTGTGAAACAAGTTTTAGGTCCTGTTGTGGATGTGGAATTTCCAAGTGGAAATCTTCCTGCTATTTACAATGCTCTTAGAATGACAAACACAAATATTTCAGACGAAAAAAACAACCTCGTAGTTGAAGTTGCTTCACATCTTGGTGACAACTTAGTTCGTTGTATCGCTATGGATGCAACTGAAGGTCTTAGCCGTGGTATCGATGTATTAGATACTGGAAAGCCAATCCAAACTCCTGTGGGAGAGGGTTGTTTAGGTAGAATTATCAATGTTATTGGAGAGCCGATTGATGAAGCTGGTCCAATCAAGGGTGATAAGACTTATGATATTCACAGACCAGCTCCAACTTTTGAAGTTCAGTCAACAAAGCTAGAGCCATTCTTTACAGGTATTAAAGTTATCGATCTTCTTGCTCCTTACTTAAAAGGTGGAAAGATTGGTCTCTTTGGTGGTGCCGGTGTTGGTAAGACAGTTCTTATTATGGAACTGATTAACAATATTGCTACTAACCACGGTGGTTTCTCAGTATTTGCTGGTGTTGGTGAAAGAACACGTGAAGGAAACGATCTTTACGAAGAAATGAAAGAGTCCGGTGTTATTAGTAAAACTGCTCTAGTTTATGGTCAGATGAATGAGCCTCCAGGGGCTCGTGCAAGAGTTGCACTTACAGGTCTTTCAATCGCAGAATATTTTAGAGATGAGCAAAAGCAAGACGTTCTTTTCTTCGTTGATAATATCTTCCGTTTTACTCAAGCTGGTTCAGAAGTTTCTGCCCTTCTTGGTCGTATTCCTTCTGCCGTTGGTTACCAACCAACACTAGGTACGGAAATGGGTGCCATGCAAGAGCGTATTACTTCTACAAATGATGGATCAATTACTTCTATTCAGGCCGTTTACGTTCCTGCTGATGATTATACCGATCCAGCGCCTGCCACTACCTTTGCTCACTTGGACGCTACTACAGAATTATCTCGTCCAATTGCTGAACTTGGTATTTACCCAGCGGTTGATCCACTTACTTCATCTTCAACTATTCTTAGCCCGGATATTCTTGGAAAAGAACACTATGAAACAGCTCGTGCTGTTCAGCAGATCCTTCAAAAATATAAAGAACTTCAAGATATTATCGCAATTCTTGGTATGGATGAATTATCTGAAGAAGATAAGGTTCTTGTTGCTCGTGCTAGAAAGGTTCAGAAATTTCTTTCTCAACCATTTCACGTTGCTGAGATCTTTACCGGAACTCCAGGACAATTTGTTGAAATCGCTGACACTATTGCTTCATTTAAAGCAATCTTAAGTGGTGAATGTGATGACCTTCCTGAGCAAGCCTTCTACCTAGTTGGTGGAATGGATATGGTTAAAGAAAAGGCCAAAACACTTTAAGGAATTAATATGTCTAATCATTATACTGTAGATATTCTTACACCCAATAAAGTTGTCGCTAAGAATCTTCCAGCGGAGTCATTATTGATTCCAACGGAAGGTGGGCAGATTAACGTTTTAGAAAACCATACTCATATCGTAACTAAGTTAGCTACGGGTGAGCTTAGTGTTTTCGGTGGGTCAGATGATGCAGATCGTTTTTTCACAATTACTACGGGTGTTTGTAAGGTTTTAAACGATAAAGTAGTTATTTTGAGTCAAGTATCTGAAGAGAATAAAGATATTGATGTAGAGAGAGCTAAGATGTCGCTAAAGAACGCTGAAGACATGCTAACTAAAGACGATCTGACTGATGATGAGAGGACCAAGTATTCTAGAAAGATCGAAAGATCAAAGCTTAGAATTCAACTTGGTTCAGCTAAGTAAAATTTCTGTTAAATTTAAGAATTATTTAGGGGACCTTTTCGGTCCCCTTTTTTTTACCTATTGAAAAATTGCTAAGCTCAGGCACAATAGATGTATGCATAAGTATTTGAAAAAATTGATCTTAGCATTCGTTAGCCTCGGCGCCATCTATTCCATCGGTCTTGGATTCTTGGGATACTTTTCTCTGAACTGGGAAGTTTCAATTGGTAACACACCGGTTGCATCTGTGTTTAAAAAATTTAAGCATATAAAATATCCCTTACTTTTTAGTAAACCTAATAGAAGCTTAAATCTCTTAGGCGGATCTTTAAAATTAAGTGAAGATATTCATAAATTTGAAACGAGTATTGAAAGAATCTATTCAAATGCATCATCTCTTTTTTACTTAGACTATTTACCAATTGAGCCCATTGAAAAAGACTTCCAAGGTGGTGATCCTGTTTTATTGGCAGAGAATCTAAAGGTTAAAGAGTTAAGTTTTGGCCTAATTTTAGAGGATAAGTCCTCATTAAGTCTTCAATCCGATTTTTATAGTCCTAGGATTGTCGTTGAAAGAAAAGAAGAAGCCACAAACTGGAGTAGTTTTTACGATGAAATAGGTATCGGTGAAGAGATACTTGCTTATGTTGATTTCTTCAAAGATGAGGAAAATAAGACAATCGCTCAACATTCAGAAGAAGATTTAGTTAAACTGGTTCAGTCATCAACTGAACGTGCTTCAAAGAAGCCAGAAGCTTCTAAGTCTGGAACCGAAGACCTAGTCTTCTTTAGTTATAAAGAAGAAAAAGAAGATGATGATATTAGTAATGCTGTTTTAAAGGCTATTGAAAGAGAAATGAAATCTTCACCTAAGAAGATTGCTAAGTCAGAGCCTAAAACAGTTGGTGGTTATTCTGTCATTACTCCACCAGCGCCTGAAAAAAATGAGAACCCAACTAAGTATAAAGCAAAGTCTATTATGCTTGAAGCTGAGGTCATTACCTTAGGGGTTAAGCTTGATAAGGGCTTGATGGACTCAGTAAGTGGGATCGAGTTTGTTCCACACTATGATAAAAATGAAAGAATCTATGACGAAGCTGAAGGTGTACTTAAACTAACTTCAAACCTAGAGCAATCAAACTATATCCACGGTACCTTACTTAGTGAGCATTTTGTAAATACAAGAACTTCAATTCCACTCTATCTAGGTGGTGGCTTGTTTGAAGTACCCTTATTAGAAAGAGAGGCCCTACATGCCTTACTTGATAAAGAAAATTTGAAAGGGCTCGGCTCATACCTTCTTTTAGACTTAGGTGAAAAAGGAATTGACGTTGATATTGATAAAAAATCTGAAGCTAGAACATTCCTAAACGAAGATTTTAAAGTAACTACTCAAGAGAGCTCTTACAAATATGTTCTCTACGTAGGAGTTGAGCCAGGAAACTCTGTTGTTCGTTTCCTAGACACAAATGGTAGCACTCACGAGAAGCTAGTTTTTCTTGCCGAAAATGAAGTTACTTTTGAATACTTTCAGGTGAGGGATCCATTTTCTTTTAGATTTGAAGCATTCGAGATCAACCCATTATCCAAAAAATCTAAAGAACTAACCATCTCAGCGTCCCAGATAAATGCATTTGGCACAGAGAAAAAACCAAAACAATTAGGCATTAACAGTTTCGAATTTCCTAAATTCACTGGTGTTGCCAGTTCAAATACCTATCTTGCGTTTGACCATCTTGGAGATACGATCTTTGCTGGGATGAGACTTTCAAACTACGTTATTCTTCCAAGCAATAGCTTTGTAGAATCAATTCTTAGGGCCGAAGGAATAGGAAACCTAGAGCATCAATGTGTGATTCAACTAAACCTATCAGAACCTGTGTTAGAGATTTTGTATGACGGAGAAGATAGTGTTGGGCCTATGGAAGTCAAACTTCATTATCTTGATGAAGATGGTGTTCTCTCAGAGGAGCCTTCAATTTTAACCAAGCATGCCTTCTTTATCGGAACCGGACAGGGAGTGATTAATATGCGAGTCGAGTTCCTAGATGGAAGAAGATTGGTTGCTCAAAGTTTTTGTTCAGAAGGAACTTACTTAGTTGAACAACTATGACCCTTTAAATAGTCCTTATAATTCTTTGGATATTTTCTTCTGAGCTGCTTCATTGTTAACTTTAGGTATTTCTTACTCGTGAGATTGATGTCACTAAAAAGAATTGTTCCTCTCTTATACCAATGCTTCTTATTTTTTAAATGTTTGTTCATATCACGAGTGTGAGGAGTCCTTTTAACAACCTTCCGGTTAAAGTCCTTCACCTTGATTTTGCATTTTGTTAAAAAGACATTGATCTTTCTCTTTGAGGTCTTAAGGTTCTTAACATTATAGAAGAGTTCCCTATATGCCATCGCATGAGTTAAAGCTAAGAATTCACTGTAAAAGTTCTTGCTAGCAAAACCCATGTGAGGATGATCATACTTTTCCAAAATCTCTTCTAATGATGGGCGCTTCTTCTTTAGTTTTCGTCTAGCCTTAATAAGATGTTTTGTTCCAGAGTTATAAGCAGGAATGGCTAAATCCCATCCTTTTAAGATCTTTTTATTTTGGTGGAGTAAATGAAATGCAGCTAAGGTACTCATTACTGGACTTAGCCTGCCATCTTTACGTTTATTATAAGGCATAAAATACTTTCCAATTCTTCTCATGAATTGCCAGACACCTGTGGCTCCGACTTTCGACTTGGCCTTTACATTAAAGCTTGATTCAAGAAAGCTAATCCAGATGAGCTCCTTTGGAAGCTTAAAGTAATCTAGCCATTCGAAGAAAGTTTCTTTATAAATTTCAAAAGACTCAATTCCGTTTTGGATGCTGTCTTTTTGGCCAGTTTGTGTTCTTAAATTTTTCGCAAGACCTTTGAATAATTTCGTCCTTTTTCTTGAAGGTGGCGGAATCTTAAAGCCAACCTTTTCGAGTGCTGCAATTATTTTCTTCTGATTATTTGTTTTGGCTTTATTCTTTCTTAGATGAACAAAGTCTTTTCTAATCGTTTTAATACGCTCATCTGTTAGACGGGATTGAAGGGCAAACTTTGTGTATTCACTTAGGTTACTATTCTTTAACTCTTCATACTCTATGACATCATAGATTAAGGATAAATTTTCTTTGTCATGCATAACAACATGGTGGGAATGAAAGACAGTGTAGATGTAAAACCAAAACTTAACATCTTTATAAAAATAGTCATTGATTTTGAAGTCTTTATAAACCAATGATTTTGGATCACTTAAGATTGCATCAACTTCTTTTATAGAAAAAGGAATAGCGCTATTGTTTTTTGCAACATTTATCTTGTTTCCAAGCAATTCAATTATTTCTAAGTCATTTTGAAAAATATTCTCTGGAACTAATGAGAATGTGAGACTTGAGTAAAATAGAGAAATTAATATTACTATTCTTCCCATTCTTTATTTTTAAAAACCTCAAGTGTTCTTTTGTACCCGCCTGTCACTAGGTGGCTCATCTTCTCTGGATTTAGGGAAAATGAATTTTGAAAGAATATTTTATAATTATTATGTTTAGGATAAATATCTATAAACTTAACATTAGGATTGTAGTTAAGTTTACGTTCTAAGATATTAATGAGCTGCTTTCTTTGAATATTCTCAAATTTTTCTTTTTTAAGATAATCATTCACAGTATCAATAATGTCTTTTGATGAATCATGCCTAGCACGAGCTGAGACGATCTTTTTCTGAATCATTAAGTAAATTGACTGAGTACATATAGCAGGAAGTCCGTAATTAATTAATGAGCCAACTTCATCAAAAAAGTGATAGGGCGTATGAGTCCAAGAACTTATAAGGTATTCACATTTATTATCTACGCCAACATGAGTAGATAAGGTTTCTCGAATTTCTCCATCAATATAATAATCAGTCTTTCCCGTATGAGGATTCACTACCGGATATGGACTATAGAATGGAGGAACACTCATGCTTGCCGCGACACTTTCAATAACTGGTATATCAGTATAGTAAGTTGCAGTGTTGTCATGAGTTGGGTTTGGATAATTATATTTGCTGAAGATTACCTTTCTTGAGTGATCTAGTTGAGTAGCAACTATGAACAAATCGCTTTTATAATCTTCAAACGAATTAGAGATGATGACGTTCTCTTCTATATAGTTTCTTAAGCCCGTAGTAGAGAATAAGCCTGAGACACCCATAAGTGGCGATAAAAGCCTCTTTATCATTGTTGGGAATCCTTCAAAGGGATCATAGTTCTTACTCTTAGGAGGGTTTTTCATTGGCCTCTTTAGAGCTAGCATATCTCTATAAGTAATGGGCCTTATCTTACTATTGCTCCCATCGAGATGGGCCTCAATAAGATCCATTGGAGATAGGCCGCTTGCAAAAAATAAGCTTATTAAGGCACCTGCAGATGAGCCTACATAAGTTCCGATTTCAAATTCACTAGGTTTTGAATCGTTATTTTTTAAAGTGAAGCCAAGTTCAGTAAGGGCCAATGCGACGCCCAAATGCCAGGCGGCAGCTTTAGCTACACCTCCCGAGAGAACTAGGGCAACTTTTTTGTTTGAAAATGAATCTAATGAGATACTGGACACTAAGTTATTATAATCAATATAGATAATTGAACAATGTTGCGGTGCATGAGTAGACTTAATTTCCAGTCCATGTTTCCCGTAATAAAATAAAAGAGAATTCTATAAAGGAAACATTCAGTATGAATAACTTCAAATACTTATTAGCCATTACTCTTATGGTGGTTTCACTAAAGGTTAGCGCCGGCCAGAGCATGAGACGGTGTATGCTACTACCAATAAAGGACACAGTTGGTGGAGCGGTTGCCTATAAAGTTTTTGAAGACCTAGAAAAATATTTAAAGAATGGGGATTGGTGCTACTACCAAAGTAATTCAGAAATCTTAGACATCCTTGGAAATTTTAAAAAGAACTTAGATACCTATCTTGAAAACCCAGAGGTTCTTAAGATACTTTCCGAAAAAACCAAAGCAGGAAGCTTAATAAAAATTAGAATCGATACAAAATCTAGAGGAACCGAACTTCAAATTAAAGTTATAGGGGAGAATGGTGATGATATCTATTTTAGCGAAAAGACCATCTTAAAGACTGATGATATTACTGTCATTGTACAAACATTAAAAAATTGGCTCGCTTTATTTGAAAAGACTATTCCGTACGACGCTAGAGTTGTGGGTGTGTTAGGTAATCAGTTTACTATTGATCTCGGAAAGGCTTCTGGAATCAGAGCTGGGGATAAACTGTTTCTTGAAAGACCTGTTAGAAAGAAGAGACACCCCCTCTTAAAAGAGATTGTTGATTGGGAAAAGGAAAAGATAGCTGAAGGAAAGATCTTTCACGTTGCTGAAAACCAATCTCAAGGAAAGGTAATAATCTATGAAGGAAATAAAAGGTTAGCTTTAGAGGACTGGATTAACTTTGATCAAAAAGAAACGAAAGAAGTTGTTAAGCAAGAAACATACAATGACACCTCTGAATATGAATTCGGGAAAATGGGTAGAATGGGGCTCTTTTTTCATTTAGGAACTGGCTCAGCAACTAAAATCTCAACCCAGCAAAACAAAATAAAGGGAATCCTTTTAGGGATCGATATTTTAGGTGAAATCTGGGCCACTAGAAACTATTGGGCGTCATTAGAGATTGGAAGAAAGCTTGGCAGCTTGAAAAAAGATGAAGGGACTCTTGTTAACAATAGTAATTCTGCCACTATTTCTAAGTACGAAGTTAGAATGGGTTATAAGTATTTACCTATGGGTTATTTCTATGGACCTCAGGTTGATGGCTTCATTGGTTACGGAAGCTATTCCTACGGGCTAGACACTCAGGTTGCTGATGGGTTTACTGAGTTTGGATTTAAAGGCCTATTAATGGGAGCTAGGGGTAGCATGCCTCTTCAAAAGCAATATAGAATTCATATGGAATTATCCTTTTTATTTAACGCTGGTTTTGAAGAAGATGTTACCATTTACGGTCCAGCTGATTCTGCCTCTAGTTATGGAATGGAATTTGGTGGTAGCTATGCCTACAGTCCAAATATTTCACTGCTAGGTGCCTATGAAGTTACTTCAAATAAAGCTAAGTTCAATGCCACCTCCCAATCTTTGAAATTGAAAGAAAACACTTTTAAAGTTGGGGCGACTTTTACATTCTAGTCGGAGTAATTAGTGGAAAAAATTGA
The DNA here is from genome assembly GCA_047630275.1 of Sulfitobacter sp. Classification (GTDB taxonomy): domain Bacteria; phylum Bdellovibrionota; class Bacteriovoracia; order Bacteriovoracales; family Bacteriovoracaceae. Next base: position 1,025,037 of record JBLHVN010000002.1, on the reverse strand, counting down.
GGAACTTGAAGCCCTTATAAAACATCATAAAGCTTTGTATTATCAAGGGCGACCTGAAATCAAAGATTCTGAGTATGATAAACTCGAAGAAAAGCTACGTAAGATTGACCCAGAGAATTCGACCCTTGAAATAGTTGGGTCGACGCAAACTGGTAATAAAGTTCAACATAAGACTAAGATGCTTTCTTTAAATAAAACCTATAAAGCCGATGACCTTGAAAAGTGGGTTGAAGGTCGGCCCGTGGTTAGTACTTTGAAGATTGATGGTGTTAGTTGTTCGATTGAATATGAAGACGGAAAGCTATTGATCGCAAAAACCAGAGGAGATGGCTCATTTGGTGAAGATATAACTGAAAAGGTTAAGTGGATCAGTACTGTTCCTAAAACCATTTCTAGTAAAAATAAACTTGAAGTTCGTGGTGAACTTTTTTGTGATGAAAAGAATTTTTACCTCCTTTCTGAAGAAATGGTAATTATTGGCCAAGAGAAGCCTACCTCTCAAAGAAATATAGTTGCAGGTCTTATTTCTAGAAAAGAGAGCATAGAGCTTTGCCGGTATATTGAGTTTAGAGCCTTTGATCTTATTGATGATAAACAACCCTTAAAGTATGAACTTGAAAAAGAGAAGATTTTAAGTTCTTACGGCTTTACCCCTGAGGAGTTTAAACTACATAAAAACTTTAGTTCTTTAAAGAAAGAGCTCAATTATGCTGCTGAGTTTATGTCAACGGGTGAATATCAAATAGATGGACTGGTAATAAGTTTAAATGAAATTGCTCTTCATGAAGAGCTTGGGGCAACAGCTCATCATCCTAGATTTAAGATAGCCTTCAAATACCAAGGTGATACAAAGAAAACTATAATTAATGAAATAAAATGGTCTGTTTCAAGAAATGGAATCTTAACTCCTGTAGCTGAAGTAGAGCCTGTTGAATTAAGTGGAGCTAAGATTTCAAGGGTTACCCTTCATAATTATGGCATGGTTAAGCAGTATGAATTGAAAACGGGGGATGAGATTGAAATCGTTCGCTCCGGAGAAGTCATACCTAAGTTCCTATCTGTTTCAAAATATGGAAATGGGAAGTTTTCAGTACCTTCAGAATGCCCTTCATGTAATGAAAAGACTGAAACCGTCGATATCAGAATAATTTGCGTAAATGAAAATTGCCCAGGAAAGAATAAAGAATCGATATTGAATTTTATTCAAAAGATTGGAATAGATGATCTAAGCTCAAAGAGACTAGATGAAATGATCTTAAAGGGAGTGGTTAATAAGATTGAAGATCTCTATAGCATTAAGAAGGGCCAGCTTCTTGAGCTGGATAAGGTGAAAGACAAACTTGAGGAAAAACTTCTTCTGAATATCGAAAAATCCAAGGCAGTCGACTTTACAACTTTCTTAAGCGCATTAGGCATACAAGGTGGAGCTTATAATAAATGTGAAAAAGTTGTCTCAAGCGGATTTAACACTATTGATAAGATATTGAAGATAAAGCTAGAAGACCTTATGAATATTGATGGTTTCGCAGAAAAATCATCAGTTGAGTTCTTAAGCTCTATTCATGAAAAAGAGAAGCTGATTAAGGGGTTAGGGAAACTAGGTTTCAAGTTTGAAGCACCTAAAGAGATTGCGGGGACTTTAAGTGGAAAGAAGATTGCCATCACGGGAAGTCTTTCTGAAAAAAGAACCCTCGTTGAAGCAAAGATAAGATCCATTGGAGGTACTGTCGTTAGTTCAATCTCCAAGAACACAGATATCTTGCTAACTAATCAACAGACATCAGCTTCCAGTAAATTTAAGAAAGCTACCGAGCTTGGTATAGAAATCATATCTGAGGAAGATCTTAATAGTCTCCTCTAGGAGACTATTAAAAATGGCCAAAAAAGATACTATCTTCATTTGTGAAAACTGTGGTTTGAATAGCCCTAAATGGTCTGGTCAATGCCGAGAATGTAATTCATGGAACTCTTTTATAGAAGAAAAGAAAAAGAATGAAAAAGCTAAGCATAAAGGGGTAAACACTGGAAACGGCAGAAATACCGCTCAACTAATTGAAGATATCACTTCAGAATCTTATAAAAGGATCAATACAGGAATCTCTGAGTTTGACCGCGTCTTAGGTGGTGGAATTGCCAGCGGTAGTTTAATACTTGTTGGAGGAGAACCTGGAATTGGAAAATCAACCTTGCTTACTAAAGTAATGGATAATCTAGCAAAAAAGAAAATTGGAAATGTCCTCTATATAAGCGGTGAGGAAAGCGTTGGGCAGATTGCCAATAGAGCAAAGCGCTTAGGGATTAATGAGGGAACATTCTTCGTTTTAAATGAAACTTCCTGGCAATCGATTCTTGAAGAAATTAGCAGAATTAAACCACAGTTTGTAGTCATAGACTCCATTCAAACCACAGTTTCGGAGGATATTACATCGCCTCCTGGTACAGTTTCCCAGATCAGGGAAGTTACTTACGAAATTATGAATCAAGTAAAAGCTCGGGGGATTAATTGTTTTATTGTAGGTCATATAACAAAAGACGGTCATATAGCCGGTCCTAAAATCTTAGAACATATGGTTGATACGGTTCTCTATTTTGAAGGAGATCAATTCGGACAGTATAGAATAGTCAGGGCCATAAAGAATAGATTTGGAAATACTAATGAAGTGGGCTTATTTGAAATGAAGGAAACAGGGTTAGAAGAAGTAAAAAATCCATCAGAATACTTTGTCGACGGATTAACCAAGGATGCCTATGGAAGAAGTCTTACATGTGTTCTTGAAGGGAGTAGGCCTCTATTTGTGGAGATTCAAGCATTAGTGGTTGAAAATAAATATGGATCAGGAAGAAGAACGACTCATGGGCTTGACTCTAATCGGGTCGCCATGATTGTTGCTGTATTAGAGAAGTATTTAGATATAAGCCTTATCTCAAGTGATATTTATGTAAACATTGCAGGAGGAATTAAACTCACCCAAAGAGAAGCTGATCTAAGTGTACTAGCCTCTATCATTTCTTCTTTTAAGAAATCTGAAATTCCTGAAGGGACAGTCTTTATTGGGGAAGTGGGTTTAACAGGGGAGATAAGAAAGATCCCACAGATGGAAAAACGTTTGAACGAAATGGGACATTTAAACTTTAAAAAAGTAATAACTAGTCAAAAAGTTAAAGAGGAGTTTCAGAACAAGAAATTCCCTTTTAAAATGGTTGGGCTCAGATCAGTAAAAGAGATTACTAAATATTTATAAGTAGAGTTTTTCTATGGTTTTAGTCCATTGAATCTTTTTCTTCTCATAATGTTTAATTTTTTCAGTGCAAGGAGAGAAGACTCGATCTTCTTTCCATAGGTTATCAAGGGAATCGATATCGATAATCTTAGCGCCAATAGCAGCAGCTAAACATGCCCCAAACGCTGTGGTTTCTATTACTTGTGGCCTAATTATTTGAGTATTTGAAATTGTAGCTTGAGTTTCCATCAACAAATTATTTGAAACAGCTCCGCCATCAACTTTTAATGTTTTAATCTCCAGACCCGAATCTGATCTCATTGAGCGGATTAGGTCTTCAATAGATAGACAGATTCCGTCTAGGCAAGCTAATGAAAGATGATGATTATTGGTATCTCGAGTTAAGCCTACTATAGCCGCCTTGGCCTCACTTTCCCAATATGGAGAACCAATTCCAGTAAAGAAGGGAAAGAAAAGGATATTTTCCATTTCACTTAGGTTTTTCACTTTGAGGGCCATGTCTTCAACATCAGGGCTGCTTGGGAATAGATTTAAATTATCCCTGAGCCATTGTACCGCTGCCCCTGCAATATAAGATGAACCTTCAAGTGCATAATAGGTTTTTCCATCTCGTTGATAAGCAACAGTAGTAATAAGCCCATTCTTTGACACAAAAGGTTTTTCTCCCGTGTTTAGGAGGATAAAAGCCCCTGTTCCATAGGTACATTTTAAGTCACCTTTCTTTATTCCTGCTTGACCAAAAAGAGCTGACTGTTGATCGCCTAAGATCCCAGTGATGGGTATCCCATCAGGTAGAAAACTAAGTCCTTTAGTAAGACCAAATTCATCGAAGCTATTTTTTACTTTAGGTAAAATCGTTTGAGGAACACCGAGAATTTGACATAATTCTTCGTCCCACTTCCCATCATTAATATTATAAAGCATGGTTCTAGAGGCATTAGAGCCTTCTGTGAAAAAACTTTCACATCCAGTAAGCTTGTAAAGTAGAAAGGTATCTATATTTCCAATTAAGAGATCATTTCTTTCAAGCGCTTCTTTTACTTCTTCACTATTATTTAAAAGCCAGTTTATCTTGCTTCCAGAAAAATAAGGATCAACAGGCAATCCCGTTTTAGATTTAATCAAAGCTTCTTTCCCACTTTTCTTTAAATCCTCACAAAATTGACCAGTTCTACGGTCTTGCCAAACAATTGCGTTATGTAGTGGTTTTCCTTTGCGATTAAAAGGACAAATTGTTTCTCTCTGATTTGTTATTCCTATAGCCGAGATATCAGTAGGTGAGACTTTTGCTGTAGATAAAACTTCTTTAACTGTATATTCAACTGTTTTCCAAATATCATTTAGATCATGTTCAACAAGACCTGGCGAAGGAAAGATTTGAGGAAATTCTTGGTTCTCTTTTGCAACAATTTTATAGTTTACTGTATCGACTAGGACAGCAGTTGTACCTGTAGTGCCTTGATCAATTGCAAGTAAGTAATTCATAAATGTCCTTAGATTATTCGCCTCTGAGGGCTAGTGAAGAGTCTGTGGGCTTTACAATGATGGAGACTAGGGCCTTCCACCTTTTCGCAACGTTTCCATTTATTCCTGCTAGGAGTCCATAGCTAATACCTATTAGCATTACCAAAAGTAGGACAAATTCAATGAATGATTGACCTTTCTGGTTTGTAAGCAGCAATTTAGGGTCGTTATCAATTTTCATAGGTAAAGCTTTCTTCCTAATAATTTTTCTAGACTCTTTATATAATAAGAATATTATGCGTCTTACTATGACATCAATAAAGAAATATATTCCCGTTTTAGCAACTCTTTCATTAGGGCTCGTTGTGCTAATTAGTCAGGTATTCTTAAAGTCAAAAGAGATTAATGCTTCGCCAGGTAAGGTTCAGAATAAATTAAACCTTCATTACCAAAATAGTTTAAAAGACGTTTTTATAGAAAAGAATGGAAAGATGACTTCCTTAAAGGATTTAAATTCTAAGATTATAATTGTGAACTTCTGGGCAAGCTGGTGTGTACCATGTCTTGAAGAGTTTCCCTCTTTGGTCTCTTTAAAGGATAAGTACAAAGAAAAAGACATAGAGATTGTAGGTATCAATACAGATGATAAAAATTCAATAAAAGATGCTAAGAAAATTCTGAAAAAATATAAGATTAATTTTCCCGTAGTTTTTGATGAAGATAGTAAGTTAGTATCAAAATTTAAAGTTTCCGCTATCCCCATTACGATCATTTTTAATCAAGGAAAAGTTCTTGAGATTAGTAACGGGGCTAAAGATTTCTTCTCAGGAGAATTCTTAGAAACGGTTGATTCAATTATTCAATAGATTCTAATTTCACTGAAAAATTTCTTCCCCAATTGTAAGTAATCTCATCAATTGAATTCAGTTTAAAAACTGAGAACCTCGGCTTCTTGCCGATAGAGATGGAACCCTGGTCCTTAAGACCTAAAGCATGAGACGCATTTAGAGTAATGGCAGACCATAGTTCAGCCATATTCATTTTATAATTAGGAGCCGCTATCGAGGCTAAAAGTAGAACGTTATCGCAATGACAACTTCCTGGGTTATAATCTGATGCAATTGCTACCTTTACCCCTGCATCAAGAAACCCTCGTGCATTTGCCTGATCTTTTCCTAGAAAATATCCTGTGCCAGGTAAAAGAGTGGCCACCGTTGAAGAACTAGAGAGAGCTTTAATACTTTCACTAGAGGTATTAAGTAGATGATCTGTGGATAAAGCCTTCAAATTTGAAGCAAGTAAAGCTCCTTTATTATCTTTAAACTCATCTGCGTGAGTTTTTACAGGTAGGTTTAATTTGATAGCATGATTTAAAAGCTTAATTACATCCTTGCTATCGAAATATCCCTCCTCATGGAAGATATCAACGGAATCAAGAATACCCTCTTCTGAGATTTTGTCGAGTAAGGGAATGCAGACATCATTAATATACTTTTTAGAATCATAACCTTTAGGAACTGCATGAGCGGCCATATAAGTATTAATGATTTGTATATGAGGATAAAATTTGAGTTTTAACTTGTTTATCATTTTAGTAAGTCGATACTCTTCATCAAAGCCAAGCCCGTAACCACTTTTTATTTCAATTGTTCCTACACCATAAGAATTTAATCTATTAATTCGTTCGCAACAAAGTTCAAAGAGTTCTTCGTCACTTAATGAGTTGGTTCCTCTGGTGGACTCCAGAATACCTCCACCTGCCTTTGCTATCTCTTGGTAATCAGCACCATTGAGTCTCATGGAGTATTCTTTTGCCCGGTTTCCACCAAAAATTAAATGAGTATGAGAATCTACTAACTCAGGAGTTAAAACAAAACCTGTGAGATCTTTTTCATCTGTCACTTTTTTTAGCATAGACTCTGGAATATCAGAGTAATTACCAATAAATTTAATTTCATCATCAAAGACTATAGAGGCATCTTTCAAGATAGAGAGGTCAGAGGGGAGAAGTTTTCTCCCGTCTTTCTTGTCTGCTTCTTGTAAAGTAAGTACTTCCCTAATATTCTTTAATAAAAACATCATCAGCCTCTTGAAGGAAACTTAATATTAGTTTTACTCATGACTCTTTCAGCTTCTTCGTAACCCGCATCAACATGTCTGATGATCCCCATACCAGGGTCAGCATTTAAAACTAGGCTTAGTCTAGCGTCCATCTCCTCAGTACCATCGGCAACAATAACCATTCCAGCATGTTGAGAATAGCCGATTCCTACCCCTCCACCATGATGAAAACTAGTCCAAGAAGCACCATTCATTGTGTTGATAGCCATATTTAAAATTGGCCAATCACTAATAGCGTCTGAGCCATCTTTCATAGCTTCTGTTTCACGATTTGGTGAAGCAACTGAACCACAATCTAAGTGATCTCTTCCTATAACTATTGGAGCTTTAACTTTTCCATCACGAACTAGTTTATTAAAAAGTAATCCTGCTTTTTCTCGCTCGCCATACTTTAGCCAGCATATTCTGCTTGGAAGACCTTGGAAACTAATCATTTCATTGGCCTTATCAAGCCAATTAATCAGTTTTCTATTTTCTGGAAAAGCTTCCTTAAGCGCTTGATCAGTTACCTTGATGTCTTCTGGGTCACCACTTAAGGCAATCCATCTAAAGGGACCCGAACCTTCACAAAAGAGTGGTCTAATATAAGCTGGTACGAAACCAGGAAAATCAAAAGCGTTCTTTACGCCTGAAATTCGAGCACCTTCTCTAAGATTATTTCCATAATCAAAAACGTGGCTTCCTTTCTTTTGAAACTCGAGCATCGCCAAGACATGGTCTCCCATTGTCTTATAACTTTCCTTAGAAAATCTTTCTTGGTCTTCTTCTTTAAGTTTCATGGCATCATCAAAACTATATCCCCTAGGGACATATCCATTTAGTGGGTCATGAGCTGAAGTTTGATCTGTTACTAGATCTGGTAATAAATCTGACTTTAAAACATATTCAAAGAAATCAGCAGCATTTCCTACAACTCCGATACTATAGGCTTCACCGCTTTGCTTTTTAACTTTAGCGAGTTCTATAGCCTCGTCATAAGTATCTACTAATATATCAAGATATTTAGTTTTGATTCTTTTTTCGATTCTCGACTTATCAACGTCACATCCGATGAAGACACCACCAGCCATCTTAACAGCTAGAGGTTGAGCACCACCCATGCCACCTATACCTGCTGTTAGGACAACTTTAGATTTGAGGTTGGAATTTATACCGTAATGTTTTTCTGCTGCGGCCATAAAGGTTTCGTAGGTTCCTTGAAGAATGCCCTGACTACCGATGTAGATCCATGAACCAGCAGTCATCTGGCCATACATGATGAGCCCATCTTTTTTTAATTTATTAAAGTAATCCCAGTTGGCCCACTCTGGAACTAGGTTTGAGTTAGCTATTAATACTCTTGGTCCATTAGGGTTAGAAGGGATAACAGCTACTGGTTTACCTGATTGTACTAGAAGAGTTTCATTGTTTTCTAAATCTTTAAGTGAAGCAATGATATCATTAAGAGCTTTATGGTTTCTGGCTGCTTGGCCGTTTCCTCCATAAACAATTAAATTATCTCTATCTTCTGCGACATCTGGATGAAGGTTATTTAATAAACATCTTAATGCAGCTTCTTGGTGCCAACCTTTACAAACAAGCTTAGTACCAGTTGGAGGTAATGGAATATTAGTGCTCATTAGAATAGTTCTCCTGTTTCTTCTTCAGCGGCAGAAACGAGTTCTCCAGATCTTAGAAGTGATTCAATATTATTAATATCCGGTTGAAAGACTCTATCTTGTGTTATTTTTGGAACATGTTTTCGGATAAGTGCATGAACATTCTCTAAAGCCTTTGAAGTCTTCTTTGGTCTTTGAAAATCTAAGGCTTGAGAAGAACAAAGAAATTCAATAGCTAAAATATAATAAAGGTTATCAATCAATTCGATCAGCATACGCCCACTTGTAACACCCATAGAGACATGATCTTCCTTGTCTGTAGAAGTCGGAATGCTATCAACTGATGCTGGGGTACATAACGCTTTATTTTCTGATGCTAATGCTGCGGCTGTAACGTGAGCAATCATAAGCCCACTATTTAATCCACTATTTTCAATTAGAAAGGGTGGTAGGTCACTGAAGGTTGGATTCATCATTTTTTCAATTCTTCTTTCTGAAATATTTCCAAGTTCAGAGAGACCCATTGTCATATAGTCCATACCAAGCGCCATGGCCTCTCCATGAAAATTACCTCCAGAGATAATTAAGTCTTCATCAGGAAAGACGAGAGGATTGTCGGTAACAGAGTTGATCTCTACATCAAGCAGAGTTTTAAAATGATCAATAGTCATTCTAGAAGCTCCGTGAACTTGGGGTATGCAACGAAGACTATATGGGTCTTGGACTTTGCCACAATCTTCATGTGATTCAATTATTTCTGAACCTTTCAAGAGCGCTGCTAAATTATCACAGACGTTAAGTTGACCTTTATGTGGTTTTAACTCAGAGATTCTTCTAGAGAACGCAACGGAAGTACCTTGAACTCCATCTAGAGTAAGGGCCCCTGCAATGTCTGCAATCTTTGCAATATTAATAGCGCGGTGGATACCTACACAGCCTAAAGCTGCCATAACAGCTGTGCCATTAATGAGGGCTAAGCCGTCTTTAGGACCTAAAGTTATGGGTTCTTTTTTTATTTCGTGAATAGCAAATTTCGAGCTTATTTCTTTGCCATTATAAATAACTTGTCCTTCTCCAATTAGGCAAAGAGCTATGTGAGCCAGTGGTGCTAAGTCGCCAGAAGCACCTACACTTCCTTTTTTGGGAACGAGTGGGTTTATATCTTCGTTAATAAAATCTAGTAATAGGTTAATGGCCGAAATTGAAACTCCAGAATAGCCACTAACTAAACAATTAGCTCTAAGAAGCATGATTGCTCTTGTTGTCTCCCGGTCAAAGTTAGGGCCGACTCCAGTACAGTGAGACCTAATTAAATTTAACTGTAGTTGTTCAAGATTTTCTTCTTCAATCTTCATTGAACTCAAGGCTCCAAACCCTGTGTTAATCCCATAGATGGCTTCATCAGACTTGGATTTCCCAATGACGTAGTCATTACTTTTTAATACTTTTTTAATCGATTCATCTGATAACTTAAGTTCGTACTCACCTTTTTTAGCGTGAGATACTTTATACACATCGAGAGAGGTAAGAGATTTACCATCTAGGATTAACTGCTTTGTCATTTATAACCTCAAAGAATTAACTTTATTAATATATTCACCTTCGTTAGCAGAAAAAACATATGATCCTGCAACGAGGTTGTCTGCGCCTGTTTCTAATAGCTTTTTCGCATTAGAATCTTTAACACCACCATCTATTTGGATTTGAAAATTAAGAGAATGTTTTTCTCTTAAATCCTTAAAGAACTTTATTCTGTCGTAAGTGTCTTCAATGAACTTTTGCCCCCCAAAGCCAGGTTCTACACTCATGATTAAAAGTAAATCAATATTTCGGAGGATCTCTAAAGGTATTGATTCTATTTCAGTCTTTGGTTTGATTGATATCCCAACTGATGCGAAGGACTTTTTTGCTTTTTGTATCAAAGCAAGTGTCCCTTCTTTGCTGGCCTCAAAATGCCAAGTAAGGTTATGAATTCCTAAGTCAGCGAAAGTATCAATATAAAATTCCGGGTTTGATACCATTAAGTGAGCATCTAGAGGAACAGTCGTTTTCTTTTTAATAAGAGAAATAATAGGATGGCCAAAAGTTAGGTTTGGTACAAAGTGCCCATCCATGATGTCTAAGTGAAACCAGAAATTGTCTTGCCCTTCGAAGTGCTTCAATTCCGATTCGATATTTAAAAAATCACAGGCCAATAAGCTTGGTGCTATAATCGTCTTCATTTTTTATCCTTAGTGCTTGTTATGATAAAATCATCAAAGGAATTCTTTAGACCATTGAGTAATTCGTTATCCTTACATTTCCCTTTTCCTTCAATTTGAACCGTTTTTAATCGAATTGAACCCTCTTTTGTTCCTACTAATAACGAGTTGAACTTAACGGAGGTCTCACCTGGGTTGAGTTTTACTTCACTCAACTCCCCCTCAAAAACCTTTAAGCGCTTATTATTCAGAAAGCAGTAAGCTGCCGGTATTGGTGAGATTCCTCTAATCAAATTTAGGAGTTCAAGAGAGCTATTATCTAAAAAATTTAAAACTGTTTTATCTTTTGGTATCGATGGAGCAAATGAAACATTTGATTCATCTTGTTTAATTAAACTCAGAGAATCGCTTTGAACTTTGAAAATAAAATCTTCTAATAATTTAGGTGCCATTAGTTGAAATTGGTCATGAAGGGTACCAAGATTATCTTCTTCTTTGATTGTTAACTTCAATTCTCCTGCGATATCACCAGCATCCATCTTGCTAACCATTTTTTGAATGCAAATGCCGGTTTCTTTATCACCATTAAAAAGAGCGTACTGCATGGGAGCAGCTCCCCTATATTTTGGGAGTAATGAAGTATGAATATTAAAACAGCCCATTTTAGGATGTTCTAAAATTCTAGATCCTAAGAATTGTGCAAAAGCAAAGACAATAAATAGATCTACTTCGTTTTCACTTAACCATTCTTTAAATAGTTCATCTTTATTTAAATTTTCACTTTGAAAAGTTTTTATTCCTAACTTTTTAGCTAATGAAATGACGGCTGGGCTTCTCAGTTCCTTGCCTCTTCCTGCTGGTCGATCCGGCATGGAGACGACTAGCTTTAAATCGATGCTCTTGCTTTCGTTCAAGAACTCTAAGCAGTTATTAGCAATCTCAGGAGTGGCACAGAAAACAACAGAAAGTTTTTTCACTAAGACTTCCTAGGTTTCTTCTTTTTAAATTTCTTCAAAAGGAAGGTTCGTTTTAACTGACTAAGTCTTTCTATAAAAACAATTCCATCAAGATGATCAAGCTCGTGCTGTATGCAGATAGCCTGAACCCCTTCGGCCTCTAGCTTTTTAAGGTCCCCATCAATTCCTTGATATTCTACGGTAACCTTCTCGGCTCTTTTAACGTCTTCAAAGATTCCAGGAAAAGAGAGACAGCCTTCTTGATAAATCATCTCGCCTTCTTTTTCTTTTATGACAGGATTGATGAGTACAATTGGATTAAAGTGAGAGTAGCGAAAAGTATCCTTTCCATTTGAGTCTGTGACTCTTTCTCTTTCAAAATCAGTATCAATACAAAAGATACGTTTGGAGTGACCGACTTGAGGAGCAGCGAGGCCAATGCCTGGAGCTTTATACATAGTGAAGAGCATATTCTTTGAAAGCTCAGCTATTTCTTCGTTGAACTCTACAACAGGTTCTGCAATTTTTTTGAGAATAGCAGAAGGGTAGGTCAGAACTTTAAGTGGCTCTCCTTCTAGCTTATATTGATCACCAAGAATTAATTTAGTCATGCCGGTTGTATAGCATGCGAGCACCGCACAAGTCCATTAAATGCAGGGGCTTGCCACTTAAGGATTGGTGATTATGAGCATGTTTGACTTAAGTTTTGAGAGTTCTCTGCTTTTCAAACTCCTAAGAATTTCACCGGGCTTTATTCCTCTTCTCCAAACATTCCAAACATGCAATTTCTTGTACTTAGAACTTGAATCGATAAGAGGGAAGATATCTCCATCAATAATGACTGCGCTCCCTTCTTTTTTAAGGAATGCTGCAACGCCATCAAATCCTAGGACCTTAACCTGCCTGCTTAGAGATTCAGAGATAAAATAAGGTTTTCGATGAACTGCGCCAATGTGTTTGAAATCTTTAGCTGTTTCGATGGCCTTTACCGGTACTAGAGGTAAAAGGAAATTGGGAACTAGGACTGACCAAAAAACAGTAATGACGATGACATGTGAATAAGCCATGAATATATTCTTAGATTTGCCATAAAAAGCTAAGGCTATAGCTCCTAGAAGAAGAAAGACACCGATTGAAAGAATATACAGATTTGAGTTTGGGAACTGATCATTAAAGCTTATAGAAAAAATGGAGAGGAATATTCCAAGTGAGCAAAGGGCAATTAAGTAGGATTTAAATAATGTGGTTATCCTCGAAGAGAATTGAATTTCTTTAAAGAATTCAAAATATATAATGCTTAGTAAAAAAGGTAATGAAGGAATAGCGTAGTGATGGCTTCTTTGAGATGGGATTAACCAAATAAGAAAGAACACCAAGAAGCATGACCACAAGAAAACGATAAACTTATTTTTTGACCGCGCCAGCTCTTCAATGCCTCTTTTTCTCATATTCCAAAGTAGAGCCGGAAGTAAGATAGTCCAAGGAAGTCCGTAGAGAACTAAGCCTTGAAAGACATTTAGAATTGGATAGGATTTAGAAGAAAACTTCCCTAGGTTTTCTCTTAGAAAAAAATAATCAATAAAGTCTTGCCCAAAATTAATATACTGATGTAAGAACCAGAAACTTGATAAGATCAGCGAGCTTAAGGCCCAAATAAAGATCTCTTTCCAATAAAGCTTTCTAAAAACTAAATAGTGATAACATGCATATAGAGTGAAGGCAGGGCCTAGCATTGCTAATGATACTGGGCCCTTAACTTGTACGCTTAGGATGCTAAAAAATATTGATAGTATTAAATCCTTTTTAAAACTGGATTGTAGGTATGAGAAGAAATAAATACTGGCCAAGAAACACAGAATAAGGAGGGGAAATTCCATCATAAAGATTCTTGAATATTTAAAGAAGCCTAAAGTCGCGAACAAAAAGAAAAAGATCTTATGTGGACTATCTCCTGTGATCTTACTTAACTTCTTAGCCGCTAAAAAGCTCAGAACAACAGAGAAGAGAAGCACAGACAAGCGGCTTAAGAATAAAGAAGACTCACCCTGAATAAAATAAAAGAACTGGGGTAGAAGAAAGAGAAACGGCGGCTTTGACCAATGTGGTTGACCTAAGTAATAAGGTGTAAGAAAGCTGTCTTTTTGAAACATCTCTTCTGTTACTTTGAGGTAAAACCCTTCTGTGCCTTGTCTTAGAGCATCTGGATTCCCTAGATCAAGTAAGAGGCATATAAAAATTAAGATGGCTGCTAAGAATAACTTTTTCATTTGAGTTTTTGATTAGTTTTGAATTGATAAATTACATAGAGCATAAAAAGTGATGGTAAAGAAAAGCAAGCTATATACGGGTTAACTTTTGAGCTTCTTCCAAGTTCAAGAGAATAGTCGTATGCGAGCCAGTAAACTAAGGTTAGAAGGAATACCATTCCTAAGTTTTTACCAAAGCTACTAGTTCTTCTATTTGGGCTATAAATGGCTACTGCGGCGACAAGTGCTAAAATGATACAAACTAGGCTTGAAGCTATCTTATCTAAAAACATAACCAAGTACTCATTAGTATTAATTCCACTTTCACCTAGTCTATTTATGTATAGATAAAGGTTTACCAGTCCTAAGGTTGTGATGTCTGACTCGATCTTCTTGAAGTCGCTTAAGTCTTCTTTTATATCAATATGATGAAATTCCTTTTTCTCAACATTAGGAAAATCTCCCTTTGTGTCAGCATCTTTAAAAATTATGGGTGATGTTGCCAACCAACCACCTGTTTCTTGGTAAGTAAGCTTTGGGGCATTGATTTTACTAATTAATTTGAATGAATCGTTGAAGAAGTAAAGCGTGACATTGTTTAAGACACCTTTAACTTTATCAAAGCTAGAAAAAGAGAAAAAATAATTACCACTTTTGAACCAGATCTTCCCGGATCCGATAGTGGAGGTTCTAAGGCCTTTAGCTTTAAGATTTCTAAATTTATTGTCACTATTAACAATCAAAGAATCTCTATAACTCCTTGTCTTAGGTTGAATAAGACCACCCATCAGTAATTGTGCAAGGGCCACTACGGCAGAAGCCTGTACCAATGTAATGAAATACTTCTTTGAACTAAATCCGCTAGCAAAGATAGCTGTGAGTTCATTTCTGTTCTTCAGTTTATTTATGCTGAAAAGGCTTGCCGTTAAACAACTTACTGGAAAGATTTTAAGTAAGAAACCAGGGATTTCAATTATATAATTAAAGAGTACTTCAACTGGCGTTACATTACCTCTAAGAAAACCACTTATAAGATTTGCAACTGTTAGAAGTAGAAAGAGTACAGCAACGGATGATAAGAAAAACCGAAACCACTCTTTAAGAATTAGTTTTTTTAGCAATCCTTACTCCGCGCTTCACCAAAAAATGAAGTGTATTGATAAATGGCTTAAAGAAAAAAATCGTCAAAAAGGTCCCGGTGATTTCGTGTTTTCTACAAAAATCTATCAGTTTAGGTGAATATTGATAGTACTGATCTATTAAGGATAGACCTAACCGACTTTTGATAAGAATATCTTTCTTAAAGATCCTAAGATCGTTAGTTATTAAACTATCCTCTCCGTAGGCAAAAGACGCTATATAACACTTCTTCGATTCTACTAGGATTTTAGATTGAGCAGACTTGAAGGCCGATTGATTAACTGTTTTGTTTTGACGTAAATATTTCTTTAACAATTGGGCATTAATATGTTGATGCTTAAAACCAATCGTAAATCTAACAAATTGCCCTAGGCAGCGGATACATTCTGATTGCAATCCAGGGCTTCGGTCATAGGCTTTTGCTAAATCCCAATAAACTTGTGAAATGAGCAATAATTCAGCTTTATCTTGTCTTGGATCAAAGAACTTTGGATCTAATTGAGTTTCAGTAACCTCAAAATACTCTGCAAGCGATTTTAGATAAGTCGCATAATACTGAACAGCTTTACTAATCTCTTTACCATGATAGGATTCTTGTCCTTTTCGAAGGTACTTTAATCTATCTCTATAGTTTTTCTTTGCACTTTCTGAAGGATCGCTGGCCAAAACTTAAAACCTATAAGAAAGGCTAAAAGAAGTTTCAGAAACTTCTTTACCTTGCTTATCTTCTGAATTTTTTAGGGCTGCTTCAAGAACGAGTCTAGGTTGAACCCAGCCCAGTCCTGCTCCTGTTCCTGTTTCTTCAGTGCCGCGATCTCTAAAGTATCCAAAGCGTGCATAAAAATCGTCGAGAAGTTTAAATTGAATAGCAGACTTATAGAGGAAAGTTTCCCCAAGTCCCTTGTAGTAGTTTGCGCCTGCATCGAGCATGACACTGATAAAGTCTTTGAAAACATATTGCATGCCAAAGGTTCCTTTGGAGTCATCAATTTTTTGTTTTAAAGGATCAACTACGACGAAACCGATGGTGAACTCTTGATTAACAGCGTGAGTTATACCAACTATGGTTTGAAGTACGTTAAGTGTTTCATTCCCAGAAGTCTCTTCTGTCGTCTTGCGGAGCGAAACACCCATTGCACTTTTATCTTTAATTAATCGAGACATTGCTGCGGCCATTAAAGTTTTTTTAGTCTCACCAACTTTTTGAATCTGATAAGAAAGAGATCCAGCAGTTGCGCCTTTAGAATCAGAAACAATTACTCCCATGTGGTCAGTTTCACCTAAAGGAGTATTTTCAGAAGTAGCTGTTGAGCTACCTTTATTTAGGTAAATCGATCCTACGTTGTAAAAAGCAATAGGAGCTGGATTTAAGATTGTAGCTTCATCCATTAGGATTGAACCTACTCCGGCACCGGCTGTTGATTTTAAACGAGTCGTTTCAAAGTCTCTAATAGAGGCGATTGAATTACTCTGATAAAAAAGAAAAAGAATAGGAATAATTTTTAAGTGTCTTAGGGTAAAATTAGTCATAATATTCATACCGGAAATTAATATTATATTAAGGTAAGTATAATGAAGATTAAAAAGGCCGTCATCCCCGTTGCAGGTAAAGGTACCAGATTTCTCCCCGTTACTAAGGAAATCCCAAAAGAGATGATACCAATACTGAATAAGCCTATGATATCGCTCGTAGTAGAAGAAGCAATCGCCTCAGGGATAACTGAAATCATATTTGTTACCGCTAGAGGTAAGGAATCAATAGCCGACTATTTTGATCGGAATCAAGCTCTAGAGAATTTTCTAGAATTGGCTGATAAAAAAACTCAAGCTAATGAGGTTCGAGAAATAGGAGAAAAGGTAGAGATCTTTACTGTTAGGCAGAAGGAGCAGTTAGGTTTAGGGCATGCTATAAAATGTGCAGAGTCATTAGTGGGAGATGAGCCATTTGTGGTTTTGCTTGGCGATGACTTAATGGAAAATAGCTATCCTGCAACAAAACAATTAATAGATGTTCATGAACAAAAAAAGGGTTCTGCGGTAATAGGCTTAATCAGAGTTCCTCAAGAGGAAACTTCTAAATATGGAATCATCGATGGAATTGATCTTGGGGATGATCTATACGAATTAAAATCGATGGTTGAGAAACCAAACCCGGCTGACGCACCTTCAGATCTGGCAGTGCCAGGTCGCTATGTGTTCACCCCTGAAATTTTTAAATATCTTGATAAGATTGAGAAAGGGAAAGGCGGCGAGTATCAACTAACTGATGCCATTAGATTAATGGCTGAAGAGAAAAAAGTATTTGGTAAAACCATGATTGGCCAGAGGTTCGATACTGGAAGTATGGAAGGTTATTTAGAAGCTACTGTAGCTTTCTCAATGCGAGATAAAAATTTAAAAGAAGCTTTATTGAATGCAGTTGAAAAATATAAATAGGTAATAATATGAAAACAATAATTCTATTAGCATTTTTAATCTCTACTCAAAATTTGGCTCTTGGGTCAATTCCAACAGTTGAAGGGTTATTTAGAAACTCTTCGAATAAAGATGTAACTGCAGAAGCTGTAATAGTTTCATACTCAATTGAGGAGCAGCAAAACGAAATAATTATGCAAAAAACTGAGGGTGAGGTTATTAATAATGAGCTTGAAACGGAAATGCTTAAAGAGAAGACCAAGCCCATATTCATAAAAGAAACTCTTTATAAGCAAGCTGAATCAAACACCATCCAATCAATTAAATATTTATATAACTCAAGTGAAATGAAAAAGAAGGATCTAATAAAGTTTAAATATAGCCCGAACTATAAGGCCAAGATCATTAATGAATTTAATATCAATAAAAGATTACTAAGCTCTCTTACTATGATGTATTTAAGGAATGACTCCGAGATTATAGGAAATCTTTTGAAAGATAAGGGAAATAATTATTTATCTAATAAAGAGTTACTAAACTCTGATAAAACTAAATTGTTGTCGACTTATAAAGAGTACCTTATAGCCACGAAGGAAGACCCTGATTTACGTGCTGAACTCGCTTCTCCATTAAATCCAACTGATCTGGAAGAGAAAGGAAAAGTTCTTGATTTAATGAAAAAAAATATTTATCAAAAAACAAATCAAGTTAAGCTAGTAAAAGTTCAGGATGAATTTAGATGGAAGGTTGATCTAGGAACTATCAATGCTGAGTTTACTAACGAAGGTCATAGATTAAAAAATCTTAATCTGCAATCTAATGGAACAATTGAAGTTACAACTGGTGATCATGTTCTGTTTAATGGGATTCATGAACTTCCTAAGGTTATTATCTTTAAATCTAGCAATGACAGAGTTTATAAAATTAGATTTCTAAGTTTGAAACATTATCAATCTTATAAAAAGTCATTCACCAAAGCGATTAAGAATCTAAGCAAGACTGAGAAAGAAGTCCGTGAAAGTGGTGAACTCTACAGTGAGCATCCCTTAGTATTATGAGCGAAAGGTTCTACCAAGTAGCGGTAAATACTCCTTTTAATAATTCACTCTTAACATATGCTAGTGAAGTGGATTTCAATAAAGGCGACTTAGTTGAGGTTCCTCTAGGTAAGAGGTTTGTTACCGGTTGTATTGTAGAACTTGTTGATTCTATTGATGAAAAGTTTAAGATAAAAAAGATCCGATCAATTTTAGATGATAGCTTGAGTCTTGGTGATGAGATTGATTTCTACAGGTGGACTGCTAATTACTATCATTATCCGCTTGGCCAATTTGTAAAAGATATTTTGCCTAAACTAATGAAGAGACCGAAAGAGCTGAAAGCCTATTCTTCTCCAGGTAAAGAGATTGAGGTGGTCCTTGAAGAAGAACAGTCTAATGTATGGGATATACTCAAAAATATTGAACTTAATAAATTTTCAAAAAAATTAATTCATGGGATAACAGGAAGTGGAAAATCAATACTCTATCTTGAGTTTATAAAGAAAGTTTTTTCAAAAGATAAAACAGTTTTATTTCTTGTTCCAGAAATTAACTTAACTCCACAGTTCATCTCTTTTTTCACAAGTCACTTAAATGTTCCTGTCTATTTATACCATAGCGATATCTCTAATTCAGATAGGTATAACTTGTGGATAAAGATGATTAATAACGATGAAAAAGCCCTAATCATTGGGGTGAGGAGTAGTATCTTTATTCCAATTAAGAATTTAGGATGCATTGTCGTGGACGAAGAACATGACAACTCTTTTAAGCAAGATGACCGATGTCCCTATAATGCTAGAGATATAGCGATCAAAAAAGCTCATATGAAGAATATTCCTATCATCTTAGGAAGCGCCACTCCTGCAATGGAGACTTATTCAAATTTTCAAAAGAATAATGATTACTTAACACTTAAGACTCGATACTCCACTGGAGCGCCTCCTAATATAGAAATGGTTGACCTTAGAAAATCATCATACGGAACAGATTTTGAAAAATGGCCAATTCCTGAAGAAACCTTAGAAAGGGTTAAAGAAAGGTTAGATCTAGGTGAACAGGTCATCTTTTTTGTAAACAAGCTTGGTTTTGCTAGTTTTGTACAGTGTCGTTCTTGTGGACATACGTTTGACTGCCCTAATTGTTCAGTAAGCTTGACTATGTTTAAAGGAAGAAAAGAGTTGGTTTGTCATTCTTGTACTTACGTTGAACCAATGCCAGATCTATGCCCAAAGTGCCAAAATATGCAGCTTTTAAATAAAGGATTTGGTACAGAAAAAGTAAAAGAAGTACTAGAGCAGCACTTTATTGATAAAAAGATTGAAAGGTTCGATAGAGATGAAATTAAAACCAGTAAGAAGTTAGAGGATGTACTCAATAAATTTCATGACGGGACGACAGACATCCTAGTTGGAACTCAGATGATTTCTAAGGGGCATAACTTTAAAAGAGTTAACCTCGTTGTGGTTTTAGGAATCGATTCACAGATGAATTACCCGGACTATAGATCTAATGAAAGGACTTTTCAGTTATTGACACAAATTTCTGGGCGATCTGGTAGATTTGGAAAAGAAAGTTCAGTTTTAATTCATACTCATTCTCCTGAAAATCAAATCTTCTCTTATATAACGAGTGGATCATTTGATGGATTCTACAAAGATGAGATCGAAGTCCGTCAACTTTGTTCATGCCCACCTTTTTTTAAGCTGGCCGTTGTCTACTTTAATGGAAAAAACCGAGATCAGTTAGTGAGCTATTCTGAAAAGAGTACTGCTGTTTTGAAGAAGCTTTCATCTACTCATTTTAAAGATGTTCAAATATTCGGACCAAGGCCTAGTGTCATAGAGAAAAGGGCTAACAAATTTACTTGGGTCGTACTTCTAAAGTCCAGCGAAGTAAACAATCTTCATAATCTACTGCGTACCTGGAAAGACGGGATTCCAAAGCAGAGCCAAGCTACTATAAAGATAGATATAGATCCTCAATTTATTATTTAATCCTTTAATAACAGTCACTTAACTAGTTAAGCAAAAAGCTTAAGTTTGCCCCAAAACTTCCGATAAGTTAGGAGTAAAGGGCCCCTTTGGGCATGAATTAATAAGGAATTTGTTATGAAAAAGGTGCAAGCTTTTAAGTGTTTCTGCCTCATTGCTTCTCTAAGTATGACTCCAGTCTATGCTGAATTCGAAATGTCCGGATCTGATGGGATTTCAGGACAAGGAACAGCAAGTGATGGAACCATCGTAGTAGATTCAAATTCACAAGGTGATACTGAGATAGCCTACAATGTTCCGAGCACTAGTTGTGAGAAGGCTGATCAATATGCACCCTATAGATTGATTCAAAAACTGATGATTAAACCTTCAGACTTTAAAGTTGAAATGGTTAAAAATGAAGATTCAGATGATAGAACAACTTCAAAACTCCAAGTTAAAGTAACACTTCCACCATTTTATAATGCTTGTCTCGAAGACTTAAAATTTGTTCCCGTAAAAGCTAAAAATCAAACTCTTCATGTAAGAATGAAAATGGGAAAAACTTATGAAGAGTACTTAACTTGTCTAAAAGGTAAAACCGAAGGTGGTAAGCCATTGTTTGATGGCGGAAAATACGACAAGTCTCATCCACAAGCAACTATAAGCAGTGTTCAGCATATGCTTTTTGATATCGATGTAGATCCTGGGAAAAATGTAGATGTTTATTTTGATAGTCCGACACCTACTCCAAAAAACGGAAGTCATCGTTTTGTTAATGGAGAGCCAAAAGATATTGTTAGCTGTTTTAAGTCTGAGGACTTTAAGAAGGACGGATATGTTCTCTATAAGTCACCTGAAACTACGGCAGCCGAAAGAGCTTATGAAGCATGTTCAAATGGTGATCATAGAGAAATTCTAAATGAACTAGAGCGCTTAAGATCAGCAGGTAATGCTAATCAGTTATTAAGAAATGCTGGGAAACTAGAAAGAATTTTAAATAATGCATTAGAAGAAGCTAGAGGTGCAAGAGTTGAAGCCATTTTTAAAGAGATGGAAGATACTGCTAATGAATTTAAAGAATTCAAGAAAGAAGGGTTTAAAGAAGAGGATGAAGAGCTAGTAAAAGAAAGTGCTAAAAAATATGTAAAACTAATTGAAGAGCTAGATGAAATTTCGATTCACCCTTCTATAAAAATGGTTGAAGCCCTATTAGATGCAAGAAAGAAGACGGGAATTACAGCTGAAGAAAGAGAAGTGATTGATGAAGAGATAAAAAGACTTAATGGAGTCATTGGTCAGTTTGATACGAAGAATAGAACTCAGATGAAAGTTATTTTTGAGGGTTTAAAAGAGTACTCACTGGTTGATCAGGCCTATACTATTGAAGGTTTTAGACTTAAGTCTGATCTTTATAATAAGGTTCATAAAGATAGAAGAACTGGAGATAGAGAGAGAAAGCCGATGATGACTCTCGATAGCGCTGCTGCAAAAATCAAGTCAAACTTAAGAAAATTCGAAACAAGAACTACAGATTGGGAGGACGCTTACCTGGCTAAGCGTGGTTATAACGAACCAATTGGTAGAACTCAAAAGCAGTATGAGTTTGCTCTTTCTAGATTTAAGAAAGATGAACAAACTTTTAAAAGAAATGAAGCTAAGCTTTATAAGAAATACTGTCAGCCTAGTTTTGTCATGTTTAATCAACAATATCATCAAAGAAGATGCCAAAAGCATCAACAAGGTAGCCAAGCGAGAATGCAAAAATATCTTAAGATTAGAGAGAACCAGTTAGGTTATATCGCTAGTCGAAAAGGTAAGTTTGATGAGCTCAATGGATGGTATTCAGCGGCTATACAAAGACAAGCGGCAGAGTATGGTGATGATAATGATCCTTATGGATTTTACACTTATAATCCGGGTGGAGAGATGGACTATGGTTCTGACTTCTCTATGGGACTACCTACAACTCCAAATTACGGGGGAGCGGGAAGACAGCCTGCTCAGCAAGGTGGTGGAGTTCCAGGTTATCCAATCATGGGTCCAATGGCCGGACAAAACCCTTATGCTGTCCCTTACGGACAGACACCAGGTTTTGTACCTCAGCCAGGCTATTTCAGCGGTGGTTACCGCGGATATTAGAAGTCTATAGAAGTTCTTAACTGTAATAGAAATGAATTATCGGCCACATTTTTTGTGGTCGAATTCGTATAAGCCCAGTAGTCACCAGTGAATAAATAAGCAGCTGAAGTACCAACAGTTATTTCATTATTCCACTTATAATCAATTGAAAGGTCTAGTTCATAACCGAGTTGGTCATCTTGAGTAGTTACAGCTGTGAAACTTTGATTCTTTGTATGATTAAAGGATGCTTGACCTGCTGTTGCTGTTTCCTGAGCGACGGCCCAGATAAACGCGGTCTTTAAGATCCAGCTTTCACTTGAGTAATCCATACCGATCTTTGCAAAAAGTGCATTTGTTATATAGCTATCAAAAATATTCTTTGTTGTGTCACTAACAGCTCTTCTATTATATCTAAAGAGAAGCTTAGCCACTTGATAGTTAGGGTTTAGGTACATGGCATCGTAACTATTTGTTTGACCATCTTCACCACTAACAGTCCCGGCATCAACTCCAAAGGCCCAGCTGTCACTAGCTTGGTACTGACCTTTGAAGATAACTGCTTTAGCTTTGTATTTTGCATCTTGTGCGGCTGCAAAGGCAAAACCTAGGTCTCCACTAATGATAGGAACTTCAAGAGCAAGGCTTAGGTTTCCAAAACCTTTTTTGAAATAGAGATCGGTAATCTTAACATCTGTCTCTCCAAGAGAAGTCGTAGGAGTTGATAGATCTCTTGTGATTGATGTATCGAACTTTGAACTAGCTTTTTTTCCGAAGAGAATACCTAAGGCTAGGTCACTGTCATTGTTATCATAAAGAAGTGAGAAGCCGTATTCCTTCACTTTTGTTGCTCTGGTTAAACTGCTATTGCTTGAGACTTTTGACCAATAAGGTTCGATCTTAAAATTCCCAATTTTAAACTTAAGAGTAACTCCATCTCTGACAAATGTGTGCCTATCCCAAGTATCGTCACCTGAACTTACTAGAGCACCAAGCCCCCAGTGAGCTGAATGCCGACCAATGACATATGTTGCCGTATCAGAATAGAGTTCAACGTAGAGTTTATTGATAATAAGTGAATTATTTCCAGTGGCCGTATTATTTAAAAATAAGGCATTCCCCATATCATCATCAAAAGACCTAGTTGAATCATCACCTAGTCTGCCACCTCTTCCATAACCGGAAGTTAGTTCACCTTTAAAAGTGGCTGCGTCATTAATGATCATCGTAGGATTAAGTCTAAAAAGGTAGCTCTGAAAAGAGGCATTAGCATGAGCGCCACTAGCTAGAGCAACTTCTTGAGAGCCTGCGGTAGCGCTATTGTCTACTTTGCTCTCAACTCGTCTATAGTTGTCTATTAGAGTTGTATCGACACCGAAAACACCGTGCCAATCAATAGGAACCGCATGTGCGTAAATAGGAAAAACTAACAATAACAAGATTATTTTTTGCATAACACAAAACTCCAGGATTTTACTCGCCCTTTAATCCTGTTAATATAGAATTTGGTAGACTTGAAGTCAAAGTAACCCCCGATTGTTATTGAGTTTTTTGAATATGGCTATAAGCATTAAAAAATTAACAATTTTCATTATAAGTCTTATAGGTGTCATCCTTATAGGTATCTTGGTGTTTTCTTCTTATACGATCATGACAGCACCTATGGAAATATTTGAAAACATAGCCATTAACGAAGAATCCAAAAATGATGCTTCAGATAAGTTTTTTTTAGAAACAGGAACTGTTACTGATAAGGGACTCTTAGAAAACTATATTTTATTTTCACGATACGAACTCGGAAGCGAGCATTGGTTTAAGTCTAATGCTGAAAAGCTTGATGTGAAGAATAATAAAGTCGTTATAAAAGATAAGATTGAACTTCCTCAGCCATTGGAAAACGAATGTAATTTAGTCTATTGCTTTCAGAAGAGGCTTAGATTTGAAAAGATTCCACCGATATTTTGGAAAGGCCTAATTGGTATTGAAGATGAGCGGTTTCTCCTTCACCAAGGCATAGACTTTAAGTCACTTTTAAGAGCTTTTATCCACGATGTTATGGTGATGAGGCTAGAGCAAGGTGGGTCAACCTTAACTCAGCAAATTGTTAAAAACCTTTTTTATACGAACGAAAAAAAGTTTTCTAGAAAAATTAAGGAAATGATTATTGCGGTTTACCTAGAATCAAAGTTTGAGAAGGATATGATTCTTCAAGCTTATTTTAACGAAGTAATTTGGGGTGGGAAGCAAGGAATAAAAATAAAGGGACTTTATTCGGCCTCTCTTTTTTATTTTCATAAGAAACCTCAAAAGGTCTCTCCTTACGAGGCAGCTATACTTATTTCACTCTTAAAAGGACCAAATTTTTATAACCCTCTTGGAAAGTCTGAGCGGCTGAGAAAGAGGTCTAATTTAGTTTTTGAAAAATTAGTAAGAATGAACCTTTTCCCCTCTGGAAGTAGTGAGAAATGGAATGATAAAACTTGGGAAAAATGGCTAGAAGAACTGAAAGCTAGGCAAAAAGAAAAGCCTTTTCGTAATAATTGGTGGCTTAGTAAGAACCTAGATAAAGGAGAGCTTGGAGTCTATGAGAGGTATGTTTTTCATAACTCGGTTCGAAAAACTCTACGAGGAATAAAAAAGAGACTCCCGGAAAAAGACATTGCAGTAAAGGCCTTCTTTGGAGACTTGAAATCGAAAAACCCAAATTACTTTTACTATTCAAAGTATGAGAGGAATTGGGAGCAAGCTGAAAAGACCGAAAAGCATACTTTAGGGAGCACGATAAAGCCTCTGATATACTCAATGCTTATTGAGTTAGGGACAGAAATGGATAGTGAGGTCGAAACAGGGCCTTTGACCGTTAAGATAAAGTCTGGTGAGTGGAAACCTAGGGAGGCTCATAAAATAGCTGACCCTTACATCAGTTTATCAAAAGCTTTAAAACTCTCTTATAATAGACCTCTTATTCGAGAGTCACTTAACAAAGGTCTCGATAATGTTGAAAAAGAAATGCTTAAACTTTTTCCAAACCTAATGGTTCCCCTTAGAGAGTATCCGGCTCAATTATTAGGAACAGTTGAAGTTACAATGGAAGAACTTTTTAATATTTATCGAAAGTTTATAATTAGAGACTGCACACGAGATAAGCAAAGCGTTGTTAAGATTCTATCCGATCCCAAAGAGACCACTATTAGAAAACTGGTAGGAAATGAGTTTGGAAATCTAAGGTTTTTTGGGAAAACAGGTACCTCCAATAACGGATTTGATAATTGGTTTGTATTTTATGAAGGAACCCGTCTAGGGGTGCTGTGGGTTGGTCTTGAGGGCACTAGATCTGGAAAAGACTTGAAGCTTTATGGAGGCACAACCTCATTTCAGATTTTTAAAGATTTTTATTTAAATTCAGGAAAACGCTTTGGTGAGTTCACTTGTTCAAATCTAGAGCTAACTAACTGAAATTATGATTAACTTTATTGTGATTCATTCTCAGGATCCTATTGCAAATTAAAATGAGCTTGTGTATATTCAACCCACTGAAATTGTTGGGGTGTCGACAAGTGGTAAGTCAACAGATTTTGATTCTGTCATGCCTAGGTTCGAGTCCTAGCACCCCAACCAATTTCCTTCTCTAGATTTTGGGAGTTATTGTGAAACGAATCGTCCTTGTCTCAGGCTCATCCAATATTGATTTATCCCGAAGAATTTCCGATTTTTTAGACGTCTCTTTAGTTGATCCGCAGCTTGTGAAGTTTGCTAACGGAGAAATTTTCTGTGAGATAGAAAAGAATGTTAGAGGAGCAGACGTCTTTGTTATTCAATCTACATGCACACCAGTGAATGATAACCTAATGGAGCTTTTAATTACTGTAGACGCATTAAAAAGAGCGTCAGCAGCTAGTATCACAGCGGTTATTCCTCACTATGGTTATTCAAGACAAGATAGAAAAGTAAGTCCACGAACACCCATCTCAGCAAAGCTTGTTGCAGATCTCTTAACAGTGGCAGGAACATCAAGAGTCATCACTATGGATCTTCATGCTGGACAGATTCAAGGCTTCTTCAATATTCCCTTCGATAATATTTATGCTTCACCTATATTAGTTAATTATATTAAGAACGAACTATTCACTGAAAACTCAATCTTTGTATCTCCTGATGCTGGTGGTGTTGAAAGAGTTAGGGCCTACGCTAAAAAGCTAAAGGCTGATATCGCAATGATTGATAAGAGAAGAACTGGAAAGAATGTGGCTAAGGCCATGAATATTATTGGTGATGTTAGCGGTAAAGAATGTATCATCATTGATGATATGGTCGATACAGCAGGTACTTTAATTGAAGCCTGCCGAGCATTAAAAGAAAATGGTGCCACTAAGGTTTACTGTTGTACTACACACCCTGTTTTCTCTCCTCCTGCAATTGATAGAATAATAGAATCAGATGAATTAGATAGAATTATCGTAACAGATACAATTCCCCTCAGTGATGAAGCTAAGAAGGTTGATAAGATAGTTGTTTTATCTACGGCAGAGCTTTTGTCCAAAGCAATACACAGAACGTTTAATAATGATTCTGTTAGTTCGCTGTTTATTTAGATCAATATGTCTTTGCTAATAGTCGGGCTAGGAAATCCTGGAAATGAATATAGAGAAACAAGGCACAATATAGGCTTTATGGTTCTCGATCATCTAAATGATAACCTAGGATCTGGTTGGAAAGAAAAATTCAAAGGTGAATATTCAGGTTTTCCCGATGGCTACCTATTGAAGCCCATGACTTTTATGAACTTAAGCGGTGAGAGCGTTCAAAAGGCAGCCCAGTTTTTTAAAGTAAAGCCAAATATGACTTTGGTCATTCATGATGAACTTGATCTACCTTTTGGGACTATAGCACTTAAGAATGGTGGAGGATTAGCAGGCCATAATGGTCTGAAGTCTATCGCTCAACACTATGGTACGAATGACTTTCTTAGATTACGCATAGGAATAGGAAGACCTGTTCATGGTGATGTATCAAATTATGTACTTTCTAGATTTGGAAGTGATGATCAAATAATATTGGAAAAAGTAGTTAATGGATCAGCAGAAGCTGTGAAAGATGTAATAAATAATGGTTTTGAAAAAGTGGCGAAGAAGTATAAAAAAGCCTCTTTAATTTCTTAGGATAAGATATGGGTTTAAATTGTGGAATTGTAGGACTACCTAATGTTGGAAAATCAACTATTTTTCAAGCGATAACATCAGCTCCAGCCGAAGCTGCAAACTATCCTTTTTGTACGATTGAACCAAATGTAGGAATCGTAAATGTTGTTGATAGCAGAATGGATAAGATTGCAAAGCTCGTTGGGCCTGAGAAAGAGATACCAGCTATCATTGAGTTTGTGGACATTGCAGGCCTTGTAAAAGGCGCGAGTAAGGGTGAAGGACTTGGTAACCAGTTTTTAGGTCATATTAGACAAGTAAACGCCATTGTTCACGTCGTTCGTTGTTTCATAGATCCAGATATTATTCATGTCTCAGGCGAAGTAGATCCTATTGAAGATGTGAATGTCATTAATATTGAATTAGCGTTAGCAGATTTAGATTCAGTAGAAAAAAGAATTCAGAATTTGCCAAGGTTAATGAAGAATCAAAATAAAGATATTAGCGCTAAGGCTAAGATGCAGCTGCCAGTGCTAGAGAAATTAAAAGAGAGCTTATCTGAAGGCATTCAGGCTAGGTCTTTAGATTTGAGCGCGGAAGACTTAGAGCTCATCAGCGATCTTAACTTAATAACTCTTAAGAAAGTTCTCTATGCATGTAATATCGATGAAGACGCTCTTAATGAGGACAATGATTTAGTTAAGAAAGTTAGAGAGATGGCTGCAAAAGAAAATGGTCAAGTCATAAAGATTTGCGGAAAGCTTGAATCAGAAATCTCTGCACTTGAAACCGAAGAAGAAAAAGAAGAGTTTTTAGAAGCAGCTGGTATTGAGGTTTCTGGTTTAGAAATTCTTACAAAGGCCGCTTATAATTTACTAGGGTTAAGAACTTATTTCACAGCAGGCGTACAGGAAGTAAGAGCTTGGACTTTTAAAGAAGGTGATAAGGCTCCTCAGGCTGCTGGTGTGATTCATACTGATTTTGAAAAAGGTTTTATTAAAGCAGAGGTCTATGACTGTGAAGATCTTTTTAAGTATGGAAGTGAAGCTAAAGTAAAAGAAAACGGCAAATTCAGAGTTGAAGGGAAAGAGTATCTTGTTAAAGATGGTGATGTAATGCACTTTAGATTTAACGTCTAGATCGACTCTGTTACCCATTCAAGGCCGGAAAGCATAGGCTTGCCAAAAATCATCTTATAGAAGAAGAGATTACGAGTAATATACTTTACATAGGCTTCTGTTTCTTCAAAGGGAATGGATTCAACATTTAGTAATTCGTTACTGTTGTTTATATATTTACCTTGCCACCTTCTCACATTCGTTTCCCCAGCATTATACGCTGATAGTATCGAAACAAGAGAGCCGTCATACTTTTTCTTCAAATATTTTAAGTACTTTGTCCCAAGCTTAACATTTAACTTTGGACGGTAAAGGTCTGATTTGCGGAGCTTCTTTCGATACATTCTAGCCGTATTAGGCATTAGCTGCATAAGTCCCCTCGCTCCAGCATGAGACTTTGCTCTTGGATTAAAAGCACTTTCTTGCCTAATTAGGGAGAGAACTAGTTCTGGTTCGAGCTCTTTGGTAGCTTTTTTTATTTCTAGAACAAAAGGAGTAGGGAATAGAATCTTTGTAGCCGTTGGTAAAAATTCAAAATTACTCAGGAGATTGTTTCTGCTGAAGAACCTGAAAGAGCTGAGGTAGTCATCTTCCTCTTGGAAGAGTCTTAGAATTTCAAAAGAAGTTTTATAGCTTTCTGTGTTTGAGGCGATCTTTCTCATCGATTGAGGTTGGTTGGAGTTCTTGAGAAGGTTTTTAATCTCTAATTTAGCTATCTTTCTTGTTTGTGACTTCAACCATAGCTTTAAACGGGTGAAGTTTTCTTTGCTGGTTTCTTCTTCTCTTGGGAACAGATCTAGCGGCTTTTGATTTTTATATAAATAACTCTTTTCTAAAAACTTCTTCTCTCCCATGTCACTCAAATGAGCTGAGCTTAAAACGGAGTAGTAGTTCAATGGCTTCTTTGTTATCTGAGATTTGAAAAGAAACTCTGAAATGGATCTTTCTTTATTTAAATAAAAAACTCTACCAATCCAAAACCTAAGTTTCGAGTCATAGATATTCTCAAGGCCTAAAAGTCCAGAGCGGTTGATAAACTTTAGGGCAGACTTATGATCATTTCCTTTTAGGTCAATATAAAGCCTTTCAAAGTATAAAGGGGCTTTATGCTTGTCATTTTGTGTAGAGATGGCCTTTACGATAAAACGTTTAGCTTCATTTGTTTGTTTTGCCCGCAGCAAGTTTCTTGTTAGTTGCCTAAACTTCTTATTGCTGTATCTATGACCAATAAGTAACTTATTTTCTGAATAAAAAGAGAGGATTTGTTCTAATAGTCTATGTTTTAAAGCAGGATCTTTCTCATCTAAAGCTAACCTCGCCAAGTCTTTGAATTCTTTTTTGAACAATTTACTTTCTTTGGTTGGAAACAAGCCGATCTTTTGTAAGTGGGTTGTTAAACTCGAACCATAATTAATATGTTTTCCAGCATAAGTTTTTCTAAAAAGCTCTGTTAATTCGTCAATATTTAGCTTCTTTAAGCTAAGCTCTTCAGCGAGAATTCGAGGATAAACAGAGTTTGATGATCTAAGCTTAATAAGTACTAAGTTTTCTGTCTCAATAAGAAGGTCATAGTAGCGTTTCACAAAATTAGATTCTTCTTTTGATAATAGATCTTCTTTTGTTCTTTTTACTAATTTGTCATGACAAAATCTTATGACTTGTAGGTAGTGATATGTACTGACATCATTGCCATTAGGCTTAAATGAGTTGTTACAATTTGAGAATCTGAAAGGCTTCTTGTTAATTTTCTCTTGTAAATTGATTAAGCTTATTTCATTTTTAAAATGTGGACTCATTTGGTTAAAGATTGAAATAACTTTTTTATTTAACCTGGGTTTATGTATTCCAGAATCAAGATACTTAAAATAAAGCTTAATTTTTTGTCCATCCCTATCTCGCAATTTACTAATTGAAGAATAGCTATTGGTGCTTACTAGGATAGCAAGAAATCCAACTAGGAATAAAAACAACGAATTCTTTAATTTCATTAATTAAATCTATTTTGAATATCAGAAAGCTTCTGATTAATCTCTTGAAGAACAACTTTTTTGTCCTCTGGTAGTACAACTTCTAGATTCTTTAAATATGAATTAACTTCAGAAAGATACATAAAATCTTGTTTTCTCTCCTCTTGGATTACGTCGAGGGTTTCATTGAGAGAATCTGCAACTTCTTGAAAGGCATCACCCTGTCTAAAAAATAGTTTAGAAATCGGAGCGCCATTTTTGATCTCTTCTAAGAAGTTTTGCATCTTAAACATGGGACCCGCAATTTTATGGGTCACTCTAATAAAATAAATAAAAATAAATCCGTTAAAACCTATCTGCCATAATACTAAAAATGACATTAGGTTTGTTTTTTTATCAGCGATATTTTTTGCTGCCTCTGGATTGGTTGTCTGCAGAAAGTTAGCGAAGTCTGTTAGTAAATCAGATATTGTCCACGGATAGATCAGCGAAGATGCAACCGCAAGTAAACAAACTAGTCCACTAATTTTTAGCTGAAACTTAGGATTAATAAGTAAAATAGATCTTTTATAGGCCAATGTGATTTCCGAATTTTAAATAACCTCTATTAATGATAATATTGTTTTGAATTAGTATCTAGTTAAATAAAAAACGGCAGAATTGAGTTCTAAATGAGTATTTTTAAAATCCTACGGGAACAGTCAGCTATAGGCTTTGATGGAAGGATCGTTTTTCAAGGAAACGATTCTGGTCAATTAAAAGGTGAAGTACTTGTTCATAACGGTGACATCGTCGGCTGTAACTACAATGGATCTTCTGGGAAGAAAGCATTACTTAACCTAGCGTACGAAGACTTTGCTGAACTTGTTAAGTTTAGCTATATCGTAGAGCCCGAGGTTATCGGTCAAGAAAAGGTTCAGTTCGAATTTGCCTTAGGTGACTTTGAGAACACCTTTCGAGAGGTATACGAGAAAATAGAATCAAGTAAGAAGCTCAAGCCACCTCCAGGTAAACGATTGATCATCAACCCAGACTTTGTTTGTAGAGGAGATAAGATCTCTGCTAGCGAGTTTGATATTCTTTGCACTATAAGTGACTTTGGAAAAGTAGCAGATATCTACAAGAACTCGCCTCTATTAGACTTTGAGGTCACCCTAGGACTTGTTTCCCTTAGGAAAAAAGGTGCTTTAAAAGTCGTCTCCTAGCTCTATATTAATGTAATTATTTATATAGCCGTCTAAACTTTAGACAACTCTCTGATCTAGGCGCCTAGAAAGCCTACAATTTCATTATATAATTTCAATAGGTTAACACCTTTTATCGGTGTGCATGGCCTTTTTGGTTGTTTTTAACGCGTGGCACGACTGTTGCATTAAATTGGGCAGGAGTAGTTATGAAAAGAACAATATCGACATTTAAAACCTATTTTCTAAGCACCTTATTAGGGAGCGCTGTTTTAGCCGGAACTTATGCTGATCTTAAGCTCAAGTCTAATGCGTTTATGTTTGAAAACAAAATAGATATCGTCTCTTTCACTCCCGAGCAGACAAAAAGGATAGTGGCCTCAAGAGTTCATGACTTTAATCTACCAGCAGTAAGTTACTTGGGTGTAAATGAAGAAAATAAAAAGAAAATTAATGGTAAATGGGAAGTAACTAGAGTCTTAGATACTAAAGGTAACGCTATTTACGATTCATACAAAAATGCTAACGATAAGAAATCAATCGTCATCGTGAAAATGGAAATGGTTTCAACAAGTACAGTTGTTCTAGATAAAGATAAGAATCAAACTTTCAAGATTTCTTTATTAACAGATAAGAATACTATTGCTCTCTTTAAAGTCGTTAATGGTGGATATGAGATTCTTGAAGCAAAGAAGCTAATTGAGAAGCCAAGATTCAAGAGGCCAACATTAGCTACGACTACAAAACTAGTTGAACCAACTCAAAAAGCTAAAGAATCTAAGAAGGGTATTAGAATTAATGATATGGACCTCCTTTTAGAGAGTGCTCTTAATCCATTACAGTCTCGCAATATTCTTAATGTTACACAGGTAAATGGAAGCTTAAGTGTATTTGACGGAAGTATTCAAGACTTTAGAGCATCGTTAAATTCAGGATCTAATAAAGAGGTGAATCTAGATTTTTCTTTTGCTGAGATAAAAGACGGTGGTCAATTTGAAACTGATATAGCTGGACAGATTGCAACAGGAATTATTTCAAACAATGGAGAAAATAGTTATAAGGTTAGGTTTGCTACTGGACCACTTCAGGGAGCAATCTTAACTTTCGTGACCAGAGAAAAGTATGACCAAACTCAAGAAAAGTTTGCCAATTTTGAAGAAACTCAACAACCAGCTCCGGCTCAAAATGCCAGACCAGTAAGACCTATAAATACAGAAAGAAACGAAGGTGAGCCAGGAATTGAAAGAGTACCTGCTGAAGAGCTTGATAACGAAGAAGATGTAGTTCTTTTCATCGACAATGAGAAAAAACTAGAACATGTTAAAAAATATGGATTTTCGTTTGGAAAAAGTGAAAGAAAGCCTGCTAGCGTGGAATAATAAAAAGGAGGACCAATCGGTCCCCCTTTCTCTATTTTAAGACAATAAAGCCTTTAATTCTTCTTTTAAAATAGGAACGATCTGAAAGAGATCCCCTACTATTCCGTAATCAGCCTTAGTGAAGATAGGCGCATCAGGGTCTGTATTGATCGCAACAATAACTTTAGAAGTTCTCATCCCCGCAAGGTGTTGAATAGCTCCTGAAATTCCACAAGCAATATATAGTGTTGGAGCAACAGTTTTTCCAGTTTGTCCTACTTGCATTGAGTGAGGCGCATAACCTGAATCGACAGCAGCTCTTGAAGCGCCAACTGTGGCGCCAAGAACTTCAGCGAGTTCATCAAGAATCTTGAAGTTTTCCGCGTTCTTCATCGCCCTTCCGCCAGAAACAATTATATTAGCTTCAGAGAGGTCAACTTTCTCTGAAGCGCCTTTAATGATCTCTTTAATTGTTGCTCTGATTTCACCAGCGTTAGCAGCAACATCAGCTTTATTTCCTGCGCCTGCAGTAGGTGACTCTGTTAGACCTAAAGCATTAGGTCGAACAGTTACAAAATGAGGTTTTGGGCCTTGTATTCTAACTTTACAAAGGCACTTGCCGGCAAACATTGGCCTAGTTCCTTGGAACTCATCACCTTCAAACTGAAAATTAGTTACTTCACTGGCCATACCAGCATCAAGCATTCCTGCCAGACGAGGCATTAAGTCTTTACCTGTAGAAGTTGCACCTGCAAAAACGTAATCATAAGAGTTAGAAGAAATAAATTCTTTTAAAGCATTTGCATAACCTTCAGGAGAATATTGATCTAGCTTGTCGCCTTTTAGGCAATGGATATTTGCAGCTCCATTTTTAGCCAGTTCAGTCGTACCTTCAGCGCCAATGTCACCGATAGTAGCGACATCAACTTCATGACCAGCTAGCTTTCCTAGAATTTCTAAACTAACAGTCTTAACATTTTCTTTATTTGTTTCTGTAAAAACGAGTATTTTTGCCATTATAAATCCTTATAAAACTTTAGCTTCAGTTCTGAGTAGACCCACAACTTCTTTAACAATTCCTGCTTGTGCAGCTTCATCCATAGCGTCAAACTTCTTTCCTGCTGGCTTTTCAGGAGGTAAATGAAACTCTGAATAAACAACTCTTCTATCTTCTGCAGAAACACCAACATCACTTAAAGAATGTTGAGCGAGAGGCTTTTTCTTAGCTTTCATAATTCCAGGAAGCGAAGCATACCTAGGAGTATTGATTCCTTTATTACATGCAACAAGTGCTGGGGAGGAACAGTTGTAAACTTCAAGTGCTCCACCTTCAATTTCTCTTTTTAAAACAATGTTTGATGAATCACCCTCGTAACCAACTACAACTGAAACAGAAGGAAGGTTTAACATTTGAGCTAAAAGTTGAGGAACTTGTAAACAGTCGCTATCGATTGATTGTTTACCTGAAAAGATTAAATCTGCGGCCTTTCCTGATTTTTCGATAGCACCTTTAAGTGCTTTTGCAGTCATGTAAGAGTCTATATTATCATCAGCTTCCACTAAGATCGCATCATCTGCACCCATAGCAAGAGCAGTTCTTAGTGCTTCAGTATCATGTACCGCGCCAACTCTAAGAACAGTAACTGTTGATCCAGCATTACTAGCTTTCACAAGTAAGGCCTGCTCTACAGCGAATTCATCATATGGATTCATGATCCATTTGATAGAGTTTGTTTCGATGAATGAACCGTCACCATTCGGTATAACTTTAGTTTCCGTATCTGGAACCTGCTTTACGCATACAAAAATATTCATATTGGAATTCTCCTTATTCAATGCCTAGAAAAAATTTCTTTAGCTATAACCATTCTTTGTATTTGAGATGTGCCTTCATAGATTTGAATTAATTTCGCATCTCTCATTAATTTTTCAACTGGGTACTCAATTGAATATCCATACCCACCGAAAATCTGTACTGCATCAGTTGTAATTTCCATACAAGAGTCTGCCGCATAAGCTTTTGCGTAACTTGCGATTTTGGTATTAGGAATATCATTATCTAGCATCCATGCAGCTTTATTTATCAAAAGCCTAGATGCTTCAATCTTCATAGCCATATTCGCGATCATGAACTGTATTGCCTGAAAGCTAGATATAGGTTTCCCAAATTGAACCCTTTCAGAGGCGTATTTTACAGAGTGATCATAAGCACAAAGGGCACCACCTAGGGCACTTGCTGCTACCATAGGACGGCTATGATCTAATGTCTTCATAGCAATCTTCCAGCCATCCCCTGGAGCGCCAATCATATTCTCTTTAGGAACACGTACATTATTAAATCTCATGCCTCTAGTATCGGAACATCGATGACCCATCTTCTTTTCGGCTTTGCCAATCTCAATACCAGCTGTTTTAGCATCTACTATTAAGCAGGAAATACCTTTATGTTTAAGACTAGAATCAATAGTTCCGTAAACAACGAAAAGGTCCGCAAATCCAGCATTTGTGATCCACATCTTATCGCCGTTAATAATCCAATCATCCCCATCTTCTTTAAAGCTTGTTTTGATACCTGCTGCGTCCGATCCATTCCCTGGTTCAGTTAAGCAAAATGAGGCGATCTTGTAATCTTCCGTGAACGGCCTTAAGAACTTCTCTTTCTGCTCATGGGTGCCACCAATAACAATAGGAAGGAGGGCTAGGTCGTTGGCCATAAGGACTGTGTTCATCCCCATACATCCGTAGGCGAGTCCTTCAGTGATATTGACGGTGTCTTGTGAAGTAAAACCAACTCCACCGTATTCAACGGGGATGCAAGTATTTACGAAGCCTAGCTCCCAAGCCTTTTTAAGAATGGTAAGAGGCATCTCGCCAGATTGATCGTACTTCGAAGCGAAAGGTAGCATTTCATTACGGGCAAACTTAAAGGTTTGCTCTTTAATTTCTTGCTGCTCTGTTGTGTAGTTAAATTCCATAAAGTTCCTAGTGCTCTAGAATTATATTGATGAGAGTGATTAGGGTCAATCTAGTAAATTTTAGATGCTCCCTAAAGGAAAGGCTTCGTTACAAAAAACTTGAGGAAAAGAGAATTTTTGCTGTAACGTATTATAAAATCCTAGCTCTTTTAGAGGTAAAACAATAAAACTTCTTTCAAATAATCTTGGATGAGGAATGTTTAAGTTAGGGATATTAATAGTTTCGACACCCCAAAAAAGAATATCGATATCTATAGTTCTAGGACCTTTGGGAATGTCGCGACGACGGCCAAGATTTTTCTCAATTCCTAACGCTATGTTTAATACTGCTATAGGTTCAAGCTCGGGTAATTCAAACTCAAGTATTTGATTTAAGAAACTGGGCTGATCTATGAAGTCTACTGCCTTTGATTGATATATTGTGCTTTCTTGTTTTAAAACAAATTCTTTTTGAAGATCTTGTTTTGCTAAATTCAAATTTTCTAATTTATTTCCGAGGTTGGTTCCAAGGGAGATGACTAAGCTCATTACTTCTTCTTTTTCTTTTGCTCTACTTCCTCAATAGGCTGAGTAAACTGATCAGGATAAGATGGTAGCAGTGTGTCTTTAGGAGCAATGGGTTCAGACTTTACTCCACAAGAGTTAAAAGCAGTAAGTAGGATAAAGAAAAATAAAGATTTAAAACTCAAGGCTAAACCCACCGGAGATTATATCGGTTCCTAGGTCTAGCCTGACAAACCATCCTGGAACTAATCTCTTCAAAGCGGTAACGCCAAAAATGATTGCTTTTTTCTTAACATCTTCAAGCTTCTGAAGTTCTAACTGGAGTTCAGCCTCTGTTCTGGTATCGACTGGGTCTTGTTGTCCAGCCCCTGGGCTATCAGCTCCTAGTACTTGGAAGCCTAGGTAGGGTTGAATATAACTGAACATTGGACCAGAAAAAGTATATTTCCCCCTGACAACGATATTAGTTAGTTTCGTATCTAGTCCCTGGGAAGGGTAATCATTTACCAGGTTTTGCCCGTAGCCAGCTTCTACGTAGATATTGTCATCTACTTGAAAGGCCCAGTAAAGATTGAGTTGAGTGTATCTCTGGGGACTGCCATCAGTATTAAGGGCTTCAATCTTCCCGATACCAAGACTGATTAAGTTATCTGTTTTGATAATTCTCTTCTTGTTGTCTTCAACATTAAGATCATCTTCGAGAATAGCGGTCTCATTGAATAGATCAGCCTCATCTTCAATCTTAGATTCTGCAACACTATCTTTCTTATCTTTTCGGTAATAACTATCATCACCACGAAGAACTTTAACTTCAGAGCCTTTTTTAAGAGTATTCCAAAGATCTAGATTATAAATCTTAACAATCTTGACACCGGCCTGGTTGTTAACATTCTTGGCTGCAATTGCTCTACAGACTAATTCTCCATTGAGAATCAAACTAATAAAGTCACCTTTATCAAATGATCTTTCATTATTAGAAAGAATAAATATTCTTTTTGAGATTGATACCTTCTCGATTTTTTCGTTTGCTAATGTAGAGCTATTAAAGCTTTCGTCCCCACCAGTAAGGTCATCGAGCACAGACTGTGAAAAAGCCGGATTGGATAGGAGGAGAAGGAATGTTAATAAAAAAACTTTCATCAAGTAATAGTACCTAACCATATTATGCTGTGTCTAGCGGTGAGCGGCAAAAATTCCCTACCCCACCTATCAAGTAGTGAAATTTATTAAAGGTTAAAATAGAACGAGCCGATAATTTGTAAAAGCCAAACAAACTCAAGGAGAGAGCCATGAAGCTTTTAAAGGTGTTATTTTTTATTTCAATTTTCGCTTTGGTCTCTTGTTCAAATAACAAGAAGAAAGCAGCCGCTAATAAAGCTGAGGACGCAGCTCTAGAGATGGAGGATGAATCTGATTTTATCGTCGATTCTGATGAAGAAGATCTCGAGCTTTCAGTAGATTCTGAAGCCTCTGAAATGATGGCCACAGACGAAACAATAATTATGGATGGAGCGGATAACGCGACAAGTATATCGATGACCGATGCTGTAGGTGATTATACAGTTCAAAAAGGCGATACCATGATGTTAATCGCTTTCAAGATCTATGGTGATTACAGAAAGTGGAAAACTCTAAAAGATATGAATCCATCAATGGATAGATTAGTCGAAGGAGCTTCGCTTAAGTACAGTGAGCCTTCGGAGAAATTTGTTTGGAATCCAGCTGGCCTTCCTCATTTAATTCAAAATGGAGAAACACTCGGAACAATCTCAAATGACAAGTATGGAACAGCCACTAAGTGGAAACTGCTCTATGAAAATAATCGCCCCATGATTCATGATCCTAATTTGATCTTTGCAGGGTTTACTCTATACTATGTGCCTGAAAGAGATGTAGCTTCTGAATAATTATGAACACCTTTAACTTATATAGGGCCCTCGAAAAGAGGGCTTTTTTATTCTTAATATTATCGGTATTTTCCTTTAGTGGATGTGCGATAAAGAATAGCCGCTATCTTAAAATTAAAGACAATTTTTCAATAAATAGAATAGACTACATAAATCACTTTGAGCATTTAGCGAAAGACTATTTGAAAAGTCCTAAAATTCAAGAAAGAAGAATTTCTAAAAAAAATCAAGATTACCTAAAAGAAATTTATAAAAGAATAGTCGTTAATAATGAACTAATTCTTAAAAAAGACATAAACCCAACATTTCATATCATAAAATCCCCACTCCCTTTTTACTTTAGTTTACCTAGTGGAAGGTTCTTTTTTAGCGATACCTTAATTAAGAAATATCTAAAAAGTGAAAACCTTTTTGTTTCACTGATTGCAACTGAGATATATAGGGTTCACAAAGAATTATATGAAAAGAAGATTCTTATCCCAGTGGGTTATCTAAATACCAAGAAGATGCTTTCTTTATATAAGTTACCCATCGATGTAAGAGTTGAATCTTTAAAATGGACATACTTTCTTTTAAAAAGATCTGGCTACGACCCATATGCTGTTTTGAATTGGCTTCAGATGCAAAATAAAAATAGTCTAGAGTTCTCTATTCAACTAGGAACTTCCCATGCCAGAATTAGAGAAGAGTTTTTATTTAAAAGCTTTTTGGCCTTAGAAGTTGGAAAGAAACAAGTGGATTCTGAAAGCACTGAAACCAACTCTTCTCAAGGGTTTTATCGATTACAAAGGTCACTCTTATGAAACCAGAAGAAACTGAAAGACTATTTATTGAAAGCTTATTCAAGGACTCAGGTCTTTCTAAAGAATTGGTCGATGTAGAGAAACTTACAGGGGACGCTTCAACGAGAAGATACTTTAGAGTTAAGCAAGAAGATGAATCTTTTGTTATCTGTTTAGATGATCCAACTAAAAATAATGAAAAATATACTTTCGAATTAGTACAAGAAGCCTTTAGCAATGAATGTATTAGAGTTCCCGAGATTAACTATCTTGATAGGAATAAAGGATTTATCGTCCAGGAAGACTTGGGAAATATAACCTTTTTAGAAGAACTAGGTCAGGCAAGAACAAATGAAGATGTAAAAAATCTCTATCTACCAGTGATGGATGAGCTTTTAAAGATTCATAGAATAGACTTTGAAGAATCTAAAAATGCACCATTTTCTAAGCAGCGATTCGATACGGCAAAGCTGCTTGATGAAACGAGAGTGACTAACGCAAACTTTTTAATCAAACTCTTAGGTGTTTCTCCAGAAGACCAACGGATAAATTTAGTTGATCAGTCATTCTCAAGTATTTGTAAATACCTCGATAGAGGTCCATGGTGTGTAACACATAGAGACTTCCATAGTCGAAATATTATGATGAAGAATAACAAGCCAGTTATAATCGATTTTCAAGATGCAAGACTTGGTATACCCCAATACGATTTAGTAAGCCTTTTAGAAGATTGTTATTTTTTTGTAGAAACAGAAGTAAAAGATGAACTCATTAAATACTATAAGTCCAAGTCGAAAATCTCCCTAGAGAACTTTGAAAAAAATTATGACTTTATGGCAATACAAAGGCTATATAAAGCAATAGGAAGTTTTTCAATGATTTACAATATGAGAGGAGATAGCCGTTACTTAAAATTTATTGGTCGATCTTTTGAAAGAATTTTATCACTTCTGTCTAAGTACGATCAGTATATAGAACTAAAACTAACTCTCGCCAAATTCTATTATGCTAGTTAATAAGGCCATAGTTTTAGCTGCAGGAAAAGGGACTCGAATGGGTCCTTTAGGTGAAAAGCTTGCTAAACCTATGTGGCCTTTCTTTGGATTAACACTTTTAGATATTCAGCTTCTCTTTCTTAAAAAACAGTTTGGAATTGAAACTGTCTACCTGAACAGTCACCACCTCTATGAACAGTTAGCAGATTTAGACAGTGAAAACGTTAAGGTTGTGTACGAACCTGATTTGCTAGATCAAGGTGGAGGAATTTTAAATATTTGTGAACAGTTTGGCCTTTTTGAGGTTCCATTAATCATTAACAACGCAGACCAATTTTATTTTTTTGATAAAAGGTACTTTGATGATTCTTTAGAGTCTATTAAAAGTGATCCTATAACCCTTTTTGGTTTAAAAGTAGATAAATCAGACGGTTACAATAAATTAAATATTGGAAAGAAATCTAACCTGATTGAAATTACACAAAATAAATATGTTGAAGATAAATCTTTTTCTACCTACTCAGGACTTTCGTTATTGTCTATTCCTAATCAAAGCTATGATAACAAGCCTGTTTCATTCTTTGATTCAGTAGCTAACTTTCAAAGAGAGCTTGTTAAGGTAAAAGAAGTGCCATCTGGGGAGTATTTTGACTTCGGAAAACTTAGTGAGTACTACGATCTATGTTTTGAGACTAAAAAACTTCTAGACAAAGGCTTAACTAATTCATTGATAGATCTAATTCAATCTTCAAGTAAGTTTCGTTATATAGAAGGAGAAGGTTTGAATTTCTCAAAAGAGAACTCAGAAAAAGCTAAAGATGGAGAAATCATTTTAGATCAAGGTAAGATCATTAAAAAAGATGGAGCACTAGTTTCTAGCTTATAAACTCTTCAGAGCTATCAGTCTCTGCAACCTTGATACAATCGACCGGGCAAACTTCAACGCAGAGCTGACATAGAGTGCAGCTCCAGCTTTCGATGTGATACTCATCTGCATTTTTTAAGACTGCGTTTTCTGGACAAATTAATCGGCAATTATCACAAGAAATACAGGTATTATTTATTTCCAATACAGGCTTCATAGAGACTATTATAATAGATGTGGAGATTATATGCAGAATTTAAAGATCTATAAAAAAAGTCCGGTAATGAGAAACACTGCTCTCTTTGCGATCTTTTCTGTCCTCTACCTTAGAGTAACAACATCCTTCGTAAAGGGTGTTTCAGCTCTGGCTCCAGGAACAACAGTAGGCTTTCTACTAGATAATAAGTACTTAATAGGAACACTTTTTGTCTTCTGTATTGCTTTGTTTAAAGGCCGTAAATATTCAAAATATCTCTACCTATTATTTGTTCTTCAAGGTATTTACTTGGGCTTTACCCATTATATGGTTGCCCTAGACAAGTTCATCTTAATCTTAAATTTTGCTTATATTATACTTTCTTATAATTTTTATCTTTTCATGAGTGCAGACCTCCAAGAGGCTTCTAACACCCCGACTATCGAAATGGGTGATCTTTATACTGGCCTAACAATAGATAGTGACTTGGTGGTTAAGACTTTAAAAGAAGAAGTGAAAGGCGAATTCATAAATTGGGATGAAACGACTTGCTTTGTGAAAATTGATGGTCCTATCTCAAAGATAAAAGGGCCAGTTGATCTAACTTGGAACTTTGAAAATAATATTTATAAGTGCAATGGATTGATCGTTACAGGGGCTGAAGGGCTAGGGATAGGAATCAAGCTTTCCGATAATAGTACTGAAGAAACTGGCGTTTTTAGTTGGTCTGAATTCTATGATATAATAAACTCTAGAGGATATACTTCCGAGTTAATGGCGTAAAACTATGAAAATTTTCTTTTTTTCTTTTCTCATTCTATTAGTAGCTTCTTGTAATCAAGATGAAGGTCCTGAGCAAGTACTGAGGAGCTACATTAGTATTAGGTTTCAGGAGAATCAAAACTTCAATGATCTACTAGATAAGACTACAGGTGAGCTTAAGGCAAACCTGAAGTCACTTTCAAAAGATGAGAAAGCTAAGTTTGACCAAAGTAGTCAGTTTAAGAAGAATGCTTTGAAGATCCTTTCTAAGGATTGTTCAGATAAAAAGTGCGATATCACCTATATTATTTCTTACGAAAAGAAGAATAAAGAAAACCCTTATAAAGCTGAGATCCGCAACATAGCTAAGCTCGTAAATGAGGATGGTGATTGGAAAATAAGTAGTGTTGGTGGTCTGAAGAGTTACTTTGGCTCTAAAAAAGAGATCGCTCCCTAGTAGTTGACTCACTTGGTTGGGTTTAAGTTTTTCTCCTAAATGTCGATAAAGCTATATGAGCTTCCTTGACGACGATAATTTACTAAATTTACTGGTTGAAAAAACTTTTGAGAGTAAGGATAGTCCTCAAGAGATGGTGTCTTATGAAGTCACTTACCATAGAAATATTCAGTGCTACCAAGTGGAAATCGCAGATAAGCTTTATACTTTCCCAAGTAATTGGGGTCCTTTTAAGCTAGTTGATGAAAGGTCTGGTGAGGGTATTATTCTGGAAAATGATCTTGAGCACTTTAATTCAATCTTCGGAAGTTTAGTTGGTCAGGAAGTTAAGACGGCCTTTGTTTATAAAGGCCATGAAACTTATCTGGTATTTGTGCCGGCTAATATGGAGGCCAATTTGAAAGACCTCCATGAACTGATCAATGATAAAACAGAATTTAAGATTGCAGCTTAAGCTTCTTTAAAAAATGTCTTCATCTTAAGAGCATCATCTTCAAGGTTTGGACTATTACAAATCACATAACCACGACAATCGTTCTTTCTTAAAACCTTAAGTAAGTCTTTCCAGTTAAAAGAAGAATCATCAAGATTCAAATGTTTTAGATCACCTTTTGAGTTACTACTAATTCCTGAAAGGTGAATATGCATATTCTTAACACTTTCTTCGCCAAGCTCTGACTTGAGAGTTTGAATAACTTCGTCAAACTCAGCTTCTGTATTGTATTTACCAGTTCTTGCGAAAAGGTGACTGAAGTCCATGCAAGGTCTACAGCTGTTTACATTTTTAGTAAGGCTGATGAGTTCTTCTAGTGATCCAAACTGGCTAGTCTTTCCTGTAAGTTCAGGTCTTAACTCAATTTCAATATCTAGTCTTCCAAGTCTTTCTTCAATAACGTTCATTGATTTTTCAACAAGGTCGAATACATCGTAAGGAGAATCCTTCATGTAAAAAGCCGCGTGAAAAGTCATGCTCTCAGCACCACAAAGATCAGAGATCTTGGCCGTTTGAATGATTCTTTCTACAGAGCTATCAA
This sequence comes from Sulfitobacter sp., assembly GCA_047630275.1. GTDB lineage: Bacteria > Bdellovibrionota > Bacteriovoracia > Bacteriovoracales > Bacteriovoracaceae. Next base: position 981,278 of record JBLHVN010000002.1, on the reverse strand, counting down.
TCTTATCCTGCTCTCTAGCGTTTAAATTAATATAATAAGGACCATGAGAAGTTAGAGGAACACCTAGTTCGTAAGATATCTTTCTAAGGCCAGAGCTGACCTCTTCTTTCATTCTCACACCATGTGCAAACTCAAGTTGCATACAGTCCAGGCCAAGGGCGTGGATCTGCTTAACACCTTCAATAGGGTTATTCTTTTTTTGTGTGCTGTTCGGAACACCTGCGGTACCAAAAAGTAATGTTTCTAGACTCATAATGTTATCCCATCCAAAGCGCCATTAAATCAACTAGTTAGGTCAAAAAAGGCAAATTAACTAGTTTCCAAAAAGGCTGCATATACGTAGCTGCGTTATAGCCCTTGGAGATTATATTGTCTATAATTATCACTGCTTCGAGTAATTTCGAAAAACGCACCGTGTTGAGGTTTATTGTGCAGAGCGTGAAGTTTCTAATTTTATTCACTTTGTGGTCGGTGACGATTGCTGCTTTTTCATTTCTCATTCTTCCATTCAGAGGAGAAGTTGTTGGATTATCTATAGCATTTGTTTATTTATTAACGACATGTCTTCTTTTAGATAAATGGGTTTTATTGTTCTTTCTAGCAGCGCCTCTGAAGCGCAGCGATAAGTTTCTCGATAACTTTGAATCCATCTCTTATACACATAACGTTAGAGAAATTAGTTTTTACTACTCAAGGCTGGCCTTAAAAAACATCGTCGCCCTTGAATGGTTTGGGCGGAAGATAATAATAATCGGACACGACTGTAGGAAGTCTACAAATCTTGAAGATTATATCGTCCATACCTTATCGGGGTTTAGAAATGGAACAGTTAAGAGAAATAGAAACCTAGCTTTCATCTTTACACTGTATAATCTGCCTATCGTCCTCCTTGAAAAATTACTGGGAAGATTTAGGCTTACGCATTTGATCATTTCAATGTGGGTAACGCCCTTTAATTTACTTTGTGAATCTAACGAAAAGACTAAGATGGAAATGGATCCAATTATTCAAAATTCACCGGCTGAACTTGAGTTAACTTCTTTCTCTTTGATGCTAGTTAGGATTTTAGGGATCTATAAGAATGAGAGTCATGATTTAGTAAGTATGATTTTTAGAAAAGAGTATGCCTAGGATGATCGATGAGTAAGGAGCCCAAAAAGAAACGTGTCATTGATATATCGAAATATTATCCGCTTTTCTTTACGGTAATCTTTGTAGTCATTCTTTTTCAATATTCATTTTCAGCGCAAGAAGCCATTTTCTACGACTTGAGAGTTAAATGGGACATAGGTACAAGCTATAAAGATAATATCGTTCTTATTACACTAGATGATGATAGTGACCGATTCCTCGGTGAGTCTTATCCTTATACCTATGCCTCTCATAGTAAGATGATGGAAAGGCTTATCCAAGATGAGCCACTTTTAATTAACTACTTTGTAAACTTCCTTGAACCTGTAACTAATCAAGATCAGAAACACTTGGGTCAGTTCACTAAATCAATTGAGATGTTTAAGGGACAGGGTGGGCAGTTTCGATTTGGAACAGAATGGGATGCTTGGGGCGAATTATTACCACCGACAGACTTAAGGCCGTTTGGGCATTCATCAGCTTTAATCAACCTTGATGGATTAACTTTTGCAAAAGATGATGTTTGCCGTAGGGCGATTCTCAATGTTGGTGGAGAAGATACAATTCACTTGTGGACGGCGAATCAGTATAGGCAGACAAGAAACGAAGCTCCTTTAAATATAAACTCTATTCTAGGTGCGTACTATGTGCGAAAAGCAGATGCTACCTTTACCTTGTTTAGATATTACACGTCCCCATTAGAATCTAATGGGCGGATTAAGAAGATTCCTTTTCATAGAGTTCGAGTGGGTAACTTTCCGAAAGGTTTTTTTACAAATAAGATTGTTCTTATTGGTCCATCTTATATGACCAACGCACCAGACTTTGTCCTAACTCCCTTTAATAAGGAAGAGTACAAGGCACCGAAGTTAATGGTCCACGCAGAGATTATTCAGGCCCTAACGGATAATAAAACAGTTTATCAAATACCTAGATCTGTAACCTACACACTTGCGATCATCATTGCGATTTTCTTATCGGTTACTATTTCAAAAGTAAAACCTACAAGTGGACTCTTTATTACTATCATTGTCATGTTAGGAATATTTCTTATCTCTTATATTCTCTTTTCCATGTTCGGGTTATGGCTCTACGTGACTCATTTAGTTCTCACAGTTTTTGTCGTCTATTATATTTGGGTTCCCTTTAGGGCCATCGGCGAATACCAGAGAAGGTATGCCATTCAGGAAGAGACAAAGCTTCTTAAGAAAGTTGAGAACTTAAAGCAAAATTTTATCTCTCTTATGAGTCATGACCTTAAAACACCAGTTGCGAAGATTGCAGGGCTGGCTGATATAATGTTGAATCAAAGTGCCGATGAAGCACAAAATAAAAGAAACCTGCAATCAATCATGGAATCTACAAAAGAGCTTAATAAGTTTATAACCTCTATTTTAGATTTAACTAAGATTGAATCAAGAAACTTAGACCTCTCCTTAGTCTCTAGAGACATAAACACTGTTATTGAAAGCACTGTTGAAGGACTCCGCTATGAAGCTGCAAGTAAGAATGTTGAGGTAGAAATGGAGCTTTCTCCTCTTTATCCTATCGAGTTTGATCAGAATCTTATGAAGCGCGTTCTAAGTAACCTAGTTGAAAACGCCATTAAATATTCAGGTGAAAATACCGCGGTAAAGGTAAAAACTTGGGATGATGAAAAGTGGGTCTATGTTGAAATTCAAGATAACGGAGTCGGAATCCCTCCTGATGACTTAGAGCATATCTTTGACAAGTTCTATCGGGTTAAAAATGATGCGAGTCATAGTATTAAAGGAACCGGTCTTGGACTATATTTAGTTAAGTATTTTGTTGAGCTTCATGGCGGTACAATTATCGCTGACTCGACATTAGGACAAGGTACTAAATTTACGGTAAAATTAAAGAACGAATAAAGCATGATGGAGAATTATAATGCATAGGGTACTAGTAGTTGATGATGATAAGATTTTACAGGACTCAGTCAGGCAAGCGCTTGAGTATCATCACTTCTTTGTTGATGTGGCTGATAATGGAAAAGAGGCTTTAAATAAAGTTACTGCCGAAAAATATGACCTCGTCGTTATGGATGTCAATATGCCAGAGATGGATGGTATTGAAGCCTTAGGTCATATCAAAAAGTATGACCCTTCAATTATTGTTCTTATTTTAACGGCCTACTCAAATGTAGGGGACGCAGTTAAGGTTGTTAAAGAAGGCGCTTATAACTATCTAGAAAAACCAATAACTTCAGATAATTTAGTGGCCCTGATTAAAAGAGCCTTAAAAGCTAGATCTCTTGTTGAAACTTCTGTTTTCTCTGCTCCTCAACTATCACTCGGTGGAAACTCAGATGATAAATTCGTCGGTGAATCAGATGTTATGCAGAAAGTTTTTAATGTTATTAGTAAACTTGCTCAGGTTAACACACCCGTTTTAATTCGTGGTGAATCTGGAACAGGTAAAGAGCTCGTCGCAAAGGCAATTCATTATAATGGACCGAGGAAGGATGAGAAGTTTGTTACTATTAACTTAGCAGCCGTTCCTGAGAACCTCATTGAGTCTGAACTTTTTGGACATGAGAAAGGTGCCTTTACAGGAGCTTCTGAAAGAAAGCTTGGTAAGTTTCAATATGCTGATGGTGGAACAATCTTTCTCGACGAAATTGGAGATATCTCACCAGGAATGCAAGTAAAGCTTCTTAGAGTCCTTCAAGAAAGATCGTTCACTCCTGTAGGAGCGAATAGAGATGTGAAAGTAGACGTGAGAATTATCGCGGCTTCACATAAACCATTTGAAGAAATGATTAAGGAAGGCAGTTTTAGGGAAGATTTATTTTATAGATTAAATGTCCTTCCTGTTTATCTTCCACCACTAAGAGAAAGACTTTCAGATATCCCACATTTAATTGATTATTATATTAAATACTTTAATGGGGTTCACAACTTAGAGATTAAAGGACTTAGTCCTGAATCTACTGAACTAATCAAAGAATATACTTGGCCTGGAAATATTAGAGAACTTCGTAACGTCGTTGAACACGCCTTTATTATCGAATCATCTGATACGATTCAGCCTGGTGCTCTACCTGACGTGATTAGAAAGTCTTCTGGTACAAAAGGTGAAAAAGATGAGAATCATCAAAGTATAATCGACTTTAAGGATATTCAAGACTCGGTAGTTTCTGAGAGACCAACTTTTGAGCAGTCAGAAGGTTATCAATTTACCTTCGCAACGAAGAATGAAAACAATGAAATTAAGATGGATTTTCAAGTAGCAAAGGAGCTTTTTGAAAAAGAATTTATCATTCACGCTCTTCAACTGAACAAAGGTAAGATTAATCAGACTGCTCTAAAAGCTAATATTCCAAAGAAGACACTTTTAAGAAAGATTGAGAAATACGAAATAAGTCCTAAGTCATACTACTAGGCTTTATGCGTCCGATCCTTTTTGAAATATTTGGTTCACAAGTTTTTTCTTACCCCTTTTTTATGGGCTTCTCATGGGGGCTGGGTTACCAGCTCTCACTTTATATCTTTGATAAAAAGAAAATTTCTACAAAGGGCTTTGGCTCTCTTTTCCTAGGTATTTTTGTTTTTAGTTGGATTGGGTCTAAACTACTCTACTTACTCTCTTCTGCTGCATCAAAAGTTGATCAATACGCAGGAGCTTCTGAGTTTTGGCTTGGGGGTGGATTTGTTTTCTATGGTGGCTTTCTTATGGCCACGGCCTTTGTTCTTATTTACACCCTTTGGTTAAAAAAATGGGAATTGAGTAAGTTTCAATACCTCCTTCCTTCCATTGCTTTTTCTCATGGACTCGGAAGGGTGGGATGTCTTTTAGCTGGGTGCTGTTTTGGTTCCCAGTGTGACTTACCTATTGCTGTTTTTCAGCATGGGCAGTTTCGCCATCCGGTTCAGATTTACGAGGCCGTTGGTTTATTCACAATGGGGGGATTCTTCTTGTGGAAAATACTTAAAAATAAAAGTAAGGCCGATGATTATCTTCTTTATATATTTTTTTACTCTGCATTAAGGTTGTCCACAGAGTTCTTCCGCGGGGATTTGATCAGAGGTATCGACGAAACAGGTATATCCACAAGCCAGTGGATAGCAGTTGGTTTACTCATAATTTCATTAGGGTTTTTTCTTAAGAAGCGTCTTCGCTAGTTTCTGCAGTAGCTTCTTCGATGGCATTAAGCCCGTATTGATCTTTAATTTCATCAATCTTAGATTCTTCAACATACAACTCACTAAAGAGAGTTTCATTACCCCAAGCTGAAAAAGCATCAGTACTTTCATACATCATGATGGTTTCCCATGGGCAATCTTGACTACAGTTTTGGCAACCAATACATCTCGCTAAGTCGATCTCTACAGTTTGTTGAAATTGTGGGTTTGCGGGATTAGGTCCAGGAACAAGTTCAATACTATCCACTGGGCAACCAGCAATACATACTTCACAGCCAGTGCAGCCCGATTGATGAACAACGGCTAGGAGCTTAGGTGGTCTTTTCCCTTTTCTTAGCGGTTTAAGACGCGCTGTGTGAAATGGGTTTTCAACTATAATGTTTCTTTCGTCAGTCATAAGTATTAACAGTTTATATCAAAGTGTCTTTATTCCAAAGCAATTTTGCTAAGATGGTTTTATAAGATATATTCCCCGAGGTGTAAATTTAGTGAGTTAGATAAAAATGCCACCGCGCATAAATCTAAGGGATTTTATATGAAAGCTATCAGGTTTGTCACAGCTGCCAGTTTATTCGATGGTCACGACGTTTCTATTAATATTATGAGAAGGCTGCTTCAGGCCAATGGGGTTGAAGTTATCCATCTAGGTCATAACCGCTCTGCTCAGGAAGTAGTCGACGCTGTTATTCAAGAAGATGCTAATGCTGTGGCCTTAAGCTCTTATCAGGGCGGTCATAATGAATACTTCGCTTATATAAGAGAACTACTCGATGAAGCCGGAGCCCAAAATGTAAAAATCTTTGGTGGAGGGGGGGGAGTTATAACTCCTTCTGAGATCAAGGCCCTACATGAAAAAGGAATCACGAGAATCTATAGTCCAGAAGATGGCATGAACATGGGCTTGAAGGGAATCATAGAAGATATGGTTGCTAAGAGTGAATTCTCGACTCTTGAAAACTTTGAATTCAAAAAGAAAGACTTAAACTTTAGAGATATTTCAAAATGCATCACACATATAGAAAATATGGGTGAGTCACCAATAGAGGTCGCAGCTTCCAATACACCCGTTCTTGGAATCACAGGAACTGGCGGGGCTGGTAAATCAAGCTTGATTGATGAAATCTTATTAAGATTTAACCGTGTCTACAAAGACAAGAAAGTGGCATTGGTCTCTGTAGATCCAACTAAGAAAAAGTCTCAAGGTGCATTACTTGGGGATCGGATCCGCTTAGGCTCTGCTCAGTATGAAAACTTCTTTGTGCGTTCCCTTGCAACTAGAAACTCTGGAACAGAACTTAGTCCACAGATTGAAAAGGTTGTTAGTTTTCTAAAGACCCAGTCCTTCGATCTCATCATGGTTGAGACAAGTGGAATTGGTCAAGCATCAGATGCTATAACAAAAGTAGCTGACAAATGTATTTACGTTATGACTCCTGAGTACGGTGCCCAGTCACAGCTTGAAAAGATTGAAATGCTTGAATCCGCGGACTTTGTTGTTCTTAATAAGTTTGAAAAACCAAGATCAGAAGATTCAATGCGAGATATCCGTAAGCAATACCGAAGAGATCATGAACTGTTTGCGGGTCACCCGGGCAGCCCAACAGATGAAGAGCTTCCAATTTATGGGACTATTGCTTCTCAATTTAATGACCCTGGAGTTAATGCTCTCTTTAAAGATATTTGTCTTGAATTCAAACTAGATGCAGAGCCACTTCTTGGACTTGATTGTCAAAAAGTTCCCCAATTAAAATCAAGAATTATTGCGCCTGAAAGGAGTCTTTACTTAAGAGACATATCTAGTGCATTAAAAACTTATAATCAAGAGAGCTTAGAGCTTGTCGAAAAAGTAAAAGATTACGAATCCCTTCTAGGAGCATCAAAGATACTTCCTAAGAACAAAGAGATTAGTGATGAACTAAAGATTGCTAAAGAAAAACTTGGTACTGAGACTCTTCAAGCAATTGAACTCTTTGATAGCACTGTTAATGAATACAAAACAGGTGAATTTAGTTTTGAAGTAAGAGGTAAAAAACTTTCAATAGCTTCTAAGTACGAAAGCCTCTCTGGTCTCAAAATTTCAAAAGTTTCTTATCCTTCGACAGAGATTCTGTCTGAAAAAATAAAGTTTATTAGACAACAAAACCTTCCGGGTCATTTCCCTTATGTTGCCGGTATCTTTCCTTTTAAAAGAGCTGACGAAGATCCAAAGAGGATGTTTGCAGGGGAAGGTGGACCTTTAAGAACTAACAAACGGTTTCATTACTTATCTGAAGATGATCCAGCAAAAAGGCTTTCAACTGCTTTTGATTCGGTGACACTATATGGGGAAGACCCTGATAAAAGACCAGATATCTTTGGAAAGATTGGAGAAGCAGGAGTTAGTATTGCAACTCTTGATGATATGAAAGACCTCTTTTCTGGATTTGATCTAAAAGATCCAAAGACCTCTGTATCAATGACTATAAATGGTCCAGCGCCGATCATCTTGGCGATGTTTATGAATACGGCTATCTCCCAAAACTTAGATGGTGATAGTTATTGGGATACAGAAAAACGCCTCGAGATTATGCGACAAGTGAGAGGGACTGTTCAAGCTGATATTCTAAAAGAAGACCAAGCTCAAAATACCTGCATCTTTAGTTTAGAGTTTGCTCTTAAAATGATGGGTGATGTTCAGGAATACTTTTGTAAGAACGCAATCAAGAATTATTATACAGTATCAATATCGGGATATCATATCGCTGAGGCTGGAGCGAATCCAATTAGCCAGCTAGCTTTTACCCTTTCTAATGGATTTACATTCGTAGAATACTATTTAAGCCGAGGTATGAAAGTCGATGATTTCGCTAATAACTTATCTTTCTTTTTTAGCAATGGATTAGATCCGGAATATACTGTGATCGGACGAGTTGCTAGAAAGATTTGGGCCGTGGCCATGAGAGACCGTTATGGCGCTAGTGAGAGGTCACAAAAATTTAAATACCATGTTCAGACCTCTGGTAGATCACTGCATGCTCAGGAAATTGACTTCAATGATATTAGAACAACTTTGCAGGCATTCTTAGCTCTATCTGATAACTGCAACTCTCTTCATACTAACGCCTATGATGAGGCCATCACAACACCTACAGAAGAGTCTGTTAGGCGAGCAATGGCGATTCAAATGATTATTAATAAAGAATTTGGATTGAATAAAACTGATAATCCACTTCAGGGGTCTTATATATTTGAAGAATTAGCTGACATCGTTGAAGAAGCGGTACTAGCAGAATTTGAAAGAATCTCTGACAAGGGCGGAGTTTTAGGGGCCATGGAAAGCATGTACCAGAGAAGTAAGATTCAAGAGGAATCGCTTTATTATGAAGGACTAAAGGATAGTGGTGAATTTCCAATCATTGGTGTCAATACTTACATCGCAGATAATATTGCAGACCAGATGAGCCAGGAAATTGAAATCTCTCGCTGTAGTGATGATGAAAAGAATGAGCAGATAACTCGTTTAAATAACTTTAAAGAAAGAAATAAGAACTCCAAAGAAGCTCTTGATAGATTAAGAGAAGTTGCTTTAGCGGGGGAAAATATCTTTGAAGAACTATTAACAACTGTTAATAGTTGCTCTCTAGGAGAAATCAGTTCTGTTTTATATGAAGTCGGTGGTCGCTATAGGAGAAACATGTAATGGCTAAGATCTATACAAAAACCGGTGATGATGGAACAACAGGACTTTTATCTGGAGATAGAGTTAAAAAATCTAATATAAGGTTAAAGACTTATGGAGAATTAGATCATCTGAATTCTGTAGTGGGAAGTCTGGTACAAGTTGTCGATGAAGATAAATCAAAGTTTTTAATCCAGATCCAAAATCGTCTCTTTGATTTGGGATCTCTACTTGCTTGTGATGTAGATTCTAGAGAAAAGTTTAAGCTTAAAAATATCTCGCTGAATGATATAGAAGAACTAGAAAAAGAGATAGATTCTCATACTGAAAAACTTCCTGCCTTGAAAAACTTTATCCTTCCAGGGGGAAGTGAAGCAGCTTCTAGGGCCCATCTCTGTAGGACTCAAACGAGAAATGTGGAAAGGCTAATGGTTGAGCTTAATGATGAAGTCAATGAACTGCCTATAAACTCAATTGAATTTATAAATAGACTGTCAGACTTTTTCTTTAGTTTAGGAAGGATGATAAATTTTGAAGCTAACAAAAAAGAAATTGAATGGACCCTTTAGAGTTTACTCTTCTTTTTCTTTGCGGGAACCCTTGATATCTTTAGTAATTGGGTTTCTCCAGAGGATTCTTCTAAATCAAAATTTTGACCGTCTCTAACTTCCCCAATATGTTCGGACTCAGGCCTCTTCACTTTATTTACATTATTGATGACCCTCGTTTTTAATCCTGGTTTAGAAACACTTTTTTCATCAGAATCGTAGTCATCTTCGGATGAGCCCTCTTCTTGCAGTAAGCGAATAATTTCTTGTTGCCTAGACTCAGAGGCAGCTTTTTCAACCTTACCCCTTTTAGATTCTTTGGCCTTATTCATAGCATTTCGAACTGCTGTTTTTTCATCAATCGGTAAGCTTACAAAAGTATGTTGAGTCTTCTCAATAGGTCGAGTGTGGAGGAGTTTTTCTTTAGCCGTTAATTCATTAGGGTTAATTGAAATGCGTACTTCCCCAATTGCTATTTCATCATTTATGTATAAAAAGCCTTCCTCTATATTAGACCCATTTAAGAACGTTCCGTTTGTCGTTCCTAGATCTTTAAACAAGGTAACCCCGTCTTTACCAATCTGAATGGTGAGGTGTTTCCCAGAAACCTTTGAATCTACTAGCTTAACCCCACATGAGCTTGAACGCCCTAGAACCAAGGGAGTTGCTGAGATCTGTTTTTTGATCCTTTCCCCTTCTGAACAGATGACTACAATTACTGCCATAGTTAAGCCCTCAACAAATATTATAATTCAATATCAAAAGTTTACAAAATGGACCTATTTGAACCCTGAAACTTGTGGTAAAGTATAGTTGATAGTAATAGTTTACCTTATAACAAACGTGACCATATGGAAGAGCAACTTGTTGAAATTACAGAGAAAGCGTTAGACCAGATAGCTGTTATCTATGGCGCTGAAAAACGTGATGAAAGTGTTGGTTTACGGCTAGGTGTCGTAGGTGGCGGCTGTAGTGGGCTAAGTTACAAGATCGATTTCGATTCAAAGAAAGAAAAGGACCATGTCCTAACCTTTGGTGATGTTAATGTTTATATCGATTTAAAATCTGCTATTTACCTTAAAGGTATCACTTTGGACTTCAAAGATGGCCTTAATGGAAAAGGTTTTATTTTTGTAAATCCAAATGCTTCAAATACTTGCGGTTGTGGCGAGTCATTTTCCGTTTAATTTATGTCTGAAAATAAACTCTATCATATAGATAGCTGGACCTCGTTTAAGATGATCGGTGAGGATGTTACTACCTTTCTTAATGGACAATTTACTAGTGATGTCGAATTACTTTGTGAAAGAAAGGCCCAATTATCGGCAAGAGTTTCAAGAACGGGTCAGCTAAAAGCTTATTGTTATATTTTTTATTTAGCCAAGAACAGCTACCTCCTTTTTTGTCCTAAGTTCATTGAAGAAAAGTTAAAAGATGATCTAGAGAAATTCATCATAATGGAAGATGTTGCGATTGAAGAGAATACAGAAGGTATCTCTCTTTGTTTTGATAGAGTGGGTTCTGACGAAGGGGAAGTGAGCTTCTTTTTCTTAAATAAGGCAGCAACACTATTTTTAAAAAAATCTGAAAATATTTTTCCTTCTGATGAAATCATAAAGATGGCCATGGAGTATGGAATCCCAAGTGATGAACTAGTCTTAGAAGAGAAAACCTTGGTTAACGAAACAGCTTTAGTAGACTTAGCAATTTCCCTAAATAAAGGATGCTTCGTAGGTCAAGAAACAGTGAAAAAGATCGAATCAAATAGGGGAGCAGGTAAAAAAGAAATCCTCTTAATATTACCTAAAAGCTTAACTGAAATTGAAGGATCGGCGCTATCTCTAGGTGGTATAGAATATCCAATCTTAGGAATGCTAAAGAAAGAAACTGGTCTTAGCCTAAAAATAAAGGCATCAAGAGAGCACAGAATTAGCGGGAAGAAATATACCGCCAATATTGATAATCAAGAAGTTGAAGTAACAGCAAAACCATTTACATTGGTCCATGAAGCAGAGTTTGCAGCCAACCTTTTTGAAAAAGGAATTGAGCTATTTACTAAAAACAAAGACGCTGAAGCAAAAGAAATATTCGAAATGGCCCTTGGCTTTGTTCCAGGTGATGTTGATATAATTGAATCCTTAGGCGCTCTAGAAGGGCGCTTAGGCAATTATAAGCGTGCTATTGAGCTAATGGATGAATTAGAAAGATTAAACCCTAATTCTGTCATGGCCAGTACTAATAAATCACTCTTTTACATGAAACTTGGGGATATTGAAAAAGCTGAAGAAGAAAAAGCTAGGGCCACAGTTAAAGGCTTCGAAGTAGCTGCTCAAGATAGTAAGGAAAAAGCGGAATCTAATATTAAAGATATTGAAAGAAAGATCTCTATGTTTGAGCAAGTCTTAGAAATTGACCCTGATGATCACATGGCAAACGAAGGTCTAAGCCGGTCATACTTTAACTTAGGAAAGTATGAAGAATCTTTAAAGTATTGTGACAAGCTTATTTCCCTCAACGATAAAGACTTTAGGGCCTTGGCCATAAAAGTGAAAATTAAGATGAAAAATGGTGAATCAGACTATGCCCTTGGACGTCTTCCTGAAATTATTGAATTAGCGGGTAAAAAAGGAGACTTTGTTTTGGCTAATGAAATGCAGTCTCTTTTAAGCTCTTTAACGAACTCTTAATCGAGGCGATCTCTTTGATCTCATCTTTAGAAAGCGATTCTTCTATTACTTTAACTGAATCTAAATGGTCTTTAATTTCAATGAGAATCTTTTGTATTAAATCCCAACCTTCATCTGTGATTAGCTCATTTTCTCGAGCCATGTCTAAACTTTCTTCGCAGTAAATAAGCCTATAATATTCTTCAATGTATCGTATCTTTATTTTGGAGACTTCCTCTTTAGAAAATCTATCCTCTAATTGAGTAGACTTTGCCAATTGACCAAACAATTCTAAAGCCCAGTAGAATGTAAAAACACCATGATAGATACCTCTAATAGGTCTAAAAGACATCCTCCAAGGAGAAGGGTAATCCTTCTCTGGATCTTCAACTATCAACTCACTATGGTTGAGTATGGTATTTAAAAAATGATGACCATTTTCATGTAAAAGATCGTCAAGGCAATCAACCTTATCTCTATGGAAAAGATTAATAGAAGAATAGCCTGGTAAGGATTGTAGGGAGAAGCTAACCATCTCTGGTACATTTATAGCAATTACTGTGTGGGTGAATTGCGTAAGTGTTTTAAAGAGCTCTGGTGTTAGTTCTGCCAAGGTCTTTAGACTGATCTCTAGTTTATCGGCTGCTGTTTTATATTCTTCTTTAGAGAGAGATGAGCCAGCTCTAAAACCTAAGCCGAACTCTTCAATTGTTATAACCTGCTCTACTGGTAGTTCTTTGTGAAAATTATGTTCTTCAAGTTCATTGATGATTTCGTCACAAGAATACTTTTGATCAATTTCTTGCAAGTTGAGTGAATAGCCATTCTCTGTGTAATAAGTATTATCAAAATCACCTATCTCAGGAATGGGTTTAAAACATAACTTTGCTTCTATTGAAATTTCTAAATGAATATAAAGATAAGTAACCCAGACGCTCTCAAGCTTTTTTAAGCAAGTTTTTGACTTACTTAAGAACTCACCTTCCTCTATTTCATTTGAGTCGAAAAAAAGAGAAGTGAACTCTGAAGCTTCCCAAAATTCTAGCAAATCATCTGTATCTTCTTCATCAATTAAGTCTCTTAAGTACGAAGTATTAATAAAGAACTGAGTGATGAAAACTGAAATGGGCTTATGGGATTGATCTTTTATTTTTGCAATTAAAGTAACAGGATCAATTGAAAATCTTTTTTTATAGTAACCTAGATGCTCTAGGGCCTCTGGTGAATCCCAATAGCTTTCAAGCTGAGAGCTTGTTCTCTCAATGATAGTTTCTTGGAAATTGTAATCTAAAAATAATTTTGACATGGTAAAATGGCTGGGGTGGAGGGACTCGAACCCACGACCAAAAGATTAACAGTCTTCTGCGCTACCACTGCGCCACACCCCAATTGATTGAAATCAGTACATGTTATAAATACCCCGGCCTATTTTGTCTATAGTACAAATTTTGCTAAAATTCATAAGTTATTGAAAATACGATATGTTGATAAAAATGCTCAAGTAAAAAAGATTTCCACCGATAAGGTTAATAGGAAGGTTTATGGTTAATAAGAATGTCCTTTTATATCATTTAGTCAGAATCTTAACTCCAGATGAGTTAAATGAGCTGACTTCGACCTCTAAGGGCCGAAACTTAGTCTCTTTGACTAAGATGCTGAGTAATGACCTAGATGAGGAGAAGGCTCCTTCTGAGGGGGCTAAGATTCTTCCTTTTAAAAAGAAAGAGGAAGAAGAACCTGAAAAAGAGAAAAGCGCTAGTCTACTTGCCGTTGATATTAAATGTGGTGAGAAATGCCTAACTATTATTGATGATTATGTGAAGCGTATCACTGTTTTGAATAAGAGGTTTTCTAAGAACTGTCCAGTAAGTCAGGAGACATCAAGCTTTATCATTAGCGAAAAAACGAGATTTAAAGATAACTACAATAAGATAAAGTCTAAAGAGATCCTCTCTCTCTATCAAAAAAATGCTTCAGTCGATATTGAAAGAGAGAAGTCTTCAAAGAAAGAAGATCAGACTCAATCATCAATACTAGGTGTTCTTATTAATAAAAAACAAGCCTAGTAAAGAACACCTTTAATCGAATCTAATTCATCACCTTCATCACTAACTTCTAAACTGGCCATTTGGTAAACACAGGCATCTATAGTTGCAATAGAAGCGGGTCTATAATTACCAGAATTTTTAACACCACCAAAAGGTAGCAGCGGACTTGCTCCAGCTGTTGATCGATTCCAATTCACGAGTCCACTATCAATTTCTAAAGCACACTTATTAAAGATAGACCGGTCCTTAGTAAAAGCAGCAGACGCTAATCCGTACTCATTACTATTGGCCAATGATATAGCCTCATCAATGTCATCATAAGGAACGATGGTAGCGTTAGGGCCAAAGATTTCACTTGTTAAGAACAGGCTTTTAGGATCAAACTTCTTCGCCAAATGGATAGATGGAGAGACATAATACCCTCTATAGTTTTTTTCAATTAACTTTCCTCGCATAACCTCATCAATACCTTCTCTTTTAGCCATTCCCATAAAAAGCAAGTAGCTATCAACGGCTTGTTTATCAACAAGGGGGCCCATCAAAGGCTCTAGTTCATGGTCAATAGGGTGATCGATAATTATCTTTTTAGCGTATTCGTGAAACTTAGAAACAAATTCATCAAGGAGAGAACGGTGGAGGATGATCAAGCTAGTTGAAGTACATCTTTGACCTGTGGTCATAAATGAACCCTTAATCATTTCTGCTAAGGCATGTCTTAGGTTTGTATCATTATGAATAATGGCTGGATTTTTACCACCAAGTTCTAAGCTTACAAGTTTACTTAGATCTTTATAAGTGTTCTCAACGATTTTTAGACCAACTTCTTTTGAGCCTGTGAAGAAAACACCTTTGATTGACTTTTCTTTTAATAACCTGCGAGCTACTTCTCCATCACCTTGATAAAGGTTGATTACACCGGCGGGGAAACCTGCTTTATGAAAACAATCGATCATTAATTGAGCGCTGTAGGCAGTCTTTTCAGAAGGTTTGAAGATGACACTATTTCCTGCAATCAAAGAGTTAAGAATTTGAGTATTGGCTAAATGGCATGGAAAATTGAATGGACCTATAATGAGAGAAGGACCAAGGGGCTTATAGTAAAGTGCTCCTTGAGTACCCGGCATGATCTCGGGAAAAGATTTTCTAGCTATTCTTTTTAAACCCTCATTTATAGTAACATCCACTTTGCCGATGACGGATTGAACTTCTCCGGTAGCTTCCCAAAGGGGCTTTCCTGTTTCTAGGCTAATGGCTTCGGCAATTTCAGGCTTAAGCTTTTTAACCTCGTCCTGGTATCTCTTCAAAAAACTTATTCTGTCTTCTAGAGACATCGAGCGCCACTTATAAAAACCATCGTGAGCGCTCTCTACAACTTTTCCAAGGTGCTTATAAGAGATTGTCATCCTATAAAGAATCTCATCAGTGTTAGCCGGACACTCCCTTTCTATTTGATTATCTTTGCTTGGATAATCATCGTGGAAAGAGCCATTAAAATAATCACCTAACATTTTAAATTTCATATTCAGTCCTATAGGAAAATCCCGTTACATTCTTCAAAACTAAGTTTTTCTTTGTCTAACAAATCAAAAGCGTCTTTATCTATTAAAATTTTATCACCTACTATCTTACCGTTTGCCATAAACGCAAAAAAGAGATGATCCTCATGTTTTAGTTCTAAGAGCATTGGAGCATGCCCAGAACCAGAAGAATCACAACTTAAGCTACCTTTAAAGGCCTCTTTAACTGGCTTGATATCTTTAAGTGCTGCTCTATAATGAGGGCCACCATCAAAAGGATCAACTTCATTAGTATAATTGAACCCGATAGATTCAAGCATCTTTTTAACAGGTTCTGTTTCTCTGCCTACGCGCCCAATAGAATCTCTTGCTTCGGGGGTAAGTAGAGTTTCATAGATTGTACCTTGTGGAAAAAGGCTTAATATAAACTCTTTATTTTCTCTACTTAGTTTATCGGCATCCTGATAGTTCATATTCATAAAACGCCTACCTAGGGCTTCCCAAAGCGGGCTATTACCATTTTGATCTAATGGAGGCATGAGTTCACTATGAATTAACGGTGTGAATTTCTTTGGATGATTAGACATATAAAGGAAACGGCAAAAGCTTAATTGTTTTCCAAGTTTATTTGGATTACCTCTGTACTCAGGAGATAAGATTAAGCCGCCAATTTCCGTCCAGCCATCAGTTTCAATTCCAAGTTTTAGAATACCGTGGATAAAGCCCGTATTTATGGATTGGCTGTATTTCTTTTCATGACTAACTGATAAGTAAAAATGGGGCTCTTTTTCAGTTCCATGTTTTCCATGGATCATCGAAACGCCGATTAATTTATCAGCTATAGAATCTACGAGAACAAAGATGTAGTAATCACTTTCTATATTTTCTTCAGGTCCGTTGAAGGCTTTAAGGGAGCTTTTAATCTTACTAAGAAGCATCCTTTTGTCAGGAGGAAGATTAATGAAAGCCAAATGCTGGCTTAGGGTAAATAAATCCTCTAAATCATCTTCAGCAACTGCTCTTAAATAAAACATAATTTAACCTTCTATTAGCTCAGTCGCAGTCTTATCTAAGATTGAGAAAATTTCTTCTATATGTGTTTCTGTTATTGATAGGGGTAACAAGAATCTAATTTTATATGGATCTTTACCGCAAGAAAAACAAATAATCCCATTTTTAAAGAGGGCTTTTATATAATTAGCAGTGAATTCTTTTTCTCCGTCTTTTACTTGAAAAGCAAACATCAGTCCAATACCTGTTGAGGAGTGAAAAAAACCATCGTTTCTTTTTGAAGCTAAATTACTTAATGCTTTATCAAAGCTCTCTCTAATCTTTACGACTCTTCCATTAGGCCCTAAGAAGTTACCCATCGAGAGGTACTTAAGAATCTTAAGACCAGCTTTGATACTTGAAAGAGATCCTTGGAAGGTTCCAGCGATTAATCCCGGTTTAGGATTAAGCTCATTTGAAAAAAGAGTTCCACAAACCTGAAGGGCTTTTCCAACGGTAACTACATCAGGGTAGCTATCGAGGCCAAAGGTTTGAAAAGCAAAAAGTTGCCCGGTTCTTCCAAAACTCTGAATCTCGTCAATCCAAATGAAAAGTTTCTTAGACCGAGCCCAGTTGAAGATCTCTATATAAAGATCTTTATGATAAGTATTGAAGCCACCTTCACCTTGAACTAGTTCAAGAGTTATGCAGCAGTACTCATCACCATTAACTTCATAAAGTTCATTTAAATTCTTAAGAGTTTCCGTTATTTGTTTATTCAAATCATCTAATTGAGGAATTTTAAAATGGTCAACACTTAAGCTCGTAGGCATTCCTTTTCTGTAGTCGGAATTATGTGTGATGTCCTGGGTAGCTATGGATCTTCCCGCAAAACATTTTTCAAGGGCTAAAATTCTAGTTTTTCCATCTGATTTTTGCCAGATCATTTTAAGAGCATTGTCATTGGCGAAACTACCAGAGCCTGCGAACCAAAAATGCTTTAGACGTGAGCCTTTTACTGAATCAACAATAGATTTTGAAAGCTCAATGGGGTCTTCGTATAAATGAAGATTTCCAACCATATTGGTGTCCATCGTTGCGGCTTCTAGAGAGGCTCTAATAAGTAGAGGGTGAGAATGACCTAATAAATTAACACCGATACTATTTATCAAGTCATACTTTATTGAACCATCGATGAGCTCTGAAAAAGGACCGTGACCTCTACCGCTAGCTATCAAAGGAAAGAAAAAACCTCTTCCTCTAATCTCTTCATATTCTTTAAGTTTTTGAGGGATTAAATCAAGCTTATCTTGATCAGCCTCTTTTAATTGAGAAAATTCTTGCTGAGCTAACAAAATCTCTGAGAAAAGAAGATTTAAATGCTCATCTATTCTATTATTTTGTATTCCAGTACTCATTTTGAACCTGCTTGAAGCAGTGGGACATAATTGCTTGTTGCTTAATAATTCCCAAAAAGGATAATTAACTTATGGAGAATACTAGCATGAAACCACTTCTAAAGTCATTACAGGACCAATATCTTAAGGGAGATTTTGAATTAGTTAAAGAGGGGCTCTTAGAACATAAAGCCTCGTTTCCTAAAGGTGAATTTCACTATAATTTAGGAACAGTTTATTCAAAAATGGAAAATCACGCAGTTGCACGCTTTCATTTAGAGAAAGCTTTATCTGAAGGATATGAGAATGTTGCTGTTAAGCATAACTTGAAAAGTGTCCAGGGAAGTCTTGGTGTCTCTGACATAAGTAATTCAAATAGGCTTGAAGACTTATTCCTTTCAAAATCTCTAGAGTTCGGAAATGACTTCTACTTATTTCTTACTTTATTAATAGCAGCAGTAGCACTCGTTCTTCTGTTAAAGAAATATGTTTCTAAAGTAACCTTTGGGGTCCTCGCCATAGTTGCATTTATGCCTATTAGTGTGAAGATGCTTTATATAGATAATTTTTCAGTAGGAATCCTTTTTCAAGAGTCAGTTATCTATGAAGGCCCAAGTGGTATCTTTGAGAAAACCGGTAAAGTTCCAGCTGGTAGTAAGATAGTCTTAGGTAAAAAAACTGATGGGTGGCGGATGATTGAAAAACCTATAGAGTACGTAGGCTGGATCAAGTCTAATGAAGTAGGTGTAATCAAATGAGCTATGAAAAAGAAATAACTAGTAAAATAGAGAAGAATGAAGACTTGCCAAAGAAATTAGATATTTCAATGGTTAAATACTTTTGGCAGGCAAATCCACTTTCTTCTAGGAAGGGGAGCAATCTTCCAAAATTCTTGAGAAGGATTGAGGTTCTTAAAAATTTCTCTGATAACGAGTTAAGAATCCTTTCGAAGTTTATGCACTTAAGAACTTTTGAAAATAAAGAAGTTGTCTTCAGGCAGCATGATCTTGGAGTTGGATTTTATCTAGTTTACTCAGGTCATGTTGATGTCATTGTAGATTCAGATAAAGAGTCTGATTCTGAAAGATCTAACTATCTTCTTTCATTAGAAAGGCGAGATTACTTTGGTGAACTTGCCCTCCTTCAAGAAAATAGTGCTAGGAATGCGACAGTTATCGCAAGAGGTAATACTGAGTTAGTAGGTATCTTTAAACCCGATGTTGAACTTCTTATTTCAAATTATCCAATCGTGGCAGCGAAACTCCTGCAATCTGTTTCACTTATTATAGCCAATAGGCTTTTTTCAGTAACTAGAGAAGTTAGAGAACTAAAATACAAGCTCTCACAAGCAGAAGTAGGAAAAAATGCATCAAAAAGGTAACTCATCAAATAAGGAATGGATTCGAATAATCTTCTTCTTTAGTATCTTGCTGATCATAGGGGGGGCCCTTCTTATTCTGCCAAGAGCAGCAATTCCTCTAATGATTGCCTATGTGACTTTTTTGATAGTAAACCCAGCAATGCCAACTTTGGCCAAATTAGGTTTAAGTAAGCTAGTTTCAATCTTCTTCTTATTCTTAGCACTGACTTTTTTCTTAGTTTATCCGATTGTAAAAGTAGTACCGACCATTACAAAGGAAGCAAGAGATCTTAAAGATAATATTCCAAAGATTGAAAGGTACCTAGAAACTCAGTATGCGGTAACGAGGGGATTTGTTAAGGAAAAAGTGGGCTACGAAATTCCTAATAAATACATTTCTCAAGGGATCGAAGTGGCTAGAGAAGGAACAGGAAACTTTCTTTTAAATCTTCCAAGGTTCTTAGCCTCTATAATTGAATGGGTTTTTCTCGTTCCGCTCTTTTTATTCTTCATGCTTAAAGATGCAACTAGTTTTAAAAGATCATTCTTACGATTGGCACCTAACTCAATCTTCGAGCGTTTCTATTATTTATCGCATAAGTTTAACAGCCAGTTAGGGGACTATATCTTCGCCAAGTTTGTCGAAGCGAGTATTGTTGGAATCATTATTACAAGTGGACTATTGATATTAGATATTAAGTTCTCGCTCCTTCTTGGGCTTGTAGCCGGCCTTACTAATGTCATACCTTATGTAGGCCCAGTACTAGGAACTATCCCTGCCATAGTCTTAGGTTTTGCTGAGTATGGTCCAACTCCAACCACCGGAGCTATTGTCCTTCTCTATTTGATCGCCAACACTATTGATATTGGCATAGTCTTTCCCATTCTCGTCTCAAAGATTGTAGACCTTCATCCTATTATCGTTGTTATGTCGGTGATTTTAGGTTCTCAATACTTAGGTATTCTTGGGATGGTCGTTTCAATTCCGGTAGCGGCAGCTGTGAAGCTTATTGTTATTGAAATTTACAATGAAGTGTATTCGGATAGGACCAAATAGCTTATTGATCTTTACTAAATTTGATTCAAAATGATAAACTAGCGGTATTGTAAGAATCTATAAATTTCAACAACTTAGGTTTAATTTTGAATAAGTTCATCGCACTATTTTTATTCGCTTCATTGTTTCTTGCTTCTTGTAGTTCAACTAGGCCTTCTGGGAAAACGGAAGCTGAGGTTTTATACAAAGAAGCCCAGATGCTGGTTGATGATGGTCGTTACTTGATGGCCACCGAAAAGCTGAATTCTTTAAGATCTCAATTCCCTTACAGTTACTTTGCAACTCATGCTGAACTCCTTCAGGCAGACATCTTGTTTGATCAGGAAAACTTTGTTGAAGCGGCAGCGGCTTATATTTTGTTTAAGGACTTTCACCCTAGGCATAAAAAGATCTCCTATGTTGTCTGGCGTATTGCGGAATCTTTTAATAACCAAAGACCTGCTAGTTACGATAGAGATTTATCTCCTCTCTATGAGGCAATTAAGTATTATGACGAACTTTTAAGAGTCTTCCCTAATTCAGAGTATTCAAAAGGGGGAAGAGAGAAAATTGATGAGTGTCGTTTATTACTTCAAAAGAAAGAGCAGTACATAGCTGATTTTTATTTTAAAACAGATGTCTTTCAAGCGGCTCGTCATCGTTATTTAGATATATTGAAGAACTTTACGGATAGAGACCTTAGAAATCATTCTATCTTTAGAGTTCTAAGGTCATCTATGGAGCTAAAAGAGCCAGAAGCCTGTAAAAAACATTATAAGAAATATGCAAATGAAGTTACTGGTTCGTTAAAGAAAAAATTATCTACAGTTCTTAAGAATTGTACGAGAAGCTAGGGGGAAGGATTGGAAAGTTTATCTAAAATGGATTTGATTGCTAAGGGTAAAGAATGTTTCCAGCGTGGCGAGTACAAGAAAGCTAATGGAATCTTTAATGAGCTTATTGAAGACCCTAGTACTAGTGAGTCAATTCTAATTGATGCCTTTTTTCATATGGCGAATATCTTTCATATCCAAGGTGAGATAGGTAAAGCCATCAAGGGCTTTAACAAAGTTTTAGAATTAGAGCCTGGACATACTGATGCTTCAATTAGTTTATCAGTACTTTATAACGATATTGGTCATTATGAAGATGCTAAGAAGGTTTTTGATAAAGCAAACCAGAGAGTAAAGCAAACAGGCCCTCAGGGCGGCGTAGATGATACTCATATCAATAAAAAGTTTTCACTTAAGCATTTAGAGCTAGCTGACATGTACAGTTCTTACAATAGACATGACGAGGCCCTGTTCGAATATAATAAAGTTATCGCATTAGATTCAGCCAATCTTGAAGCTAGGATTAAAGTAGCAAAGGTTTATGCTAAGAAGAATTTCATGGCTAAGGCATTTGATGAGCTTAAGAAATTGAAGAATGAGTACCCGGCTTATGTTGAGGGGCGAGTTGCTCTTGGTATCTTATATTACGGTACAGGTAAAATTCTTGAAGCTCAGAACGAGTGGGAGAATGTTATCGCTAGAGATCCTGCAAACTCTGAGGCAGCAATGTATCTAAATCTTTCTAAGGCCGCTACAGAAACTACACTTCCATAATTTCCCCAAAAAAAAAGCCCTCTAAAAAAGAGGGCTTAAATATAAACTAAAATTTAATTTTTTGATTAAGCTTCTGGACGCTTAGGTTCTTTAACAGGAGCATTAGCATTCTTAGCTTCGTTAAGCTCTACAGCTTGAGGCTTGCTAGTTGTCGTTCTGTTTGAATCATCAGAAGAGTAATTAACAATATATGTTTTTAATTCAGCATACATTGAATAACGAACTTCTAACTTGCTATCTTGAAGTACAATCTGTCTTGCTTCTTTAGAGCTGTTATTAATAATGATCGGAGCCTTAAGGTTAGCTGACATTTCAGTAACTGCTTTTGGGATTGTTAAGATTGTATAAACACTTGCTTCAGTAACAGTATCTAAGCTTAAGCTTTGTAACTCAGCTGGAAGCAGTCTTACAGAATAATCTGGTTGAAAGATCTTAGGTTCAATAATTGGAAAAGCAGTCTTTTCATCATCAATAGATTGAAACCAAAGAATTAAAGTTTGATCGCCTGGATCAACAATAAAAAATCTTTTTAGATGTTCAAAACCTAATAGACCTTCTTTAAAGGTAATAATGTCTTTCTTTTCAACTTCAAGTTCACCAAAGCGGGTTGTATTGATTTTCACTTATTGGCCTCCAGACTAATAGGGAGCCGGCAAGCTCCATAAAGATTTTATCAGCCGTAGGGGCAAAACGGCAAGGAGGAATTTCTTGCTCAAGTATTCTTTATATTATGTAAAATCGGTGAGTTAGCTACTTTTTGTGGAGTTCGCTAGCTAAATCTGAAATAGAACTCAAATCGGCTTGAGAAGCTTCAGTATTTTGATCTTGAATGGCTTTGTAGACTTCTTCTCGGTGGATCTTGGTCTCTTTAGGCGCCTTGATGCCTAAACGAACTTGTTTACCCTTAATCTGAACGACGACAATCTTAATATGATCATCAATCGCAATACTTTCACCTAGCTTCCGTGTCAAAACGAGCATAAATTCCCTCGAAAAGTTCTAAACCTTCCTGATTCAGTCGGCGTCGAATCTAATATTATTTAGTAGGGCAAAAAGCAAGGAAAAAGCTGGAATTTTGTGAATAATACCCAAAATAAGCGGTTTTAGCGTCAAATTTACCTTAAAAAGTCCATTAGATTTTGATTTATAGTGCCCTTGGCCGTTTGATATGTTGTCTTTAAAATACCTTGTTGTTTGGTAATATCAGCAAAAAGTTCGGCGATATCTGCGTCCTGAACCTTGCTCTTACGTGTCGCGAAATTCACATTATCCGCTTCGTGGATGTTTTCGGAATTGTCAGCTGAATTGATAAGAGAGCCAATTCTCGTTCTAAGTCCTACGAGCCTATCGGCCGTATCATCAAACTTTTCTAAGAGCCCTTGAATGAGGACAGCATCATCATTTTCAAGTGCTGTGGCCAAAGCTTCGAGCTGAGAGAACATATTATTATAGGCTGCAAAGCCCCCTTCATTCTCTGTGATAGATGCTAGGTCCCGCCCCATTCCAACGTCATCGACTTTTTGATTCTCTCCATCATGCTTATCTTTATTTTCTAATTCAGGAAATTTCTTAAGAGGATGTTCAATTTTGTTGGATGAGTCATCAGTAGTGAAGAAAACTTCCGCTCCATGAAGGTTTAGTGGAACAAAGAAGTCTTTTGCGATCTCTACAGTCACATGACCTTTGTCTCCGTGATACTTACCATCTGGAGTAAAGGGTTTATCAAGAGATTTGTATCCGCCAAAGATATAGCGCTGACCAATTCTCTTGTTAGCAATACTCAATGCTTGGTTTCTTAACTGATAAACCTCATTTGCAACATTTTTTCTAATCCCTTCACCATAAAAATCTGATGATTGAGCGATTGCAATCTCTTTAGCTTTCAAAAGAATATCTCCTAATTGCTCAAGGGATTGATCACTCGCATAGAGTTGGGTGAGGGCGTAATCAATATTTCTTTTATACTGTTTAATATCGCTTTGATTAGAAGATATATTTAGAGTTTCAACATTTCCGATAGGGTCATCTGAGGGCCTAGTGATCCGCTTCAGGCTTGTGCCTTTCATTTGCAAATCTTCCATCTTGCGCTTTGCTTTGTTTAAAGCAAACTGTAAGGAGGCCGAAGCTGAATTTTCAGAAACACGAACCATTAATATCCTATCGCTTTATAGCCAAGATTGTTTTTATCATCTCATCTGCTGTTTGCATTATCTTTGCATTGGCCTCATAGGCCTGTTGATACTTAACCATATTGGCAGCTTCTTCATCTAAAGAGACGCCAGAAACTCTTTGCTTTATATTGTTTGTTAGAGCCAGTAGACCTTCTGCTTGCTCTTCGTCTAAGCCTGCTTTCCTTGTCTGAAGTCCTAAATTACCAATAGAACTTAAGTAAGACTCTTCTAGGGTGGCAACACCACCGGCTAAGACTCTTTCATGCTGAATCTTAGAAATGGCAACAGCCACTCTGTTATCTCCAGGTGAGTTAGGAGAAATGGCAGTTGCAATATTAGTTAAATCATTCTTGATAGCATCATCTAAATCAATCTTCGCAGAAGCACCTTTGACCCCGTCTAGGTTTTTAAAGAAATTAAGCCCGGTGGTTGGTCCCTTAGCATCATTAAGTGCTGGATTTCCATTGGCATCAAGTGCAACTTTTCTATTAACGAATCCTCTTCTGTGAATAGCATTCACAGTTTGTGTCATTTCATGGGCAATTAGATCTATCTTTTCATAGAGCTCTTTTATATCTTCATTTCTTACTCGAATAAGACTTGATATTCTGCCACTTTTAAACTTATGGGTGATTGATCCAGCTGGGCGTTTCTTGAAGAAAACTTCCACTGCACCAGGCATACCTGATTTACTACTATCTGCACTTACAGGACCTGTTGCCAATTCAGCAACATTCGCTCCCGTGACAAGGGTACCAACGTTTACCGCACTTACAACATACCTTCCTTTTTCATCTTGGTAGGTATGAATCTTGAAACTTTTTGATAGCTCTCTAACTAGTTCATCACGCTTATCTCTCATGTCACCAGTTTCACTTTTAACAACTTCAAGGGTGGCAATCTTCTTATTTAGAAAAGCAATTCTTTTTGTGATTTCATTAATTTCGTGAACTTCGCCCTCGACTTTTCTATTGATTCCATCTACTAGACCACCTAGAGTTTCGTTGATTCTATTGAAGTCTTTTGCAACAAGAGTTGCATTATCTCTAACGACGGATCTAATCGTTTCGTTTTCAGGAGCGTTACTTAATTCTCTGAAAGAGTTGAAAAACTTATTAAGAACTTTATTAAGACCATCTTGATCAATCTCATTAAAGATGTTTTCAACTTGCTCTAATTGTTCTGATCTATGCTTGAAGTATTCACCAGAAGATATATTAGAGTTTAACCTTTTTTCGACAAATTGATCATGATCTCTGGCAATTCTATTTATATTTGCACCAGTCCCTTGAATCAAACCGCCCTTCGAAATAGGACTGTTTGATGACTGATGAACTCTTTGTTTTGAATAACCTTCAGTATTAACATTGGCGATATTGTGCGACGTAGTCTCAAGAGACTTCTTACTCGAATGCAGGCCTGTGACACCAATATTTAAAATATCAGGCATTGTTTCCTTTAGTCAGTTGTATGCGAAGTATGACTTCCACGTTTGTTATAAGTCGAGTAGTCCTTGCTTCCCATAACTTCTTCCCTTATCTGTTTTAGCGATAAAAGGGCTTTGTTAATAAAGAGTTGGTTCTTCTTGTTTTGTTCTTGGATCTTTTCTATCAAATCGATTAATAAACTATTAAACCTAAAAAGATGCTTTTGATTATTCTTCTTTTCGTAAATATCCATAACCATGATTAAGTCTGAAACAGATGAAATAGGATCCATTTCCTTTTTTACAAGAATGCTGTTTAGTTCTTCTATAACTTGCTCGCGAACCTTTTCAAGTGCAGTAATCTCGTTCTGAACTCCATCTTTTTCTTGTGACTTACTTTCTAGATCATCTAAGTTTGACTCAAGAAGAAGGGCATATTCATCAAAAGTTATATTTAAAAGTGTTGTGTGCTTTTCACATAGTCTTTGCCAAAGATCAGTTACTCTAAAGTAGATCATTTCAAGACTATCAATGTTTTGATTCGTATTGTTTTCCATCTCTACTCCTAAAATTCCGTTTCAAGCAGTTTGTCTGCTATCGCTTCATAGTTCATTTTATAAGTACCGTTATTAATTTGACTCTTTAGTCTTGCGATCTTTTCTGAATTATCAATCTCAGGGGCAGCATCGACAGCTTTCTTAATACGGGAGAAGTCTCTAACAGCATCAGGGATCTTCACCTTAGCGTCTGACTTGCTCATCTTGTCGAGCTGTTGTCTTCTAGCAAAGTCGTTCCTACGAAGGGCAGTTTTACTTGTCCTTGCCGTCTTAGCTCCATCGCTATTTGGGAAAAAATTTGAACGGTTCGTTACATCCATGTTACTCATTTACAGGCTCCTTGCCTTCGGCGTCTGGTTTCGCCATTTGAATATCATTCTTTTTAATTATTCTATTTTCTTGCGCGGCAAGAAATTGTTTATACGCAATTTCACTTCTCATTCTCTGAGGATAAATCTGATCTAGGATTACTTTTTGTAATCCTAAGCCTTGATCTTTTGTGGCCATGATATCGGCACGCTCAGAGTTCATAAGAGACTTATAGTATTTTGCGCCTGAATTTGTTTCTTCTGCACCAACAGAGTTATTCATTTGAGTAATCATGAACTCTGCAAATTGCTTTTCCATTCCAGAAGCAACGTCTTTGTACGCTTTAGGAATATACTTATAGTCGTCTACTAACTCAGGTTTTGTTTTATGAGATTTCTTCTGTTGATCAACAGAAATAGGGGAATGTTCTTTTGTTACTTTTATGCTCAATTTCTCATCCTGAGTTATTTAGTGGGTCAATCCTCGACCTACCTGCATTATCTTAATTTTATCATTAAATAGGGGTAAAAAGCCATTATGATCAAGACTATAAATTTTATTCCTACTAAATGAGTTCAATTTCTCCTATCAAAGCTCCATTTCTCTTAAGTGCCTGAAATATCGATATTAAATCTTCCGGCGTTGTTCCAAAAGCGTTGAGACTTTTAACTAGTTCATTTAGTGAAGTCTTTTGGTCAAGAAAGTAGAAGCGGTTTGGCTTCTCTTTGCCCCCATCTCCATTGTCGCCAATTTCGATGGTAAGGTCCCCATGGCTGATGGCCACGGGCTTTAGAAGAACGTCTCCACCAGCAACGATAGTTCCGGTCCTTTCATTTATAACAATCTTTGCAACTGAATCAGTATGAACCTTGAAGTTTTCAACGATGGCTAAAAGTTGAACAACTTTTCTTTGGTAGTGAGCTGGGATGATGAGATCCACTGTGGTCGAATCTTTTGAACTTGCAAATTTTCCACCAAGCTCTTGATTGATTACTTTTTCAACCCTGGCTGAAGTTGTGAAATCTGGTTGTTTTAAACTAAGTCTTATACTTTTCTTTTTATCAAAGTTTAACTCAAGCTCTTTTTCAACAGTTGCTCCGTTTGAAATTAATCCGGCAGTTGGAAATTTTTTTCCATTATTTAGCCCACCGATAGAAATGGAGCCACTTGCTATACCGTAGACTTTCCCGTCTCCGCCTTTAAGGGGAGTTACAAGCAAGGTTCCACCAGCTAAAGAGGCAGCATTTCCAATACTTGAAACTTTGACATCAACCTTTTGTCCAACGCGAGCAAAAGGCTTAAGCTTTGCTGTAACTATGACACTGGCCACGTTTTTTGAAGAGATTTCATTTTGTGGGTTTAACCCAAGCTTTTGAAACATCCTTCTGAGAGAATTATCAACAATTTCACCACCACCATCACCTGTACCATTGAGACCAATTACGAGCCCATAGCCAATAATAGGATTTTCCCTAACGCCTTTAATGTCGACTATCTCTTTAAGACGTACAGATTTAGCGGATGCTTGTGAGAAAAGGGCAATTAAAATTAGGGTAAGAATAGTTTTCATTTTTTTACCTTATTACGTTTACGGATGATTCAATGATATTAGAAGAATCTACTGTATCTGAGTTTGTTACATCTCTTCTTGGGACTAGTGCCTGAACTTCAACGAGACGTTTTCTGTTTTTATAAAGTAAGAACTTCCTTCCTCTTAAAAGTAGATGATCTTTATTAATTTCTTCAATAACAATACTACTGATGCGATCGAAAACTTCATCCTTATTTGCTTGCGTTTCGGCAGGCTTAGCAGCTCCAGCAGCGGTCTCAGCTCCTGCCTTTTTATCAGCTGCTCCATCCTTAGCTTTTGGCTTACGGACAGTATCAGGAAAAGCTCTTTTTAATTCTGCCGTTATTTCGTTCTTAAGAGAGGCTTCGACGTCTATCAAAACAATATCACCGCTAGATTTTTTCCTATCGTTGGTAAAGAGAAAGTTATCGTCACCACTTCCAACCCAAAGGCTACCACTACTGCCATTATCATTTAAGTCATCGGCTTTAATTCTTTTCTCTTCTTGGTAATGCCTTTTAACAGTTGGCATCACCACTTTTGACTGAGAAGAACTCATACCTGAATTGGCCCTTTTTTGTTGATTATTTCTATAGAAATCAAATTGGTCTCTTTGTTTTCTTTGAGGTCTTCTCTTTCCATCGGCGCGGTCAAATTCTTTATGAATCTTACCAACATAGCTACTGCAACCACTTGAGACTGAGACTATAAAAAAGAGAGACATTATTAGTGCTTTCATAAATCAACCATCACCTTGTTAAAATCGACGACCTTTCCAGTTATCATTCTTTTTGTTTTTGGGTTTCTTAACCTTATAACTTCTCCAAACTTGCCACTTTGACTGGGAATTGCAGTTCCCTCTACTTGAAGAGTCTTGCTTCTTAATATGATTTTAGTAGGCGTTCCAGCTGAGACTAGGTTAACAGGAACTAGGTCGGTGAAGAGGAGTCCATCATTTGCTGATATGGGCTTATTTACTTTATAAAATACCAATTGCTCAATATTTGTAAAATACTTTTCAGGTCTCGTTACACTTAAGCTCTTTAATTTAAAATCTGAAGGAGTAAGTTGTGGCTCTGAAGGTGAGATAGATCTATTTGGAACCAACACTTTTGTAGAGACCAGCACAGTCGCAGAAGCCCAATAAGTCTTAGAGTAATTCTTTATGGGGTTATAAATAACAAGGGATATGTTTTTTTCGCCGGTGGTATGACAAAATTCACAACCAAAACTTAAAGTATCTTCTTTAGATAACCCAAGGGTCGTCAGTTTGTTAACAAACTTAAGCTTGCTAAAACTCCAAAGGCTTCCTAAGTTGAATTTTTCTTTAAGGCTATCTTTTAGATTAGAAACGCGAATTCTATTAGGAATTAAATTAACAATATAACCAGACTTTTTAAACTTAGAATCATAATTCAATACTTTACTTGTTAGAAGTCCACTTGATTGATAAATCTTTGAGATAAAGGCTGACTGTATACTTGATGGGCAGTCTGAATCTTTGATTAAGCTCTTATGATTTTTTGCTCCCTTGGTAGGGATATAGTAGATCTTGTCATAACTTTCAATTGAACACTCTTTTGAATGAGCAACTGAAACAAAGACAAATAAGGCTAATACAATAGTTAGTTTCATCTTACCTCAGGTTATTTACGGCTTGTAGCATTTGATCTGCAACACCCATTACTTTTGAATTCATTTCATAAGCTCTCTGGGCCTTAATTAAGTCCGTCATTTCAGTCATGATGCTTACGTTGGAAGTTTCAAGGGCTCCTTGAAGAATGACACCTGTTTTATTTTGGCCAGCAACATTTTCACTGGCTGGACCACTTGATCTTGTGACTTTGTAAAAGTTTTGCCCAGCAGAAGAGAGACCTACTGGATTAACAAAAGTATAAACGGGAATCGTACCTACTTGAGCAGGTTCAATCTGATTCTTAAGAAAGGCTTCTACTAACCCTTCTTCAGTAATGTTTACGCTCATAGTTCCTGGGGGAAATACGAGACCTGGCATGACTTTATAACCTTGCTTAGTTACTAAGGTACCTGTCTTGTCGACATTAAAAGAGCCATCTCTGGTGTACACAACTTGCTGGTTCGGGAGTATAACGCCAAAGAAACCATCACCTTTAACCATAAGGTCAAAAGGATTATTAGTAAGATTAGGACTTCCATCAGTGAATTCTTTTCTGATAGCTGAGACTTTAACCCCACTTCCTACTTGCATGCCTACATTGTAGACCGTGTTATTACTTGATCTAGCACCTGGATCATTTACAGTTTCATAAAGAAGACTTTCCATTTCAGTTCTTCTTTTTTTAAACCCAACTGTGTTTATATTGGCGATATTGTTAGAAATCGTATTCACATTCGACTCTTGTGCCGCCATACCTGTAGCTGCGGTATTAAGAGCCTTTAGCATGGCGCTTGAAAGTGGCGAGTACACTAATAGTGATAAAAGAATTAATTTAGAACTTAGCAATTTCATTTACACCTCTACCTGTGACTTCATCATAGGCCTTGATTACTTTTTGAATTGATTCAAAATGTCTGTGAGCTTTAATTAGATTACTCATTTCAGAAACAGCGTTCACATTTGATCCCTCTACAAACCCTTGATGGACTGCAGATTTAAGTTCTGAATTTTTAATATTTCTTATGTCGTTATTGATATAAAAAGAGTTACCCTCTTTTTTAATGGCATGAATGTCTTCGAATTCAACGATTGCTAATTTACCTGTCCTATTTCCACTTTGGTAGATTTCTCCCTCTAGGTTAATTGAGATATTCCCTTTATCAAGATTTATAATCCTTTCCTCAGGCTGGGGTAACTTGATTTCTTTATTAGAAGCTAGCTCTCTATTGAGCGCGGACTCAGGTATATCAAGTTTACTAAGTACGGGGAAACCGTCACTAGTAACAAGTTGATTCTTACTATTAATGGAGAAGGTTCCTTTTCTAGTATACCTAACCCCATTAGGAGTTAAGACTTCGAAAAAGCCTTTGCCATGAATTCCTAAATCTAAAGGATTGTTGGTCGGCTGAAGTGAACCTTGTTGATGGTTTGTATAAGAGCCATCAACTTTTACTTGTGCATTCTCTGCACCATAAGACCTATAAAAATCAGCAGGAGCCCATTCTTTATTAGGGAGGTCAATATCGTTGTATCCCTTCTCTAGAACTTGTAGGTGTTCTTTGAAGGCCAGTTGGTCTTTCTTAAATCCAGGTGTGTTTGCGTTAGCAACATTGTTAGCTATGGTCTCAACGTTTTTTTGCTGTGCAATCGCGCCTGATATGGGAACCCAAAGGTCTTTCAAAAATCATCCTCCTGATGATGTTCTCTAGGTAAATAGTACCTTAAGCGCCAAAAATTCCACACGAGGCAAAATACTCCGTAAGGGTAAGTGTTTGAAATTAAGGGGTTAATTTGTAGAAATTACAGGCAGTCTAATTCTTAAAGAGGCGATGCGAGGTAGATGTTTAACCGAAACGCGCATTGCGTCTATAAATAAATAAGTGACTCAAGTATTTAAAACTATTTGGAAAAATCTACCGTTTAAGAGAGAATTTACCGTCATTAAATTGTCTGATCACCGAACTCAACAAAGGGAAGATAAATGGCCGACAAAAAAGCTATAAATTTAGAAAAGTCACTCGGAGAATTAGAGTCCCTAGTTGAAAAGCTAGAGGATGGGAGCAGCTCACTAGATCAATCTCTTAGCCTCTTTGAAAAAGGGGTATCTCTTTATAAAGATTGTAAGAAAGAGCTCGATATTGCTGAAAAGAAGATTTCAAAATTAACTAAAAGCCTTAAAGAAGAGGATCTTGATTGAGAAACTTCTTTTTTTTATTACTTATACCTTTATTCATATTTAGTTGCGCCTCAAATGAACCGGGTCCATTGATTAATAGCGACCTAAATGTAGTGAACCTAGATCAGGACAATAGGACCAGTGTTTCGCCAGTTATTAGTAGTGATGATCAAAATTTAATTTCTGTCGGGCCAGATTCAGGAAGCACAAGTTCAGTAAATACCCCACAAAAGAAAGTATGGGGTCTATTTTTAGGACCTGGTATTAATAGAACTATAGGTCATGCCGTCGCAGTAAGAGCTCTTCATGAAAAAGAAATTAAGTTTAATATGATTTCTGGAACTGGGCTTGGTGCAGTAGTCGCGGCATATCTAGCAATGGAGCTTACACCAGAAGTTATTGAATGGAAGTTTCATAAATTCTTTTTGAAGATAAAAAATAAAAGGCCCTTCTCTACAGAGTGGCTGACTCAAGTAAATAAATCCTTGTTGGCCGACTTTGAAAACCTTCAGATACAATCAACTAAGTTAACCTTGATCATTCCTGTCTATAACCACATTGAGAAAAAAATCGAGTATGCTAGAAGAGGAAATTTGAAAGAAAAGATTCTTGAGAATTTACAATTAGAAAAAGCAAAGGGTAAGTTTATTAGCGTTTTAACAAAAGAGCCGGTAAGTTTTCAAAAACTAAGAGAACTTGGAATGCAAGTGATAGTTTCTATTGATGCTCTTAGCGGAAAAGTAAAATTCTTAAAACAGGAAGACTACTTAATAGGAATCTTTGGAAAGCTTGCAGCAGCGAAATCGACTTCCACAGCAGATTTTAATTTCAAACTACCTTCATCAGGTTTCTCTCTAGATTCCATAGATGAATTACCTGAATACCTAAGGGCAACATATCTTCATATGCAAACGAGCTCGAAAGATTTAGGAATTGAATTTAAAAAAATGAGAATAGAATGAGCAAGTCCATTTTATATAAGGCATTTGGTGTATTAGTTGCATTAGGGGTCATAGGCGGAGTCTTTGGAGTAAGCATAATCGTTTACTTTTCATTTACCCTTCCTAAGATATCTAGCCTTAATGACTATGCACCTCCAATAACAACTCAAATCTTATCTAAAGATGGAACAGTATTGGCCAACCTCTCAAAAGAAAAACGTGAGATTGTTGAGTTAGACGATGTCCCTCCACTTATTATCGATGCATTTTTATCAGCTGAAGACTCTCAATTCTATGAACATCAGGGAGTCGATTACTTAGGTGTAGCAAGGGCCATGGTTGCCAATATTAAGGCAGGAAAGGTTGTTCAAGGTGGAAGTACAATTACCCAGCAAGTTGCAAAATCTCTTCTCCTCTCCCATGAAAGATCTTTCACTCGTAAGATAAAAGATTTTCTTTTGGCACAAAGGATTGAAAAGAAACTTTCAAAGAAGGAAATCCTCTATCTATACCTAAACCAAGTTTACCTTGGAGGAGGATATTACGGAGTTAAGACTGCTTTTAAAGGTTACTTTGGAAAGGAGCTCTCTGAAGCAACTGTAGCTGAGGCTGCTATGGTAGCGGGCCTCCTAGTTGCTCCTGGTAAGTACTCACCCTACATTAATCCCTCAAGGGCCAAGACAAGACAGGGATATGTTCTTTCGAGAATGAAAGCAAATCAAAAGATTAGCGAAGAAGATTATAAGCAAGCTATTGAAGAAAAGATTAAATACAGGCTTAGAAAGTCATCTTATTTTAAAGCCGGTTATTTTACTGATTGGGTTAGGCAGAGGATCATTGAAAAGGTTGGAGAAAAGAACTTTTTAGAAAATGGTTTTAGAGTCGTAACAACTCTTGACTGGGAACTTCAAAAAATAGCTGAAAAAGAGATACAAGAAGGGGCTAAGGCCATCGATAAGAGGCAAGGATTCAAAGGCCCTCTTAGCCATCTAGATTCAGATGAGGCCATGCGAGAATTCTTTAAAAAGCAAAGAGAAGAGCATTATTCAGATAATTCAAATTTTTTCGAGGTAGGAGAAGACTATAATAAAGTCTTCGAATTAAACTTTGATCCAAATGAAATAAATGCTGTGGAAGAGAGGGTCAACTCTATAAAAGAAAAAGTAAGTTATAAACGTTTTGAGCCAGGGTATTCTAAAGATGATCCTTTTCTCCAGCAAATTAAAGAAGATGAAAACTATAAGGCAGTTGTTCTAAAGGTGTTAGACCCTGAAAGGGTGGTGATTGTTTCTATCGCTGGGGTGACAGCTTTGATGGGTTACGAGCAATTTAACTGGGCCCACGAAAGGATTATTCAAGAAGAAAGGCATTTCTATCCTTATGTAACAAGGCCTTCAACCATTCTGAAAAGAGGTGATGTTGTTTTAGTTAAAGTCTTAAAGAAAAAGGTTAGTCTTCAAGAGACCATGACAAAGGCATCTTTTGATAAACGCTTAAAGTCTCATAAAGACTATAAAGTGATTAAGAAGGAAAAATACTTACTCTGTCTGTTAGATCAAGAACCGGATGCGCAGGCTGCTCTTGTTTCGATTACACCTTCTAATGGAGAGATCATCAGTTTTGTAGGTGGATATGACTTTGGGAAATCTCAGTTTAATAGGGCCATTCAGTCACAAAGACAGCCGGGGTCATCTTTTAAGCCACTACTCTTTGCCGCAGGCTTAGAAAATGGTTATACGCCAGCAACGATAATCATAGACTCACCAGAAGCTCTAGGTGGTTATGATGCTTCTTTGAATTGGAAGCCAAGAAACTACGATGGGAAGTTTAAGGGACCTATCACCTTTAGAAACTCTCTAGAGCAAAGTCGAAATATCCCAACGATTAAAATTGCTGAGAAGCTCGGAGTTGAAAAGGTCGTGGACTTTGTTGACCGTATTGGGTTCAAGGCGAGTCTTGATAAAGACCTATCTCTTGCTTTGGGTTCTTTTGGTGTGACATTAATGGATATGGTCACAACTTATGGAATCTTTCCTAACGGGGGCCGATTAATTAAGGCCAAGTCTATATTGAGTGTAACGGATCGCTATGGAGAAACTTATCTTTTTGAACAAGATGAGATCCCTGCAGAAAAGAAGCCTGAAGAGGAAGAAGTTGTAGTGGTTCAGCCCACTCCTGAAGTAACACCTGATCTTGTTGTAGCCGAAGGTGAAGAAGCCAAGACTGAGGAGCCTAAGATTAAAGTAAACCCTTTTTTAGAGGGCTTAGGTCCAGTTCAAGTTTACGACGAGAGGCTCGCTTATATTATGTCCAATATCTTAAAGGGCGTAGTGCTTAATGGTACGGGTAGGGGTGCTAAGTCAGTTAGTCATTACTTAGGCGGAAAAACCGGAACTACAAACTCTTACGTCGATGCTTGGTTTACAGGCTTTTCTTCAAATGTCGTAACAGGCGTTTGGACAGGGTTTGATGACAACAAGACCTTAGGTTGGGGTGAAACCGGAGCAAAGTCAGCCCTCCCTATTTGGAAAAACTATATGGCAGCGGCTCTAAAGCGCTTTGGTGAGCACGATTTTAAGCCACCCCTTGGTATAGTTAATGTCTTGATCGATAAAGATACTGGCCGGGTTAGTAAAGCCTCTAATAGCCGATCATTTATGGAGGCTTTTGTTGAGGGGACGGAGCCTGGAAGACAAGAAGAGGAAAAACTCGATACTGAAGGCTCGAATCAAAACACTCAGTTTTTTGAAGAAGACGACTACTATAATAATCAATAGTTGAGTTATGGGAGATTCTTTCCCATAGCTGATTCTTATCATTTCAAGTTATAGAAACCTGCTAAAGCGACGATAAGTTCTTAGGAGCTTTGCTTGTTTTATGAAAAATGAAATTGAAAGAAATTTAGGAATTAAGAGGTATCTAAAAAGGTATTCTTTTTGGGCCTTATTCTTTTCCTTTATAGTTCACCTAGGATTTTTAGGATTTAAAATAGAGCTTCCTAAGTTTAGTGAGTCTAAGAAAGTTACCCAGCAAGTTATCAAGGTTCAGCTAGCCCCTAAAGTAGTTCAAAAAAAATCAGGAAAAGTTAAACAAATCGTTACGACGGAAAATACTGGTAAGAAAAAAGAAAATGATAGCAGATTCCTTTCAGAGAAGACCCAGACTTATGACCGCCAAACAGTTTCAAAGAGAATTGGCGTTTTTAAAGAAACAGGTAAGGGAATAAAAAAGGGAGTTAAGAAGCTAACTCAGGCTAAAAAGAATACCAAGGTGACTAAAAAGATAGCAAAAAGCCAAAAGAAAAAAGGTGTTGTTAAACGTACTAAGAAAATTAGCTTCAATGACCTAGCCCTAGGAAGTGAAACACCAAAGCGTGAAAAAAAGGCTGAGATGAAAAGAAAGCTAGCGGCCCTAGGGCTTAAAAGCGGACGAGAAGGGCTCTTAGGTCTATCTCAAAACAATGATTATATTGAAGATGTTCCTTTAGGTGATGTGACTAACCTGAACACAGTAGAATACAAGTACTACGGCTTCTATCACCGTATAAAGCAGAAACTAGAGCAGTACTGGGGCAACTCCTTAAGAAAGAAGGCAGAGTCGCTTTATAAGCAAGGAAGAAGAATCCCAGCTAGTGAAAACCGAATTACATCATTAACAATAACAATGGATAATGGCGGTAATATTGTCGATATTAAGATCAATTCAACTTCCGGTGTTCGCGAATTAGACGATGCGGCAATTGAATCATTTAAGAAAGCTGGTCCATTTCCAAATCCTCCAAAAGGGATGATCAAGGATGGTCATGCTCAAATTGAATGGGGTTTTGTCGTAAAGGGTTAGTGAGGTCTATTTTCAGACGGATCTTTTAAGAGTTCTTTTAGTTTCCCAAGTCCTTCCATCATTACATAGTTATTCCAAATTGAATCAAGCTCTCTGATTGTTTCAACAATTTGAACAGCTGCTTGATCGCGACTAATCTTTTCACTGTCAGCTAGACTAGAGATAGCATTTGCAATTGCCGATACTGCAGGTTGCTTACAAATCTCAGATAGTCTTTTTTCATATGTACTATCAATCTTCTTTTCTTTTGATTTTACAATAGCTGTATTGAGTAATTGAATCAGTTCTTGGTTTTCCATTTGCATTGGTGTGTGTGCCTTTTCGCTAAAATGATTTTTGGAGTATCAGAGTTTTTGCTTTAACAGTAAAGCAAAAATATTACCTCCATGAAAAAAATTTCAATCTCTCAAAATGATGCGAACTAAAAACATAAAAACTTCGTTTTCCCCTATGAAAACAACTAATTTTTTTAATTTTTGTTTTCTTTTAAGTTGACAAGAAATTAAGAAAAAAAAATATATTTTTCTTGCAATAAAAAACCCCCTTAAAAAGGGGGCTAGCTATGATTTTGATTGAGTTAAGATTTTGTAAAGAGAATATTAAATTAATTTATTGAATTACAATGCTCCAAGTAGGCCGAGGGAGTCATTAGCTGATCTAGCTCTTCAGTATTAGTCATTCTAATCTTAACGATCCAGTTCTGATACGGGTCGGTATTAAGCATCTCTGGGGCGCCTTCTAGGTCAGCGTTGGCCTCTAGCACCTCGCCACTTAGGGGAGAGTAAAGGTCACTGACAGACTTAATAGACTCGACAACACCAAAAGCAGAGTTGATCTCTAGGCTTGAGCCAACTTCAGGAAGCTCTACAAAGACAATG
Source organism: Sulfitobacter sp. (assembly GCA_047630275.1). Lineage (GTDB taxonomy): Bacteria > Bdellovibrionota > Bacteriovoracia > Bacteriovoracales > Bacteriovoracaceae. The sequence continues at coordinate 943,650 of JBLHVN010000002.1, read as the reverse complement.
TCTCCTAAAGAGGATTGAGCAAAGTCAGTAATACCAATAGTTACTGTATCTCCTTCGATAAGGGTCCACTCATGTTCTTTTGTATACTTAAGGTTCTCTGGAATATTGTGCGACATTATTTATGTCCTCCGGTGACAAATGGCTTTGTATGATAAGTTGCTGGAAAAACTCGGTTCCTAATTTCAATTGAAAACTCTTTTGTTTCAGGCCAAGCATCTCTTTCGATATGTGCGAGGCAGATACCTTTGCCTAAGACTACAGAATGTGTTCCAGAGGTTATATAACCGATTGTTTTTCCATCGGGGTTAAGAACCGAATAACCTTCTCTTGGAATTCCTTTATCTAAGCTTAGTTTTGCTAGCCTGTACTTCGAGCTGTGACCCGAAAGTTTTTCTTTTCCAATAAACCTAGGTTTTGAATCTTTAACCGTCCACTTAAGATTTGCATCGAGTGGAGTTAGTTCATCATTTAACTCATGACCATAAAGTGGGTAGCAAACTTCGAGTCTTAAAACGTCCCTAGAGGCTAATCCGCAAGGCGTTACTCCTAGATCCAATAACTTATCCCAAAGAGTAATGATCGACTCATTTGGGCAAAAGATTTCAAATCCATCTTCACCAGTATAACCGGTTCGAGCAATGAGAACCTGAGAGTCTTCAAACTTTGAATAGCCTACAGAGTAGTAAGTGAAATCTTCTCTTGGGATTAGACCAAGCTCTTTTAGGATCTTCTCCGAGTCTGGACCTTGAAGGGCCAGGAGGGATGTCTTATCACTTTGATTTTCTAAAGTGATATCAAAGCCATCAGTTTTAGAGAAAATCCAATTCCAATCTTTTTCGATATTTGATGCATTGACGCAAATCAATACTTCATCACTCTTTAATTTATAAGCGATTAGGTCATCAATGACAGTTCCATCTTCTCTACAAAGTGGAGAATAAACAGCTTTAAGATTACCAGCATTTAGAAAATCATTGGTAACGATAAAGTCGACAAACTTAACCGCATCTGGACCTTTAACTAGAAACTCACCCATATGACTTACATCAAAGACCCCGGAGGAGTTTCTAACAGCAAGGGATTCGTCTTTAACGGAACTGTACTGGATTGGCATATCAAATCCAGCGAAAGGAGCCATTTTTGCTCCTAGATCACAATGTTTCTGGTGAAGAATAGTCTTTAATAATTCCATAAGATGTCTCTCATCTATAAGCTGTTTTCAGCTGCTTGTAAAAGATTTTGGGCTAAGGAAAGAATGGTAAGTGGGCCTACTCCTCCAGGTACCGGAGTTATGGCTTGGCAGTGACCGAGTAGGTTTTCATAATCTAGGTCGCCGCATAGCTTTCCATTTTCATCATGATTGATTCCAACATCAACCAAGACTTGCTTTGCGTCTTCGTTTAAATAATCAGCAGTTAAGAACCTAGGCTTGCCTACAGCGCTTATAATAATATCTGCCCGTTTGGTGTGTTCTTTGAGATCCGTCGTCCTGCTATGGCAAACTGTGACTGTAGCATTATGGTTAAGAAGTAACAGGGCCAGGGGTTTTCCAACAATCAGACTTCGTCCAATGATGACTATATTTTTCCCTTCAACTGGAAAATGATAAAAGTTCAAAGTGCTTAAGACACCTTGGGGTGTGCATGGCATTAAGTACTTTGACTTAGGATCACCCTTGAAGAGCTCTCCAATATTATGTTCATGAAAACCATCTACATCTTTTCTTGGGTCAATAAGAGCCCCTGGATCTATGTGGCTTAAGTGATCTGGGAGGGGAAGCTGGACAAAGCAGCCGTGAACTTCCTTGTTGTCACTTATGCTTTTAACAGCTTCAATGAAATCGGCTTCTTTAATATCTTCATCTAAGTTTATGATTTCACAATCAGCCCCAAAGCGTTCACAGAACTTCTTCTTGTTCCTTGTGTAGATAACGCTGGCCTTGATCTGACCTACAAGGATGACCTTCATTGAGGGTGTTATGCCTTTAGATTTTAAGATTTCGCACTTTGAGGTGAGCTTTTCTAGCTCCTGCTCCACTAAAGGGGCAGACCGTAGTTCAATCGTCATAGGATTCCTAGGTTGAAGTGCTCTAATCCTATATTGTTTTTACGACCTTGTGGACTCACTTTGCGTCGTTAAATTTCTTTTGGTAGAACTTTGGAAAGTTAAACTATTGAGAGCTTATTTATGATGTTCTATATCGGATTTGGATTACAGTTAACGGGATTGGCCACAGTGGGTATCTGTTTGTTTTCAGGTATGATGAAAGGGGATTATGGTCAGCTTGAGCTTGTACAGCTTGTTGGTGGCTCATTAGTCTTTTACGTAGGTAACTTTGTAAGAGGAAGATTTCAGTCTTAAGTTTCCTAGACACTCTATTTCGCAATTAGTTATTATTAGAGGTAATGATCATCCTTGGAATCGACCCTGGATCTAGAAAGGCCGGATTTGGCCTTATCGAACTCAAAGGCCGAAAAGTAAATTATCTAGAATCTGGCGTCATGAAATATGACTGTAAATCTGACTTCATGGACAGGCTTGGAAATATCCATCTCTCTTGTGCAGAACTAGTAAAAATATATAAGCCAGATCAGATTGCCATTGAATCATTGATTTATGTTAAAAGTGTTACCTCATTAGCAAAGCTAGCCCAGGCTAGAGGGGCTATGATTGCAGCGTTCATGGATACCCATAAGAATAGAGTCTTTGAATATTCGCCTAACTTAGTTAAATCAACTGTTACTGGGCATGGGCATGCTAATAAAGAAAGTGTAAATAAAGCGTTAAGGATGATGTTTAAGAATCAAATCCAAATAGACTTTGGAACTGACGATGAAAGTGATGCTTTGGCTATAGCTCTATGCCATAGCATTCTAAAAGACCATTCCGCTAAAAAAAGCGAAAGACTTTTCACTGGCGGAACAAGCCTAAAAGAAGCATTTAAGTAAAAGGAAGAATATGATTGGTCATATACAAGGAAAAGTACTTTTTAGTGATGGAGTTGAAACGATTGTTTTAACTTCTTCAGGTATTGGCTACCAAGTTTACTATAATAGAGTTCTCTCAGAAGGCTCTTTTCAGAGTTTATTCATTTCTCATCAAATTAAAGAAGCTAGTGAACAACTCTTTGGTTTTCCAAATCTTAGAGATAAAAAGATGTTCGAGCTTTTAACTTCAGTTAAAGGAGTAGGGCCAAAGGGGGCCTTTAATCTCTTAGGTTTTCTAGGAACTGAAAATATTATTGAATCTATTCTTTTAGAAAATAAGAAGACATTAACTAAAGCACCTGGAGTAGGACCAAAAGCTGCGGCTCAGATCATCTTAGACCTCTCTAAAAAGATATCTAAGATCAGAATGTATTCACCTTCATATAAATTAGACGCAGATAATCTTGAAGAGCTTCCTGCTTTTAAGATTGGAGAAGTGGAAAAAGACTTTTCAACTTCGACGACTCATCTTTTAATGGATGAAGCACTTGTAGCCTGCAAGGAATTAGGCTTTAGAGAAGAACAAGTTCTACCATTGGCTCAAAAGATTCTTAATGATAATGAAGTAACAAAAGCAGAACAACTTGTTCACCTCGTTTTAAAGGAAATTTAGATGGAAATCGATATTGAAACTTCAAGCTCTAGGTTTCTATCCTCAGGAAATACTGAACGAGAATTTAAGCAAGAAGAAAGGTTAAGGCCTACCAACTTTACTGAGTTCATTGGTCAAAAAAGAATTATTGAAAATATTGATGTCATGGTTAAGTCTTCTAATATGAGAGAGCAGGCTATGGATCATGCTCTACTCTCAGGTCCTCCTGGTTTGGGTAAGACATCTTTAGCTATGCTCATAGCAGATGCACTTGGAACTGAGCTTCATGTTGTCTCGGGTCCTGCAATAGAAAAGAAAGGTGACCTTGCCGCTATCTTAACAAACTTAGGTCCAAGAGATGTTCTCTTTATAGATGAAATCCATAGGCTGCATATTTCAGTTGAGGAGATCCTTTATTCAGCCATGGAAGACTTTAGGTTAGATATTGTGATCGGTCAGGGTCCTAGTGCTAGAACAATGCAGATTGAAGTAGCTCCTTTTACTTTAATTGGTGCTACAACGAGGTCAGGACTTTTATCAAATCCATTGAGAGATAGGTTTATGGCCCATCTGCATTTTGATTTCTATAACCCTTCTGAGCTAGCTTCTATAATTAAAAACAATTCAAAGAAATTAGATATAGAGCTAGGTGAGGGAGCAAAGTTGGAAATGGCAAAATGCTCAAGAGGGACCCCAAGAATAGCAAATAGGATTTTAAGAAGAGTGAGAGACTTTGCTCTGGTTGAAGGGAATAAGGTCATTGATTCAGGCCATGTTAAAAAGTCATTAGAGTTAATGGATATTGATTCCTCTGGCTTAGATAGAATGGATAGAAAGATTATTAAAGTTATTAAGGATTACTATAAAGGTGGTCCAGTTGGTATCGAAGCTCTTTGCGCAACTCTTGCGGAAGATCGATCAACTATTGAAGATGTCTATGAACCTTTCTTACTAAAAGAAGGCTTTATTCTAAGAACGCCTAGAGGAAGAGAAATTTCCGATAAGGCCATTAGGCATATCGAAGAAAATTAACGATTAGAAATTTTAATTCTTTGATTTGGTTTTGAACTCTCTTCAGAATTCGTTTGTGTTGATGCAATTGTGATGAGGGCTAACAATACAGCTAAGTATTTTATATAAAGCATTTCGTTTCTCTCTTTTCATTTTTGTGTGTGTAACAATTCTGATGGAAAAGTCTTAAAACCTAAAGAGTTAAAAATTTAAAAATTATTACAAAGAGGGACTTTTTAGGGGATATATCCTAAATGGCGCCAGTAATCTGACGCCCTAAATAGATATTTATTAATCGTAGTCTTGGTCGAGTAAGTCAGTATAAGCAGATTCTATTGAGACTTTATTCTCAAGGTCCCCTGAAGCAGGGTCCATATTCCAGTTTAGTTTCTTAGTCCATTTAAGAGGTTTGGGCTCAGAGGTTTTGTTACCATCTTTAACAATAATCCCTTCCCCAGCTTTGACAAGAGTAGCTTTCTTTTCTGTCTTTGATCTTACCGAAACGATGCCCTCGTTAACACACATCCAAACATCTTTTCCTGTTCCATAGCTCGCAAAAAACTCTGTACCGCGAACACCCATTGCTGTTGTTCTAGTCCTTAAAATAAGCTTTGATTTTTCTCCCTTTGCAAGTTTTGATTTGATCACTTTGATAAATGAACTTCCTTTAAAGAGAGCTAGCCTTGTTTGGCCTACTTTTTTCTTTGATAATTTAGAAATCTTTAATTGAGAATTCTCTCCAACCTTTACTTTATTTCCGTGAGGGAGTTGTAATACAGCAAATGATCCAGCACCGGTATTTATGATAGTTCCCTGTGGTAACTTTTGATCTTTTTTTAAAGTTACATTCTTGGCATCTTTTACTTCGCCCTTTATGAAAACAATAGTCGCACTATTGGCCAGTGATACGCTTGCCCAAAAAACAGCAATAAAAGCTAAAAATATTTTTTTCATGGTTACCTCGTCTTAACGACAGCCAGAGTTAATTTAGAATTACAGATTAGTTTTTCTTGATCATCGTATATTGAAGTACTCCAGACCTGAATCGTTTTTCCAATATGGATAGGTGTTGCTATTCCTTTAACAGACTTTCCTTCCATGACAGGTCTTAAATGATTGGCCTCAATGGAAATTCCAAAAGCCGTATATTTAGTTTGATCTAAAACCATATTGGCACCTATTGAGGCTAAGCTCTCTGATAAAACACAACTTACTCCACCATGTAATCTTCTTTGGGGCTGAACTGTCCTCTCGTCAATTGGCATAGTTCCAATCAAGCTATCGTCTGTCGCTTCAACAATGACGATGCCATTATGATCAACGGCCGTTTTTTCGCACCATTTATTAATTAAATCTAAATTAGGTTCTTTGTACCAAATCATTATTCCCACCCTAGAACTTGATAACCTTTTTTACTTAGGCATTGGTTCACATATCTTTGTTTTAGTTCATCTGGGCTAAGGGCACCAGCCACTGCGCCTCCGGCCCCACCCATAGCAGCACCTTGAGCAGCACCCCCAGCAATATCTCCAGAGAAGATGCCGGCAACCCCACCAACAACTCCTCCTAGGAGAGCCCCAGCACCACCAGATTTCAGCATTTTCTTAGCTTTGGGAGATTTTAGGAACTTGTCCGCTTTGTTCATGCAAGCCTTTGTGTCTTTCTTGGCCATATCTTCACCGACTGATTCAAACTTCTCGTTTGGATAAAGGACAGGCTTACTAGCACAGGCTGAGCAGGCTAAAAGTACAGCTATGTATACATAACTTGTTGATTTTACATTCATTTCTCACCTCTTTTGTGGTAGTTAAAGGCTATCTAAACTTTGAAGGATTGAGAAATAAATGTGGCTATATTTAAGATTAAAGAAATTTAGTCGGATATTTAAGATAAGAAAACTACCTGAAATCAGGAAAAATTACACAATTTACCAGAAAATACACCTACTTCGCTGTAGATTTGATAGAAACCGATTAATTGAATCGGGAATATTTGACCGCTGTGATAACGAGGTAACTCACTAGTTTATACTAGTACTAGATGTTGCCAATAATAAACTCAGCACATTAGAATGTTTAGATACTTAAAATTAGGAACATAATGCTTTACCAAAGAACTTTAGCCAAAAAAGTAACCGTTACTGGCCTGGGTCTTCACTCAGGAAAAAAAGTAACGTTAACTTTATGTCCAGCTGAAGCAGACTTTGGCATTCAGTTTACAAGAACTGACCTTCCTGATGAGCCGGCCATTAAAGCCTCAGCTGTAACGGTTGGCGCAACAGAAAATAACACAACAATTGGTTCAGGTATAAATAGCATCCATACGGTAGAGCACCTTTTGTCGGTTTTTTACGGCCTAGGGATTAATAATGTTCTTTGTGAAATCGACGGACCTGAAGTTCCTATCATGGACGGCTCAGGTGCTTCTTTCGTTTTCCTATTAAAAGAAACAGGGATAACTTCACTTAATACTTCTAAGAAATTTTTAGTTATCTTAGAGCCAGTGAGAGTTGAGCTTGAAGATAAGTGGGCGACAATAGAGCCTTCTTCAAAATTAATCATCGACAGCACAATTGTTTTTCCACACTCATTAATTAAGAAACAAAAAAAGATATTCGAGTTCTCTTGTGAGAACTTCATCAGCGAGATCTCTCGGGCCAGAACATTTGGAATGCTAAGAGATGTTGATATGCTCAAGCGCAGAGGCCTTATTAAAGGTGGAAGCTTAGATAATGCTGTTGTTTTAGATGAATTCAAGGTTGTTAACCCTGAAGGTCTTAGGTTTCAAGATGAGTTTGTAAGGCATAAGATCCTAGACACTATTGGTGATATTAGCCTACTGGGTTATGAAATTGCTGGGAAGATTACGACTTATAAGTCAGGTCATAATCTCCATAATATGCTTTGTAGAAAATTGCTTGAAACACCGAGCGCTTTTGAAATTGTATCGGCTTCTTCTCTTCAAAAAGAAACGATCGAAGCCTTTGAACTCCCCCAGGCCTTAGCACCGGCATTTCACTAGTTCCGCAGTACTGCGCTAGTGGCCAACCCTAATTTTTCAATGTACTAAATTTATAAGAGCTCTAAGCAGCTTTGAGCAAAAAAGGATTGAGACCTATGAGGCTTTCTAAAGCATTTTGGCAAACATACAAAGAAACTCCAGCTGACGCAGAAATTCCAAGTCATCAGCTAATGATTAGAGCCGGTTTAATTCATAAAACAGGAGCTGGTCTATATAGTTATTTACCATTCGGTTTAAAGGCCATTCAGAAGGCTGAGAGGATCGTAAGAGAAGAACTTAATAGGGCAGGTTGCTCCGAACTACTTATGAGCGTGGTGACTCCTGGAGAGCTTTGGAAAGAGTCCGGTCGCTGGGACAAAATGACTGAGATGCTTAAGTTTAAGGATAAAAGTGGCCGAGATGTTTGCCTCTCTCCTACCAATGAAGAAGCTATCGCTGATATTTTTAGAAAGACTGTAAAAAGTTATAAACAACTGCCAACAAGCTTGTATCAAATTAATACAAAGTTTAGAGACGAGATCAGACCTCGTTTTGGTCTAATGCGTGGGCGTGAGTTCACAATGAAAGACGCCTATACCTTTCATATTGATAAAGCTTGCCTTGACGAAGGCTACGAAAACCTTAAAAAGGCCTATTCGAGAATATTCGAAAGAATGGGGTTAAACTTTTTTATAGTTGAAGCTGATGCTGGTGCCATGGCAGATAGTTCGGCTCAAACTCATGAGTTTCAAGTTATTGCTGAAAATGGTGAGGACGTAATTTTATTTAACCAAGAAGCCGGCTATGGATCAAATGTTGAAAAAGCCAAAACTAAGCGGGCCAATCTTGAGTTTGACACCTCAAAGCCTGCTCAAGAAGAAGTTGCAACACCAGGAATGTCTACAATTGAAGATGTTTGTAACTTTCTTAAGGTCGAAAAGCATACAAGCATCAAATCACTAGTTTATTACGCAGACTTCTTTGAAGAAGACAAAGAAGGAGAGTTCGTCCTTGTTCAGCTTTTAGGCGATGATGATCTCAATGAATTAAAACTCACCAATTACTTAGGAGCTTCAGAGCTTAGACCAGCTCACGAAGATGAAATTAAGTCTCTAGGGTTGGTTAAAGGCTATATAGGTGCTTTTAACCTAAAAGAAGAAATAAAAGTACTGATTGATACAGAGATCAATCTTGATGGAGCTTACACGGTAGGTGGCCAAAAAGAAGACCTCCATATCAAAAACTTTGTTCCTTCTAGGGACATCAAGGAATTTGAATCAGTTGATCTTAGGTTAGCCAAAAAAGGTGACCTCACTGAAGACGGAAAATATACAGTTGATGAAGCTAGAGGAATTGAAGTTGGGCATATCTTTCAGCTTGGAGATATGTACACAAAAGCTATGGGGATCACTGTTCTCGATCAAAATGGTAAAACAATTCCTCCGTTGATGGGTTGTTACGGTATTGGAATTACAAGAACCGTAGCCGCAGCCATTGAGCAATCTCACGATGAGAAGGGTATTGTTTGGCCGGTGGCCTTAGCCCCTGCGGATATCTACTTTGCTTCATTAGCTAAGTCTGATGAGCTTAAAGCCTTAGCCGATGAGGTTTATGAAGAACTACAAGAATCAGGATTAGACATAGTCTTTGACGACAGAAAGGCAGGACCAGGGTTTAAATTCAAAGATGCTGACCTACTGGGGCTTCCATTAAGAGTTGTTCTAGGTGAGAAGACCTATGCTGAAAATAAAGAATTAGAGGTTGTTGTTAGAAAGACGGGAGAGTCTTTTAAAGTTCAAAGGCAAGACCTAGTAGTTAAACTTAAAGAACTTATGGCGGCAATGTAATGGCTCAAGAAATCATCGTTGGGATTCACTCTATAGTTGAAGCACTTAATAACCCCGAGAGGTCTGGGCATAAGTTATTCACAACAAAAGAAAATAAAGGTGAATTAACTAAGAAAATAAACCTAAATAATATCTCAAACCTAGAGGTTAGTGAGCATAAGCCCCACGATATCCAAGAAGAGGCTAAGAAACTGTATAAGGAAATGGACTTTCATTTCTCAAGAGTTCCTGCCAACACTTTCTTACTAACTGAACGACTAGAACTTAAAAATCTAACTTTCCTTTATAACCTTATAGATTCAAAGGATGACTTCAAGATGCTTATTCTTGATCAGATCACTGATGTTCACAACCTAGGAGCCATTATGAGATCGGCAAGCTTCTACGGTATCGATGCGGTTTTACTGTCAAGAAAGGGTGATATCCTCAGGACTCCTACTTTCCATAGGATCTCATCTGGAGCTTATGAGCATGTTCCTTTGATCAATTGTGGCAGTCTTCCGAAAACTATAAATAAATTAAAAGAAAAAAATATTTTGATGCAGGGTTTTTCTGAGCACTCAGAAGACACAAATTTCTCTGGCGCAAGCAAGATGGCCTTGGTCCTCGGAGCCGAGGATGTTGGTTTATCGAACGCTATTACTAGGATTCTCGACAAAACAATAAAATTGGAACCACGTGGAAATATCCAAAGTTTGAACGTTTCTGTCGCTGCGGCGATAGCCATGGAGAAAATGATTTCAAATAATGCTTAGCATTGGTTAATTAATTTCTTGATTTTAATACTCTAAATGATTATAAAATCCCTCTAGCAAACGAATATGGGCTGGCTTAGCTCAGTTGGTAGAGCAACGGTTTTGTAAACCGTAGGTCGTAGGTTCAACTCCTATAGCCAGCTCCATTTTTTTTTGTTAGATTAGTGGCGAGTTTGCCGAGTGGCCAAAGGCAACAGACTGTAAATCTGTCGGGTTTCCCTTCGATGGTTCGAATCCATCACTCGCCACCATCATTCTCAAAATAAGCGGGCGTAACTCAGTTGGTAGAGTGTCAGCCTTCCAAGCTGAATGTCGCAAGTTCGAACCTTGTCGCCCGCTCCATTTTTTCTACCAAATTTATCATCGCTCACGTGGCTCAGGGGTAGAGCGCGTCCTTGGTAAGGACGAGGTCGTGGGTTCAATTCCCACCGTGAGCTCCATCATTACAGAATAGCCCCGTCATTGAATTTATCTGCGCCCAGTTCTCGCTACCACGTCCGTTTTAATCGAGCTTGTTGAATCCAAGCATGGGAGAGTGAGGTGAAGCGAACAGTTTTGTGACCAAGTAGATTTTCTTCTAAGCACGAATAGCTAAAACTCTTAATCAAAACGCATATAAAGAACAGAATCTTTATTTATAAGAATTCCATTCAAAAGATCTCCCTTTAGTAGGCTCACACTATAAAACCCCTTCAAAAGAACCATCAAGATCCCGCTAAAACGCCACTACTGGGGACAAAACCCCTTAACCGGCCGCAAAAATACCGACTAAAATCGTCCTTAGCTGCATTAGGAAGCGTTTTTAGGCTTGTCAGAAATACAACCTTGCTACATACTGTGCGAACTATACGTAATAAGTTTGTAAAAAATATTTAATAGAAATAGGAGAATATTATGGCTAAGGAAACCTTTGACAGGTCAAAACCACACGTAAACATCGGAACTATTGGTCACGTTGATCATGGTAAAACTACACTAACTGCTGCGATCTCTATGACTCTAGCTGCTGCCTCTGGTATGGCCGCTTCTGGTTATGCGGACATTGATAATGCTCCTGAAGAGAAAGCTCGTGGTATTACAATTAATACTTCACACGTTGAGTACGAAACTTCTGTTCGTCACTATGCTCACGTTGATTGTCCAGGTCACGCCGATTATGTAAAAAACATGATTACTGGTGCTGCTCAGATGGACGGTGCAATCTTAGTTTGTTCTGCAGCTGACGGTCCTATGCCACAAACACGTGAGCATATCCTTCTTGCTCGCCAGGTTGGTGTTCCAGCTCTAGTTGTATTCTTAAATAAAGTTGATCAGGTTGATGATGAAGAGCTACTTGAACTAGTAGAAATGGAAGTTCGTGAACTTCTTTCTTCTTATGATTTTCCTGGTGATGATGTGCCTATCGTAGCAGGTTCTGCTCTTGCAGCTGTTGAAGATAGAGACGCAAATATTGGTAGAGAAAAAGTACAAGAACTAATGGACAGAGTTGATGAGTATATTCCAACTCCGGCCCGTGACGTTGATAAAGATTTCCTAATGCCAGTTGAAGATGTTTTCTCAATTTCAGGACGTGGTACAGTTTGTACAGGTCGTATTGAAAGAGGGATTGTTAACGTAAACGACGAAGTTGAAATCGTTGGTATTCGTGAGCTACAAAAAACAACTGTAACAGGTGTTGAGATGTTCAGAAAACTTCTTGATAAAGGTATGGCAGGGGATAACGTAGGACTTTTACTTCGTGGAACGAAGAGAGAAGATATCGAACGTGGTCAGTGTCTAATTAAGCCAGGAACAGTTTCTCCACACGCTAAGTTTAAGTGTGAAGTTTATATCCTTTCTAAAGACGAAGGTGGACGTCACACTCCAATCTTCAAAGGATACCGTCCACAGTTCTATTTCAGAACAACAGACGTAACTGGAGCGATCACTCTTCCTGATGGAGTAGAAATGATCATGCCAGGAGACAACACGGCCTTTGATGTAGAATTAATTACAGCAATTGCTATGGAAAAAGGTCTTAAGTTCGCAATCCGTGAGGGTGGTAGAACAATTGGAGCCGGAACGGTTTCTGAGATTGTTGATTAATCAAAAAGTTTAAAATTATTTAGATAAATTAAGGCCCTCGGATTTTGAGGGCCTTTTTTTATCCCCAAAGTGAATAAAATCTGTTAAAAATTCAGAGCCTTGCGGGAGTATGGCACTAATTGGTAGCGCGGCTGATTCCAAATCAGTAGGTTGGGGGTTCGAATCCCTCTGCTCCCGCCACTTTTGTGGCCTTATCTTCATCATCCATTGACTTCGCTCGGCGACTCCTTTTCAGTCGCGAGTAAAGACACGCTCTCCCAGTGTCGCTTCTCGCTTAGCCAAGTGTTGATAAAGCTAAGGCCACAAGAGAGACTTGAGTCATTGGAAAGTTGGTGGATTTTGGGGCTTCAAAAGAATCTTCATTTAATTCTAAAAATATAAGTGGCTGGATTGACCCTGCGTTAAATATATATGGCCCTGTGTCACTGCAAGGCCCTTGCCAAAGTGGTCAAATTGTTGGATATAGTTCAGACTCGCATGAGTAAGATATTGAAAGTCCGCCCCTAGAGGGTTGGCGTCGGAATATATAAGGAAAGATATGTCGATTGTAAAAAGTGAAGATAGCCGAAAGTGGATCAATTCGTTTGTTGCTGTACTTAGTATTTTAGCAGGTTTTGTTTCAATTCGTTTTCTCGATCAGATGAGTGAATGGTTTGATCTTGAGGCAAAAATAAATCATTTCTTAATGGTTAGTCAGGGTGTTGGGATTGTAATTGGTCTTGTTACTTTTATTGCCATTATTAAAAATAAAAATGCTTCTACTCATATGCAAGAAGTGTTTGATGAACTTGTTAAAGTTGTTTGGCCTGACCGTGATTCAGTTATCAAGGTTACGATCGGTATTATTATTGGTGTAAGTATTGTCAGTTCTATTTTAGTAGGAATTGATTTCTCATTTCAAAAGATTCTTGAACTAATTTACTAAGAGGACTGCATGAGCGAAGAAAATAATAACGAAGAAAAGACTGTAGTTGAAGAAGTTGTAGCTGAAGAAACAGTTGAAGCGGCACCTGTTGTAGAAACTGAAGCGGAAGATGCAGAGCCGGCAAGAGTTGTTAACGAGCTTAGCCAGGGTCTTGCTGCACCAAAAGAAGGTTTTCAGTGGTTCATTGCAAAGACAATGACTGGGCAAGAAAACAAAGCTGCTAAATTAATTAAGCAAAGAATTGTTCAAAATAAAATGACTGAGTTCTTCTCTGAAATTCAAGTTCCAGAAGAAGAAGTCATCACAAATGCTAACGGAAAGAAAAGAAGAATTAAGAAGAAATTCTTTCCTGGTTATGTGTTCTTAAATATGTCCATGTCTGATAAGACTTGGCACCTCATTAAAGATACAGACAAGATAACTGGTTTTGTTGGTGGGACAGCAGATCGTCCAGCTCCTCTTAGTGAAGAAGAAGCATCTTTTATGATCAATCAAACTTCCGATAGCGCGAAGAAGCCTCGTACAAGTATCAACTTCACTGAAGGTGAAACTGTTAAAGTTACAGAAGGTCCATTTGCTACTTTCGTAGGAACAATCGAAGAAGTTAATGAAAAAGGTAAGATAAAAGTAAACGTGTCCATTTTCGGAAGACCAACACCGGTGGAACTCGACTTTACTCAAGTTGAAAAAGTATCTTAACTTTTAATAATAATTTGTTGGGAGATTCGTAGGAATCGCAGGAGTAGAACATGGCCAAGAAAGTTACAGGCTTTATTAAGCTACAGATTGCCGGTGGGAAGGCTAACCCATCACCACCAATTGGACCTGCATTAGGTCAAAAAGGTGTAAACATTATGGAGTTTTGCAAAGCCTTTAATGCAAAAACTCAAAAAGACAACGGTGTAGTACTACCAACTATCATTACAGTTTATTCTGATAGATCGTTTACATTCGTAACTAAAACCCCGCCCGCATCTTATCTTCTTAAGGAAAAACTTAAGTTGAAAAGAGGATCACAAAAGCCAGGAACTGAAGTTGCTGGGAGTGTTCCAGAGAATGTTGTGAAGGAAATTGTTGAGGCTAAGAAACCAGACTTAACAGCAGCCGATGAAGCAGCAGGTATGCGAACAATTGAAGGTTCAATCCGTTCAATGGGCCTTAAATTAGACTACAAGTAAGGTCGAGGGAAAAGTTATGAAAATGAAATCTAAGAAATATTTAGAAGCAGCTAAAAAAGTTGATTCTGAAAAGAACTACTCACTTAACGATGGTATTAAGCTAGTTAAAGAAACTTCTTATGCTAATTTTGATGAGACTATCGACCTGGCCTTCCGCCTAGGTGTAGATCCAAGACATGCTGACCAAATGATTAGAGGAGCAATCTCTCTTCCAGCTGGTACAGGTAAAACAGTAAGAGTATGTGTGATCACTTCTGGTGACAAAATCAAACTAGCTGAAGATGCTGGTGCAGATTTTGCTGGATCAGATGATCTTGTTGCTAAAATTGCTGGTGGTTGGCTTGAATTCGACAGAGTTATCGCATCTCCAGACATGATGGGAAAACTTGGTCGTATCGGTAGAGTCCTAGGACCTCGTGGTCTTATGCCTAACCCTAAACTAGGTACTGTTACTCCTGATGTTGCAAAAGCTGTTACTGAGCAAAAAGCAGGTATCGTTGAGTACAGAACTGAGAAAACAGGGATTATTCATGTTCCAGTTGGTAAGAAATCTTTCACTGACGAGCAACTTAAGCAAAACATTGATGCAATCATCACTGCCGTTGTTAAAGCTAAGCCTGCCAGTGCAAAAGGTGTTTACATGAGATCACTAGTTGTTAGTACAACTATGGGTCCTGGAATTAAGTTAGATACACTTGAAGCAGTAGCTTCAGTTAAATAATAGGATTGAAGAAGGTCGGTGAATCAGCACGGAAGTTGATTCTTAAATCCTGCCTGAAATCGTCCTCCGTAAATCTTGGAGGTTTAAATGATGAAGAGAGCTGAGAAAGAAGCGATCATTGACGGACTCAAAAAAGATATTGAATCCGCAAGAGCTGTCTTTCTGACGAATCTTATTGGCGTAGGTGCCAATGATGCTGTCGCTATCAGAAAAGGTGTTCGTGATGCCCAAGGAAAAGTGGTTGTTACGAGAAATACACTTTTTAAGAAAGCTGCCGAAGGCACGACAGTAGAAAAACTGCTCACAGAACTGAAAGGACCACACGCACTTGCTTTTGCATTTGAAGACGCTGCTGCTGTAGCGAAATGCTTAAAAGAAGCTGCTGAGGACCATGATGTTATTGAGTTTAAGGGTGGTTTCCTTAATGGAGAGGAACTCACTAAGGCACAAGTAATTGAGCTTGCAAGTCTTCCGTCTAGAGACGAAATGCTTGGAACTTTACTTGCAACGTTTAATGCACCGATTTCTGCACTTGCCAGAGTCTTATTTGCTATTCAAGAGCAAAAAGAATCAGGCGCCGAACCTGCACCAGTGGAAGCTGCTGCGGAAGAAGCACCAGCAGCCGAGGCAGCACCTGCAGAAGCAGAGGCCGCACCAGCAGCTGAGGAAGCAAAGAAAGAAGGCGAAGAATAATAATTTTAATATTAAAAATTTAAGGAGTTTTATATGGCTATTACAAATGAACAAATGATTGAACACATCTCTGCTATGTCAGTACTTGACGTTGCTAACCTTGTTAAAGAACTAGAAGAAAAATTTGGTGTTTCTGCAGCTCCTGTAGCTGTTGCTGGTGCCGGAGCTGGTGCTGCTGCTGAAGAGCAAACTGAATTTACAGTTATGCTAGCTGAAGCTGGTGCTAAAAAGATCAACGTAATTAAAGAAGTACGTGGGATCACTGGTCTAGGACTTAAAGAAGCTAAAGAGCTTGTTGAAAGTGCTCCAAAAGCAGTTAAAGAAGGTGTTGATAAGGCTGAAGCTGAAGAACTTAAGAAAAAACTTGAGGCAGCTGGGGCTAAGGTTGAACTTAAGTAATCTAATAGTTGCTTAAAAAGTGTTTTTATAAAGGTGTGAAGACGGATTCCGTTCTCACGCCTTTTTGTATTTTTTTAAATTAATTAATTAAAACTATCAGATAAACTTTGACCCTTAATAGGGGAAAGTTGCTCTCGAAGGAGACTGCAAAATGACTCAGGTTTTTTCGCCAAACGAATGGTACAGAAAGAACTTCTCTACAGCGCCTGTCGTACTGGACACTCCTCCCTTAATGAAACTTCAAACAAAATCATTTGAAGACTTCTTACAGAGGGATATTCCACCGGCAAAACGTATAGAGATTGGACTTCAACACGTCTTTAAATCGGTATTTCCAATTCACGATTTCAATAAGACTGTTTCTCTTGAATTTGTAAGCTATACATTAGAGGAACCGAAGTATCCTATTAAGGAATGTCGTCAAAGAGGTTTATCTTACGAAGCTCCACTTAAAGTGGTTGTCCGTCTCGTTTTTTACGAGGTGGTTGTAGATAAAGACGGTGAAGAACAAAGAACAGTTTCTTCAATTAAAGAACAAGAAGTTTATCTTGGAAATATCCCACTCATGTCTGATACAGGATCGTTTGTTTATAACGGTACTGAACGAGTTATCGTATCTCAGTTACATAGATCTCCTGGTATTATCTTTGAGCACGATAGCGGTAAGAAACACTCAAGTGGAAAATTACTCTATTCTTCAAGAATTATTCCTCATAGAGGTTCATGGCTAGACTTTGAGTTTGATCATAAGAATATCCTATTTGCTAGAATTGATAGAAAGCGTAAGCTTCATGCCACTGTGGTTTTAAAGGCCATGGGTTACTCAACTGAGCAAATCCTTGAGAAGTTTTATAAAACCGAAACTCTTCTCATCGGAAAAGATGGCACTTTTACCCGCAAGTTAGATGTAAATCTTCTTACAGGAACACGTGCTTATAACGACATCCTTGATAAAAAGGGTGAAGTAGTCGTTAAAAAAGGGAAAAAGTTCACAAAAGCTTCTTTAAGAAAGCTTAATGAGCTTGGAGTTGACACTATTCCTGCAGAGCTTGAAGAGATTATTGGAAAAGTAGTTTCAGTAGATCTTTTTGATGAAGCAACTGGTGAAGTTCTTTGTCTTGCAAACGAAGCCTTGAGTGAAGTTAAGATCGCTGAGCTTGTAAGTGCTGGGATTAAAGAAGTTGAACTCCTTTATATCGATATGATCAATTATGGTGATCAGATCAGAAATACATTATTAATTGATAAGACTGATTCTCAGGATGATGCTCTTATTAAGATTTTCGAAAGACTAAGACCAGGAGAGCCACCAACAGTTGAAGCTGCTGATAACCTCTTCCAAAGCTTATTCTTTGACGACACTAGATATGACCTATCTAAAGTCGGTCGTATGAAGATCAATTATAAGTTTGGAATGGATATTCCTGTTGAAAGAACAGTACTTACTCACGACGATATCCTAAGAACTGCTCAATACTTAGTTGAACTAAGTAACGGTAAAGGTAAAGTTGATGATATTGACCACCTTGGTAACCGTAGAGTTAGAGCTGTAGGTGAGCTTCTTGAAAACCAATTTAGAGTTGGTCTAGTAAGAATGGAACGTGCAGTACGTGAGAGAATGGCTATTCAAGAAATTGAAACCATGATGCCTTACGACCTTGTAAATCAAAAACCTGTTTCAGCTGCGATTAAAGAATTCTTTGGTTCTTCTCAGCTTTCACAGTTTATGGATCAAACTAACCCATTATCAGAAGTAACTCACAAAAGAAGACTTTCGGCTCTAGGGCCTGGTGGTCTTACTCGTGAGCGTGCTGGTTTTGAGGTTCGAGATGTTCACTCTACTCACTACGGACGTATGTGTCCGGTTGAGACTCCAGAGGGACCAAATATTGGTCTAATTACTTCACTAGCAACTTTCGCAAGAGTTTCTGAATATGGGTTTATTGAAACTCCATACCAAACTGTTGAGAATGAAAAGATCGGAGCAACTAAATACTTCACTGCCTTTGAAGAGGAAGGAAAGGTTATTGCTCAGATTGATGTAAATCATATTGAAAATGGAAAAATTGCTGGGGATCATATTCCAGCACGTGATAATGGTGACTTTCGTCTTGTTGATAAAGAAGACGTAGAGCTAATGGACGTTTCTCCTTCTCAGATGATTTCCATGGCAACATCTTTGATTCCATTCTTGGAGCATGATGATGCTAACCGTGCCTTAATGGGATCGAATATGATGAGACAGGCTGTGCCTGTTGTTAAGACTGATGCTCCTATTGTTGGTACAGGTGTTGAGAGAATTATCGCTAGAGATTCTGGTGCAATTCTTTTCTCAAAAGAATCTGGAAAAGTGATCTTTGTTGATTCAAACAGAATCGTTATTCAAAGAGATAAGTTCTCTGAAGGTGAGTCAGGAGTAGATATCTACAAACTGATCAAGTACCAAAGAACTAACCAGAACACTTCAAACAACCAAAAAGCACT
This sequence comes from Sulfitobacter sp., assembly GCA_047630275.1. Classification (GTDB taxonomy): domain Bacteria; phylum Bdellovibrionota; class Bacteriovoracia; order Bacteriovoracales; family Bacteriovoracaceae. The sequence goes on along the minus strand of JBLHVN010000002.1, from coordinate 924,973 downwards.
TGTTAAAGAGGGTGACCTTGTTACTAAAGGACAGGTTATCGCTGATGGTCCTGGTACTCAGTACGGGGATTTAGCCTTAGGTCAAAACGTTCTTGTAGCGTTCATGCCTTGGGGTGGTTACAACTATGAAGATTCAATTCTAATTAGTGAAAACCTTCTTGCTAAAGATGTGTTTACTTCAGTTCATATTGAAGCCTTTGAAGTAGAGGCCCGTGATACAAAACTTGGTAAAGAAGAGATTACTAGAGATATTCCAAACGTAAGTGAAGAAGCTCTTAGTGACCTTGATGAAGCTGGTATTGTTCGTGTTGGTGCCATTATCAAACCAGGTGATATCCTAGTTGGTAAGATTACTCCTAAAGGTGAAACTCAACTTTCTCCTGAAGAAAAACTACTTAAAGCGATCTTTGGTGATAAGGCCGGAGACGTTAAAGATACTTCTTTAAGAGTTCCTTCATCAGTTCGTGGTACTGTGATTGACGCTAAAGTTTATACTCGAGAGGGTGTTGAGCTTGATAGTCGTTCTAAAGAAATCATCGATTATGAAACCACTCTTATTAGAAGAGATGAAAGAATCGAAATTAAAGCTATTCAAACTTCTGCTATTCAGAAAATGGCTAAGATCCTTAAAGGTGCCACTACTACTGATAGCTTAGTATCTGAAGACGGTTCAACAGAACTTCTTCCTAAAGGTGCTGAAATCAAGCCTGATACTTTATCTGGAATTCCATTCGAGCTTATCGGATACCTTCCTCTTGAAGCATCTCTTGAAGAAAAAGTTTCTGAATACTTTGCTGACGTAAGAAACAGAATCAATAGAGTTCGTACTAAAGCTAACGAAGAAATTGCTAAACTAAACCGTGGAGATGAACTTCTTCCTGGTGTTATCAAGAAAGTGACAATTTACGTTGCCATTAAACGTAAGCTTCAGTCAGGCGATAAAATGGCCGGACGTCACGGTAACAAAGGTGTGATTTCTAACGTACTTCCACAAGAGAACATGCCTTTCCTAGGTGATGGTACTCCTGTTGAAATCGTACTTAACCCACTTGGTGTTCCGTCTCGTATGAATATCGGACAGCTCTTAGAGCTTCACCTTGGTTGGGCAGGTCGTGGTCTTGGTGAAAAAATCAAGGTTATGCTTGAAGAGCGAGCTAAGGCTGATGAGATGAGAGATTTCATCTACCTTATTTACAAAACTGAAGAAGTTAAAAAATGGTTAGCTAAAGCTTCTGATAAAAAAGTGATGGAAGTTGCTAAGCAACTTTCAACAGGTGTTCGTTTCTCAACTCCAGTTTTTGACGGAGCTACAGAAGAGAATATTCACGAGATGCTAAGACTTGGTGATCTTGAAGAGAACGGTAAAACGACTCTCTTTGACGGAATGACTGGGGATGCATTTTCAGAAGATGTTACCGTTGGTGCCATGTACATGCTTAAGCTTCATCACCTTGTTGATGAAAAACTTCACGCACGTTCTACAGGACCTTACTCACTAGTTACTCAGCAACCACTTGGTGGTAAAGCTCAGTTTGGTGGTCAGAGACTTGGAGAAATGGAAGTTTGGGCACTTGAGGCATACGGGGCAGCTTATACGTTACAGGAGTTCTTAACTGTTAAATCTGATGATGTTATTGGCCGTACTAGAATGTACGAATCAATCGTTAAGGGTGAACAAGTTCTTGAGCCTGGTCTTCCAGAATCTTTCAATGTTCTAATTAGAGAACTTCAAGCTTTATGTCTTGATGTGAAATTAGAGGAAAATTCTGAAGAGGAATCAACGTTTAGCTAATTATTAATAAAGTTTTAAAACTTAAAGAGGAAATAAAATGAAAGACCTTTTGAATTTTTTCGACAAGCCAAAAGATCCGATTAGTGTAGAAGCCGTCTCTATTAAGATGGCTTCTCCTGATACCATTCGTGAGTGGTCATTTGGTGAAGTTAAAAAGCCGGAAACAATCAACTATCGTACTTTCAAGCCTGAAAGAGATGGTCTTTTCTGTGCCAAAATCTTTGGTCCAGTGAAAGATTACGAATGTATTTGCGGTAAATACAAAAGAATGAAGCATAGAGGCGTTGTTTGTGAAAAATGTGGTGTTGAAGTTACATTATCTAAAGTTCGCCGTGAAAGATGTGGTCATATTGAATTAGCAGCACCTGTTGCTCATATTTGGTTCCTAAGATCACTTCCTTCAAGAATTGGAGCAATCCTAAACCTTACTCTTAAAGAACTTGAAAAAGTTCTTTATTACGAAGCCTACATCGTAACTGCTACTTCTGAGGAAAATGAAGAAGCAGGGCTTGAAGTTGGTGCCGTGATTTCTGAACAGCTTTATGCTGATCTAAAAGAAAAAGGAATCAAGTTCGAAGCCGGAATGGGTGGAGAGACTGTCAAAGAGCTTCTGAGAAAAGTTGATATCGATATCGATAACAAAGAACTTAGAAGAGCCCTTATGAACACGACAACTGAGATTGCTCGTCAGAAACTTGTTAAGAGATTAAAAGTTGTTGAATCTCTTCTTAAGTCAGAAAACAAGCCTGAGTGGTTCATGATGGAAGTTATTCCTGTTCTTCCACCAGATCTTCGTCCTCTAGTTCCACTAGAAGCGGGAAGGTTTGCGACTTCTGATCTTAACGATCTTTACCGTCGTGTGATTAACAGAAACAACCGTCTTAAAAGATTAAAAGAGCTTAACGCTCCAGAGATTATTATCCGTAACGAAAAGAGAATGCTTCAAGAAGCAGTTGATGCTCTTTTTGATAACGGAAGAAGAGGGAAGGTTTTTACTGGAGCTAATAAGCGTCCACTAAGATCACTTTCAGATATGCTTAAAGGGAAGCAAGGTCGTTTTAGACAAAACCTTCTTGGTAAACGTGTGGATTACTCAGGGCGATCTGTGATCGTTGTTGGTCCGTCTCTTAGACTTCACCAATGTGGTCTTCCAAAACTAATGGGTCTAGAGCTCTTTAAGCCATTTATTTACAATAAATTAATTGAGAAAGGTCACTGTACAACTATTAAAGTAGCTAAGCGTATGGTTGATCAGCAGAAGCAAGAAGTTTGGGATATCCTTGATGAAGTTGTTCAAGAGCATCCAGTTCTTCTTAACCGTGCACCTACTCTTCACCGTCTTGGTATTCAAGCATTTGAACCAATTCTTATTGAAGGTAAAGCTATCAATCTTCACCCACTTGTTTGTACAGCCTTTAATGCTGACTTCGACGGTGACCAGATGGCGGTTCACGTTCCTCTTTCTCTTGAAGCTCAAGTTGAGTGTCGTATTCTTGCAATGTCGACAAATAATATTCTTTCACCAAAAGATGGAACGCCAATCATTGTTCCTTCGCAGGATATTGTTCTAGGTCTTTATTATATGACTAGGTTTCGTCCTTATGCCCGTGGGTATGGAAAAACTTTTTCATCTAAAGAAGAAGCTCAATTTGCCTATCATTCAGGGAACCTTCACCTTCAAGCACCTATTAAAGTTCGTGTTGATGGCGTGATCGTTGAAACTTCTGTTGGACGTACATTTGTTTATGATGCTGTTCCTGGTTGTTTAACTTACTCTGATATCAATAAAATCTTAGGAAAAAAGGCACTAGTTGCACTTATCGATCATGCTTATAGAGTAGGTACTGAAAAAGAAACTGTTCTTCTAGCTGATTCACTAATGAGACTTGGGTATTCTTACGCTACTAAAGCGGGGATCTCAATTAACATTAACGATATGACTATTCCTGATGAAAAACCTGCCATTCTCGGTGCTGCATCTGCTGAAGTAGATAAGATTACTGAAGAATATAATGAAGGTTCTATTACAAACGGTGAACGATACAACAAGATCGTTGATGTTTGGGCCCAGACTAACGAAAAGCTAACGAAAGTTATGCTTGAGCAAATTTCAACTGATACTTTTACAAGCGATGTAAAAGGCGAAGAAGAAATTAAAGCTCCATCATTTAACTCACTTTTCATGATGGCGGATTCTGGAGCAAGGGGTTCAACAACTCAGATGAGACAGTTGGCCGGTATGCGTGGTCTGATGGCGAAACCTTCTGGTGAAATTATCGAGACTCCAATTACTTCTAACTTCCGTGAAGGTCTGGACGTTCTACAATACTTCTCATCTACCCACGGTGCTCGTAAGGGTCTGGCTGATACGGCACTTAAAACTGCTAACTCTGGTTACTTGACTCGTCGTTTAGTTGATGTTGCTCAGGACGGTATTATTAGAAATGAAGATTGTGGTTCACAAGACGGAATCGTTCTAACTTCTAGAATCGAAGCCGGTGAAATTGTTGAGCACGTTTCAGAAAGAGCAATGGGAAGAGTTACTGCAACTCCAATCGTTGATCCTGATGGAGTAGAGATTTTTCCTCGTGGGCATATGCTTGCTAAGAAAGATTATGAAATCTTAAAAGAAAGAGAAGTCGATCAGATTAAAGTGAGATCAGTTCTTACTTGTCGTGAGAGACATGGCTTTTGTTGTGCTTGTTTTGGACGCGACCTTGCTCGTGGAACAATGGTAAGTATGGGTGAAGCTGTTGGTGTAATTGCCGCTCAGTCTATTGGTGAACCTGGTACACAGCTTACCATGCGTACTTTCCACGTTGGTGGTACTGCAACTGCTGGTGCTCAGGTAAATAAAACTGAAGTTAGAACTGCTGGTGTTGTTCATTTAGAGAACGTAACTGTGGCTAACACTTCTGCTGGCGATAAAATTGTAATGAATAAAGTTGGGGAAGTTGTTATTAAGACAACTACCGGACTTGAGAAGGAACGTTATCCAACTCCTTATGGTGCTAAACTATTCTTCGTCGATGGAGACGAGGTTAAGGTTGGTGACCGTATTGTTGAATGGGACCCGTTCTCAATTCCACTTCTTACTGAAGTATCTGGTACAGTTAAGTACGAAGATTTAGTTTCTGGTTCTACTATTAATGAGCAAGTTGATGCTGTTACTGGTTTAACAAACAGAATTGTTACTGAATCAAAAGATCCTTCACTTCAACCAAGAATTACAGTTGTAGATGATCAAGGTAATCCAATCTTAGTTCCAGGAACTAAGAGGCATGCTTCTTATCGTCTTCAAGTTGGTGCCAATATTATGGTTACTAACGGTGGTAAAGTTGAAGCTGGTTCAGCTGTTTCGAAACTTGCTAGAGAAACAACAAAAACAAAAGATATTACCGGTGGTCTACCAAGAGTTGCTGAGCTTTTCGAAGCCCGTAACCCTTCAAATGCAGCTCAGATTGCTGACATTGCTGGTACGATCGAATTTGGTCCTGAAGTTAGAGGGAATAGAAAGATTCTCGTAAGACCAGAAGATGGTGGAGAACCAGTTACTTACAGTGTTCCAAAAGGACGCTATGTAATTGTTAACGAAGGTGATTATATCCGTGCCGGTGAGCCGATCATGGATGGTCCTTCAAACCCGCATGATATTTTAAGAGTTATGGGGATTAAAGCCCTAGCTCGCTATATCGTCGATGAAATCCAAGAAGTTTATAGACTTCAAGGTGTGAAGATTGATGATAAGCATATTGAGGTAATCGTAAGTCAGATGCTTAAGAAAGTGTTGATCACAAATTCAGGTGATTCTCACTTTATTGCTGGCGACAGTATTACTAAGGGACTATGGATGGAGACTAATGAAGAGTTAGTGGCCAACGGAGAAGCTCCAGCTGAAGCTAGACCTCTTCTTCTTGGTATTACGAAAGCTTCATTAACTACAGATTCTTTTATCTCTGCAGCATCATTCCAGGAGACGACCAAGGTTCTTACTCAGGCCGCTCTAGAAGGAAAAAGTGATTCTCTAAGAGGACTAAAAGAAAATGTGATTATGGGACGTTTAATTCCTGCTGGGACTGGTATTTCAAAATACCGCGATTTCGACGCAGTGTGTGAAGACGTTTTAGAGCCAGGTGCTGAAGAAGCAGCACCTTTTATGGTTTAAGAACTAAAGTTACTTGTACTAGCTAGTTCGGTGTGTTACATCAACTAGCTAGTTTTTAAATGTTGAGCGAATGTTGATTTAAGGGAGCTGAGAATGCCAACTATTAACCAGTTAATCCGTAAAGGTAGAACTGACAAATTTACAAAAACTAAATCACCTGCTTTGAAGGCTTGTCCTCAAAGACGTGGTGTTTGTACTAGAGTTTATACAACGACTCCAAAGAAACCAAACTCAGCAATGAGAAAGGTTTGTAGAGTTAAGCTTACTAGTGGATTCGAAGTTTCTTCGTACATTGGTGGAGAGGGACATAACCTTCAGGAACACAGTATTGTTCTTATTAGAGGTGGTAGAGTTAAAGATTTACCAGGTGTTCGTTACCATACTATCCGTGGAGCACTTGATGCGACTGGTGTAGATAAGCGTGGACAACGTCGTTCAAAGTACGGTTGTAAAAAACCTAAGAAATAATTAACCACTAGTTGAACTGCCACTATTCATAAGGATAGTGGTCTTGGTTTAACAAGAGTAATCCCTTTTCGAAGGGGTGAAGAGAGGACTATATGAGTAGAAAACATAGAGCAGTACCTAGACAGGTTCTTCCTGATCCAAGATTCCAAGACATCGTTGTAACAAAATGCATGAACTCACTAATGATCGGTGGGAAGAAAGCTACTGCAGAGAAGATCTTTTACGGAGCGATGGATTTAATTGAAAAGAAAACAGGTGAAGAGCCATTAAAGATCTTTAAGAAAGCTCTTTCTAATATAAAGCCAGCTGTTGAAGTTAAGTCTCGTCGTATTGGTGGAGCAACTTACCAGATTCCAGTTGAAGTACGTCCAGCACGTCGTCAATCACTAGCCCTTCGTTGGCTACGTGAGTATTCAAAAGGTAGAAACGGAAAAACTATGGTTGACCGTCTTGCTGATGAAATCATCGACGCATCTGAAAACCGTGGTGGAGCTGTTAAGAAACGTGAAGACGTTTACAAGATGGCTGAAGCGAACAAGGCTTTTGCCCACCTTAAGTGGTGATTTAAAAAATTTAAATTTTTAATTAATATTAGGCCCTTTCGTTTCACGACGACAGGGCCTTTTTTTTATCCTAAAGTAATGACATGGCAAAAATAGAAAATATTAGAAATATTGGGATTATGGCCCATATTGATGCAGGAAAGACTACGACTACTGAACGTATTCTTTTTTATACAGGTAAAAGTCATAAGATTGGCGAAGTTCATGATGGAGCTGCAACCATGGACTGGATGGAGCAAGAGCAGGAGCGAGGGATTACTATCACCTCTGCTGCTACAACTTGTAGCTGGAAGAAGAATAATATTAATATTATCGATACTCCTGGCCATGTAGATTTTACGATCGAAGTAGAGCGTTCCTTGAGAGTCCTAGATGGTGCAGTTGGTGTTTTCGATGCTGTCTCTGGGGTTGAGCCTCAATCTGAAACGGTTTGGGGGCAAGCAGATAAATATAAAGTTCCTAGGATTGCTTTTGTTAATAAGATGGACCGAATGGGTGCAGACTTTCAAAATTGCATAGTCGAGATAAGAGAAAAATTAGATAAAAAAGCAGCCGCAATTCAACTCCCCATAGGGGCTGAAGACGAGTTTTCTGGAATTATTGACCTTCTTAAAATGAAGGCCTTGAGTTTTACTGAGGCAGACCTTGGCGCCACTGTAGAGGAGGGAGAGATCCCTGCAGAGCTGCTTGATGATGCGACAATAGCGAGAGAGGAACTCATAGAGGCTCTTGCTGATTATGATGATGAGTTCGCAGAAAAATACTTAGGTGGAGAGGATATCTCTATCGAGGAAATAAAATCTGTTATGAGAAAGGCAGTTATCTTTGAAAACTTTGTTCCGGTACTTTGCGGATCGGCTTTCAAAAATAAAGGTGTACAGCCGCTTCTTGATGCCGTGATTGATTACCTCCCTAATCCGGTTGAAAGAGGGGAGATCAAAGGCGTTAGCGCGAAAGATCCTGACAAAGAAGAAGTGAGAAAACCAGACCCTGAAGATACCTTCAGTGGGCTTGCTTTTAAGATTGCAACCGACCCTTTTGTTGGGAGCTTAACTTTTATAAGAATTTACTCTGGTTCGCTTAAGATGGGTCAAAATGTTTACAACCCTCATAAGAAAAAGAAAGAACGTATTAATAAGATTCTTCAAATGCATGCAGATAAGAGGACTGAGCTTCAAGAGGCTAAGGCCGGTGATATTGTCGCTATCTCAGGTCTAAAATATACAACTACAGGGGAGACCCTTTGCACGGACCACAAGCCTTTGATGTATGACCTAATGGAATTTCCAGAAACGGTTATCTCTGTGGCCATTGAGCCAAAAACTACGGCAGATGAAAAGAAGATGATGGAATCTTTAGATCAGCTAAAGATGGAAGATCCCTCATTCACATATAGAAATAATAAAGAAACTGGGCAACTGCTCATCTTTGGCATGGGTGAGCTTCATCTAGAGATTATCGCTGATAGGTTGCAGCGGGAATTTAAGGTTGGTGTAAGGGTTGGATCTCCACAAGTTTCATATAGAGAAAGTATCATTGGTTCAGCTAAGGCAGAGTCTACATTTAATAAAGAGCAGGCTGGGAAAGTTCAGTTCGGCCATTGTGAGCTTAAGGTTGAACCAACTGATGAGCAGGCTGGGATTAAGTTTGAGACTGCGTTAACAAAAAGAGAGCTTCCTCAGGAATGTATTGATTCAATCGAGAGGAGTATTCATGACACAGCCCCAGGTGGTGCCATGGCCGGTTACCCTTTTATTAATATCAAAGTAACTCTACTTAGAGCTGAGTATAGAGACGAGGAATCCTCTGAAGTTGCTTATTCTATCGCTGCCTCTGGTGCCTTTAGAGAAGCCTGTAAAAAAGCTGGAGTAAAGCTTTTAGAGCCTGTTATGGCACTAGAGGTGATTACACCTTCAGATTATACTGGGGACGTAATTTCAGACATTAATATGAAAAGAGGGAAGATCCTAAATATGGGATCAAAGCAAAATAAAGAACAGGTTGAGGCAGAAGTGCCTCTCTCTGAAATGTTCGGATATAGTACCGATTTGAGATCGAAATCTCAGGGTCGTGCCAGTTTTACGATGAACTTTGATAAGTATGTTGATATCCCGCACGATTTAGCGAAAGATTTGCTTGAAAAAAGAGGCATATATATCTAAATTCGATTGAATTTAAAAATTAAGACTTAATTATACAGGAGAATATTATGGCTAAGGAAACCTTTGACAGGTCAAAACCACACGTAAACATCGGAACTATTGGTCACGTTGATCATGGTAAAACTACACTAACTGCTGCGATCTCTATGACTCTAGCTGCTGCCTCTGGTATGGCCGCTTCTGGTTATGCGGACATTGATAATGCTCCTGAAGAGAAAGCTCGTGGTATTACAATTAATACTTCACACGTTGAGTACGAAACTTCTGTTCGTCACTATGCTCACGTTGATTGTCCAGGTCACGCCGATTATGTAAAAAACATGATTACTGGTGCTGCTCAGATGGACGGTGCAATCTTAGTTTGTTCTGCAGCTGACGGTCCTATGCCACAAACACGTGAGCATATCCTTCTTGCTCGCCAGGTTGGTGTTCCAGCTCTAGTTGTATTCTTAAATAAAGTTGATCAGGTTGATGATGAAGAGCTACTTGAACTAGTAGAAATGGAAGTTCGTGAACTTCTTTCTTCTTATGATTTTCCTGGTGATGATGTGCCTATCGTAGCAGGTTCTGCTCTTGCAGCTGTTGAAGATAGAGACGCAAATATTGGTAGAGAAAAAGTACAAGAACTAATGGACAGAGTTGATGAGTATATTCCAACTCCGGCCCGTGACGTTGATAAAGATTTCCTAATGCCAGTTGAAGATGTTTTCTCAATTTCAGGACGTGGTACAGTTTGTACAGGTCGTATTGAAAGAGGGATTGTTAACGTAAACGACGAAGTTGAAATCGTTGGTATTCGTGAGCTACAAAAAACAACTGTAACAGGTGTTGAGATGTTCAGAAAACTTCTTGATAAAGGTATGGCAGGGGATAACGTAGGACTTTTACTTCGTGGAACGAAGAGAGAAGATATCGAACGTGGTCAGTGTCTAATTAAGCCAGGAACAGTTTCTCCACACGCTAAGTTTAAGTGTGAAGTTTATATCCTTTCTAAAGACGAAGGTGGACGTCACACTCCAATCTTCAAAGGATACCGTCCACAGTTCTATTTCAGAACAACAGACGTAACTGGAGCGATCACTCTTCCTGATGGAGTAGAAATGATCATGCCAGGAGACAACACGGCCTTTGATGTAGAATTAATTACAGCAATTGCTATGGAAAAAGGTCTTAAGTTCGCAATCCGTGAGGGTGGTAGAACAATTGGAGCCGGAACAGTTTCTGAGATTGTTGATTAGTCGGTTATCTAAACAAAAAAAAATGAGTAAAGTAAGAAAGGGGCTGGTTAGCCCCTTTTTTTACATCTGAAAACACAGTGCGGCAACGCGTTGGCCCAAAAGCAATAATCAAGTAAAAATACCTTACATTTTTTGACAAAAACTGAATTCAAGATGTTGACAAAGGGCCCTATAAAACTTAAAAAGCTGTTTCAATCAAATCTAGAGGATTAGTAGGACATGAAAGCGTCGAGACTGAGAATAAAATTAAGAGCATACGATCACAAACTTTTGGACAATTCGGTTAATGAAATTGTGCAAACAGCGAAAGAGACTGGAGCCCGCGTAGCCGGACCTATTCCTCTTCCAACTGAGATCAACAAGTTCACAGTTTTAAGATCACCTCACAAAGATAAGAAAGCGCGTGAACAGTTCGAAATGAGAACTCATAAGAGATTGATTGATATTGTTGACCCAACTCAACAAACCGTTGATAGCCTAATGAAATTAGACCTATCCTCAGGTGTTGATGTAGAGATCAAGTACTAGTTTTTAATGCTTAGATCTTTTAACGAAGATTTAAATTTAATAACCGCGAACGCATCCCAAAATGAATTGGGTGATGCTGTGGAGGACGAATGACTGATGAAACGACATCTACTGAAGTAGAGGCGAAAGCTGACGCTGCAGAAGGTAAGAAAGAAGTCTCAACCTCAATTGACCTACCCGTTTTTTACGGAGTCAAAGCAGGTATGACACGTATTTTCGACGAAGCTGGAAATCATGTTTCAGTTACTGTTGTTAAGCTTATCCCTAACCGTGTAGCTCAAGTGAAAACTAAAGAGACTGATGGTTATGAAGCTTATCAAGTTGCTTACAATGTTAAGCGCGAAAAATTATTAAACAATCCCACGAAAGGACATTTAAAGAAGGCAGGGATCACTGATCACTTAACTCGCTTTGGTGAAGTTAAAGCTGGTTCAGTTTCTGCTGACGCTCTTGGAAAAGAACTTTCTCTTGAAAGCTTTTCTAAAGACACTTGGATTGACGTTACCGGTATTTCTAAAGGTAAAGGCTTTCAAGGTGTTATGAAGAGATGGAACTTCCAAGGTGGTCCAGCTGCTCACGGTTCAAAATTTCACCGTGCTCCTGGTTCAATTGGTATGTGTGCTTCTCCTGGGCGTGTAATTAAAGGTAAAAAACTTCCTGGTCATATGGGCGCTAAGAAAAAGACAGTCCAAAACCTGCAAGTTGTTGAGCTAAACAAGGAACAAGGATACTTACTAGTTAAGGGTTCTGTTCCAGGTTCTAAGTCTGGTTTTCTTAGAATCTCTAAAGCAGTGAAGAAGTAGGGGTAGGATATGACTGATATAACCGTACTAAATTCTAAATTTGAATCAAGTGGAAAGTTAACTACTGAAGTTAGCCTGACAGCTGAAGATATTAATGTCCCAGTTGTTCACCAGATTGTTAAAGCGACACTCGCTGGCCGTCGTCAAGGAACTTCAAGTTCTAAGACTAAAGGTCTAAAGAGTGGTGGTGGAGCAAAGCCTTTTAAACAAAAAGGAACTGGTAGAGCTCGTCAAGGTTCTTCAAGATCTCCACTTCTCGTAGGTGGTGGAACAGCTTTTGGACCGACTCCAAGAGATTTTTCACAGAACGTTAATAAGAAAATGGCTCTTAAAGGTATTCAATCAGTTCTTGCTGACAAGCTACAAGCTGGAAAGCTTACTGTAGTTGAAAAGTTAGACTCTGATGGAAAGACTAAAGGGATGTACAAGACTTTAAATGATAAAGGTCTTCTACCAGCTCTAGTCGTTACTAAAGAGAAGAACTCACCAGCTCTACAGGCCGCAAGAAACTTACAATGGGGTAAAGGTATTCCAGTTGAAGGTTTTAGCGTCTATGAAGCTGTTAAGTTTGAAAACTTAGTCATTGAAAAAGAAGCCCTTGAAGCGCTTCTTAATCGAGTGGTGTAATTATGCAGATGCAAGATGTTATTTTGAAGCCAATGATTACTGAAAAAGCTTCTTCAGCTAGCGATAAGTTTAATCGTTTTGGTTTCGTGGTTGCACTAGAGGCAAACAAGAATCAAATCAAGAATGCTGTAGAAAAACTTTATGATGTAAAAGTATTAAATATTAAGACAAGTATTAACCCTGGAAAACTCGTTAGAGCAGGTAAATCTGTCAAAAAAACGCCAAAGACCAAGAAGGCATTTGTTCAGCTTAAAGAGGGACAAAGAATAGAATTTTTTAAAGGCGTATAAGGATTGAATGATGGGAATTCGTAAGTTTAAACCAACAACACCTTCTCTAAGAAATACTGCGGTATTAACTTCGGAAGGGCTTACTAAAGGGGTTAAGCCTCTTAAGGGTATGCTCGGATCAAAGAGTTCAACTGGTGGTCGTAATAACCACGGTAGAATTACTTGTCGTCACAAAGGTGGCGGAGTTAAGAGAAGATATAGAACTATTGATTTTAAAAGAAATAAGTTAGATATCCCTGCGAAAGTTCAGGCGATTGTTTATGATCCGAACAGAACATGTAACATCGCTCAACTTGCTTATGCAGATGGATACAAATGCTACATCTTAGCTCCTCTTGGGTTAAATGTTGGTGATACTGTAATTTCTTCGAAAGAAGCAGATATCAAGACAGGTAACTCTAAGCTTCTTGCTGATATTCCAGTAGGTACTTTGGTTCACAACGTTGAGTTGAATCCAGGTGCTGGCGGACAGATGGCAAGATCAGCTGGTGCTTATGTTCAGGTTATGGCGAAGGAAGGGGATTCAGTTCTTCTGAGAATGCCATCAGGTGAACTAAGAAAAGTTAAGCTTACTTGTCGTGCAACAATTGGTCAGGTTGGAAATCTTGATCATGAGAAGCGCCAACTAGGTAAAGCTGGTAGAGCTCGTTGGTTGGGTAAACGTCCAACTGTTAGAGGTGTTGCAATGAACCCAGTTGATCACCCGCATGGTGGTGGTGAGGGTCGTACTTCAGGTGGTCGTCATCCTGTTTCTCCTTGGGGAATGCCAACAAAAGGCTTCAAGACTAGGAAGAACAAGAGAACTGACCGTTTTATTGTTAAAAGAAGAAATAAAAAATAAGCCATTAGGCTTTAAGGAGAAAATATGTCTCGATCACTTAAAAAGGGACCATTTGTTGACCAATCGCTTATTAAAAAAGCAGTTGCTCTCGAAGGTGACAAAGCTAGATCTTCAAAGGTCATTAAGACTTGGTCACGTCGTTCAACAGTTGTACCTGAATTTATCGGACTTACTTTCGCTGTTCATAACGGCAAGAAGTTTATCCCTGTATTCGTAACTGACAATATGGTTGGTCACAAGTTAGGGGAATTTTCATTAACTAGAACTTATTCGGGTCACGGTGCTGACAAGAAAGGTAAAAAGTAAGAGGAAACAATGACGGTAAAAGTTAAAAATAGCAGAGTTGGCATTGCTCCTCGTAAGGTAAGACTTGTTTGTGACCAAATCAGAAACAAAAAAGCTTCCGAGGCGCTAAAATACCTACGCTTCTGTGAAAAGAAAGAAACGGCCATTGTTTTGGCAAAACTAATTAATAGTGGACTGGCAATTGCTCAGGAATCTGGAAAATACGATATCGACAATCTTGTTGTTGGGACTCTTTTCGCAAACGAAGGGCCAACATTAAAGAGAATTCGCCCACGAGCTCAAGGTCGTGCTTTTAGAATTCGTAAAAGAACAAGTCACGTAACTTTAGAACTGAAAGAAGCTTAAGGAAGGATAGAATGGGACAAAAAGTACATCCGTATGGATTTAGACTAGGTTACATCAAAGGTTGGCAGTCGAACTGGTACACAGACAAGCGTCAGTATGCTACGAACCTTCACGAAGATTTAGCTATCCGTAACTACATTGAAACGAATATGAAAAACGCCGCTGTTTCAAGCGTTGATATTTCAAGAACTTCTGATCAAGTAAAAGTTACAGTAAATACAGCTAAACCAGGTGTTGCTATTGGTAAAAAAGGGACTGGGATCGATAAGATTCGTGGTGACCTTAAGAAACTTACTAAAGGTACATTAATATTCAATATTGCTGAGGTTAAAAGACCTGATGCGGATGCGAAGTTAATTGCTGAAAATATTGCGGCTCAACTTGAAAAGCGTGTTGCTTTTCGTAGAGCTATGAAAAAGGTGATGCAATCGGCATTCCGCGCAGGTGTTAAGGGTATTCGTGTTAGAACGGCCGGTAGACTTGGTGGAGCAGAAATGGCGAGAGCGGAAGGTTACTCTGAAAGAAAGGTTCCTCTTCACACACTTAGAGCTGATATTGACTACAATACAGCTGAAGCCAAGACTACTTATGGAGTTATTGGTGTGAAAGTGTGGGTTTATAAGGGTGAGATTTACAAGTAGAGATTTTAGTCTCGGATTAAAAGGAATTGAAAAATGTTAAGTCCTAAAAAAGTAAAGCACAGAAAGCAACAAAAAGGCCGTATGAAAGGCAAAGCTTACCGTGGAAATACTATCACCTTTGGTGAATACGCTATACAGGCAGTTACTTGCGGTTATATCACTAACCGTCAGATTGAAGCTGCCAGGATTGCCATGACTCGTAAGATTAAGAGGGGTGGACAGGTTTGGATCAAGATCTTTCCTGACAAGTCACTTACAAAGAAGCCTGCTGAGGTTCGTATGGGTAAAGGTAAAGGTTCACCTGATTCTTGGGTTGCTGTTGTTAAGCCAGGAAGAATCTTATTTGAGATTAAGCATGCTGAAGCTGAGTTAAGTTTAGCTGCTTTAAGGCTGGCGACTTATAAGCTTCCAGTTAAGACAAAGATTATTAAGAGAGAAATGGAATAACGAGGCAGATATGGCTATTGAAACGTTGAAATATGAAGAAGTTAAGGGTTGGGATGCTAAGCAGATCGACACAAAAGTTGAAGAGATCAAAACTGAGCTTTTCAATATGAGAATGCAAAAAGCTGCCTCAGGTGTTGAGAAACCACATCTTCTTAAAATTGGAAAAAAGAATATTGCTAAGCTTTTAACAGCTAAGAAAGCAAACTAGAGGTAAGTGATGAGCGAAAATACAAAAGCTTTTAAAAGAAAATTAGAGGGCGTTGTTGTTAGTGACAAGAATGACCAGACAATTGTTGTAAACGTGCAGAGAAGATTTAAGCACAGAGTTTATAGTAAATTTGTTAACTCTTCTAAGAAGTATCATGCACATGACGCAAAAAATGTTGCGAACATTGGTGATAGAGTAACAATTATTGAATCAAGAGCTCATTCTAAATTAAAGAATTGGGAACTTGTGAGCGTTAATAAGTAATTAGGCGAGTTGGAGTAAGTAATGATTCAAATGCAATCAAAAATGGACGTAGCTGATAATTCTGGAGCTAAAGAAGTCAAGTGTATCAAAGTGCTTGGTGGTTCTAAAAGAATGTCAGCCGGTCTTGGAGATATTGTTGTAGTGGCAGTTCAACAAGCGTTACCTGGTGGAAAGATTAAGAAAGGTGATGTTAAGAAGGCTGTAATAGTAAGAACGAAGTACCCGATCAGAAGAGAAGATGGATCTTATATTCAGTTCGATAAAAACAGCGTTGTTATCCTAAACCCAAATAATGAGCCTGTAGGGACTCGTATATTTGGACCTGTAGCTAGAGAGCTTCGTGGACGTAATTTCACAAAGATCTGTTCTTTAGCCCCAGAAGTTCTATAAGAGGATTGAGATGGAAAAGTTAAGAGTAAATGATGAAGTAATTATGTTAGCTGGAAAAGACAAAGGGAAAACAGGAACTGTTTCTCAGATCTTTAGAAAGCAAGACAAGGTTCTCATTGGTGGCGTTAATATTGCTAAAAAAGCAATCAAGCCTAGCCAGGAAAACCCAGCTGGTGGAATCACTGAAAAAGAGATGCCAGTTCATATCTCTAATGTAGCAGTACTTAGTCCTAAGACTAAAAAGCCAACTAGAGTTAAAATTGTTAATAAAGACGGAAAAAATATTCGCGTAGCTGTTTCTTGTGGAACTGAGCTGTAATTAAGAAGGTTAAAGATGAGTAGATTAGGCGAAAAATATAAAAACGAAATCATTGGAGCAATGAAGGGTAAGTATGAGTATACAAACCCACACTTGATTCCAAAGCTAGAAAAGATCGTTATTAACTGTGTAACTAAAGATTGTGTTACTAATTCAAAAACAGTTGATTCGATTATGGCTGATCTTGAGTTAATTGCTGGTCAAAAGCCAGTAGTTGCAAAAGCTAAAAAATCAATTGCTGGTTTTAAGCTTCGTGAAGGTCAGGCCCTAGGTGCAAACGTTACACTTAGAGGAGAGAGAATGTATGAATTTCTTGATCGTCTGGTTTCGATTACTCTTCCAAGAGTTCGTGACTTTCGTGGTGTTAACAAAAAAGCATTTGATGGAAGAGGAAATTATACTCTTGGATTAAAAGAGCAAATCATCTTTCCTGAAATCAACTACGATAAGATTGATAAAGTACGTGGGATTGGTATCTCATTTGTAACAACTGCTATTAATGACGAAGAAGGCCGTGAGTTATTGACTCAATTTGGAATGCCTTTTCAAAAATAAGATAAGAGGAAACTCGTATGCCAAGAAGAGCAAAAATCGTTAGTAACGAAAAAAGAAGAAAGATGTCTGAAAAACATCTAAAGATGAGAATTGAGCTTAGAGCTGCTGTGAAAAGTACTACGCTTTCTGACGAAGAACGTTGGGCCGCGCAAGACAAACTGCAGAAGCTTCCACGCAACTCTTGTGAGAACAGAGTGAGAAATCGCTGTGTTGTTACTGGTCGTGCTCGTGGTGTATATAGAGCGTTTGGTCTTTCAAGACTTGAGTTTAGAAGACTCGCCTTGAGAGGAATGTTACCTGGTGTAACTAAGTCTAGTTGGTGATTGAGGAGAATTAGATATGATGACAGATCCTATTGCAGACATGTTAACAAGAATCAGAAATGCTATCCAAGCAGGTCATGATCGTGTTGAGTTTCCTGCAAGTAAAGTAAAAGCTGGTGTTTGCAAAGTAATGAAAGAAGAAGGGTATATCCGCGGCTTCAAGATCATTGCAAAAGATAAAGCTGATATCAGAATTAAAGTTCTTCTTAAGGAAGAGGCGATTGTTGGGCTTAAGAGATTTTCTCGTCCAGGTCTAAGACAGTACCGTGGTTATGAAGATATGCCTCGTGTTATTTCTGGTCTAGGGACAGCAATTATTTCTACTTCAAAGGGAGTTGTTTCTTCTAGAGAAGCTAAGAACAAGAAAATTGGCGGAGAAGTCCTCTGTACAGTTTGGTAAGAGGAAGTTGAGGTAATTATGAGTAGAATTGGAAAAGAGCCAGTTGTTATACCAGAGAAAGTTGATGTGAAGATTGATGGTGCCCACGTATCTGTAAAAGGTCCAAATGGCG
This sequence comes from Sulfitobacter sp., assembly GCA_047630275.1. Classification (GTDB taxonomy): domain Bacteria; phylum Bdellovibrionota; class Bacteriovoracia; order Bacteriovoracales; family Bacteriovoracaceae. The sequence continues at coordinate 907,186 of JBLHVN010000002.1, read as the reverse complement.
CTCTTGAGTACACATTCACTAATTTCGTAACGATTGAGAAAAAAGATAAAGAAGTTCTCGTTAACCCGATTGATCAAAGCAAAAATGCAAGATCACTTTGGGGAACGACAAGAACTCTAATCAATAATATGGTTGTTGGTGTTAGTACAGGTTTTCAAAAAGACCTTGAGTTTACAGGTGTTGGTTATAAAGCTGCTGTTAAAGGTAAAGTTTTGGTTCTTAACCTTGGTTACTCACACCCAATCGATTATGACCTTCCAGAAGGTGTTTCAGCTAAAGTTGATAAGAATACAATTCAACTTTCAGGCTGTGATAAAGAACTGGTTGGTTTTGCTGCTGCAAAAGTTAGATCATTTAGACCACCAGAGCCTTATAAAGGTAAAGGTATTAAATACGCCGATGAGCATATTATCCGTAAGGCTGGTAAGACTGGTGCTAAGAAATAAGCACTAGTCCCATTAGGAAAGAGAGTAAAAAATGAGAAAACCATTAGGTAAAGTAAAAAACCCTTCACTAGCTAAAAAGCTAAGAAGAAAACTGTCGATTAGAGCAAAGATCAATGGGACTGCTGAACGTCCAAGACTTTGTGCTACTAAGACTAATAAGCACTTAAGAGTTCAAGTTATCGATGATGTAACTGAAAAGACTCTTATGAGTGTTCAGACTTATGGAAAAAATGGAGTTTCAGGAGCAAGAGCTAATAGAGAGGGTGCAAAACTTCTTGGAGCTAAGCTTGCTGAAGAGTTAAAAGGTAAAAAAATTGAGAAAGCTGTTTTCGACAGAAGTGGTAGTACTTACACGGGTGTTTTATCTGTATTAGTAGACTCTGTACGTGAAAACGGAATTCAGATTTAAAGAGGAATCTCATGAGCGAAGAAACAAAAAAAGCTGAGAGTACAGAAGAAGTTAAGGCTGAAGCAGCTGCACCAAAAGAAGCAGCAGTAGAAGCTAAGGCGGAAGGTAAGAAAGAAGAAAAGAAGGGCCGCCGCAAGCCAGCTCCACGTAAGCCAAAACCTCAAGTCGAATCAGAATTCGAAGAGAGAGTTGTAGCTGTTAATCGTGTTGCCAAGGTTGTTAAGGGTGGACGTAGATTTTCTTTCTCAGCACTAATGATTGTTGGTGATAAAAAAGGAAGAGTTGGTTACGGACTTGGTAAAGCCAAAGAAGTTCCTGAAGCTATTAGAAAAGCAACACAAGCTGCTCAGAAAAATTTAGTAGTTGTGCCTATCGCTGGTGGAACTATTCCTCATCGTATATTAGGTGAGTTTGATGCTGGAAAGATCCTTTTTAGACCTGCCTCTGAAGGTACTGGTGTGAAAGCTGCTGGTGCTTGCCGAGCGATTATGGAACTTGCTGGTGTGAGAAATGTTTTAACAAAATCTACTCGTGGTAATAACCCTCATAATGTTGTGAAAGCAACATTTGCTGCCTTAAGAAAGCTTCGTTCTGCTGAACAAGTTGCAGCTATTAGAGGTAAAGAAGCTTCGAGCATTAGAATTAAATAGAGGTAATTATGGCCAAGACAATTACGGTTACTCTTAAGAAAAGTATTATCGCTGCTAACCCAAGGCAAAAAGCTTGTGTTAAGGGCCTAGGCTTAAGAAAGACTGGATCATCAAAAACTTTAGAAAATACTCCAGCAGTAAGAGGAATGATTAAGAAAGTTATTCACTTACTAGATTGGAAAGAAGCTTAATTAATAAGTTAGAGAGGCATATATGTTAACGTTAAATAATCTTAGTAGTCCAAAAGGTGCTCATCGTAATACGAAGCGTATTGGTCGTGGTCAAGGTTCGGGTCAAGGTACTCAGGCTGGTAAAGGTCACAAAGGTCAAAAGGCTCGTGCCGGTGGCGGTGTAAGACCTGGTTTTGAGGGTGGAAACATGCCTCTTTATTTACGTCTTCCTAAAAGAGGGTTTAAAAACTTTCTTTTTAAAACTAACTACGCTGAAATCAGTCTTGCTCAACTAGAAGCAAAATTTGACGGCGGAGAAGTTACTAAAGAAGCTCTTATTGAAAAAGGTTTATTGAAAGGAATCAATAAAAGACGTCCCGTTAAAGTTCTTGCCAATGGTGAGCTTAAGAAAAAGCTTACATTTGTAGGAATCGAAAAGTTTACGAAAGCTGCTTTAGAAGCAGTTGAGAAAGCTGGCGGCGAAGTTAAAGCTAAATAAGTAAAGGATTCAACGGAATGTCGTCCAATCAAACAAAATTAGAAGAGCTTAAAAAGCGAATTTTATTCACATTCTTATTACTAGTTGTCTATAGATTAGCAGCCCAGATACCAGTTCCTGGTGTTAACGGTGCTGCTATTCAAGCTTACTTCAATGAAGGTGGCGGCGGTATATTTGATCTCATCAATACATTTTCTGGTGGTGCTTTTAAGCGTTTCTCAGTTCTTGCTCTTGGGATCATGCCTTATATTACAACTTCAATTATCTTCTCCCTTCTTGGTGAAGTTATCCCTCAGATTGCTGAGCTTCAAGAAGATGCTGATGGACATAAGAAGATTCAAAAATGGACTCGTTATGCAACTGTGATTCTTTGCTGTGTGCAAGGTTACGGAATGGCAGCAGTCTTTGAAAGTTTCAAAAGTCCAGGCGGGGTGCCAGTTATTCCTGAACCGGGAATGCTCTTTAGACTAACAGCGATGATTACTCTAGCTGCAGGAACAATGTTCCTTTTATGGCTCGGTGAGAGAATCACTGAGTTTGGTCTTGAAAATGGTGTTTCATTGATTATCTTTGCAGGTATTGCAGTAGAGCTTCCTTCAGAAATTATCAGAAACTTAACTCTTTATAGAAACGGTGAACTTCAAGGAATGACAGTTCTTATTATGTTGGCCGTCATTGTTGTATCTTTTTATATTGTAGCGTTTATTGAAAGGTCCTTTAGATCTGTCCCTGTCCAGTATGCTAAGAAAGTAGTTCACAACCGTGTTTACGGTGGAACTCAATCACTTCCTATGAGAGTTGATACAGGCGGGGTTATGCCTCCAATCCTTGCATCTTCTCTTCTAGCGGCACCAACAACATTTGCTAGTTTTGTAGCTGCAGATAGCGCAATTAAGCCTTACTTAGATACAATTGTTCAGTCGCTTTACCCTGGTAAGCTTCTTTTCAATCTTTTCTTTGCGCTCTTAATTATTTATATGACGTACTTCTATGCACCGATCCAGTTTAAGACGAAAAAGATCGCTGAGATGCTTCAGAAGAACAATGCCTTTATTCCTGGAATCCGTCCGGGTGCAAAGACTAAAGAATACTTAGATTTTTTACTAAATAGACTAACGTTTTTTGGAGCCATGTTTCTTGTCGTTATTTGTATCAGCCCAACTTTGATTACTGGGGAACAGACGAGATTTGGTGGAACTTCAATGCTTATCCTTGTCAGTGTTTCAATTAGAGTAATGATGAATATTCAATCATTTATGTTCTCTGATCAGTATGAGACAGCTTACAAGTCAAAGGGCAAATATAACGGAAGCAACAGAAGGTTCTAATGAAGGCGCAATTGATTTTATTAGGAGCTCCTGGGTCAGGAAAGGGTACGCAAGCTGCGAAGCTAGTTAGCGACTTGGGATATAAGCATATCTCCACCGGTGACCTCCTAAGATCTGAAATTGCAAAAGAAACTGAACTTGGAAATAAAGTTAAAGAAATCATGACTCGTGGAGAGCTTGTAGACGATGCTACTGTTCTTGAGCTCCTAAATGCGAATTGTGATTTAACTTCTGGAAGTTATATATTTGATGGCTTTCCTAGAAATATTGACCAAGCAAAAGCATTAGATTCAGTTGTTATTAAAGATGTTGCTCATAAAGCCATCTATTTTGATATTGACTTAGATATTCTCGCAGAAAGATTAGTTAATCGTAGAACTTGTGGAGACTGTGGAGAGATCTACAACCTTCTTTTTAAAGCGCCAAAGGTTGAAGGTGTTTGTGATAAGTGTAGCGGAACGAATCTTAATCAGAGAAAAGATGATAATGAAGAGTCTGTTAAGACTCGCTTAGGTGTTTTTAAGAGCACTATTGACCCTGTCCTTAGTTATTATGAAGAGAAAGGGGCATTGAAAAGGGTTAAGGCTTCAGCAACAAGTGCAGAAGTCTTTGAAGAAGTTAAGAATACTGTTGAATAATAGACGCTAAGCGTCAGCGCCTGTGACGATACTTGCCATAGGCGAATGACTGTTCTATATAGCTAGAACAAACAGGTGGAATTACAGCGTTATGTCAAATGGCGAAACGATTGAAGTAGAAGGCGTAGTAACCGAACTGCTGCCGAATACGAAATTTAAAGTTAAGCTTCCCAACGGCCACTCAGTGGTTGCTCACATAAGTGGGAAAATGAGAATGTTTTATATCAAGATCATTCCAGGGGATTCTGTTTTAGTAGAAATTAGCAAATACGATTTAGGAAAAGGTCGTATTACTTATAGAAAGAAAAAATAAGAGGATAATTATGAAAGTACGAGCGTCCGTTAAGCCAATGTGCAAAGACTGCAAAGTTGTAAAAAGAAGTGGTGTTTTACGTGTTGTATGTAAAAAGAATCCAAAACATAAACAAAGACAAGGTTAATAATAACTAAATTAGGAGTGTAGCTATGGCCAGAATCCTTGGTGTTGATATTCCTAGAAATAAAGCAATGAGAATTGCCCTACGTTCATTATACGGTGTAGGACCAACTCTTGCTGTGAAAGTTCTAGAAGAATGCAAAATCGATCCCAACAAAAGTTCAAATGATTTAACAGAAGATGAGTCTCAAGATATTCGTAAGACTCTCGAAGAAAACTACAATGTAGAAGGTGATCTTCGTAGAGAGATTGGATTGAATATTAAACGTCTCAAAGATCTTGGATGTTACCGCGGAAAAAGACACAGAATGGGTCTTCCAGTTCGAGGTCAACGTACTTCTACCAATGCAAGAACCCGTAAAGGTCCTGCAAAAGCAATCGCTGGTAAGAAGTCTATCAAGTCGATGAAGTAAGGTAGGGAATAATGGCTAAGAAAAAAGAACAGAAAAAGAAAGTTAAAAAGAATATTGTAAGTGGCATTTGTCACATCCAAGCTTCTTTTAATAATACTATCGTAACATTCACTGATACTGCTGGAAACGCGTTGGCTTGGGCCTCTGCTGGACAATTAGGATTCAGAGGATCTAAAAAATCAACTCCCTTTGCTGCTCAGATGGCATCTGGCGAAGCTGCTAAAAGAGCAATGGAGCACGGGTTAAAAACTGTTGAAGTTCGAGTTAAAGGACCAGGGGCTGGGCGTGAAAACGCTGTTCGTGCTCTAGTTCAAGCTGGACTGAGAATCACTGCTGTCTCTGACAGAAGCCCGATTCCTCACAACGGTTGTAGAGCTCCGAAGAGAAGAAGAGTTTAATTTTAGTATTTAATTTAAGGAGAATATTTCGATGGATACATTTACTTCGAAGAATTGGACAAGCATGATCCGCCCAGTAGCTCTGGAAACGGAAATTGATACAGATACATATGCATACGGGAAGTTCGTAGCTAAGCCTCTTGAAAGAGGTTACGGACAAACTCTAGGGAATTCTTTAAGAAGAGTTCTCTTATCTTCACTTCAGGGTGCAGGTATTGTTGCTATTCGTATCGAAGGTGTTGAGCACGAATTTGGAACTATCAATAACGTTAAGGAAGAGGTTTCAGAAATCATCCTTAACCTTAAAGAAGTTCATTTCAAACTTAACCAAAAAGAAGACGTTATCTTAACTCTTGAAAAGAGTGGAGAAGGCCCAATTACTGCTGGAAATATTGCAGAAAGTGCTAACGTTGAAGTACTTAATCCTGACCATGTTATTGCTAACATTTCTTCTGGTGGATCTATCAGAATGGAATTAAAAGTTGCTCGTGGAAAAGGTTATGTTACTGCTCTAGATAATAAAGAAGAGTATGACCTGCCTGTTGGTTGGATTTATCTTGATTCACTTTTTTCACCTGTTCACAGAGTGAACTTTGCAGTTACTAACGCAAGAGTTGGAAAGAGAACCGATTTTGATAAGCTTACTCTAGAAGTATGGACTAACTCTGGTATTGAGCCTCAAGATACTGTTGCTTATGCAGCAAAGATTCTTAGAGATCAGCTAGCGGTATTTCTAAACTTCGAAGATGAAGAAGAAATTGCAAGAATGGAGAGCAAGCCAGCTCAAGCACAAAGCCCACAGAACAACGCTTTACTTAAGCCAGTTTCTGAACTTGAGCTTTCTGTTAGATCTGCAAACTGTCTTCAGAATGCAAATATTAAATACATCTATGAATTAGTTTCTAAGACAGAAGGCGAAATGCTTAGAACTAAAAACTTTGGACGTAAGTCTCTTAACGAAATTAAAGAGATCCTTACGAACATGGGATTAGGTCTTGGAATGAAAGTTGATAGCATCATGAAAGACCTCAAAGAGGACGGTCAGTAAGTACTGACTCTTAGGAGAAACAATGAGACACGGTAAAATTAAACATAGAATTGGAACAACTGCTGCTCACAGAAAGAGTTTACTACGTAACCTTGCTGTAGAAGTAATTGACCATGGACAGATCAAAACGACATTCACAAAATGTCAGGCGATTCGTCCTTATGTAGAAAAACTAATTACTATAGGTAAAAACGATACTGTAGCAAATAGAAGACTAGCGGCTTCAAAGCTTAATAATAAGGCGGCTGTTCAAAAATTATTTGCAGAAGTAGGACCTAAATTTAAAGAGAGAAACGGTGGTTATACTCGTATTATGAAACTTGCTGACGGACGTGTCGGTGATAATGCGAAGATGGCTTATATAGCTCTTGTAGATTAGTAGAATTTTTTTAAAAATTAAATATGGCCTTCCTGCTTCGTAAGAATAGGAAGGCCTTTTTATTTTATAGGCTTATGGAAAATACTAAAGCACCTTACTTAACATTTATTCAAAAAATCTTTGTTATCGTTGCTGTTTTAACGGCAACCTTTCTTTATTCTTCATACGAAAAAAGTAAGTATGATCAATTTGTGAACAAAGCGCCGAGTTTAATTCTTAAGGAGATGCCAGAGTTTACGGCCGTGGATGTTGATACGGACCAGCCTATTTCTAGAGAGAGTTTTGCTCGGGCCAACAAAGCAGTCATGGTTCATTTTTGGGGAACCTGGTGCGCTCCTTGTGAGGCTGAGCTTCCTTCTTTCATGAAATTTGCGAAAAAAATGGAAGATAAGAATATTACTGTTTTTATTCTCGCCGTTAATGACGAGCTAAAAGCTGTAAAAAAATACCTCAAAAGATACTCTAAGGATCGACCAAAGAATGTTCTATTTGGGATTGATAAAGAGGGTGTAACACTACCTTTATATGGTTCTGTTAAGGTTCCTGAAACTTACCTTTTTTCTAATAAACTAAGGCATTTAGAAAAGTTCGTCGGTCCACAAGACTGGGAACACCGAAGTTATTTTGATCGCGTTTTAAAACTTGTTGAGGCCACAAACCTTGATAAAATGAAAAATGTTGAGTCACACTAAAAGACTCAGTTAATATCTATACACCCCTAATCTATTGAAAATTAAGGTCAAAGCTCAAAACCGAAATAATTTTGGGCACTTACCTGTAAAGATTTTCATCACTTTTTATATCAGAAACCTTAAGAATTTAGACAGATTGCCGAAAAGTTAAACAGTAATTCGAGTTAGTGGCCGTCAGGTTACATACTTTTTAAAAAACTGATAGGAGTTTTCAGATGATTGACTGGAAAGAAATGGGTGATCTGCATGTAATTGCAAAACTAGAAGAGATTCTTAACAAGTGGTGGGGAGTCGAAATGTTTTGGACTGATCTTCATTATAAGATTCGATCTAAGCACCTAGATAAAGACTATAGTTTTAAGAATCATTTTATGAAAGTCCAGTTCGGAATGAGTTATGGATATGAGTATATGGGGCAAGATGTTGAGAAAGTAACAGATGGTCTTCATGAGAATACAGGATCCCATGTGGTCTTTGATTCATTCTTCAAACATGTAAAAGGTGTTGCTAGTAAAGTTGTTGTCGATGGTGAGTACCTCGGGACAGTTTTTGCTTATCCATTTGTTATGGACTCTTTTACTGAAGCTGATGCTGAAGAACTAAAGAAGCAGATGATTGAATGCGGTTCAGTAGAAGCTGATGCCGTTGCAGCAATTGAGCATTTAAAAAGAATGAGCACTGCTGATATAGATTACTTCTCAGAACTTGTTGATCTTGTCTCTGATGAAGTGGTTACTTTTCATTCAGAGATCTCAAAGAGAGAAGCTAGGATACATGAGCTTAACTCTGAACTTGGGGATAAGTACCGTTACCACTCTATGATTGGTAAATCGAAAAAGATGCAGGCTATCTATAGTCTACTTGAGAAAGTATCTACTTCAGAGTCGAGTGTTTTTATTCAAGGTGAAAATGGTACAGGTAAGGAACTTGTGGCTAAGGCCGTTCATTTTTCTTCGCCTAGAAAAGATAATATGTTTCTAGCTGTTAACTGTTCAGCATTTAACGATAACTTATTAGATTCAGAACTCTTTGGTCATGTTAAAGGGGCTTTTACGGGAGCTGTTAAAGATAAGAAAGGCTTATTTGAGAGTGCTAATGGTGGAACGATGTTCTTAGATGAAATCGGGGATACGAGTCTATCAATGCAGGTAAAGCTTCTAAGAGTACTTCAGGAAGGAACCTATCTTCCTGTTGGGGCAACTACACCTAAGAAAGCAGACGTTAGAATCGTGGCTGCTACGAATAAGCCAGTTAAAGAAATGATGGCCAAGGGTGAGTTTAGAGAAGATCTTTTTTATAGGATTAACGTAATCAATGTTAACTTACCTCCACTTAGAGAGCGTAGTGATGATATTCCAGTCTTAATGGATCACTTTCTTAAAAAGAGGTGTGATGAGTCAGGTGTTCCCATGAAAACATTTTCTAAGAAATGTATGGAGAAGATGCTTGATTACCCATGGCCTGGAAATGTTAGGGAATTAGAAAACGAAGTAGAAAGACTTGTTGTCCTCGCAGGGGATGATAAGAATATTACTCCAGATAATTTAAGTGCAAGAATCTTAGACCATGGTGAAGCACCTTCTAGTGGAAACTCTAGAGGTATCAATACTAATGGTGGATTAAAAGCAGCTCTAGAAGAGCTCGAAGCACTTATGATTCGAGAAGGATTGAAGCGGTGCAACTTTAATAAATCCAAGCTATCTAAAGAACTTGGTATAAGCCGTGCGTCACTAATCATGAAAGTCGAAAAATATGGCCTAGATAAGCGTAAAAAGGCGGCTGGAGAAGAATAGAGCATAGCACAAATTTAGTAAAGTAATAGCCTCCTAGGAACCAAAAAAGTAGAATACACAAGGTTTTTAGGAGGCTTTTTTATGTCTGAAATTTTAGAAGAAAAGAGAAATCTGCTTATCCAATTACGGAAAGAAGCAGAACAAGGTGGCGGACCCGCCAAGATCGAAAAACAACATGCTCAAGGTAAATTTACCGCAAGGGAGAGAGTCAATCGATTGATTGATCCAGGAACTTTTATTGAGTTCGATAGATTTGTAACCCATCGGTGTACAGATTTTAATATGCAAGAGACAAAGTTCTTAGGCGATGGAGTTATCACAGGTATCGGTGAAATAAATGGGCAGAAGATTGCTCTTTTTTCACAAGACTTTACTTGTTGGGGTGGGGCCTTAGGTGCTGCTCACGCAAAGAAGATCTGTAAGATCATGGACTTCGCTCTTGAAAATAGAATTCCTATTATTGGAATCAATGATTCTGGTGGTGCTAGGATTCAAGAAGGCGTGGATGCCCTTGGTGGTTATGCCGAAATCTTTTATAGAAATGTAAAAGCTTCTGGTGTTATTCCACAAATCTCATTGATCATGGGCCCTTGTGCTGGTGGAGCTGTTTATTCTCCTGCTATTACAGACTTTATCTTCATGGTTGATAAGACTTCTTATATGTTTGTGACTGGTCCTGATGTTATTAAGACTGTTACTCATGAAGAAGTAACTAAAGAAGAGTTAGGTGGAGCGACAACACATTCAGAAACTTCTGGTGTTTCAAATTTCAAATGTAAAGATGAAGATGAGTGTTTTGAGAGAGTAAGAGAGCTGCTCGCTTATATTCCAGCTTCAAACTATAGAGAGCAAACTCCAAAGTTTACTTCAGATCCTATTTATAGAGACAACACAAAATTAAAAACTGTTGTTCCTGCAAATCCAAAAAAGCCATATGACATGAAGGAGATCATTCTTGATGTCGTTGATGATTCACATTTCTTAGAAGTGCATCAGGATTATGCTAAAAACATTATTGTTGGTTTTGCTAGTATTGGTGGAATTAAGATTGGAGTCATTGCCAATCAGCCTTCAATCCTTGCAGGAGTTTTAGATATTGATGCTTCTGTTAAAGCCGCAAGGTTTATTCGTTTTTGTGACGCTTTTGATGTGCCTATTGTAACTTTAGTAGATGTCCCAGGGTTTTTGCCAGGAACTGTTCAAGAGTATGGTGGAATTATTAAGCATGGATCTAAGCTTCTTTATGCTTATGCCGAAGCTACGGTCCCGACGATTACATTAATTACAAGAAAGTCTTACGGTGGTGCTTATGACGTAATGGCATCTAAGCATATTAGGGCTGACGTTAACTTAGCTTACCCAACTGCTGAAATTGCAGTGATGGGAGCTGAAGGCGCAGTTAATATTATTTTTAGACACGAATTAAAGGGTCTTGAAGGGGAGGCTTATGACAAAAAGAAAGCTGAACTTGTTAAGAACTACGAAGAGCGGTTTAACAATCCTTATCGTGCAGCTGAACTTGGATATATCGACGCGGTTATCTTACCTGAAGAAACCAGGCAAAGACTTTATGAATACCTAAGAGTTTTAAAAGATAAAAAAGTCGTTCTTCCTAAACGTAAACACGGGAATATTCAGTTATGACAAATGAACAAGTAGGAAAGACAACCTCTCCTAAGCGTATCTTGATTGCGAATAGAGGAGAGATTGCCAGTAGAGTTGCTAAAGCATGCAGAGAGCTTGGCCATACGGCTATCGGAATTTGGACTGATAATGAGATCCATGCTCGTCACTTAGAGTTTTGTGATGAATGGGTTCATTTAGAAGGAAGCTCTAATGCTGAGACTTATTTAAATATTCCTAATATTTTGAAAGTTATCAAAGAAAATAAAGTTGATGCTGTTCATCCAGGATATGGCTTTCTCTCGGAGAATGCAGATTTTGCTGATGAGCTTGAAAAAAATGGTGTCGTCTTTATAGCTCCACATGCGAAGGCCATTAGGATAATGGGTGATAAAGCCACTTCTAAGACTTTGGCTAAAGAAGCTGGAATACCTGTAGTCCCTGGAAGTAGCGCCGCAGTTGAGACTGTTCCTGAAGCTTTAAAGATTTCTAAAGAAATTGGTTACCCTGTTCTATTAAAAGCCGTAGCTGGTGGTGGTGGCCGTGGAATGAGGGCTTGTGCCAACGAAGACGAAGTAAAGGCAAATTTTGAAGTTGTTCAAAGAGAATCTGCTGCTGCTTTTGGAAACGGTGATCTTCTTGTAGAGAAATTGATTGTAAATCCAAGACATATTGAAGTTCAGATTCTCGCTGATAAGCGTGGAAATGTTTTTCACTTCTTTGAAAGAGAGTGTTCTATTCAAAGGAGGCATCAGAAAGTTATTGAAGAAGCCCCATCTCCCTTTATTGGTGATGATGAAGCAGTTAGGCAAGATGTCTGTAATACGGCCGTTAGATTAGCTAAGTCAGTTGATTATGATTCAGCAGGAACTGTTGAATTTATTATGGCCGAAGATAAGAGCTTTTATTTCTTAGAGATGAATACTCGAATTCAGGTAGAGCATCCTATTACTGAAGAAATTACTGGGATTGATTTACTGGTTTGTATGATTCAGTCAGCTTTTGGAGAAGATTTAGGCATTCCTAATCAAGACTTTATTAAGAGATCAGGTCATGCCATCGAATGTAGAATTTGCGCTGAAGATCCTATCACTATGTTACCTTCGCCTGGTGTTGTAACAGGGTTTGAGACGAACTTTCCTCAGGGAACTCGTTTTGATAACTGTATCTTTAAAGATTTAGAAGTAACTCCTGACTTTGATCCTATGATTGGAAAGTTAATCACTAAGGGTATCAATAGAAAGATCGCTATCAGAAAGATGATCTGCGCTTTAGATGGGCTACATATTGAAGGATTGAAAACTAATATTCCACTACATAAAGTGATTTTACGAGAAGAGAACTTTATTAACGGCGTTTATTCGACTGATTATATTGGAAAGATAAAGCCTCAAGAGATGGTGAAGAAAGATTTTGATTTTATGAGAATCTTTAACACCTTAGCTGGAATAGAAGCTAACAGGATGGGATTATGAGAACCTACCTTATAGATAATGATAAGAGTGAAATTATTATTGACCTAACTCGCACAATAGTTCATTCCCATGAATTGGTGGAATTTGAATACAGTGCAGTTCAAGATAATGAAGTTGTTCAACGGGAGCAGATCTTTATTAGAAAATTAGCAGGAAGATATTTTGCTTCTAATGATAATAAGCGCTGGACTCGGCTTGCTAAGCAGCACCTTCCAACTCATATCTTAAATGTTGATCAGGTATATAAAGTCTTTAGAGGTTATAAGCCTTCAGGTCTCTCTGGTGGAGATGATGGTGAATTACTGACTCAAATGCCTGGAAAAGTCGTAAAAATATTAGTGAAGAATGAACAAGAAGTTAAAGCAGGTGAAACCGTCATTATTTTAGAGGCCATGAAGATGGAAAATGAAATTAAGTCGGCTGTAGACGGTATTGTTAAAGAAATACATGTAAAAGAAGGCGATGCCTTAGATCAAGGTGTTCTAATGCTTGAAATAGAAGCAAAGTAGGAAAAATGAATGAATTTGAAAAGGCCGTCCAGGATATCCTTAAGAATATAAAGGGGATAGCCGCGGTCGTTATTATTTTGGTCCTAGTTGTACTAGGCAAGTCTACATTTTACACCGTAGAACCAGACGAAGAAGCAGTAGTTATTAGGTTTGGAAAGTTTATTGGAACTTACCCTCCAGGACTTCACTTTAAGATGCCGGTTGGGATTGATGAAGTTTTCTTTGTTAAGACTAAAAGAGTACTTCAAGAAGAATTTGGTTTTAGAACTAAAAGCACTGCAAACAGAAGAACAGAGTACTCTAGAAAAAGCTTTGATCATGAATCATTAATGCTTACTGGAGATTTAAACGTTGCTGAAGTTGAATGGGTTGTTCAGTATCAAATTTCAGATCCTTTTAAGTATATCTTCCAAACGAGTAACCCAACCATCAATGTTCGTGACGTTTCTGAATCAATCATGAGGAGAGTTGTTGGGGATAGATCTGTTACTGAAGTTCTAACAACGGGAAGGGTTGAGATTGCTATTGAAGCTCAAAAGCTTATGCAAGGTGTTCTTGATCGTTACGATATGGGAATTAAGATTGTGACTGTAAAGCTTCAAGACGTTAACCCTCCTAACGAAGTAAAGCCTAGCTTTAATGAAGTTAACGAAGCGAAACAAGAGCAAGAGAAAGTTATCAATCAGGCAGAGCAAGCTTACAACAAAGTGATTCCTGAAGCTAAGGGTAAGGCTGAAAAGATGATCAGTGAGGCTGAAGGTTACGCTGCTGGACTCGTTAATGAATCTGAAGGTGATGCTGCTAAGTTTACAGCGATCTTGAAAGAATACAAAAGAGCACCACTTATTACTAGAAAACGTATTTATATCGAAACGATGGAAAAGATCTTTAGAAAAATGGAAAATCTAACGATTGTTGATTCGAAGATTAAAGGATTGTTACCAATTTTTGGTAAAGATGAAGTTGCATCTAAGGTTGTAAAATGAAAAATGGATTGAAAGCGGGGATTATTCCTCTCATTATTATTGTGGCGATTGTGGTTAAGGGTTCTTACTTTATTGTAAAAGAAGGCCGTCAAGCGATCATCACTAGATTTGGTAAACCAATAGGTAGCCCTATTACTGATGCGGGACTTCACTTTAAGAAACCATTCTTAGAAGAAGCTCGATTTGTTGATAAGAGAATTCTTAGCTGGGATGGAGATCCGAATGAGATTCCTACTAAGGATAAAAAATACATTAAGGTAGATACGACTGCTAGATGGAAAGTCATTGATGCTCTAACTTTTATTCAAACAGTTCGTAATGAAGTTGGTGCTAAAACTAGGCTTGATACTATCTTAGATTCAATTACTAGAGATGTTATCTCTAATGAGCGCCTGGTTGAAGCGGTTAGAAACTCTAATGCTATTATCGAAAAGACTGAAGCTAAGAGATTAGAGATCAAAGCTAAGAGAGACAAAGGTGAGCCTATCTTAGAAGAAGAGATCACTGTCGATATTGAAAATATTGAAACTGGTAGAGAAGAGTTAAGTTCTAAGATTGCAGTTCTTGCGGATAAGGAATTGAACAAGCTTGGAATTAAGTTGATTGATGTTCAACTCCGCCGTATTTCTTATGCTAAGAGTGTTGAGAAGAAAGTCTATGAGAGAATGATCTCTGAAAGAACGAGGATTGCACAAAAGATCCGTTCTATAGGTCAGGGTGAAAAAGCTAAGATTGAAGGTAAAAGGATTAAAGAACTTAGAAGAATCCGTTCTGAGGCCTATAAGACTTCACAGATTATTCGCGGTAAAGCCGAAGCAAAGGCTTCAGCTATTTATGCTAATTCTCTTGGGAAAGACCCTAAGTTCTATAGTTTTATCAGGTCTATGGAAGCTTATAAAAGCTCTTTAGGCACTAATGCCCGCTTTCTCTTAAGTAGTGACAGTGAGTTTCTACAGTTTCTTAAATCCAACAACTAAGTAGTTGATTTTACGAAGTTTTCATCCCTGTAATTAGTACTGAGTATCTAGTTAATTACAGGGGTTATGTTATTGTTGCAGTGCATTAACACGGAACATAACTTGGAAAGAACCCTTTGTTTAATCATTCTCGGCCTTGCTCTCTTAGGCTTAACTAGCATTACTTCAAAGGCAAGTGAGCTAGATTTCTTTGATGAATTTGAATCTGAAACAGACAGTAAAGTAGATATAATTGTCGATTCCTTAGACTTCATTAGACCTGAAGCTGGGGCTGGCAAAGCAGGAACTTTTAAATTTAAAAGGTTTCACTTTGTTACACCTAACGCCAGTGTTTTCCTAGAAAACCAAGATAATATTTTTGATTCAACCGTCTATATTAAAGATAAATTTATTGGCGTAAAGGGTCCAAATGCTAGGTTTTCTTATAACCTCGCTCAAGTAGATGCTGAATACCTTCATACTTTTCAGTGGGCCAAGATTAGGTCGACTAGATTATTGATGGATAATGAGCAAATAAGCCTGAGCGGAGAGTATTATCAAATTCGAAAGCCAAAGACTATTCTCGGTTTAGAAAACTTCTCCTGGGACTGTGATAGGCACTCTGACTATTTAGAGAATAATAGTAAAGGCTTTCTTGCTGGTTGCTTAAATATGGCGACGATTAAGCCCATCGATAAAAGCAAAGGTATTGATGTCTCTTATCAATTCATAGAAGAGAATAAAGAAGTGGGAGCAATAAATTTTAATTCTAGTATAACTGAGATCCTAATGGGGCAAGAAAGCTTTAAGGGACACACTAATGATTCTGAGTTGATCTTTGACAATGGAGTGACGTTGATTTCATCTGATATGGTTGTTGAGTGTGAAAAGCAACCTGATTTAATCGATATAACATCTGAGACAGTACTGACTCCTTGTTTAACTAATTTAACTATGAACTCTGGTCTTTTTGCTATTGTAGATAGGTCAACGATCGTTAGAGATTATAAATTCACGAAGCCAAAGATTTCACTCACAAGTGATGAGATAGAAGTAGAGACTGATAAGCTTCGATTTGAGAGTGAAGACATTAACTTTGAGTTAAACAGAGGACGCTTGATTACAAAAAAGCTCAAGGACTTCAAACCACAAGACTTTAGTAACTATTTAGTGAGTTGGTATAATAACTCAGTGTTGATTCCCTCGGCAGGTAAGCCGATTATGAAAATGGGAATGGATATTGCTGGAGTAAATGAAGACACAAACCAAAAAACTTTATTAAAGATTAGCAGTCTCTTGAAAGAATTGAAGGTAACTCAAAACAATTTGGTCTTTGACTCAGGGGCATTTGATATAGATCAAAACAACGAATATCTCTATAAATTCAAGTCTCTTTATGTTGATTGTTTCAAGAAAGAGATTGGTGAAGACTTTGATATGGATTCTGTTTTAAAGGATTGTAAATCAAATGGGCGGTTCACTTTTCCAAAACTAGTTATCGACAATAAGATTGATGCAAAGAAATCTAAGTATTTTTTGAAATCTGAATTTTTAAATATAGAAGATGGAATTCTTTCCCTAGTAGTTCCAGGTTTTCAGCTTGTAGACAAAGAGGAAAATATAACTCTTTTGAACACTAGCTTAAAATGTAAGAAAAGCTATGAAAAAGATCTATTTGATATCCTAGATGTGATAGAAGACTGCTTTTCTCACTCGAAAGCTTATATAGATAAGATTATCAGTGAAAAGAATAAGAAAAGAAATGAGACAAAAAATATCTATTCACTTTATTCGGAGATCCTTAAAGGTAAAGATATTGATCCTATTTCTCTTGTAAGGTCTAAAGATGCCTTTGTCCGTGATATAAGGGTTAACATAGACAATAACTGGCTCAAAATAGACCTCGAAATAAAGTTCTTAGGAGCTAATCTAACAGTTAAAGCGGAAGGTGATATTCATCTTGATCGAGACAATGAGTTGATTACAATCAATCTTAAGAAGGCGAAGCTCCCTTTAAGTAAATCGAAAAAGATCCTAATGTATTTTTTAAAAAAGAATTTAGCTAGTGAAAAGATCTTTTTTGAAGACGGCCTTATTAAGATCAAGATTTAAAAATTAACGAAGCGATACTGTCTGCTGCTGACCCTGGAGTCTTTTTAAGGCTTAAGATCTCTTTTTCATATTCTGCAAATTTTTCTTTATAGACTGTGTTCTTTTGAATTCTCGAGCTAAGTTCAAACTCTAATGAACCTTTGAACCACTTCTTAAGCTGGTCGACACGTTTGTCTTCCCATTTGTTTTCTTTGGTCGAACTCTCTCTATACTCGTTTAGTAATGAATGGATTTCTATGATTCCTTCATTCTTAGTTGCAGAGCAAGTTAAGACTTTCGGAGTCCAAAAACCTCTATTGTGAAACAAGGTTATGGCCGATTCATATTGGGACTTTGCAAGATTCGCTAAGTCTTTAGTATTTCCATCAGCTTTGTTGATAATGATTCCGTCTGCAAGTTCTAATATCCCTTTCTTTATACCCTGAAGTTCATCTCCAGCATTTGGGAGTAGAAGAACCATAAAGAAGTCTACCATTTGTGAAACTTGGATTTCACTTTGGCCGACACCGACAGTTTCTACCAATATGGTGTCAAATCCAGCTGCTTCACATAGAAGGATGGTCTCTCTAGTGTGAAAGGCTACTCCCCCAAGGTGTCCACTACTTGGGCTGGGCCTAATAAAGGCATCTTCGTTATTAGATAATTTCTCCATTCTGGTCTTGTCACCAAGAATAGAGCCTCCAGACATTGGGGAGGTTGGATCAACGGCCAACACGGCAACTTTTTTACCAAGAGAAATTAAGTACTCACCAAAAGTTTCTATAAATGTTGATTTACCAACACCGGGAGTACCTGTGATTCCGATCCGGTAACTCTTCCCCGTATGGGGAAGGATTTCCTCAAGTAGCTTATGGGCCTCTTCCCTGTGTTCAGGTTTAGAAGATTCTACTAGAGTAATGGCCTTTGCAAGTGCACGGCGGTCTCCATTTAGAATATCCTTACTATTGATCACTTCTTATCTTCCTCAAAAGCATCGAGAACTTTTTCAACACATTCTGGAATTGGTGTTCCTGGACCAAAAATGGCTGAGACACCTTTTTCTTCAAGGAATTTATAATCTTGTTTTGGAATGACTCCACCTACGATGACCTTAATATCTAATGCTTTCAACTTTTTTAATTCATCAATTAATGCTGGAACAAGAGTCTTGTGACCAGCGGCAAGGCTAGAGACACCAATTGCATGAACATCATTTTCAATTGCCTGCTTAGCGACTTCTTCAGGAGTGGAAAAAAGAGGAGCTAGGTCAACATCAAACCCAGCATCAGCAAATGCTGTTGCAACAACCTTTGCTCCGCGGTCATGACCATCTTGGCCCATCTTGGCCACGAGAATACGAGGGCGTCTTCCATTGTCTACTTCAAATTTATCAATTCTTTCTTTTAACATATTCCAACCACTGTCATCTTGAAAGGAACTACCGTAAACGCCACTTACTGTATGAGTTTGAGCCTGGTATCTTCCCCATTCTGATTCAAGAGCACTTGTTATTTCACCAACAGTACAACGAGCTCTTGCTGCTATAACGGATAGCTCCAGCCCATTACCTTCGCCAGTCTTAGCGTACTTAGTTAAAGCCGCTAAGGCAGACTCCACTTCCTTATTATCTCTATTCTTTTTTAGTTCGGCTAATCTTTTCAATTGAGATGTTCTAACGGCGTCGTTGTCGATGTCTAAGATATCGAGATCGTCTTCTTGATCTAGCTTGTACTTATTGACGCCAACAATGGTATTTTGACCGCTATCTATCTTTGCTTGTTTGGCTGCGGCGGCTGCTTCAATCTTTAATTTTGGAACCCCTGATTCAATGGCCTTGGCCATACCGCCAAGTTTATCAACTTCTGCGATAATGGTTCTAGCTTTCTCAGCTATTTCATTTGTTAGTGACTCCATCATGTAGCTTCCACCCCATGGGTCTACTACATTTGTGATTCCTGTTTCTTCTTGAAGAACAATTTGAGTATTACGAGCTATTCTTGCTGAAAATTCTGTTGGTAAAGCAACTGCTTCATCAAGGGCATTAGTGTGAAGAGATTGAGTACCACCAAAGACTGCAGCCATAGCTTCGACAGTTGTTCTTATAACATTGTTATAAGGGTCTTGCTCAGTTAATGACCAACCTGAAGTCTGGCAATGAGTACGAAGCATCTTAGATTTAATATTAGTAGGGTTGTACTTAGAAATAATTTCAGACCATAGAAGCCTAGCGGCCCTAAGTTTAGCTATCTCCATATAGAAATTCATTCCAATGCCAAAGAAAAATGAAAGTCGAGGAGCAAACTCATCTATCTTTAATCCACTTCTAATGGCGGTTTCAACGTATTCCTTACCATCGGCTAAGGTGTAAGCCAGTTCTAAGGCAGCATCTGCACCTGCTTCTTGAATATGGTAACCACTAATAGAAATTGAATTATACTTAGGCATATTCTTAGAGGTGTAACTAAATATATCGGCGATGGCCTTTATGCTTGGCTCTGGTGGGAAGATGTAGGTATTCCGAACCATAAACTCTTTTAGAATATCATTTTGGATAGTTCCCTTAAGGTCTTTTAGTTCTACTCCTTGCTCCTGTGCTGCCACAATATAATTAGCTAGGATAGGTAGGACAGCTCCATTCATTGTCATAGAAACAGAGACCTTCTCTAAAGGAATTGAATCAAAGAGAATCTTCATATCTTCAACTGAGTCTATGGCAACACCTGCTTTACCAACATCTCCCATTACTCTTGGGTGATCAGAGTCATAACCTCTATGAGTAGCAAGATCAAAAGCCACTGAGACTCCTTGGCCACCAGCTGCTAAAGTCTTTCTATAAAATCGATTTGATTCTTCTGCAGTTGAAAATCCTGCATACTGCCTAATAGTCCAAGGTCTTCCTGTGTACATGGTGGCCCTTGGTCCCCTTATGAATGGCTCTAGACCTGGCATTGTATCTGTATTTTCTAAATTTTTAATATCTTGGTTTGTATAAAGAGGTTTGAGGGCGATACCTTCAGCAGTATTTGTGATCAAGTTTTCTAAGGCTTTACCCTTAGTCTCTTTGAGAGCCAGCTCTTCCCAGTCTTTAACAGTAAAATTAGCCATAGGGCCTTCCTTCTTAAGTTTCTTAAATTTCGCCTCAGCTTATCAAAAGGCCTCCTGATTCGCTAGCTATTATGGGTTAAGTTGTTGTTATTACATGTGCCTATACTCTACAAGGGCAGTTTTTTCAGGGAATTAAGTAAATAGCCAGGTTCGTTATATAATAAGGGAAGGGAGTTTATGGAAAATCAAGATTCTAAAACAGCCAATTTAATCCTCGAAAGCAGTCTTCAAAGTTTCTTCTTTGATAAGTTGCAAGAGATTAATAAGAAAACTACTAGACCAGCTTCTAATCAAGAAATTTTCTATTTAAGTATTGTTCTCGACCAATTTGGAGAATCTAAAAAATTCTTTGACGAAGAAGAAGGAAAACCAATTGAGAAGATGTTAGGGATGAAGCTCCTTGAAACTTCTCAGCAAAGTGAATCCCAAAGAAAAAGAAGCTTAAGAGAGATTGGCGATACGGCCCTCTTTGTCTGCGGTTATTTTCATGAATCTTTAAACTCTAAGCTGATTGATGTTGGTTATTATGAAAACTTAGGTCAAATTGCTTATAGAAGATTAAATAATATCATTCCTCAGGCCTACGAAGTTCCAAAATTCTTTGAATACATATCAGATAGGTTCAATTCACTTTCAAATCTAATTAGCATTATCTCAAAAGATGTCTTTGCTAATGATATGAACGAGATGGCCTATCTAATCATCACTGACGATAAAAAGATTAAAGCTTCTTAGTCTCTACCCACAATAACGGTACTGAATTTTTTCCCAAGGGCTTTTTTAATACCTTTGTTAAACTCCTCATATTTTAATTTGCTGATCTCTACATTTCTTTCATGAGGATAATCAATACCTAGGTTTTGAAATACGGGAACTGAATAGAGGTTTGAGTAATCATCATTAGTTTGAATATTAAGAAGGGTTTGTCCCTCAATCATTTTCTTAATTCTTTCGAATTCTTCTCGGCTTAATCCATTGTCTTTAATCTTTTTGATAATATTTTGAATAGCCTTTAAGGCCGCGTCGACTTTGTCGTGCCCCGAGGCTATATAGATTCCCCAGTATCCACCTTCTAGTGCGTTAAAGTGTACTGGTTGAGTAGCGTAACAAAGTCCTTGCCTGTCACGAACCTCAACAAAAAGTTCTGAACTTTGACCTGAAAGAAAGGTTGTTATCATCTTTAAATAAAGGTTTTCTTTAGAGCCTAATTTATCTGTAGTGATACCAGTAAAGATTTGGGTTTGCTCTCTATCAAAACTGATTCGAGTATCCTTTGGCTTATATTTAATAAGCTTATTTTTATTTGTTTTAGGCTTTCTTGGCTTTAGGTCTTCAATTCTTTCTAGAACTAGCTCTTTCACTTCTTCGATATCTAAATCCCCACAATAAGTAATAAGAATGTCTGAATTCCTTATCTTACTATTATGAAGTTTTGCTAGTGATGTGCTGTTCATCTTCTTAAGTGAGTCTTTCGTTCCGAGGACAGGTCTTGAATAAGGATGAGTTCCAAAAAAGATCTTTGAAACTTCTTCGAAACAAATCTTTGTTGGATCTGTTTTCATACTAGTGATAACTCTAGAGGTAACCTTTTTTTCGTGATTAATAAACTTTGCACCTAAGAGGGGAGACTTAAGTGTTCCAATAAAGTGATCTAAAAGAGATGTGAAATGATCAGATAGTCCATGCATGCTTAGACCATAGGCATTCTTTCCAGCAAAGCCATTTAAAGAAGCTGAACGATCTTCTAAGTCTTGCTTTAGATCTTCATAAGACATTCCTTTATAACCTTTTGTTAAATTAGCCGTTAAAAGATGGAACACTCCATTAGTGGCTTTTGTCTCTTCAGTAAGTCCGCCTCTTAAATAAGCCTGCATAACAAATGTGGGATTGATTTCATTTTTTCTATGAAGAAGTGAAATTCCTTCTTTTAATTTTATAATCTGAACTTGTGGGTCAAACTTAGAAGTTATGGAGGATTCTTTTTTTATCGCCTTAGTTTTCGAACTCTTATTTTTCTCAAACTGAGTGAGAAATTTTTGAAGTTCTTTTGAAGCTTTTTTTTCATCACATTGATCAGGCATCTGAAGACTTAGATGAATAGGAGAACTAAGAATTTCTTTTAAAGCCGTATTTACTTCAGATACTGTAGTGCCTCTCAAACGAGATAAGAACTTTTCGTCAAAATCTAGATCATCTGTTTGGGCATAGTTATGGCCCACTGAGAAAGAAAAGGATTCAACAGTTTCCATTTCAAAAACCTTTGAAGCTATATATTGATTCTTGATTTTTGTAACTTCTTTGTTGGACATACCCACTGTTTTGGCATCAAGTAAGGTTTTTTGTAGTTGGGTTAATATCTTTGTTAAGTTCTCTTGCGGGAAGGTCACTCTCGCAATATGAAGTCCACCATCTCTCATGAACATAGTAGAGCCTCCACTTGAGTTAGCTAAACTTTCGTTTAAAACTAAATCTTTGTAGAACCTAGAAGTTTCCCCATGACCTAAGCAATTTAAAGCGAGGTCTTCAGCGGGAGATTTTTTATCGTTAATATTAGGTGCCTGTATTGTTATATACATTTGGCACAGGTGAACGTCTTTTTTATGAATGGCGAATGAGCTCTTTGAACTAAGTTCAAATTTAGGAAAGACACTCTTAGGGCCTTCTGGAAGTTTAAATTTAGTGATGGTTTCTTCTAGTTTATCTTTTTCCTTAAGATCACCAGCCACAACGAGGAAACTATTAGAGGTATTATAATAAGTTTCTCTGAAGTCTTTAAGTTGCTCTCGGGAAAAGTTTTTAATGGTCCCTTCATTTCCAAGAATAGGGTGGTCGTAGCCGTTATTAAAACAGAGGCTTTGAAGTTTTTGAAAACTTAACTGACTAGGGTTGTCCTGAGATCGTCTATATTCTTCAAAGACCACTTCTCGTTCTGGTTCTAAGTCTTCTTGCTTAAATTGAGGATTAGAAACCATATCCATGAGGATTTCAACTGTCTCATTTAAGTGATTAACAGGAGTGTTGATGTAATAACAAGTATAATCAAACGAGGTGAAGGCATTCAGCTCACCACCAAATGATTCAACAGAGTGAGCGATCTCTGCCCCAGGTCTTTTAGGCGTTCCTTTAAAAAACATATGTTCCAAAAAGTGAGCAATTCCAAAGTCCTTCTTTTCTTCGAGGGCACTTCCTGCTCTAAACCAAATTTGAACCGAAGCTGATGTGGCTCCGGGTGAATCGATAAACACAGTATTTAGATTATTTTTTAAAACGACTTGATCTTTATTCATAGGGTCCTCTATTTGTCACAATGAAATTATAATTATAGAAGATACCACCGAGAATAACAGGTTAAAGTATGGATATTATCAGCTCCTTATATATTCATTTCCCCTATTGCAGACACCTCTGTAACTACTGCGACTTTTTTAAGTCTGCGCCTAGCGCAATGGAGAGGACCGCAAAGATACCTGAGTACCATAAAATGCTGAACCTCTCGATTGACCGACTAAAGGACTTTTATGATAAGAATGAAGTCTCTCTTGGTGAATTAAAAACAATTTATATTGGGGGAGGAACCCCTTCTCTCTGGGGAGAAGAGGGCGTTAAATTTTTGAGATCCTTCTTTGCTGAACATAAGATCGAAGTTAGTGACCAATGTGAAATGACTTTAGAAGTTAATCCTGGAACATGGACAGATAAAGGCTTAGACGCTTTTAGGGGCTTTGGCTTTAATCGTTTTTCATTGGGAATTCAGTCTACACGAAATGATTTTTTAGAAAAGCTAGACCGCGTTCATAGGCACGAAGAAGTTATTAATACTTTAGAGAAGTTTAACTCTATGAAAGCCAACTTCTCTGTCGACTTTATGCTTGGTCTGCCTTTCTCTAGAGAATATGAACGTAATATCAAAGAAGAACTTGATCAGATCTTAAGTTTTAATCCATCTCACATCAGCCTTTATATTCTTACTGTTAAGGATAATTATGTTTATTACGAAGCCCTTCCAGATGAAGAATGGATAGAAAGAGAATTTTTAGAAGTATCAAGTTATCTAAGAGAGAAGGGGTTCTTACATTACGAAGTTTCAAACTTTTCACTTCCAGGTAAAGAGTCGCTCCATAACTCTAGGTATTGGAGTGGAGAGTCCATTTGTGCTCTAGGCCCATCTGCTACAGGCTATGTTCAAAAAACTGGAGTTCGTTATAAGTGGAAGCCTTATGTGGCTGAGTTTGACTCTGAAAAATTAACTGAGAATGAAATCAGAATGGAAAAATTTTATCTGAATTTGAGAACTAATAAGGGAATTGAGCTTGAAGACTTTTTTACAGGAGATGAGTTAGGGGACGCTCGGTCCTTAGCTAAGAGCTGGAATGAGAGAGGCTTATGCCAATTGCGTGAGGGTGCCCTAGCGTTAACGCCTCGCGGCTATTTGTTGATGGATAGTCTTATGGATGAAGTCTTTAGTCGCCTTAAAACACTATAATATTAGTGCTTTAGGCTGTCTCAAATTTTATTTTTTAAGTAACGTTGACACTGGGCCCAGTCATACCATCTTAAAGGTAGAAACAATTTAGAGATTAAAGGTTAAAAAATGAATGAATCTGAAGAGAAAGTAGAAGAAGTTATAGAGCCTGAAGTGGAAACTGAAGTTGGGGCTGAAGCACAAGGTTCTGAAGAAGCTGGCGAGTCTGATGAATCTGGCGAACCAACTCTTGATAATGTAGAGCCTATCGTAGAAGAGGATTTCAAAAGCAAGTTCATGTACCTTGCTGCTGAGATGGAAAATATGAGACGCCGTTATGAGAGAGAAAAAGAAGGGCTTATTAAATTTGGTAACGAAAAAGTCTTATCAGGTCTTCTTGACGTTGTTGATAACCTAGACCGCTCAATTGAAGCTGTTTCAGCTGACGAAGATGAAAAAATTAAAAACATTGTAACTGGCCTTGATATGGTGAGAAACCAGTTCATGGAAGTTCTTACAAAAAATGGATTAGAAGAAGTAGAAGCATTAGGAAAAGAGTTTGATCCTAATTTTCATGAAGCCTTGGCCCAACAGCCCTGCGAAGGAAAAGAAGATCAAGAGGTACTTTCAGTTTTTCAAAAGGGTTATATCCTCAATGGAAGATTGCTTAGAGCTGCAAAAGTTGTTGTTGTAAAAAATTAAATTAAAATAAAATAGGAGAAAAATTATGGGAAAGATTATTGGAATTGACTTAGGAACTACAAACTCATGTGTTTCAGTCTTAGAAAACGGAAAATACAAGATCATCGCTAACGAGGAAGGACATAATACAACTCCTTCAGTTATTGGCTTTGGTAAGAATGACGAAAAGATGGTTGGTCAGGTTGCTAAGAGGCAAGCTGTAACTAACCCAGGAAAGACCCTCTACGGGATTAAGCGTCTTATGGGTAGAAAGGCTGATGCTCCTGAAGTTGCTAAGTTTAAAAAAGTAGCTCCTTTTGAGATCTTTGCTAATAAAAATGGTGATGCATGGGTAAGAGTTGATGGAAAAGAACTTTCTCCTCAAGAGATCTCGGCAATCGTTTTAGAAAAACTTAAAAAGGCCGCAGAAGACTACTTAGGCGAAGCAGTAACTGAAGCAGTTATTACTGTTCCTGCTTACTTTAATGATGCTCAAAGACAAGCAACTAAAGATGCTGGTCGAATTGCTGGTCTTGAAGTTAAAAGAATTATTAACGAGCCAACAGCTGCTGCCCTTGCTTACGGGCTAGATGCTAAACAAGATAAAAATATTGCTGTTTTCGACCTTGGTGGTGGGACATTTGATATCTCTGTTTTAGAAATTACAGCTGACGGAGTTTTCGAAGTTAAAGCTACAAATGGTGATACTTTCCTAGGTGGGGAAGACTTTGATGAATCAATCATTAACTGGCTTGCTGATGAATTTAAGAGTGAGAACGGTGTTGATCTTAGAACTGATCAAATGGCACTTCAAAGACTTAAAGAAGCCGCTGAGAAAGCCAAGCATGAGCTTTCAAATGTAACGAGTACAGATATTAACTTACCATTCATCACTGCTGATGCTTCTGGCCCTAAGCACTTAAACTTAAACCTTTCGAGAGCTAAGTTTGAGTCTTTAATTGGTGATCTTTTAGATCGTGTAACAGTTCCATGTGAAACTGCTATTTCTGATTCAGGCCTAAATAAAGATGAGATTCATGAAGTTGTTCTTGTTGGTGGATCGACTCGTATTCCTCTTGTTCAAGAAAAAGTTAAAGCGATCTTTGGTAAAGAGCCTTCAAAAGGTGTTAACCCTGATGAGGTTGTTGCCGCAGGTGCAGCTATTCAAGGTGGAGTTTTAGCTGGAGATGTTAAAGACGTTCTTCTTTTAGATGTAACTCCTCTTTCTCTTGGTATTGAAACTCTTGGTGGAGTTATGACTAAGATTATCGAGAAAAACACGACGATTCCTACTAAGAAATCTCAGGTTTTCTCAACAGCTCAAGATAATCAGCCAGCTGTTAGTATTCACGTACTTCAAGGAGAGCGTGAGTTTTCAAATGATAATAAGACACTGGGAAAATTTGATCTTTCAGGAATCAATCCAGCTCCAAGAGGTGTTCCTCAAATTGAAGTTCAATTTGATATTGATGCCAACGGAATTGTGAATGTTTCTGCAACTGATAAGGCTACTGGTAAAGCCCAAGAGGTTAAGATCACAGCGGGATCAGGTCTTTCTGATGAAGAAATTCAACAAATGGTTCGTGACGGTGAAGAGAACAGAGAAGCAGATAGTAAAAGAAGAGAAGTTGTTGATACTAGAAATCAATTAGACGCACTTATCTTAGCTGCTGAAAAAATGATCAAAGAAGGAGAAGGTAAAATCTCTGATGATCAGAAAAAAGAACTTGAAGATGCTATCACTGAAGGTAAGTCTAAACTTGAAAGTGAAGTTCTTGATGAATTAAAAGCAGCAATGGAAACGGTTCAAACTATTTCTCATAAAATTGCTACGGATATGTATCAGGCCGCTGGTGGAGATCAGCAGCCAGGTGCTGAAGCAGGACCAGGTCCTTCAGCCGGAGCTGAAAGTGAGAAGAAAGATGACGATGACGTTGTCGATGCAGACTTCAAAGAAGTTTAATTAAAAATTTTTAACAAGCCCCCATCGATCCAATTTGCTCGATGGGGGTTTTTTATATTGGATCATTGATGAGTAAAAGAGACTATTACGAGACCTTAGGAGTTAGTAAGGGCGCGAGTAAGGATGAAATTAAGAAGGCTTATAGAAAACTAGCGATCAAGAATCATCCTGATAAAAACCCAGATAACCCTGAAGCAGAAGCTAAGTTTAAAGAAGCATCTGAAGCAGCTGAGGTCTTGTTAAATGAAGAGAAAAGAGGTCGTTATGATCAATTTGGTCATGCCGGTGTCGACGGTCAATCTGGCTTTGGTGGCGGTGGCTTTGGCGGCGGAGGTCAAGATTTTGGTGATCTAGGTGATATCTTTGGTGATATCTTTGGTGACATCCTAGGTGGTGGCAGAAGAGGCGGTGGACGCCGCTCTAGAGGGCGCGCTGGAAATGATCTTCAAATGGCTTTAAATGTAAGCTTTCATGATGCTGCCTTTGGCGTTGAAAAAAATATATCTATTAATAGAAGTGTTGCTTGTACTGACTGTAGTGGTACAGGTGGAAAGGACGGCAGTAAGCCCGTTGGATGTGACATGTGTAACGGCATGGGTGAAGTAAGAAGACAGCAAGGATTTTTTACAGTGGCTTCAACTTGTCCTAAATGTCAGGGAAGTGGGCAGATGGTTTCTGATCCTTGCGGCGGTTGTCGTGGAGAAGGAACTAAAAGAAAGAAAGTGGACTTGGCCGTTAAGGTTCCTGCCGGAATTGATACCGGGCAAAGGTTAAAATTATCTAATGAAGGTGACGTCGGAACAATGGGTGGTCCATCAGGAGACCTTTATGTTGTTATCCAAGTTGAAGATCATGAAATCTTTGAAAGAGAAGGCTTTAATATTTACTGTACCGTTCCGATTAGCTTTAGCCAGGCAGCTCTAGGTGATGAACTCGAAGTACCAACCTTAGATGGAAAAGTTGCAGTTACTGTACCTGAGGGAACTCAGGCAGGTAGAAAGATGAGACTAAAAGGTAAAGGAATTCAAAAGCTTGGTGGTTACGGTAATGGAGATCAGATAATTGAGATCCATGTTGAAACCCCAACTCATCTCAATGCTGAGCAAAAAGAATTCTTTCAAAAATTAGCAGAGCTCGAAGGTAAAAGTAACCCTATGAGTCGTGGTTTTTTTGAAAAAGTAAAAGATTTATTTCATTAATTTAAACTATCATTCCTTTACCGAATCGCGGGCTACGAGTAAAATATTGTCACGATAGGTCAAAGGAATGATGATGTCTAAAAAAGTGTTCATGAAGAGGATCCTCCTCGTTTTAATTTTAAGTGTAGTAGTTGGCTGTGGTGGAATCTCTATGATTAGTGGAGGTTCTAGCCGTTCAGATCTTTATAGACAGGACTTTATTAAAAAGATCTCTAAGATTAAGACTGAATACAAGCAAGGCCATAATAAAGCAGCCCTTCAATCATTAAAACAGATTCCTGAAGAAACACTATTGCCCGCTGAGAGATCACTAAGAAGAAACTTGATGGGAGTTATCTTTTTCTCTGAAAATAATTTTGAGCAAGCCATATTTAATTTTGATCTCGCGTTGAATACTTCGAGATTAGATCCAGCCCTGACTTCTCAAATACAATTAAACCTAGCTAGTAGTTATTTTAAACTAGGATTTATGGATAAGTCTTATGCAGTCTTGAGTCAGGGAGACCCAAAGGTTTTAACTAAAGCTGAGCAAAAAACTTTTTATAAACTAAAATACAAACTCTCTAAAGAACTAGGTAAAGACCAAGATGAATTAAGTTCTCTTATTCTTTATTTAGGAGACATGAAAAGCTTAAGCGATCTTAAGTCTGAGCCCCTCTTTGAAAAATTAATCTCTAGTTTCTTTTCCTTAAATAAAAGAGAAAAGGTGAGGGTACTTGAAGACCATGCAGATGGGCAGCCATTAAGTGTTGGTTACCTAGCTTATCTTCAAGCTGAGAAGCTCTATTACCGAGGGGAAAAAGAAGAGGCGACAGAGCTTCTTGATTGGGTAGAGAAGAAATATGCAGATAATAATGAAATCGATTCATTAGTTAAAGGCTTCTTCTTTAGACTTGAAAACTACGCCAAGATCGATCCTACTTCTATTGGAATTGTCCTTCCTATGACAGGCCCTAAAGCGTCTTTTGGTAAAAGGGCGATGCTTGGAATTGATCATGCTCTAAGAGAGAAGATAGGAAGAACCCTTCCTGAAGGGAAACTTCCTTTTCAGCTTCATGTTTTAGACTCTGCGGGAAGTGGCGCTGTTGGAAGTTACCGAGTTAAAGAATTAATAGATAAGCATCACGTGGCCGTCATCGTTGGTGGATTATTTCCTCAAGAGGCTATTAAGGAATACCTTGAAGCTAAAAAGTATGGCGTTTTCTTTATAAGCTTAAGCCAAGTGTATTTGCCTAAAGAAGAAAAAGACCATTTACTCTTAGAAATCCCAGGATCAGTTGAATCACATCTTCAGGAAATATTTTCTAATAATGTTTCAGAAAGGTTTGGTAAAAGGGCAGCCATCCTATATCCATCGACTCCTCGAGGTAAGGCCTATGTTGATGAGTTCTGGAGACGCTCTAAATTATCTGGAATCGAGCTAGGTGGAATTGTCTCTTATGATAAAAAGCAAATGGACTTTAGAGAGCCAGTTAAAAACCTCTTAGGTCTTAAGTTCACCAGAGAAAGACAAGAAGAATTGGAAATTCTGACAGAGATTCATTCATTAGAAAAAAATAAATCAGCACGAAGAATCCAAACCCTTAAACCGCAAGTGGACTTTGATTGGATCTTTGTTCCTTCTCTACCGAGAGAAACATTACAGTTAATACCTAGCTTCTCTTACTTTGATGCTTTTAGGCTTAATATAATTGGAGGGCCAAGTTGGAGAAGTAAGGCCATCTTTGATGAGAGCTATAAGCTTGGAAGCCTCTTTTTTGTAGGAGATCACGTTGGGGCTGAAGCAGATAAGTTTAGCCAAGACTTCGTTGGTAGGTTTGGACAAAAGCCAAGAATCATTGAAATGAGATCAAACGATGCTCTTGGAATTGCAATCTCTGTTCTCGAATCTTCTGAGTTTCAAAGCAGAAATGAACTCGACATTCACATCAGAGGCAAGGAGAGGCTATCTGGAGTAACAGGTGACTGGAAGATGTCCGATGGCGTTTGGATCAAGGAAATGGCCTTCTTGAAGCTTTATAAAGGGAAGGTAGAAGAGATTCAGGCAACAGCAGAAGCGACGCCGGTCAATCAGTAGAAGTACTTATAGTTTTTTTATAACGCGCGCAGCAGAAGATAGACTGCCTAGGCAGTCAGCTTGATAAGTATTTATTTGAGTCATAACCCTTAAGAAGATCGGATCATTGAGCGATAGAATCAAAAAGTACTAACTAAATTAGTTCTTAACTACTTGTTTTTACCGGCAGCAATTCTCTTTAGGATACGAGCTTTTTTCTTAGCTTGACCTTTTTTTCTACTCATTTTCTTTTCAGTTTTTTTACGACCTTTACCCATTACTAATCCTTTGTGCTTTGAATTATTCAAATGCTTTGAGAACGGATATTAGTTAAAAAACCCCCTCCTGACAAGGGATAGGGTAGCTTTGAAATATTGATTAAACTGATTCTTTTGTTGATAGTTTTAGTCCGTAAGTGGTAAATTTTACGGGATCAAACAGCTTCATGGAGGAGTTTTGCCAAAGAGCGTCAAAGGAAAGACGTCAAAGAAGAAATCTAAGGTTTCTAAGAAAAAGAAATCTACTTCTACGACAACAGCCAAAGAAACCAAAGTTTTTGAAAAGATAATTGAATCTGACCCTGCATTCTATTCTACTCATCCGTATAAACAGGCTCTTGCCTCAAAACGGATTCACGGAAACGCTGAGAAGAAAAGAATTGCTACGGATATGCTAGAGCGCTATACAGGCCATGACTTTAAAGATTTTCAAAAGCAAATTATTTTAACAAATTTTCATTATTATACTGAAAGGTTCAACGCTATTTTAGATGATAGTAAACATACTAGAGGATCTGCGTTTCAAGCCTCTAGTTCTAAAAAAGCTAAGGTTACAATTATAGAGTTTGGAGTAGGGGCTGCTATGGCCGCCCTTATTGGTGAGCTACTTGCTGTTGTTGAACCTAAGGCCGTTCTATTCTTAGGGCTAGCAGGGGCTGTTCATAAATCGCTTAAGGTAGGGGACTTCGTTCTTCCTATTGCATCGATCCGAGCAGAAGGAGTGTCGAGACACTTTCTTCCAAGACAAGTACCTGCTCTTCCAACTTTTAAGATTCAAAAGTTCATTTCTCAGATTCTAGTAGAGCATGAACTAGAATATAGAACGGGAACGATTCATTCTACGGATTACCGCTTCTGGGAATTTGATGAAAAATTTAAGAGAAACTTAATCGAAGAAAGAGTGCTGGCCGTGGAAATGGAAACAGCAGCTCTCTTTACTTCAGCATTTGTTAGTAAAGTTAATATGGGAGCCTTGCTTTTAATTAGTGACTGTCCAATGAAAAAGGGCGGAATCAAAACTAAGAAATCTGCTTCTTCAGTCTTTAAAAAATACACGGATATTCATATTGAACTCGGGATACAAGCCATGGCGGATATTGCAGACCGAGGTGAAAAAATTAGACACTATACTTGGTAAGAGCAAGAAAGGAATAGAGCATGTTTAAAAAGATACTTGATTGGTTTTCAAATGACTTGGCCATCGACTTAGGTACAGCGAACTGTTTAGTTTATGCAAAGGATAGAGGGATTATTGTTAATGAGCCTTCTGTTGTTGCTGTTCACCAAGGGGTTAAGGGTGTTAATAAAGTTTTAGCGGTTGGGACAGAGGCAAAACAAATGCTTGGTCGAACGCCTGGGTCTATTAAAGCTATTAGGCCTATGAAAGATGGAGTGATTGCTGACTTTGAAGTCACTCAAGCTATGCTTCGTTATTTTATTCAAAAATCAATGGCCGGTTCAAAACTGATAAAGCCAAGAATTATTATTTGTATTCCATTTGGAATTACTCAAGTTGAGAAAAGAGCTGTAAAAGAATCTGCTGAACAAGCTGGGGCAAGAGAAGTTTATTTAATCGAAGAACCAATGGCAGCTGCCATTGGAGCCGGACTTCCTATTACTGAGCCTTCAGGAAATATGATTGTTGATATTGGTGGTGGTACAACTGAAGTAGCCGTTATCTCACTTGGTGGGATTGTTTTTTCAAAATCAGTAAGAGTTGCTGGTGATAAATTTGATGAAGCGATTACTCAATATATTAAAAAGAAATACTCACTTCTTATCGGTGAGCGAACTGCTGAAGCTATCAAAATTAGTATCGGGAACGCTTATCCATTTGATGATGAAGTAAAAACATTTGAAGTTAAAGGGCGTGACTTGATTGCAGGTGCCCCAAAGATTATCGAAGTAACTTCAGATGAAATCAGGGATGCCCTTTCTGATCCAATTGGGGAAGTTGTCGAAGCCATCAAGATTTCATTGGAGAAGACTCCTCCAGAGCTAGCTGCAGATATTGTTGATAATGGAATTATTTTAGCTGGTGGTGGGTCACTGCTTGCGAACTTGGATGTTTTGATCAAAGAGAAAACAGGTTTACCTGTTTCGTTGGCTGAAGATCCTTTGACTAGTGTTGTTCGTGGCTGTGGTAAGGCCCTTGAAGAGATTCATCTCTTACGACAGGTAACAACTCTTTCTTAAGTCATGCAAGGACTCGGAACAAATTTTATAAAGATTGAAACCAATGAAATGGTTACTAAGTTAAAACGTCTTTCTTCAGATAAGGGAGACGTTAGTATTTGGAATAAAGGTGAATCTTCTGTTGATTATCGTGCTAATGAGACTGAGCATGTAGATGACAGTAGTGGAAAATTTGTGCTCCTTAAGATGTTCTCCGAAGAGAAAGATGAAGACTTTATTGGAAAAGAGATCTTGATTAGTTTCTCTGTCATGAATGTTGACTATTTTGGAGAAGGATCTTTTAGAAAAGAAGAGGGATCAGAGTTTGTTACAGTAAAGCTTGGGACAACAATATTTAGATCGGAAAAACGAGGAAGCGAGCGCCTTCTGACTTTTCCACATCATCAAGTTTATTCATACTTCAAGATCACAGAAATTAAAGAAGAGTTAGATAATGTTATTAGCCTTGCTGATTTAAAGACAAAGACTAAGTCAGAAAAGAAGGGCTTCGATAGAATGAGTGAAACTGGGACTATTCAGTCCGCGGAATTAGAAGCAGGTGAGAACGAAGAAGTTGTAGGCTTTAGAGTTTTAGATTTAGCTAATAATGGAATCTCTTTCTTGGCCAATGAAGCTCAGAAACAATTTTTTATGGAAGAGCGTATCTTTGATACGTTTCTTTTGATGTTTGATGGAGAAACCTATTCTCTTAAAAATGGTCTTTTAATTTATAATGTAGATTACGTTAGTGGCAATCCAGGTGAAAACCAAGTTTATAAGCTTGGGATCAAGTTTGATACCCATGCCGAGCTTAGTTTGAGATTGAAGACAGCCCTTGATAGTTCAACTATCCTTCAAACCGTTCGTCACGACTTTGAAGAGTTTGTTGATGAATAAACTAATCCTCATCTTTTTATCTTT
This sequence comes from Sulfitobacter sp., assembly GCA_047630275.1. Classification (GTDB taxonomy): domain Bacteria; phylum Bdellovibrionota; class Bacteriovoracia; order Bacteriovoracales; family Bacteriovoracaceae. The sequence goes on along the minus strand of JBLHVN010000002.1, from coordinate 873,407 downwards.
TATTTTATTATCAGGCTGCTCCTTTCTCAAAAGAGGTAGCGGAAAGTCTGGTGGTACTGATACTTCATCTCTTATTGAAACCTCTAAGACTCGTTTTAAGTTAACAGATAAGGCTGGAGAGTTTGTTGTTTATCGAGAGAATGGACGTAGCAAAAGCAGCTTTATTTCAAAGAGAGAAGTTGTTCCTTTTGATGACGATAAATCAAAGGTCTTAGAGCAGGGAATTGCCATTTCTAAGATAGGAGCGGTTGGAAAGAGTTTTAAGATCATGAGACCTTATAAATCTCAATACTCAGTATGGTTTGATGGAAAGAGGTATCAAACTAATATGTCTCTTGATGAAAAAACCAGAAAGCTTGATGTAAAACTAAAAAGTCCTGAGAAGCAATGGAATGGTATTCAATCCTTTCCCTTCCCTGATTCAAAATCAATTTATTGTTTCTACTCACAAGTACTTGAATGCGCTGCCATCACAGGTTATTTTTCAAGAGTTCTCGAGAAGAAGCGAGGGCAGATGAACTTTTATGTTATTTGGGATGGATATCCTTACTTTCAAGAACAATACCTAAATGTCCCAAACTCACTCTTTTCTAAGGCGCAATTTAATTACGATGGAAAAAATAAATTAGGAGAATCTAGGTTCTCTTTAAAGTTTGGTGGGCAGGTTATCTTCTACTTATTAGATAAAAAGAATAAATTTGTTAAAAAGTTTTGGATCACTCAAGGCTTATCAATGGTTGCTAGTGATATTTAAATGGAAAAACTAATAAAGAAGTTTCTTTATTCTTTATTTACAATAGTCTTGGCCGTTTCAGCCCTCTTTTTTATTATTCGTCTTGCTCCTGGTGACCCCGTTGAAAAGATTCTTGGTGCTGAGGCTAGCGCAATTGAAATAAGTGACCTTAGGGCTCAGCTAGGTTTAGATCAATCCTTAATCAGGCAATATACAAACTTCATGATGAATGTTTTAAAAGGAGAGTTTGGAGAATCTTTGTTTAAGAAAAAGACGGTCTCCTCACTTTTATCAGCACACATGCCAGCGACTGTGATCTTGGCCTTTACTTCCATAAGCATATCGGCTTTTATTGGTACTTTTCTTGGGATTTGGGCTGGGTTTAAGAATAAGAAGACCTTTGATAATGTAGGGCGGATTGTAAGTTTATTCGCATTATCTTTTCCGATCTTTTCTCTAGCCCCACTATTGGTTCTTATTTTCTCTATAAAATTAAATATTCTTCCGGTTTCAGAATGGGGAAGTTTTAAACACGTCATTCTTCCGACTTTAACTCTGGTTATTCCCCTTTCATCTGTATTGATGAGGGTTTCAAGAAATAAATATCTTGAAGAAGTTAATGTTCCTTGGGTTCAAGTTCTCGAAGCGAAGGGGCTAAGCTCAATTCAAATTTTATTAAGAGTCACAAAGGTTTGCCTTCCTACCATTTTAAACGTTGTGGCAATACAATTATCGGTCGTACTCGCTGGGACTATGATCACAGAAACGATCTTTGATATACCGGGAATGGGAATGCTGCTATTTGAAGGAATTCAAAATAGAGACTATCCCGTGGTTCAAGGAGTGATCATCTATTCCACAGTTATTTACATGTTAGTTTATTTTTTAGTTGATTACCTAAATGAAATGATAGATCCAAGGATAAAAAGCTAGTGAGCAAAAGGAGTAGGATCAATACAGAAATAAAGATTGGCTCTCTTTTGCTCGGGACATACTTTGTATGGGCCCTATCTTGGTTTTTTTATAGCTATATTTTTGAAGGAAGCTTCTCGGCTCCTTATTTTCCAGCAAGTGATATTAAAAAAGAACTCTTCTCCCCTTTACAAGAAGGTTACTTACTAGGAACGGACTTGTATGGAAGAAGTTTATTCCAAGTTTTAAGTGCAGGGCTTTTTTATTCCTTAGGAATTGGACTGACTATTAGCTTTCTTAGTGCCGGAATTGGAATCGTAATTGGCTATTTGTCAGTAGTTGGTCCTAAATCTGTAAAGGCTATAAGTGAGTTGGTGACGAACTTAATTTTTATCTTTCCATCGATTCTAATAGCAATCCTTGTCATGTCTCTTACGGGACAATCTTTTAGCGGGTTAGTTTTTGCGCTCGTCGTAACAGGATGGCCTGGTTATGCAAGAATTTCTCGCGGTGAAACATTGCGTGTCATGGGTTTGACCTATGTTGAAAGCGCAAAAGCCATAGGCGTGGGGCCATTTAGACTCTTTGCCAAGATTGTTTTACCCGCAATCTTACCTTTTCTCTTAGTTCATATCGTTTTAGGCATTAGTGGTGTTATCATTTCAGAAGCTTCTTTAGGATTTTTAGGCTTAGGTGGTTCTGAATATTCATGGGGAGCCCTTTTATCAAGTGCGAAGACAGTATTGCTTGAAGCTCCTTATATGGGAGTGGTTTTAAGTTTAGTAATGGCAGGATTGATAATCGGACTTAATTTAGTGGGTGATGGTTTAAGAGATTACTTAGATCCAAAGAGTTGAAAGGGTTTTGTAGATGAAAGATTTAGGACAATTAATATTTACTGGAATTAGCGGAATTAGCCTAACTGAAGAAGAAGCTGAATTTATAGAAAAAGAAAATATTGGTGGTATTGTTCTCTTTGCCGAAAACTTTGAAACTCCAGCTCAATTAGCGGAGCTTATTAATTCAATTCAAAAACTAAGAGACGAGTATCCACTTTATATAACTGTTGATCATGAGGGCGGGAGAGTATGCCGCTTTAGGAATTACTTTACTCAATTTCCACCTATGATGGAGGTCGCTTCTCTAGGGTCTCCGAAACTTTGTTATGAGGTTTCTGCCATTATGGCAAGAGAGCTAAAGGCTTGTGGGATCAACTTAAACCTAGCACCTGTCTGCGATATTCTCACTAATGATTCTAATAAAGTAATAGGTGACCGAGCATTTGGTCGTGACCCTGAGTCAGTATCTAAGTATGTTTCAAGTGCTATTCGAGGATTTCAGACTGAAGGGATTCAGGCCTGTGCGAAACATTTTCCAGGACATGGATCTACAACTAAGGATTCACACTTTGACCTTCCTTATATAACGAAAAGTTTAGAAGAACTTCAAAAGGAAGAGATTCTGCCTTTTATTAAAGCTATCAAAAGTAGAGTTGAATTTGTGATGATGGCACATTTGGTTGTGGATGCTTTTGATAAAGAAAGACCTTGTACTTTAAGCCCCGCAGCCCATGAGTATTTAAGGAATGAGTTAAAGTTTACTAAATTAATTATTTCTGATGATATGCAAATGAAAGCTATTACAGATAATTTTTCGATTGAAGAGTCAGCCGTCATGGCGATAAATGCAGGCTCTGATATCATTGAGTATAGAGACTTTGAAAATTCAAAGATTGCTTTGGCCGGAATGAAAGAGGCTCTAAAAACAAAGAAGCTTAAAAACAGTGTTGTCCAAGATAGGGCTCAAAGAATCTTAACAAGTAAGAAAAATAATTTAGCGGATTACACTCCAGTTTATATTCCAGAACTTGAAAAGAAGATCAATTCCAGACAAAGCCAGTTGTTTATTGAAGACTTAAATAAGCAACTTAGCCAGGCCTAGCCCCAGTTTTCAGGCATTTGTATATATAGATAACTCATTGAAATCACATAATGGGAGGGGACTTTATTGCCCCACGCTATAATACCACCACTCCTTTGATATCCTATAGTTACAGTATTTTAAGGAGAGATTAATGCTCGCTGTTGCAGCAACTATATTAATTTTTGTCGCCGTGTTCATCGTAACTAATATGATGTTCCAAGAGGAAGAAGAGTTTAAGGCCGGCGAGAAGATTGAAGAGGGCGCTTCTAGAGGCAGCGATAAGTTGAAGGAACAGGGGATTGTCTTAAGGGCTTCTAGACCGTTCTTTAGAAGATATGTAGCTCCCATTGTTTCGACGATGAAGAGTAAAAAGAAGATTCGAGAAAAATATAAAAGACCCCTCGCAAGTGCAGGCCTTAGTGAAATTTTAACTCCTGAAGAATTCTTTTCCTTTAAGCTCTTTTTGATTATTGGGTTCCCTATAGCCTTCTTAGGTGTGCGAGCCTTCTTAGAAGAGACATGGCCACTATCATCGATCCCCATTATTGCCATCTTTGGTTTTATGTATCCTGACTTTTGGATCAAAGGAAAAATCACAGAGAGGCAAAAAGAAATCATGCAAAACATGCCCTTTGCTGTTGATATGTTGGCGCTCTCAGTTGAGGCAGGTCTAGATTTTATGGCCGCTATGACTAAGGTTGTAGAAAAGGCAAAGCCGAGTGCCCTTAACGAAGAATTTGAAATATTACTTAAAGAAGTAAAGATTGGTGCTAGTAGAGCAGAAGCACTTCGAAATATGTCGTGGAGGATTGATCTTGTTTCAATCGCTTCTTTTTGCGCAACTCTTATTGCTGCTGATTCTGTAGGTGCATCAATTGGACCTATTCTAAAAGCCCTTAGTGCAGAGATTAGGCAAAAGAAATCTGCTGAGGCAGAGAAAGCAGGGGCTACTGCTGCAACTAAGATTTTATTTCCGATGATTTTTTTAATTATGCCCGCGGTTGTATTGATTGTGATGGCGCCCATGGTTTTGGGTTTTTTGGCAGGTAACTAAAGGTGTTAAATGGTGGTTCAGAACCAAGATAAAATTAAGATTGCATTAAATGCTAAAGAAGCATCTAGCATGCTTTCTCGTATGAAAGGCTTAATGTTTTCAAAAGAAATGAAGGGTTTTGATGGTTTATTTATTAAACCTTGCAATTCAATTCATACCTTTTTTATGAACTACCCTATTGATGTTTTATTTTTAAATAAAGAAATGGAAATTATAAAGATAAAAAGAAACCTCCGACCATGGAGGATGACAAGGATGTACTTAAGCGCTCATCAAGTCTTGGAATTGAATGGCGGAAGCCTCGATGAAAGGATCCTTGAAGGTGATAAGTTAGAGGTAATATGTACAAACTAGTAGCAGTAGCAGGTAAATTGAGAGGACAAGAATTTGAACTCCACGACGGCGAGAATATTTGCGGTCGAGATTCAGGCTGTGATGTTCATCTTTCTGTTCAGGGTATTTCTAAGAAACATATGGCAGTCACAGTAACTGATGATGTTTGCTATATAAATGATTTAGGTTCTTCAAATGGAACTTTCTTAAATGGCAAGATCATTAAAAGAGCAACCGCCGAAAATGGAGACAAGATAGCCCTACCGGATCTTATTTTACAGGTCGTATATGTAGAAGAGAAAAAAATCATTGTGAAAAAAGCTGTTACTGACGAAGACGATGAAGATGATGATGAGTTATTTAAGCCTGATCCGATGCCGGACAATATTCTAGGAAAACTACTTTGGGCCTTCAAATGGAAGATCATGCCCGTAGTTCATGGTGTGAATGAAGAATATGAATGGAGTCACTTATTTGGAATACTTCTAGCCCTTTTTTCTGTTGCGACTATTACATTAACAATTATTCCTGTCCTAAGAGACAGTAGAGAGATCTTATATTCAGAGATTGCAAAAAGGGGAAGTCATTATGCCGAAGAGATTGCTCGGATAAATGCTCAGGCCCTAGAAGATAATAGGTTAGAAAGAGTTGATACAGCCTTTTTAGATAAAGAAGATGGCGTAAGCTCTTACGAACTTTTTGATCCAAGCCTAAGAATTGTTCGTCCGATTACTCAGTTGAATGAGTATTCAAGAGATGCTTTTTCGGCTGAAGCTAAAGAAGCATTAATGAACCCCAAAAAGAAGAGAAACCTCCACGCAAGGAGGTTGAAAGACGGCTCGATTGGAATTGGTAAAAAGATCATGGCCTTTGATGCAAAGATTGGTCAAAGAAAAGCTGTGGGAATCATTGCTATTAAATTCAATCCTGAATCACTAGTTAAAGAAGCTAAGAGAAGTACTAAGTTATACTTAGAGTCTCTTGTTACATCTGGCATCGTGGCACTGATCTTCTTCGGGATAGTTTATTATATGACTCAAAGACCTCTCGAAGAACTTAGGCTACAAATTGAAGAAGCCCTTAGAGGAAAAAGAAAAAGCTTAGAGTCTGAATACTTAATGTCATCTTTAGATCCCCTTAGAGATTCTATTAATTCCGTCCTGCAGAGGGTCCGGGAACTTAGTAGTGATGGGGGAGAGGGTGATTTTGTAGAGGAAGAAGATGATGAAGCCTATATTGCGACTTTAAAAGAGTTTTTAAGAGGAGCAAATGGGGGCGCCATGATTCTCAATAGTGAGAAAAATGTAATAAGTATTAATATGATTGCAGAAGACCTAACCGGTATTAGGGAGTCAGCTGCTGAAGGAATGAGCTTACTGGATGTTGCTAGAGAGCAAGGCTTTGCAGCGACCGTATTAGATTTGTGTGAAAGTTCAGCTAGTAACGCTGGCACGAATCAAGAGGGGGAGTATGAACTGACTGGGCAACCCCATCAGGTTCATGTGGCTTCACTTATGGGTAAAGATGGATTTGCGAAAGCTTTCTACGTAACTTTTGTTAAAGATGAGTAGATGAAATGAAAAGTAGTGCGGTTAAAATTTCCAAAGACCTAAGCGTTCCTACTAAGGAAGGTGTGCACTACCGTCTTCTTTGTTTGACGGGAAAAAATAAGGGAACCTCTTATTACTTGAGTGGTAAACGAGCTGTGATGGGAAGAGGAGACGAGGCTGATGTTCAGGTCTTAGATGCGAAATCTTCTAGGGCTCATGCAGAGCTTAAGAAAGTTGGTGAAAAATATGTTGTTACAGATCTAGGAAGTCAAAATGGGATCGTCATCAATGATCTAAAAGTAACTCAGCATCAATTAATTGATGGAGATAAGATCATCATTGGACAAACTGTTTTTAAGTACAGTGTTCATAACAATAAAGCATTAAGTGTAGTTGAAGATTCTGAAGATGAGGATGATGAAGAAGAATACGAAGAAGAAAAGACTTCGAGGAAACCTAAATCTAAAGAAAAAGAGAAGAAGAGTAGAAAAAGACTCTTTATGCTTATTGGAGTTTTAGGGCTCGTCTATTTTCTTTTAGATGGAAATGATACCGGAAGTAAAAAGAAGCAGAAAACCACAGAGAGTCCCGAGGATATAACCGAAACTCTTAATATGGTTTATAACGAGCAAAAGAAGATTGAGGATAAGGATACTAGAGATAAGGTAGATACTTTTATACATAGAGCGAGAAGAGAATATAGAGAAGGAAACTACTTCAGGGCTATTGAAGAATTAAACCTTTGTTTAATCCTGGCTCCTAATCACGGATATTGTAGTTTCCTAGAGCGTAAGGCCAAGCAAAGTTTTGATGCAACAATCAGGCAGCATTTTGAAAAAGCCAAGATTGATGTGGATTCATTAAAATACAAAGCAGCTCTTATTGAATATTGTGCCGTAGTAAGGCTTTTAGATGAAGTGAGAAAAGCTGGAAAGAAGGATTTAAGGTTAGACGAAGCAGAACAGAATATTTTCTTTGTTGAAGAAAAACTAGGAATGGAAAAAGGTGAACATAAGTGTTTTTAAGGACAATCAATCTGTAATTGAGGTAAATCTTGGTTCAGAGGTTATCGGAAATTTAGAGTCCGATGCAACTTTCTTCTTAGGAAGATCGCCGGATTGTCACGTTCACTTAGATGATAAACAAATTTCTAGGGAACATGCTGAGGTCTCGTTTATTAGTGGAGCTTGGAACATAAAACAGCTAAGCCCTTTTTCAAAAGTCATTGTTAATGGGACGCCTTACGAAAATAAAGTCCTTGAGAGTGGCGATATCATCACTGTTGGACCCTATGTCTTAAATGTAAATATACCTAAGTTAGTTGTTACTGAAACTCCCGAATTAGAAGCTAGTGAGTCTGTTGAGGAAGTCAATGAGGTTGATGAAGGAGCAGAGTTATCAGATGAAACGGAACTCTTAGATGACTTTGATGAAGAAACAGTGGCACTAGACTCTCAAGAAGTCAGTGAATTAGGAGATGAAGCTGTCGATGAGGAGTTCTCTGAAGATGCTGCTGAAGACTTTGGAGAAGAAGACTTTGAATCAAGTGATGATGATTTTTCTTCGGAAGATGAATCCTTTGAATCTGATGTTAGTGAAATGGGTGAAGATTCAGATGAAGATGAATTGTTTGGTGATAGTGATGACTCTGAGACATCTTTTGAAGATAATAACGATGATGACTACGCTATAGACTCCTTTGATGATGACGAAGACGGTGATGAAAGTACTAGAGTTATACAGGCATTTGCAAAGATAGAGCTTGAACTCTTTGGAGAACACGCTCCTTATGAAAAATATGTAATTGATACAGCAGAAGTACGCATAGGTAGAGATCCTGAGAAATGTCAGATTGTTCTCAATGACCCTGAAGTTTCAGGTGTTCATGCTATTTTAAAGAAAAACAATATCACTTGCTTTATTGAAGATCAGGACTCAGGCAATGGAACATTGCTCAATGGAGAAAGAATCAATAAATCAGTTTTAACAAATAACGATGAAATCGTCATTGGTGGAACAACTTTAACTGTTAAGATTAGTTCAGATTTTCTTCAAGACGAGCAACAACGGCTTATGCCAGTTGAAGAAAATCAAATGGTAGAAGTTGAAGAGATCGTAGAAGTTGATGCGGACTTTGAAGGTGAACTCGGAGAAATTGCCGAAGGAACCACTGAAAGCCAAGGCCTAGTGGCTGATCTTAAGAATTTCAAAAACCTCCCTCCTGAATTAAGAAAGAAATATCTTATCTATGGAGTAGTTCTATTTGTGCTTGGACTTGTACTCTTTTCTGGCGATGAGCCGAAAAAGAAAAAGGTAAAGAAGGAAACAGTCAAATCTAACCTTTTAGATAATAAAAAGGATGATCCTAATTCTAAAAAGAAGAAGCTGCTTAAGAAACTTACGCCTGAACAAACGGAGTACGTGGAAGCTCAGTACTTACTTGCGAAGGAGCAGTTTGAAGTAGGGAACTATAGAGATGCCGTAACAGAATTTGATAAGATATTTGTTCTAATAGAGGACTATAAAAGTGCTGGACAGCTTTATCAATTATCAAAAGATGGATTAAAGAAACTAGAAGAACAAGAAAAGAAGAGAAAAGAAGAGATTGCTAAAAAACTAAGAGATGAGAAAGTTAAAACTTTAGTGGCTGTAGCTAGAGAAGCTGTCGACAATAACCAGGCTATTAGGGCCAGGTCTACTTTTGATACAATCTTAAGTCTAGATCCAGAGAACTTTGATGTTCCTATCTTGAAACAAAGAATTGAAGAGTATGAAAGAAAGCAGCAAGCGGCTGCCTTGAAAAAAGCAGAAGCGGAAGCAGAAAGACAAAGACAAGTAGAGCTTCTGTCACCGGGTAAGAACTTTTACCTTAATAAAGAGTGGTATAAGGCTATACAAAAATTAAAAGACTTTGTTAGGAAAAGGAATATAGATGAGGACTTAATGACTGAAGGCTCAAATATGCTTTCTGAATCTAAGGATAAATTAAACAATATAGTGGGACCTTTGTTAGGAAAAGCGAGGAGTTTAAAAGAAGGGCAAGACTTGAAAGGCGCATATGAAATATACATTGAGATCATGAGTTCTGACCCATCTAACGCTGAAGCCCTCGATGAGAGTAATGAAATCAGAGAAAGGTTAAAAAATAGAAGTAAGAAAATTTATAGAGAAGCCATCATTGCTGAATCTTTGAGTCTTTTTGAAGATGCTAAAGAAAAGTTTCAGGAAGTTCAGCAAGTTTCTCCAAGTGACAGTGAGTATTATAAAAAGGCATCTGAAAAATTAAAAGACTACTTAGATTGAGGTAAGCATGAAGCTTAAAAGTTATTCCGCTCATACACATCAAGGACCCCATCTTCAAATAAATGAGGATGACGTTGAGATAGACTTAATTAATCAGCTCTATATTATCTTTGACGGCTTTGGTGGAAGCGCTATTGGCGACAAGGCTGTTCAGGAAATAAAACAAACGATTAAGAACTTTTATACGAAGATCGGGGGCGATCCAGATGCTACTTTGCCTTTTTATTTTAGCCAAAAGTATTTAATTGAAGGAAATGCTTTAGTTAATGCAATGGTTTACGCCCACGAAGAATTAAAAAATAAGAATACGAAAGCAGAAATGAATGAGAGAGGGGGAGCTTCTTGTATTGCAGTGGCCCAATCTGAAAATATTCTAACTATCGTAGGAACTGGTAATTGCGCTGGGTTTCTCTATCGAAATGGTCATATAAGTCAGGTTATGTCTCCAGATAATATGGAGTTTTTAGGTCAGGATGAATACTTGAAACACTTTCTATCAATGCCTATGAGCGGTTTTGGTCTCTTTGATGACCTTCATTTTAAAGTTTCTGAAGTTAGGATAAAAGAAGAGGATGTTCTTATCCTTCTCACAGACGGAGTGTACTCTCGTCTTAGTCCCGAGGAAATCAAGTTTACCCTCGAGAGAAAGCGTCCTAGTGATGGACAAAAAGTTAAGGAATTATTCAAGTTAGCCAATAGCCGTGGCAATATGGATAATCAATCTACTATTCTTCTCCAGTATTAATCTGGGTTGCCGAACTGTGCCTAAATAGGTGAAAATATTCCAAAGGTTTGGAATAAATGACCCACAAAATTTTAGTAGCAGATGACAGTCTTACAGTTCAAAAAGTAGTTAGCATTACTTTAGCTAGCTATGACTATGAACTAATTGAATGTAAGGACGAGTCTCAATTAAATGAACAATTGATTATTGGTGGCGCTAGCCTCCTTCTTCTTGATCTAAATCTATCCGAAAATAAAACAGGTTACCAAGTAGCTAAAGAAGCTAAGGCAAAGTTTCCAGAGCTTCCTATTATCTTACTCTTAGGGACTTTTGATTCAGTTGATGAAGAGAAGTTTAATGCTTCAGGTCTTTCAGATCGAATTGTTAAGCCTTTTGAAAGCAGTTCGTTTATTCAAAAGATCCAATCGCTTTTAGAATCAAATGCTAGTGATGACTCTGGCTCAATCTTTAGTGGTGAAACTGAATCTAATTTTTTAGAAAATGACGTAGAAGAGATAACATTGAATGATGTTGAAGATAATTCTAATGGCGATGGCTGGGTTGTTGATAGCCCATCTCCTGTTGATAAGAGTTCTGAGTCTTGGGATTCATTTTCACAAGGCTCTAAAGATACGGCCGGAAATCCTCTTACGGCGAGCTTAGAAGGCTGGGGGATGAATGTCCCTGGACCTATTGGTAATGAACAAGACGAAATGAATATGGATCTACCTGGAGTTATTGCCACTCCAATAACGACTTCTACTGTCTCTTCAGAAGGACTCGAAATTATTCATGAAGAAGAGAAGAAGATTCCAGTTGCAAGTGATCTTGATTATCCTGAACTTGATGAAATAGAAGCTATTGAACAAAACGTATCAAAAGAAATTGATCATAAACCGACTAGCGCCTTTTTAACGACTGACGAGTTTAACTTAGATGAAGCTGACGATGACGAAGAGTATTTAGAAAAAACAGACCCACAGTTTACTTTGCCGACGGAGGAACTAAGCTCCGCCATTGAAGATGAAGAAGAAGCTGATGATTTTTGGGCCGCAGATGAATCTTCAGGAGAAGAGCTTAGTCTTGCCGATGATATTGAAGATGATTTAGAAGAAGAATTTCACGCTGAGCCAGATGAAGGTCAGACCGATGAAGTTATATTAGAAGGAATGTCACTTGAGCCTCAAAAAGATTCGAGAGAATATGAGCCTTTTAATATTGAATCCCCAAGAGAACAAAACATCAGCTTAGAAAGTTCTTCACCAATTAATAAAGATGAAATTGTCGCTAAGATTATTGAAGATATTAAACCGCTTATTAGTGAATTAATAGAAAAGCATTGTGTCGAAACAATTGAAAATGTTGCTTGGCAAATTATTCCAGACTTAGCTGAGAATCTTATTAGAAGTGAAATCAAAGAGATCAAAGAAAATAGCCAGTCTCTTTAAAATAATAAAGACCCAGAAATAAATGTCTTAACTCCATTAAGCCCTTTTACAAGGGCTTCTCCGTTTGGACCTAGGCCTTCGAATACTCCCGAAAAACTGCTTCCCCCATCGACAATCTTTACCGCGGTATCTTTATGGGCACAAAGCTTATTCCATTGAGTTATTACTTCTTTTGAATAAACACGGTTGTTTAAAGTGTGTTGGTAAAACTCATAAGGAAGTGAGTGATAGAACTCTTTAATCTTTGATAAATCTAAGTTCAAACAGCCAGGGGGGAATTTAAAACTTTTTGTTTGGTGACTAGTTTTATATGAAAGATCTAGGTTTAGACCAATTCCGACGATCAAAACTTCAGGGCTATGGTAGTGAGAAAGGATGCCCCCAACTTTTTTAAATCCATCATCTTCTTTTATCAAGATGTCATTAGGCCACTTTAGAAAAACTTCTTGATCCATTGACTCTAGAAAACGAGCGAGGTGGATGCCAATCTCTAAGGAAGTTAAGGTTAGGGGCTCACATGGCTTTAAGAGAATAGAAAAGGCTAGAGAGGCGCCGAATTGATCCCATTGGTTACCAAGCCTACCAGTGCCTTTTGATTGGATGCGCGTAGAGACAAGAGTATTAGAGCCTAAGTGGCTAATAATATTTTCTTTTAGCCAAAGTTGCGTTGAGTCCAATGTGTCGAATTTGAGATGGTTAATTTCCATAGTTAAGCATTTATTGTATGTTCGAGGGCAAATGACAAGTGGGAGCTATCAATGAGTTTAATCGAAAGAAATACGCCAAGAGAAGTTAAGTTTACTACCGGAATGAATCCCTATGCTGAAGGAAGCGTGATTGCTGAATTTGGAAATACTAAAGTGCATATTACGGCCGTTGTAGAAAAAGGTGTTCCTCGTTGGCTAAAAGATACTGGAAAAGGCTGGGTTACAGCTGAATACAATATGTTGCCTTCTTCAACTCATGAAAGAATGAGAAGAGAGAGGTCAAAGGTAGGTGGAAGAACTTACGAAATTCAAAGATTGATTGCGAGAAGCTTAAGAGCTGTTGTTGATTTAGAAAAACTTGGCGAAAGAAGCATTGTTGTTGATTGTGATGTTCTCGTAGCTGATGGTGGAACAAGAACAACTTCGATCAGTGGAGCCTATGTTGCTTTAAGCATGGCCATCAAAAAACTAATGGATTCGGGGGATCTAAAAGAGAACCCATTAACAGAAGTATTAGGAGCTATTAGTGTAGGAATAAATAGGAATGGAAAGATCATAGCTGATCTAAATTATGAAGAAGACTCTACCTGCGAAACGGATATGAATATCGTTATGACTAAAAGTGGGAAATTTGTCGAAGTACAAGGAACTGCTGAAGAGAAACCTTTTACTGGTGAACAGCTTCAGGCTCTTTTAGATTGTGCTGGTGAATCTTTAAAGACAGTATTCGCAGCTCAAGAAAAAGCCTTAAGCTAATGAACTTGATCTTGGCTTCGGGAAATTTACATAAAGCTGAAGAGTTCGCAGAACTCTTTGATAAGCAATATCTGACTGTTGAAGCAGCTTCAAAGAAAATAGAAGTTGTTGAAGATGGAGATAGCTTTCAAGAGAATGCTTTTAAAAAAGCCGAAGCCTATTATAAAGAATTTAAATCCCCGATTCTCTCTGATGATTCAGGACTGGTTGTGGAAGCTCTCCCTGGGGAGCTTGGGATAAAGACCGCTAGGTATGGAGGGGAGGGCCTCTCTGACGTCGAGCGCTATGAATTTTTACTTAAGAATCTCGAAGATGAGCTTAACCGAAAGGCCCATTTTATCTGTGTCTTATGCTGTTATCTTAATCCAGAAGAAGTCTTTTTCTTTGAAGGAAGATGCTTTGGCGAGATCTCAAAAGAAGCTTTAGGGGTCGATGGCTTTGGCTATGACCCCGTATTTATTCCAGAAAATGCGAATGCTAAGGGTAGTTTTGCTCAAAATCCAGAGTGGAAGATGAGAAATTCCCACCGAGCAAAGGCCGTAAAGATAGCTCAGCAATTCTTTGCTTCGAGGGCATGAAATTAATTGCCAATTCTCTTAATATTCATTAGTTTGTAGGTCCCAAGATCATTCGTCGGAGCGTAGCGCAGCTTGGTAGCGCACCTGCTTTGGGAGCAGGGGGTCGCTGGTTCGAATCCAGTCGCTCCGACCATTTAAAAAATCCACAAAATTAATTAGTACAAAGTTTCTTAAGAAGCCGGTCCCAGGCTGGATTTAATCAGCGCAGCTGGTTTGCGACTTCAAGAAAACAGTACCCAACCAAATTAATCAACTGCCCCCACAGAACCACCCGATGTCAAGGCCAAAAATTCGATAATGAATCCACTATTTAGAAATGTAAGAATGCTCGGAAGGCCTTATATTAAAGGGAGTTAGATCATCTAACCGAGCGAAAAAATCTTGTACTAATTGTTGCAGTTGTGACACGATTTGTAGGTTAAACACACACAAAAAAGCATTTTAATTACGCACATAGCAAAGGGACGAGCTCGTGAAATTAAAGAGACTAATTATTCAAGGATTTAAATCCTTTAAAGACAGAACTGTTGTTGAATTCGACGACGGGATCACGGGAATCGTTGGACCGAACGGCTGTGGAAAATCAAATATTGTTGACGCTCTTTTTTGGGTAATGGGTGAGCAGTCAGCAAAACATCTTCGCGGTAGCAAGATGCAAGACGTGATCTTTTCTGGATCTTCAAAATACAATCCGGCCACTTGGGCTGAAGCTTCTCTTGTTTTAGAAAACACAGATGGAAAACATATTCATATTGGAAACAAAGTAGCCTCTCCTTCTGAGATTCAGTTGACGAGGAAACTTTATAGAAATGGAGATTCTGAATACAGAATCAATAATGAACCAGCCAGGCTTAAAGATATTCAAGAAGTCTTTATGGATACTGGGGCCGGTGCTAAGTCTTATTCTATTATCGCTCAAGGTGAGATCAACAGACTTGTTCAAGCAAAGCCTGTTGAAAGAAGAACAATGATCGAAGAAGTGGCTGGTATTACGAAGTTTAAGATTCGTAAGAGAGAATCTATGAGAAAGATTGAGGCGACTCAATCAAATCTTAATAGACTAGGTGATCTTCAATCAGAAATTGAGAAAAACCTTAGAGCACTTCAAAAACAAGCTGAAAAAGCGGAAAGAGCGAGAACACTTAAGGGCAAGATTAAAAGAAATGAGATGGTAGTTAACTCACATAAGATCTTTGAACATTTAAAAGACTTTAGAGAAGCTAGGGTTTTTATCAGTGAGAAAACTCTTGATATTGAGAACTGGACTACAAGAAAGAATTCTCTTGAGGTAAGCCTTACGGATGAGAGGCTAGTAAAAGAAGATAAAACTTCTGACCTAGATACTCTTCAAAAAGAATATAATGAAATTTCAAGAACTCTTGCGGCCTCGGAGGAGCGTCTTAACCATTTGGCTGAATCGATCACACAAAAAGAAAAACTGGTTGAAGATAAGCAAATTGAACTCGAAGAATTAAAGAATGATATTGAAAACCGTATAAGTAAAAAAACGGAACTCAATGCTGAATTAGAGCAAATTAGAGCTTCAGAAAATGAAGCTTATGATTTTGAAGCACATGAAATTGCAGTTGAAGAATTAAAAGATCAGTATCAAGTCGCTTCTCAAGAAGTAGATCAGGCGAGAGAGGAAATTGAAGAGATGAGAAACTCTTTTCAGGACCTTGATCAGAAAATGTTTAGAAATACTTCTAAGTTAGAGGAGTACTCAAAAAATATTGAAGATTGGACTGCTGAAATTGAGTCAGTTGAAACTGAGTACTCAGGTCTTTCTACTAAGATTGCTAATGAAAGAGAGTCAGTGGCTCAAGCGGAAGCTTTAAGCTTAGAGCTTTCAAAGAAAGAGGCTGGCTTAAAAGAAGAAGTAAAAACTCTTTCTGAAGACTTTCAAAACTTAGAAAAAGAATCAAGAGAAAAATCTAAAGAGCTTATCCAAACAGAATCAAAGCTACAGTCATTGAAAGAAATCAATAGATCTCTTGAAGGTGTAACTGAAGGATCAACTCAGTTCCTTAAAGATTCAGAAACAGAGGCTTATCAACTACTTGGAACCCTTGTTAAATGTGATGATAAGTATACTGGTGGAGTACAAGCGCTCTTAGGAGACTTCTTACAAACTTTAGTTTCAAAAGAAGTTAGCCCAACTGTGTTACTTGATTGGATTAAGAATCAGGAAGTTGTTGGTGGTTTAGAATTTCTTCAGCCTGGATCAGCTTTTGAGGTTTCAGAAGAATCTCTTGAAAGACTTAGTCTTGCTGGTTGTAATGATCTTATTAGCCTAAAGGATGTCGTTCAGCTTGAAGAAGGTTACGAGCATCTAACTTCAATATTTTCAGGTTACTTTTTAACCAACAATATTGATAACGATGTCTTTAACTCTTTAAATTCAGAAATGAGGTTCAAGGCCATCTCTAGTTTTGATGGAAAAACGGCTGTTAAGAATATTGGTGGGGCTAAGGTCTTAAGCCTAGGGTCTGACGAAGATACTACTCAAGGAGTAGTTGAAAGAAACAATCGTATTACAGAGCTTGAATCTAATTTAGAAAGTCTTACTGAGCTTGTTGAGTCTCTGCAAACTAAAGTGTCTGAAGCAGAAGTTGTTTTAACTGAGAAAAGGTCAGAGCTTGAAGCATTAAGAGATAAAGCCTCAGAGGCGATGGCGGATTCGGCTGGAAAGAAATCGGCGCTCGAGTCAAAACTCGATACTATGCAAACAGGTAACTCGAGACTTGATATCCTTAAGAATAGAAAGAATGAGACTTCAAAGGAGAGGTTAGAACTTCTTGAAGAACAGGAAAAAATCTCAAAGTCCCATGGTGATTTCAACCAAAGAGTTGAAGAGAAGAAGGCGTACTTAGAGGAAAGAGAATCTATTCTTAGTGAGCTTAAGATTAAGTACGAAGAAGATAGAGATATCTTCCTAGCAAAGAAAGCCGAAAGAGATTCTTTTAACGATAGAATGAAGGGTTTCACTAGTCAGTTAGATGATATTGAAGCTCAGTTAGAAAGATTTGCTCAAAAAGAAGAATCTATTAAAGAGTCTATTTCTACTTATCAAAAAGAAGTGGAAGAGATCTCAATTGACTTAGAAGAGTTAGAGCAATCAAATATGGATACTTCAACTGATCTAAGCGCTAGAGAGGAAACTCTTAGTGGGATGAAAGATGATCTAGCTGTGCTTCTTCAGGGTATGGCAGATAGAGAAGAAGAAGTTAAGAAACTTAATCAAGATATTAATAAGACTGATAAAGAAATTGTTCAGAGGCAAGGTAAGTTAGAGCATTATCTTACTGAGGAAGAGCAAGTTGTTAGAGATATCTTTGAAAAATACAGAATTGACCTTAGATTGGTTCTGGGATCTTTTCTTGGGTATGAAGATGTTGATTATGAGCACCTTAATGATATTTCTTCCATGTATTTAATGGAAACTGAAGAAGGTGAGATTAAGATTGCGGCGGAAGAGTATGAATTTAACCGTCGTTACGGGCAAGACTTAAAAGATTGCTCTTACAAATATAAACAATACAAAAAAGAGTACAACAATCTAGGTGATATAAACTGGCAGGCTATTGAAGATTATGATCGTCAGAAAATGAGATTTGATTTTCTCAAGATTCAAGAGAATGAACTCAGAATGTCACTTGAGGATTTAGAGAAGGCCATTGCTCATATTGATGAAAAATCAAGAAAGAGGTTCAAGGTTGCTTTTCACGAAGTGAACACTCGATTTGAGAAGGTTTTTCCGATTATCTTTGGTGGCGGGAATGCTCGTCTTGAAGTGAAAGGGGATCTTGATGATGCTGAATGTGGTGTTGATATTATCGCTCAGCCTCCTGGTAAGAAGATGCAGAATATCAATCTCATGTCTGGTGGGGAGAAAGCTCTAACTGCAGTTAGTTTGATCTTCTCAATCTTCTTAGTAAAACCTTCTCCGTTTTGTCTTCTAGATGAGGTTGACGCTCCTTTAGATGATGCTAACGTTGGTAGATTCAACGAGCTTCTAAGAGAGATGAGTAATGAGAGTCAGTTTATTCTCATTACCCATAATAAGAAGACCATGGAGTTGAATGACACTCTATACGGTGTAACCATGCAAGAAGCAGGTGTTTCTAAAGCTGTGAGTGTTCAACTTCACTAATGAAATTGATCCTTAGAGTTTCTATTTATTTAAGTTTTTTAATAGGTGGCGGGCACGAGTTAAGTGCCCGTACAACCAGCTTCTTACCTAATAGCTTCAATGCTGATTTTTCTCAAGTCATAAGATCGTCTGTCTCAGGTACAGAGAAGAAAATGAAGGGAAAGATTGATTATAGATACCCTGGACATTTATGGTTCGAGGCCACTCATCCCGATAAGATTATCTTTGTGAGTAACCCAAAGAAAAGTTGGTATTATATTGCTCCTTGGGACGAGGAAGAACCTGGAGAGTTGACTATTTCTGTAACCAACAAGAATTCCTTGGTAAAGTTCTTTGATCTCCTGAAAAAAGGGTTGAAGTCTAATAGTCACTATAGTGTTTCTAAAAAAGATAAGGGCATGGAATTAATTCTAAGTAAGGAAAACCAAAAAGGGATTGGCATCCTTTCAGCTTACTTGGAGTTTAAAGGTGATAAAAGCTTTAAGAATATCTCAACCGTTATTCTTACAAAGAATGATAAATCAAAGGTTCGGTTGGTTTTAAATAAGATTGTGATTAATCCAGGTTTTAAAGAAGGTCATTTTGTTTTTAAAGCGCCAAAGAATACTAGGGTTTCCCAATAGAATCTAAGTCAGTAAATACCTTTGAAGACATTTCAAAATCATCATTACTTAACATTCTCTTATAGGTTACAAAATTTCTGAAAACCAATTTTACGTATTTTTGCGTTTCTTCATAAGGAATTGTCTCTATGAACTGATAAGGGTCATCTTTCCAGTAACGTCTAAACCAGTTATTGACTGCGCTTTCACTAGCATTATAAGAGGCTACAAAATGAATGAAATTGTTCTTAAATTTAGTTTTTAGATCACTCAATAAGGCTGCCCCAAGAGAGATGTTAATCTCTGGGTTGTAGAGGTCTTCTAAGACCTTATAGTTAATATTATGTCTTACCGCGAGCTCTTTGGCCCTTTCGGGGATCAATTGCATTAATCCAAAAGCATCGGCTGCAGATCTAATGACAGGATTGAAGGCAGATTCTTGCCTTGAAATTGAAAACAAGATGCCTGGCTCTATATTATACTTTTTACCAGCGGAGATAAATTTATCCTGATACGGGATAGGGAAGGCTGAAGAGATATGATCTTCTAGAACGCTATTTCTTTCACTTGATTTTATTCGAAAGAACTTGAAGATCCCACCTTCATACCAGCCGATCTTTTCATAAAGAGGTAGTAGCTGGGTGATTTGATCCTTTGATTTAAACTTTCTTTGAATAGACTTTAAATAGTTTTCTCCTAGCTTGATTTCGCCTAGGCTTAGGAGCCACTCTAATGTGGAGTCATAGTAATGTTTTTTTCTTTTCTTAACTTTAAGAGGAGAGAAGCTTTTTTTAAGCTCTATGTTTGAGATAATTCCGTAGTATCCATAAGGATCATCTTTAGCAATTTGAGCGAGTATCTTTTTAGATCTTCCTTCTTTTCCAAGTTTTAAGTAAGACCTTGCCATCCAAAATTTTAGTTTTAAGTTAAACCTAGAATCCTCATTTTCATCCATATACTTATTAAAGTAATCAATCGTATTTTGAAACTGATTAAGGAGGTAATAATTCCAACCTAGGGACCAAGCGATCCTTTCTTTAAAGTTTTGATTTGAAGTTTTTAGCTCAGAGGCTTTTTCAAAACGTTTGATAGCATCTTCAAAGAGCTTTTCTTCGGCCTTCATCTTGCCTAGGATCCAATGAATTTGAACGAGGGGCTCTTTATCTTCAACACCGTAGGCTAGGAGCTTCTTTAGGACAGCTCTACCTTCATCTCGCTGATGAAGTGTCCATAAGGCCCTTGAGTACTTAATAGAAGTATTGACCCATATTCTCTTTATCCTCTTATCTTTTGGGTTATCAATGAGTTTTTTCTTGAAGAAGTTGACCATTTTTAAAGTCTTATGAACGTAGGTTGGCTTTTGCCGTTGAAGCTTATAGCTTAAGCGTAAGCGATTCCAGGCCATCTTCTTTGTTTTCAAATTAACTGAAGGGTCCCTAATTATTTTTCGATAGAACATTCGGGCCCTGTCAAAATCTCTGATATTTTCAAAGTCTCGCCCCACTTTGTAGCGATCATCTTGTTGAATGTCGCGCATAAGCCTAGGGGCAAGGCGGTGGATCTTTGTGAGAAGCTCTTCTTCTAGCTCACTATCTCCTACTGTTTTAGAAATCTTATGAGCATTCTTTAAAAGCTTTAACCTCTCTTTCTTTATTTTTTCATACCGTGATCTTTTAGAAATAAAAATGGCCTCATACTTTCTAAGATTATACTTTTTAGAAGTAGCATAAGAAGTGTTCACGTATTCTTCGTCCAGCCATTTTGGGATAATCAAATCCTCACGGTCCCAGATTTTAATCAATTGATCTTTTGAATAGGTGCATGTTCCAAGAGCTCTAACCCAAGCTAGTTTTTGTAGAACAAAGACTTCATTCATTGAAAGAAACTTATAATATGGGCAGGCTTCTTTGTTTAAGCCCTTTCTTGCCAAATCATTGGCCTTGAGAAAGGCTAAAGCATATGAACTATTGTCGTGATTCTCTGGAGCTTCAAAGGAAGTTATCTTATTAAGCTTATTCGCTATAGCTTTCATGTCTTCCTGATCAGGAGGTGAAGTAAGGCTCGTACTTGAGCAGCTCATGAAAAGAGAAATAAAAGTGAATAGGAAAAGTTTCATCAAGTTTAGTTTAGTCCATTAATCAACTTATTGAAATTACAGGCTTAAATTACCGAATAGAATGAAGCAAACTGAGTAAAATCTTCAGATAAAGATGCCAAAGGAGCTTTCCTGTACTACAAAGGCCTCTATGATGAATATTAGCGAAACAACTGACACTTCTAATGAGGTTCTTTTTCAAAAAAAGAGCCTTCACTTTACTTCTCTAGGCTGTAGTAAGAACTTGGTCGATAGCCAAGTTATGCTTGGTTATATGGGACTTGATGGCTTTACCATCTCTGAAGATCCATCCCAGGCTGAAGTCATTGTGGTCAATACTTGCTCATTCATTGAAGCGGCTAAAGCTGAATCGATTGAAACAATCTTAGACCTAGCTGATTATAAAAATGAGGACAAAGGTTCATGTAAGGCTCTTGTGGTCTCAGGCTGCATGGCCCAAAGATATGCAGAGGACTTAGAATCAGATTTACCAGAGGTTGATCTTATTATTGGTACTGGTGAGTATCATAAGATTGTTAAGCTGCTTAAAGCTTTTGAAGATGGAAAACTTGAAGCTAAAAGTCATGTTGAGATACCAAAGTTTATTCATACGGAATTTGATCCAAGATTAAACACTTCTCCTTTTTATATGGCGTGGTTAAAAGTTAGTGAAGGCTGTAATAGAAATTGTACCTTTTGTATTATCCCAACTATTAGAGGAAGGCTCCGCTCTCGAAGTGTTGAGTCTCTTGTGGCTGAGTCGAAGATATTAGCAAAAAGTGGAGTAAGAGAAGTTAATGTTATCTCTCAAGATCTTTCTGATTATGGAGTAGACCTTGATGAAAACAATAATCTTCCAGAGCTATTAAAAGGCCTTGATACTATCGAAGAGATCGATTGGGTTAGGCTCTTTTATTTCTACCCCGATGAATTAACTGAAGAAGTTATGGATATCCTGGCAAACTCTAAGAAGATCACAAAATACTTAGATTCCCCGGTTCAGCATTTTAGTACAAATGTTCTTAAGAGAATGAATAGAAAGATTGAAGGGGAAGAGATCCTTAGAAGAATCACTAGGCTACGAGAAAAGGTGCCTGGGATTGTCTTAAGAACTTCAATTATCGTTGGTTTTCCTGGAGAGACTGAAGAAGACTTTCAAAAGCTTCTTGATGGAGTAGAGAAGGCCCGCTTTAATCACCTTGGTATCTTTCGTTATTCAGACGAAGAGGGAACACCGGCATTTAGATTAAAAGATAAGGTCTCCCAAGAAGTGATTGAAGAGCGTTTTGACCGTTTATTCTCTGTTCAAAAGGAAATCTCTAGAGAGCTTAATCAAGAATTTGTAGGACAAGTTCTAGATGTCTTAATTGAAGGGGAGCATGAAGAAACTGAGCTTCTTATTCAAGGGCGTCATCAGGGGCAAGCTCCGGATATCGATGGGAAAGTTATTATCAATGATACAAATGATACAGTTCTAAACGTAGGCGATCTCGTAAAAGTCGAGATCACCGAAAGTTTAGATTTTGATTTGATTGGGCGTATTGTTTAGAGCGCTTCTCTTGGGAAGTTTTCCACTGATGAGTCGGGCTGCGTGAAATTGAAATCTAAGTCAGCATTTCCGCAAGATGTGTTTGTATTAAAGAAATTATCCCAGTCACTACGATCATTACAGCCAGGGAAAGGACAGAATTCCGTTCCACCAGTTGGATCATCCATAACATTGTCTGCGTTTGGAAGATCTAGTCTTTCAATAAGATCAGTAACTTTATAAGTATTATCAAAGTCTCTAACGAGTAATCTAATCCTTGCAATTGTTCCTGCACCACCATTACATGAGTACTCGTAGTAGTTTCTACCGCCAGCGAATGGGTGACCGGCACCGTTAGGATCTTCAGCTCCGTGAGAGATAAAGTTAGTCCAATCAAATGCATAGTCAGATGTAATACAAGAGTTAGCGTTCATATAGTTTGCTAACTTTAAGTTAGTGGTCTGATTGTCATCTGTAGGAGCGGTATAGACAATATTAACAGGCGTGTTACCGACTGTGCTGTGAGTTCTATAATTACGCTGAAAGACTTCTTCGTCTGTGAATATATCTTTTGCTGCTCCTTCCATACATGATCCAGGGCTTCCCCCGCATGCAGTAGGATCGGTGGCCGTGGCTGTAACAGCTGAGACGACACATTCTCTGGCAGGAGCAAGTGATCCGGCAGGAGTAGCGCTAAAGTCGTTATGGTTACCTGCGAAAACCCAAGTATTACCACCAACTCCACCTTCGCAAGCCGCTTCAGTAGTACAGGTTGTACAATCGGCAGAACATGAGGCGTCGCAATCGTTTGGAGCAGCATTGTCACAGCTTCCATTATTATCTCTACATTGTTGAGGAGTGGTATCTGTTGTGGGAGTCCCACCACCGTCTTGGCATATAAAGTCCGTTAGGCTGTATAATTGAGTCGGATGGGTAACCTGACCATCATCACAATTTGGAAAGTCTGCATCTAGATCCGTATAATCACTACCAAGGGCTGAACTCTTACAAAGGTCTCCAAAAGCCGTATAGCCAGTAGCCTCAAAAGCTGTGGCCGTAGCTGGAGCGGCTCCACTTGAAGGATAGGTCCCTGCGACAACTGATGTACCTTCTTGTAGGTTCTGTGGCTGAGAACCACAAAGTGGATCAGAATAATCGCCCGTATTAATGACAACTGATTGAGCTGTCCTTATGTAAGGGTAATTAAAAAAGCTGGTCGGGTAGTGATCTACTGTAGAGCAGATCCCGTCACCAGAGTTAATCGTAAGTTTAAGTCCAAAAGAGTTAAGATCTGATTCACCAGCGTCTAAGACACAGGTTAGGTCTATTACATCAGCAGCATTAGGATGACCTGCTACTGCAGTATCAATAGCTTCTTGAGTAACTCGGCAAGGAACAGAGGCCATTCCAAAACCAATTTGATGAATTGAATAAGAATCTGGCTTAGGATCAGTATCTGTATTTGTTAAGATAACTTCGTACTTATCATAAACCTTAAGAGAGAAGTCATGTTCAACTGAACCGTAAGGATTAGTTACTCTAATGGTGTATTTTTGTTTGTCAGCATTAACATCTGGCACTCCGTAGATCCTACCATTTGTTGTATCAAAGGTAAGTCCACTTGGAACAGTAGCTGCTTCTGTTGGAACCCACTTGACTCCTCCAACAGTTCCCTCTGGGAATGTTGCCGTGAAGTTAGCATCATTTTCACATTGAGTTCTCGTTGTATGGCTTGAACAATCAGTATTTCCAGTGCCACAAGTTGTAACAGCTTCCCCTGGAGAACAGTATCCGCCACCATCGTATTCTAAGAATTCAACAATCGTATCAGATGGAATCGCTCCACTAGATGTTAGACCAATTCCTAGATTGAATTCAATGCTTGCTTCTTCGTATCTATATAAATAGAAAGTATGATCAAGCCCTGTATTGGTGACTGTTTGTTCAGAAGCGACATAAGGATTAATATTATCTATGTCGTCTCCATTTAAAAAGATTCCATCAGCAGCATGATAATACTGTCCAATATAAGCTCTAGTATTAGCTGCATTTACACTATGAATAACACCTGCTCCACTGTTAGACACCCCGTCATTTGAGGTTATATTTAAGCCTGCAATAAAGTCTGTATCTGCAGCGTAATCAAGATACATATTATCTGCAATAATGTTACCGATGGGATAGGGAGTCCCGAAGGTTCCATTAGAACAGTCAGCTGCTACAAGCGAATCCGTTGTAGAGAGGTCGCCTCTTTCAACTTGGAGGTAAACTCTATTGTTTGCCGTTGGTCTTAAAAGACTTGTATCGCCAGAGAAGGTATCCCACTGATAAGCAATTGTTCCTCTGGCAGCCGTTGCTGCATTAGCGGAATCATCATCAAAGTCAGTGCTCTCATTATCAATGAATCTATTGTATCTTTTATTTGTAGTACATTTTAATTCATCATCAAAATTCTGAGCAGCAGCAATGGAACCTAGCTCGACGGCAGCATTATACTTAATAACTCCGCCACCTAGGACATAAGTTTGTTGTGAACTGAAGGTAGGTCTATTATCTAAATCATCAAATTCAGAGAACTGACCTTTGATAACTTGAATATCAAGGTATTCATAACCGTTCTCTACAGCGGTAATAACATCTTTAATGATACCTGTCCCAGCATCAACATTATTACTAGAGACATAAGACCCAATCTGAAATGCAGATCCACTTGGTACATTGAGAAGTAGGTTTCTATTCATTGAAAGATTAGCTGGAGGCGCGCTTACTGAAAACTTAAAGCTTGTCGTTGAGGTATTTCCAGTGAAGCCAGTTGCCGTAATTTCAAAAGATTGAGTTGAATTTAAAGTAGTCAGGTCATTGGCTATAACAATACGGCCATGATTATCATCAGTGATCTTATTTCCTGGTTTAAAAACAATCTGCGGTGTTCCAGGAGTACCAGCAAGAACCTGATCATTAGTATCACATCGGTCACTACAAGAGCTTGTTGAAATTCCAGAGTAGTTATTAATTGAGTATCTGATATTTCCTTTTTCTGAGATCCATCTGATTCCGTCAGATGATCCAGTATAGCTAGGATCGGCTAAACAGGCTGTTCTGGTTTGATGAGTACGACAGCTTACACCGCCATTACAAGTGCCAATTGCTCCAGCATCACAATAACCAACATTTTCGTTAGCGCTAGCTTCGTAAGCATTTTCAAAAGGAGATAAGTAAGCGAGTTGACTTACGTTATTAGGAATCCCATCTGAAAAAGCAGCGGAAACTGTGATTGTATGAGCATTAGGTGTTAAGTCTATGGCTGAAATGGTTCTTGATTGAATTGAACCGCTATCTCCCATGATTGAAATTGAACCATTGAGATAAACTTGCTTTAAAAGATTGGTTGAAAACTCATTTGATCCAAAAGGAGTTATGACTAAACCAGTAGCGCTAATATCAAGTTCCATGGCCGCTCTAACTAAAGCAATCTTTGGTTCAAAATAGGTATTTGCCCCAGCTGCCTTTCCTAATTCAAAGGTGTATTCAACATCTACGATCGAAGTCTCTGCAGAAAGAAAGGTTCCAGAATTATCAATTTCATCCCCAACGACAAAAGCGTAGGAGAATTTATTTTCAATAGTAACAAAAAGCTTATTAGTGGCTTGGTCAATATAAGTGATGACTGCGCTTGTCCCTCTACCATTAGAAACTTTGTTTTCATCAGGAACTTGAGAGTTGTATTTAAAATTTGAAGCGTCTCCAACAGTAAGGATTAAGTTAGTCGTATCAGAAGCACTTGTTCCTTGGTATTGATAATGAAAAAAGAAGTTTGTTTCATTAGCTAAAGAGGTATTTGTGAGGGGTCTTGGTTGACGAATGTCCCCTGCTTCAATCTTAAAGTCTGTGGACTCCGCTTCACCAGAGTATGAATAAACTGTCGTTGTGATTTCGGTTTTAGGGAAGGGAGCTGTAACGACACCGTTAAACTCACAAGGTCTATCTCTTCCTAGTGCTAAGTTAAAGTTGGCCGTGCCTGAAGTAATTGTTCCCCAGTTATCAATATCAGAGAATTGGGTGATGACAGTATCTTCACCGTTAACAAATCCAATTCCAAAAGCTTCAATTGAAGGAGTGTATGAGCAACGGATCCACTTTTCTATTTCTCCACCGGCTGCAGCAGTCAGACCATCAGTCGTAGTTGAACTAATAAAGCCAGACTCTGAATCCCAATGTAGAGCAAAGTCATTTCCGATAGCTCCACCAACGGAGGCACCAGTTTTAACAACAGCATAAAATTCTTCTAGTACAGTTACAGAAGTGTTAAAGACTCTCGCTCCTGCAGCAATTTGATCAGGGTTGAATTGATCAATTTCGTCGTTTTCTCTAAAGAACTTAGAGGGAGCAGTAGCTGATGGAGTTTGAATCGTTAGGTGAACTTTATTAGTTGTGTAATCAACATGATCTATTCGAGCTAGAGCGCCTGCTTCGTTAACTATATAGTGATTTGGAATAAGGGTACTTGAGTTTTCAACCTTAGCTGTAAAAGTAGCATCAGGATATTGAGTATAGAAAAAGGCATTCTCTTCATCATTTGATGTGTCACTATCAAGGATCATCTTTAGAGGAGTCGTTGAAGCGATTTCAATCTGTCCTGTCGCTACTGTCCCTGTTACAGGGTTCGTTGCTGAAATTGAATAAGCCGTTAGCTCATTATATCCTGTTAGAGTACCAACAATATGCCCTTCATTTTCAGCAGTTGTTCCGAAAGTTAGGCCAGTAGGAAGAGAAGGTGAGGAAGACCAAACTAAGCCTGCTTCTTCAAAAGGGTGCTCTTCAACATAAGGATAGAATTGGGGTGTCGGCTCATCATCAGCAAGAGCGCAAAAGACTTCTGTATCACCAGCTAAGTCTGTAAGAGTACTAACTCCATCGCCTTTAATAACGAATTCATAATTAGGGTTAGTTGTTCCATCTAAAGAGAATGGAGTTGTTACAAAAAGAGTATCTGCTGAAAAGACGGCCGGTAGGGCTGCTGCCGGAACAAGGCCTAAAGAGTTTGTCGCTGTAGAATTACCACTTGGGCAAAGAATTGGAGTTATAGGGTTGAAATCAACCGGAAGTTCTACCGTCCCTCCACTTGTCACTACAGGAGCTTTCTTTGGTGGGTCTTCTTTGAACTTCGTCGCGGAATCAGGCATACAGCTGATCACTGTTAGTGAAGTAATAAGAAGGAGAATTTTCAAAGTATAACTTTTCATACTCCTAATTATCGACGTGTTTGAAGTGAATATTTAGGAACTTTTATTTCCTGAGCGATTTTAGTCATTTAGGCAATTATTGCCGCTTAAATATCAAGATTCCTTCACACGTATTTGCCTATGCTTAGAGGCGTACCAAAGTACTCGGTCTTTTAATACCAGTGACTTATCTGCCCTCTCCTTCAATTGTGAATAAAATGTTAAATTTAAAGGACTTACATAGAGGAGGGAGTCGTGATTAAGAGAATCACCATCATTATAGGACTTTGTTTTGTATTCTACGGAAATCCTAGTTTTGCAGGAGTTTCAGAGTTTAAGGAAAAGCTAAGACCATTTATTACAAAGTACTTAGGTGAAGATATCGCGGTTAAGCTTCTTGGTGAAGGGACAGGTATTGTAGAACTACCTGAAATCCCGAAGGTCAATGAAAGCGCTACAGATGCTTCGGTTTATTCACAGAAAAAAGACGATAAGATTAAGAATATTCCAGAAGATAAAAGAGGAAGGCTTAATTATATCTTTATTGATGAACTCTACCTTGCAACACGAGGGACTAAAGGCAATAAGGATCAACTTGGTCGCTGGTATAATATATTGGCCCAAGGGGGAACCAGAGAAGGCGTTTACCGAGCCCTGGTTTTAGATAATACCTACCGAGGTTTAGAGAATTTTGATAACCCTGTCAGTGAGAAGGTTGTAGATTTTGCTTCTTACTTCTTTCCAAGATTTTTAAATAAAAGCATTAAGAAAAAGGCTTTAGAGGGAATAAATTTTTATACCCTTAAAAGAATCTCAACGGAAAGCTGTTTAAGTATTATTGATGAATATCTAAAGACAGATCCAACTAAACTATATGCTTGGTACGCGGTCTTTTCAGGAGAGCTTGCGCAGAAATACCCTAAGGTATTTAAATCAAAACTTAGAAAGATAGAGAAGATGTCGGCTCATAAAAAATGGGCTGAGCAAGTCCCTAATCAATATATTAAATCAGAAGTCATGATCAAGCTTCACCAACTTTATAATCATTTAAAGAATTAATAGAAGAGGTTCTCTTCATTATTCATGGCCATTAAGAAACGCTCCACTCCCATCGCTATTCCTGCTGATGGGGGAAGTCCTTTTTCTAAGGCATTATAAAGAACCTGAGGACTAGGGAGTTCGTATCCATAAGAGTTCTTTTTCTGGAAGGCATCTTTTTCAAAGCGGGTTCTTTGGACATTGAGATCAGTTAACTCATTAAAGCAGTTAGCAACCTCAACTCCATTTAGATAAAGTTCAAATCTTTCACAAACTCTTTGATCCTCTTTGTTCAACGTAGAAAGTGCGCTAAGGGGAGCGGGGTATTTATCGACAATTAAAGCGGGATGATTCTTAAACTGTGGCTCGATCAAGTTTAAAAAGAGCATAAAGAAGAGATCTTCCCAGGGAAGCTCTTTAGAAATGGCAAGCTGTGGAAAGTCCTTATGAATCTTTTGATAGAGGTCTTTAGTCTCTAGAAAATCTAAGATACTCATAGAGCAATATTCTAAGAAAAGCTCTTCTACATTCACTTCTTCTACTTCTTTGAAACTTGAGTTTGGAAAACTTGTGACTAAGTTGGAGCAATCCATTTTAATCTTTTGGTAATCTTCGTTGGCACGGTACCACTCAAGCATTAAGAATTGAGGTCTATGAGTTGAGCTCTCAGGCTCATCTCTAAAGGAATAGGAAATATTGTAAATCTTCTCAAAGCCTTCACTTAATAATTCCTTCATCGCAAACTCCGGTGAGGTTTGAAGGAACCAGTCAGTATCAATATTATCGATGGCCTTTGTTACTTTGAATGGATGAATATGAACTTCCATTCCGGGGTTTTGAACCATGGGAGGAGTTATGACTTCTAAGAAACCTTGGTTATTAAAGAAGGTTTTTAGATCCCTAAGACCGGTAAATAGCTTCATTCGCCTTTGATTCATAACCTATAAGTATCGCAATGCATGAAAAATTGTCAAACTTGCCAAACGCTTTCTAGACCGTATTATCAGGCTTTTAATTTCAGAGGATTTTATGGAACTGATCAAATCTTTATATGAACTCTTAAATATTTCTGGTCCAGTTAATAACGGAGACTTATTTGGTTTAGGCTCTCTTTTATATCTAGGGCTTGCCTCATTGTTCTTGGTTCTAGGTAAGGCCAATAAAGCTACTAAGGAAATTGAAAAGAAGCCTGAAGTTTTAAAAGAGGAAAGGAAAGCCCCACTTCCTAAAGAGGAATCTCCTTTAGATGAAGAAGAGACCGTTGAAGAGGAAGTGGTCGTAGCTACTCCTTCATCAAAGCCAGAACTGTCCTGGTCTGAAAGGCTTAAGAAAGGTTTAGGCAGATCTCGCTCTGAAGTTTGGGGAAAACTTGGAAAGATATTCAATGGAAATTCTCTAAGTGAAGATGCCATTGAGGAAATAGAAGAGCTTCTTTACGGGGCTGATATTGGTCCTGCCACGGTGGCAGAGTTGATGGATGAGCTACAAGAAAAATTGAAAAAAGAAGGCTTTGGAGAAGAGCAGTTTAAAGAGTTCCTCTTTAATTTCCTTTCTCAAAAGATGGAAGGCATTCAGAAAGAAACCCCAAAGGCCTTGTACGAATATAGCCCTGATTCTAAGAATAAACCTGAAGTCATTATGGTTGTGGGTGTAAATGGAGCAGGAAAGACAACAACCATTGGAAAGCTTGCTACTAAGTTAACAAAGCAAGGGGCCAAGGTGGTTGTGGGGGCTTGTGATACTTTTAGGGCCGCAGCCGTTGATCAGCTTCAAGTTTGGTGTGAAAGATCAGGGGCCGAAATGGTTCGGGCCAAGGAAGGGGCCAATCCAAGTGGTGTGGGTTTTGATGCCCTTCAAAAAGCTATTTCTATTAAAGCAGATTATTGCATCCTAGATACGGCAGGAAGGCTTCATACTAAAGATAATCTTATGGTGGAGTTAACCAAGAGTAAGAATGTCCTAAAGAAGTTAGATGACTCTGCGCCTCATCATACCTTGTTGGTTATAGACGCCATCACAGGTCAGAATGCAATGAGGCAAGCTGAGGAATTTAATAAGGCACTTGATCTTACAGGTCTGATATTCACTAAGTGCGATGGTTCATCAAAAGCCGGCTCTGCTATTGGTATAGTGCAGCAGCTAAAAGTCCCAATCGCCTATATTGGTGTTGGCGAGAGCGTTGAAGACTTAAATGCTTTTGATCTAGATGATTATTTAAAGGCACTCTTGGACATGACTCACTAGGCCTAATGAGGTACGTCTAAATTGACGGTATTCCCTAGTTGAACTATTCTATAGGTAGATGAATAGTAAACAAGAAAATTTGGATTTTGATGTCTTAGGGTTCAAGGTTAGTTTTAAGCCTGACCATTTTGCCGACCAGAGTACTGCGGAAAGAATCGTAGATTATGTTCGCGAAGAAGCTTCTAAGATTAAAGATAGGGTTCCTCACTTAGACCAAGGCCAAGTGGCCATATTAGCAGCATTACAAATTGCATCAGAAAAAGTTTCAATGGAAATTGAATGCAAAGATGCCATTAATCAATTGCAGGTAACTGCAGATGATGCGCTTAAGTTTATTGAGGAAGTGTCGCCAGCTACAAACTAGTTAGGGCATGTCTTATCAATCGAAGGGCGAAAGCCGAAAACAGATTAAGCAATTGCTTAAGAGTTTTTCTGAAGAAACAAAACAGAAAAAGAGTCTCGGGGTTTCTAAAAACATCTCCAAGTTTCTTGATGAAGTTTTGCCAAAGGAATTTCCAAACTATTCATCGAGTTTGATTATTGGCGGATTTGCCCCAATGATCGACGAAATTAATTGGATGCTTGATTTAGATGATAGCGCTCGATTAGCTTTTCCAAGTACGAACGAGTTAGGAGAGATGATCTTCTTGCAATCTCGCTACGAGGATTTGGTTGAAACAAATGAATTTGGAGTCGTGATTAAGAGTCCTGCATCAGATTCAAGAGAGGTGATACCAGATTTGCTTTTTGTTCCCGGCTTAGCTTTTGGGAGAACAGGAGAGCGCCTTGGAAGAGGAAAAGGGTATTACGATAAGTTTTTAGAAAAATATAACGGTTTAAAAATAGGAATATGTACTAGCGATCAATTATTAAAAGAAATTCCAACAGAGCCCCATGATATTAAAATGGATGTGGTGATAGTGGAAGATCAGATAATTCTCATCGCCTAGCTACATACCTTTAAAAGGAGATAACCATGGATACGACCCTAGTTTTAGCAGCAGTTTTGGCCGCTCTAATCGGGGCGGGACTTGGTTGGTTTATTCGCCACGCAAAAGTTATGGCCGACGTTAAAGAACGTACGGGTAAAGCTGATGAGATTATTGAAAAAGCGAAGAAAGATGCCAACGATATCAAGTACAAGGCTCGTAAAGAAGCTAAGCAAGCCGCCCGCGAAGAAAAAGAAGAGATAGAAGAAGAGATTAAAAAGCTTAGGAATGATTGGAAAAGCCAAGAAGGAGAACTTCAAGCTAGAGAAGCTAAGTTTGAATTAAGGACTTCTGAACATGAGAAAGATGTGGCTAGAGTTGCTGCTAAAGAAGAAGAGTTAAAAGAATCTCAAAAAAGAGTTGAAGCCGAAGTTGAAAAGTTTAAAGCAAAGCAAAATGAGCTCTCTGACCGTATGGCAGAAGTTAGTGGCATGAGCCGTGAAGAGGCTAAAGCTATCTTACTTGCTAATATGGAAGAAGAAGCGAAGGTTGATTTTGCTAAGAAATATGGTGATCTTGAAGAAGAAGCAAAGAACGAAGCCGAAGAGAAATCTAAGAGAATCGTTGGAATCGCTATTCAAAGATTTGCCGGAGAGTATGTTGCTGAAAAATCTATTTCAGCTGTTGATCTTCCTTCAGATGATGTTAAAGGTCGCTTGATTGGTAGAGAAGGTCGTAATATTCGCGCCTTCGAACAAATTTGCGGTGTTGATTTAATTATCGATGATACTCCTGAGGTTGTTGTGATTTCTTCTTTCAACGTTGTGAGAAGAGAGATTGCAAGACAGACAATTGGTAAGTTGATTGCTGATGGTCGTATTCACCCCGCTAAGATTGAAGAATTTCATGATAAATCAAAAGCCGAGATGGAAAAGCAAATGCTTCTTCTTGGTGAGAAAGCTCAGATGGAAATCGGAGTTCATGGTATCCATCCTGAAATTCTAAAACTTGTAGGAGCTCTTAACTGGAGAACTTCTTATACTCAAAACCAATACCAGCATGCTCTTGAAGCCGCCTTTATTTGTGGTGCCATGGCAGCTGAGATGGGCCTTAATGTTAAGCAAGCAAGAAGAGCAGGTCTTCTCCATGATATCGGTAAAGTGATTGATGCTTCGGCAGAAGGATCTCACGCTGTTATTGGTGCTGACTTTGCTAAGAAGTATGGAGAGGCACCAGATATTGTTCATGCCATCCGTGCTCACCATGATGATGAGAAACCAGAAAGTGTTCTGGCCCACCTTGTAGCAGCTGGAGACGCTTTAAGTGGCGCTCGTCCTGGTGCTAGAAAGGCCATGATGGAATCTTATGTTTCAAGACTTACTGATATCGAACAGATCGTTAACTCTTTTGAAGGTGTTAATAAGTCTTACGCCATCAGTGGTGGTAGAGAAGTAAGAGTCTTTGTTGAGAATGATAAAGTTGATGATCAACAAACGGTTATGCTCTCAAGAGATATCGCTAAGAAGATTGAAGAAGAAATGTCATATCCTGGAACAATTAAAGTAACTGTTCTTAGAGAGACAAAAGCCATTGGCGTGGCTAAATAGATATGAGTAGCTTAAATGCCCTGGTAACCGGGGCATCTTCTGGAATTGGCTTCGAGGCCTGTCAGTACCTTTTAGAAGAAGGGTATACAGTGTTCGGGGCCAGCCGTTCCGGTTCACCACTAGAGCATGAAAACTACATAGACATTGAAATTGATATTAGAAGAGATAGTGAAGTTAGAGAGCTTTTCTCTGAGATCTCTGAACAAATTGAAGGTGGAATTCATCTAGTCGTTCAATGCGCAGGTGTCTTTGATGCCTGTCCATTAGTTGATATGGAATCAAAAGGTTTTAGGGATCATTTAGATACAAATGTTTTAGGAGCTTTTCATATCTTTAAGCATATCGATGATCTATTAATTGAAAATGAGACTCACTTTGTGACTCTTCTCTCTGTTGCCTCTCAAAAAGGATTTCCTAATGTGAGCGCCTATTGTGCTTCAAAGTTTGCTTTAAAGGGATTGGTTGATTCACTTAAAGAAGAGTGGAAACCTAAAAAGGTGCGCTTCACCAATTTATTTCCAGGACCTATAGATACTCCAATGTGGGATGATGTCATGGACGAATTTAGTGAATACGACAGAGGATCAATGCTTAACCTTGATGACTTTATTTCTGTCTTTGACATGATTATTAAGTCTGCTCCTCATATTCAATTTCCAGATGTTACTTTTCTTCATGAGTCAGGTGGCCTAGAGCCATGAATGAGCTTAAGCGCCACTACATTTTGGTCTTTCCATTTATCTTTTCTTTTTTTCTTTGCGGCCTCTTATTACCTTTAAAAATTATCTGGGTTGTATTCTTTACTTTAGGTTTTCTTTGGCCATGGGGGCTTCTAACCCCAGAGCTACGAGAAAAAGTGAGATCACCTCGGTATAGGTTTTCTTTTTTTAGATTAATGTTTTGGCTTGAAGATCAAATTGAAGGACAAATATTTTTTGAAACTAAGATAAGTTTAAAATTTATTTCTCGAGTCTTAGGTCCACTTTTATTTAGTTTGACCCTCTCACTTGTCGGGGGAATAGAAGTCTTTCTTTCATGCCTTCTTGGTTTAATCTTGGGAGAGTCTTGGCTTTATATAAATAAGAAATTTTATCCAAAAGCTTATAGAAATAAGGAACCTAGTTTATCAGAGAACTCGTTATAGCTACGGGATCTTAAGAAGCTATCTCTTAACAAACCATCTTCATCAAAATCATCAAAGATATACCTACTTAAAGCCTTAAATCTTTTAAGAATGTTTTCTGTCTTCTTTCCCTCTCGTCGGTATTCTTTTTCTAATTCATAAAAATAGATTTCTACGAACTTCTTTCTTTCAATCATCAAAAAGGCTTCGTTTAACTCACCCTCATAATCTCTGTAGAGTGTAGCTAGCCATGGAGTTTTAAGAGCACCCCGAGCGGCCATAACTGAATGACATCCAGTCTCTTCAAACATCCTGGTAACATCGTCAGTATTCCAAACATCGCCATTTCCAATAATGGGAAGATTGCTTAGTTCGACTGCTTTTTTTATATAACTCCAATCGGCATGACCTCTATAAAGTTGGTCTCTGGTTCTTCCATGGATGGTAATGGCCTCAACACCTTCATCTTCAATTAGCTTTAAAAGGTCCTCAAAGTTACTCGTATCGCGGTAGCCAATTCTTATTTTTACCGTGAAGCATTTATTAAAATGAGACCGAATGTCTTTTAAAATTTTTCTTAAAACAGGAAGATCACTCAAGAGGTAGGCGCCACCCTTATGGGCGTTTACCTTTTTAGAAGGGCATCCAAGGTTTAAGTCTAAGTGTTCAAAACCTAGGGCCTCTATAAGTTCAACGGTTTGAATTGTATTGGCCCTTTCTGAAGTTAGGATTTGAAAGGTCGTTTTCTTTTTTAGGGCTTCATTTTGATAAACTGATTCACCAAAGTGAGAGAGGATCTTCTGGGTCTTGTAAAAACCTTGGGAAGGAACTCTTAGAAAATCAGTAGCAAAGAGGTCCCACTCTGGAAAGGCCCTTGAAACCGCTATTCGATAAGACTCTTCAGTAACGCCTTCCATTGGGGCGAAGAGTAGGGATCCTGGTTTGAAAGGCAATCTGTTTTCCATAAGCTTATATAGACTGGTTGTGTCAAATGGGCCAATTTAAAAAGCTCATGGTAGCTCTACATTATGATTTTGCCAGTTTCCATCGTTCTCTTTGTAAAAGATATAGGTCCTAAGGGCCTAAAACTTTGGATGCAAAGGCGGGTTTCTGATGGGCCACTCAATGGTCTTATGGAATTTCCTGGGGGCAAGATAGAAGCTGGTGAATCTAGCGAAGAAGCGGGAAGGCGTGAAGTACATGAAGAGGTTGGAGTGGAGGTTAAAGAATACCTTCCCCTCTTTAAGCGGCACTCTTATGTTAGTGGAGATAAGACAATCTTACTTCATGTGCACTTTTCAAGATTTGAAAAGATTCCCTCTTCTAAAGGTGAGTGGTTTGAATTTCAATTTGGAGAATCAAGCCAGCATTTAGAAGGACAGATTCCTAAAGTGAATCATGAATTTATAGATCTATTTCTCGAGTATATAGAAAAACAAAACTCAGGAAACCATGTGGAGAGATTATGGCAGAAGTGCTGATGGTCACAGAAACCTTTTTGTTAACGATGGCATTCGGAGTAGGCCTTTTTATGCCTATTGCAGACTCTAAGTTAACCGGTGTTGGCCTTGTTAAGTTGATTATTACTGTGGCTCTTGTTCCCTTACTTATATCGACTATTCTTTATCTTAGATATGCGGACGCTTTTATTTTACCTTCGTATCTGCACTATATTCCTATGATTTGCATGGTCTTAGTTAGGCTTTTTCACCAAGACGAAAAGAGCCTTTTTATGTGGCTTCTATACTTTATTCAAAACGCCAGCTTACTCTATTTGATTGTCTTAACTTTTAATCACCACGGATTAACATACCTCTACTTTCTCTCGAGCACTTTCTTACTAGGAATCATCATTTATTCAATGCTCTTGGGGCACTACTATTTGGTAGTTCCAAAGCTTACGGTAAGACCTCTTCTTATTGCTAATATAATCTTATTTGTTGTCTTAGCTTTAAAGATTACTCAAGCGGGTTATTTTACATACCAGAACTTTGATTTTTTCACGGAAGGAACAACGAAAGGTGCTGGTTATAGTTTTAACTGGCTTATGCTTCTTATGAGAGCCGGCTGGGGTTATTTAGTTATAGGAATCATGTCCATATTTAACTGGAAGTTAGTGAAATTACGTTCAACCCAAAGCGCTACAGGAATGCTTTACGCCATGACTTTTTTTGTTATTATAGGCGAGCTCTGCGCGCAATATATGTATTTTAGTTTTGGGATGTTCCTATGATGACAGTTGAAATTACCTGCCCTGAATGCGGCTCTGGAATTAATATTTATCCATCAGTGGATGCCAAGTCTGCTGATTGTGATGTTTGTCAGCATAGTGTGCCCACTAAGTTCAATGAGGAGCATACTGAAGGGCGCCTTTGTGATTGCCCAGTTTGTGAGAGAAAAGACTTCTTTCAGCAAAAAGATTTTAGCCGCAAGATCGGGGTCCTTTTATTCGTCATCGCGGCCTGTTTTGTACCGTGGACTTATGGGATTAGCTTGATTGTCCTTTGGTTAGTAGACCTCTTCCTCTTTAGAAGAATTCCAAATGTAGTGATTTGTTATAAGTGCCAGACCAATTTTCGAGGACTTTCAAACCTTAAAGAGATCCCACAGTTCAATCATGAGATGAATGATAGGATCATTTACTCGGATCACGACTTCGAAGGGAAGCCCCTAGAGCACCACTAAATTATCGTAATCACAGCTATTTGGACTTTACTTCTGAAAAGGAGTAAAATATAAGATGCATCCGCTAAGGTCTTAAACAAATTGGACCTAGTCATGTTGTTAACCAAACAAGGTAGGACCGTAATAAAAGTTCCGCTATTCAAGGGCCTCTCGCTAATAATTGCTATGCCCGTTAATAATCCTAGAAAATTCACGAAATGTACGAGGCTCTCATGGAGCCAGTAACTAGCTATTATGAAATCGCAGCTTTGATCTTCTGTTTCTTTGGATCTGGTTTTTTCTCAGGCTCTGAAGCTGTTCTTATGTCTATTGGTGTTGATAGAGCAAAGCAGTTGATTGATAAGGGCGGCTCTCAAGGGAAGGCCTTTACCTTTATGGTTGAGAAACCCAATGAGCTAC
Source organism: Sulfitobacter sp. (assembly GCA_047630275.1). Classification (GTDB taxonomy): domain Bacteria; phylum Bdellovibrionota; class Bacteriovoracia; order Bacteriovoracales; family Bacteriovoracaceae. Next base: position 835,761 of record JBLHVN010000002.1, on the reverse strand, counting down.
TTACGACTATCTTAGTTGGAAATAACGTTGTTAATATCTTGGCCGCTTCATTGAACACGGCCATTGCTGCCAGGTACTTTGCCGATGATGCCATCACTATTTCTGTTGGTGTTACGACTTTAGCGATTCTTATATTTGGTGAGATCATTCCAAAAACATTTGCGAGAAATCATGCTGAGAAATTAGCGTACGGAACGATTAGGACTCTTCAGTTCTGTTACTTCCTTCTCTATCCAGTTATTCACACAATGGTTTGGGTCATTGAGACTGTTCTTGGAAAGAACGCTCAAATCAATGGGCGCCTTATAACTAAGAACGACTTTGAGTACATGCTTGATAAAGCTGAAAAAGAGAACACCATGGATTCTAAGCAGATTGATATGCTTAACAATATCCTTGAGTTTCCTACCATTAAAGTTAAAGACATTATGATTCCAAGGCTTGGCGTTAAGGCCATTAATATAGATTGGGACTTTCATAGAGTAATAGATACTGTTAAAGAAGCTGGCCACAGCCGCTACCCTGTTAGTGAAGGTGAGCTAGATAATACTATTGGGTTTCTTCATGTAAAAGACTTGGCCTTTGTAAGGGGTGAAATGAAGGGACGCTTTGACATGAAGTCCATTCTTAAAGAGCCCTTCTTTGTCTATGAGCATATGAAAATCTCAGCAGTCTTTGATCATATGAATCGTAAGAAAGTTCATCTTGCCATGGTTAAAGATGAAACAGGCATGATTGTAGGAATTATTACTCTTGAAGATATTATCGAAGAGATTCTCGGTGAGATTCAAGATGAGCATGATGAGGAAATTGCAGAAGTTCTAGAAGAGTATAGTGAAGCTGATCGTGAAGATGGAATCTTTGTTGATGGGACGACCTCCTTAAGAGAGCTTTATAATGATTACGATATTAAGATCCCTTTAAATGATAATTATTCGACTCTCGCTGGATTTATCCTAGATATGCTTGGTAATAACTTTCCTGAAGAAGGACAAATCATTGTCTGGGAAGGATTGAGTTTTGAACTATCAAGAGTTGATGACTATGAAATTCGTCAAATGAGAATTAGAGACGTCGATGGCGAAAAACATATCTTCTCTAAGAAAGAGGCCACTGAGGCTGAAGATGAAACAACGGAATCAGATAAGCTCCTAGAGAGCTAATCTACTTAAAAGGTCTAAACTTAACTTCACCATCTTTTATAAGCCTTGCTCTACAAGCGAGGCGGATTTCCTTGCCTTCAACAAAGTCAGCTCCATACCTTTCAACTAATTCTTCTTTAAGAGCATCTATGGTGTTTTGTTCGATTAAGCTAGCGGGCTTAAGGTTATCAGCTCCTTTAACAACTTCGATGCGGCAAGAGCCACAGGATCCGGCGAGGCAACCGTGGGGAAGAGGGGTGCCTTGCCTTTCGCATTCGTCATAAAGGGTTTGGCTTAGTTCTACTTCTAGAGTCTTATACTCTTCTGGCTTTTCTAAATCTGGGGCTAATGACACGCTGGGCATACGGTTTTTGTCCTTGAAGTTTTAAGATTCGTCCAATTCTAACCTAGGGCACAATAAAAGTCTTTTATTTTGATAACTTAGGTTATTTGAGGCACATAAAAAAACAGAGCACTATTAAGGAGCAAGAATGTTAACTTTCGAAAAGTTGTACAGCGAAGGACACGAGGAAGTCGTTTTCTTTTCTGATTCAAGTTGTAATTTAAAGGCCATTGTCGCGATTCATGATACGACATTAGGTCCAGCCTTAGGCGGAACTCGTCTATGGCAATATGCTTCTGAAGAAGAGGCCATCACTGATGTTCTTCGATTATCAAAAGGCATGACTTATAAAGCTGCGGTTTCAGGATTAAATCTTGGAGGTGGAAAAGCAGTTATTATTGGTGACCCTACAAAAGATAAGTCTGAAGCTCTCTTTAGAAGTTACGGGCGTTTTCTAGAATCTTTAAATGGTAGGTATATTACTGCTGAAGACGTGAACATTGGTGTTGAAGATATTGAACATATCTTTACTGAGACAAGTAATGTTTGTGGTGTTGCTCAGATTCACGGTGGCTCTGGAGATCCTTCTCCTTGGACAGCACGTGGAGTCTTTAGAGGGCTTGAAGCTTCTTGTGTGAAAGTTTTTGGTGATCGTTCTGTAAGAGGAAAAACAGTTGCTCTACAAGGTGCTGGATCAGTAGGAAGGCACTTAGGTGAGCTTCTCTATCAAAGTGGTGCAAAGGTTATCTTTACTGATATTAATGAAAAAAATATTGAATTATTCAAAGAAGCTGTACCAGACGCTAAGTTTGTTGGTGTTGAAGAAATCTATGACGTTGATTGTGATATCTACGCACCTTGTGCTCTTGGGGCCACTATCAATGACGATACCATTGACCGCCTTAAGTGTAAGATCGTAGCAGGTGCTGCTAATAACCAACTTTCTGAATCAAGGCATGGGCAGATCTTAAAAGATAAGGGAATCCTCTATGCTCCTGATTACTTAATCAATGCTGGTGGGCTTATGAATGTTTCAATCGAATTTGAAGGTTGGTCCGATGATAAGGCGACTAGAATGGTTGATACAATCTTTGATACAACTTTAAAGATCTTCAAGATCTCAGAAGAGCAGAATATCCCTGTTAATGAAGCCACTGATATCCTGGCCGAAAGTAGAATTGAGTCTATAAAAAAGATTCAAGGGAAGTTTTTAGGTCAAAATAGAAGCCACCGTTTTCCTGGTAGAAAAGGGGCTCACCTCAGATAAAGCTGACTAAATAGCTGTGATTATTATAAGCCTGACCTCAAGAGTCGGGCTTTTTTTGGCAAAGTCTGCAACCTATTATCTGACTATGTGAAAAACTATAATAAGAGTGTGAAACTTCTAAGAATTTTCTCCATTTCAATCACGGCCCTCATCATCACTTTTTCAAGTAATGCTTTGGCCATTGGTTTTAGTGATGCCACTTTTCCCGAGCTAGCGACTTCAGGGCGTGCCCTCGCTATGGGAAATGCTTTTATCTCAAGAGTTGATGATAGCTCGGCAGTTTTTTATAACCCAGCTGGCCTAGGCTCTGTTCGTTATGGGCATTTTCATTTTTCAAATTTTCACTTAGAAACCAACCGTGGATGGATGAACATTGGAACTGGTGGAGGTCTTTTTGATGCTAGTTCAAGTTTTGGAAAAAGCATTTCATTAGACGGGCAGCGAGAACTTTTAAATCAACCTGGAAGCTTTGGGAAGATGGCCTATACCAGGTTTCATATGCTTCCTAACTTTACCACTCGTTACTTTAGCGCGGGCTATCTTTTTTCAAAGCAGACCTTAGCGACAATTCAATCTGCCACTAGTGACTTTGAATATGCTCAAAGAACAGATCATGGCCCTTATGCTGCTTTTAACCTTTCTTTATTAGGTGGGGTTTTTAAGGTTGGTTTTACTGGTGCCCTTATAAGAAGAAAGGAAGCCGTTGGAACCAAAGATAAAGATGTGACTTTAGAACTTGGAGATAATGATACTAATAAAGGAACAGCTTTTATCATCACTGGTGGTACCAAGCTCACTTTTCCTGTTACCTTTCTTCCTACTTTCGCAGCAACGATTCATAATCTAGGATCCCAAAAGTTTTCTCATTCAGGGGGGTTAACTAGGCCCACAAAGATTAGGCAAACCTTTGATTTAGGATTTTCATTAACTCCTCAAATTGGAAAAACAACGAGGCTCCATTTAGAAGTTAATTATAAAGATTTTGCAGATAAGTATGGAACCTCTTCCTCAAGACGGATTACTTTTGGTTCTGAATTTGATTTTAACAGAACCTTCTTTGTACGATTTGGTTGGGGAGATGGTTTTGGATCTGGTGGTCTTGGTCTCCGAACGCGAAGGTTGGAGTTTGACCTAACAACCTATGCTGTTGATACTTCAGGATCCTCCTTTAGGGGAATTGAAGACAGAAGGTTTTCGATGACCTTATCGTCAGGCTTCTGATTCTAATGACTTAACACCTTGTAATATTTCAGTTTCTTAGACAAACAGGCCTCTATTAGATAAAGTCTTAGCGAAATAACGACTTTTTTAACGCTAAGCAAGAGATCTATAAATGCTAGAAAAAACTAAGCCTAAGGTAAATACAAAGATGATTTCCGTTGAAGATAAATTAAAACTCGCTAAAAAGATTGGTCTTAAAAAAGATGACCTGGTTTGGATGCTGAGAAATGTTTATCTCTCTAGAAAACTAGACGACGCTGAGATTTCAATGAAGAAGCAATCAAAGGCTTACTTTCAAATCTCTGGTGCTGGTCATGAAGGAATCCTTTCAGCAGTAGCGAAGGCCATGAAGCCTAAGTATGATTGGTTTATTCCTTACTATAGAGATCGTGCACTTTGCACAGGCCTTGGTGTAACGGCTTATGAAATGCTTTGCCAAGCCAATGGTAATATCGGAGATACGGCCAGCCATGGTCGCCAAATGCCAGCCCACTGGGGGAACGTTGATCTTAATATTGTTACAAAATCATCTTGTACAGGAACTCAGTTCTTACAGGCTTGTGGAGTAGCTGAGGCAGGAATGTTTCTTGAAGATCTTAAGACTAAAAAAGTATTGAATGCAGAGATTCCTTTTGAAAATGATGAAGTTGTATATACTTCTTGTGGAGACGGAACAACTTCTCAAGGTGAATTCTGGGAAGGAATAACGACTGCTTGTGTAAATAAGCTTCCGGTTATTTTCTGTGTAGAAGATAACGGTTATGCCATTTCAGTTCCTACCTTTGTTCAAACACCAGGGGCCTCAATCTCAAAGGCTTTAGAGAACTTTCCAGATCTTAAGATCATAACAACAAATGGAAGTTGTCCTATTGAATCTTACGCCGCTATGATCGAAGCTGTTGAGCATACAAGAGCCCGTAAAGGACCAGTTCTTGTTCACGCTAGCGTAACAAGACCTTATTCTCACTCTCTTTCTGACGATCAGACCATGTACAGAACAAAAGAAGAGCTAGCTGAAGAGAAGATCACTGACGTTTTTAATTCATATCCAAAGACACTTATTGAAGCAGGTGTGATCACTCAAAAAGAAAATGATCAAATCCTTCAAGACGTTAGCGCTGAAGTAAAAGAAGCGATGGCAAAGGCCATTGAAACTCCATGGCCAACGCCGGAATCAAGCATGGATCACCTCCATAGCATGGACGTTGATATTACGAGCAGCGATTTTGAAACAGATCCTAATTTCACAGGTAAAGATGATATTCCTATGGCTGGAGCTATCAATAAAGTTCTTCGTTCTGAATTTGCTAAGAACCCACTTCTTAGAATGTTTGGTGAAGATGTGGCCGACTTTAGCCAACTTGAAAAATTTGATAACCCTGACCTTAAAGGTAAGGGTGGGGTTTTTAAGATTACTTCTGGTGTTCAGCGAGACAGCCGTGAAGGGCAAGTCTTTAATTCTCCACTTGCTGAAGCCAATATCGTAGGACGTGCCATCGGTATGGCCATGCGTGGGCTAAAGCCAGTCGTAGAGATTCAATTCTTTGATTATATTTGGACTGCTTATATGCAGCTTAAGAATGAGATGGCCACAACTAGGTATAGATCTGGTGGTGACTTTAAATGCCCTATGGTGGTTAGAGTTCCAATCGGTGGTTACCTTAGAGGTGGATCGATCTATCATAGCCAATGTGGAGAGTCTCTCTTCACTCATATTCCAGGAATCTATGTTGCTTTTCCATCAAACGCTACTGATGCTGCTGGTCTTTTAAGAACGGCTATTAGAGCTGACGATCCAGTTATGTTCCTAGAGCATAAGCATTTATATTACCAAGGTTATAATAGATCAGCGGAAGCTGATGAGAACTTTATGATTCCTTTTGGCAAAGCGAGAATAGCACTAGAGGGAACTGATGCCACTATCGTTGCTTGGGGAGCTCTTGTTCAAAAATCTATCGATGCTGCTAAGAGAGTGGCAGCTGATGGATTCTCAGTCGAAGTGATTGATCTTCGTACCCTAGCTCCATTAGATATGGACGCGATTATAAAGTCTCTTGGTAAAACAAGCAGAATCATGATCGCTCATGAAGAGACTAAGACTAGTGGGTTTGCAGGGGAGATCGCCGCGCGAATCAACGAAGAATGTTTTGAATCTCTTGATGCTCCTATCTTAAGAGTAGCCGCAAAAGATGTTCACGTAGCTTACTGTCCTCAGCAAGAAGAGTATATTCTTCCTCAAGTTGATGATGTTGAAATAGAGCTTAGAAAACTTCTTAACTATTAATTGATATTGCATTTAATCTTATAATCACTCGGACCTAGCCTATGGTGGCAGGTCCGATCTGAATGCCAAGTCTTATATCCTAACTTATTCTTTTCAATGATCTTATAGGGAAGCCTCTTATGAGACTTTCTGTATGGTTTTTGCTTCTTCACGTTCAGTAATGGCTGTGAACAAAAGAGAAGGAGAAGAGCAATAATCAAGGACTTTCTCCCTCCTATTGAAAGATACAGAGTGAGGAGGATCAGATTAAAGGTGGCCATAAAGCTTCCGATTGAAATAGCGACTGCGCTAGAGAATGAAACAACTTGATAAAATAAATGGATGAGCTCTTCAGAAAAAGGAATCTGAGGGAAGAAGTAGGTGATAAAGAAAAAAGGATAGAGAAAGCTAAAGAGAGAGGTTAGAGCAAAGTTCCAAATAAATCCGGTAGTTGTTAAGGGAGCATCGCTAAAGTACTGGGTGATGATTTGACCACCTAAGAGTGCAACAGGGAGAAAGAGCTTTGGCCTGTTTTGAAAACTGATAATAATTCCGAGAAATAAAAAACTGTAGCTATAGCTCAGAGGGCTAAGTGAATAAGTTCCTAAAATAAAATCCCAGGTAAAGCTTATAAGAAAAACTTTGAACATATCCCTTTGATCTAGCCAAACAGAAGTTACCTTCATAAGGAGGATTCTTTTTATTGAATGAAAGGGAGTAAAGAAGTAACTAAGTCCAAGAAGAGGAATGAGAATGATGAGTTTATTCTTGGCTCTTTTAAGAAAAGGAAGTAACAAAAAATAGAGGCTGGCTAAATGGATCCCTGAAGGTGTGAATAGATGGGAGAGGGCCAGGTTATCAAATTTCTTTTTAACAGTTGGACTGATCTTTTTCTTGTCTCCTGTTATAAAGGCATTTAAGAGAGTTGCCATAGTGCGGTTATTGAAGTGTTTTGAGAGGGAAGTCATCCGAGAGGTTGTGAACGGGCTACCCTTTTTGTACCCTTTGTATGATTTTGGGGTATCTCGGTAGGAGCAAAACAGGAGGAGAAATCCGATTAAATAGATCAAAAAGAGGCGCCCGTTCACACGCAAGCTATTGAAAACTAAAGGCTCTATAATCTTCCTTAACACTTTGAAATTAAAGAGTTATGAAGAGTGTTCGATCACATAATGAATAGGCAGCAAATGAAAAGTACCTTTAGCAAAACAATTTCGAATTTCTTTGAAGAAGATGATCTTACAAGAAATATTTTTTATCAAAAGTCCCTTCCTAAAGATAAGGTATCTTGTCAGCTTAAGATCAAGAGTGATCTTATCTTAGCTGGACTGCCTTGGTTTGAAGCAGCCTTTCAATACTTAGATGAACAATTCAAGTTATCTCACGAGGTCATGGCCTTTGAGGGATCTGAATTAAAAAAAGGAGATGAGTTAAACTTTGATCTTCCTTTTAATATTGCTTTAAACGGAGAGAGGATTGCTCTTAATCTTCTCTCTCATGGAAGCGCAATTGCTAGCTTTACCAACCTCTTTGTTAAAAAGGCAGAAGGTAGTGGAATTAAGATTCTTGATACCAGAAAGACAACTCCTGGGCTTCGTTCATTAGAAAAATACTCTGTTAGATGTGGTGGGGGCTATAACCACCGCCTCGGTCAGACAGATCTTTGGATGGTGAAAGATAATCATAAGAAATTCTTTGGTGGAGTAGAGCAGGCGGTAAATTTCTTTAACTCCGTAGGCTCTTTTTACAATGAAATAGAAGTTGAAATTCACGACTTAAAAGAACTTGAGAAAGCACTTGAGATGGGAATCAATCATCTTATGCTGGATAATTTTTCACCCGCTGATATTAAAAAAGCGGTCTCACTTAAGAAAGAAAAAGTCACTTATGAAGTTAGTGGTGGAATCACTTTAGATACTATTGATAATTACCTCTTACCTGGAGTCGACGCCATAAGTGTCGGTCGTATCACTTACGGTGCACCTCCTGTGGATATCTCCTTAAAATATGAGCGCGTATAACTTTGATGTTCTTATTATCGGTTGCGGCGTTGCAGGTTTAACTACTGCAATCAAGCTTGGTGAGTCAGGCGCTAAGGTCGGCATCATTACCCGTGAGAAAGATCCAAATATTTCTAATACTTTCTGGGCCCAAGGCGGAGTTATTTATCCTGAGGCAAATGATGGACTTGAAAAAGATATCTTAAAAGCTTCAAGTCATACTTCTTACCGTCCAGCAGTTAAAAAAATGGTGGAAGAATCTCAGGCCATCTTAAAAGAGATCCTTCTTGATAAAGCTGAGACTGACTTTGAAAGAGATGAAAATGGCGAACTGGCCTTTACTAAAGAAGCTGCCCATACGGTATCCAGAATTCTTTATAAAGGGGACTTTACTGGACGAGAGATCCAGATCTCTCTATTGAATTACTTAAAAGATAAGAATCGATTTCCTAATGTGACTTTGTTAACTGGGCATACGGCGATAGATTTACTTACGGCGATTCATCATGGTGTGAAGATCTCTCAGCGCTACGAAGAAAATAAGGTTCTTGGAGCCTATGTTTATAACCAAGAAACTAGGCAAATTGATAAAGCCCTATCTAAGGTAACTGTTCTCGCTACTGGCGGCATTGGTTCTCTTTATTTGCATCACTCTAACTCCGAAGGGGCTAGAGGAGATGGACACGCTATGGCTAAAAGAGCTGGGGCGACTATTACTGATATGGAGTTCATCCAATTTCACCCAACAACTTTCTTTGATAAGTCGGCTCATCGTAGATTCCTTGTTAGCGAAGCTATAAGAGGTGAAGGAGGAGTCTTAGTTAATAGTGATGGTGAAGCTTTTATGGGTAAATATCATCCAGATAGAGAGCTTGCTCCTCGTGATGTAGTGGCCCGTTCTATTGATCAAGAAATGATTCGTACAAAGCATGATTGTGTTTATTTAGATATTAGCCATAAAGACGCAGATTGGATTAAAGAAAGATTCCCAACCATTTATAAGCATTGCCTAGATAAAGACGTAGATATTACTCAAAGACCAATACCTGTGGTTCCTGCTGCTCATTATACTTGCGGGGGAATCAAGACTGATATTACAGGTAAGACAAGTCTCAAGAACCTCTACGCTGTAGGGGAGGTTGCTTGTACTGGACTTCACGGTGCTAACCGCCTGGCCTCTACTTCTTTAGCTGAAGGAGTTACTTGGGGTTATCTAGCGGCTGCGAATATAGAAAAAGAAATCTCTAAGATTAAGATCTATTCGGAAAATAGTATTCAAGAATGGCGCTTAGGAAGTGTTCCTGCGGATCCGGCTCTTATTCATCAGGATTGGTTAACTTTAAAGCAGACCATGTGGAACTATGTTGGATTAACAAGAACGCCCAATAGAATTAAGCGCGCGGAAGCTATGCTTAGTGAACTCTATGATGAAATTCAGAAGTTTTATAAAGATGCTATCTTGAATGATGAATTGATTGGTTTACGTAATGCTGTTGAAGTTGGTTATCTAGTTCTTAATGCCTCTGCTAGGAATAAAGAATCTATTGGCTGTTTTTACAGATCTAACTCTTAAGAAGTTACTCCACTTAACATTAATACAAATAAAAGAGTGATGAATACATTGAGTAGTAGTTCGATGAGTTGCTCTTTTCTTTCCATTTACTTCTCCCTTGAGTGAAGTGCCAGCCGGACCCGAGGGCCCGGCATGGGGGTGGTGGTTTTAAAGATAAGTTCGGGGGCAAATCCTTTTGCCAAACTCCGAAGAAGATATATATGGCCGCTTCTCGAAAGATTAGTTTTTGGCAGATAAATCCTTGAAGCGACCAAGCGTTCATCTCTAGCCAAATTCGTTTTTTCTTTTAGGCGGCTCTTTTTCCAAAGTGGCTTAAGAGCACATTCATTGTTTTAGTAGGGTCTTGAGTACCATCCTCATTTAAAGGGGCATCAACCCACTCGACTTCCTCTGTCATAAAACATGACTCAATCTTGTTATCCTCCTTGGCAACAAAGTAGAGAGTCTTGGCGTCCATTCCGCAGCTTGAGAAGTCACTCTTCTTCATTGGAGAGCATTCCCATCTGGTATTGGTAAAATCTGTAGCAATAAAGTTGCAAAATGCAAGATTCGTAAATTGAAAGTCGCAATCAATGAATTTGCATCCTACAAATCTGCAATTTTCAATCTTAGATCCAAAAAAAACACAAGACTCGAAGGTAACGTTCTTAAAGGTAGTGAGAGAAAATAGAGAGCCAGAAATACTTAAACCCTTGATATCACTGTTCATTAGTACTTCGTTTTCAATAACTTCGTACTGCGTGCTATCAAGAACTTTATCAACCATAACCGATTCCGTTGCTTCGGGGTCTGAGTGAAGCGCTAGGGTCTGGTCAATAAATTTGGTTAAAGAATTCATGTTGCCTCCAAGCCTTGTGTCGTTTAAGTGACAGTGTGTGTCGCTCAATTTCATAGTACAATACCTGACTCATTGCGTCAAGCAATAAAATTGCGTAAAGAAATTAATTTGCATTCCGATAGGAATAATAAGGGCTTATATTGCAATTACGTGCAATTGCTATGAGCTAAGTAATTAATATCCCGAAAAGGGAGGTTGCAATGGCACAATTTGATGAAACAAAAGTGGACCTATTCTTAGGCGTTGTACGGAAGTACATGCAAGTTCGTGGCTCTCTGACACAGAAAGACCTCTCAGAGCTTGTAGGAGTTGGTGTCTCCACCATGAGCCGCTTTCTCAATCAAAGAACCTCAGACTTAAACCCTCAGTTAATAGCCAAAATAGTCGCTAAACTGAACATTCCTCTTCACGAAATGATTGATTTTGTCGAAGAGGGATTTAGTGATCACTTCATTAGACTAGTGAAACTCTATAAAGACGAAGGTGGTGAAATTGAACCAAGTCTTAATACACCAGTTTCAGTAGAAGATGATGAAGAGGATGATGATTTTGCAAATGCTTTAAGTGGAAACGAAGGGACAGCTCAAAAGAGTACTTCAGCCAGGATAAAGGTAGGTGGGAAGTCTCATACTGTTAGCTATAATCAATCCGGTCAATCCGGCGGAGATAGTGAAATAAAAGATAAGCTAAGATCTCTATCAGCAAGGCAAAGAGGATTCTTAACGGACTTCTTAAGCTTAGACACTGATGGAAAAGACTTAGTTGTAGATATTGGAAAGAATATTATTACTTACCTTAGACAAAAGGGAATTGATTTTTGAAGAAGCCATTTGTATTAACATTTTCGCTTTTGATTCTAGCAAGTAATTGCTGGGCCTCTCCCGATCGTTTAGAGGTTATCTTCTTAAGCCAAGCCAAGACGGCCTCAATCATTAATTTCTTAAATAAAAAAACCAAGAACATCTTTCTCTCTAAGTCTATCGCTCAAAATAAAACAGAAGCCTATGAAGAAGAGTATGTGATCGACTTCTCTGACCCCGAAGGATTTGAAGACGCAGCACCAATAAGAAACTTAGAGTGCACCCCTATGGGAGATGGATGTTTTCATCCTCAACTAGGTTATCTAAGCGAGGTCCCAGGTGCCTTAAAGCCATCAAAGAAATTAGAGAAAGAAGTAAAGGAAGAAAAGAAGGATGATCTTTTTAAACTTAAAACCTTTAGCAATGAAGATATCTCTTTAGTTGAATGCCAAGAAGGAAGATACTTTGATATCTTTTGCGGCAAGGAATCACGCAAGACTATTAAGACGGCGGAGCTTGAGATCTGGATAGACACTAGTTCATCCCTACGTAATATCGACTTTAGTTCAGAAGAGAATTATTGCGAAAGACGATTCTTTGCTTCGAAGCTAAAGAATGACTGTAAGGATGGAGTTAGCTTCTCTATCTTTGATACTTCAAGAAGAAGCCTAGGGTCTTATGACACTCTTTGTGATTACGTGGGAAGCAATGACGGTCGGCGTATGGTTGGTTGGATTGAAGCTAACTCAGCTAAACACTTAGTTATCATAACAGACGTAGATGAGTACCACGGGCCCTTTAGAGAATACCTAGAGAGATCTGGTGCTATAGTTCATGGCATTGGGGCAACGCAAATTGCTTCTAAGGACTTAAGTAACTTCATTCCTAAGATCTCGAAATCTTGTAAAACACTGTAAATTATCCCTAAGATTAACTTCTACTGGCCATAACCCTTCGGATTTCTTACTTTCTTTCGATGGATCTTAAGCACCTTCTTATTTGGTCAAATTCAAATTACAAAGACCTTCCTTGGAGAAGATCTAGAACCCTCTATAAAACGTTAGTCTCAGAAATTATGCTTCAACAAACAACTGTTGGTACCGTGATTAATCATTTTGATAGGTTTATCGAGGCTTATCCTAATTTTGAAGCTCTTGCAGCAACGACTGAGGAAGAGATTTGCATGGCCTGGAAAGGTCTTGGCTATTACCGGAGAGCGAGAAACTTACGTCTTGCGGCCATTGATATTGCAGCAAGAAATTCTAGAGTTCCTCAAAAACACGAAGAGCTTAAAGAGATTCACGGTATTGGTGACTACACTGCTAGCGCCCTAATCGCAATCGGTAGGAATAAACCTGCTTTGGCCCTCGACGCTAATTTAGAAAGAGTCATCAGTAGGCTCTATATGATTAAAGAACCAAAAGGCCTGAAGCTTCAAAGAAAGATTCAAGAGCTTTTTAAAAATGGTTTTGTTTTTCCTCAACTTGAGAAATCAGGTCCAAGGGCCGTTAATGAAGCCTTGATGGATTTAGGTAGAGTCTTTTGTCAGGCGAATAAAACTGATTGTAATCTTTGTCCTTTAAAGAAAAACTGCCAGTCCTATCAAATGGGCTGTGTTGATAAATTTCCTGTCGTTGTTGATAAGAAGACCGAGAGCTTTGACCTAGAGCTGGTTAGGTTTGTTGTTAAGAGAGGAAAGAAAATCTTAGCCTATAAAAAATCTAAAAAACAGTGGCTCTCTGGTCAACTAGAGATACCTACTTATGTCTTAAAATCTAGCGATCCTAAGATGAAGCAATACCCAAAACTTTCAAGTGAATTGAATCTTAAAGGACTTAAGAAATTTAAAACGGGAATCACAAAATATAAGATCACCAATTATATCTATGAAGTTGAGTTAAAAGAGTTTGAAAAGATTGTTGGAAATAAATCAGAGTATAGCTTTGTTGAAAACAATGTTGAGACTGAGAACTTTTCTACAGCCACCTTAAAAACCATCGCAAAAGCCTAAATCAAGACAGTTTACTTAAAATTGACAGTAAAGTAGCAAGGAGCTGAATCAGTTGACCTAAGCCTCGGGCATTGTAGAACAAACAACTAAATAAGGAGTTTGTTTAATGAGAATCATCGCTCTATTCACCGCCGTTATCATCCCTAGTTTTTTCGTCCTTACCGCTGATGCTGGAAATATAAAAACAAAGTGCAGCACTTTAGAGATCTGCGCTGAGACAGTCAGCCAGCTAACCAATAGACAATATATTTTCCCGGGAAATCTTAAGGGAAAGTTTTTAGGTACAGAGGGCGTCGAATTTACTGCTGAAAACGCAGACTCTCTGTACTCGCATATACTTAATGAAAATGGATATACAAGAATCCTCTTAGAAGATAAAAAAACTTATAGAATCATTAACGCTAGAGACGTGCGCTACACTCCTGTTCCTCAAGTGAATGGAGACTTTGAAACTAAGCCCGTTCTTCCTAATACCACTGACTATCATATGATGTCTTATCAGATGCGCCACCCAGATGTTTCAACCGAAGTCACCAGATCTCTTAGACCCTTTATGTCTCGCTATGGGAGGATAATCGATAATAAGGTAAATGGAACTTTAGTTGTTCAAGATACCGCTATCAACTTGAAACGCTTATATGGCTTGATCAAACAAATGGATAAGGAACCAACGAGAGAGATGAAAAGAAAATGGAAGTTAGATAAGCAACGCTACCATGAAATTCAATTGGAGAAGGCTAGAAATTGTAGTGATAAGAAATCTTAAAACGGAGGCCACCCCTCCGAGAAGAGGTGGCCCGAATTTAAGAGAAAAGAGATAAGCCGGGTCCTGTCGTGAGTTGTCATTCATCTAGGCCAAAGGTTACCCTTTGGCTCGAGCACTCTACCCGCCTACTTGGACTAGCCGTCCTAAACGTAGGCCTATTTGAGCTTGCACCGTCTAGAGTTTACCTGGTTTCACTACTGCGTGACCGAAGTCACCGTACATACTTTCTGTTGCACTTGTCCTCACCTCACGGTGGATGGGCGTTACCCACTAGATTGCTATATGGTGCCCGGACTTTCCTCCCGTCTAAACCTTCGAAAAAGCTTAGACCGGCGACAACTTTCCTTTCTCTTAGGGCGTTTATGCAGCACAGTATATAGATAGTCAATTAATTCTTTAAATGATAGATAGTAAGGACTTGACCGAGGGTAAATTAGTGAAAATATTATGTCTTTTAACTTTAGTATGTTTTTCTTTTTCTTCAAAAGCTTCTTTAAAGAAAATGACTCAAGAGTACTTAGAAAATAACTCTGGTGTTTTAAAATCAAAAGCGAAAGCTGATTCAAGTTTCTTAGGAATATCTTCATATAAGGCTCAAAAGACTTGGTCACTTTCTTACTCGGGTTCAAAGGAAAAAGATAACTTAGAAACTGTTAGCGCATTCTCTACTAGAGACACTTCAACAACGAATCATTCATTATCTGTAGCAAAAGACTTTAATTGGGGAGGAGAGTTTTCAATAAATAATTCTCTCTTAAAATATAATTCCCCTAGTTTGGCAAACCCTACTAATGGATTCGGGCAGGGCCTTTCCTATACTCAAGACTTAGGGGCTAACTTTTTGGGAAGAAGTTACTATAGTGGATTAGAATCTATAGAAGAGGATTATAACTCAACCAAGGCTTCAATTGATAACGCCCTTCAATCTTCTCTTTATTCTTTTGCCGTCTCCTATTCTCAAGCTAAATTAAACTTCTCTCTCTTAAAACTTCAAGAAGCTGCTCGTGATAGAGCAAAAAGACGAAAAGAGCTTATTAGGAGAAGGGTGAGGGATGGCCTAAAGGAAAAGGTTGATTTAATCCAAGCCCGTATTGAACTCCTCTCTTCAGAAGAACAGGTAAAGTCAGCTGAGATGCAGAGAAAATCAAGCCTCGAGACTCTTTCAAATGCTCTTCATAGAAACGTTAATCGAATTGAAGTAGATCCATTTGATGCAAAAGAATTAGATTTAAATTCTATCCCTGCTGGAACCTCAGCCGGGAATCTTGAAATCCAATCACTTGAAAGTAAGCTTAAGTCCTTAAGGTCTACTAAAGATCAAGTGGATTATAGCTTTTGGCCAACCATCAATGCAGGGATTACCTATAATACAAATGACTTTGATAATCAGAAGTCTACAGCCTTAGATGAAGGCTCACTTATCGGAAGCAGAAAAGCTGATGAAACTGTCCTCTCACTTAATGTTGTGTGGAGCATTGGCAGTGAATCCCAGAAAGTTTCAAGGGCCCTTAATAATATCGATCTAAGAGTGACTGAAATGGAAACTAAGAAGTTAAAGCTTAACTTCTTAAAAACGGAAGAATCTCTTTTGACTCAGTTAGAGTTATTAGAAAAGAACCTTGTCTCAGTAAAACAGAGAAAAGAGCTTACTAAAAGTGCTCTTAATGAAATGACTAAGCTCTATAACAGAGGTCGTGCTGATCTTGATCAAGTTATTCGGGCCGAAGAATCATTGATCAACACAGAAAGAAACTTTATTCAATATTTAGCTCAGCGTGAAAACCTGGTTTATAGACTGGCCAGTTTATATGGAACGCTTGAAGAGTACTTAACGAAATGAAAAAGCTGATCTCTTTCTTTATAAATAATTCCATTCTAGTCAACCTCCTGACTATTATGATTATCATTGTTGGAGCCGTAACTGTTTATGGCCTACAGAAAGAGACCTTTCCCCAAGTGGACTTTGACGTTGTTATTGTAAGGGTTAATTACCCGGGTTCTTCGTCAGAAGATGTTGAAAAATTAATTACTATCCCGGTCGAAAGAAAGATTAAAGAAGTAGAAGGAATAAAGACATTAAATGGTCTCTCTGCTGAGGGGGCTTCTATTATGTTCATGGAAGTCGACCCTGATTATGATCTAAAAGAAGTTGTTGAGGATATAAAAACGGCAGTGGATGGAACAGAGGATCTTCCTGATGACTCAAAAGCCCCTATTGTAACTTCTGCCAATAATAAGACTCGTGGGATCATAAAGGTGGTTCTCACATCTGAAAATTATGACGATCTAAGAATAACTTCAAAAGACTTAAGAGATGAATTAGAAAGAGAGATTAAAGACATCTCTTTTATCAACTTGAAAGGTTATCGTCCTGATGAAATCAGAATTGAAGTTTCTCCTGAAAAATTAAATAACTATGATGTTACTCTTGGTGAAATTGGTCGGTCGATTCGTGAGAGGAATCTTAACCTTTCAGCTGGTAAGATTGAAACGGAAGAAGGAGATATCTTTATCCGTACAGTTGGAGAGTTTGAAAGGGCCTCTGATATTGAAAAGGTAGTCATTAGGTCTAATAGCTCGGGGCAAAATGTCGTTGTTTCTGATGTGTCCGAAGTTAAGATGGCCCCTGAGCAAAACACAATCCTTCTGCGTTCTAATAGTGAACGAGCAATATTTCTGGATATTAAAGTAAAGGGCTCTGCAGATGCCATCACTTCGACGAAGGTCTTAAAAGAGAAGGTTGAGAACTTTTTTAAGAATGAGAAATACAGCAACGTTAAATATAAATACGCTGATGATTATTCTTACTTTGTAAAAAGAAGGTTAAGTATTCTTACTGATAGTGGGACCATGGGGCTCATTCTTGTCTTTTTCTGCTTACTTCTCTTTTTAAATTTATCTACCTCAATTGTAACTTCCTTAGGCGCCCCAATTGCTTTTATGGTGGCTTTTATTGTTATGTCCTTGATGGGGGTGACGATAAATCTTATTTCAATGTTTGCCTTAATCTTGGTTCTTGGAATGCTCGTCGATGATTCAATTATCGTAGCTGAGCAATTCTACCAACGATTAGAAAATGGGGAAGACCCAAAAGAAGCTGCAACTAAAGCGGCCATGGAAACGATCAAGCCGGTCACCGCAACAATTTTAACGACTATGGTTGCCTTTGGGGCCCTCTTCTTTATGGGAGGGATCATGGGTAAGTTCCTATGGCCGGTTCCTGCAGTTGTCATTATCTGCCTAGTTGCTTCATGGTTTGAATGCTTCTTTATATTACCAAGTCACTTGGCTGATTTTTGTCGGGTTAAGGTGACTGAGAAGAAGCGTCGTTGGTACGACACTCTTACTGAATTATATTCTAAGTGGCTTCTCTTCTTTTTAAAGGGGTGGAAAGGGAAAATGCCTTTTGTCACAATCGCCTTCTTTGCCTTTCTTCTCATTTTTACAGCAGGAGTAGCTAGGAGCATGAGGTTTGAACTCTTTCCTGGGGATGATGTTCGAACCGTTTATTTACAATTAAAAGGAAGAGTAGGAGACCCTCTCAATAAAACAGATGAGGCTATGAAGAGGCTTGAAGAAGTTGTTTCAAAAGAGATGCGTAGTGATGAACTCCTTCAGTTTAGTACTGAAGTAGGTCGATTGATTGGAGAACATCAAAACTCTAAAACAGGGAATCATTACGGCTCCATTGTTCTCTATCTAACTCCTCCAAATGAGAGAGAGCGTTCAACTGATGAACTTCTGACTCTACTTACTAAAAAATCTAAAGAAGTCGTCTCTTCAGATTATACCGTCATCACTGCTAAACAACAGGGGGGGCCACCGAGAGGAAAACCTATTGAGATTGAACTTCTTGGAGAATCGATCCCTAAGTTAAAAGAGGCCTCTAAAAAAGTTCGTGAACTACTTAAAGCACAAAAAGGTGTAACGACTACTGAGATAGACTTTGAAGAAGGGAATGATCAAATTATTGTTAAAGTAAATGAAGTTGAAGCTAAGAGGTTGGGGCTATCAACTTCTCAAATCGCCTTAGAACTAAGGCAAGGATTTGCAGCAGATACATTAACGGAAATTAGAAAGTCTGATGAAGATATTGAAATTAAATTAGTTTTAAATGACCAGGCAAAGTCAAAGAAGGAGACTTTAAATCTTCTTCATATTATCAATAACCAAGGACGAAGGATTCCACTTTCTAAAGTGGTGAGCTTTGAATCTAATCCAGGGGCATTTATTATCAGGCGCCTTGATCGAAAAAGGATCTTTTCTGTTTCTGGTCAAATCAATAAAGAAGTCACTTCTCCTAGAGAACTTGTTGAGCAAATGAAAACAATTCTTCCCTCTGTGATGAAAGACTATCCTGAAATTAAGGCCAATTATGGCGGAGAAAATAAAAATACTGAAGAGTCTATGGCTGGGCTTCTTAAGTCTTTTGCTATCGCTATGTTTGCCATCTTTTTTATCTTGGTTATGATGTTTGGAAGCCTAGGTCAGCCCTTTGTCGTTATGATGGCCATACCGTTAGGTATGATCGGCGTGATTTATACCTTTCTTATCTTTAATCAATCTTTAGGCTTTATGGCGCTTATGGGAGTGGTTGCTCTTATTGGCGTTGTGGTAAATGATTCAATTGTACTAGTTTCCTTTATTAATCAAAAAGTAAGAGAAGAAGAGAAGGATTTAATAACTTCCATCTTAGAAGCTTCTGTTTCTAGGTTTAGGCCTGTTATCTTAACTACTGTAACAACAGTGGCAGGACTTCTTCCCATTGCCCATATGCCAGGAGGAGACCCATTTCTAAAACCAATGGCCTTAGCTTTTGCTTGGGGACTTCTTTTTGCTTCCGTAATTACACTAGTCTTTATTCCAAGTAATTTCTTAGTTTATCAAAAAATAATCAATTGGTTTAGTCATAAAAAGCTAAAGAGTTTTGGCGCTAAGAGGAGTCAAGAGTCTTCCGCATCCGGGGCATGATTCGGTAGCAATGCCCTTTTCAATCTCATTAGCTTGCATTTGATTTAAGGTGTACCTGCAGACGCTGCAAGAACCTGTTGATACAAAGCAAAGAGGATTGTTAAATTTATGTGTTTGACAAGAAAGTAGATAAGCTGTTCGATGGTTTTCACCAGCTTGTTCTAATAAAGAACTGACTCTTTGCTCTAATGATTTAATTGCCTCTTGGTGACTAGACTTTTCTTTCTCAGCTTCATCACTGATCAACTTCAACGATTTGGCACTTCCTGTAAGAAATTCTTCCTTTTCTTTTATCGTACTCTCAAGTGATTCAATTTCCTCGAGGATCCCTAAAATTTGATTTTGAAGAAGCTCAATCCTAGGTGTTAAAGTATCAACTTCCGTTTGTAAGGCATTGGCCTCGTTTTCATTTCTGGCTAAGGGGATATGTTCGTTTGTTTTTTCTAGTTTTGATTCTGCAGAGGCTAAGTCATTTTCAAGACTGGCAACTATGGTTGTTTTTTCTTTTAACTCAGAAGTGAGAAGGTTTGTCTCATTAGAAAATATTTCCCTTTGTTTCTCGATATGAAGTACACGATTAACTTGTTCAGAAATGCCATCAAGATGCTCTTTGATAGTTTTCTCAAGTGATTGGGCTTCAATTAAATGTTTAAAATCTTCGATGGCCATGCGCGCTAATTCCGATGAATTATATAAACTACAAAACTCTGCCGTGGACAGAAAAAGGAGTATAATAACTTAGGTATAACTAAGTAATTAAGTGGTGTCCAATGCGAGGAAATTCTTTCGGTAAAATGCTTTCAATCTCATCCTTTGGTGAATCTCATGGAGCGGCCATAGGAGTCGTTATTGATGGAATGCCTCCGGGAGTAGACTTTACTCTTGAAGGTTTACAAAAGGATTTAGATAGAAGAGCTCCTGGTAAGTTAAAGGGTGCAACAGCAAGAATTGAGGCAGATCAGGCTGAGATTCTAAGTGGAGTCTTTGAGGGAAAAACTCTTGGGACTCCGATTGCTGTTATTGTGAGAAATACTAATCAAAGAAGTGGTGATTACGATAAGCTAAAAGACAATTACAGACCTGGTCATGCCGATAAGACAACACAGGCAAAGTACGGCATTAGAGACCACAGAGGTGGAGGACGTGCCAGTGGAAGAGAGACCGTCGCTAGGGTTATAGGTGGTTACTTCGCAGGTCTTATTCTCAAAAAAGTAAAAGTAAGGGCCTGGATAAGTAAGGTTGGTCCCTTTGAATTTAAAGATATTCCGAACCTAGATGCTGACTTCGGTGCCTACTCATTCCCTGATACTAAAAAAACAGATGAAATAGAAAAATACTTGGTAGGACTTAAAAGTTCTGGCGAGTCTCGCGGTGGATCAGTGAGGATTGCCATTGATCATTGCCCAGTTGGACTAGGAGAGCCTGCTTTTGATAAATTAAAAGCGGATCTAGCTAAAGCTTTAATTTCCATAGGAGCATGTTTTTCTTTTAGTTTTGGTCTTGGTGAAGAAATGGCAGATCATGATGGGTCTTTTGTTTCGGCCAATACAGAAAACTTTGGCGGGATCGAGGGAGGCATTTCTAATGGAGATAGAATTACACTAAAGGTAACCTTCAAGCCTACTTCTACAATCGGGGAAAAAGCGACAGAGGGAAGACATGACCCTTGCATCATTCCAAGAGCTATTCCTGTTATCGAAGGAATGGTAAAACTTGTCCTTGCAGATCACTACTTAAGACAGAGAGCATACTCAAGCTTATGAAAACTAAAATAGTCAAAGCCAACTTCGAAAAGATACTAAGTGATATAGAATCAATAAAAACAGATACTCTTATCATCCTAGCTGATCAAAAAGTATGGGAACTTTATAAAGAGAAACTGCCACTTGATCAGATAAAAGATAAAAGGGTCATCCTGAGAACAAATCCTTCAGGAGAGGATGTGAAGACCTTTGATGAATTTGCTTCTTGTTCAGAATTTCTTCTTGATAAAGGGGTTCATAGAAAATCCCATCTTATTGCTTTTGGAGGGGGAAGCCTTTCTGACTTCGCAGGATATGTTGCCGCATCTCTTTTACGAGGGATTGACTGGTCAATTGTTCCAACGACCTTACTTTCTATGATCGATGCTTCTATAGGAGGAAAAACAGCTATTAACTCTAAAGCTGGAAAGAATCTAATCGGCGCTTTTCATAAACCCCAAAATGTTTGGCTAAATGTAGATTTTGTGGACTCCCTTCCCGAAGATGAGCTTATAAACGGATATGGAGAATTGATCAAGTACGCCTTTTTAGATGAAAAGATTAGTAAGTCGCTTTTAGCGAAGAAATTTGATCTCAATGAAATCATCTATGAATGCGCAGATTTCAAATTAAACTTAACAGAAAAAGACTTTAAAGAGGCGGGTTTACGAAAAAGCCTAAACCTTGGGCATACCTTGGGACATGCTATTGAAAAGATCTACTCTCTTCCTCATGGAGAAGCTGTGTTTTGGGGAATCGCTCTCGCCCTTGAAGTTTTTCAAAAAGGGGAGTTTCTTGACCAGCTTAAGAAATATGCCAAGAAGTTAGGTATTCATGAAAAGCCGGTTCCTTGGTATAAGAAGACTTTTCCAACAGAGAAGATTATTGATTATGTTAAAAAAGATAAAAAGATGATTTCAAGTACAGTTGTCGAATTTGTCCTCGTTGAAAAGGTTGGAAAGATAAAGTATCAATCTGTAGAAATAAGTGATCTAGAAAGATCACTCGAAGCCATGAAGGATAAGTTAAGTGACTTTACCTTATAATGTTTCTCCAAATGAATTTAAAAAGAAAATAGAAGTTCCAACTTCAAAGTCATATGCCAATCGTATTCTCATCTTAGGAGCTATCACTCCTGGGCAAACTGAGATTGATCAAGTTCCAAAATCTTCTGATGTTGAAACAATGCTAGATCTACTTCAAAAGATTGGACTAGATATAGAAAGATCCGGGGACAAGGTTCTGATTAAGAATAGCTTTCCTGAATGTGAAGGAAGTGATGATCTTACTTTAGAAACTGGAGACGGTGGGACAACGAATAGGTTCTTGCTGCCTTTACTTGCAAGAGGCTCAAACTGTTATACTTTAGAGGCTAAAGGTCATATGAGAAATAGACCTATGGATCCTTTAATCTTAGGTTTAACTACTCTTGGTGTTGACGCCTCTATGGGAGGAAAAGATTATTGGATTAAAGTAAAGGGTCCTTATAAGATCAATGGTTCGAAGGTTGAAATTGACTGTAAAGATTCAACTCAGTTTCTCACTGGGCTTTCCTTAGCAACTGCTGACCTTGAAATTGAGATAAAAGCTTTGAATCTAGAAGCGAGTCTTTCTTATTTCTTAATGACTCAGGACTTAATTGAGAAATTCAAGGCTCAAAGAACACAGTGGAGGATCCCTGTTGATTTCTCTGGGCTTAGTTACCCTTTGGCCTTAGCCTGTGCAATTGGGGAGATTGAAGTTACAAACTGCAAAGAAGTGGATCCTTTTCAGGCAGACTCAGTCTTTATTAAGATCCTTGAAGAAGCAGGCGCTATACCTGAGTTTAAAGAAGAGAGCCTCTTTTTAAGAAAACCTGAGTACCTAATGCCATTTGAAGCCGATGGTTCAAAGAGTCCTGACCTTGTTCCGACTCTAGCATTCCTCGCAGCCTATGCTTCTGGTGCTAGTGTTATTAGAGACATTGAAATCCTTAGGCATAAAGAATCTGATAGAGTTGAAGAAGTTTTATCACTTCTAGAAACCTTTTGTATTGAACATGAATTTGATAGTGAAAAAAACAATCTTATCATCTATGGAGATCCCTCAAAGAAGATTGGAGCTGTCGAATATTATCCACCTGAAGATCATAGGATAATTATGGTCGCCTACCTCTTTATGAGAATGAATAGTGGTGGGAAGCTTCATAACTTTGAACATGTTAAGAAGTCTTTCCCAAATTTCTTTGAAGTAATGGATTAAAAAAGCTCCTGAGTTTCCCCAGGAGCTAACTTTCTAGTGAACATAAGGTGACAAGTTCTTTTGAGAAATTGGATCGAGTAGACTTACATCTTCGATCTTAAAGATATCGCCAGCTAAATCCTCAATTAAGATAGATCCGTCAGGGAGAAACTCTGGCCAGTCTTCCAGTTTTGTATGGAAAACCCTCTTACCCTGCCCCGTCAAAACTGTGTACTCACGGAGTTCAACATCTTCTTCAATGTGAAAGATCTTTTCTATCTTCATAACAAATTCGGCTGTCTTTAAGTATTCCTCAACAGTTAATCTGGTCAATACATCCAACTCTTTTAAGTCTTCAATAAGGAAAACTTCATTTCCTTTATTATCACGTAGGGAGAGGAACTCGTTAGGCTGAGACCAAGGAAAGCATTGCTTCACCTTAACCTCGGTTTTCTTACCTTGTTTTTCAAAAGTAAGCTGGTGAGAATCTCCCATATAAATTTTGTAGTCATCGACTATTTTTAATGCAGTCATAAAAAACCTCCTTGAAAGGGAGGGGGATTCCGGTCCCCCTCGGTTGAGCTAACGCTTAGTTAGCTCGTCATTCTTCTCTTGAAGAAAGTAAACACTAAGTACCTCCTTGCTAAAGGAGGGGGGATTAATCCCCCCTCGGTTATAGAGCGAAATATTCGCTCATCTCTTGTTGCATTCTGTGAAGCTTACGGTATTCGCCATCATCTTTAGAAAGCAGTTCTTCGTGAGTTCCTCGTTCTACAATCTCGCCGTTATCGATCACAAAGATTCGATTAGCTTTTCGTAGAGTAGAGAGCCTGTGGGCTACAGCAAAAACAGTACGGCCTTCAATTAAGCGATCCAGTGCCTCTTGGATGTTACGCTCAGTTTCTGTATCAACAGCACTAGTCGCTTCATCGAGGATAAGGATTCGCGGATTGGCCAAAATGGCCCGGGCGATACTTACTCTCTGCCTTTCTCCACCAGACAAAGTATGGCCTCTTTCTCCAACAACAGTGTCGTAACCGTGCGGGAGCTTACCAATAAAGTTATGAGCATTAGCCACCTTGGCCGCCTCAACAACTTCTCGCCTTGAAACACCTGGAACACCGTAACCGATATTATCCAGAATTGTTCCATGAAAGAGGTAAGGGTCTTGTAAAACCATGCCTACTTGCCTTCTATACTGACCGAGGTCTAGGGACTTGATATTATGACCATCAATAAGAATTTCTCCACCATCGATATCATAAAAACGAGCGATCAACTTTGTGATAGTTGATTTACCACCACCACTCGTTCCAACAAGTCCAATCATCTCTCCGGGCTTAACATTAAAGTTTACGCCTTTTAAGATTTTTCTAACTCCGTCATAACTAAAACTCACATTCTTAAATTGAATCTGTCCTTCAACTTTTTCAATTTTAACAGGGCTATCAATGTTTCGAATTGTTGGGTTAGTATCTAAAACCTCAAAAATTCTATATGCACTTGATAATGCCCGGTTAAGCATTCTAGCAACCTGACCAATTACTTCTATCGGCTGAGAAAACATTGTGAGGTATAATAAAAAACTCACAAAGGTACCTGCTGATAAGTAATGCGCTTCAGAGGGCCCTGCCATTAACCTTGGCGTAGCAAATGCCCAAACACCAATAACAATCGCATGGATTCCCATCATCAGCACCGGCCAAAATCCGGTCCATGCTTTATGGATGTTGTTAAATTCATCCATGATGATTCCATTTCGGTCGCTAAACCTTTTTTTCTCTCGCTCTTCTTGGTTGAAGGCCTTTACAACTTGCACCCCCGGGATCGTATCAGACAGCACTGCCGTCAGATCCGACCACTTTCTCCAGGCCTTAAGAAAAAGCCGCTTCATTCCTTCTCCATGGCGATAAATCGCGAAGAGGAGAAGGGGAACTGGGATGGTCATAATCAGACCTAGCTTCCAATCCATTGAGATCAAGACGGCACTTAATCCTGATAGAGTGATGAGAGCGATTCCAACCTCAACCACACCAAAAGCGACAAAGTCCCAAATTCTGTCGGTGTCCGAACTTACTCTCGTAATAATCGAACCTGTTTGTTTCTTAGAGTAAAAGTCCATGCTCAATGTTTGCAGGTGAGCATAAAGTTCATCTCTCAAGTCCCTCGCTACTTTTTCCCCCAAGATCGACATTTTGTTAAGGCGTAGCCAAACAAAAAACTCTCTTAATATATACGTAGCGCTAAGGGCACCAACTAAAATCCAAGCGGTTGTAGAAGCTTCAGCCACAGATAGAGTTCCATCTTGAAAGGGCTTTACAACCTTATCGATTAAGTAACCGGACACATAAGCCGGAATTAATGAGACGGCCGTTGTTAAAACAGCACCGGCCGTCCCATAGATCAACTCTTTTCGGTACGGAAGCAAGTAGGCGAGCAATCGCCAAAGGGCCTGCTTCTTATCTGTACTTACAGAGTTTTGAGCTTCAAGGACCGGTTTTAAAACTGAATCGGCATATTCCTCATCAGCGTCGATTCCCGCATCCATTTGAAACTCAACGTTCTTAATCTTCTCCTCAATAACGTACTTGAGGTGTCCCATAATAATCTTCTGTCTCTGTGTAAACCGCCAAGTTGCCACAGGAGGAAGGTCATTTGAGGTTAAGCAAATTAAAGTGCTACAGCTCAAAGAGGAGTTCTCAATGATGCTGCAAATCCTCTCTATGGGAACACGCACTTTGATTTTCAAAGAGTCTTCATCTCGCTTTACGATAAAAAGATTCTTTTTTGTTAAAACAACCCAAGCCTCTTGGAACAACAGATTTTCATTTAAATCTGAAAGTCCGTAGAGTTCAATCCTTGGGTTGGCCTCCATCTTTTCCAAAAGGCTCTTAACTTCCTTTGGAAGCCCACCTTCTTGACGAAGATGGGTCTTAATAAATTGTTGTTTTCTATTTAAAGTTTCCATTTCTCTTTCCAAGTTTTCTCAATTCATTTGAGATTAGTTTAAATTGGGAGGATGAGTGTAAGTTGCATAATGGCCTGAAGGTGCATTATCCAAGACATTCTCATATCTCCCGGGGGCTACTGATCGCCTAAGATTTCTTCCACTAAGAAGAGTCATGGCTAATAGGTAGATCCCATTAAGCAAAAGTTTTGATAAGTAATTAAGAAGTCTCCAGGATCTTCTCCAAAGTAGCTCCCAAGCTCTCATCCAATTTATTAGCTCATGGCTAATATTTAAAAATTCTAGTTTGCGGTACATATATTCTCCATTTTTGTAGTTTGTTTATGTTCTAGGTGCTGACTTTCCCGATCGAGGGCCTAATCGATCGTAAAAATGGGAACCTAGAACGGTTCTTGAACTGAAATAGCGAATCCTTGCGCCGGGAAACTCCGTTCCAGCTCAGTTCATTAGTAAATTTAAAATTCTTTTTGTGACGTTACTTTCTAAATCTAAGAAGCATCGCCGATGTGTAGCCTAACGGCTTAAGGGTAGAGGCCACATCACAGACAACGTTTCCGTTGATTACCGTTCTCATTTGATTTGAGATGATAATATTTTCCATTTTAGCCTCCATTGTTTGGATAAAAAAAAGACATTGATGTCTTCAGTTGTTTCTAAAGTAACGCATTAAAAATTATTGTCAAACTTTTTTTACATAAATTTTAAATAAAAAATTTGACTTTGATTTTGAATCAAAAGATTACCCTCTATAGTGCTTATTTTAAAAAAGCTCCAGAGTGCCTTGAATAGGTGCCTTAGAGCTTTAATTTTTAAGATAAGAAAAATTAAAGTTCAAAAAAATGAGTCTCTATTTTTTGAGACTTTTAAAAAATTAATTTAGTAATTTTATAAGACAGAAACGAAGATTTCATTAAAGGGCCTAATGAAATTTCTACAATCAATCGAATCAATTCCTAGAAATGTGATTTTAAATTGTTCAAAGATACTGATAGCTTTGTATGAAACCATGATTGGGAAAAATATTGATAGCCTAAATGGGAGACAAAATCTTCATAAGTTAACTGATCTCGTTCATCTATTAAGTATTTTCAAAGGATATATGGACTTGCTTTTAGCTGGAGCTTGAAAACGAAGTGATAGCCGATCGTAATTGTCGGGCAAGCGTCCTTCTTTTACCTTGTTTTCCTTTAAGGTATAATGATCTATAAATTTAAATTAAGGGAAACTTGCTCCATGACTAAGCAGAATAAATTATTTACCATTTCTATCATCTGCATGTGTCTATATTTTTTTATCATGGTGGGAAGTAGTTTTTCCCTAAGTGAAGCTTTGCTTTATTATGAGGATTTTGATGATTTGTTAAAATCTGAAAGCAGTATCTTGCATTCTATATTTGCCACGACATTTAGAACCTTTATGCCGCTTTATCTATTTCCTATTTTGTATTACTTAGATCAAGACTTTTTCAATAAGAAAAGACTGTCATTGTACTTATTCTATATCGCTTCTTTTTTCCTTATTTTTAACAACTTTGTTATTTACGGCATTGGTGCTTATGTATTTATTGCAATAAAGCATTTGGTCCTAGGAACGGCTGAAGTTGTAAGAGACGAAGCCATATCTCATCTTAATCCTATGTACGACCTGATCTATATGCTTTTGAATGATGTACTTAATGCGATCTATAAACCAATCCTAGAGGTGATCAGGGGATTTAGTTTGATCATGGTTTTCAATGCGATGAAGGTCGATATTCGCTATTCATACCTTGGGGTCGTAATCCTCTTGTTTGATATGTTTGTCATCATGGTTTCGTTTTTAAGCTTCTTAGGTTTTGAACTAACCTATATAGATAGCTATGACTTTACGGAATACTCAATGATTGGCTTTCAGTATTGGATTGTTATTGGACTCTCATATTTGGTTTATATGAAGAGAAAGAACAATAGGGAAGAACTAGTATAGTAGAAGCTTTGAAGCGGTGCATGTAAGCATTTATGGCTCCCTGAGCTTATTCTCATTTATATCAAAGCTTGAAAGTGCTTCTAGCTGCATTTCTAGCTCAAATCTAGCTTCTCATTTTGATTAGACTCACCTATAATTTCAGTCTATTAACGCATATGCTCTTCTAAGGTGAAACAATGAACCGATTGGTTGTTTTTAGTTTTTTGATGGTAGCTCTTGTTACTGTTCTAACTCTTAAGAATTATAAGTCTCTTCCTATTTCTAATGAAAAATTTAATATGGTTAAGGCTGAAGAAGCGCATGATGCTCATATTAAAGAGTTAGCAGAATTGGCCTTAAGGCAAAAGCCGGTTGCCGTAGCTGTTGAAGAAGATAAGCCTGAAGCTCCGTTAGTTGTCTTAGACACTCCTCAGCTTAAAAGCGGAAGTGATCTTTATAAAAAATGTATTGTTTGCCATGGGAAAAGAGGCGAAGGTAAGAAGTCTCAAAATTCTCCACGAATCGGCGGGCAGTTCTCTAGCTATTTAGAAGAGCAGATCTTGGCCATGCAAAGCGGGAAGAGAACAAACCCAAAGATGTTACCTTATATTAAAAAACTTTCATCTCAAGATGTGAAAGACCTATCAGTTTATCTTTCAAAGATTCCTTGGGGAAAGTAGTCCATGCCTCTTTACTCATTTAATGATCATAAGCCTGAAGTTGGTGAGGGATGCTTTATAGCACCTTCAGCAGATGTTATTGGTCAGGTTAAGCTTGGTCCCAATTCAAGCCTTTGGTATGGAGTAGTGGCAAGAGGCGACATCAATGAAATCATCGTTGGTGAAAATACTAATATTCAAGACCTGACTATGCTTCATGTTATTGAAGGTACACCTCTTATTATTGGAGCAGGTGTTAGTGTAGGCCACAACGCTATCTTGCACGCTTGTACTGTTGAAGATAATTGCTTAATTGGCATGGGCGCAATTGTTCTAGATGGCGCTCGTATTGGAAAAAATTCAGTTGTGGCAGCTGGATCTGTTGTCTCTCCAGGGAAGGTTTTTCCAGAGGGAAGCATGATAATGGGCTCACCTGCTAAGGTTGTGAGAGAGTTACGTCCTGAGGAATTAAAAGGTTATGGACAACATTATAATTCATATCTCAAATCTAAAGATGATTTTTCAAACCCCGGAATCATTAAGCTCTTAGATTAGAAATCGTTCTGCTGAAATTTAAATCTTATTTCTTCAATTCTTTTTTTGTTAACGCCTAAATCGGATCGCCCTGTTCTTGAAGCAGATCTAAAGTGAACTAGCTTATCTAGGCCAAAGTAAAATTCAACATCATCAACGAACTTAAAAACTGAGCTTGTGTATTCTGCGTGGATATAATCCGGCGTAGATGAAATAATTTTGGCTGAGCTATTCTTAGATAGGATTCCTGAAATCTTTAAATGAGCCCTTTCCTTGTTGGAGATGACTTGAATTGCGGGTAGATAGTGCTCATCTTCTTTACTCGCAAAGCTTGAAACACAATTTGGTTTATCTGGACAAGAGGATAACTTTCCCTCGGTAATACCTAAGTTATTAGGTCTCGGAGCGGAACAAGAGGCAAGGATAAGAATTAAAAAGATAACTTTAAAGAGGTCCACGGGATTTTCCTTTGCTAGTAACTTGGGCAAGACAATAAGGTATAACCTCGACAAATTTAAAGATCTTTTCATCAGGGTTATCATTCCATTCAATGATAGATTCATTTAACGGAGGAGAGATAGCTCCAATTTCAGCAAGCTTACTTATCTTGTCATTATTGTCTAAGACCATCATTGCGCCAATCTCAACCATATTAGTTTCTTCTTGGCAGATGAGAAGCTTCCCACTTTTAAAGTATGGCAAAAGCTCCGTCCAAGATCCTTCAACAACAAGTGCTTCTAGTTCTTCAATGACTTCCTGTTTTTTACCTTCCATATTTTTCCAAAAAAGAGGCCAAGGATTAACCTTGGCCTTAATAACTAGAATTTAATTAATTTCTAGAAGTCGCTTGAACGAACTGTCTTACGTCCATTAGCTGAACAACGCGCTTGAGCGTCTTTAACCATTGCGTGAACTCTTTCATTTAGTTTTTCAAGTGCATCTGAAGATACATTTAGTCCACCGCTCTTAAGAGCTTCTTTAGTTTTTGATCCTACTAGTAACATTTCAGTTTCTTTACTCATTATTTTCTCCTTTTAATGATGACATAATTTTTTATTAAAATGACGTAGATTATTCTTATTAAGAAAAGCCATGTTTTCAACCGAATTTTGGCCTTTAGAGCGGTTTTATTGCATTTTGCATAGCGCTTGCGCAGAGAGGCATCTCAATTTTTGAGGAATTTTGCCTTTTTCTTTGCCTAAGCTAGATGTAACAGAGCAATAAAAAAGACTGAATTTTATTCAGAAACCTTAAAGCTCTTAGAGCGATAGACCTTAGAGTTTAATAAAATTCCGATGGCCTGAGATAGGTCTCCGCTTTGTTTTAAACTTTTTGAAGATTCCTCTAATAAATTTTTGATATAGAGTTCTTCAGGAGAATGAGCACCTTGGATAAAAAGGTTCATATGAACATCAATGCCTGTGAAGAAATTAAAGTATTTCTTAACAGTACAAAGATATAAATCATCTGTTTCTAAAAGTGTTGATCCAAGTTCATCTAGGGATTTGATTTCCTTATCAATGTAATTGCCTCTGACATCTTGATAAATAAAACGTCCATAAGCAGGGCGTAGGTGAAAGAAAGGATCATCATCTACTGGTGCTAATTCTCTTGGATATTTTTTATCTTCTTTATGAAACCTTAAATGCGTTGAGTGGATCATCCCGTCTCCTCCAGCATCAGCGGAATAGGACTGCTCTACATTCCTGACTAAATTTGCCATAGGATCCATAGTGGCATGACAGGCCATACAGCTTTCTTTTTGTCTGAAAGAAATCTGTGAACTCTTTTGAACAAAGCTAACCGCTTTCTTGATTGGTATAACAGGCAAATCTCTACAAAGAAGCTCATTAATAATGGCCTTTGACCATCTCCTAGGAAGGATCCTTCCCCCGTTCATTTTCTTTCCTAAGTCCTGACCAAGATTTAAATTAACAAAAACTTCACTGCCTAAGATCCCGCCCCCTAGGCCCTCATGAATATCTTTATTAACTTTAATCTCTTTTGCCGGATTAATTTCTTTTTGATTGTCTTTTGAGTTTACTATATTTTTTAGAACATCTCGGTTTTTCGGTATTTCTTTGATGCCAACTAAAACACCTGAAGGAACCCTATTAGGAAACCACTCTTTATAATTACTTCCTTCGCTAAGCCCGTAGACAAACCTATATTCATTAACTTTATACCTCGGCTCATCTTTGAACTTATAAACAAGGTAGTCCGTTTTGACAGGTGACTTTCTTATTGCCTCATAGCTTTGCTTACCTTTGAAGATATCCTTAAAGCTCATTTCAGAATCTAGTAAGCTTTTTGAGAAAAAGTATCCCATTGTGCCTGGGTCTAGGACTTCAAAGGTTCCCCAGCTACTCATAGCAACAAAGAAATTCCATTCATTAAACCAATTATTGTGTAACTTTTGAAAAGTTAAGAGAGTGTTCTTACTAGAGGTGTTTTCGTCTATTAGTGATCCATCCTTTTTTAAAAAGGAATTTTCAATAATCTTAAGGCAACCTTGAACACCTGAGATATCACCATGCTTGATACTCGTTATTAAATGCTTAGGCGCCTTTGTATAATTGAAGTTTGTTAATTGAACAGAGCATCTATCGAAGATCTCAAGATCATTTAAGGGCTCTAGGCTATGAACTTTCTTCTCGCCAGCTAAAACTGGCTTTGGTTTTACATTTATAATCCAATTTTCAATTAGGCTTAGTTCTTTATCAGATAATTCTCCTCGTGGAGGCATATTCTGAGGACCTTTAGCCTTACTCTTTTTTATATATTTATAGATAACTGATTCGTTGGGAGAGCCTGGCTTTATATAACCAAGCTGAGTTAAATATTCATCACCTTTTTCTAAGTAACCATGACAAGAAACGCAGCGATTCTTAAGTACTTCCTCAGCCGTTTTAGGTTCATAAAAACTCGCGGTAAACTCGTTACAAGAACAAAGAATGGTAATAAGAAATAGTATGGCTGCCATCCTCATAACTTTTGCCATCCTTTAGAAATACAGATCTCGACAACTGCATCTTCAATAGAAGTGCTTTTGAAGGGGTAATTCTTAGTAGGATAGAAAGCTAGAGAGACCTGCTCTTTCTTTTTAATTTTATATTTAGCTTTAAAGAAATCAAAGGTAGATTTGTTTTCTATAAATGCAATACAGCTTTTTAGCATAAGAGCCTGACGTATCTTGTTCAATGAAGCATTTAGAGAAATCTTGTTTTCATTCAAGCCACTATAACAAGTGCTTCTTGGAAAAGTATTCTTAGGCCCATCTTTATGGACTTTATAAACTTGTCCATAAATATCACATGGTCCATAGAAGACACTAGGTCTTGAAAGAATATTTTTTTCAATTATAACTTTAGACTCAGGTCCGAATTTCTCAATTAAGCTATTGGCCAATTGAAATCTATTTAAAAAGACTTCTTTTCTATTGAGATTATTACTTTGGGAAAAGACCGAAAGACTTAATAAAAAGAGGGGTAGCATTTTAAGAATCAATATTTTTAACCTCATTAATAAAAGAATTGATCTTACCTGCTTTTCGTTCAAAAAGTGGTCTATCATTTGGAGAAGGGCTTTCAATATTTAAAACATTTGAAATAGAAGAAGCAATATTACCATAGCTAATAGGCCTGTCTTCATGTTCTTTAACAGGAGCGCCCTGACCCCAAGTTCCGTTTTTTGTATAATAGCTATCCCCAGGACTTTGTGTATAGATATTCCCAATCACTTTTAGTCCCTTGATTGAGCCGGAATAAAAACTACTGACATGGCCATTCCAGCCATGCTCACTTCCGGAGCAATCTATTCTTGGATCTCTATCAAACTCTGAAGCTAAGTGGATAAAAGTCTTATCATATAGTTTTTGTTTTTCCAAAACTGATTTAAACTCTATGAGGCAACTAGAAATAGATTTAAAGAGGGCATGAGTTAAGAATAGATTGGGCAATAGACCTGTATCATGGCTATCAAGCTGAAAATTATTCTCTGATTTAGAACCTGAGTAATAATCATTTCCCCCTTTATAGGAAAATTGTGTTGAACCAATAGATTGAATTTCTCTGTAAAATCTTTCTGTGGCAAAACTATTTTCATAAAAGAGGTTGCTGACGGTATTAACATTGATTGTTATATTCCCGCAAAGATCATTTTTTAAAAGAAGCTCCGCAGTTGCAAACTGTTCTGCTAGGTTCTTAACTTTGGCTTTAACTAAGATTGTTCTGAAGTCGCCATTACCTATAAGATAATCATGATTTAAGTATTTTGCTAATGACGGGTCTATCCTACCTTCTCTAATGGCTTTAGGATCAACCCCTTGAACAGGTCTTTCTCCAATTCCGGTATAATAAGAAGCGTCTAGGGAAAAATCTATGATCTTCTGATAGGCCATGACCCTTTTATTAAAATTTAAAAGCATCCTTTTGTAATTTCTTAAGCCCACTTCTCCTAACTCATCTTTAATTAAATGCATCCACCTTGTTTTATGAGCAGGACTAACTAAAAAGGGGCTAAGTAAGTAGGAGAGGGGGCTTTGATGATTTTGAGGTGTATTTATTTGAACAGAGTTTTGATCTGATTTAAAGGCACCACCTGATACCGCCTCAACTCCTGAGTCACCAACGAGGTTAATTGAAGGAAATAGTTTGTCACTCATCTTATCGGCAAGAAGCCCTGTAATGCTAGTGCCGCCTGGGATAGGGGCAGAGAGCTTTCTATTGTTTAAGCTATGTCCGTCATTTCTCATATGGCAGCCCCTAACGATGAGACAGTTGTCCAATAATGTTGATGCGGAAGCTTCACCTTTGCTTGTAAGGACCTTGTCCTTCCAAAACTGAGGCATATACCAGTCATTTATCTTAAAACGTTTATATTCTAAACCAGCGATGCTAGCGATTGATCCGGAGTTTGAGAAATGATTAACAATCATCGGGTGCGGGACATAAGAGCTTGAGGCAAGTGGAGCAATAGGATTGTCAAAAGCCCATCTTGAAGGACCACCAGCAATATTGATTTGCACATAGTTGACGTCTGTATTGACGGGATTTGCTAATAAATTGGTTGGTAATAGACTGTAGCCTAAGGCAGAGAAAAGCTGTTTTAGGAATATTCTTCTATTTGTATCATCCATTTAAGTAAAGAGACACTCCCGCTAAAGCGGGAGTGAGGCTCTATTAATTATCTAAAGCGACTTTCTGACTTTTCTGGGTAATTGGTTCTTTAATCTTGATTCTACCTGCGGGAACATTCTTTAAAGTTTGAATCTTTCCTGACGGCCACTTAACGACCAGCTTATCAACTTGTGACTGCTTGTCTAAACCAAAATGTAGGATCTTCTCAGACTGAGCTGTTCCATTATTACCAATAAGGTGGCGAAGAAAAGTTTCACCTTTTACATGGGCAGTTACAAAGGCACCAATGGCATTTCTATTTGATTCTGTTCCTTCTAGCTCAACAACTAAGCTTTTTCGTTTCGTATCATTTTGATTCATTAAAACTTGTACTGGTTTATAGTGCACAGTCTTAAGTCCTGGGTCTCCGTTTCTGATAACCATATCAACCTTTCCGTCTTTATTAAGGTCAGTCAGAGTGATGATATAACCATCAGCTACACTATCAACGCCTTCAAGGTATCCGATTTCTGTAAAATCACCATTTCCATTATTTCTGAAGAGTCGGTTCCTTTGAAATCCGCCTAAGTGTGAACTGGCCGTCTTATCGTTGTTAGAATCTGGCGCTAATAAATCACCCTGGAAATAAGAAAGGACTTTCATAAAATTTGAAGCAGTTCCTTCTTCAGTCATTTCATAACTAATTTGCGTATAGCCCGTTTGTAAGGCCCTAATGAACGTACTTGAAAGATCTTGTCTTTTTGTAGTCCCTGACCAAAGTCCATTGACTACATAGATATCTAGAAGACCATCGTTGTTGTAATCGATAAATTCAACACCAGCCATACCTTCACCGGCCCACTCTAAGCCTGAAATTTCTGTAACATCAGAGAACTTAGCTTTTCCTTTTCCTTGAAAGAGGCGTAGTCCTTCTCTAGCATAATCGTTAAACTCTACTCCATGCCAGTTTGTTGAACATGATTGTGCCCATCTTTCAGCAGCGACGAAGTTTACATTTGTTAAAGCAAAATCTAACTTTCCGTCATTATCAATGTCACCAGTAGCTAAACTCATTGAAAGGTCACTGTTGACGATACCTGTCTTCTTTGCACTTTCTACAAATTGTCCTTTACCATTATTAAGGTAAACCGGGCTTAGATTTCCTCTATCATCTAGTACGATTAAATCCATATCTCCATCTTGATCGATATCGGCACTGGCTGATGAGTGAGCAAATAGGTATTCAAGTTCAGCATATTTAATATCTTCTTTAGTTCTATCAACAAATTTCTTTCTTTTTCCATCGTTGATAAATAGCCCCTGAACTTGAGCTCCTTGGTTAACTCCGGTTGCTCCATTAATGAAAGTAAAATCTAATGGACCAGGAAAACCTATATAGAAGTCTAATTTATTATCCCCATTGAAATCTGCAATAGCTGCAGGCATGGCATTTCCAGACATTTGTCTGTTCTCGATGATCTTATCAATCTTCTTAAATTTACCTTCACCAATATTTTCATAGAAGACAATATCAGAGAAACTATATCCCTCATCTCCTTCCTTACTTTTTTCAATCTTTAAATGATCAGGCACAAATCTAACGAGAACTAAATCTTCTCTACCTGTGTTAAAGAAATCTCCAAAGATGGCAGTCTTAACTAATCGATTACCTTTTGTTCCAACATTCACTTCTTTAAACTTTAGATCAGCACTATTTCTAAGGAGGAGTCCTTCTTCTCTAGTTCCAACATAGATATCGTGGTGGCCATCTCCGTCATAATCACTGATTGAAAGGGCGTAGCCGCCTCTTCTGATGGCTTCCGTTCGTAAGTAAGTAGGTACTAGGTCTCCAAGCATATCCTTAGTAGTATCTTTAAACGATGGGGAGTTGGCCTTTACCAGAGTTTCACCTTTGATTAGGTCTAGTTCTAAAACTTTCCAAACCCCATCTCTTAGCTCTACATCAATTGACCAGACACCTCTATCATTTCTACGCTCACCAGAAAGACCAACGCCTCTAATATCAAAACGGGTTAAGAGTTTTGCTCGCTTCATCGATAGATCAGCTGGATTTCTAAATCTTACAGGTGAGACAAACTTAAAGGTTGCTAAGTCAAAATCATCAATCTTTGAAAAGCTATCTAAATACTTTGTTATATCTGGTTTAGCTTCTGAGTAAGTATTTGAATTCTTTTTTGTCGACCAATGAAATTCTCTAATTCCTTCAACTTCGTTTCTTGCGACACGATTGATTCTCTTTTGGTAAAGGAAAAGATTACTTTCAGGGGCAAGCACTGATTCAAGCTTTGATAGGTTTTTATTTTTGAAAGCCTCTTCTATATTATAAATAATATCTTTTTGAATAAATTCAAATTGCTGTTCATCGGCTAGACAAAGCTTTTTAGAGTTCCTGTGGGTATGTTCCGGGTTTGAACCACCAAAGTATTGAGAGATCTGTTTAGCATCAATCTCAACATTGATTTTCTTAAGGATACCTTTATAAACTGATTTTCCTTCAGCCTGATTGTTTGTTCCTTCTTTTAAACCAAAAGAGGCCGTACTGCTGACTTCTTTTTTCATGCATGAGTTTAAAGAGAACAGTGCCGAAGCTGTAACGGCGAGAAGAAGGAATCCCTTTTCAAATTTCATTTTTTACCCCTAAGTGTCTATTATCAATATGAGATAATAATAACATAACCATAGGTAATTTAAACTACCTCCAAAATTCCCGTACTTATAAAGGCCGCTATTTTTTTGAGGTTAACTTAATGCCCAGTATTTCAGACAGGTATTTTAAAAAGATGATGATCCCTTCATATTAGAGGTCTAACCCTCTGAAAATGTTGAAAGCCTAAGTACCTGAGATTTCTGGTCAGTTCGGTCTTTGATCCTTGGGAAATGAGAGCGTTTTTATCGGGTTTAAGCCTCTGATAAAATCTTTGTTAAGGCCTTCGTATCGAAGCCATAATATTTATGAATCTCTTCTCTTCCACCATAAGAATAGCAATAACCATTCTTAGTATCAGCGCCTATTCGTTTACA
Organism: Sulfitobacter sp.; assembly: GCA_047630275.1. GTDB lineage: Bacteria > Bdellovibrionota > Bacteriovoracia > Bacteriovoracales > Bacteriovoracaceae. The sequence continues at coordinate 798,340 of JBLHVN010000002.1, read as the reverse complement.
AGGAATACTTAGCTCTAGATCACTTAGTGCTTCTAGTACAGCTGAACCTATCCCCCCAGGGAGGAAACTCTCTTCAACACAAATAATCTTTTCATAGTTAGATACGACTTCTTTGAATGATTCTAGATTGATTGGAAACCTGTATAGATCACAAAGTCCTAGATCGAATTTATTTTCTTTAATAATATCTCTGCACTTAAACAAGAGGTTTCCATTTGAGACGATGAGAGTCTTTTTACCTTTAGAAAGTAAGTGAATCCCTTTTTCAAGATCAACTTCATCACTAGAATTAAAGACAACACCATCAGGCTGTCTTTCAAGCCTAATATAATAGGTATTATTATAGTTCTTATAATCAATGGCGATCTTCTCCGCCATAAACTCATCACTAACAGAGATGGTCGTTATGTTTGGGATCGCGCGCATGATAGCAATATCTTCAGAGAGATGATGAGTAGGACCTGAGTCTGGATAGCTAAAGCCAGCGCCAACTCCAACGATATTAATAGGTATATTCATCATGCCTGACTGGACACGGATCTTTTCAATACAATTCAATGTTAAAAACGATGCGATAGCATAGACGAAGACCTTCTTGCCTTCTTTGGCTAAACCACTTGCAACTAAGATGGCGTTTTGTTCGGCGATTCCAGTATTTATAAATTGAGAAGGAAGGTTCGTTCTAAACTTATCAAGAGCCGGAGCTCCCATATCGGCACTGATAACGATTATATCCCTATCCTTTTGGGCAAGTTCATAGATCTTATCCCAGAAAGAGTCACGCTGAGTCTTCATAAGCCAATTTCCTTTTTAGCTATTTCAATGGCATCACCCTTAGGTGGAACTCCATGGCAAAGTGGCTGATAGCTCATGCTTTCAAGCCCTTTCCCTTTAACAGTTTCACAGATAATCATAGTTGGTTTTCTTGAGGGCCTATTGCGAAGTCGCTGAAAGGCAAGATTAAGTTCTTCTAAGTTATGGCCATCAATAATATGACAGTTCCAACCAAAGGCCTTTATCTTTTTATCAAGTGGCTCTAATTCAATTAAGTTCTCAGTAAAGTCAGTTGTACAAAGAAAATTTCGGTCAATAATTCCTACTAGGTTATTAAGATTATTATGAGAGGCAAACATCATTGATTCCCAGATGGAGCCTTCGTACAATTCTCCATCGCCCAAAAGGCAATAAGTAAAATACAACTCTCGATTCATCTTAGCGTTTAAGGCCACACCTGACGCAACGCCAAGCCCATGCCCAAGAGCACCAGCGGTTGTCTCTATTCCTGGAACTGTATCTTGTAGATGGACTCCGAAGATCCCATCTTTTTGTGCAAACTTATCTAGTTCGGCCATATCGTAATAACCTAAATCGGCCATGATAGTGTAAATGAGTGGGCTAGCTTGGGCCTTACTAAGGATTAGGCGGTCACGGTCTTTCATCTTTTCATCAGTAGGGTCATTTTTAATATGACCTTGGTAATATAAAGTCGCGAGAATTTCGATAGAAGAAAAAGATGATGTAACATGACCGGTCTCGGCCTTAAGGCACATCTCTAAGACTTTCTTTCTAAGAAATAGGCACTTCTCTTCTAATTGTTTAATGTCCATATTGTCCTCAATGCTTTAAAGCTCGACTATGAAACGCGTTGAAATTTGATATAGATATTATAGCATGGTTTGAAAGGATGTCTTTACTAAAGCTCTTGAAGTACTGACGCCTATTTAGAATGCTTTCTTTTCAGTTTTATTTTTGTAAAGGACTCAATCTCCGCCCTTGCGCTTGATCCAAACTTAGCTTCTACATAATTTAAGTAAATGGGGTTTTCAAAAAATTGGTGAAAAGCTGAATCTCTAAAACTAAGAACTTCAGTTCCAGTTAAGCTATCAGTGGGAAGAGGAAGGCAGTTAAAAGAATGCTGAGAGTAGCCATCCCAATTATCAGGAAGGGGATAACCCTTTTGAATAGCCTCTTTATAGAGTTCAGATCCAGGATAGGCCATGGCAGAGTAGAAGTTTGCAAAATCAAGCTCAAGCTCCATGGCGAGCTTTAAGGTTTCAGTCATTGATGAAATAGTGTCGCTTGGAAGACCGAAGATAAAATTTCCAATTATATTTATATTGTTCTTTTTGAGCATCTGAATGGAGTCTTTTAATTGTGACTTGGTAAAATTCTTATTCACATCATCTAGAGATTCTTCGTTAAAACTTTCAATTCCAAGACAAATCCACTTTACACCGGCCGTTGAAAGCTTCTTAGCTAGGTCTTCTGTTATGGTGTCGACTCTTGAATAGGCCCAGATATTAAGATCATAACCTCTTTCTATGAGTCCATCACAAATCTTAGAGACATGATTCTTATCAAGAACAAATAATTCATCAGCAAATTTTATATGCTTAACTTTATATTTTTTAACAACATGATCAATCTGACTCAAGATCGTCTCACTGCTCCACTTTCTATAAGAACTAGACTGAGGCTTAAGGCCAACTGAAAGCTCTCCTTCTTTAAAGGGAGCTTGGATACAGCAGAAGCTACAGCTATAAGGGCAACCTAAAGTGGTATAAAGAGAAATATAGGGCTGTCTACTTTTATGACCGAAAGCATGCCAATTGTGAGATCTATAATTTGAAATAGGAAGATCATCCCAAGGGATTGTGTTCATATCTAAGTCAAGGTCCTCAACAAAAGGGGCGGGGTTTGTTTGAATGACTTTATCTTTCATCTTATAGCAGAGACCTTCAACATCCTTGATGGGAAGATCTTTTTTTATAAAATGAAGAAGTTTCTCTAATGTATAGGGACCTTCACCAGAGCATACATAATCAGCAAAGCTTTCTGTTAAGGTTTTCTTAGGTAAAGCAGCGGCATGGCCACCGACGATAATCGTTTTTCCTGCATAGGATGAGAGGCTCACCTTTTCAACTAGCTCTAATGTGGCAGGCATTGTTTGAGTAGAGGCTGATGGATTATGCCCATAGGCTATAACGGCAACTAAAAGTGGTTTTTCGTGAAGGACTAATTCTAAGGTTTCCTCGGGGCTAAGTCCTAAAGCATTTGCATCGATTAGCCTTACTTGGTGACCTTTCTTTCTTAAGTAGGTAGTAATAAGTCCTGCCCAGATGGGGATTTCAATAGCGGTGAATCCAGAATCGAGTTCTTGATAAGTTTTCTTTCTACCTGAAGGATTGATTAAGACTATATCACTCATAATCTTTTAGTATTTCAGTTAAGGCTGAGGAGATAGAATCTATCTCAGTATTACTTAAATTAACGCCAGCAGGAAGGTTTAATCCATACTCACTAAAATACTTTGAGTTCGGATAAGATGAGTTAGATTCGTTAAAGATCTTCTTTTCCTTGTAGATAGGCTGATCGTGCAAGGGCCAAAACATTTCTTTAGCCTCAATATTAAGGCTTGCTAGTTTCTTGATAACTTCCTCTGCTTTAACAGCTGCATTGTTAATAACAACTGAAAAACTCCAAAAGATATTCTCAGCATGATCATTCTTTATAATAGGGAGTGTAAGACACTTTAGGTGTTTTAACTTTTCAATATACTGGAGACCAATCTCTCGTTTTCTGTTTACGAAGCTATCTAGCTGCTCAACTTGAGCTAGTCCAATGGCAGCCTGAATATTAGTCATCCGATAATTAAAACCTATATCGTCGTGGACAAATCGTCTTCCTTCCATAAAAGAGTGATTTCTAAGAGAACAAGCTTTTTTATAAATCTTTTCATCATCGGTTAGAAGCATTCCACCTTCTCCAGTGGTAACTAGCTTATTAACATAAAAAGAAAAGATACTAACACAGCCGAAGCTGCCACATGGGTTGTTGTTATAGGTTTGACCATGCATCTCTGCTGCATCTTCAATTATCCTAAGATCATGCTTCCTTGCTATTTCTTGAATCTTTTCCATATCAGCAGGAAGTCCATAAATATGGGGAACGAGGATGGCTTTTGTCTTTGGTGTAAGCTTTTCCTCTATATCCTCTACATTGATATTAAAATCATTTTTAGATGAATCAACAAGGATAGGAGTTCCTTGATTTTTTATAATGGCATTCGTGCACGAGATGATGGAGAAATCAGAAGTGATCACTTCATCTTCTTTAGAGATCCCTAAAACCTTCATAGAAATATCTAAAGCGGCGGTTCCACTTGATACGGCCACGGCGTACTTTCGATTGCACCTCTTCGCCATAGCCTCTTCAAATTTCTTGATATAACTACCTTGCGAAGAGATCCATCCCGAGTCGATACAGTCAAGAAGATACTTTCTCTCATTCCCCTCAAAAGAAGGAGTGCTTATAGATATTTTCTTATCCAATCTTTTCAATCAACCCTCTTTTAAACTCTTTTAGGAATTCTATCCATGATCTGTCTTCTGGCATTCCAGCCAGGCCAAAACGGATCTCCGTCTTTAATAAAATGCATATAGATCATCTTTCTCCAGCGATCATTCTTATTGATATTCTTACTGGCAAAATGAATAGTGTTTGAATGAAGGAGGATGAGAGAGCCTTTTTTATAACTTAAAACATTAGGTTCTAAATCTTTAGGAACTGAAACTTCATTTCCTATTGGAAAGCATTGCTCAAGCTTACCATTAGAACCAAAAACAAAGTTCTTAGTTTCAGTAAAAGGGAGTTCGCCTAGTTTATGACTTCCTGGATACACCCCTAAAGCGCCATTTTCTTCATCACAATCATCTAGTGAAAGAGCCACTACAAAGTAACTTCCTGATGGAGCTTTCGCGGCATAATTATCTTGATGTGGTAGGGACCCATTTTCTAGAGGATTATTAGGTTTACCAAAAAAGAAAATTGAGCCTATTGGGATCATTCGTGCGCGTTGAAGTTGATCAGCGGCATCTAACAAAAAAGGGTGGGTAATAAGAGACTTATAAGAAGGTAGCTCTCTGTGAAAGCTTAGGTAATTATGTATATCCTCTTTGGCAAAGGCAAAAGCGTCCTCAATCAACTTGTCACAAGAAGTTTCATCTAAGAAATCTTCAATGATTAAAAAGCCATTATCATCATAAAAGGCAATCTCTTTTGCGCTAAGGACAAAAGGCTGATCGAAATTATCGGATAAGGACGTTGTTTTCATAATTCTATATACTTAAAGAGGTGTTAATATATCTTATGCTAAAGTCATTCAAGATTCAATTTGGAGAGTTAATTGCTTTCTATCATCCGGGAGGATTTTCTTGATAAAAACCATTCCGTTTCTTTCCCTTAAAATGGAAGATCCTGCCCTAAAAAGTGAAATGCATGGAGCCTTAGAAGCACTCCTTAATAGTGGGCAATATATTAGCGGTGATCAAGTTGCCGAGCTTGAAGAAAATATTTGTGAATACACAAAAAGTCCCTATTCTATCGGTTGTAGTTCGGGTACTTCGGCTTTGTATATGGCTTTAAAATGCCTAGGCATAGGTCCAGGTGATGAAGTTATTGTCCCAGCGCTATCATGGTTTTCAACGGCCATTGTCTCTAATGAAATTGGAGCTAGTACTATTTTTGCTGATATTAACGATGATTTAAATATTTCAAGTGATTCAGTTTCCAGACTGATAACAAGTAAAACCAAAGCTATTATCCCTGTACACTTTATGGGCAACTTGGCCAACATGAGTAAGCTGCAAGAGTTTGATGTACCTATAATTGAAGACGCTTCTCAAGCCTTTGGTACTACTGTTGATGAGCAATCCGCCGGGACAATAGGGGATTTTGGTTGTATCAGTTTAAATCCCATGAAGTCACTCTCTGCTCTTGGGGACGCTGGGATTATCTTGTGTAAAAAAGAAGAACATAAGGAGAAGCTCTCTCAACTAAAATACTGTGGTATGAAAAATAGAGAAGAGAATGCTTTTAGCAGTTTGAATTTTAGAATGGATGACCTTCAGGCAGCCTTTTTAAAGATTCAGTTATCTGACTTCAATAATCGTAAAATCAAAAGAAAAAAGATTTTCAATCATTACGCTCAATCCTTTCGATCTAAAATAAAGTTCTTAGATCTTCAAAAAGATGCTTGCCCTTATGGAGTTACTCTTTTTGTTGAGAATCGAGAGGAGTTTATTGGCTATTTAGATGCAAATGGAATTCCTACTAGAGTGCAACACCAACCTCTAATGTCAGAGCAAAAGATTTTTGAAGGATCCAGTAAAGAGACAACTAATGCGGAGAAATTAGTAAAAAAGATATTAAATATCCCGTTCCATGATAACTTAAACCCCGAAGATCAAAACTTTATCATTGAAAAAGTATTGAGGTTTTATGAGTGATATTTTTGAGTTCATTAAAATTGATACTACTTCTTTGAGCTATGAAGATATTCAAAGATTGGTTTCTAAAGCTAAGAAGACCGAACAAGGATCCTTTAGGCTTAATTGTCATGATTCATTTGAAGATAATCTTCAACAAATGATTATTTGTTTAACTAAAAAAAACGGCAATATTCATAGACATAAGAATACTGATGAAGTCATTTCGATCCTAGAAGGAAGAATGTCAGTTACTTTGTTTGACGAAGAATTTAACGAAGTTAAGACTATAATACTGGATAAAGAAAATAATGCGGGTATCTTAAGAATTAGAAAAAATACATGGCATAAAAACATACCCCTAGATGACTTTGTTGTTTTTCATGAAATTTCATCAGGTCCATTTAATCCCGATAAAATGGAAATTAAGTGATGTTTAAAAAAATGATTAGATATTTTGTGGCAAGGCGGATTGTCTCTTCTAAGATAGAAGATCTAGGTAGCTTCTTGCCTAATAGGTTTCTCTACAAAATAGCTTCTCAGTTAACTTATGATTCAGAGTTTCCCTTTCAAATAAATTTAGAACTCTCTAGGGCTTGCAATTATGATTGTCCTTTTTGTGCTAGGAACGAAACTGTGCAAGGAAATCATATTAGCTTTGAAGTAGCTAGAAAGATTGTTGATGAGGCTACATGTCTTAAGAAAACCACTATCTTTGCCCTTCATATGTGGGGCGAACCCATGCTTAATCCTAATTGGCATGAAATTGTTGACTATATAAAGACCAGAGAAATTAAGCATTTTGCCAGTATGACTACCAATGGCTACTTACTAACAGAGAAAAACATAGACCTCCTTATAAAAACAAGAATAGATCAGATTATTATTAGCCTGCATACCTTTGATGAGGTTGAGTACAAAGTGAGAGTGGGGAAAGACATAGAGTTAAGCCTTGTAGAAGATAGGATTAAGAACCTACTTAAAGAGTTAAAGTTAAGGTCCTCGAGGACAAATATCATAATCAGGTTGTTTGATAGTGATGAAAAACTTAAGCAGTATAAAGATAAGATAAATGAATATAAGAAACTCGGTGCAGATTTTGAGTATGACTACTATGACAATTCAGCAGGGGACCGAGAAACTTGGAGTGAAGTTAAGGCAGAGAAGCGCTGGCCTTGCTATCATCCTTGGCTGACTACAACGGTCAACATCTTTGGCGAGGCCACTGTTTGCTGTGTAGATAGCCAGATGAAGCTTAAGATTGGGGAAAGCCAAACAAGTTCTATAGCTAAGATGTGGAATAGCCAATTATTAAATGAAATGCGCCAAGAGCATCTTAGTGGGAAGTTTGATAACCACTGCTCTGTTTGTAAGGGTTGCGATACCTGGGCAAATAAGCCAAATATGTTCTTCTCTTCACAACTAGGCAAAGAGGGTTAAAAAGTTTGCAGATTTCTAAAACTCTTGGTTTTCCCTGATTAAAAACCGAGAAAATTTGTCTTTTAATATTAATAAGTTAGGAAAGAAAAATTTATCACTTGGAATCAAACTCAGAAAACATGCTATAATTTGTTTATATTTACAGACTTACAGGTACTGGGTTTATGAAAAAACTAATGAAGAAATTATTCAAAGCGGTGGCCCTTAACAAAAATCAAAATGGTTTTAGTTTGGTTGAGATTATGGTCGCAGCTGGCATGCTCGGTGTTGTTTCCTTGGGTGTTATGAGGCTTACCTCTAATATGAGTAAGTCTTCTAAAAAACTTTATCAAGAAGCAGAATCTCAAGATCTTAGAAATAGAATAAAAGGCCTCCTTAGTAGTCAGTCAGCGGGAATTGGAACAGGAACATCTGCTTGTTTTAATACACTTAATGGTTTGACCTTATCTGCTGCAGGAGCAACATTTAATGATATTAGAGATAAAGATAATAATGTTGTCATGTCTGACGGTGATATCATTGGGGCTGGTACTCCTGGTGCCTTAACAATTACTGATATTAGGATCAGAGGTTTTGCAACAGCCCCTTCTAACCCAAGAACTTATAGTACCACTTCACCTTTAAGAACTACTTTTGTTGATGCAACTCCTACGACTTTGCATCAAGGTCCCATTGATCTTCAAATTCAAGTAAGGAAGACTTCTAATGCTAGTCTTACCGATGCCCAGATACAGGCAAATACCCTTGGTGGTGCAACAAAAACAATCTTAATCCCACTTAACGTAGTTACCGACACAAGTTTTGTTGTTCAAGATTGTTTTGGTAATCAAAATGAATATATCTCTGCTGCTTGTGCTGCTCTTGGTGGTTCAATAGATGGTAATGGCCGCTGTACAGAAATTCATATCTTTACTGGTGCAGGAAATACTGCTTCAGGTGTTACGGCCACTAATATTGGTTCTGGTCTATCAACGGACGCATCAATCGCAAACCGTGATACGACAGCCCTTCGAATCTTAAGAAATGATAACCGCCTTAATCTTAATTCACTGATCATTGATAATGACGAAATTCAGGCTATTAAAGATGTAGGTTCAGTGGCCACTCCAGGTGATTTAAAGCTAAACGAAGAAGGTGGCACCGTTGAATTTGGTAGCGGTGATAATATTGCTGTGGGAATCTCTGGGACTCTTGAAATTTCAGGAAACACAACCATCGGCGATGCTTCTACAGTTGATGTCGCAACTGTAAACTCAATTACGAATATAAATGGTGCAACAACTATTGATGCAGATCTAAGTGTGAATGGTAATACGATTTTAGGTAATGAGGATACAGATACTCAAAATATTCGTGGAGTCACTAGGCTTATAGGTCCACAAGTTCATATTGGTAATGGCGCTGCAGACATTGTCAATTTGACCGGGGTAACAACTTTATTTGGTCCTACAATTACCGTTGGGAATCAAAACTCTGATAGCGTAACTGTTCAAGGGACCACCATCTTAAGAGGTAACTCCATCACGGTTGGTGACGCTACTTCCGATACTGTGGTCATTAACGGAACAAATACAATTAATGGGAACACAACCTTTACAGGAAGCAATGTAACAATTGGTGACGCAAGTTCAGATGTTGTAACGATTAATGGCACAACAAATTTAAATGGTAATACAATTAGAATCGGTAATGCTAATGGAGACACCATCACAGTCCGAGGTGGTATGACCTTAACGCCGACCCCTTCAGGGAATGCTTCTGATAGTACTGTTCCTAACCTAGGGACAGTAAGGGCCATGATGACCAATGTCTTGGCTCCTTCTGGTACTGAATTTGCGGGTGTCTTAGCCGATATTATTTCTAACGGAACCGCTAACGATGTGGCCTTAAATGTTCAGTCTGAATGGACCTGCGATAAGATTAGGATTAGAAATAAAAGTGGAGCCTATACTACTAATGGTGGATCTAACTGTGACTTTGATACTCCTGATACTCGTTGTGATGTTTCTGGGACCTGTTCACAAGTTTGCATCGGCACAGCTTGCCGTTCAAGTTGGCCTAGTTCAACAGTTACTGTCACGACATCTTGTACTTACCCTGAATATATCTTTAGTTATTCAAGTGTAAACCCTTCAAATAGTAACGCTGGTTCAGGTGGGGCTCTTAATTATAACTGCGGAGGTAATAGAGTCGTGGTTGGTACTCAAAGACAATACATGAGGTTTGCTTGCGGTAGTCACGGATGGCGGTCAAGACTTAAATGTTGCACCCTAAGCCTTTAGAGAACTGGCGATTGCCTGAAGGGAGGCTCCTTAAGGGAATCCCTTACTTTCTCTATATATTAATCTTTTGGGGTATGTGGATAAATAACCCTCCCATCCCATCTGATAGCTTAGAAGGTATTGTTAAAGAACCCATAGTTATTGAAGGAATCAATAATAAGCATAAAGCCCATAAAAATTTCGAAATTATCTCAAGGTCTAAGCCCCCTGTCCTCATAATAAAAAAAGAAGATTATTACCTTCCCATATTAATGCAGGATAAGCATAGCGGATTAATCATAGGACTTTATAAAGTGCTCAATGATCTAATAGGCTTGCCCGGGCTCTTGTTTAAGTTCTGGCACTTTATTGCGGGGTTGCTTCAGATATTTCTACTTTCAAAGCTTCTTTCAAAAAGATATCAAAGTGGGGTGATAGCAACTCTGTCTACAATAATTTTTGCAGTCCATCCTTTAACTGTCTTTGATTATGGATTCTTTATAACTGAGTCTTACACGCTTATCATTTTTTTAATTGTCTTAAACCTACTCCAGTCGCCGAATAAAACTTCCGGACTTAAGCTTGGGGCACTACTTGCTTTGGGTTTTTGGTCTAGGGTTAACTTCATTTGGTTGGCCTTTTCTGCGCTAGGCGAGTTCTTAAAGTTAAGTAAGAAGAAGCTATCAGCTCTTATTATCTCAGGCTTCCTTTTTACAGCTCCTTATTTAGGAATCATAAATTATGACAGGCTATTTGGGGAAGTTGGCGGTGTTTATGGAGAGCGTTTTGAACCACTTCAAAACCTCTCTCATTTTATATCGCTCTTTTTTTCAACGGAAGAGTCAATGTCATTTCTTTGGTCTAATCATTTTTATCGAAATATCGGCTTAAATAACGGTCTAAACTTTTTAATGGACCCTTTGTTTATCGCTACCATTTCCTTAGTCTTACTCTGGTCTATCTTTGAGCGAGGCAAGAGTTTGTATGAGTTTAAAAAAGAGGCTTTGAGCTTACTACTTTTTTTTATGGCCATGATTATTTCACTAGGTGGTCTAAGCACCTACGCAAATTATATTTATCCTATTAGAATTTGGTCTGCCCTCTTTTTTTCAATAGTCCTTTTGAATATGTACCAGAGAGGAAATCGAGGTAAGGTTTTTTGTTTCGTACTAACTGTATGTTTGAGTTTAAGTACTTTTAATACTTACAAAAGCTATACTTCTAAAGGGCCTGTGATTTGGCATAATATGAGTATTACTAATGAAGTACTAAGTCATGTAAAAGGGCGTAAGAATCTTTTTGTTCTAGGGGAAGGGGATATTGGAAAACTTGAATACCTTTCAAATAATAAAGTAAGACCAAAGCATCTTTATTATGAAATTTCAGAAGGGAAATATAAAACATTTTTAGATTTACTAGATAAAAAAGTTGAGGGAAGTATCGCTATCCCCATGATTGATGAGTGGTCAGGCTGGTATTGGAGCTGGGGTGGAATAAACTCTCAAGATATCTTAGATCAATCAAAGTATTACGGTGTTGAAATATCAAATCAAGCTTGGGTTATGAAGGATAAAGAGAAAATATTCTGGATCTTCGACTTTAAAAAGTCACAAAGGAATTAAAACGAGATTTTATGTTAAATACGGACAGAATTCATAATAGTGAGGGACTAAATTGGTATCCTTTTTATAGGGGCCGTGATGCCCTCTACTGCTATTTATCCGAAATAAAAAAAGAGAATCCCTCTAAGATTGAGGTTATTGTTCCGGCAGTAACGTGTATTGCCGTTGTTCAGATGATTCATTGCCTTAATTTGAAAACGGTCTATGTGGATTTATCAGAGAATGACTTAAACTTTGATCCTAGTCACCTTGAAACTAAGATCGGACCTTTTACTTTAGCTATTATTCATCATGCTTATTCTGGTTATATCCCAGAAGAACTTTATACTTCAAAGCATTGTTACAATATATTGGATTTGGCTCAAGGTGATCTCCTTAATTATAATCTGCCAGAATCAATCGACATGGCCTTTATGTCCTGTCATTGGAATAAGCAAATTGCCTTTGGTATAGGCTCTTTAATGACTACTAAAGAAAGCTTTGTTTTCAACCTCGAAGTGAAAAAGACCACTTGGTTTTGGTGTTCAGCTATTTTGATTGGTTTTCTTAAGAAGATTAATCTTTATCAGTATCTCTTTAAGATAACTCGCTACATAAAAGATAGGGATGAAGAGCTTTCTCCTTTAGATAGTTTTACGCCCCTAGGTCTAGCAGATTATCAATTTGAGAAAATGCTTACGTACATCAATAGTTTAAAACGAACGGATTTAGGTCATATTATCGGCTATTTAGAGAGCAATAGAGTGATATACTTTAGAAGTAATAGTGACCTTGGAGAAGTGAAGATAATACTATTTGGGAAAAACAAGTCTCAAGTAGCTAAAAGTGGATATAAGGAGAAAGTCTTTTTGTACCCATGGCCTCGGACGAACTTGTCTCCGAATAAGAAGTTAGGTGATTGGGGATTTAGAAGTGAAGAGTATCCTAGAGCTACAAGATTTGTAGAAGAAGCTATAACAATCGTTTTTAATAATAAGAGATCGATAAATAAGAATTTTAAATTTATGAGAAAGAACTTAGGTGAGTTTAGAAAATATGAGTAAATTAATTTCGATAATCTATTCCTTTAGAAATGAAGAGGGCCTTTTGAGTGAGCTTATTGAGCGTACGATAAAGTCCATGGGGGAGTATCAATTTGAAATAATCTTTGTTAACGATAATTCAACGGATAACTCTCTTGAAGTGATTCAAGGGTATTCAAAAGCTGATTCGAGGATAAAGATCATCAATATGAGTGGCCGCTTCGGGCAGATTCCTTGTTTGATAGCAGGGCTTAGAGCAGCCTCTGGTGAAGCTGTCTTATACTGTGACTCCGATTTACAAGACCCCCCTGAATTATTCCCAAAGCTGATTAAAGAATGGGAGGAAGGGGCAGATGTTGTCAATATGGTAAGGAGTAAAAGAAGCGGAGAGAATCCCCTAAAGATGCTTTTAACTAAGATGGCCTATAAAGTTTGGAATAAGTGCTCAAAGATAAGAATTCAAGTCGAAGTAGGTGACTTTAAGTTAGTTGATAAAAAAGTCCTTTCTGAGCTGTGCAAGATAAAAGAAGAAGATCCTTTTCTTAGAGGCTATGTTCAGTGGTTAGGCTATAAGCAAGTAAACTTAGTTTATGAAAGAGAGGCAAGGCATTCAGGTGAGACTCATTACCCATTTTTCGGAGGAGATCCAATTGAAACTTTTTTTATAGGTCTTACTTCTTTTTCAATAACTCCACTATATCTTCCTCTGATCTTTATGTTTTTTCCGCTAATTGGGCTAATCCTTTATTTTTTAAGTTCGAGCTTGATTAATCTTTGGATCATAGGAATATTTGTTATGTTTTTTCTAAATTTTCTCTCTCTTTTGATATTAGGAGTCTACGTGGGGCGTATTCATTTACAGTCCAGGAAACGCCCTCTTTATAATATCAAATCGACAGAGAATTTATAAAGGGGTGTAATGAAATCTAGCATAACTGTTATCATTCCTGCCTTAAATGAAGAGCATAACTTAGGGCCTACAGTTCGTAAGGTGCGAGAGGCTTTACCAAAGTATTATAATGAATATGAGATCGTTATTTATAACGATGCAAGTACTGATAAAACTGGAGCAGTAGCAGAGAAGCTTGCTTCAGAAGATTTAAAGATATCTGTGATCCATCATAAAGAATCTAAGAATATTGGTTATATCTTCAAAGATGGTCTGAGCAAGAGTCAATCTGAATTTATCGTTATGATTCATGGTCAGAATGATATATTTGAAGAGTCCTTAGACATCCTGTTCTCTCAGAAGGAAGACTTAGTTATTCCTTATCAGGTTAATACCAATGAGAGACCATTTTCACGGGCCATAATCTCTAAACTCTTCGTCTTCATGGTGAATATTATGTTTGGAGTTGGGCTCAAATATTATAACCACTATGTCTTATATAAAAGAGAGCTTGTTTTAGATTTTAATGAACTGACGACTAGCTATGCTTTTCAAGCGGAGATCTTAATAAAGATCTTTAAAAGAAGTACTCCAAGTTATATTGAGGTACCCTTTCGAGATGATTTTAAGAATAAAGAGAAAACCGATGCTTTTACCTTTGGAAATATCCTTGGCGTCTTTCACTTCTTTCGTAGGATGACTTATGAAGTCTATTTTAAAAAAAAATAGTGTAGAAAAGCGCCTAGGGTTTAAAGAAAAGGACCTTTTAGCTTTCCCAAAGTACCTTCATATAGAGACCATTAACTCTTGTAATGCCAGGTGCCTCATGTGCGGCATTAACTTTGATGAAAAAAAATTTACTAGGATGGGTGATGATCTCTTTTCTACAATTACTGAGGAGTTATCAGAACATGCTGAACAAATTGAAAAGGTAATGCCTTACTTAGATGGTGAACCTCTCCTAGATAAAGATATCTTTAAAAGAGTAAGAAAACTAAAAGATGCCAATATTAAGATCGTGAATATCTCAACTAACGCTAGCCTGCTGACTGCGACGAGGATCGAGGAATGCCTAAGTTCTGGTCTTGATCAAATCTATATTACGATTGATTCATTAATTCCTGAAGTTTATGAAGAAATAAGAAAAGGTCTGAAATTCGAGGATGTTCTTAAAAACACTTTAGCATTGATATCCAAAAGAAATGAGAGCAATAGTCAGTTAAAGATTAGGATTCAAATGGTCTTGCAAAAAATTAATTCTACTGAGAGAGAATCATTCATTAAATATTGGAAAGAAAAACTTAGTGAGGGAGACGAAGTCGTCGTTCAAAATGGACATAATTGGGCCGGAGCCGTTAGTCCTGAAACTCTTCTAGGTTTTAGAAGTGATATGGACCCATGTATAGCCTTATGGGGAACATTTGTCTGCCATAGCAATGGTGAAGTTCCCCTATGTTGTATGGATACTAAAACTAAATACAAGATGGGAGATCTAAATGGGCAGAGTATAAAAGAGGTTTGGTCTTGTGAAACCTTTACGAAGATGAGGGAGATCCATACTCATAGAAACCGAGAGGATTTAGATCTGTGCAATAATTGTGATCTTTGGAGCGCAGAGAAAAAGGAAGTTTTTTAAGGTGAGTCATACAAGATCTTCCCTGGCAGTTCTTTTTTTTATCTCAATGATCATTTCTTTCTCTATAGAAAGGATCTATTCCATTTCCCATTACTCAATAAAAGACTCTACTGAAAAGATAATTAGCCTGAAGGAAAAAACAGATTTCGTCTCTCTCATGGGGGCGGAAGAGTTTATGAACTCAAGTTACAGTCTCTTTAGAAATAGAATAAACCTTAACATGTGGCATGGTTATCAGTTCTTATCATTTGAAAAAGCTGAAAAACTTAAATTTGATCTTTATTTATCAAGCCAAGCGACTATAGATCTAATACTTGATAACAAGGTTATCCGACTACGGCCAGGGAAGAGGGTGTTGATCTTTGATTATTTAGAAGAGCTTTCAAACCCGGTACAGTCGACAACTGAAGTTAAGAATCAAAATGAATTCTTACAAAAGGATGGCAGTATATATTTAAATTCAACTAAGGTATTAGATTCAAGCGCGCCGATAAAAATTAGAAGTAATGGAGTAGAGGAAAGTTCACTTGACAATATTTTTATAGACGGAGTTGCCGTTAAGTTAAGACCTTCATTCTCTTGGATCTTGTTTCTGATTTGTTTTTCTGTTTTCTTTTCAATCTTCTTTTTTCTCTCTTCATTAAAGGCTACGGCACTTGGAATATCTTTAAGTATTATCTCCCTTCTTTGTTATGGAGCATATATCTTTTACTTCCAAGGTGTCTATATGCTGGAGTACTTAGAAGAAGATAAAGAAGATGAAAGGCTAATTTTAAAAGAGAGTATAAGAGTTAAAAAAGAATTGAGATCAAACCCAAGATCAGTTCTTTTTATAGGAAGTTCTCAAACGTTTGGAGAAGGAGCTTCTTTAAAAAGTAAGCGCTGGACTAGCCTGTATTGTGAAAAAAAAGGAATCGAGAACTGCTTGAATATTGGAATTAGGTCTGCTGTCAGCGAAACCTTTGTTAATTTACTAGAAGAGGTTATAAATTCTAAACCAGAGAAGATCTTTTTTATACTTTCTCATAACGATGAAGATCCGAAAAAGCATAAGGAAAATATTGATCATCTCTTCAAAACTTGGTCGAGACTAAATATACCTGTGGTTGCAGTGTTGGAGCCTAATAATTACTCATTAGAAACTCCATCACCTCTGCATTATAATATTCTCTCTACTTCAAGAAAGTATAGGCTGAAAACTATTGATCCTCTTGCTTATTTTAAACTTAAACAAGATTCAGGCTGGATTTGGTGGGATGAAGTGCATCTAACTGATTATGGTCACAACCTTCTGGCAGACTTTATTATAAAGAATGAGAAAAGTGATTAATGACTCTTAGCTTGAATAAAAAGATGAAGGTAGATATTTTGTGTTTTATTGATGACATGGATTTCCTTATTGAATCTTTTTAAAGAAGAGTCTTTTAAAGAAACGGGGTGGAATGAATTGAGATCAGCAGAAAGAATCCCAAAGCCATCTCGGCTTAATGAAGCCTGATTATAAGTCGCTGGAGAATAAAGATTAATCCCTGGAATGAGATACTTTGCATTTAATTTTTCTAGGTCATCAACGATAAGCTTGTTTATACCTTTACTCCGCAATATTTTTGATGTCCTCTCGTAATCAAGAGTTCCCTTGTTTGAGATGATTTCAAGTTTGGGAATCTCAAAAATCAACGTATAAGCAAAAACTACGACAGATACTAGTTGGGTTATAATGGCCAATTTAAAAAATTGTTTATTTCTCTGAAGCTTTGTAAAACCGAAATTAATAAGGAGTGGAATATAAAGTCCTAAAGAAGAGATATAAATAATGGAGTTGTCTTTAGCCTTGGACATAACTAAAAGATAAGAAGCAAAAAAGCATAAGATAAAACTAAAAATGAGATAAGGGACAAAGGATTCTTTCTTTTTTACACTGTAAGTGATTGATATTGTTAGGCTTGTCCCGAGGACCAAAAAAGGAAGGTACTCTGTCAGCTCAAGGTATTCAGGTTTATAAAAGAGTCCATTAATATAAAAACTTGATGGAGTGAAAATAAATTCTAAGAACAAGGGAATGTTTTTTAAAAAGCTATTGCTATAAACTGTTATATCTTGAGTAAGTAACATCCAGCTATCTACGAACATTGCAAAATTAAAGACCAATAGTGGTAATAGTCCAAGAATGAACCCTAGGGCATACTTTTTAGCGCTTAGTCTTTTGAAATACAGAAAATGTAAGATCCATACAGGGATGAGTTCAAACAAAAAAGTTATCTTTATAAAAAACATAAAAAATGCGCAGAGGAGGCCCGCTAAGAATGAGGCCCTCTTTGCTTTTGAAAATAAGACTAAGTGAATGATTACGATGGCAAGAGGAATCATTTTTTCTACTAGATAGGGTTCGTAGAGAAAAAAGAAATACGGTGAGAAGAAAAAGAGAAGTGTTGTTAGTGTAGGGCTAATCTTTAAGTGGCTTGAAAACTTAATAGTTAAATTTAGATATAGAATAAGAAGAAATAAAGAGATGATCGCCTTGAAGTAGGTCAGAGAGTCTTTTTTACTTAAAAAAGAGTTAAAAAGATGAATGATATTAAAGGCGAATGCGCCGGTTCTTTCCGTGTGTAATAAGGGGAAGCAGTTGCCCGATAGGTTTAAGACAAGCTTAGGAAAGCTAGATCTTTTGATAAAGCCTAATTCATTGGGGCAGCTCTTTGAAGTTGAATCGAAATAGCTTAAAGATTCAGGAGCATCGTCGTAAAGAAAGGTATTTTCGTTAAAGAAATGATGAGTAAGAATTATAAATAACGCAGAAAGTGGTAAAAGGAGATATAATTTCTTATTAATAGCCACTGATTTTACTCAACTAATTTCAAGGTGTTATAATATATTATAGTTAATAATTGATAGATATTATAGTGCTAGGAGAAAAACTCTTCATGGAATGGGTAAGGAATAAATTCAACTATCGAGTTTTGATTGCTCTATCATGTTTTCTATTCATCCTTATAGGGGACTTCAACTTTCTCAACACTGAATTATCAATTTACGATTCATACAGTAGAAGCATCGTTGAAGATGGGGACCTGAATCTCTCGAATCAGCTTTTTTACAAAGACGACTTTCGGGTCGTTACCAACTCTGGATATTTTTATACCCATCATAGTTATGGAAATGCATTGATTAGTACTCCTTTCTTTCTTTATGGAAAACTGCTGGCAAAGATCAATGGCCTTGAGGATACGCCTGTCAATGATGGGCTTCGTGGGGGGAATGAAAACTTAAAACCCTTTAATTACTTGCCTAATAGCTCTGAAAGCTTTGAATCTTTTTCTATGGGCGTTGGAGTTTTCCTTGTTTTCTTGCTCTCATTTTTCTCTCTTCTTAATCTCCTTAGCAAAGAGTTAAAATTAGACGGGGAAAATAAGAAGCTATTCGAAATATACAATTACTTGATCTTATTAGCGGGACCAACTTTTTACTACTTATTCTGGGGCCAATCAACTCCTAGTTTATCAATAATTGTTCCTCTCTTTTTTCTGTTCCACTTTTCTCGGAAGAAAGAATGTAATCTTAGTCACTTCTTCTTTGGAGTTGCTTTTGGGGTAGGGGTATTGATTAGAGTTGATTTTTCTCTTTACGCATTGTTTGTTTTTTATTGGTGGGTGAAGGACTCCGTTGGGAGCACTGGAAAGTTCGCTCAGTTTTTAGGTTTATCCCTTAGTCTTATTCCCTTTTTAGTGTTTGAAAATCTTAGGCTAGGGGCTGTAGAAGTAGGCTATCTTGAAACAGTCTATTTGAATTGGTTAAATATTTTAGACTTTTATTTTTCCCCTTATAAAGGTGTCCTATTTAGCCATCCTATTGTTTTACTAATTATATTAGGTTCTGTAATCACCTTAGTAAGAGATTTTAAAAAGAGAAAATCCTCTCGGTGGAGAAATGAATTTTTCATTGCGCTTTTAATTCTAATTGTGAAGTCAATTCTTCTCTCTCTAACCTACTCCCATGCGGGAGGAGTCCTTGGACCGAGGCAGCTTATCGTTGATCTACTATTAGTGGGTGTCTTTTTCTCTAAAGAGATTATTTTCAGTAGGAAGATCGGTTTATTTTTAGCTCTTCTCTTCTTTTATAATCTGATTATGTCTTTGATCTATGCTTATCCGAACTTATTAAATAGACCACTTTTTATGGTCAGTGATGGAGTTATTAGTTTCTATCAAAATTACTTAAAGATGATTCCTTTTCTTTTAAGTAAGCCCCTTGCGATCCTTAAACCATCAAATTTAGCAAACTCTGTCATAACTTTTTCTGTTCCGGTCATGATTTTTTATAGCTTAAGAAGATTTAAAAGGAAGATGATTGTTCCTGTCATGGCCTACTTTATTGTCTCAAACATTCTAATTGTTAGTTTAGATTTCTTTTCGGATAAAAAGGTGAATAGCTCTGAAGTTAGAACAACTTCAATGGATGCCTTAATGTATTATGAGAATGCTGGTTCAATGATAGAAAGGATCCGTTATCTCGAAGGACGCCAGCGTCTAGAAGAAAAAGAAGAATTTCTAGTTTTACTTAGGAGCTACTTTAGTAAGGTAAAAAAAGACTTAGGCTTTAGTGATCATGATATGTTTAAATTTTTTCCTTTGATTAGATTTGATAAGAATGAAGAAATCTTGAAGTCTATTATTAAAGCAGACTAATCCTTTAATAAGCTATCTTCGCACTTTCCTGTATAGGTCATTTCCATTGGTCTTGTTTCAGATGGAACAACAGCATAGTGAACTTTCTGTTTCTTTGCATAATTCTTAGCATCTTCTTGTTTCTCAAAACTACAATAGGATTTCTTACCATCAGAAAGGAAGATGTTTGGGCCTACATTAAAAAGCCCCGCTGTAGTGTAAAGGACTGCACGGGGTTGAAAGTCGCTCTTAACCAACTTTTTCTTTCTAATACATGAACTTAAGAATAGGAGAGAGATTATAATTATATATTTAGGCATTAGTTTCTTTCGATTGCTTTTTTGGTTGTATGTTTACCTTCAATAATTTCTTTAGAGCAGTGTGGTACGAACTTCATCATATCTGGCTCCGACGATATTGAAAGGGCGGCTTTTTGTTTTGTCGTAAAACCTTTTGTAAGTGATTCTAAATGAGCCCAGTCTTTGAACCCACAATAGAGGTCTATACCATCCGAATAATAAAGCTGGTTCTTAACACTAAAGAAGCCTCGAGAGACACTAGAAAGCGGAGCACTTGCCTTTGGTTTAGTATCCTCAGTTTTCATAAGGCAGCTTGAAAGTGTGACAAGAAGTATTAACAGAATGGGCGTCTTCATAAATTTACCTTTTAAGGATTATTGCCTATTTCATTTGGTTTGAAAAGTTACCGGAGTCCTTTGGTCAGGATAGTGAATATGTAGCATTTAGTTGCTATAGTTTTCAGATGTTATCTAGACGAACATTACTTAAAATCGCCGGGCTTAGCCTCACTATTCCTACTCTTTATGGAAGAGATATAGAACCAAAGAATGGAGCGTTTTATTTACAAGTAAATATGTTCGGAGCTCCTTCTAGATGGTTGTTTGATCTTCCCTTATTTCCTTTTTCAGACGAAAAGAATGTTAAAAGAAATATGATGGTGGGCAATAAGATAGAAGAAATAAATGAGTTTAAAACAAGTTTAGAGACGTCCAAGATTGGCGGGGTTCGTTATCCTTCTCTTTGGAGAAAAACCTTTCATACAAGTTCAGGAAAAGGAGATCTTTCTAGCCTTTTTAAGAATATGTTAACAATTAGAGGCTGCAATATGGCCATAGATGGTCATGAGACAAATAGCCAAAAGTTGATTTCCCCTTTTAGGCTTGGAAATTCTATTAACGCTCAAATAGCTAAACACTTTCCAACTGACTTTGGTCCTCTTCAGCTTCTTCAGAGCTATTCTCCAATGGTAACGACTCCTGGAGCTTACAAAAGTAATGAAGGGATCTCTTCTATAAATATCTTCATGAAAGAAGATTATGAAAAAAAACTTTTTGACTACAAGTTTAGAAAGAAAAATATTCAATTTGAAAATAGACTTTTGAAGGCCCTGGCAGAACTTAATGGGATGGAGCAGCTTAATGAAAAGGTCTTTGATCGAAAGCTGGCCCTGTATGAGAAAGAATTTGAACTGGCTGTGAAAAAGTATGAAAAGGTATTAAATGATAATTATAAGTTCTATATAAATGCAGAGAAAAAGAAAAAAGCGCTAGTTTCCAGGATTAATTTTAAAGATTCTTCGAAGAACGAAGAAGAGCTTCGGGCTCTTTACGGGCATCTTTTTTATGAAGATTTATACCTCGAAGGAAGTAATCTTAGGGAAATAGCATTTGATTTAAAGTTTCCAAAATTAATAGAGAAATTCGCCCTAACGGAAGTTATTGCTCTTAATAACTTAAGTTCAAGTTGTCTTATGATGCTAGATCCCCCTGAGAACATCTCTTTTGAGGCTTATGACCCTAAAAATAAGAAAACTTTGAAAAAGAGTTCCATTAAAGGAACCTTTGATACCCATAATATCGGAGCGGTTGCAGATATCCTCATTGGAAATTCTTTTTTTCATGTCTTTGCCTCTCTCTTAAATGAATTTGTATTGACCTTAAAAAAGAACAATAGGTTTGATCATAGCTTAATCCATATTACTTCTGAGTTTGATAGGACTCCACGTCCTGATCTTTCGGGGTCAGACCATGGGTTTCAAGGGCATACTTCTACCTTGATAGGAGGGCAATTCAATGGAACTCATTGTTTAGGGAATATCTATAAAAACTTTAGTGAAGAGTCTGCATTGCACCCAAGTAACGGGATCTGGGGGGCAGGGGCCCCTATTAAAGAGCTCGATGAGAGGACAATAAGTTATAGGAATATCTCCTCAACCGTTTGTCATTTATTAAAGATAAAGAGCATAACTCCTGAAGATAAAAGCTTAGTTACTATTGGAAAGAATAGGGAACTAAGATATCTCGTAGGGAAGGCCCAAAATGTATAAGCTCTTGGTCTTAGCTTTATTTTTCAGTGTATTTATAGCGAGGGCTTCAGTAGTCAAGGAAGATAGCTTCTACAATAAGTACTACCTCTCAAGCTTTCTTCTTGAAACCTATGGCGAAAAAATTTCAACTATAATTCAAGAGAAGATCATAAAAAGGGGTGATGTCTTCTCAGGAGCTTGTGATCCATACTCAATTATCAAAAAGGGGAAGAGATTATACAGAAAGAATTACGGTTGCTTTAAGGGCTTTCACGAAATGAATAAGTCTCCTCTGGGGAAAAAGTCCGCTATAAGAACCCTTCTTATAAACGAAATTTGTAGTGAAATCCTTGCCACCAAGGGAAGTCTCGAATACTCCTTGCGAGGAATAGATAAGAGATTTAACTTTGTTAACTTTTCACAGTATTCAGAGATCTTTAATCTTAAGGTTGATAAAGCAATCTTTAACGAGTTTAAGAAGGAAAAGGCTCCGTGGGCAGTTGTTTCTAAAGTCTTTTGCAGGAGTGAGAAATGGCAAAAACCATAATTTACTTGTTCCTCATAGGCCTTGTGAGTGGTTGCACTAAGCCTAAGGATTTTATTTTATTGAATGATAATGATCCTAGGCTTGCTAAAGCTTCTATTGTCTTGAATACAAAGTGCCTTTCTTGTCATCAGAATTACGGATTTAGCAATAATCAAGAATGGATTGATTCCGGTCTCGTTCAGCCAGGGGATTTAAAAAGGTCTATATTATTTAGTTCCTTAAGGGGGGCTGGGCAAAATGGTGCAGAAAACATGCCACCTTCTCATTCAAACTCCTTAAGTATAGAGGAATTGACTATCTTGAAGGATTGGATCCTTCATTTAAAAGAGCACAACAGTACAAGTCTAAAAACGAAAGTTACTTATCTGAAAGAAAAGCAAAGTGAAAAGAAATTGCTTAAAAGATGCATCAGTCAATTGTCGCAGAAGTATTATAAGGAAATTCCATTCTCCTCATGTGAAGATGCTCTTAATACCTTAAAAGTGAGTATGGATGTTGAATTAAAGGGGGACTTTCAGCTTGCTGCTCTTCGAAATCTTCAGTTCCTTCATAATTCTTTTTTCACTGAAGTTAATTTTAATAAAAATAATGAAAATTGGGGGACTTTTGAACTCTTCGATCCAAACGAGACCGCTTACAGTTTAACGGCTAGCTTTTTTATTGAAGAAATTAAGTTTAAAAGCCTCTTTCAAGGAAGCTCGCTTATAGGAGCAAAAAGGAAAAAGGAAGGAGTTTCTGAATTCTTAGTTTTTAGGCAAGACGATGATATGTTTTTGCCGCAGAACCGTTATAAATGGTTAAATGGGAATAACCCAGACTCACCTGAAACATGGTCCCCTGAGCCAGCCCCCGTCGCTCGAGGTCAATTTGTAGGTTTCACAAGGTATTCACCAAAAAGAAGCCTGATCTTTAATGTTTTTAAGAATAATGAAGAAAGAGATGGAGTACCTGGAATCTTTCCTCTCCATAAGAGCTTTGGAGGTGGAATCTTGGGTTCTACGAGTTATTCCATCCTGAATTATTCTAATAATTTTTTGCAAGTGATGGATAGTGAAAACAAAACGATGAGAAGCTGGTCAAAGGCAGTTTTTAGAGATTATATGTGCCGAAGCCTTCCTGTTCTAAGTATCTATGATAGCCACTCCATGGTTAATAAAAAATCAAAACTTCCCTTTCAAAGAAGTGCGAGCTGTCTTCAGTGCCACCTAAGTATTGACCCAACAGCAAAGGCCCTCTCTTTTGTCAGTATGGGGCATAATAATGTGATAGCTGAAAGAATAGACTTAAAATCTGAAGCAGTAGGAGCCCTACAGACTATCGTTCCATTTGATGTCCGTCAGTCTAGCTTAGTTGAGAAATATAAAACCGATGAAAAGGGTGTAATGTCTTTTAGAAACTATAAAGGTGAGTATAAAGAGCTTAAATTTAGCAATATAGAAGAACTCGGAAAAAAGATGATGTTAGAGCTCGATCCTTATCTATGTTTTTCAAAAAGGTACTTGGAATACTTCTTAGACTTAAGGATTGATCTAGATGAACTGATTAATAAGAAGAATAGCCATAGTGCTAAAGAGCGTTTTATTTACAATGAGCTTATCAAATTGGGAAAAACTCTTCAGAGGGATCAATCGCCGAAGACTCTATTAAAGGCCATTTTCAATCATGACCTCTATAAATACGGATATGAAAATATCAAGGTTGATTATATAAAATGATCAGGAAGATATACCTTAAACATTTATATGAAAGAGTAAAAAACGAAGGCGTCTTTTCCCTGGTGAAGTATGCAAAACGTTATGTGCTAACCTTTTTATCTTTTTCAGTGAATAAGAGCTTCGCGGGACCTATTCAGGGAACACTATGTCTTACTTATAATTGTAATCTGCTTTGTGAAATGTGCGATCTTCCTCAAAGGCATCAAAACTATAATAAGGATGATTCTCTTGTGAATTTGAACCTAAAAGAGTGGACTTCCATTATTGACGACTTCGCTAAAATAGGAACCAGCGCCATTGCTATTTCTGGTGGAGAGCCTTTCTTACATAAGGACTTATTTAAGATTATTGATCATATCAAAAAGCGAGATATGGTGGCACAGATAACCAGCAATGGATGGTTTATCAACGAGGAAGTGGCGCAAAGGCTAGTTGACTCAAAGGTTGACGCTATCTCAATTTCAATTGATGGAAGTACCGAAGAAATCCATGACAAGATACGTGGGGTTAAAGGTAGTTTCTTAAAGGCGATTAATGCACTAGAGACCCTCCGAAAGGTAAGGGATTTAAACAACTCTTCAATGTCAATTAGCGTAAGTACTGTTCTTGGAAAATCAAACTATAAAAGCATAGATGATGTCATTGGTGTCTCTAAAGATGCAGGAGCGGACAGGATCGGTTTTATGCCGGTACATACAATCTCTCCCTTGGTTGATGAAGAAAAGCTTCGCCTAGATGATGAAGAAGTAGAGGGAGTCTTCTCTAGCATAAAGAAGCTAAGAGAGATTGCTAAGAAGGATGATTTTATAGAAAGCTCAGATAGGTATTTAAGGCTGTTTAATAATTTTTTTAAAAAAGAGCCCCTCCCCATGAAGTGCATGGCAGGGTTTACAACACTCGTGATCGATTGCTATGGCAGAATCTTTCCTTGTTTTTCTTATTATGAGATGGAAAAGAGTTGGGGGAATATTAAGTCCTCTGGCGGGCTTTTAAGCTTTTGGAAGTCTCAAGAGATTGCACCATTAAGGTCTGATACTAAAAAGTGTAGAGATTGTTATTGGAACTGTCAGATAGAGACGAATCTTTTATATAAGTTGAAATAAAAAAGGCTCCTTTCGGAGCCTTCTTATTATTTAGAAGCGAAATTATTTGAAGATTGCTGCTTAATTCGAATAGTCCCTTTTTTAACATTCTTAATATATTGCTTACTTCCATCTGGCCAAGTAACGGTTAACTTCTTAACCTTGCTTTCTTTTCCAAGACCGAAGTGAAGTACTTTTTGAGATTGGGCCGTACCATTGTTAGCGATCATATGTCCCAAGAGCTTTTTATTGTTCTTAAGTTCAATCTCAACAAAAGAGCCAATAGCATCACGGTTTGATTTGGTTCCCTCTAGCTCAACGAGAAGGCTGTTGTTCTTTTCGCTTGAGTCATTGATATAAACCTGAACCGCTGGGTACTTAACTTCTTTAATACCAGGGTCACCGTTTCTTAGGATTAGATCCATTTTTCCATCTTTATTTACATCGGCCTTAGCAACGACATAACCGTCGGCAATAGCATCAACACCTTCTAGGTAACCAACTTCAGTATACTTGTTATTACCGTCATTTCTGAAGAGCCTGTTTCTTTGGTACCCAGCCATTGATGGGTGGGCCTGGATAGATTTATCAGTTCCAAAGATGTCACCAGTAAAAGAGTTTAAGACTCTCATGAAGTCAGACTCTGTTTCACCAAAATACATCTCATCGATGAGGTAATGCTGTTGCTCTACTAGGGATCTTACAAAAAGACTTGAAAGGTCTTGATTCTTATTTGTACCTGACCAAAGACCATTGGCTACATAGATATCAAGTAGACCATCGTTGTTGTAATCAACAAACTCAACACCGGCCATACCTTCACCGGCCCACTCTAGACCAGATAACTTAGTGGCCTCAAAGAAGTTTCCTTCTCCAACACCTTTATAAAGCTTTAAGCCATTATTACCCATTGTCATCTTCTTAACATGCCAGTTTGCAGCGCATGACTCTTGCCATCTTTCAGCAGCCACAAAGTTCACATTAGTAATGGCGAAATCTACTATCCCGTCATTATCTAAATCTCCACCAGCAGCACCCATGGCGAGGTCATTATTTGTCATCCCAGTGTTGTCAGCGACTTCAACAAATTTACCATCTCCAATATTCTTATAGATCGGGCTTAGGTTTCCTCTATCGTCTAAAACGATAATATCCATGTCGTTATCTTGATCATAATCAAATGAAAGAGCGGAGTGAGGAAAGATCCCTTGCCCTTCAGATTGAGATTTATAGAGTTTCATATCAGTTGTATCTACAAATCCTGCTTTCTTATCATTAAGAAATAGACCTTGAGTTTTAGCTCCTTGCATAATCTTCGAAGCGTCCCCAATAAAAGTAAAATCTAAACTACCAGGGAAGCCGACATAGAAGT
Organism: Sulfitobacter sp.; assembly: GCA_047630275.1. GTDB lineage: Bacteria > Bdellovibrionota > Bacteriovoracia > Bacteriovoracales > Bacteriovoracaceae. Next base: position 771,502 of record JBLHVN010000002.1, on the reverse strand, counting down.
CTAAGAAACCATCTCCATTCATATCTGAAGCGGCTCCAGGCATTGCATTAGAGGCCACAACTCGGTTTCTAACAGGCGAGGCTTTCTTTTCGAACTTTCCATTTCCTAAATTTTTATAAAAGACAATATCACTGAATTTTTCTGCATTTGAATCTTTATTAGAAGGAACAAATCTTACCAGAAGTAGATCTTGAGAACCTGAGTTGAAGAAATCTCCAAAGATAGCCGTCTTCACTAGAGTTTCATTATTAAGACCACTGTCTTTAACTTCGATAAACTTTCCAGATTTTGATCCTTTTAGAAGCTTACCTGCTCCCCAAGCGCCAACATACATATCTTGGTAACCGTCGTTATTATAATCTCCAATGGCCACGGCATAACCACCACGTCTAATCGCCTCGTTTCTTGTATAAACAGGGATCGATGAAACACCTGATTCAAAGGATTGCTCTTTGAAGGTTGCTTTAGATGAAACTAAAGTCTCGCCATTTACAAAGTTAACCTTAGATATCTTCCAGTCACTTCCTGCCTTGCTAATATCCATCTGAATGAAACTACGATCGTTTCTTCTATGACCTTTTTTATCAAGACCTCTAATATCAAACCTAGAGATAATGACAGCTTCTTTCATGCGAAGATTAGAGGGCTCTCTGTTTTTCTTATAACTTAAGTATTTAACAGTCTTAATCTCTACATCTTCAATAGTTTTGAAGTTACTTAAGTATGCTTCGAGGGACTTCTTAGCTTTATCGCCTTGTAAGAATCCACTCCCAGCATCATTCCAAGATGACTCTTTTATATTTCCGTTCGTCTTAATATGATTTCTTTTGGTCAGTTTCTTGAGGTCATTAATTTGAAAATCAGAAGAGGTGAAAGTGCCTAGAAGCTTTGTGTTCTTTGTCTTGAACATTTCTTCTAGCTTAAAGATAGTTTGACTTCTTAAAGTCACAAAATCTTGTTCATCCACATGACACATTACTTGAGGGGAGATTCCTTTTTTAGAGTCCTTTTCAGTACCACCAAAAAACTCGTGCAGCTTAGAGGGGTTAATACCTTTTGGCGTTGCAATCAGTTTTTTAATATTCTCTAATTTTTTATAACCTTCTTCTAAACCATGGTCCGTAGCCAACGTAATAGTCGTGCTAAATAAAAAAGTTAGTATTAGAGCTAATGTTGCTTTCATGACTTCATCTCCAAATTCTTAAGTAATGTTTGTTCTCTATAATAATATCATAGCTTTGGAATACGCATAATCCTATAAATCTTGCTTACAAACCTTTGTGATTTAAAGCAGTTGAGTGTTTAGCTAAGGTTAAGGGAAATAGAGATATTGCCCACTATTTATGGGTTCTCTCAAGATAGCTTATTTCCCAAATAGCCCCATAATTCGTGTGATAAAAGGATCCCAATCTCCAAAGAACCTTCTAAGTAAGTAATAGACTTTAAGGCTCAAGTTCCCAGTGAAAACGAAAATCTTCTTAGTTAATTTGTCGGTCTTTTTGGAATAATAAGTTGTGGGATGAAAGCTGGGCTTTTTTACTGGCCGGTAATACCATAAAACAATGGCCTTTCTTTGAATATCTTCGGGGCAGCTAATGATATCTGGTAGGCCATGGATACTGTCTTTATTGGCCTCCATGATAACAAGTCTGTTGTGGCTAGGTTTAATCTTGGCAATTGATTGAGTATTCTCTTTGTTCCTTATTTCTAAAAAACCTTTATATTCGTCTTTCCATTCTGGGTTTAAATAAATAAGAAGAGAGAGTGAAGTCTTTAGACCTAAGTCAAAAGGATGTGTTTGATTATCGGTATGGAGGTTAACGAAGTGACCATCTTGATAACTTAGTGCTCCCCCTTGTGCTAAGTTAAGGTCTGGGACTAAGTCCGGTATTCCTGTTAATAGTCTCAGCTCATTAAGAAAAATATCCGATTGTAAATGGTCAATAAGCATGAGGATCGATTTAGAAAGACCCTTTCTTCCGATACTACTTCTGACCTTTGCATTGAAATGCTTATAGATTCTTAAAGTATCCTTATCTAGGTTTCCAATATCTTCTTTGATTTTATTGGCCGTTTCGATCTCGAGAAAGTCATCTAGAACTAAGTGACAGAACTCTTGATCTTGGAATTGATCTGAGTATTTAGATATATCTTTTGTTTTTAAATATTCCATAGAGATAAGAAGATTTTATGGCACAAAGGAAAATAAAGATAATACTTTTCATCCGAATAGTACTTCTAAACTTGATACTCTTATATGATTTTGACCAGCTATCATCTTTAGAAAGGGAAGATTCTTGAGAAAACTCAAGATAAGGATCTTCTTTTATATTTTCATCTTTGATTTCGTTGTAGAAAAACTCCGTTCCTGGAAAAGGTGAAGCCATATAGGACTGTATATAGTCAAACCCTAGGCTTGAGACATCTTTAAAAGTATCTTTAAAGTTCTTTGGTGTATCTTTTGGAAGTCCTGCAATAATGTGAGCGATAGTGAGAATACCTGAGCCTTTTAAAGACTCTATACCTTTTCGAATCTGATCCCTAGAGAATCCTTTTTTAACTTCTAATAAGGTTTCATCATTTGTACTTTCAATCCCAAATGTTAAGAGCCAGCAACCAGATCTTTTCATGGCCTTACTTAACTCAGCATCAATGGTGTCAATTCGAGAGTTCGTAACCCAATTGATATTGAGGGGTTCTAAGGCTTTACAAAGCTCTAAGACAAATTTCTTGTTTGCGGTAAAAGTGTCAGACCAAAATAGAAAATCGGTTATCCCAAGTTCTAATTTAATTGATGTGATTTCTTGAATGATACTATCGATTGACCTTGATCGTAGGGAAGAACCAGAATAAAGAGGTGCCGTACAAAAGGTACATTTCCAAGGACAGCCTCTTTGAGGAGAAATGAGTAAGAACTTCCGGCCTAATAGAGGTAGCCGGTAAGAATTTAAATCAAAGAGTTTCCAATTAGGAATTCTTAAGGAATCGAGATCTTTAACAAGATTTAACTCCTTATTCTGAATCAGTCTATTTTCATAAAGAAAAGAGACGCCCTTTATGGGATTGTCACTTTTTAATTCATCCTTGATATAACTTATGACTTCTCTGATGGGAGCTTCTGCTTCTCCATGAATAATAAAGTCTACCTCTTTGAAATCTCTTAGAATCTCTTCAGCGTAATGAGATGAATGAGTTCCGATAAGGATAATTTTAATGCATGAAAGTTTTTCTTTTAGATCTCGGCAAAATTTAAGGTCTGTCACGATTGTTGGAGTACCGGTGGAGATGACGATAATCTCTGGGGCTAAATTTTCAAGCCTATCTAGAGAGGAGTGATAGTCAGTTCCTGTAGCAGAAAAATCAAAACCATACTGATCTGAAACTAAATCGATGGTGAAAGAAGAAATCTGGGCCAATGAGAGGGGAGGGTAAGTGATTGACCAAAAAGAACTAGACTGAGTACACCTTCCTTCGCGAGTGAACTGCTCATTATCAAGAGTGGGAGGATTAACGAGAGCGAGCTTCATTTACACCAAGTACTTGAGAAGGAGGGATTTATCTGTTTCTAGGCTAATATAGTATTGAAGGGCCATAAAGTTAATCCATGAAGTTTTATCATTAATTTCTTTACCTAATCCATCTGTTCCAAATACGTAAGAATCTTTATTATAATACTTTTCTATTCTTTCAATTATCATTTTTTGATTACATTCTAAGTCAGTGATATTTAAATACTCAATTAAACTTTGAACTCTTAAGTATTGAAAATAGATATCAACTCGAGGATTGTAGTTGGCCACCCCTTCTTTTTTAAATCGAGGGATGCTTCCCTTGTCTATTTGCATTGTGAGAGTGGAGAAGTTCTTAAGGATAACCTTTTTGAGCACATCATCAGGAAAGTAATGATTGAAGATGATCATAGCCTCTAAAGCGTATAAAAGAGAATGGCTATGAATTGAGTCTGGCTCTGATAGAAATAAATCATCTTCTAAAAAATTCTTAAAGATATATTCTTTTAAGCTGAATGCCTCATCTTTATAAAAAGAATCTTTAGTTGATTCGAAGGCATTAAGCAGGGGAAGAACTGCTTTTAAGTGGTGAGGACCTATTGTGGTAGACCAAGTCTCCTGAGAATCAAGAAGGCCACCATCAAGGTCTTTTAAGCTACAATAGCCTTGATCATCTCTCCAATAGCTAGACAGATCTTTTAATAGGATTAATGCCCTACCTAAGATATCTTTTTTTCCAAGAATGCTTGAGTAATTAATAATTCCTTGAATGATTATAAAATCGTCAAAGAAGAAAGTTTTCGAACCGAATTTATCATTACTTTTCCTATCAACGAAAGAACCATGCTTTGTTAACATGTCTTCTAAGAGCCACTTACAAGTCTTTTCAGCTTGTTTAAAGATAGGGTCTGACTCTTTTACATGACCGGTAGAGATAAGATAAGAGCTTAATGTTAAAAAGTAGCCAGAGATCTCGCTATAAAGAAAAGCGGGTTCGTTAACATTAGAAATCCAAGCATGGATACCCCCATCTTTATGAAAAAGAATTCCTGAATTAAGAAAGCTTAATAGCTCTGATTTCTTATCCTTTATCTCCATATGAAGAAACCACAGAAGATAATTTTCAAAGCTCTTAAAGCAAATCGAAAACGACCAAAAGGAATGTCAAACAAATTGGAAATACCATGAGCACGTTCATATCTTCTTACAGGATGCTCGGCTATGGAGTATTTCCGTTTAAGGGATCTAATCACTAGCTCTGTTTCAATCTCATACCTTTTTGCAGAAATGGGTAAGCTTTTAATTTTATCTGCTTTAAAGGCTTTTAGTGATGCCTGAGTATCTGTTAGCTTTCCTTTAAACAAGAAATTTATAATCCTAGTTAAAGACTTATTTCCAAACTCATTAACTGGTTTTACAGCTTTGTTATCAAATCTATCAGAGTCACCAGACTTCATAAACCTAGAGCCAATCGCCATATCACTGCCGTTTCGAACTAGTTCACAAACAGCTATCAAGTCTTCTGGATTATCTTGTAAGTCGCCATCAATGAAGGCAATGATCTCTTTACTTGCTTTAGCAACTCCGTTTTTAATCGCTACGCCTTTACCTAGGTTTACTTCATGCTTAATAAATACACAGGATTCTTTTGGAATTTCTTTCTCAGTCTCATCAGTGCTGCCGTCATCAATCACCACCAGTTCAGTATCAGTACCAAAATGCTCAAAGATTTGATCAATCACAGGTCGAGCATTTTTTTCTTCGTTATACAGAGCAAGTATTATGGAGACATCATTCATTCTGATACTATACGTCAACAATCTAAGATGGTAAATTTAATATAGTATAATGCATTTTGCCTAATAGTAATGTTTCTCATAAAGGAGGTTTGAAGATGAAAGTGTTTACAAAATACGATGATCTAAAAACGAGCCTCGTTTATTTCTTGATATCTCTTTTTGTTATTATCGCTTATCTACCATTATTTCAAAATATAGACTTTCTTGGGATTCAAGACTTCGACTATAATTTTTTTACTCTAAGTGTCAGTATCGATGCCATGAAGAAGTTTGGCGAGATGCCATTGATGAATTTCTTTGATCAGGGGGGAGTTCCATTGTTGGCGACACCCTTCTCCCACAGCCTTTCACCCTTCAATTTACTTTACTTTATTTTTGATTATATCTTAGCCTTAAAAGTTGAGATCTTGCTCCATGCCTTAGTTGGTACTATAGGCATGTTTCACCTCTTAAAAGACTATAAATTTAGAAATGATATATCCTTGATTGGAAGTATGGTCTTTGGACTTAATTCATACCACGCTTTGAATATTGCCCAGGGGCAATACGAATTCTTACCAGCTTTCTTTATTCCATTAGTTATACTCTCTTTGAGAAAGAAACAGTTTATTTCCTTTGTCTTACTTCTAACTCTTATGTTTTTAGGTGGAGGAGTCTATCTTCTTGCAATGCTGGGAGTTGTCTTGGCCCTTATTTGTCTTTTTAGCGGAGGATGGAAAGCTACTTTGGATAATATTAAGTTCATTGTACTAGGGGCATTCACAACAGCCTGCCTCTCTGCAATAAAACTCCTCCCATCTCTTGAGTACATGTCTCGCTACCCGAGAACCATAGATGATATATCAGGTTTCAGCTTAAGCTCACTATTACACTCACTAGTTAATAGTGAGCAGATCGTCTACAAGTCTCATGACGTAACCGTCTTTCAGAACTTCATGAAAAAAATGGTGAATATTACAGACACACCTAGCTTACTAACTGGCATGGACTATGGATGGGATGAAAATGGTATGTATATAGGATGGTTTTTCTTCGCCTGTGTCATTTTCTCTTTTATTTATCATTCATTCAAAAAGACATACTTAAAAGAAGCTAGTTTAAGCTTAATTATCCTATTAATTACTTTTGGTGACAGACTGAGTCCTTCAGTATGGGGATTTCTAAAATTGTTTCCCCCATTTGAAAGCATGCGCCACTCTACAAGGTTTAGAATTTACTTTATCATTTTTATTTGTGTTTTAATTGCGGCCATTCTTGAAAAGTTAGTATTACAAAGAACCAAAGCTATAAGGTTGGCGCTGGTATTAGCAATCACTTCTCTTTCGTTAATAACAATGGGCAGAGTTAGTTTTAATATTTTATCAAACTCATTTGTTATTGAACCGATTTTAAAGAATAGAGCCGATAAGTTTCACTATGTAAAAACTTGGACAGAAGATAAGAGCTACGCTGAATCCCATGAGCAAGGTTATTACCCTGCCTATTTGAATAATAAAGGTGTCTCTTTTAGTAAAGAGAATCACTCGATGAGGGTTTCAGTTTTAAACAAAGAAGATCCTACTTATAAAGGTGAAGTTTATAGTAAAGAAGGAGAGGCACAGATTCTCGTAAGAACCAGTTCAACTCTAGAGGTGCAGGCTGATCAAGCTGGGAAATACATCATTAACCATAACTTTCTTGAGGGGTGGAGGTGTGAACCTGAATGCTCTATTCTAGAAGAAAATGGGCTTCTTAGTTTTTCTATCAAAAAGAAAGGTAGAGTGAAATTAAGCTACGATCCACTTTCCTTTAAAATAGGTCTTTTCTTGAGCCTCTTAACAATCCTTTTTTTGATTGCTTTAAAAAAGACTTCCCTCAACAAACCTTTTGAAAAGTTTATAAAAGTTGGCATCAAGTAATTTATCCATTGAAGTTGTAAAATAGTCTATCTCATTCTTGTCAGTCGTTAAGGGTGGCATTATATGAAGGATATCTGGGGCGGCCCCTGTAAAGAAAGTGAGAATCCCATAGTTTTTAAAGAGCTCTCTGATAACAGAGCCCATACAAGCGATTTCAAATTTTCCTGAAAAAGGTAAGTTAATTTTCTTCATACCTGAAGAAGGGAATTTTAACTTTAGCCCTAGATACATACCTTGCCCTCTCACTTCGAGGATTTTATCTGGGTGTTTTTCCTTTAACTTATTTAAAGATTTTAAAAAATACTCTTCCTTTTCTTTGAGAGAGTTTTGGAAATCTTTACGGTTCAGTATCTCTAGTGTTTTAATGGCGACAGCGCAGCTTGAGCCAACACCACTAAAGGTGCTTGAGTGGAGGGTGCTATCCATTTTCTTTCCATAAGCTTTTTTATAAATCTTTGAAGTTGTGACCATTGCACTAATGGCCCTTCTTCCCCCGCCTAAGGATTTAGATATAGTTAAGATATCTGGAGTGGCATTGTTCTCTTTCATGAAAGAAAATAAACTTCCACATCGAAATAGCCCCACTTTTATTTCATCAAAGATCGTTAAGATCCTTTCTTCGCGGCAAGCTCTGACTAGGCCTTGGAGATAGTCCTTACTTGGAACTGAGATATCTTGTCCTTGTATAGGTTCAACAATAATGGCGATGATTTGATCTTTGTACTTCTCAATGGTTGCCTTTAGTGCAGATAAGTCATTAAAGGGAACCGTGAGAACTGATCTTGGATCTATCCCTACATGAAATCCTTTGCTGAAATTCTCAGATTCAGTAAAGGGTAAGATGCCATGAGTTTTTCCATGGAAGGAGCCAATTGTTCTAAGATAATACTTCCTGCTTGAAGGTTGCGCTCTCGCGGCCAACTTTAGGGCTGCCTCATTGGCCTCAGCGCCACTTACTGAGAAAAAGGAGGTATTCAACTCACCAGGTAGGATCTCTGCCAGGTTATGGGCCAAGACTGCTTGTAGTTTATTGTTTCCAAATTTTAGCATGTCCACTAAATCGTGATCTAAGCAGTACTGCTCAGCGGCCTTAATTTCGGTGTGATTATGTCCTAAGTTTAAGACTCCGCAAGAAGAAGAATAATCTAAAATCTTCTCCCCATCTTTCAAGTAAATATAAGATCCACTTGCATGAGTATAGTCAAATGGAGTGAGCCCAAGGATCTTGAAGATAGCCGAGAGCGGAGTATTTACAAAGTCTCGATAAAGTTTATCTGTTTTAGAGCATGAAAGATCAGAGACCTCTTCAAGCTTAAACATTTTTATACCTCTTCACATCTCTGCTTGGTCCACCTTCGAGAGCGGTCATCTCTTTTACCGACTCTTTCTCATTGCTTGATTTATGAGCATAGGAGATTGAGTCGATAGCTACCTTTAAAAAATGGATGGGATTCTTTGGATAAATATTTTTAAAGATTCTAGTTGATAAGGCGAATACTTCAAAAGTTGCTCCGATCTTATGATAGAGCGAAGTAAAGGGAAGTTTAATGAGAAGCAAGAGAAGCGGCGTGGCCATTTTTGGCAAGACACAAAAAAGTGGTCCTAAGTGCTGAAGCCTAACTTGGATTTCTTTTTCTTTTTCAGTATAGCCGTTTAGAACAGAAGGAGATCCATACTTATTCTCATAACTATAGTCTGGATCAAGAAATCCATTTTCAAGAGCATAGTCTGTTAGTTCAAGACCTGGGTAGGGACAAAAGATTGAAAAAGTAGGGGCGCTAACATTGAGATCTCTCGAGAAGAGAAAAGTATCAATATCATCTTTTAGTGATCCGCCAGGTAGCGCAAGCATTGAGTTGGCGTAAGTATTGATTTTATATTTACGTGCCAGCTCAAAAGACTGAACTATAATCTTATTGGGAATATACCTCTTAAGTATCTTTGAACGCATAGTTGAATTTCCAGACTCAATAGACATTCCCACCGAGACGCAGCCCATCTTAGCGAGGATGGACGCTATCTCTTCAGTAAATGTATTTGATCTCATAAGGCAATAGAAAGGAAGACCAATTTCAGTCCTATAGAGTTCTGAAAACTCCAAAAACCAATCATCAACTGTGTAGATAAAAGTATCGTCAGCGAACCTAACAAATTTAGTGTACTTATCCGCGGCTATAACTGATTTTAACTCATCAATAATCGCCTGAGGTTTTCTTCTTCTTACTTTTTCACCAAGCCCCTTAAACATCTTGTTAAATGAATGGACATAACAGTAGGTGCAATTAAAAGCACAACCTCTAGCAGTAAGAACAGATCTTAATCCTAGCTTTTGGTAATGAGGCCGAGCTTCGTAAAGGATTTCCCTATCTGGAAGAGGAAAGATGTCTAGGTCGTTTATAAGTTCTTTTTTTAGATCTTTATCTATAGAAGAGATAACATTTGGAATATTGATTAATGGCTTCTTCTCAACAATACATTCACAGATCTTTAAGATGGCATTGTCACCTTCACCAATACAAATAGCGTCGAGATACATCTCATCTATGATTTCTGAAAAGTAAGTAGGATGAGGGCCACCCATTATTCGAATAATATCCTGATTGCCCGATGAGAGGAGTTTTTCATCAAAGACCTTGAATTGTTTAATATCCGCAGTCATTGCACTATAGGCAATTAAATCAGGTTCATATTCTTTGATTTGATCAAAAATATCATTCTCATTGAGAGCACAAAGCTTGGTCGAGTACCCCTTCTCCTTACAGATCGAAGAGAGCAAGAGAACGCCAAGTGGTTCACTAATTATAATTTCTGATACAATAAATAGAATTCGCAATTAAGCCTTCCTGATTCTATAATATTAACATAGATCGGATTTATAAGAAATTGTCATTACTGATAATTAGAGCTTATCAAGAATACGGTAGTAAATGGCTAACATTCAAATATCATTACTAAAATTCATAGAAAGTTATAAAAAAGAGATCATCCTGGGCTTTCTGTTCTTAATTGGCGCGGTTTTTGGTGGCTCTCATTACTTGACTTGGAATGACATAGTGGAAAATGCCGCTTTTAAGGCAGGCCTTGTAGAGTACTCAATAGAGACACCGCAGTATTACTTCCAAAACCGGCTTAACAGCTTTTTCTACGTAGCAGCTGAGGCCTTGCTTCACTTAGGCTTTAGCGAATATACCTTAGCCATCTTAACTTCCTCATTTCTAGGGGGACTCTCTTTTTTCACCCTTGGATACATAGGGCTTCGTTTCTTCTTTTCCTATTGGGTTATCGCAGCCGTCATAATGGTTGACTACTTTTTACTTTACGAATTTGGAGTCAATTACGATGTCTCTATAGTGAATACTAAGAACCCTCAGGGACATTTTGGATTAATCGCAAGCTTACTTATTCTGACCTATCATAGTGAGTCTAGGAGCAAGAAGAGTGCCTTTCTCATGGGATGTTCATCAATCTTTCATTTAACCTTAGGGGCTTGGATTATAACTGGATTACTTCTTTTTGAGGTCATAGAGAAAAACGTCAAAGACTATAAGAGAACCTTGCTTCCAATGTTTTTAGGTATATTAACTTCCTTTCTCTTTTACACAGTAACTAGCGCTCCTGGGGCGTCTTCATTTTTTAAAGCAGACTCAGGTGAGTTCTTTAAGTACCTGCAGCTATGGGACCTCCACCAACAACCTTACAGCTTTTTAGATAAAGGGATCTGGGTATCCATGATAATTCTCATTTCACTTTTCTTTGTAAAGACAGAGAAGGTTTTAAAAACCACCTTTAGTGCTTTCTTTTTTATTGCGATCCTACACGGATTTCTAGGTCATCGTTTACATTTTATGATCCCCAACATCTGGTGGGGGCTTATGCCATCAAGATTGCTCAACTTTATTATTCTTTTTGGCTCCTCTTTTTTCTTTTTAAATGCTCTAAGAAAAAAAACACTTGCGAGTAGTTTGACCTTACTTCTTTATTCTATTGTTTTCTTTAATATCTTATACATCGGAAAGGGGGAGATCCTCTTTTCAAACCAGATTGAAAAATACAAGAACCTCCTCTTTGGCCTCTATCTTGGTTCATTCTTACTCCTTATATTGTCTCAATACCTAAGCTTCCTTCAAAAAGACTCTAAGATTCCTCACACGACTTTAAGAGGAATTATTGGAATGGCTTTTATTATTACTCTTGGAACCCAGTTCTATTATTTACCTAATGCTTATTCATTTAATAGAGCAGAATTAAAGTATTACAAGAATGACTCTCAATTGATGGACTTAAACAATGAAGCTACACTTTTATTAACCTCTCCCAGCATAAAACAATTTCAACTTATCTCAGGCAAGGCCATTGTCTTTGAACTCGATACTATAGATGACTTGTTATATAACCCGGAGAAAATCCAAGATTCCTCCAAGTACATCGCGGATCTTTACGGTATTGATTTCTTTAGTCCTCAAAAAGACTTTCGAAATAATATCGAACTACTTGATTCTTGGGTGAAGATCAATTGGGAGAGTAAGGATTCTTTGAATTGGAGTTCATTAAAAGAGAGGTATCATTTTTCTCATATCATCACTCCTGCTAGTTGGAATCTTAAATTAGAAGTTCAAATAGAGACCAAGAAATGGAAGGCTTACAAGGTTAACTAAGCTTTTTTTAAGAGAATATTTCCAAGTACCAAATAGTCGAGACCAGTATTTAAGAAACAGCGGTAAGCATCTTGAGGGGAACAAACAATGGGTTCATTGTTTTCATTGAAGCTTGTGTTTATTAATACTGAGGTTCCTGTTAATTCTTTAAAATCACTAAGTAGCTGATGGCACTTTGGATTAGATTCCTTTGATATTGTTTGAACACGAGAAGTATTATTTACATGAGTAATGGCAGGTAAGCTTGATTTTTTTAACTGAACTTTCTCTTTTAAAGAAAGCTTTGAGAAATCCTCTCCTCTAAAATTCAAAAGCTCCTTTTTAACTTTTGTCACTAGGAGCATGTAGGGTGAATCCTTTAAATTTTCAAAGTAATCACGGCAATCTTCTTCTAAGACCATTGGGGCAAAGGGTCTAAAGCCTTCTCTAAATTTAATTTTATGATTGATCTTTGATTGCATATCACTAACTCTTGGATCTGCTAGGATACTTCTATTGCCTAGGGCCCGAGGTCCATATTCCATTCTGTCTTGAAACCAGCCGATAATATTTCCTTCCTCTATCAGTTTAGCTGTTCGCCTAGAAAGAGAAGAGAAGTTTTCAATAACTTCAAACTCTGCTCCTTGCTCTCTTAGGTGATCAAGGACTTCATTTTCAGTATACAAAGGACCTAAGAGTGAATTCTTCATGATATCTTGATTATTGTTCTTCGGAGAGTTTAGACCAATGTGATGGGCTGCAAGGGCTGAACCTACAGAGCCACCTGCATCGCCTGCGGCGGGTTGAATCCAAATAGATTCAAAAATCTTTTTCTCACTTAGAAGTCCATTTGCGACACAGTTTAAGGCTACACCTCCTGCTAGGCATAGGTTGTTTGAACCTGTTATTTCTTTGGCATGAAACGCTAGTTTAAGATAAACCTCTTCTGTAATAAGTTGTACCGCAGAGCAGAGATTTATATAGGCTTCATCAATATCATACTCTAAGTTTTTATTTGGGCCTATACCGAAAAGCTCTCTCCACTTATTGGTTCGATACATCTTAGAACTAGAAGAAAAGTCAAAAAAGTCTAGATTGAGGGTGAAAGAGCCATCTTTATAAATGGAGATAATGTTCTTCTTTATTAAATTTACAAAGTTTTGAACGGCCTCTGATTTTGGATCTGAAAAAGGTGCGAGCCCCATTAGCTTATACTCACCATCATTGACGCGAAAGCCACAATAACTTGTGAAGCTAGAGTAGAAAAGCCCAAGAGAGTGTGGGTATTTAATTTCTTTTAGTTTCTTAATCTTATTATCTTTAGCATGCATGATCGTCGTCGTGGCCCATTCGCCCACACCATCTACTGTTAAGATGGCCGCTTCCTGATAAGGGGAAGGGTAATAGGCACTTGCCGCATGAGAGAGGTGATGTTCAGGATAGAAGATTTCAAACTTTCTAATCCCAAGATCCTTAAGATAGTGATTGATTGTTTTTTTGATATTTAATTTATCTTTTAGCCAGGAAGGAACAAGTTTTAAATAAACGGAAAGTCCTGAAGGGGCATAGCTATGGACGTTCTCAAGAATCCTTTCAAATTTTAAAAAGGGCTTTTCATAATAACTAACGAGTTTTACTTGAGAGGGATCTCCTCCCCATTCTCGAAGAACATACTTGATGGCATTTATGGGAAAACTTGAATCATGCTTAATCCTAGTGAATCTTTCTTCTTGAGCGGCAGCTATGATTTCACCATCAACGAGCAATGCGGCCGAACTATCGTGATAAAAGAATGAGATTCCTAGGATGACGCTTTTCATAAGTTAGAATAGTGTATAGATAAATGGTGGGACGGCCGTTCCTAGGGAAGCGATGACAAGAACTCCTAAGAGGAGTAAAAAGATTAATAGTGGAAGAAGCCAGTATTTCTTTCGGCATTTCATGAATAAATAGAGCTCTTTTAAAAAATCCATACTATTTACTTTAAAAGGGATGAGTTAGATCATCACTTGTATACTCGAGTTCGGTTATATCAAAATTACTCTTTATATCTTTATGAAACTTCTTATTGTTTATATTATCTCTACCGATGATTTTTCTCAAGAGCCCAATGGGAAGTATGAGAAGAAAAAAAGAAATGCTTAGTAAGGGGATATAGATGGCCTTACTAATAAAAGGTGAAATGAATTCTAAGGTATCAACTATCTTTAGAATGATAAAAGGAGCCACAAGAGATACAAGAATGAGGGTAGCCGCTATATAAAGTGTGTATTGTTTCGAATTTATATAAAATGCTATCGAGAGGATGAGAGTCGTTGGTAAGATGAATTTTAGTATTTTGATTTGATCTTTACTCATTGTTTCCTAAAGTCGATAGTCCATCTTGTTCAAACTTGATATCCATAGCCTCAAAGCCCATAGAAGATAGGGCTGACACAATACGCGCTTTCTTTTCAGTGGGAGTTTGAAACAAGAAGAAACCACCACCTCCTGCACCTAAGAGCTTTCCTCCTAAGGCTCCATGAGAAATTGCTGTTTGGTATATTGAATCTAACTTTGGATTAGTGATACTTGAAGTGAGCTGTTTTTTTAATTTCCAGGATCTATCTAAGACATCCCCGATTGAATGAAAGCTTCCTGTACTTAAGTCACTATGAAGAAGATAGGCGAGCTTTTTATTTTCATGGATAAGGTCGTTTTTACTAGTATCTAACTGAAGTGATTTTCTTTGTTCGTTATGTAGATCTCCAGAGTTTCTCACTTCTTTTGTAAAGCAAAGGATGAGGCTTGATTCAATCTTCTTTCTTTTAGAATCAGATAACTCAATCGGCTTTAAGCTGATATCATTTCCTATGAACTCAATTAAATTAAGACCTCCATTACATGTGGCAACTTGATCTTGCCAACCGCCTTTTATTTCAAGGATGTTTCTTTCGATATGAAAAGCGAACTGATAGATTTCTTTTCTATTTAACTTATTTTGTGAAAGTTCATTAAAACAGTTAATGATAGAACAGATCACAGCAGTAGAGCCCCCTAAGCCCGAACCCATAGGAAAGTCAGAATTAAGTTCTAAATCAAACCCAAACTTTGGAGAGATTGTTTCTATAGTCGCTATGATTAATTTAAACCTGGGGTAGTAAGATTCATCGTTATCAGGGTCAAGGATTACTGTTTGATTTAAATCTTTTGAGATAATCCTCATCTTTTTATCATTGCGAAGGCTTAGCTTTGCAAATGAAAAGAGGTTTATGGTCGTGCTAAGAACGGCACCTGTTTGAAACTTCGAAATATAATCTGTCATATCTGAAGCGCCACCAGCAAAACTGATCCTAGCCGGAGACTTTGAGGTAATGGGGGCTTTGTATAATTTAACTTGGGGTTCCATGACGGGAATTCTTGCAATAGTCTCTTTTAGCTCGTTTTCGACCACATAAAAAACTTGATTCTCAATTGAACTTTCTGCACCTTGCAGTAACATGACCCCTCGCTTGTGAATAAAAGTTTCTCTTAAATAAGCTAATAAGGCAAAGGGATGAGCTTATATCGGCGTGATTACAGCTGCTTATTAAGTACTTCCTGAGTGGATCTTAGGCCTTCAGGGGTTCCTATATCAAAGAATGGAGTTTGAAAAACCTGAGCAGAGATGAGCTTACTTTCAATAAGTTTAGGAAAGACATCCATCTCTAAGGAGGTTTTAGAATCACCAATATAGTTGATGATATCTAAGGTGCAAGAATAGGTCCCAGCATTTTGGAGAACCGTATCCTTTTCAGAGTTAAGATTAAAATTAATGACCTTATTTTCTGAATCGACCTCTACTGAGCTAAAGCGCTCAATATTCTTCATCAGGCTAAGGGCCATTGTAAAAGGGGCAGTGGAAAGGCTCATGAACTTTTCTAGATCAATATTAAAATAGGTGTCCCCATTTAAGACTAAGAACTTCTCAAAGCTTGAGCTTTTAATGGCCTTTTTCAAAGCGCCCCCTGTTCCTAGGGGATCCTCTTCATGAGATATGCGTAAATTCGGGAATTCTTTTTCAAGTTTAGAAGTATAGTGGGAGATTTGCTCCGACATGACTCCTGTAGCTATGCAAATATTCGAGAGCTTGACCTTCTTTAAATGAGAGAGAAGATAACTTAAAAAAGGAGCTTCATTGATGGGGATGAGGCACTTGGGAAGGTCTGGATAGACGGGCTTAATTCTTTGACCCAGCCCTCCAGCTAAAATGATGACTTCAATATTATCCAAGTTCATAAAGTCATTGTATCTTTGATTGATTGCTTATTGAAATACAATGATTGACCTATGGTATGATATAGGTATTTCGCCACGCGTTTAAAACGGAGATTTGGGGACTATATGAGAAAGATATTAGTGACTGGTGGGGCTGGGTATTTAGGCTCAATGCTCGTCAATAATTTGATCCATCGTGGCGATGAAGTCACTGTTATTGACTCACTAAGATTTGGTGGTAGCTCTCTGGCCCATCTTGCAGCATTTAAGAACTTTAAGTTTGTTGAAGGGGATGTGCGAGACTTGGACTTAATGGCGGATCTTGTTAAAGATGCCGAATTCATCTTTCCTCTGGCCGCACTGGTAGGGGCTCCTTTATGTGAGAAGCATCCTAAAGAGGCTGAAGAGGTAAACTTCTCTTCGATTAAGAGCCTCCTAGAACTAGTAGGGGATCAAAAGATTATCTACCCCACCACAAATTCAGGTTATGGCATGAAAGAAGCTGAAGAGGTTTGTACCGAAGAGAGCGAGTTAACACCTGTTTCGTTGTATGGAAGAACTAAAGTGGATGCAGAGAAGCTTATTCAAGAAGCTGGAAATGGAGTCTCCCTTAGGCTTGCTACCGTCTTTGGGTCTTCATTTCGAACAAGGTTTGATCTACTTTTAAATAACTTTGTCCTTCGAAGTTTAAAAGATAAAAAAATAGAAATCTATGAAGGTCATTTTAAAAGGAATTTTATCCATATAAGTGATGTTATTGATGGTCTTATCTTCTCAATGGATAACTTTGAGAAGATGAGAGGTTCCGCCTTTAATTTGGGGCAGGATAGTGCCAATATGTCGAAAATGGAGCTGGCCCTAAAGGTAAAGAATTTTGTGCCAGAACTCGTTTTGACCGAGAATAATAAGGAAAAAGATCCAGATCAGAGGAACTATATCGTTAGTAATGAAAAGATCCGTAAGTTAGGATTCACTCCTCGGGTTACAATAGAAGAAGGAATAGCTGAAATGATAAAGGTTGTAAGACTTAGGCCAAATATTTCAGAGAACTTATAAAGAAAATGAAACTAGCCATATTAGCGGGTACTCGCCCAGACATTATTAAGCTTTCACCTATCATCAAGGAATGTGAAAACTTGAGTATTCCTTATGTGCTCATCTATTCAAATCAGCACTACTCTACTTCTTTGAGTACCATTTTTTTCGAAGAACTCTCGATACCAAAGCCTCATCATATTATCGATAGTAGAGGCTCTAAAAGTTCAACTTATGTCTCTGATTTAAAGAACGATATTAAAGATATTTTAAAAGATAAGAGCTTTGATTATGTTCTTGTTCATGGGGATACTGATACGGCTCTTGCCGGAGCGATGTCTGCGTATGAAATGGATTTAAAGATCGCTCATATTGAAGCAGGCCTTAGGTCCTTTGATCTCAATATGGTTGAAGAAAAAAATAGAATGATCATTGGTCATTTTTCAGACCTACATTTTGCTGTCACAGGAATTCAGACCAAGAATCTTAAAGATGAGGGCATCTCAAGCGAAAAGATATTTGAAGTGGGAAATACCATCTATGATGCGGTCTTGGATTATATAGACTTAGCCCGCTCGACGAGCACGATCAAGATTAATTTAGAGGTTGAAGATGGAGAGTATTATTTATTCACTTCTCATAGAGGCTTTAACGTCGACAATAAAACAGATCTAGAAGAAACCATTAACCTCATAGGTGCCATTCCAGGAAAGGTTTGTTGGCCAATTCACCCAAGAACATCAAGAAGAATCAAAGATTATAATTTAGAGCTGGCTGACAATATTGTGGCCATGGAACCATTGGGCTACTTAGACTTCTTAAAACTTTTAGAAGGAGCTAAATCTGTAATCACTGATTCAGGGGGAGTGCAGGAAGAAGCTTATATCTTGAAAACTCCTTGTGTTACTATGAGAGAAAGCACTGAACGGCCAGAGACTCTCTACTCTGAGGCTAATGTCCTCGTCGGACGAGATATAGGCAAGCTTCATGAGAACTTAGATAGAAGTATCAAAAGCTGGTCTTCGCCTTTTGGTGAAGGGGATACGGCCAAGAAGATTATAGAAATACTTTCGTCTTGTATTAGGTCAGCTTAGAAAACTATTTTAAACAGGTTTGACAAGAATCTTAGAGGAAACTAAAATTTTTTATGGATCCAATTAACTTAGATACATTCAAAGAGAACTTAGAACAGGATTCAAAGCGTTTTCTAAGCTTTGATCCTTACCCATGTATTGTCCTCGATAATTTTTTAAACAAAGACTACCTCGAGGGAATTGGCGATGAACTGAGATCCTTAGTTAATAATAAGACTGAGAGTATCTTTAATCCATTCATCCATTTAAACGCCAGAGTCTGGGGAACTATTCGAAGAGAAGGTTTTACTCCTAGAATGAATGAGATAGTAGATACTTTCCAATCAACTGATTTCTTAAGCTACTTAGAAGAATTAACTCAAATTAAAGGTCTTATTGCGGATAGTGACTTAATCACTGGTGGATATGTTGTTCACAAGCAAAACGGTTTTGTTAATTTGCATGTAGATCACAGAACTCACCCCCAGGAAAAGAAGTGGAGCCGTAAGGTGCTGCTGCTTTATTATCTCAATGATGACTATCAAGATTCTTATAATGGTCATTTAGAGCTGTGGGATAAAGACGCAAAGAAGATGCATAATAAGATCGCACCTCTTTATAATAGATGTGTCATTCAAACCATTGAAGATGGTTATGTGCACGGATTGCCTGAAACGATTAATTTCCCTGAGGGAGATTGCCGTAAGGCCCTAGTCTTATGGTACTACGTTGAAGAAAAAGATGAGATTCCATTGAAGGTTACTAAGTATTACTCTAGGCCTGTTGATTCAATCATCAAAAAAGCTATCATTCACTCAGAGAATATTCTCCTTCATTTTCATTATGTCTTTAAAAGAGTCTTTAAGATGGATGATGGGCTGTATATTAAGATTCAAAAGTTCTTTAGAAAGTAAGCTCACTCTTCATTAAACTCTTTGGCCATTTGTTTTTTAGAGATAAAGAAACTTTTAAAAGCTTGGTAAGCAAGGTTCTCTAGCATGGTGATAGGATTCTTTTTAGTTAGTCGAAAGAGGGTGTCAAAGATTCTCCATGGCCTTAATAAAAAATGCACGGAATAAAAAAGGCTCATACCTCCAAGAACAAGCATTTGTAACTGCTTATTTGTTATATGATGGCTGTAAGACTGCATACCTTTAACCTTGTTAAAGATATTTGTAGTCAGCCAAATCTCATAGTTCTTTGATTTCTTATCAATTATGCCTTCGTCCTGTAGGCGGTCATGAAGTGCTGAACCCGGATAGGGAACAAAGGGAAAGCAGGCCACATCGTGAATCCCAAGAAAGGCCAAACGAACAATATATTTTAAGCTCTCAATGATCTGGGCTTTATCCTGGTCAGGAAAGCCGAAGATAATTGTGGCCTTTACTTTTAGACCTACCTTCAAAGCTGACCGCATTGAATCATTCATTTTGATTAGGTCTACATCTTTTTTAATATTCTTTAAGGTCTTAGGGGATCCACTCTCAGGAGCGTAGTTCATCCTCTCTAATCCTGAATCTTTCATAGTTTGAAGAACTTCAAGATCAATCACTTCACTTCTTGTTCCCGAAGGTAGGGCCCAGGTTATATCTAGGTTTCTTTTATTAAGGATAGCGCAAAAGTCTAGGACCCATTTCTTATTGATGATAATAGTAAGATCACAAAAATCAAAATGCTCAATATTGTAGGCCTCTACATAGTGTGCAATCTCATCAACAACATCACCGGGATCTCTTGAGTACCAGTTCGTTCCATACATATTGAGATTAGTACAAAAGGTACACTGATAGGGGCATCCTCTAGAAGCTAAGATGGGCATGACTCTTCTATTATATGTTGATTGTCCAAGTCCTGCGTCTAGATAGTTCTGAATGGGAATATCGCTCCAATCGGGCCATGGAATTTCATCGATTTCTTTAATCCTAAAATTATTGCCATTTGTGTTTACTTTTCCATTTGAGTCTCGCCAGATTAAGCCGCCAACAGAAGCAAAGTCTTTATTCCCTTGAAGCTGCTCTAAAAAAAGCGCCATCTTCTCTTCGCCCTCTCCTTCAATGAGAAAGTCCAGCTCTGGAGTCGTTTCCATAATATACTCAGCATCCGCTGTTGCCGCTTCACCGCCGCAGACTATACTTATGTGTGGAAGCTCTCTTTTAATCTTTTCAATGAGTTTTCTACAAACAGGCCATTCATTTGAAAACATAACTGACATACCAACGCATTCAGTTTGTTTTGGAATCCTTGCAATGATTTCGTTAAAGCTTAAACCGTTAACAATGAGATCAACATCTCCAAGTTTGAAAACATTCTCTAAAGCTTCACCAATGGAATCGATTACCGTTACATTATGATTTTTATTTTTTAAGTAGCCAGCGATATAGGCTATTCCAATAGGGGGCACTCCACTTTGTGTCGTAAAGCTATCAAGAGGCATGGCCATGGCCGGCTTGATAAGAGTTATATGCATAGGATACATGGGGTTGTAGTTAACACCCCTTAATTATAAGTAAAAATATTAAAAGGTGGTAACTTATCTTCCCTAAGGCTGATTTCAGTTGTTTA
This sequence comes from Sulfitobacter sp., assembly GCA_047630275.1. Classification (GTDB taxonomy): domain Bacteria; phylum Bdellovibrionota; class Bacteriovoracia; order Bacteriovoracales; family Bacteriovoracaceae. The sequence continues at coordinate 750,756 of JBLHVN010000002.1, read as the reverse complement.
AAGTGCCATTTCTATCTTGATAACTTCCTCAAGGGGGAGGTGATGAAATTTTATGGCACAATCACCGAACTTTATAACCAGTTCTGGATTCAGCTCCTTACTAAGGGCCTTCGTGTCAAAGTCAATTTCCGGGTAACATTTTATCAGTTCATCAAAGCTAATATCAATTACAACTTCTATATGCTCGAAGCCTTCTGCAGTTATCTTACCCTTCTTTGGAGCAGGAACCTCGACTAGGGGAATCGTGTATCCTTTATAGATTACAGGACTTGTTAGTTTATAGGTTGCAATGTCTCGACCATTGACCTCACTTTCAATTAAGAGAGCGCCAAGTTTTGAGAACTTTTCTTTTGTCGCTTCATAGTTCTCATTATCAGTAGTGCGGTAACAGAGATGATCAATTTCCCAATGCCTGAGATCGATCCCTCTCTTCTTAAGTGTGGAAAAGAGCTTATCTAAAAAAGGATGAGCTTGATCAATCATAATGCCCTCATAAAGTGGTCAGTGATATTAGAGTAAATCCGTCTTTAGGCTCAGATTTCGTTAATTTAAGCCTATGAGTTATTATCAATACTTTAAAAGCCTATTCTTGGAGTAGCAATGAAATTTAGGTTATTGATTCTAATGGCTTCATTATTTAGTTTTTCATTGTATGCCATATGCACGGAAGGTGAATTGATTGATCATAGGTCTCCGGCATTCTTTGATAAGTCTTCTAAGACTCACCTAGTAAGAGATCAGCAGTGGAATAATTGGTGCTACGCTTTTACGGCTTCGGATCTTGTTACGCATTATTTATTTAACAATAACAAAAAGCTCCTAACACATAATGCAAAGGAAAGAATCCCTCGAGAGTTCCAATTTGTCTCTCCCTTATCATTGGTTTCCCATTCTGTTAATGGTCCTGTTAATAAGGGAACTTTTTTTACTGATACAAATAGCGGGGGACAGATCACCCAATGGCTTATGGATCAGTTCACCCTTCCTCGTAGCGGCGTTTGCTTGGAAAGTGAAGTGAGGTCATCAAATATGACCCTTCCCTATAAAGGCAGGCCAATTCAAATTCCTAAGATGCTCAATATTATGGAAGATAAGTATAGATCGAGTTTAAAAAAAAGAAAGAACGTAACTAAGAACGATCCTTGGTTGAAGCATATGCAGCTTATCTTTCCGAAGATGCGGATGAGTGAACTGCAATCGGCCATCAATATTGGAATTGAGAAAAGATTAGGAGGTGCTCAGTTCATCTCGAGTCTAATCAAGAGAAATTGTAGAAACCCACTAAAGATAAAGTCCCTCCCAAAGATTAAACGAATTCGGCGCAACCTAATTGAGAACAATACAGACAACAGAGATGTTTATCTTAAAGAATTAAAGAATCAACTTCGAAGTAATAATATTGTTGGAGTTGAATATAACTCCTATCTCATCGACAAGGATTTCAGAGAAGGAAGGATGATGAGCAGGCCACATGTTAGTTCTATAGTGGGAGAGAAGTGCAGTGGAGGGAGAACCTATTATTTAATTAGAAATTCATATAGTAATAACTGCCAAGAGAAAGGATACCGGCAAGGGATCGAATGCGATCAAGGCAATATTTGGGTCACAGAAGAATTGCTCTTAAAGATGTCTACGCGGATCAGTTTTTTGTAGAGTTACTTTTTTTAATTTCCTCGTGGAGTCCACAAGAGAGCTTAGTGCCATTATCACAGTCAATCTTATAAAACTTCTCTGCCAAATCCATCTTTTTTAAACTATAGGCAGTATCCGCAGCTTGACCACAAGCGGGTTTATCTCCTTTTATACAAAACCTACTAAAGATAAGAAGTGGAGCTTCTAAAAGTTTTAAGTTCTTATCTTTAATAGACTTTTCTCTTAAGAGATAAGCAAGCTCCATACAAGATTCCCTATGCTCAAAGTTACATTGTGCCTGAAACTCTTTTAAAGCTAAGTCAGTCTTTCCTAGGTCTTTTAAAACTTGAGCCTTATGAAAGCAAGCGATGATATTCTTTTTCTTCTGACAGGGAAATTCCCAGGCCTTTAAGGCCTCTTTTTTCTTATTCAATTTAAACTGTAAATGGCTTCCTAAAACAAGACACGCCTTCTCTTCTTTAAGATCACAAGATCTTTTATAAAAAGGAACCGAGGCTTCAACTGAGTCTTTCTCTTGTACATACTGACCTAAGACAAAACAGCTTTCAGCTTTCTTTTTTAAGCAACTACTTCTTAAGACATCGAGGGCCTTTGGACCTTTTGCATTGGTCTTAAAGATAAACTTAGAGGACTCAATATAGATAAAGTTTTCTTTCTTATCACCTTCCATTTTCGTAGGAGTCTTGACCGTCGTTATCCGGCTATCGATATCAATCGACTTTTTCAACTTAGGTAATTTACTAGCTGCTTGAGCGCTGGTTAGGAATGTTAAGAGGATTGATATTATAAAGAGCTTATTTTTAGTATGCATCATTCATCCTATTCTAATTGAGCTTGGTTTCCTTCAATAGGATAAGTTGTTATTAAAAAGATTACAAATGATTGGACAAGGTGCCAGTAGACTTATCCCAAAGTATTATTCATCACTGGACATTTAAATGAAAAAGAAAAATGGTGGGACATCGGTGACTTGAACACCTCGGTCGCTTTCGGCTTCAGTGCCTCTCGCGACATACCCACATCCTGTGGGTAACCACCCGGTTAAGATGAATACGAGAGTATTCATGGGCGTTTAGCCCCTGGCTCTTCACAAAATTACTAAGATGAAAAAGAAAAATGGTGGGACATCGGTGACTTGAACACCGGACCACCCGGTTAAGATGAATACGAGAGTATTCATGGGCGTTTAGCCCCTGGCTCTTCACAAAATTACTAAGATGAAAAAGAAAAATGGTGGGACATCGGTGACTTGAACACCGGACCACCCGGTTATGAGCCGGGGGCTCTAACCAACTGAGCTAATGTCCCACAGATGATTTGATTGCCATATTTATACTCTATCGAAATGAGGCTTGGCAATTTATGTTGTTCTGCGTAATGTAGCTTTATGGTAAATTTTTGGAAATATAGTGCCACGGGCAATGATTTTATTGTTTTTGACGATCGAGAAGGAAAGACTCCACAGCTTGATTGGGAAGCTCTTTGTCATAGAGAAACTGGCCTTGGGGCCGACGGAATTCTCCTCCTTGGTAAGTCGGAAAAAGCTGATTTTAAGATGACCTATCTAAACGCCGACGGCGGGGAAGTTGAAATGTGTGGAAACGGCGGTAGGGCCATCTCTCATTTTGCTAAGAATGAATTAGGCATTGAGCCAATGAATAAAGCTGAATATCGTTTTGAAACTTTAGAAGGGGTTTATTCTTCTACTGTTGAAGATGATTTTATTAGATTAAATATGACTGAGTTTGATGAGTGGAAGCTGATTGATATTAGCTCCTTTTATCCATCTGAAAAATCAATCTATATGAAAACAGGTGTCCCTCATTGCATCTATCTTGTGGATTCAGTTGATAAGATAGACCTTATGCAAGTGTCGCCTCCTATTCGCTACAATAAGCTTTTTGAAAAAGGAGTGAATATCAACTTTATTGAGAAAGTCTCCGATCATCATCTTAAGATGAGGACTTATGAAAGAGGGGTTGAGGGGGAAACCTTGGCCTGTGGGACCGGTGCAACTGCGGCAGCCTTAGCGTCGAATGAGTTCTTTGGTTGGAAGGATAAGGTTCGCATCGATGCCCCTGGTGGCGAACTAGAGATTCACTTCAAAGGATCAAGGGGGGATTTTAGTGAGATCTATCTTTGTGGAAAAACCTTAAAAATATCTAGCGGTTCAATAGATTTGAAAAAGTATGGTCGAGCTTAGATAAAAGCTCGTCAAATATCTTAAGGCTTAAATAAGTTCCCATTGCCCCGCCTAGGGCATTGGCCAATAAATCAAGAAGGCTTGATTGACGATAGGGAAAGAGCCCTTGAAGTAATTCAATGATCCCACTAAAAGCGAGAATAAGAATAAAGATAAGGTATTGCTTCTTATTTTTAGTTAATTGTTGAAAGTAGAAGGTTGCGATCAAGTATCCAGTAAAGTGAATCACCTTATCGAAGTGAGGAATAGGAGGGGGCCCTTCGTCCCCTGGTATTAGTGATCCTGTAAGAATGATGGCCAATCCCAAATACCCAAAAAACCACCACATTTTATTCAATTTATACGAACTCATAGACGTCTCTTAGTATAAAGAATAAAATAGATCCATGTCTCATCTTTTTGTCATCTTATTGGCATTTTTATTTTCCTTTCAGGTTCAAGCTAGGCTTCTCGCCAAGGTAAGTATGGTCTATAGGAATGGGATCGATAAGAATCTCGTCTTAGAATCAGAGCTTCATTCTGTTGAAGAGATCTGGGGAAAGAGAGCTGTGAAGCTTGTGATGAAAAATGGAACGAGGCTTCAATTTAAGGCAGGCTTTTGGGAGAGACCTCTTGCTAAGACTGAAGTCGTCGGGCCGAGTTCGAAGATCTTTGTAGAAGGAAAGCTCTTCTTGGCCAATGGTAAATTAGTTAAACAAATGGAAAGAAGAAATTCTCAAACAGAAATAGGAGAGTCTCTTCTCTTTAGTTTTAAAGATCAAACCCAATTGATAGAAGTCTCAATTACTCCCTACCTAGAATAATGAAAAAAGAGCGTGTCGATAAAATGTTAGTTCAGCTTGGCCTTGTTCAAACCAGGTCTAAGGCAGTTCAGGCTATTGAAAGAGGTGAAGTTTATTACCAAAAAAAACTGGTAACTAAGACCTCTATGCCGGTTGGCAATGAAGGCCTAGAGGTTAGAACTCAGTTTGAGTACGTCGGCCGTGGGGCCTATAAATTAATAGAGGCAAGAGAATCCTTCGAACTTAATTTTGAAGGAAAGACAATTGCTGATATTGGCGCTTCTACAGGTGGGTTTACTCAGGTGGCCTTACTGGGCGGTGCTAAGAAGGTTTTTGCAATAGATGTTGGGCATGATCAATTAGATCCTATCTTAATAAATGATGAGAGGGTTGTTAATTTAGAAAGAACCAATATTAGGACCCTAGAAACATTGGGGGAACTGGTAGATATGGTTGTTACAGATTTAAGCTTTATTTCAATTGAAACTGTTTTCGAGGATATCTTAAAACATCTTAAAGAAGATGGTGAAGGAGTTCTTCTTGTTAAACCTCAGTTTGAATTAGAAAAGTCAGATTTAGGTAAGAAAGGAATCGTTCGTGAAACTGAAAAACAGATGATGGCCTTAGAAAAAATCTATAATGTTGTGAACCCACAAAAAGCTTGTATTAGTCCTATTAAAGGCAAAGAAGGAAATATTGAATTTCTTTTTTACTTTATAAAGAATAAAAAGGAAGCTGGGTTTAAGATAGAAGAATTAAAGAAACTAATTTCGGAGTAAGAATGAATAGCTTATGCGTGTTCTGTGGGTCTAAAGAAGGTAAGTCTAAAAAATATACGGAGCTTGGCTTAGAGCTTGGTGCTTTAATGGCCAAAGAGAAAATGCCTCTCGTTTATGGAGGGGGAAGCGTTGGTATTATGGGGGTCCTAGCCGATGCATGTTTAGAAAACGGGGGATCAGTCTATGGAGTGATGCCTCAGTCTTTAATGGACTGGGAAGTTGGCCATAGTGGGTTAACTGAGTTGACTGTTGTTGAAAGCATGCACGAAAGAAAGGCAAAGATGTATGAGCTCTCTGATGGCTTCGTCGCTCTTCCTGGTGGCATGGGAACCCTTGATGAATTATGTGAAATCATTACTTGGGCCCAACTGGATTATCACAAAAAACCAATCTATCTTCTTAATGACTTTGGTTTCTTTGATCACCTTATTAAGCACTTTGACCTCGCGGTTGAAGAGGGCTTTTTGAGTCAGGAACATAGGGACTGGGTCAATGTCGTTGAAGGTCCAAAGAACCTAATCGAAGCCTTCAAGAACCGTGGTTAGTTCTTAAAGTTAAAATCTTTGCAATGACTTTACTTGTATTTGACCAAGTTTCGAAGCAGTCGTGAGAATCTCTTTTAAAGAACAAGGACTTATGTTTTTTTGCGCTAGGCAGCGCGTGGTGGCGAGGAACTTTTTTCACAATATATGTTTACAGGTTAACAGGATAAAAATTAGGCTTGTTTAAAATTTTAAAAGGAGAATAAGATGAAATTCGTAAAATACCTAATGATGCTTGCTCTAGGCTTTTCTTTAGCGGCAAACGCTTCTTCAATGAAGAAAATTGAATACAAGGTTGATACTTCAAAATCAAAGGCCACATGGACTGGTAAGAAAGTAACTGGTCAACATACAGGGACCATTAATATTACTTCTGGTTCTTTAAAGTATGATGGAACAAACCTAACTGGTGGAGAGTTCATTATTGATATGAATAGTATTAATACAACGGACCTCTCTGGTGAATGGAAAGGTAAGTTAGATGGTCACTTAAAGAGTGAAGACTTCTTTAATACTTCAAAACATAAGACAGCAAAGCTTGTGATCAAGAATGCTCAATTTGGAAAAGGTGGTCACTGGGATGTTAATGGTGACTTAACTATTAAAGGAATCACAAAGCCAATTAGCTTCAAGGTGAACCTTGTGAAAAAAGGAATGACTGTAACTGCTGACGCTAAGATCAAAGTAAATAGACTTGATTACGGTGTTAAGTATAAATCAGGAAAATTCTTTAAAGGTCTTGGAGATAAGATGATCTATGATGACTTTGAGCTAGCAGTAAAACTAGTTACAAAGTAAAGCTTTAGAGGCTCTTCTTCTTTTGGAGGGCCTCAAATTCTTCTCTTTCAAGAATCTCTCTTTCAACTTCCTTCTTTCTAAACTTCTTAAAAGTGATGAACAAGATTACTAATGTAGCCATCATTGAAAAAACAATTACTTTTGCAGGCATTTAAACTCCGAAGTTTGTTGTTGTCTTTTTTTTAAGCACTGTTAACTCATTTGTCACTTGAAACATGATAAGTAGCTGAATTCTCCCTAAATGTTTGGCCTTAATATTGCTCTTATAAAGGAAGGCAATCGCCGCCATCATCTTTCCAGGAGGGAAACATGCTAATCGAAGTAGGTCCAAGAACTATCGGAAAATGTGAACTGAGATACCCTGACTGTAATGGTAAGAGCTTTAGTATTGTTAAAAAGGTTCTTCTAGCTAAGGACGGGCATACGGCATGGGTTTGCCACAGCTGTATGATGGAGAAGCTAAAGTTTGATAGAGAAGAGACAAACCTAAGACCCAATCCACTAAAAGAGATCAACCCCTAAGGCGATAGGTCTATCCAATACCTTTGGGTGGGAAACTCTCGTTCCTCAAGCTGAATTTCGTCCTGAAAGACCCCAGAACAAGACTTTATAACGGCTTGTGAGGCTAAGTTGTTAGAATCACAGGTAACTAGGGCCCTTTTTATACCTAATTCTAATACCTTAGGCAGTGCTAGTTTCAACATATTCTTGCCATGACCCTTAGACCGCTCAGACTTTCTCACTTCATAGCCTATATGGCCTCCAAAGCGCTCTAGGGCCTTAGTGAGCTTATGCCTGATATTGAGCCTGCCTATAAAGTGAGTTCCCTCTACTAGCCAATACTCCGTTGAGGGAACCCAGCCTAGGGGGAGCCCTAGTCCTTTTGAGTTCTTTGAAAGTTCATCTATATAGTCATCAAATCGATTCTCAAGAAAAACCCTATCTAAGTCTGTCCAAAGATCTTCATGTTGAAATTCATTAAGGGCGTTAATAAAGCCCTCTTTATATAGGGAACTAGGGCTGGCTAGAAAGGGCATGGGTTTCTCCTTAAGTTTTTGTCTAAATAATAGACACTGCGAAAGGAATCATCCATTTTTTTCATAGTACTAATAGGGTTTCACTCACTTAGGGCCATAAAAAATGGCACACCTCCTGCAATACCTAATGCATATAGATTTTAAATCAGAGAGGAAACGATGAGAGAGTTAAACCTATTTGCCATGCTTCTTTTAACAACTGCTTCTTTAAGCTTTAGTGCTGTTGCAGGAGATGATTTTTCTGATAAAGAAAAAAATATCTGCGACCGCCTTATTAATCAAGGTGCTTCTAAGAAAGACGTAGAGATTTGTTTCAAAGAATTTGGAAAATCTAAATATAGAAAAGCTGCTGAAAAAGCTGCCCGCGCTAGAGGCGAAGAGATCGCTGCTACTGCTACTGAAGCAGCCAATCTTGCCGCAGCTAAAGAAGCTGAAAGAAAGAAATACATCATTCAAAGATTCGAAGGTAATGAGCTTAAGTATTTAGGCTATGCTCATTATGTAGCTGTTAAGTACACTGATGAGAGCATGGGATCTGATGAAACTGTAGATAGAAAAATGACCAGTCCTAAAGAGCTCTGTGAGCAATTAGGTTTTGAAGATGCTGTATCTGATAGAGAAGGTGCTGGGTATAAGCTAAGCGATAGAATTAGTGATTATAACAACCCTGACTTCCAAGGTATTTATGTAAACTGGAATGGTAAGAAAAAAGAAGTTAAATGGGATGATCATGATCCTGCTAGCGTAAAGTATTACACAGCAGTTGTTTGTAAAAGACTAAGGCAAACTGACGAGCAGGCTCAATCTCAAGAGATTCAAGATGCCCTAAGATTAATGAGCGATGCTCAGGCTAGAGTTGAGAATAATGATAGAGATGGTGAAGAGCAAGTTGATATCGATAGAAGCGAGTCTGAACTTATGGTTAGAAGGCTTCTTCAAAGCAAAAGAAGTGGAACTGGATCTTCAGATCGTTTTACTCACAAAGGTAAATCTAAATAAGAATAAGTAAAATAGAGAGAAAAAATAAGGCCGCTAAATGCGGCCTTTTTTTATAGTTCCCAACCTTCGTAATAATCCATTTCTAGGATCTGATCATAGTCTCGATCATCAATCTCTTGGGTATAGTAGTCAGTTAGGATCTTGGTGAAGTGGGTGGAAACTTCTCTAGAATTAATAAAGGTTCTTTGTGTTACAGGATAAGGAACCCAGAAAAAACCAGAAGCTAAATGAGTTGAGTCCATAACAACAGCAAAGTCTTTTCCATCCATTCTTACATTAAAGCTAGTCTTAAAGATCCCAGCATTTTCACTTCTATAAGCAGTTGTTCCTTGAAAGTTCTGGCTACAAAAATTAATTGTCGCAAGATCTCTAAAGAATTCTCCTATAATAGAGCATTTCTGAGTCACTGCTTTTAAGTACTTTTCTTGTAGCTTTACTGCGGGAACTCTCACAATAGTTTTATGAATCTGAGTTTGCTTACATTTTGGTAGAGGACCTTTTTGAAGGTTATAAATATCCTTTGAAAAGATCTTAACTAACTTTGGGTTTTGATTAAGGATAACCCTTTCACCAACAGCATATTTATAGACACAGTTTTGATCCGTGATCATTTCAATGTCTTGATAAATAGTGACTGACTCGCCTTTTTTAGCGATTCCTTTCAAGTTAATTTGATCTTGATAGTTCCTAGTGAATTCATCAACGGTTTGCCCGTTTTGAACGGCAACTTTGTCTTTTCCACAGCCGTATAAGGCCAAGGCTAAAATAATAATTCCTATTTTCATCTTATCTCCTCCTGAAGTCATCCTGCTTAAGGGAAAACAAGTAAATCAAGTGAATCTTGAAAAGTAAAACCGGGAAATAACTATTTGAAATTAGACAAAAAAAGGGCCCCATTCGAGGCCCTTTCAGCAGTTTCTATATGTTTCTTCTCTCTCTCAAATTAATTACAAGATGAAATCTTCATTCCGTAGCTACAGTTATAAGAGTTCTTAACTTGTTTTAAAGCGTTAAACTTAGCTTCTGTTTCTGATTTTCCCGAAGCTCCTTTTGAGTAAGAAAGGTTAACGTTTCCACTTGAAGTCTTACAACCAGCAACACAATACTTAACGGGCTCGTAGTTTTGAATTGAACATTCTACGTTTACGATTCCGTAGCTGCAGTTGTACTTTGACCTAACATCTTGAACAGCAAGGTTTTGTGCTTGAAGTTCAAAGCTTGCTTCTCCTGAACCTAGGTAAGAAAGATTAGGTTGTCCGCTTGAAGTCTTACAAGAAGCAGAGCAGAAGTAGTTACCAGTAGGAAGGTTTGATCCTTCACACTGATCAAGACGGTCTCTTAAGTTATTGTTTGAATCTCTTAAAAACTGATTATCTGATTGGGCAAGCCTAAGATCTTCTTGGGCTCTTTCAAGCTCTCTTCTTAATCTTGCAGTCTCTCCGTAATCAGGAATAGGAGAACTCGTTAAGCGGCACATTCTAAGTTCTTCACGTGTTTCTCTTAACTCTCTCTTAAGCCTTTTGATCTCTGGGCGGTTGTTTCCACCTGGAGTGCTCATACTTTGGCACATATAAAGATCTTGTTCAGTTGTTTGTAAGGTCGTCTGAATCTCACGAAGGTTTTTAATACACTTAGCTAGGCGTCCAGTGTTTGCTTGAGCGCCTGTTGACCCGAGCATAACTATAGTGGTTAGACCTAATAATACTTTTTTCATAACTTCTCCCGATAGAAATTTTTCTCAAAATCTAGGGCAAGCTATCATGAATAGGGATTTAGTTTAGAAGTCTTGTAAAATTGACAAGCTGCTTAATTATCAGCTTTTTCGAAGCAAACCCACTGTAATTGCTGTGGTTTTATATTAAAGATAAGCTCTTGGTCTTCAAGTGAGATAAGCTCTTCGTGCCTGATTTCTCTAATGTAGTCGCAGGCAAACTCTGGGGACCATCTAAGTTCAACCTCTTCATCTGAATAGTTATAAAGAACCAGGGCCATATCTTTTTGGTTTGGCGCAATCTTAAAAAAGGAGATGATTCTTTCATCGATAAGAAAATCTGACTTGATTGAATCTTCTGAAAAGGCTGGGTGAGAAGTAAAGTCAGGCTCTATTGTTTTAAGATCTGATTGAAGGGTGAGGCGCTCTACTCTAGAAGTATACTCTTCTTCAAAGTCCAAACCGAATATTGTCTTTAATATGCTCATTGGCCGCTAGCTTCTAAAAAAGTAAAAAAAAAGGCCCTAGTGGGTTAAACAAGGGCCTTAAATATGAATCACTCCGAAGAGATTTCCACTAAAATTGTGTAGTTACCTACGAGACGAATTTGCCATGGTGAATAAGCCTTGGCAAGTTTTATAACCTCTCTAAGAGCCCCGAATTACTCATTTCTTTCATAAGTAGAAATAATTGTCGTCTCTAGGACGGATCCTTCAAAGAACTTGGCCTTAATTTTTAAGTAATCAGGGTTAGAGAAGAAACTCTTCATGACTTCTTTGGTAGGGAAGTAGATGGTGAAGACACGGTTCATCTCATTTCCACTTTTATTAATTAAGACATCCGAGACTTTAAAGTCATAACCAAAGCCACCTCCCACTGAGGTAAGGATTGGTGTCATTCCCTTTCTATATAATGAATAGTTATTTTCATCTGATACGTTGAGCCCGACTAGCATTTCTAGCATCTTTCTCTCCTTTTTTAAGGATTATGCTGTCTCAAAGGAGGACTCGTAAAGCTTAAATACTTGCGTTAGAATAAATAAAGAGGTTTCAGTGAAGCAATTGAATATTTTAGTTATAACTTTTTTAAGTTTGATCTCCCTTTCTTGGGGGGCAGATAATAATCTTAGGCTTACTTGGTTTGGAACAACTTGCTTGAACATAACAGATGGAAAGAATGCCCTTTTCTTTGATCCCTTTATTACCCGTCCTTCTCTATTTCAACTAGCTACTTTTCAAAGATTAAACTCTGATGAAAAACTAATCGATTCTTGGCTTGGAAAATTGAAGGATAATAATATAGAGGCCCTCTTTGCTAGTCATACTCATTATGATCATGCCCTAGATTTAGTTTCACTCCAAAAAAGAACTAAGGCTAAGGTTTATGGTGGAGCTTCGGTTTTAAATATCCTCAAAGGGGCTGCATTAGAGACAAGTTTTCATAAGGTCTCTCATGGAGATGTTATAAAGGTAGGAGATTTTAAGGTCACTATATATAAAGGAATTCACCCGCCTCATTTGTTTTCTTTTACCCTGGCTTCAGGAATCATTGAAAGACCTCTTGTTCATGGGGCAACGGCTCTTGAGTATAAGTTAGGTGAAGTTTTTAGCTACTTAATTGAGCATCCAAAAGGAAAGATTCTTTTTCATCCGGCGGGACAGGTTTTAGATGCTGAGCTTTTTAAGAGGATGGGAAAAGTTGACCTTTTAATTCAGGGAATAGCAAAGCGAGAGAGCACAAAAGACCTTCTAGAGAAACTTATTCTTCCTCTTGATCCTAAAGTCGTGATTCCAGTACATTATGACGATTTTCTTGAGCCTTTAGACGAAGGGATTCAGGAGATGATGACTATGAATCTAGATGAATTCAAAAAGTCAGTCTTAAAAGCCCGCCCTGGGCAAAAGATTAGCTTACCTAAGTATGGTGAAGAAGTAGGACTGTTTTAGATTAATAGTTCTTATCCAATATACCGATAACTAGAGGTAAATTATTGAGAATATTAATCCCTTTAAAGGAATACTATGAAGCTATTTAAAACTTATTCGGCTCCTTTGATTATCTCAGCTCTTCTACTAGGTAGTCAGTCAGTTAATGCTGAACCAAAGAAGCTAGGAAAGAAGCCTAGGCGAACCTTGATAACGGATATTCCAAAAGATTATGAAAAATTAGATGGCTGTAAAAAGCAAGAATTCTTATGGAAAGAAATTGAAGATTCAAAACATTCAAAGCTTCCTAAATTTGAAAAGATGAATGTCTTTAAATTAGTAGGAATGGGTTTTCAGAGCATGACTAAGAAAGTTGAACATGCTTATGACGTAGCTCCTGATGATTGGAAAAAATACCTTCACAGAAGGGGAGCTGTCGCTAAGGTTAAGATTGTGGCCTCTCCTGAATCTAATCTAACAGGGGTTTTTCAAGGTGCTGAATGCGCTCTTCTAAGACTCTCATTAACGTATAAGCCAACAAAGAAAAGAGATGTGGCCCCAGGGCTTGCATTGAAGGTTTTAAGAGATAAGATGCCATCGGCCAATGTATCAGCCCTCTACACTTTGGAGGGGCAAGGTAAAAACTATAACTTCTTTAAGAATCCACTTTCAAATATTGTTCCTATTGGATCTGATATTGGACTTAAGTTAGTTCATTCTATTTTTAAAAGAGTGACTGATTATCCTGAGCAATTAGGGACTAAGGACATGGCCTCTTTTGATTCTGAGGGAAATAAAATCGCTTCAATTAATTCTCCAAAACAAATCTTTTTTGTTCCAACGGAGGCTATTTCTAAAAAATTCTCAGACAAAAAGCATGATGTTAGAGAAGATTTTTTAACTATCGATAGTGGAACAGTTCTTTATAAGATCTACAGTGTGGACTCGATACATAAAGACTTTAATTATCATGATTATTCAATTGGAAAAATGGAAGAGTTTTTGAAGGATTCGACTATGATTGGTGAAGTTGTGATGACCTCTCCTTTTGTCGCTTCAGAGTTCGGAGATACTAAGATTTTCTTTAAACATCAAACAGCAGATTAAATAAAAAAAAGGGCCAGTTCGGCCCTTTTCTTATCTTTATCATTTATATTCTTAATTAATTCGACTTATCTTGCTCACCTTCACCATTATCTGGATGCTCATAATACATAAGAAAGTCTTCAGGGTTGTTAGGGTCCACTAGGACTAGTTCAACAACATCTTGATTCAGAGAAACCCTAGCATCGAAGATATCAATGAAAAGGCCAATACGTCCTTCTACATAAGCTTGCCCAGGAAGGTCTTGTTCCATAGGCTTAAACAGGAACATACCATCTTGTGGGTTAGAAACTTTATAACTTCCAAAAATATAAGCAGACTTTGGATTTGTTAATTGTTTCTCTCTCTTCTTTTGAGAAAGATGAGTTCTCTCTTCGTTAATAATGAAATGTGCGTAATCGCCTTGATCATCAGCATTTAAATCTAGGATCTTATCTCTAGTGTCGCCATAGGCTCCAAGGTAAGGCCCTTTTAAGAAGTCCATCCTCCAAGTTGATTCTAGCTTAAACTTATTATAGGTAAAGTTAGCTAGCTTATATTGCGCGCCATACTTTCCTTTAGATTTAAACTTTGGGAAGTAAATCTCAACGGGCTCGCCACCAGCAGCAGCTGTAATCGTAGCTCCTTCGAGTCCATATTCATTTTCCCCTTTATCTAATATTAATAAACTAGGAGCTTCATGTTTTTGAGTTACTAGCTCTTCACCAGAAACTTGTACTTTGAGAAGTTCAAATGTCCGCTCTTGTCCATTTGGAACTGCCTTATATATACTAACCCTTTTAGTGATTTGATTTAAGAAACCAAAAACACGGCTAATTGCTGGAAGTTTATTAGAGGTAATATACTTCGGGGCCATCTTAAATAAGTTCACATACTCTAAAAGAACAACACTATAGCTTCCAGGTTCATTTGGAAGCTCTTTCATGTAGATTCTAGCCGCTCTATATTTTGGCTTGTCCTTTCTTCTTAGAATTAAACTTCTGTCTTTTGTATGCTTAACGATTCCTAAAATGGTTCCGTCTAAACTTTTACCAGAGGAAGCAATATAGCGATCGTTGGTTGAAGAACATCCGGCAAGCAGGAATGAACTAATAAGCAGTGCATATATAATTTTCATATCATTTCGCTCCATCTAATTGTTTCTTTACTTCTGTATATACTGGTAGCCAAGGTCTGAAAGCATTTTTCACGACTCTTACATTTTTCGTGTACTTCTTTGTTACTGTTCTCTTCCCTTGTTTTGATTTTCTTGTGAACTCTTTATTAGCAAAGAACTTTCCTCTCATCTCAGGAAAGTGACGAACGATAACGTCAGTCATGTACTGCTTGTTCACATGCTTCATACCAGGTTTTGTATAGTATTCTTTTGTGAAGTAATCAGAAAAGAAAGGGTCAGCCATAAGTCTTCTTGAGGCCATTACAGCGAAGATATAAAAAGGAGTGTTCCCAAAGGCATATCCTGGGTAACGATCTTTTTCAGCTAGTGATCCAACAATAAGGTCAACTTTCTCAATATCATCGTTGTAAAGTTCTTTTAGAATCTTAACGTCTTCTTCATTATTTGTTAGCTCTTCAAATGTTTCCATTTGCGGAAGACCAAGTGCTCTTCTAAAAGCGTTATATCTTGGAACACCTCTTTCCCTATCTCTAAAGATATCGATAGCTCCCATGTCCATAGTGGCTGAGTCTCCATGCTTATTCCCTGTGTTTCTCTCAGCAGTAAAGTTCTGCATAAAAGAAGGGTAGTTATGGAGAGTTAGAGCACCTGGGTGAGAAGTACCAAAAGAATAAAGTAGGTTTGAGGTCGTTTGAGACTGAACAGCTTTTTGAGCATTTCTAAAGACCATATCCTTAACATCCATCTTTGATGAAAAGTTAGGATCATAAACTTTTCTTAACTTAACATCTTCAGGAATGAGTGGGTGCATTCTATAAACGGCCACAAATTCTTCAGTAAGTGTAAATGGAACTGAGTATAGATCTAGTGTCTTCTCTCCAGTTAACCCTGAAACTAAATGCTTCAGACTTTTAGGAAGTGCTCCTCTAAGGAAACTTGAACTTACTCCTAATCCTTCTTTCATACCAAACCAGTTACTTCTCATACCAACATGAAGTACCGGAGTATCAAGAAGAGCAGGTGTCCATTCTACTGTATGGATCTTTGCCATCAATGCGGCGTTGATCATACGTGCTTTTTCAAACATCTCTTCTGCGCATTCTTCTCTTGAAACATTCTTACAGATCTTCTTTCCTCTTAGAGGCTTAAGAACTTCTTCTACAATATAATTATGCTCTAAGTGAAAAAGAGTATGGATAAGTTCTAAGCCTAGCCACCAGTTGTCATGAAAACCAGTAATAGGAAGACCGTCCTTTCCATAAATAAGTCTTTTGTTTACCTTATCAACAGCAATCTTGCCGTCTGGCATAAGTTCGCCCGTATGTGTACCATCAGTACGGTACTTTCCTCTCACTTTTAAAATTGTTTCAGGATCACTTCCGTAAATCTCTGAAGCATCCCACCAGTGAGTGTTTACGTTTCTAGAAACATAATCATAGCCATGATTATCTGTTTTCTTTTGATCTTCAGTCTCGCCGGCCGTTGCAGGAATCTTCATTCCATCTTTAAAGTGCGGATGTGACTTAGATCCTTTAATTGTATGATGCCTCTTCTTAGAGTTCTTTCCGTGAGAGAACCAGTCATGGTTCATGGCCTGAAGCCAAGCTGCTGCTAGAACATTAATCACTTGAGCTTCTTGAACCTTTCCATCTTTTCTATTTAAAAGACGAGCACTAAGCTCAAGAGGGTTAGGATTCATCATATCTGCTCGAGAAGCTTTGTTGGCGACTTTTGCGGGGAAGTTACGACCAAATCGTTGATCGCGTGATCCCATCATTACATCAAGAGCGAGGTCCTTATCTCTTTTAGAGAGCTTGTCTCCCATATTATGAAAATAACAAGTCCCCGTAGGAGTTCTATGAATCCTCTTCATCACTTCATTACAGTCAACACCACTTTCGTTATCACTTCCTGTATCAAAGAGGTTGTTTTCAAAAAGGTACTGACGGTGACCGCCACTAACTTTCACAAGTTTTCTGTTTTCACCAGAAAGCATAGTCTTAATAAACTTACCTTTACCTGGCTTGTAACCATCGTAATCAAACTTTGAATGTCCTTTACCGCGGTTCTTGTAATACTCTTCTTTTGTGAATCCAATTTCATCACTAGCAATCTTTCGATTGTGAGACTTATCAGAGGAACTTGAACAGGCACTTAGAAAAAGTGCGAAAATTAAATACTTTAATTTCATGAACTACCCTTTATTAAGTTAACAATTTCTTGGCTTTTTTCTCAGAGACTAAACTCTTTTTCTTTCGCCTAAATTTTATATTAAATATAGGACCAACACCATCGCTATAAGATTGAGTAAAATTTGCCACTTTACTTTGATCAAGTATTTAAAGCCGACTAAAAGGCTTCACTATATAAGATTTCTCGGACTTACACGGGAGAATTGGGCATCTTTATTTGAGAAGGATTACTCATCACTTCCTAAGGGTAAAAAAAATATTTCACTCCCAAGTTATCACCCTTTTTAAAGAGGAATGTTTAGCCTATTGAATGAAGGGCTGGTTAGGATTTGTTTCTTGTGAGCTCCTTAAGTAAGCTTTATATATGTCAAAAACCTTAGGATATATCTTTGGTGCACTCTTCTTATTGGCCTTCTTGGTTGGTCCTGCCGCAGGTCTTTATTTTGTCTCTAAAGATACAATTGAATCCTTAGGATATAGCGGCCGCGCAATGGGAGTTATTGAAGGTTGTACTTCAATAAGGGTCAAGGGTTCTAACTCAGTTAAGTACAATAGAGTTCCAAAGGTTAGGCTTAAGTCGGGACAAATCGTTCGAGGAACAGTAGATGAGATCCGTTTTCTTTATGTCTGTGATGATAGAGTTGGAGATGAAGTCGAAGTTCGCTTTGACCTTAAAAAACCAACGAATGCCAAGCTAAACACCTTTCATGAAATGTGGTTCTTGAGTATTGTTCTGCTAATTGTGAACTTGATTTGGTACCCGGCCTGTATAATCGGCTACCGTAAGAAGCTAAAATCTAAAAGAGGCTAATAGGTTGGCAGACTTTAAATCCTCACTAGGAATAATGGTTAAAAAGAAAGGAGTCTCATTCTTTCTGTGATTAAGATAAACTCCCCAGCCATAACTCGCCCCAATTGTTGCCCCTGCTAAGATATCATGAACCCAGTGGCGCCCATCATTGATCCTTGATACAGAGATAAAACTAGCGATAGCGTAGGCAGGAAGCCCCCAGTAGATTCCATGCTCTGCCGTAACTACTGAGGCAAAAGCAAATGACATTGAAGCGTGACCTGAAGGGAAAGAATCATTCTCGTCAGGATACTCTGGTCGCTTAGATTTGACGCTGGTCTTGATAGCTGCTGTAGTGAGAAGAGTGTAAAACGAAGCGTCCATCATAATTTCTGCTCTCTCCAGCGATTTATCCTTTCCTGAAAAGTATCCATGAGTCAGGTGGCCAAAACTATAAAGAGCATTTAAGTAGCCCCAGCCTAACGCCTCTCCTATATAGCCATAATCCCCAAGAGGGGGATCATGGACGACGCGGTTAGCGGCTTTTTCGGAGTAATCTTTTTTATTGAGGGCCACAAAGGCAGTAATAAGAGTTCCGCCTAAAAGTATATACTTGGCATTTGTTGTAAAAGGAGAGCCTAGGTCTGATAGAACGATATCAGTCTTGGTCATGTCTTTTTCTTCTGCGTTAGTAGCTCCTGAAAGGAGGATAAATAGGGCGAAGAGGATCATTTTCACCTGATTATGTTCTATGAATTGGAGTTAAAAAGATATATTAAAATAATCTTCGGGAGATGTTTTTGAAGATCTTTGCTTTATTTATTTTTCTACTTAATTTTAAGGCTTTTTGCGCTGAGTTACCTAAGATGCCCCATGCCGCCGAGAGTGGTCATCTAAGCCCAGTGACCTTTTATTTTAACTCTGCCTTTGATGTAACTCAGAATCCTTATTACTTCTCTCAAAGTGATTTGATTGAAAAGCATAAGACCTTATTTAAGCGTATTGGTTCACCTAATCATTCAATCAAGCGAGATGGTGGCTATACCAAACTATTTGAAGACGAATTCTTTACTTCAAGGGTTGTCCCAAATATTGGACTTCACTTGATAGGCGGAGCCTATGATAAACTCTTTCTTTATCAATATTTTGAAGAGAAAGATTATCCCCTTCCAATGCTCTTTACTGTAGGCCTCTCTTATATGGGGCATTTTGGAAATGAAGCTTTAGAATTAACTAATTCCAATATCTCTAGCCATGATAATATTGCTGATCTTTTTATCTTTGATGTTGCCGCTTTTTTCTTAGCTTTTAATCCTAGGGCCATGAACTTTCTGATAAAAGATCTTCAAATGCGCTCTTGGCAACTACAGCCCATGTATTTAGTAGGAGAGAGTGACATAACAAATGCAGGACTTAATTATATCTTCAGGCCAAATCTTTTTGATAGTTCACTGCGCCCTTTTCTATTTATAGGGATGCAAAACCTACTAGGCTTAAGTTACGAGTTTAAAAAAGGACACTTTTTTACAACTTCAGTAGGGATGGCCTTGACTGATCCTTTAGAGCAAAAAGGAAAATTCGTTACGGCCCTCTTTTATGATAAAGAAGACTTTTTAACCTCTTCTCTTTATATAAATGGAACGGAAGACTATAGGGTTAGGCTTAACCTCTTTCCTGAATTGTTTAACTTTGAGAGATTAAAACTTGGGCTACTCTTAGGTCAAAAGAAAAATAGAGAAGAGGTTATAGGCTTAAACTTAAACCTTCCCATTGGCTTAGCTTTTTCTCACTAGGAGAGTACCGTGAAATATTTTTCAGACGGTTTATTCCTCCAAGCAAGTCTTATCCTGGCCCTTGGAGCGCAGAATATCTTTGTTCTTGAATCTGGTCTCAAGAAAAGAAGCCCATTTACCGTCGCTGCAATTTGTTCATTTTGTGACTTTGTCCTTATCATGTTGGGTGTCCTAGGAGCGAGTTCGTTGTTCTTGCATTTTCCTTATCTTAAGATAGGTTTTGGTGTTATAGGGGTAGGTTTTCTCTTTTTTTACGGTTTGAAGAAATTAAAAGAAGGTATAAGACCTCTAAAGCTTGAAGAGAGTAAGGTTCAAACTACCACAAGTATAAAGAAAGTTATCTCTTTAAGCTTAGCCTTTAGTCTTTTAAATCCTCATGTTTACCTTGATACACTTGTTTTAATAGGAAGTTATGCGGCTAAATTTCCCGTGATAAAGAATAGGATATCCTTTGGCTTAGGAGCCAGTTTCTTCTCTATCATTTGGTTTTTTAGTTTGGCGTTTTTCTCATCTTCTATGAATCAACTCTTAAATAACCCAAAATCCATGCGGGTAGTGTCTTTTGTTTCGGGGCTTATCCTATTGGTTCTTACTTGGAAGCTTGGGGTTGATCAGCTTAATTGGATTTCAAAGATTTTATGAAACTGATCAACATCTTTGTTAAGCTGTTCTTGATCTTTATGAGCGAGAAAAACATAACCTAAGTCTTCTCCAACGCCATTTCTCTCCTCTATCTGATCGCCAACCCTTAACTTTAGTTTTATCTTTTTAAAGCTCGGTAACCTCTCTATTCTCTCTAGGCCTTTTATTTTCTTAACTTCTCCTACTCCAGGATGAATGATTATAGAAGCTGCATGATTTTTAATTTCGTTAAACTCAATATTTTCAATCCCAACTTCGACTTTTACAAATAGCTCCCAAAAGCTCTGACCATAAACAAGTTCTAGGATATCCATGATATAGCCACCTGGGGGTCTCAGAGCGACTTCTCCAAAAAGGATGCCATCTCTCGTTAAGTAATATTCTAAGTGAGTAAGACCCCATTTAATCTGAAGAGATTCAATGACCTTAGCGTTTAATTCAAAAAGAGATTTTTTGATCTTAGGTGAGAAAGTAGCAGGGATCTTATTACACTTTCCATTGATATGATATTCCGTCAGGCTTGAAAAAATGATCTTCTTATCAATGATTAAGGACTCAACGCTACCCTCAGTACCTTTGATAGCCTTTTCAAAATAAACATTTCTTTTAAGGTTCTTTTCAACTTCTTCAATAGTCTTTAAGAATTCGACCCCTCGTCCGCCTGAGCTTAGCTTTACTTTGCAAACGACGGGGAGTCCTAACTCACTTACAATGTCTTCTGCAGTATGATCTTTAGATGGAAGAAACTTAGTTGAAAGAATTCCTTTCTCGCTTAAGTACTTCTTCATCTTTAACTTATCTGTGCACTTTAAAATTACACTATGGGAATTTCGTTTAACATCAAGCCAACGCCTAATCTTTGAAGCCGGAATGACAGAGTGCTCGCCACCAGCGATCACATCAGTGATCTTAAAACTCTTGTTAAAATGATGGAGGAAATCTTCTTCAGTCTTGGGATACTCAGCTACAATGATCTTCTTTGAATGAAGCTTATTCTTGGGGGCTTTTTCTGCCCAAAGAATATAAGGGACCTCTAGCTTTTCTAAAGCCTTAGTTATTCCGATCCTGTGCCCTATAAGTAAGACTAGCATGGCTTAATTTTATAAGTTGAATGGATAAAATAGAAAGACTTTTCAGGGAAAAAATGTCTTTTTGTAAGAAGTGGTTTTTCTTAACCTTTTAAGCTATCCTCCAGCCTAATCCACAATAGGAAGCCTATGCTCGCAAATGATGTCTTAAGAAGAATCCGCTATATCTTTAATTATAATGATCAAAAGATGATCGATATCTTTAACTCCGGTGGCCTAAAGGTTTCACTTATAGAGGTTGCTCAATGGCTTAAAAAGGATGAGGACTCCGAATTTAAGAAGATGAATGATCTATCTTTGGCTCATTTTTTAAATGGCCTGATCAATGAAAAGCGTGGAAAAAAAGAAGGCGTGATCCTTGTTCCTGAGAAAACCTTAACCAATAATATAATCTTAAGAAAGTTAACGATAGCCTTAAACTTAAAATCAGAAGATACCATTAAGATCTTAGGGGATGCGGATCTTCGAGTTAGTAAGCATGAATTGAGTGCTTTTTTTAGAAAACCAGATCATAAGCACTACCGAGAGTGCTTAGATCAGATCTTAAGGAATTTTCTAATTGGCTTAGAAGGTAAGTTCTAAATTATCGCGTTGTTAGATCTCAACTCTTTGATCGTTATAATAAAGGGAAGTATTTTTGACTTTAAAGTTCTCTTTTAGGCCCTTTAGAATAATCTCATCATTAAAATCTTCTTTTGTTGTGACTATATAAGTTAGTAAAGTATCAGATCCTTCACCAATCATCTCTGAGTGGATCAAAGAATAGCTTTCAACATTCTTGAGGAGAAAAGAATTTAGCTCCTCACGACTATTTGTATCAGCGAGCTCAATCTTGAGCAGCTTATCTGAAATGATTTTCTCTCCAACTCGAAAGTAGTTAAGAAGAAGCATGAGTACGATAAAGAGGATCGTAAACATCACCGCTACCATGTACATTCCCGTTCCTGTAGACATTCCGATGGCAATTGAAGCAAAGATATAACCAGTATCTTTAGTATCTTTTACAGCGGTTCTAAATCGGATGATTGAAAGAGCACCTACAAGGCTAAAAGCACGGGCAACATTACTTCCGATGATCATCATAATGACTGAAACCGTTACGGCCATCATATACATGGTGTGGCTAAAAGCTTGGTTATAAGTAACACCTTTATGGGTTTTCTTATAAAGGATTGTAATAGGTGTCATTAATATTGCAGGTAAGCAGAAATTAAGAATGATATCCCAAAATGAAAAAACTGACTTCATAGAGGGGTAAGAGAGTATTGTGCTATAAAAATCTGTAAAGAAATCATTCATAAAGTTCTCCTTTGAACTTTCTTAATGTGCCGGTCTTCTCGATTGCATTGGCGTACTTTGAATAGGCCGTCTGTTCCAAGTTGTACTTCTCAATTAGATGAGATAACCAACTAGGAATTGCATCCGATATCTTTATTTCTAATAAATATTGAAAGGGACTTAAGAGGCGTACGTCTCGTGAAGTCCTATAATAACTATTTCCTATTGTACTTGCTCCAGTTATTTCGCTATCGAAGGTGATTCTTGTATCCCTTTCATAAATCCCAACTAAAGCTTCTCTTCTATAACTCACTCTAACAACCGGAGCGAGATTATCCCTGTTTAGTATATACATAATAGTATCAAGCTCTTTTGAACTTGTTTTATTAAACTCAAATGGCCCAATTTTATCAAGATAATCTATCTTATGTCTGGATTTTTTTATGATAGGCCCATCTTTGGCCTTTAACTCTAGCCATAGATTTCCTTTCTTTTGAGCGATCACCTCTGGATCATAATACCTAATCCTGAACTTTTGCCTAACTTCGATTCCATCAATCTTATCATTATAATATCTAAAATTTCTTGTATCAAAATAGATTGAATGAACATCATAGGCCCTATGACCCTCTTTGGTATTTTTATCTTTTTTCATAAAGTGAGAAAGATCTTTTCTGAGATCTGAATAGATCTGCAAGGGTACAAAATACTTTAACTCTGTCCTTTGAATGATCATGGGTTCTCACTTTTCAATTTAATAAATTCATTATATCTACTAAGTCTGTCCATCTTCTCTTTCTCTAAATCTTTAATGACTTCACTATCTTCTTTAAAATAGATAGAGGATTTCTCAATAAAACTAATTAATTGATCATCGCTTATCTTTTTGAACAAAGCCTTGTCTCTATCAGTGAATTTATCAATTAAATTATTATACATCTCAATATTTGATTGGACATCCTTTTCAATGATACGGGAGTCTTCTCTTTTTGATTTGTTGATAATATTACTAACAACAAGAGGGGAGCCTCCACCAAAAGCGCTTTTCTTCTGATAGGCCGTAATAGCCACTTTATTTTCCTCTAGTAAGTTATGATGAATGAGACCCTTACTTAAGTCTTTAACTGCAATACCAATATTGTTCTTAAGAATAAGATTATTAAAGATCAAAGGATAAGACCTCTCTCCCATTGAAATTCCTTTATCTCCAGATTCCCATATTATATTTGAATAAATCTTTGAATGCCCGGTTCCGAGGTCAATTCCGTCATTGCCACTCTTGAAAATAATATTGTTCTCAACTAGTCCAAAGCTAAAATCTATATCGATAGCGTCAAACCCTGTTTTATAAAACAAGGATTCCTTAATATCTCCTTTAGCAGACTTATAATTTACAGCATCGTCACCATGGCTATCAGTAAAGTAACTATGAGATATAAAACAATCAGCATGATAGCAATTTAGCATTCCTGAATAGAAGACATTCTCAAGGGTCGCATTTGAACCACTATGAAACTCCGCAAACTCAATCTGACTGCCATTTGCTTGTGGTCCTTGAATTGAAAAAGTTCCCCAAGGCTTACCTTTCTCTAAAGGCATAAAGATAACTGGCTGATCAGAGCTTCCTTTGATCAGGACTTTTCCTCTTGTGTGAAGGGATACTTTAGGAGCTAAAGAGATCTTGGCTCCAGCTTCGAAAATGAGTTTTGTATTTTTATCATAAAACCTGTTCTTTATGATCTTATGATGACCCTTTTTAAAACTAATCACTTCAAGCTTTGGCCTAGAATACTTTTGAATCATGGAATTTGGCTGAATCCTCTCTTTTTTCTCAGGAGAAAGAGAGATCTTTGAAACTTGAAGAGTTACAGGATTAAAAAGATGGATCTCTTTAATGCCTGTTCCATCAAATTCTACCACTGCTTCATTCTTAAGCACTTTCGTAGTAGGAACCATTCCTAGGAAATGTTTTACCTTTCCATTAAGTGGAGTCCACCTCGAAGAGACTAGGATCTCATCCTTCAATAATCCATTGTCATCAAGTTCAATTTGGAGCTTTTCATGCCCTGAGTTCATTTGGATATAGCGCTGAGGTCTTTCAAGGACAATCTTTTTAATGACATAGTTATGAGCCGTACTGAGAACTAGGTTATACTTTTCTTTATAGCCATAGAGTTTACCCTTAAGCACCTCTTCCGAGTTTCTTAACATTAACTCTCTCCTATGAAGAACTCCATCTTTGATCTCAAATAAGGCTTTTTTCCAGTCTTCATAGGTAAAACTCCACTGAGCACCTAGGTACTTATCATTCTTTATATTACTGCCGACTAGGTCTAAGAAATTATCGATATAATTTGTAATAAATTCTTCAGTAATTGTTTCTTTAAAGATCTCACGCTGAATCTCAAGCTTTCTTTGGCGTAGCTTTGGACTTAGTAAAAGAGATTGGTTTATCCAGTTGGTAGATTGGTTAAACTCAGCATCTCGTTTAAACATAATGATATCCCAAACGATGGGTTCAAATTTCCCAACGCTAGGATCAAAGTACATTCTTTGATTATGAAAATTATCAGCATGGTCCGATCCAAATAATTCAAAGAGGATAGTATGCTTTAGGTACTTATCTATATCGATAAAGTCTTCTATATTTGAACAATTGTTCTTGAGACAATTAAGAAGAGCAATTAAGTTTGATTTACTTGTTTTTTCAGCTTTTCGGTTAAACGATTTCTTAACCCAGTATTTCTCATTTAAAAAAGCATTCTCTAAGTCTTTATACTCATCGAGAGCATAGATATCACCCTGAATCCTTAGGTTGTTCTGGAGATAATACTTATCAAAGTATTCAATAAGGTGAAAAACCCCTTGATATTTTTTATTGGTATAGAGATTAATGAACTCGTGACGTGGAGAAAGAATTCCTATTTCTTGTGCCATATTATAAGCAAGAGCATCTACTGAATAGATAGGTTCTTTAAAGTTTGTAAACGAAGCTCTTTTCCATTTATCTAGGTAAGTTCCAGCCTTAGTCTTAACCCATAAAGATTTCTTAACACCACCCCAATGATAAAAAGACATAGAATGCCCTCTCAGTTTTATCTTCGCCGGTATATTCTCTTGATTATTTGAACTTATAAGAACGTCTTGCCATTGTTTTCCTTTCCCAAGGATATCAAGATTCATTTCCTCTTGAACCTTGGTCTCAAGAGAAATGTCATACCTTTTTAGTCTTGATCGAGAACTTTGGCCGTCTTGAACCATAGAGGTTTGATAAAGAGGAAGGATCAATTTTCTGTACAGGAACTTATGATAAACAATTTCTCTAAAAGGCCTAGGAGCCACGACGTAAACAACACTCAGGCCAATCAAGGAGAGGGTTAAAAAGATGATGAGCTTCTTAGTAAGACTCTTATAATTTTCTAGCTTCTTAGAGCCATATCGATTATTCAACACAAGCCTTTATGAAATTCGTAGGGAACCTCAATTTTATATGAATATAATTGGAATAGAAATTTAAAAGTGATAAAATTCACCTCTATATGAAATTCGTTTTCCTAACTTATATTATACTTACAAGCTCAATTACCTTAGCAGCAGATTGCTCTAGCACTCATCCTAGTGTCTTCCCAAAGTTCTCAAAGTTTGTGACTGAGAAACACGACTCTTTTATTAAAGAGAATGGAAAATTTAAGTTGTTAAGCATTTCAAAGAGTGACCTCAAGGAATTTTGTGAGAAGGGGATTCCTGTCAAGAATAATAAGTTATTCTCTTCACAAACTATGACGGACCTTATTATCACTAGGGATTGTAAGTCTAAGATCGGTGGCAGGGCTGAACTAACAAAGATCACTCCTAATCATCCTGTACTAGCGGCAAAGTTTGATATTATTGGCGGTGGTCAGATAGAATGTGTAGGAAAAAAATCAAACCCCGAAGATAATCTAATTTATTTAACAAATCACTCTTCTCGCTATTGTTTTCCATTTGAAAACTTAAAGTACAGCGTGAAAGAACTTTTGAAATTCGGAATTAAGAGAGAAAAAATCTTTATTAAATTTAAGCAAGCAAAGTTTTGTAAACAAAAAGCTTCAAGAGTGGATCGATACTTAAAAATCATAGAGAAGAAGTCCTATGACTTTGGCTTAAAAAAATCACATATCTATAGAGCAGATCAATTCTTAAGACTTTTTCCTAACGCTGACTAAGAGATTTCCTAAGACATTTATGAAAATAAGAATCAGAGCATAACTGAGTAGCCTCTTTTTATAATTAAGGAGAGGGCCTCTAAATCTATTAATGGAAGAAACATAAGAAGCTTTAATACTCCCGTCATCCTTAGTCTTTATAAAGAGGGGAGATGCAGCGATGAGTGAAGCTGGCTCAAATAGATAAGCCCCTGCCTTAAACTCCTTAGCAACTAACTTGTCATGAGTGAGGGTTATTCCCTCAACCTTGAAGTATTCATCAAGAACCTTCCATGATTTGTACTCCTTACTATTTGTATTAGCTCCAATTGGAATAAATGCTTCAAAGCTTGATTGAGATTCAATCCTAACCGCTGTGGCTAAGTGTCTTGGTACTTTTACTACTTGAAGGCCTGATCTATGAAAGGAGCCCACTTCGTCCTTATAGTTACGGTCAGTATAAAGACTTTCGCCAGGCTGATACTTTTTAACATCTAAAGGGGTGTACAAGTTCAGATTTAGATAAACGGCTAGGCCCAAAGCAAAGAAGACGATGCTTGGAAGATGAGGGCGTGCATATTGGATGAATCTCAATTGTTTATCCTTTTAAGTTTTTACTTTGATTAATGATACTGATTATTTGGATGAGGGGCTAGTAGAGTTGTGTATCAGTCCTTGGCTTCTTAAAAGTTCGAGATTTTTTGGTCAGTGCTGATGCATAGAACCCCATTAAACTCTTTAGACGTAATAAATTTTAACTGGATTTCTTTTCGAGGTAATTTTTCCTGTTGGAAAAATTTTAATGGGGTGGCTGATGGGACTCGAACCCACGACAACCAGAATCACAATCTGGCGCTCTACCAACTGAACTACAGCCACCGCAACGATAGGATAGTTTATAAAGACATGCAGGGGACTCGTCAATAAGTCCCCTTAGGTTTTTGTATTGATGCTGATATAAGCTATTGAAATTACTATAGGTTGATGGAGAATTTTCCTGCGATCCTACTGGTTCCTAGTGCGTTCATGTACTCGACTCCTAGGTTTACGATGAAAAGATCAAGGACGACGCCGGCCATGAAGTGAGCGGAGGTGTGTGAAGAATTGAGGGCGCGGCTTCCCGATAGGGTTGTATCCGTTACTGTTATATTGGCAGAGAGGTTTGTGTCTGTACTTGATTTGATTAAACCTAGTCCGGCGTAGGGTTCGATGAGTCCTAAGAAGTCTCCTCCAATGATAAGTTGGGCGCCGAAAGTATTAGTATCAAACCTTGTAGTACCGACGGCGTTTCCTCCAGCAACTGCTGAAGTATCGACGAAGGCAAGTTCGTTTGAGTTGAAGTGAACTCGAGCGGCGACTTGATAGAGGACATTGTCGAGAAAGGTCCACTTTGCTCCAACGGCCGTGTTCTTTATACTAGCGCCATCTTTGGTGGTCTCGGGAATAACTCCTAATTCAAATGAAAGGCCAAGAGGGCGAAAGCTTACGGTGCCAATGAAGTTTAAGTGCGGGAGCTTATCGATATCGGTTGATGGGTCTTGTTCTTTGATAAGTTGTGCCCACTTAGGAGCTTCAGTCACACCGGCTACGACACCGACTTCGATTCCAACTAGGGGAAGGAGGTCTCCCGTTGGTTTTGCGCTTGAGATGGTGGTGAAGATCCAATCGGCACCAAGTTCTTTTGTAAGAGCATCAATCTCGGCCTGGTCAATATTATCGATGGTAAAACTTCCTGCGTGCACAAGATTTAGTGAAAGGGTTATGAATAAAAAAGTGAGGAATGTTTTCATTTTTTCTCCGAGATGAATTTTCTCTCTTTATTATACCTTAAATATTCCTAATATTTGTTAACACTATACGGCCCCGTGTTAAAAAAATAATTGTGAATAATGCGGGGCCGTAGATTGCTAAGGCCGACTAGGTAAGCCTCTCAAGAGTTATCCACTTTTTGTTAACGTTGAAAGAGTCGATGAGAATGTTAATTACTTGATAAAAAAAGTTCAAAAAGATTTTGACGTATTGTGTTTTGCGAGGAAAACTTTAGTTAACAACTAATTACACACTGACTTAATGATTTTTAACCAAGGAAGGGATGAAAATGAAAAAGAGTAATATACTCCTTTTTATCGCCGGAATGCTTACAGCGTCACAAGCGTTTTCTTACGGTATCGGGCAATCTACTTATCCAATGCTAGAAAAGCAACACATGCTTGCAACTGAAATTACGGGCATTACGTCAACTGGTGGCGGCGTTGGTATTCAAGGTCGTTATACAAGAAAAATGAATAAGCAACTTGTTGTAGACGGTGGTATCGGAATCGGTGCAGGTGAACGCTCAAACAGAGTTTTTGCTGGAGCGGATTGGGAAATCTTTCCAGATTATATGAACCAACCACGTATCTCTGTGAAGACTACTTTAGAGAACGCGAAAGAATTTAAAAAGAGAAGAAATATTCTTACTGTGGCACCAACTGTTTCAAAAGGATTTAGCTTTTGGGGAAATGAAGCTTTCCCATTTGTCTCATTACCTTTTGGCGTGCAATTAATAAGCAAAACCAAGCAATATGAAACTATAGCAAACCTCAATGTCGGTATCCTTGGTCGTCTTCCTATCGAAGCGCTCAAGAAGTTTACTGCTAGTGCTGAGGCAACTGTCGGAATTAAAGACAGCTATACTGGTGTATTTCTAGGGTTATCCTATCCCTTGAACTAATACTGTGAAAACTAGGCTGGTTTTCTCAGATTTAGACGGGACCTTGACTCATGGAGTAGAGTTGGGTCCCGTTTTTTTTGATTCAATTTCACTTCTTGAAAAACAAAACATCCCTTTAGTTATCGTTACTGGCAGAAGTAAATCTTGGGCCCATTTTCTCTTAACTCATGTTCCCTACCTTAAGCATATTATCTCTGAAGGTGGAGGGAACCTCTCTTTTCGAGATGAAGAAGGCGCTCTTCACGATAAGCTCTTAGTTGATGCTAATGAGCCTATGAGATTGATTGAAGCCACTAATAAGCTCTATGATGCTTTTGAAGACTTAGAGCTTAGTGCTGACTCTTTTGGTAGAGAAACTGATAGGGCCATAGAACTTGGTTGGTTGAAAAGTGATCCATCTAGAGAAAAACAAATAAAAGAATTCTTTGATAAGGAAAATGTTAGCTGGTCAGAATCTAGCGTTCATTTGAATTATTGGTGTGGAGATATTTCGAAGTACACCGCCGTCTCGTACTTCTTGAAAGCCCATACCGACTGTAGTGAGGATGAGTGCTTGTATTTTGGTGACGCCTTAAATGATGAATCTATGTTCAAGCACTTTCCTCTCTCAGTTGGGGTTTCTAATATTAAAGATGTTCTTGATAAGCTCAAGCATAAGCCGAGTGTTATCTTAGAAGGTAGTGAGAACGAAGGCCCTTATGGGGTCTTTAATTATCTAAGTACTCATTTAAAGTAATTCTTTAATTCAACTTCAATTCTTGATTCTAACTCATCATCTTTAATTTCAAACTTGTCTTTGATCCAGGGAAGAAAATCTTTTGGAAGAGCGGCCTTGAATAATCTTTTTTCGCCTTTGTAATCAAAGTAGATGGCAACCGCGTGAAGAGCATGGCGAGGAAGCTCCATAAGGTCATGATCTTCTTTTGAGGCATAGAGGTCTTTAAAACCTTGAAACATCTTGTATGAACCAAGATAGAGTTTATCTCCAACTAAAGGTAGGCCATTAGCTTTTGCATGAACACGAATCTGATGTTGCCTACCGGTCTTAGGAAAGGCTAAGCCTAAAGCGTAACCATTATTTGTAAAGAGAACCTTAAAGTCGGTTTCAGCGGACTTTCCTCGAGTATCATCATTTGGATAGGAATGAATATAAACCCGGTCCATTCCTGTGCTCTCAGTTCCCATGCGAAGATCACAGTTAAAGTCTGGGCTTCCCTTATAATCTTCACTGATCTTTGCCATAAAAAAATAGGCTTTTCTAACTAGGCCTTCTTCAAATAAGGGAGTTAAGTCTTGGGCCGTTTTTGGTGATTTTCCTAGGAGAAGCACTCCAGAAGTTTCCCGGTCGAGCCTGTGGATACTGTGAATAGTCTTATCATGAATATTTCCAAAATGAACCGTGGCGCAATTGAAGAGGTGTTTTCCCGTAGGGTGGGTGGCCATATAGGGAGGCTTTGAGATGACTATTAAATCATCATCTTCAAAGATAATCTTAGGGATAAGATCTAGGACTAATTGCTCACCATTCCAATACTCATCTTCATGAGTCGTTTTATGGAGTGTCATTGTGAGCCTATCTCCAGTTCGTAATTTAGTAGTAGGTTTATGTTTCCCCGGCCGATCTAGGATCTCGACAACTCCGCTTTTGATTCTTCTTTTGAGCTCTTCTCTGCTGAAGGAAGGATTGTATTTTCCTAAAAACTGATCAAGGCGAACCCCATCTTCATCCTCTTCTACGAGGTAGGTGATGGTAAAATAATCTGGGGCAAACTTCTTATCTGTTATCAATATTGTTCTTTTATTAAAAACTTAAGGACGCTAATGGCTCCAAAGAGTGAATATCCATACTTACTTTGTAAGTTATCGACAATCATTTGTATCTGAGATCTATGCTTTTGAGAAAGTGGAGAGTTTCCACTTGCTTCATTATCAGATACTTCCGCTTCAAAGAAGACAATGTTCTTAGCCACATTCTCGATAACTTTCTTCTGCTCTTTTCTAAAGCTCTCTTGAAGGCTGGTTACAAGCTCTGGAAAGACACTGCAGTAGCTAATGTCTTTGCCTGGATTATCTAGGAAATAGGCCCCTAGTTTGGAAATAAGATGAGACCTATATGTTTCAACTTTTTCTTTAAGCCCAATATTGCTTTCAAATTCTTTGATAAAGTAATCATCGACGGTTTCAAAACGAGCTGTAATGGTGTTTTTAACTTTCTCGCCTTTTATAAGAGCGTTCACATTTTCAATATATCTTTTAATATAGTCTTCATAGGACCTCTCATCAACGAGTCCTAGTGATTCTCTTAGCTCAGTATCAAAAAGCTTAACGGAATGTTCTTTAACAAGGGCAATGAAGCGAGAAGGATGATGAAAGTCTCCTTGAGGCGTCATATTGAGAAAGTCATAATCGTTCTTCTTAAGGATTAGCTTTTGTAAATATTCAATGATTTCAATGAAGGTAACCTGCTTATGATAGCTTGAAAGTTTGAAGATGATCTTCTTCATGTCTCGCGGAGAGATACCAAATTTTCCTTCATATAGGTTTTCAAATTCAAATTCACTAGCAAACTCTTCTCTTCCATTAAGGAGGATCTGCTTACTTTCTGAATCGAGTTTTTCAGGAAGGGCTCCATCAGCGAGAAAGAGGGCCTTCTCTAAGGGATTCATGTTCGAGACAATAGTCGCTAGCTTCTTATCGTCATAATTCTTGGTTTGACTTGAACGCAGCCTAGTCATGACAGCAAAGAGGCAAAGTGCTTTTAATGAATGAGGTTCAAAGTTAACTTTATCTTTGAGGCCATGGATCATTTCTTCGTAAATATTAATCTCTTCTTTATAATCTAAAAGGTAAGGGACTCTAATAAAATTAAAACGTCCTTTGAAAGAATTAAAGTCAGGATGTTGCTTAAAAGCCGCAAGATGAACTTCGTTACTTGTTCCAATAAAGAAAATATCGAGTTCCGTTACAATTCCACCAAGATTGATATTCCCCGTCTCCATTGTTGTTAAAAGATATTTATAAGTATCAAGAGGTCTCTTTAAAAGGTCAGAGAACTCCAAGATGCCTCTATTAGCAAGAACGACTTCTCCGCTTAACTGAAAAAGATTAAGGGATTGTAAGCTAGGGGGGAGGCTCGCAAGTCTTTTATCCATTGTAATCTGCTGCATTCTTGCATCCACATGGATCTGTGGCTCTATGGTAACAGCACTTGCTGAATATCTTTTAGAGATCTTAATCCTCTCCACTCTAATATGCTTTAAGACTTCATCGTGCTTGCCTTTGTAGTTCTTAAGGAGAGCATCGTAGATCATTCTGTTTTTCTTAGAAAGATCCCCTTGGTAAAGAAAGCTTTTCTTAACGTGGTCTAAAAACTCAGGAAAGTCCTGAAGCTTTTCTTCAAGGATCTTTTGCCTATAGTCCTTTGGAATGAGAAGAAGGGGATGATCTTTAAGCTCACTTGGTAAGATCGCTGAAATTTCTTTATCTTCAAGGCCAGCGTAAGAGTGAAGGTCTCTGCCTTCACTTGAAGAAGAGGTGCTTAGCCCTAGTGAACCTTTAATATAATTATCAATAGGGAAGATCCAGCTAAAAGAAAAAAGAGAGCCTTCATCAGTTTCTGAGTATTCTTCTGCTCCTTTCATGAGCTTTCGAACCATCGAACTCTTTGAAGAACCATTTGGTCCTACTAAAAGAATAAACCTATTGTTAAAGCCTTCTTCTTGAAAATTAATTAAATTTTGAACAATGCTTTGTTGAACTTTCTTTTGGCCAAAAACTTTTTGGCAATCAATATGAGGCTTGGTGAAAAGCGAATAAGCACCTTCTTCGTCGACACCAAAGTAATTTAGCATATCGTTTAGATACTCGAAGGTCGGTCTCGATTCTCGCCTTGGATCTTTGTCAAAAAGCTCCATGTAAGCCTCAAATGAGAGAACTTCTTGATGATGTTGATTTTCTTGATTCGCTTCCTCAATCCAATCCATAAAATACCCTTTTATAAACAGCTAAAATCTCTTTATAATTGTATCATTTCAGCATCGATTTCCCTTGGAACGGCACATTTTATGCAGAATGCTAAAATATTGAAAATTCTTTTTCCAGCAATGCTTCTAATGGGCATTGGATACTGGTTTTACGGGAATTATTCTAATCCTGATAAAATAGCTCAAGAACTCTTAATAAAAAAAGAACTCTTAAAAAAGACGGAAGTAGTATGGGATCTTTGGGTAAATGGAAAGGAAGCTAAACTCTTTAAAGAATCAAAGGATTGTCATGCTAAGGCTGCTGGAGATGGGCGCTGTAGTATAGACCTATTAAATTGCGTGCTTCCTAAATCGAATCTAAGAATTGATAGAAAGGGAAAGAACAAGGTCGAATTCTTTAAGATTGAACCAGCAAATAGTAAAAGAGTATGGAACTATACCTCACCAGTAGGTTCTCGAGTTGTCATGGGGATATTAGAAACTAAGCTTACTCTTTTTCTCGAGTCTAGTTGTAACAAGATCTTTTTACCTAAGAGGCATTACGCTATCGGACCTAAAAAGAATCCAGGTCTTTTGGATCAGTTTGATAATCTTCAAAGTAATATCTTTATTGATAAAGAGATGACTGAGGCTCAGGGAAGATTGATTTTAGATATGAAGGATCATTGCGCCAAACGGGGAATGCAGCTTCTTGAAAGTCATATCTTAGATGCAGCTTCTTTTCACCCGGTGGATCTTAGGAATAACCGTCCCAAATATTTTTTGCAACCTCCACTGCCTTGGACACGAAATTTCAAAAGTGAGTACATCTATTCAGCTCAAAACGATGAAAACTTTATGTTTGAAAAGAAATATTGTAATTTTATTTATTCTAAAGAGTGTAAGGACTTTCAAAATGAATCGCTTCCTTCATGGATGGGCCTTAAAAACCCACTAGGTTCTCTTATTGAAGTCGTCAGAAACCCTATTGAACCCAAGAAAAAGCTTATCCCTTCGAGCATTTATTATTCGATCCATAGTAAATGGCATTCACTTGGTAAGCGCGCCTCTTGGAGCGGAGACTCCTATCATAGAGATGAGTTTGACTTCTCTCTTTTTAAAAATCCAGTAGAAGAAAAGTTTGAAGAACTTAAACTTGGATTTCGCTGTATGCAAGAGGAGTTTCTTAAATGAAAAAGCAACTCCTTATTTTGCTTTTTAGTCTTCTTAGTTGCTCTCCCGGAGAGCCTACATTAAGAGAATTAGAATTATTTCTTACTGATCACTGGGTGGAGGCTTTGTCGATTGAAGCTACTTATCCTGAAGCTTTCTATCCTGGGAAATCTATAATCAAACCACAGATGACTTGGAAAAATCTTTTAAAAGTTAAGTTAAAGGATTCAGTTCATTGCTTGTTTTACAGAATCCCTCATAAAAGATTGAGTAAGGGGGAGGGGATCCTCAAAGTGACGAAGCTAGGAAAGAGCGAAGATTGCTCTAGAGTATTAGAGAAAAAAGAAATGTTTAAGATCGAAGGGATAAAGCATCTAAAACTTTACTTCACTTCTACCGTTGAGAAGAATTTGATTCTTAAAACTAAATTCAAACCTTTTTATCTCTATCTTTCCGCTAGTAAGACTAATCAAGGGGAACTCTTAATAGAACTCCCCCTTTTTAATATTCTTAAAGAAGAGACGGTTAATCCGAATAGATTAGGCTCAAAAGATTTTCAATTTAAAAAATATGACGAGCCATGGAAGAGGACTATGCATAAGGGAATGCAAGTCTTCATGGGGGAGATTGACCTAGGAGAGCCTAGTAAAAGAAAGCAAGGAAACTACAAAGAGGGAGAGGTAGATTATTGCTACAAAGTTAATAGTGAATGTAAGCCTGTTATTGAATTTGAATGCAGCCGCTGTGAACAAGGTTGGTATTCTGTCGTTGATTACAATTGCAAAGGAGGCGGAAGTAAGCTTTGTGGAACTTCAGACTGCGGAAGTAGAGGACAGCCAGCTTGCCCAAGAGGCAGTCGATATTCTGACTTAGGAAGCAATCTAAACTGCTTTAAAGGGTCAAATGCAGGGATCTGTAATAAAGGTCTTGAGACTTATTGTGATGAGAATAAGATCTTAGTCTGTAGATAGATTATTTTAAAATTGGAAGAAAAGAATTTACTGATAAGTCAGGTTTAACTTCTAATCCTAAAAAGAAAGCCGGCTTAACCTGAAGAGAACTCTTTTTAAGTCGCATAAGCCTATCTTTATATCCAGGAACTTCAGTTGTAAGACTACAGTCTGAAGTTACGCTAAAGAAGTTCTGACAGAGCTGAATCTTCGGGTGAAGAAGGCTTTTATCCCAAACAAGCTTCTTTTGTTTCTTATCGTAAAACATCTCCACCATACTTAAAAAACCTGAAGATGGAGGGGTCGTTATAACAGGAGTATCAATTAAAAAACCTCTTAATTGTTTTTCATTGTTAGCTAATACCAAAAGGTCTAGGGATCCTCTAGGAATTCTTTTTAAGAAGCGTAGTAGGTCATCTTTAGAGTCTTGGCAGTAGATCTTGGCCCAACTTGGGCGTGGAGAGTTTAAGGTTCTTGGAGGCATCTTACTCTCACAGCTTGTCTTTAAATTTGCCATAAGGATAATAATCTCAGCCCCTTTTCTTTTTAACTTATTCTTATATTCTAAGAAGGTCACTGCTGGTTTTTCAAAATAGATCCCCTTAAAATGATCATCGACCTTTATCTTTTTCCCATCATAAGAAGTGATACCGATTATCCCAATCTTTAGGTCCCCTTTGCTAACAAGCCTTGAATCCATCTCAACATTTCTTGTAAGGAGTTTTTTAGTTTTTAGGTCGATAATATTTGAGTTAATAAAGGGAAGCTTGGCGGGGTTAAAAGTTTTAGCATTTTCTAAAAATTGGATAACTTCTTCTTCAGAAAAAAGTATTCCGTCATAATCTAAGTGAGCGTAAAACTTTCTAAGGGATTCAATATCTTCAATATTGGAGTTTGATTTTATAAACCTACCAGAATCTAGCAGGACCAGGTTGTTCTTAAATCTCTTTCTTAAGATTTCAATATAACCAGAGAGAACCCTAGGTCCACCATAGGTGATCGAGTGATCAGCGCCAGGGACTAAGATTTGCTGAGGTATAGGAGCTTTTTGACTACCAAGGCCCCCTTGCTCGTTATTAGAGATTGCCACAACAAAACGGCTTAATTGATTTCCTGTCTCAGGGTTCCATGAGGGCATAGAGTACAAAGGGTCTTGCTTTTTCTTGGTACAGCTAAAGGCCAGAATGAATAAGAGGAGGAAGCTAAAGTGTTTCATTAATAACTTTGGATCTTCCCGAGTTTTTCATAAGCTCTTGAAAGAGCATCAAAGACTTGATCGTACCATTCAACGGGAGAGCATAGTCCTAGGCTAATCCTAACGACACCTCTTCCGACTTCATCATTAACTCCCATTGCTTTTAAGACTTTAGAAGTAACGGGTTCATTATCTGAACAAGCAGAGCTGGTCGTCACATAGATATCTTCACTCTCAAGTTCAATCTGAACTGCTTGACCGTGAATTCCGGGGTAAGAGATATAAGTAGAGCTTGCAAGCCTAGGAGCGTCTTCTCCCATGATAACAATACTTGGAAACTTCTCTTTCAATTTCTTTTCAAAACCAACTCTTTTGGCCTTTAGAGCCTCGAGCTTTTCTTTGTTTTCTTTAAAGTAATTAAGCGCCACTGCAAGAGTTTCATTTCCAAGATAGTTCTGTGTTCCACCTCGTAAATCTTTTTCTTGCCCACCACCTATGATAAAGGGTTTTAAGGTTGATAGGTCTTTAGCTAGGATCATTCCTGTTCCGGTTAAAGCCCCAATCTTATGACCTGAGAGAACTGCATAATCTAATCCAGACTTATCAAAAGAAAATTCATCCTTACCAATAAGCTGAGTCGTATCGCTAAAGATAGGAGCGTCATATTTCTTACAGATTTCTGCCATTTCGGCATAAGGCTGAATCACCCCAGTCTCATTATTGGCAGCCATGATACAAACTAAAGCGACCTTACCGGCATTTTCTTTAAGGGTAAGCTCTAGGGCTTCGAAGTTGATAACTCCATTTGGAAGAGTAGGACAAACCTTTATTTCAAATCCTTTTTCTTCATAGAACTGAGCCGTCTTCACAACTGCTGAATGTTCAATGCCACTAGTGATGATTATGTTTTTTCCATCTTCTAGCTTTCCAGAGAGAAGTGAATAGAAGATATGAGAGATGCCTTCTGTTGAGCCGGAGTTAAAGAGAATCTGACCGGGCTTACAATCTAAGATCTTTGAACAACTAAACCTAGCGTTCTCCATTCCCATTAAAACCTTTTGTCCAAGGTGATGGATGGCATTTGGATTAGAATAAGGGCCATCTTGAATTCTTTTGACTAGGTATTCTTTAACGTCAGCACAGATGGGAGCTGAACCATTATAATCTGCATATATCATCTTTATTCCTTTTTCTTAGTCTACGAAATTGAAAGCATTCTTTCGAGTGCGATCAGTGACGGTTCTCGAATTTCTTTTGGAACCCGTATCACATTAATTGGCTTGTCCTTATCAATTGCTTGAAGAGAGGCAAGTAGCCATCTTGGTCTAACTCTATACATAGTGGTGCAGAGGCATTGATAAGGAGAAAGAGAAATAACTTCTTTATCCTTGAACTGCTCTGCCAGTCTATTAACTAAGTTAATTTCAGTTCCAACCGCAAACTTACTGCCCGCTGGAGCGTCTTTTATTTTATCAATAATATAACTCGTGGAGCCAGCATCATGAGCGGCTTGAACAACTTCAAAACTACATTCAGGGTGAACAATTACATTGACGTCTGGACGGTCGGCCTTAAATTGATTTACTTGCTCAGCTGTAAAGCCTTGGTGCACGCTACAGTAGCCATACCAAAGAATAACTTTTGCTTTATCAACTTGCTCTGGAGTAAGGCCACCATTAAGCATATTGGGATTAAAGACCACCATCTCTTCAAGTGGGATACCCATATCAAAACAAGTATTTCTTCCTAAGTGTTGATCGGGAAAGAAGAGGAGTTTTTCGCCTTGTTTAAAGGCCCATTCAATAATCTTCTTAGCATTGCTAGATGTACAAATAGCCCCACCATTTTTACCAACAAAGGCCTTAAGGGAGGCGGTACAATTTATATAAGTAATTGGAGTTATTTTTTTAGAAGTGCTAGCTTGAAAAAAACTCCAGGCTTTATCAACTTGTTCTCTATTGGCCATGTCTGCCATTGAGCAGCCTGCATTTAAATCAGGAAGAATAACTTGCTGATCATCCCCTGTTAGCATGTCAGCTGTCTCAGCCATAAAGTGAACACCACAAAAAGTGATATAAGGCTTACTGATACTGGCCGCTTTTTTCGCTAGGGCCAAGCTATCACCAATCTCGTCAGCAAACTGAATGATCTGATTACTTTGATAGTGGTGTCCTAAAATTAAATGCTTTGGAAGAATCTTTTCTTTCAGAGCTTTAATTTCATTGATCACTTCAGCATCGCTAAGATCATCGCTGCTTATTGGAGGTAAGTTTGAATTTGTTTCTTTAAATAAATCGAGCATTATTTTACTACTTCAAATCCATTTGCTTGCCAGCCTAAGATTCCATCTGAAAGATTTGTTAAATTTTCCCATCCGTTATTCTGTAACATCATACAAGCGTTCATGCTTCTCTTTCCGCTACGGCATTGAAGAATAATTTCCGCATCGGTAGGACCAACTTCCGCATGTCTTTTTTCAAATTCACTAAGAGGGATAAGCTTGGCACCACCAATATGACCTGCATCCCACTCGTCTTGCTCGCGGCAATCGATGAGAATTATATTTTCTTTGTTTTTTAATCTTTCGCTTAATTCTTGCGAACTAATTTCCTTAATCATTGAACGATCCTCGTAGTAGGCTGTTAGAAAACTTGAGCGTCTTTGTAGCATATTTTTAGAGATAAGTTTTGGTGCGATATGTTTTGTGCAGAGCATTTTAAAAGTAAGAAACTTTGACGATGTGTAACAACCTTTCTAAAATTTTAGTAGTTTAGCTATTTTCCATATTCGAAGGAGTGAATCCATGGAAGTAATAACAGTTGCAAATAATAAAGGCGGAGTTGGAAAAACAATGCAGTGCTATCAGTTGGCCTGCCATCTAGCTCACAAAGGTAACAAAGTTCTCGTTATTGATTTGGACTCTCAAGCCAATCTGAGTTCTACCTTCGGTGTACAAATTCAAAGAACATTAATCCCTGAGTGGTTAATTGGAGATATAGAAGCGGAAGAAGTTGTTGTTCAAGTCGATAATGGTGAAGAATTTCACGAAAATATCAGCCTCATACCTGCAAGTAGGCACCTAGCAAATCTTTCGAAGCTAATGATTCTTTCCGAAGCTGAAATTAGAAAAAGCGCCGGAAGAAAAGAGAGACTCCTAAAGATTCGTCTTGATGCGATCTCTGAGAATTATGATTATGTTGTTATTGATACACCACCAATGCTTGGTGATGAATTGATCATGTCTTTAGTGGCAAGTAACAGAATTCTAATTCCTACTCAAGCTCAGGATTATTCAATTGATGGTCTTGAAGAGCTTATGGATACTTTTGAAATCATCAAAGAGACTGAAAATCCAAAACTGAAGTTCAATATTATTCCTTCTATGGTTAACACGAGAAGAAAAATTGAAAAGCAGAGGTTATCAGAACTCTCTCAATCTTTTGATATTACACCTCCGATTAGAAATTTAGTTCAGATGCAAGAATCGATCTCTACGAGAAGACCGGTTTTTATGATGGGTAAAAAATCTAAAGGGCAAGACGACTACAAAAAACTTTGGAAGTCTCTTAACTTGTAATTATTTAAAGGATTATTTATGGCTAAAAATTTCGCCCCTAGAGTTGCTAAGAAACAAAGAAAGACAATTGATCATTCAAATAAACTTGAAAGAGATCTTTTTAAATTAGCTGACGATCGTCTTCTAAAAGGGGCGCGTCTTGCTGAAGTAAAATTAAAAGATGTTGTTGTAAGAGATCAGGTGAGAACTAAGTTTAATGACTCATCTATTAGAGAACTTGCTAAGAATATTCAGGCCAATGGTCTGATTCAACCACTGGTTCTTCATTTAAAAGGTCACAAATATACATTGATCTGTGGAGAGAGAAGATTCAGGGCCATGTCATCCATCAATATGGAAGACTGCCCTTGTTTTGTTCTTGAAGGAAAGACTGAAGAAGAGTTAATGGCGATTCAGTTTTCTGAGAACTCCTCTAGAGAAGCCCTTCATTATATTGATAAGGCTGATGGTATCTTAAATTATCAAGTAGCCACAAAAGCTAGTGAAAGAAAGATCACGGCCGCTCTTGGTATTTCTAAGTCAGAAGTTCATCGTTCTTTACTCATTGCTAAGCTGCCTAAAAAGATTAGAGAAGCCGCTAAAGCTCATGACATTGAAAAATATGTCTTGCTTGAATGGGACGCTCTTAAGAAAGGAAAGCTTAGAAAAGAAGTTGAAGGACAGATAGTAACTGGGCAGATGACCAAAAGAGCACAGCTGAAAAAAGTCCTCAAAGCCGGCGGAGTTGTTCAAGCCGGACGTAAGCAAACCAAAAAAGCTCCTGCATTACCTCGTGGTCTATCGGCCAATGCCTTCTTAAAGGCCATGGAAGCTAAGTCCAAGGACTTACCTATGGATAAGAAGACAAGAAAGCTTATGCAGCAGTTACTTGATGAGACAAAAGAGATCGTTGATCTGTAATTACGTAATTTTAAGCATTTAGAGATAACAAGGACTGTAAATAGTTGCAACTGTATGCGTCAACTACAGATCTTTGCTACAATTTTGATATGGTACGCCGCTTGCACTTTAAATTAGAGAAAGTGTAAACGAAACCATAAATTCAAAGGGTTAGCATGTTTGTAAAAACGAAAGAGTCTCTAATTAACTGTTTAAAGTTTGGACACCTGTCGGTGTTCTGTCTTTCATCAATCATCGCCACCTTCGCCTTTGCGGGACCCTTTCCTGAAGACGATATGGAAAACACTATCATGCTTCAAATGCTCAACCCCTCCGTTAAGGTAAGGGGAAGAGGACCTTCAAACTTTGTCCCTGATGATCAAATTCAACCACTTCCAGTAGACAGCAAAAGCTGGACTGAACAAATTCTTGTAGAAGACAATGCTGGAGTTTTAGCTGGTGTTCGTAAGGACCTAACTGAATGGCAAGATACTCAAGAGTACGCTAGGACTTGGAACTTAGAGAGTACTGGTGTTTACGATGTAGAATCAGTGGATCAAAAGAAGGCTTACCTTCAAAAGATGATCTTAAAGTACGCCGATAAAAGACTTTCTGGCGAAGTAAAAAATGCTGAAGAAGGCTCGGCTCTTCATTCAGTTGGTCAGGCTCAAAGAGCTCTAAAGCCAAATGCTGAAGCCTCAGTTAGTGAAAATATTAAGCTAAAGTTTAAGGCCAGGGTCCTCCAAGGCAAGGCCATCATGGAAGTTAAGAATCCATATGTTCAATACACAACTACGGCTAATCTAAAGGGTGAAGTAAACCTTGATGCTAGCAAAGAATTCAAAGAGCTAGGCGTCAACACAGCGGCTAACTATAGAGCTGATGAAGACAACCTTAAGCTTAATGTAGTTAAGACCTTTAAAGGCTTAAATGTGCAGGCTTCAATTGATTATCAAGTCTCAGAAGAGACTTGGACAGCCAGCCTTCAAAAGCCACTTTATAAAAACCTAATTGGCCGTGTTTCTTCTTCTCAGGCAGAGAAAGAAATGATTTTGGGCAATGAGTCTAACCAAGTTATGGAAGTGATGTTTAACACCGCTTTCTAGTCATTTTAACTATTGGAATTTTTGTAAAACCGAGATAGATTGCTCTTAATCTATACAAGCGTTTTAAAGGAAGATTCCTATGAGTTTATTTGAAAGTCCTCTATTCAAGGATGCGTTTGAGCAACTAGAAATTGCTGCTTCAACTATGGATCTAGATCCAAACATTCTTGACCGTCTAAAGTACCCAAAGCGTGCCTTACAAGTTGCTGTTCCTATCAGATTAGATGATGGAACTGTTAAAACTTTTATGGGTTACAGGGTTCAACATAATATGACTATTGGTCCAGGAAAAGGTGGTATTCGTTATCATCCTAAAGTTGATCTTTCAGAAACAGCAGCCCTTGCAATGCTTATGACTTTTAAGTGTGCCCTTGTTGGCCTTCCGCTAGGCGGAGCAAAGGGTGGGATTCAAGTTGATCCTAATGAACTTTCTAGACAAGAGCTTCAGGCCCTAACTCGTCGTTACGCTACAGAAATTAATATGATTATCGGTCCAAATATTGATAT
Organism: Sulfitobacter sp.; assembly: GCA_047630275.1. Lineage (GTDB taxonomy): Bacteria > Bdellovibrionota > Bacteriovoracia > Bacteriovoracales > Bacteriovoracaceae. The sequence continues at coordinate 708,077 of JBLHVN010000002.1, read as the reverse complement.
CCCAGCTCCAGACATTGGAACTGACGGACAGACTATGGCCTGGTTTATGGATACTTATTCACAGATCAAAGGTTATACAGTTCCAGGTGTTGTTACTGGAAAACCTATTGGTATCGGTGGATCTTTAGGAAGAGCAGAAGCCACTGGTAAAGGTGTTGCCTACTGTGTGAACTTTGCTTGTAAGAAACTAGGAAGAACTGTTAAGGGTTCAACTGTGGCGATTCATGGTTTTGGGAAGGTTGGTGCTCCAGCTGCTGAAGACCTTGGAGAGCAAGGAGCTTTGATCGTTGCTATTAGTGATGTCTCTGGCGCAATCTACAATAAAGACGGACTAGACGTTGATGCCTGTGTTGAATGGGTAAAAAATAGAAACTACCTTAAAGACATGAAAGGTGATCACACGATGATCACTAATGATGAACTACTGGCCCTTGATGTTGATATCTTAATTCCGGCAGCTATTGATGGTGTTGTTACTAAAGATAATTGTCATACAGTTAAAGCCAAGATCATCGCTGAAGGTGCTAATGGTCCTTTAACTATTGATGCTATTGAGCACTTAACAAAGCAAGGGGCTTTTATTATCCCTGATATTCTTTGTAATGCTGGTGGTGTGATTGTTTCTTATTTTGAGTGGGTTCAAGGGTTACAGAATTTCTTCTGGGATCTTGATCGTATCAATAAAACACTTCATGACATCTTAGAGAATTCTTTTGAAGTCGTTTGTGAAGCTGCTGAACATTATAATGTTGATATGAAAAAAGCGGCTATGATCGGCGCTCTTAAAAGATTAGAGAAGGCGATGAGACTTAGAGGTCTTTTTCCAGCTTAATGAAGGTTTTCCTTCTTCTCATTATTTCATTTCCCGGGTGGTCAAAAGTTATTGACCACTCTGTTACCTTAAAAAGAATTGAAATCTATACCATGAAAGAAGCTTGTCAGCTTCTTGGGCATACGGACCTTTTGTTAGTTGATAAAAAGGACCGTTCCACTCTTGATTGCATGGGAAAGTATGAAAAAGTGACGAGCTTCTGTGAAAAGAAGTTTCCTAAAGACCCAACTCTGACTAGAGGTTATATCGACCACACTTCAAATCAGGTTATTTGCGAGAGGGGAAAGAACGTCGTCTTAAAAGTCGCCTGTGATAAGAGGGATCTTCCTTATTGTAAAAATCCTAAGAAGGGATGTGAAAAACTCGGAAAAATATTTGCCACAAGATTAGAAGTCTTTCGCTCTACCTTGGTAAAGTTCTCAAAAGGACGCGCACTGAATTGTTTTTATTCAGTAAAAGAAGATGAAAGCGAAACCTTGCAAAACTTAAAATTAGAAATCAATAAATAACCTTCTTTCATTAAACCTCTCGGAAATTCATTTGTTTAAATTTACTCAAGTTTCACTTTGTTTGAAATAGGTTCTCTAGAGGAGTGAATATGCAAAGTGGTGTTTATCGTTTAAAGGCCTTATACCCAGGGCATGATAAGTTAGGGGAGCTTGAGATCTTTGGTTATTGTTCAAAGGGCATGCCAGGAGTTGAAATCGTAGGCTTAGGTCCATTAGGGCGCTCTATTAAAGAAAAGCTAATCTTTTTATCAAGACAATTTGGTATTAAGATCCCTCTCAAGCGTTATGTCCTTTGTATCGATCTTCCTGTTGAGCTTAAGAAGGAAAAATCTTTTGAGAGCTGCCGATGGCTTGAGCTTCCTATCCTTATCTTATTTTGGACCTTATCTGGACGGTTAGAGCTTGAGAACCTAGATGATTGTATCGCTATTGGAAAGATTCAAGTAAACGGAACGATCATTTGTCCGGAGCTTCATTCTTATCAATCTCAAGGAGAGTCTGAGTCAAAGATCTTAGCTCCAAGCTTTGTCAGCATTCCTAGCTGCAGTTATCTAATCCCCCTTGAGGATCTTTTAAATAGCGCAGGAGCCGTGGGTCTAAACTACCAGCTATCTAAATTGAAAGCGTCTTAACAAGTTCGTAGGCCTGAGGTCTTTGTTCCGCTTTCTTACCTAAGCAATCTTTCAAGGGAACTAACTCAACTTCTCCTTTAACATAGGCTGCGGCACTGGGATAGTTTCCAGCGATTAAACCTTTAACCGCTTCATAACCCATTCGGCTTGAAATAAACCTATCAATCGGAGATGGTCGCCCACCCCTTTGAATATGACCTAAGATACAGACATGGGATTTTAACTTATGCTTTTCAAAAAGGTTTTCTTGAATCTTATAAGCAAGTCCTGGGGCTTCACCTTCGGCAACGACAACAATTGAGGAGTTCTTCCCTCGCTTAGCTCCTCGTTTTATATCTGAGATAATCTCTTCGTAATCAACTTCTTTATTAGGAAAGACTACATTCTCTGCCCCTGTGCAAACTCCAACATGCAAAGCTATAGCTGGAGACTTTCTTCCCATTACTTCCACAATAAAGGTTCTCGCGTGGGAGTGGGCCGTATCTCTAATCTTATCCACTGCCTCTACAGCAGTTTGAACAGCTGTATCAAAGCCTATTGTATAATCTGTTCCTGCAATATCATTATCAATTGTTCCAGGAATTCCTATGACAGGAATATCGTGCTCACTGCTAAGAGCATAGGCTCCATTATATGAACCATTTCCACCAATGACGACAAGAGCGTCTATCTGCTTTCTTCTTAGGATATTAGCGGCCTCTGTTCTTGTTCCAGCATCATGAAATTCTTTGCAACGAGAAGTTTGAAGGATAGTCCCACCTCTTTGCATAATATTTCCAACAGAAGAAGCGTCCATCTTCTCGATGGCCCCTTCAAGAAGTCCGGAGAAACCGCGTTTGATTCCGTAAACATCGAGGCCTTCTGAAATTGCCGTCCTTACCACTGAGCGTATAGCGCAGTTCATTCCCGGTGAATCTCCACCACTGCAAAGGACTGCTATTGATTTAATCTTCTTTTTCTTTTCCATTTATTAGGATCCTTTTTTATTCAAAGATAGTTTCGCCAGTAAACTCTTTTGGCTTTTCAATTCCCATCCCATGAAGAACTGTCGTGGCCACATCCATGAGGGCCTTATCATTATATGTCTTTATTTTTTCATTTTTTAACAGAGGATGAAAAGCAGAAAAAGGAACGGGCGCCCCTGTATGACTTGTATGGGGGGAGCCATCTTCATAAGTCATCTGGTCACTATTGCCATGATCAGCGCAAAGAAGCATAAGGATATTCTTTTCAGCGCAAACCTTTTTAAGCCGACCAACGCAAAGGTCTAGGACTTCAATCGCCTTAACGGCAGCTTCATAATTCCCTGTATGACCAACCATATCTGAATTGGCAAAATTCACCAGGGTAAAATCATACTTCTCACTTTCTAAGGCCTTAACTAATCTATCTGTGACTAGGTGAGCAGACATCTCTGGCTTTTGATCATAGGTTGAAACTTCTTTAGGAGAAGGAATGAGAACATGGTCTTCACCTTTAAAGGGGGTCTTTTCTCCACCATTGAAAAAGAAAGTTACATGAGCATATTTTTCTGTTTCAGCAATCTTTAATTGTTTAATTCCTTTAGAACTAAAGAATTCTCCAAGAGTCCCTTTAAGTTTTTCTTTATCAAAGAGAATAGGAAGCTCAACTTCGTCTGGGATATAAGGGGTCATGCAAAGAAAATAACCTGGGGTTACTTCTCTTTTAAATTCATCAAAGTTTGGATCTGTATAAGCGAGAGAGAGTTGTGAAGCCCTATCAGGTCTAAAGTTTAAAAAGAAGAGGCAGTCATCATCTTGAATGGCAGCATTTGGATTAAAAAGAGCAGGTTCAATGAACTCATCAAAGACATCTTTTTTATATTGTTCTTGAATATATTCTTCAGGACTAAGCTTTGTTATAAGCCCTCTTCCCTCAAAGCAATCCATGGCGGTTTTAATCTTCTCCCACCTGCGGTCTCTATCCATTCCAATAGAGCGCCCCTGCATGGAAGCGAATGTAAAACCTTCAACCTTCTTTAGTTCGTCTATGTATTTATAACCAACATTCTTTTGAGTATCTCTGCCATCCATAAAAGCATGAAAGAAAACCTCTAATTCTTGATCTTCTCCTAAACACTCAATTGTCTTTTTAATATGCTCAATATGAGAATGAACACCTCCATCGGAGAGTAGAGCGATTAGGTGAATGCGTTTTGTTTTTTGCTTAGCCTTTTCTTTTAATTCCTTGAGAAGGGGGAGATCCTTAAAAGAGTCATTATCAATAGACTCATTGATTCTCACTAGGTCTTGCCTAACCGATCGGCCGGCACCTAAGTTCATATGACCAACTTCAGAGTTTCCAACCACGCCTTTTGGAAGACCAACCTTCTCTCCACCAGCTTCTATTGTTGTAAATGGATAGTTTTCAAAGAGGTCATCAAGCTCAGGTTTCCTCGCATCTTTAATGGCGTTCTTTTCAGTATTAGGATTAACACCATAACCATCGAGGATAACGAGAAGGACCTTTTTACTTATGGCCTTGATTGATTGTTTCATCTTGGGTCTCCTGCAAACTTACTTATAGCGTTTTTGTACAATTGTGACATGACCTTAGGTTTAACTGATCAAAAATTGGTCGAAAATCTAGCATTTAAGTCCTTTTTTTACCTTAAAGGGAGCATTTAATCAGCATAGTCCTTTCTAAGTGTCTGAAATCTCGAAAATCCAAGAACTGGTGACCAATTTTTAACTGTCTAAACTTTAACCAGTCACTAGTTAAAGGACAAAGTTTCGATAGGCAAGCCACTGAAACCACATTCAGATTCATGGCACGACCATTGCAAATATAAATACATATTAATTGAATTAAAAAGAATCAATGGATCTTTAAGACAGAAGTCTTTGGACAGGAGGAAAGGAAATGAAAAAGTTATCAACTCTTCTACTAGTATTGGCCCTTGTGGGTTTTAGTGCCTGTGGAAAAAAGAAAAACAAGACAGATGAGAATGCTGTCGCCAATCAGTTTTGCCAAAATGGCGTTTGCTACAATAATGGCAGCGGTTATAGTGGTCAAAATGGATACGCAGCTAATGCAGCTCAGTTGGCTCAAAAGATTGCCCAGGCTGAATTTAGAGCTCAAACAAACCCAACGGAAACTCATGTTTTTGTCACGGGTACAGTTGATTATGATACTTCAAGCTGGTGGATCTTTGATTGGAACACTTCAAACTTCAATCAAAGTAGTACTTACAATGTTGTTTCTTCAAATTCAGGAACAGTAAGTGGTAATCCTTATGGTGCAAGTTTTACGGCCATCCTAAATAACTTAGTATCAGCTGTAAGTAGCTCTCAGATCATGCAAGTAGCCCCAAATGTTTATAAGGCTCTTACAACAGCTGGAGATGTTCTTTATATCGACTTCAATCAGACGATCGGTGCAAACCCAACTCAGATTGAGTACGCTAACGGTGACATCACTTATAGACAAAGCTCACACGTAGGTTTCTAAGAATAAAAAAATAGACGAATGAAAAAAGCAGCTCATAGAAGCTGCTTTTTTTTGTTTAATTTTCCTGACACATATCAACTAGCTCCTGACCTCAAGTACGATATAATTAAATTGATTATAGATAAGTACTTGAGGAGAACAGTATGGCTCAGTATAAAACTGATTTAAGAGATATTAACTTCAATCTTTTTGAACTTTTAAAAGTTCATGAATCGGATAACGAATTCAGTGAACAAGACCTAAAAGAAATTGTGAGTCAGTTTGATTACTTTACTGGGCAAGAAATATTTCCCACAAGGATTGTTGGGGATGAAAAAGGTGTTCAGCTTAAAGATGGTGCCGTTACTGTTCCAGAAGAGTTCCACGCAGCTAACCAAGCTTTCTATGAGAATGGATGGTTCGCCCTAGGATACCCTGAAGACATTGGCGGCATGATGGTTCCATGGGCCGTTACCTTTGCTTGTAAATCTATCGGTATTGGATCTAACGTCGCTTTTTCTATGTACAACGGATTAACGGCTGGGGCTCTCAACGTTATTAATAAGATTGGTAGCGATGAACAAAAAGCTAAGTATGTAGCTCCAATAATGGAAGGTAAGTGGGGTGGAACCATGTGCCTAACGGAATCTGGAGCTGGATCTGACGTAGGAAACTGCGTCGCCACTGCAACACCTAATGATGACGGAACCTATAATATTAAAGGCGTTAAGATCTTTATCTCCTCTGGGGATAATGACCTTTATGAAAATATTGTTCACCTGGTTTTAGCGAGAACGCCAGGGGCACCTGAGGGAACCAAAGGTATCTCTCTTTTTACAGTGCCTAAGTTAAACGAAGATCAAAGCTCTAATAATGTTATCTGTACGAAGATTGAAGAAAAGATGGGGATTCACGGAAGTGCGACTTGTGAATTAACCTTCGGTGGAAATGGAGAATGTAAGGGGCAGTTAATAGGAAAAGAATTTGAAGGCATGGCCAATATGTTCATCATGATGAATGAGGCGAGGCTTCTATGCGCACTTCAAGGTGAAGGACAGGCCAACTTAGTCACTAGCCTAACAGAACAATACGCAAAGGAGCGCTCTCAGTTTGGAACGGAGATTGTTAATCTTCCAGATGTTAAAAGAATGCTCCTCAGGATGAGAGCATACTCAAGAGGAATGAGATCCCTTTGTTTGTACACGGGAAATCTTTTTGATGCCGAAGATAAAGGAGACGAAGAAGCTGCTAAAGAAATCGCTTTTCTAATTCCTATCTGCAAAGGCTTCTGTACTGATGAAGGCTTCAATGTTTCAGTGGAGGCGATTCAGGTTCATGGGGGCTATGGGTTTTGTAGCGAATATGGAATTGAGCAATTTGCTAGAGATACGAAGATTGGGACTATCTACGAAGGAACCAATGGTATTCAGGCCATCGACTTTGTCATGAGAAAGAACCTCCGTGAGAAGGGTGAAACCTTTAAAAAGGTAGCCGCTAAGATTAGCGCTTCGATAAAGGCAGCTGATCAAGAAATACTAAAAGATGAACTTACTTATTTAGGAACTTACTTAAGTAATGCCGCTAAGATAATGGAACACTTTGGAAAGTTAGCCGCCGAGAAAAAGATGGATACCATTCTTGAATCTGCGACTGACTTTCTAAACTATTCTGGTCACCTAATTGTTGCTTGGCGTTTACTCGAGGCAGCTAACTTGGCGCATGAGAAATTGAAAGATGCTAGTGGAGAGGATAAAGCTTTTTACGAAAGTAAAGTGGCTGATTTTAAAGTCTTCTGTAAGCATTGCCTGACTAAACATAGCGGGATTGTCTCTTCGGTTTTAGAGTTCGAAGAAGATATATCTGCCTTTCAGGTTTAGAGCTTCTAGTGTTAAGATAATTAAGAAATTATTTAAACTTAAAATTTAGGATTAACATGAACCTCGAAGTTCTTTATCGTGAGATTAAGGACTTTAACAAGGAGACTCACGGCAGCACAGATTACGACAAAGATGAAATCTATGTGATGGGCGAAAGCCCAGACGAGTTTGCACCGTTAAAGTACTTATCAAAGAAGATAGAAGGTCTAACGAAAAGCAGGGACCTTTTAACTTTAGGCTTAGTTCACGACACTTATGACTTATTCGAATATGAGGGCTTTCCAAAATGGTTTGAGTCTCAATTTAGCCGTAAGCTAAATAGAACTCTTTCTAAGAAAATCTCTATTCTCCACCTTCCAAAGAACAAAGAGATCTTTGATGCCATTGAAACCGTAAACAAGTGTTACGAGATTCTAAGGACAGAGCAGATCTTGATGAATGGCAAGAATCTTCCGGTTCAACTCGGTGAGTGGTATTGCAAAGCGATCTTTGGATTAGAGCAAAGAAAGTCTTCTTCTCAAAGAGGCTTTGATTTCTACCTTGAAGAAAAAAGGATTGAAGTTAAGGTTCACTGGAGTGATATCTCCTCGCCTAAGGGTGTGAAGATGAGAAAGTCTCTCGTTGATTTAGCTGATCACTGTATTCTTATTTATATTGCTAGAAACTTTATGATCAGAGAGATCTGTTTCTTAGACAGTAGTTTTATCTTAAGAAAGTTTGGTGGTAAGGGTCATACGATCTTCTTAAAAGATAGTGATGTGTCTCAGTACTTCTTTAGTAAGTCAGATAAGCATTATATGAAGGTGGCCAATAATATGGCGTTACTTAAGTATAGTAATCCGACGTTAGCTATGACTTTGGCTGAGCATTTTAGTGAGCCTGAAAGCAAAGGCTAACGAAGCTCGTATCTCAACAACCGACACTCAATCTTCCCGTTCCAGTGTCGTGTCAATTTACAAAGTAAATTGATTCGCTTCACACTTAATTGCTTTGCAGAAGCGTTAGCGCCTGCAATGCAGTTAAGCATAACTTCAACGAAGCTCGTATCTCAACAACCGACACTCAATCTTCCCGTTCCAAAACGGAACCCTAGCCGAAGTTTGAAGAGCAATCTTTTTGCGAAGCTCAGGGTTACCTGTGAAGACATAGCCTCTATAACCTTTGAAGTTATTCTTTAAGTTCTCACCTATCTTATAATAAAGCCCTGCAAGATCATCAAAGTCTCCAAGCCTCTCTCCGTAAGGAGGGTTGCAAATAAAGACTCCAGTTTTTTGAGGTGGCTCAAGCTCAGTTACGTCAGCTAACTCTAGGGGAATATAATCCTTTCCAAGACCTAAAAACTTAAGGGTTTCTCTTGAGACATGCATGGCAGTTCTATGATTATCAAAGCCGTAGATTCTATCCATTGGAAAGTTGCTAAGCTTTCTTCTTGATTCAGTAAGAACCTTTTCTTTAAGCTCTAACCACCATTTCTTTAGAACTTCATCATTCTTAAACCAAGGATGTCTTTCAAAGCTAAAAGAATCTTCTTTGTTAAGTCTTAAAAAAGCTGGTGTGACATCTGCAACCATTAAGGCCGCTTCTGCGAGGAAGGTTCCTGATCCACACATACCATCTACTAAGACGTCTTCTTTGGGATTCCAGTCACTGGCCATCAAGATAGCGGCAGCGAGGTTTTCTCTAAGAGGGGCTTTATGCCCGGCAGGGCGGTAGCCTCTGTTTGAAAGGGCCTCTCCACAAAGATCAACTGAAACTATACCGCGGAAGCATTGATAATCACCTTCAACTCTAAAGTTAAAACTATGAGTTGGGTTATCAAGCTCTACTGAAGGCCTGGTTCCTCTAACATTCTTTATTTTATCAACGATGCCATCTTTAACAAGTTGGCTCATATAAACAGAATTCTTATAGATCTTTTTTCCATCTCTATCGAGGATGGTCTGGATTTTAAGAGTATCTCTACTATCGATATAGTCTTGCCATTCAAAACTCTCAACGTGCTTAGGGATATCTTTCTCATTCTTAAATTTAAATTCATGAAGTTTAAGAAAGATCCTACTGGCCAGCCTTGTTGTTATGGTAAAAATAAGAAGAGAGCGCCAATCAGCTTTAAAAAGGATTCCACCTTTTCCAACTTCAGCTTCTTGAACAAAGGGAGTCGCTTCTTCTAGGAGCATCTCTTCCATGCCTCTTGGGCAACTTGCGAAAAATTCTTTCATTTTTTATTTATCCTATGATGGAAAAGGTAAGCCTTATAAAGTAAATCTTTATAGCTATCGGCCATTTCTGGGTTTAGCTTTCCAATCTTAAATCTTTTAATCCGCCACAGGGCTATTGAGAAAAGTCCAATGAGGATTGCATCTGTTAAGTGTTCTATTTCTTGACCTTGAAGAGGTCTTACTTCTTCATATCCCTTCAGATAAGAAGCGACGAGTTCAGGTAAGATTCGCCCTTTTTCTAAACAAGTTCCAGACATGGAAATTCCAATGTCCAAAATAAAAGGACCGAGTCCCGATTGTTCAAAGTCTAAAAGGTGTCCTAATTTATTGTGATCAAATAAAGTATTATCATAATACAGGTCACCGTGAATGATTCCCTCTGCCCAAAGGTTTTCATCAAAGTCTTCTAAGTTATCTGGAAAGATATCAAGAAAGGTCTCTTTAAAGTCATCAGGACAATCTGGAGAGTTCACAAATGCTTTTATCTCAGGAGTCCCAAAGCCAACCTCACTATGGGGTCTTAATTTATTATTGGGCTTAAGCTTATGAAGAGTAGCCAAACCTTTTCCGATCTCAAAACAAGTAAAGTCACTTGGTCCAGGAGGGATTCCATCAACAAATGGAAAGACTACCCCTGAGTAGTCTTTATACCGATAAATAAGCTCGCCCTTTTTAGTCTTGATAGGTTCTAATGAATAAGAAAAACCTTCTTCTTTTAGGTATTGAAGAATTTCTTGCTCTTTAAGAAGCTGATCATGATTCTTGTCATTAGAGATCTTTAATAAGTAATGACCAGTTTCAGTATTTACTTCGTAGTTTGAGTTTGAAATACCAAGGCTTAAGGCCCTGATCTCAGTCAATTTACCTAAGGAATAGAAATCAAAAATTTCAGCTGCTTCGTCTTTTTGAAGCTTAGTATAGTCACCCATAGCTCTTTATTATAACGCAATGCCTAGAATTGCTACCTTTTCTAAGCTATTTACGTAAGATTCTCATGACTCAAGGGGGGCTAAGCTTGTGGGCCTGCTAAGTGGGTGCTATAGTCTGCCGAATTAAAATATGAAATAACGCTGTTTAACAGGAGATTAGCCGTGAGCGAACAGAACTATAAAGTTGCAGACATTGCCCTTGCCGATTGGGGTAGAAAAGAAATTACAATCGCAGAAGGGGAAATGCCAGGTCTTATGGCCCTTCGTAAGGAATTCGGAGATTCTAAGCCACTTAAAGGGGCAAGAATCGCTGGTTGTCTTCACATGACAATTCAAACAGCCGTTCTTATTGAAACTCTAACAGCACTTGGTGCTGACGTTACATGGTCATCATGTAATATCTTTTCAACTCAAGATCACGCAGCAGCCGCTATCGCAGCTACAGGTGTTCCGGTTTATGCTTGGAAAGGAATGAACGAGGAAGAATTTAATTGGTGTATCGAGAAAACTCTTGTTTTCCCTGATGGTCAACCACTTAACCTAATCCTTGATGACGGTGGAGATCTTACAAATATGGTTCTTGATAAGTTCCCTCAGTATGTTGAAGGAATCAAAGGACTATCAGAAGAGACAACTACTGGTGTTCATAGACTATACGAAAGAATGAAGAACGGAACACTTACTCTTCCTGCTATCAATATCAATGACTCAGTAACTAAGTCTAAATTTGATAACCTATACGGTTGTAGAGAGTCACTTGTTGACGGAATTAAGCGTGCCACTGACGTGATGATCGCAGGTAAGACTTGTGTTGTTGCTGGTTACGGTGATGTTGGTAAAGGTTCAGCTGGATCTCTTTTAGGTCTTGGTGGACGAGTTATTATTACTGAAATTGATCCTATCTGTGCTCTTCAAGCAGCTATGGAAGGTCATCAAGTAATGCCAATGGACGAAGCTGCTAAGCTTGGTGATATCTTTGTTACAACGACTGGTTGCGAAGGCGTTATCAATGCAAAACACCTAGATTCAATGAAAGACGGAGCGATCGTTTGTAACATCGGTCACTTTGATTCAGAGATTGAGATCAGTCATCTTCATAAGACATTTGATGAGATGAATATTAAGCCACAAGTTGATCAGTATACTAAGAACGGGAAGAGCATCATTCTTCTTGCTCAAGGTCGTCTTGTTAACCTTGGTTGTGCTACAGGTCACCCTTCATTTGTTATGAGTAACTCATTTACAAACCAGGTTCTTGCTCAGTTAGAACTATGGGAAAGAACTGATCAGTATGAGAATAAAGTTTATATGCTTCCAAAGCATTTAGATGAAAAAGTTGCTCGTCTTCACCTTGAAAAGATTGGTGTAAGATTAGACAAGCTTTCTGATTCTCAAGCGAAGTACCTTGGTATTTCAGCTGATGGTCCTTATAAGCCGGATCATTACAGATACTAAGAATTTAACACATTGCTATATCGAAAGGGCTGTTTTTACAGCCCTTTTTTGTTAAACTCAGTACATGCAAAAGATATATATGGCATGTGATCATGCGGCCTTTGAAGGCAAGACTGAGCTTAAGAACTACTTGTCTAAAAAATTTGAAATCATTGACCTTGGAACTGATAGCGCGGACAGGTGTAATTACCCTGACTACGCCATTAAGTTTGCAAAGGCTTTTCAAAAAGAGCCACACCCTGGAATTCTTTTATGCGGATCTGGCATCGGTATCTCTATCGTTGCTAATCGATTTAAGGGAGTAAGAGCGGCGCTTTGTAGAACACCTTTAGAAGCAGAACTTTCAAGACAGCATAATGATTCTAATGTTCTTTGCTTAGGGGCAAGGCTAAATACTGCCGAAGAGTTGGTCGCTATTTCAGAAGCTTGGTTTAGAGCTGAGTTTGAAGGTGGTCGTCATAGTGAAAGGATTGAAATTTTCAATGAACTTGGAGAATTAGCATAGATACACTACCTCGAAAGATCTTAGAGAGAGTCTTCTTCACCTTAGTAAGCATAACTGTTTTATTAGGGGTCTATTACTCAAGGACAGATTTAGCTTTCTTTGAACAAAGGCTCGTCGTTGAAGATGGCATTGTTGAGTACCTAACAGTCTTAGCCCTTTTTATGTGCGGCTTTCTTTGTTTTTATAGGGCGAGTATCTTGGCGCCCTTTAAGAAAAATTTATTCATTTTTTCCTTAATAGGAATGGGTTTTGTTTTTGTTTTTGGTGTTGGAGAGGAGATCTCTTGGGGGCAAAGGCTTATTGGATTTAAGACACCTGAGTTCTTTTTAAAATATAATACTCAAGGGGAATTTAATTTTCATAACCTAAGGTTTGGTGGAGGAACACCAACTGATAAAGGCTTCAGGGTAAATAGGATTATCTTTGGGACAGGGCTCGGAATTGGCGTAGCGATCTATTTTTTAATTCTTCCATTACTCTATAGAAAAAAAGAAAGTGTAAAGGCTTTGATCAATCGATTGGCCCTGCCACTACCTCGAAATTATCATATCTTGGCTTACTTAATTCTTTTTGGTTTAGTTCAACTCATTCCTACTCCTAAGAAAGGAGAGATCTTAGAGTTCGGTGGATGCTGGATCTTTTTATTGATGATGTTCGAGCCACTTAATAGAGAGATCTTCTCTAGAAAGCTAGAGAAACGCTAGAGAGTCCCGAAGACCTTTTTTAGCCTTAGTCTTAGAACCGCAAATAAAGCCTCGAAGATTATACCTCCGGCCATCTTTGATTGCCCGTCTCTTCTTTCATAAAAAATGATAGGAACTTCTTTTACACTAAGACCCTTGGACCAAACTTTATAGTTGAGCTCAAGTTGAAAGATATATCCACTAGAGATGATATGATCGAGATCAATAGAGGAGAGGGCCTTTCTGGTAAAACACTTAAAGCCGCCGGTTGTATCTAGTACAGGAATATTAGTCATAAAACGGCAGTAGATACTGGCCAGGTATGAAAGAAGAAGCCTTCTAAAAGGCCAATTGATAATTCTTATTCCATCAATATAGCGGGAACCGATAACAAGGTCGTTATTCATGGCCGCTTGAAGTAGATCTGGAACTGCTTTAGGGTCATGGCTAAAGTCACAATCCATTTCAAAGACATAGTTGTAATCGCGATTCAAGGCCCATTTAAAGCCAGTCACATAGGCTGAACCGAGGCCTAGTTTCCCAGTTCTTTCAATCATATGAAGGGATTCTGGATGCTCTTTTTGAAGGGTCTTTACAACGTCAGCTGTCCCGTCTGGAGAACCATCTTCAATGATCAGTAAGTGAACATTCTCATGAAGCTCAAAAAGAGTCTTTATCATCCGCTCAATATTATCGATCTCATTATAGGTAGGGATGATGATCAAGGTTTCGTGAAAGGGAAGTATTCTTTTATCGTTCAACTATGCTCCGATATCTGGGGTTCTCTTGCGATGATGCTTTTTATTACATCCTGGGCAATCTTTTTTCAATTTCTTTCGATAATTGGAAGCTATATGGTGAAAGTAGTCAATGGCCTTCTGTCCCATTTGAGACTCTATGAGCCATGAGAATTTCTTAACATTAGGAAATTTGTTTATAAGAATCTCTGGAACCTGAGGTCCCCTTAGGATCTGACCCTTTTCATCGATATAATGAATTTCTTCATAGCAGGCATCCATGGAGAGCTCTCTAAAATGGTTGTAGAGGTTTTCATCTTGAAGAGGGATCTTAGTGATGCTCTCTGTTCCTGGAAGCTTCTCAAGGGCCTGCATAAACCTAAGACAAAGAGAGCATTCCTCATCATAGATGAGCACAGGTAATTTGTAATGTGGCTGATTCATGTTACTTCCTTGTAACTTTAAAGTTGGTTATTCAATATTTAATCTTTTGTATCCTGAAACCTTGTATCTTCTTGATATGATTTCAAAGATTGGTCGGCTTTTATCTTTGTTAATATCGGCATCTCTCATGGCCTGATCACTATAGTTGAGAACCTTGCTAGAGCTTCGTCCTTTACCTTTCTTTCCAAACTTTTTTAGGTATTTATTAAATTGATTACCTGAAGTCTTTCTAGCCACTTTTTTTCTAGAACCACGTCCTCCACTAAAGTTTAAGACATTGCCTCTCTTTTTTGCTCGAGCATATGATCTCCTGGCACTTCTTGCTCCAAGGTATCGCCCCTTGAATGAATTCCCATTAAGAGAAGCTGTGACAGGAGCTTTACTAAAAGTAGCTCCTAGCTGTGGGGGAAGGCCTAGATCATTTAAACCACTGACCGTTTTTTGCTGAGCTGAAGTTAGTTGTCCGGCACTTGGGACTTTAGAAGCAATGTCGCGAAGTCCTTTTTTGATAAAAGCATTTTGAGAACCATTTTGGGAGCTTGAAATATCACCAGCGGTTAATTGTCCTCTGGCTAAGTTTGATAAAGGTTTGGTGGCGGCGCTATGAAAGGCGCTCCCAAAACCAAAAGGCTTAACCTGGCTCATAAACTTATTATCCAAACAAGCGTTGGCATCTATACAAGTACATTTTGGATCGACCTTCCCTTGAGCGTCCAGGCAGGCGACACGGTAGTTTCCAAGCTTAACCTTTTGTTTGTGTAACTCAGGAAGACAAACATTAGGATCGTTCATGGTTTCTTCTTCACCACAATAACAATCCTTTTCAGTAACAGGGTTACAATCTCCCTTCCCAGGTAGATCGTCTGCAATCTTTTTTATCTTTTTGTAATACTCTTTATTAAGATCTGCTTGGTCTCTAAAGAAAAAGTACATCGTTGTTGAAGCGGCTAGCTTCGCAACATTGCCCCAGTTTGCCCATGAGGCCGGTGTCATTGAAAGCATTCCAATATAGCAAGCGGTAGTAGCACCCCAGCCAACCTCTTGAACAGTATGGGTCTTAGCTCTATCCTTATGACTTCTTGCTGCTTTATAAAGGACTTCTTTTTGAGAGGTTGTTTGCCCCTCGGGAATATTGGCCACTTTCGCAGACTGGGTTTGTGCAAAGAAGGCGTATCCTTCAATAGCTACGGCAATATATTTACAATAGTCTTCCGTTGAATCTTTATCTTCTTTTCCTTTGTCTGCGGGCTTTGTTTCAGTCTTTGTCCCACCTTTAGCTTTCTTTGGGGGGTTCATTGTATTTTTATTAGAAAGCCCTGACTCACCCATTCCTATAACTAATGAATACATTTGAGAGATGGCCTTAACCATTGTTGAATCAATTCCCATGAACTTACTCTTAGGCTCAGAGCCTCGGCAGGCATCAGGATCTTCGAGAGCATCACAGGCTTCTTTTTGCTCTCTTAAGGCTTTTCCATCATGAACGAATTCCTCACTTAAGCGTTTCTCTGCATCAGTAAGGTTTAACTCTGTGGACCTCTCAGGCCCATCTGGGGTCTGAGTCATGGCCCCATTGGCACTTGGCTGGATGACAGCACCTGGTTCTACGCTTGGGTTTTGAAGAGCCTGGTTGTAGTACTTTTCATTATTCGCTTGAGAATCAATAACACCTTGGTTTAACTCTGCCCCAAGGTTTTGGGGGGCTGTACCATTGTTAGTGTTTGAGACCTGTGCCTGAGCAGAACCTCCGGTAATCAGCAAGAATGTGATAATGGCTTGTAGACACAGTTTCATAATAATTTCCTTGGCTTGTATTTTATCACTCAACTGAAATTGTTCTTAGGGAGAAAAACTATCCTTCTGTTTATGTTTGTAATTCTAGGTACTTAGGCTGGTCTCAGGGGCTGCCGGATGGCTTATAATATGGCCCAAATAGTTGACATAATTGACTCGAAAAGGAGCTATTGATAGAACGGATGTATGCAAAATCTAAATGAAGAATTATCCCATTCAATGGTTCACTATCTTTTGACCATCCATAAATTAAAGGAAGGAAAGGGATACGCTAGAGTTACTGATATTGCTAAAGACCTAGACCTAACTAAAGGTTCAGTAAGTACAGCAATAAACAACCTAAAGAAAAAAGGACTTGTGGCTGAAGAAGAGGATAGCAAGTTTCTTCTTTTAACTGAAAATGGACATGACGAAGTTCATAGGATTCTTTCCTCAAGAACATTGATCTTTTATTTTTTAAGAGACTTTGTCGGTGTTAGTGAAGAGATCGCCGAAAAAGATAGCTGTCAGATGGAGCACTTAATGAGCCCTGAGACTAGTGAGAAGTTTTTTAATTTTATGAAAGACCTCGCTTGTTCTTGCGAAGAAGAAGGGACTTTAGCTAAGTTTTCTACAGCTCTTGATCTTTGTGAATTTAAAACAGCTATTGATTTTACTGAGAGTCAGTTAGGTGACAAACACTTACCAGAGAAAGATTCTTAAATTGAAATATTTTTTGCTCATTCTTTTTTTTATTCCTAGCCTCTCTTGGTCAGCCATCTATGGCTACTGTTTCTCAAGAAGCACTTCATTAGATAGTGCTATTTCTCATCTCGATAAAATAAGATCTCCTAGAGATAGTTTTCACAAGAGGACAAGCGTCCACTGTTTAGAGGTAAATGGAAATCCGAAGTTCTTTGGTCTTTATAGAAAGTACTTAAGCGCCAACTTTAATATTCTACGATCCTATAAAGGCTCAGATGCGAATGTTGCTGTCGAGCAAAATATTCCAAGGGGAATGTGTAAGATTAAGATCATTAAAACAGGTATTGAGAACTCCTCTAAAGACGAGGCTAGTGTGGGAACAAAGCAGCGTTTGGCCCGGTCTGAAAGTAAGAAGCAAGTGAATTCAGTTAGCAATATGGTTTTAAGCTATGGAAAGAAAGCTAGTTTAAGAGTTAATGAAGATTCTGTGGCCATCACTTGCGATAAGTCTGGTGGAGGATATCAGCTGGCTTTTAAGATTGAAGGAAAGAATAGTAACCTTTCTTCTAATGCTTATGTTGCCGCTGGAGGCAAATTAGACCTTGGCCAAATTGTTAATGACCTCAATGCTAAGAACCGCTCGGTTTCAATAAATGATGGAATGAGCTATCAAAAAGATAGATCAAACACGACCTATAATTACTCTTTAGAAGTTAAGTAAACCCTTTTTATAATAAACTAAGATGTACTGCTCCCCAGGAGAGTTCCACGGCTTATGATCAAATGAATAAGTAAGAGCTCGGCCCCAGGTTATTTGCTTCCAATCAGGTAACCACCAATGCCTTAAGGGAAGTTTTTTTACTTCATAGTCTTTTATTTTCAGTGCCGAAGGCCATTTTTCTAAAACTACATCAAACTCTGTAAAATCCCTACCGGCTTGAAAGTATGAGAAGCCGTCTCTTTTATATAGAAACCATGAAAGAGGCCAGGTGTTATCTCTGAGTGCCAAGACGTTTATTCCTTTATTAGAATCAAGCAAGATCCTTAGGTCTATGGAGAGCTTTTGATAGGCCTTACTTGTGTGGACTTGGCTGATAAATTCCGTTTTATTGCCAGCATTAATAAACTTTAATTGGTAGGCTTGATAGCCGTTGAAAAGTACCGTGAATGTGAAAAGGGGAATGAGGATTTTTTTATTTAATCCTTTATAATAGAGGGCAATAAAAATGATACCACTAATAAGTGTATACAAGCTAAGCCAAGGAACTTTCTCACCTAAAAATGAATAGGTGAAGAAACTAGCAAAAGTCCAATAGTAAAAGAAAGCGTTAATTCTTGCATTGTTCTTAATGAGGATCCAAGTTCCAGTTACAGAAGTCGCTAATAAAAAGAAGAATCCATAAAAATCTATTCCTAGTTTAACTTTGAGAGCTGACGACCATAATGATGTATTAGGAACTTCACTTCCAAAATAAAGGTGAAAGAAGCCCCCAAGTCCTAGGGACAAGAAGGGAGTGAGTCTTAAAAGAATTCCCTTGCTCCAGTGAATCTTAAACACAGAAAATATTAAGATTAAGAGGATGGGGAGATCGTACCAAAGGAGGACAAAGAATTGAGTTAGAAATGGACCGCTTAATCTTTCTATTGAGTGCTGATTGCTCCAATAGGCTAGGCTCTTACGATAAAGACCATCTAAGATTCCACTAGAATAATTAAACCCCCCAGAATAATAATAAGAATAGATAGATGCACTTAAAATTAAACCAATAAAGATGATCCATTTCTCATTTTTAAAAACTGCTTTAAAGAGAGGTTCTTTCTTTGAGACAAGATAATCAAAAAGAGTAAAAGCAAGAATGAAAACTAGATGGATATAGCTGTTCTCTTTAGTACAAAATTGAAGAGCTATTGAAGTTAGGAAGATGATGGAACTGAACTTACTAAAACGTGAGTGAAAAGCGAAGCCTGTACCAAGTAAAAGAAGAATGACAAGGCTGTCATGCCTAAGAAAGTTACCCCAGTAGAGAAAGCCAGGGGAAGTGAGGAGCAGGGCAGCGGGTATAAGAAACCTCCTCTCTAATTTTTCTTTTAACAGAAAAGTGATACCAAGGGGAAAGAGAGTGAAGCTAAGGGCCGGTAAGAATCTAACAGCATTTAAGCTCTCGTCAAGAAAGTGATAGACCCAAGGCATCAGGTGATAAAGCAGGGGACCATGAAGCATGGGATCGTACTTATAGAAAAATTTAGCAGGATCAAAATAATAATACAGACCATAAAGAGCATGTAGTGATTCATCATGATGAATAGGACGGGAATCACGACCAATCCAAAGAAAACATAGACCGGTCACTATTGGGATGAGGCATAAGGCCCAAGCTTTATGGGATTTTAAAAGTTTTCTCATCTTCATCCAGAATTTTCTTATTCACCCATTCCACTCCTTGCATGAAGGTGTGATCTTGATTGCTTATTTCATACATCCATGCGCCAAATCTCCCTCTAGAAGATATTCCTTTTGCTTCAAGATTTGGAAAGATGGCCCTTAAGGCTTCATTTCTATTGAGAGAGGGGGTTGGGTAGCCTAGCGGGGCATGAAGCTTCCAGGTTGAAATAATCTTTTCGTCTCTAATTAGATGAGACTTCTTTAATCCATCTATGACATCTTGAATTAAGCTCTCTTGATCAACTCTTTTTAATCTTGACTCACTTACTTCCGCCATTAGTGAGAATTGCTTACCGGGGGAAGGGACGTTATTAGGTGAGTAGTTTGAAAAGACAGTGACTCTGTAAAAAGGTGAATCATCTTCCGGGAAATACATCCAGCACTTTGTCTTTAAATGTTCAGGCACTTCACCTTCTAGGCCAATTCCTATTACATTGGTGGCTGAGTACATTAGTTTTGAAGTACTCTCGATTAAATGGGAATCATTCAATAACTCAGAAAGACTATTTAAAGAAACGGTGCTTAAAAGATTCTCATATTCAAAAGACTCTTCCCCAATCTGAACTATCTTATTTTTCCAATCAATTTGAGTTACTTTTGAGTTTAAGAGGATCTTTTCTAATCCAACAATTGAAGCAACCTCTTCCCAAATCTTTCCGGTTCCACCTTTCTTAGGAAATTGAAATGTATTATTTGGGCCCCAGCTAACATCATCTATGCCGGTTTCTATATTCTTTTGAATTCTTTTTAAATCAATCTTAGCGACTCTTTCCCCAACCCATTCGTAATTGAGCATTTCTGTAGGATAGGCCCAAACCTTAAAATTATAAGGGAACATGAAAAGCTCACAAAGACCCTTTCCAAATGAGGAGAGGAGCCAGTCTTTAAAAGTCACAAGACTAGTAGAAGTATCTCTCTCTTTTAGCCCTGTTAGGCATAGGTCACAGTCTTCTTTAGGGAGGCGGTGCAGGTTATTTTGAAAAGGGTAGGGAACAAACCTGTTCTTAATCCAAACCCAGGCTTCTCTTTCATGATTGAACCAGCCGTCTATACCTAGGGCTTGGTTCATGGCCTTATCAAAGTATTCATAATGGGAAAACTGAACGTGACCGCCAACATCCCAAGTAAATCCTTTTTCATCAATATAACTAGTTGCAAGACCTCCGACTTTTGAAGAGGCTTCTAGGATTAGGTAATCCGTTTCATTTAAGTCTTTTAAACGGTAGGCAGCTCCGAGTCCGCAGGGACCAGCACCAATTATAAGATGTTTGATTTTTCTAGGCATAGAGCTTTTCGAGTTCAAAGTTCTTTTGATTCAATTCTAGCTCGATTTTAGAGACTTTGTAATTTAATTCAAAAGAGAACTTTAAAAGCTCAAAAAATGTTTTGGCGCAGGCCTTGAGTAGACCTAGCCTAATCAAGGAAACTTGACCGGTTTGTCTTTCTATATGCTCAACTTCGACCTCTGGGTAAGAGCCGAGGTAAGATTTTGCTAAAGCCGAAATGAAGACATTTGGAGCAAAGCAATTTAAAGGAAGGCAGTGAAGCATAGCTTGAAGGAAATCAGTCTTGATTAATCGATAGGGAATATTCGCGTCTGCAATACTAATTCCTAAAGAGAGGTTAAGAGTGGTCTTTAAGATCTTTGAGATGACGATTCTAAACCAAGGATCATTTCTCTGATGACGGATACCACTTATAAATGGAGATTCATTTCTTAGCTTCCATAACTTAGTAAAGTCTCTTGGTTTAAATTGATCATCACTATCAACTTGAAAGATAAACTCTGGGCTCATTTCAATAGCGGCATGATACCCATTGATTAAAGCATTTCCATGACCACCATTTACTTGGTCTATTATGCAAACTTGAGAGTGCTTCACCTTGAGATTATTAAGAATCTCTAGAGTATTATCCGTGCTTCCATCATTTACTAAGATTAAAGAGAAGTTGATCTTTTGAAAACTTAAAGCACCTATCCATTCACCGACAACTTTTTCGATACAAGAAGATTCATTGTAAACAGGGATGACAACGGCTAAGTTCTTCTGCTTTTGCATTTAGTCCTTTTTCAAAAGAAACAACTCATTTATTATACTAAGTATTGGAATATGGTATTAGACGGTAAAAAAGGGTGTATCTATCTTAAAGACAATCTCCGAGATAACGAGTCAGGTTAAAAACCTAGATAAGTCTCTGAAAACAAATATCCTTTTTATCTCACTATCAGCTTTCTTCGTATTGGCCTCTTATCCTTTTATTAGAGCATCAGCGACGGCCCTTTTTATCCAACATAATGGGGCTAAGAATTCTCCTCTTGTTTGGCTAGGATCAGTGGCTACATTGAGCTTGTTAGTGACCTTTTATAATTTCTTTCAGACAAAGTTTAAGATTCAAACATTATTTCTTTTTTCTTCTATCGGGACTTGCCTTGGGCTCTACTTTTTTTACTTTCTTCTTGAGGGAGGAAATTCATTGTGGAGCTACCCACTTTTTATATTAAAAGAAGCTTATATAGTTCTTCTTTTTCATATGGTTATAGGGTTTCTTAATAGCTCTATTGATCTAAAACTTGCAAAGTCTCTTTTAGGTCCCCTAGGTGCCGTAGGGAGTTTGGGGGGAATGCTGGGAGGAATTATAACTTCAAGCTACGCTAAGGCTTGGGGGTTAGAGGTCATCATTCTTGTTGGTGTTTCTATGGTTTTGTTAGCTGGGGTATCTTTTTGGTTCACAGATCATTCCATCAACCTCTCTGAGAATAAAAAGCCGATGGAACAGAAGAAGGATAGCCTCTTTTCTGATATTGGTTCGGTAAAAGCTTATGTTCTTTCAATTGCTGGTATTATTGCCCTAGCTCAATTCGCCATCGCTTTGATGAACTTTAAATTTAATATTCAACTAGAAACATTCTTTCCTGATAAGATTGGAAAAACAGAATTCCTGGCTCAGCTCTATACAGCGGTAAATGGCATGAGTCTTTTTCTGCAGTTACTAGTTCTTCCCATTGCTCTAAAAGTTGTTAAGTTAAAAAATATTCACCTCTTCCTTCCTAGTTCCTATTTAGGACTAATACTCTTGATCTTACTTTTACCTTATGGGGGATTGTGGCCAGTTGCATTAGGCTTTTGGTTCTTTAAAAGCTTCGACTATTCAGTATTTCAGGCATCTAAAGAGCTTTTGTATTATCCCTTGGGGGCAAGGCAGAAATTTGCTGCCAAGTACCTAAATGATTTGGTCGTTTACAGATTGGCCAAAGGGGCGATTTCTTTGATTCTCATCTTTATACAAAGCCCTATTCTTGTTAATATCATGCTCGTTGCATCTCTCGTTATTTGGGCAGTCTTATTGATTCCCTTATTTAAGTTTAAACCAGTAGAGAGCTAGGAGTATGAATGAATCCTTTTCTTGAAAAATTCGACACCCCTCATGGTGTTATGCCCTTTGATAAGATTAAAAATGAACATTATATGCCGGCCCTTGAGGCAGCCATAGAAATTGACCGAAAAGAAGTTGAGGCCATAAAGAATAATAGTGATGAGCCTACTTTTGAAAATGTTATTGAAGCCTTAGATAGGACTGGGGAGAAGCTCGGTTATGTGACAGGAGTTTTCTTTAACCTACACTCAGCTAATACAAACGATGAAATGCAAGAGATTGCAAAAGAGTTGTCACCAAAGCTTACTGAGTACGGTAACGAAGTTCTTTTAGATGAAGTTCTTTTTGAAAAAATTAAGGCTGTCTATGATAAAAGAAGTTCTCTCGGCTTAGATTCAGAGCAGTTAACCCTTGTTGAAAAATTCTATAATAGAAGAGCTCAAAATGGAGCGCTTCTTAAGGGAGAAAAAAGAGAAAAATTAAAAGAGTTGAATAAGGAACTCTCAAAGCTTTCTCTAGAATTTGGAGATCATCTTCTAAAAGAAACCAATTCATTTGAAATGATCATTGAAAACAAGGACGACTTAATAGGTCTTCCTGATAGTGCAATTGAAGCGGCAGAGATGACGGCTAAAGAAAAAGGTCAGGCTGGTAGCTGGGTCTTCACTCTTGATTTTCCAAGCTTCTTTCCTTTTATGATGTACGCTGAGAAACGTGAGTTAAGAGAAAAGCTCTATAGGGCTTATATCTCAAGAGCCAATAATGGGAATGAGTGTGACAATAATGAGATTGTTAAAAAGATAGCTAACCTTCGTCATGAAAAAGCCTCCCTTCTTGGCTATGATTCTCATGCAGACCTAACTCTTAAAGAGAGAATGGCCGCAAAACCAGATACTGTTAAAACTTTTCTCGAAGACTTACTTAATAAAGCAAAGCCAGTAGCAGAGAAAGAAATTAAAGACCTTATTGAGTTCGTAAAAGAGAACAATGGACCAGAGGACTTTCAAGCATGGGATTATTCTTTTTGGGCAGAGAAGCTTAAGAAAAAGAAATTTGATATTAATGATGAACTTTTAAAGCCTTATTTCAAGCTTGAGAATGTTGTTGATGGAGTCTTTACAGTGGCCAATAAACTGTACGGACTTAGCTTTAAAGAAAGCAAGGATATCCCCACTTATCATGAAGATGTAAGGGCCTTTGAAGTCTTTAATGAAAAGAATGAATTCCAGTCAGTCTTCTACGCAGACTTCTTTCCTCGAGGAGGAAAAAGAAATGGCGCTTGGATGACAAGTTACAAAGATCAATTCGTAAGAGATGGGGTTGATTCTCGCCCTCATATTTCTATTGTCTGTAACTTTACAAAGCCTACTGAAACCAAACCATCCCTTCTTACTTTTAATGAAGTGCTAACACTTTTTCATGAATTTGGTCATGCTCTTCATGGAATGCTTTCTAAAGGAAAGTATGAAAGCCTATCTGGTACTAGCGTTTATTGGGATTTCGTTGAATTACCAAGTCAAATCTTGGAGAACTGGGCCTTTGAAAAAGAATGCTTAGACCTCTTTGCAAAACATTATGAAACAGGGGAGAGTATTCCACAGGAATACATTCAAAAGATCAAAGAGAGCTCTAACTTTCATGAAGGAAGAGCCACTCTAAGACAGATCAGTTTTGCCTTGGTTGATATGGCCTGGCATAGTGAAAATCCATCTTCTATAACTGATGTCTCTGCTTTTGAAGAAAAGATTACAGAGAGAACAAGAATTCTTCCTAAGGTTGCTGGAACTGCTTCAAGCTGCGCTTTTGGTCATATCTTTCAAGGTGGTTATTCTGCTGGCTACTATAGCTATAAGTGGGCTGAGGTCTTAGATGCTGATGCTTTTGAAGCCTTTAAAGAAAAAGGAATCTTCAATAGAGAGGTGGCGGATAAGTTTAGGTCTGAAATCCTTGAAAAAGGTGGCTCAGAACATCCGATGGAACTTTATAAAAGATTTAGAGGCAAAGAGCCTACTCCCGACGCTCTTTTAAAAAGAGGCGGATTACTTTAATAAAATAAGGAAGAGCTAGCTCTTCCTTTTTTTTACTCTTTTGAATCAAAGCTTTCTGGGTCACGGAAGACTTGCTTAACTTCACTTGTGTATAAGCTTTTGGTCTCTGGGAAAAACATTCTAATAGCTATTAAGAAGACAAAACCTATAGAAGCATAGTTGAGGATTTCAAAGGTACTCATTGTATTACCTATGATACCAATTAAAATTCCGGCACCGACATTAGGAATGATAAAACAAATATCAAGAAGACTATAGATTCTCGTGAGGTATTCAGTCTCTACAGTTTCTGAAAGATAGTTAAGTTGAGAAGTAATCCTGACAAAGACCACAACTCCCCAAATAAAGATAACCACGCAGTTCAAATTAAAGTCAGACACTCTAATCCATAGGGGAAAGAGGATTGCTTCAAGAACGACACTTATTATTATAAGTTTATTAGAAGAGTAGATCTTTGAAATCTTTCCTGTGATAGCAGCGCCGATTAGACCCCCAAGCCCAAAAGCCGCCATGAGAATCCCATAGTGAAAATCACTCTTTCCTAAGATTTCTTTTATAAAGGGAAGAAGAAGCGGGATAAGCACTCCGATACTTCCTCCTAAAATGACTGTATTGATTAAGACGCATCTAAGCTCTGCTCTATTCCATACAAAGCGAAGGCCTTCTTTTATATCCTTTCCCATGCCTTCCTTAGGAGGACCAGAATTTGTGGGAGCCTTGTAGCTCATTCTATATAAAAGAAAGATGCCTAAGAAATAAGTAAGGAGGTCAAAGAAGACAACTTCATTGATTCCATTTAAAGAAGCATAAAGACTAGCCCCAAGTAGGGGGCCTAGCATATGAATGATGGCGAAGGTCGATCCAAAAAGAGAGTTGGCATCTTTGATTCGATCGGAAGGGACAACATCATTAACCAGGGTTTGTCTTGAAGGCTTAAAGATACCTGTAAAGAAAGCTATCAAACCATTTATGAAGACCAGTGCCCAAGGATTGCTTACAAAGAGAAGCGAAAAGACAATTGGGATTCTAACAATCTCACAAAAGATAAGAAGCTTTCGTCTATTAAACCTTTCACCTAAAGATCCACCTAAGAGGCTTCCAAGCGTGAGGAAAACGAGAAAAACGGCCCTGTTGATTCCCATGAAGGATTTATCATTATTGGTGATGCTAAAAAGATAAAGCATCAGAGCTGAATCAGTGACGAAACTCCCTAATTCACTAGTGAGCCCGGCTAAATAGAGCCTTCTGTAATTAGGGAGCTTTAAGATGTTCTGTTTAGGCATCTTTTAATGACTCAAGACGATTTAATGCCTCTGAATACTCGTTTATAATTCTCTCTACAATAACTTTAGTAGGTTCGATCTTATTAACAAATTCAATCGAAGGACCTGCACACCAAACACTTTTATAAGTTGCGCCCATGGCCGCTTTTTCTAAGAGCTTCATTCCTTTATAAAAGGTGAGCATCTTTACATATTTTTTCAGCTTCTTATTTTTATTAAGTATCTTTTCAATGGGATTTTGATCAAGACCGATTTCTTCAACGTATGGGGTTTTGATCACAGTACAAGGTGTGCCAGAGAGCTTTGTCGTAAGGGCTATATCTTTTGCCCCGTAATCTACAATGGCCTGTTTATATTCTTGAGTAACAGAGGCTTCAGTCGTAGCTATGAAAGGACTTCCTACACTTACTCCTTCAGAGCCTAGGGCCAGGACAGACAATAAACCTGCACCGGTTCCGACTCCTCCTGCTGAAATGACTGGAATAGAGCAGTTCTTTTTCAACATAGGAACTAAGATTGAAGCTGGAGTAGGACCAGCATGGCCGCCGGCTCCTGAATTGACAGCGATGACAGCGTCGGCTCCAAGCTCTTGGCACTTAAGGGCGTACTCGATATCAACGACGTCGCAGATAACCTTCACTCCTTTAGAACCACAACGCTTGATAACGTCCTTTGGTGAGCCAAGTGAAGTGATAATATAATCGGGCAAGTATTTTTCACAAAGAGCAATCTGCTTTTCTAAGAGCACATTACTCTTGTTCACAATAAGGTTGATTCCATAGGCACCTGGGCACTTTTCTTTAAGGGTCTTTAGGGCTTCTTCAAACTCTTCGGCAGTCCTGTAATTAAGGGCAGGGATACATCCGGTGATGCCAGCTTCAGCTGCGGCGATGGTCATATCAATATTGGAAACGAGAAACATTGGCGCCATTATGATGGGATATTTAATGTTAAACGTTTTAGTCAACCATGTATTAATCATTCGAGAGTCCTTATACTAAAAGCTAAGTGCTTGTTTATTCGTTCTATAGACGCGAAATACGTCAAACTTACAACAAGTTTGTAAGAACATATTAGGTGAAAAAAAACGCAATTCATATAGGTGTCGCTAGACTTATTGGATAAGTAAAGACGGTCAGGGATGACCAAGTCAAGCCAGTGGAGGGCGAGGATGCTAAAGACAGCAATAATTTCAACTATATTTTTAAGCTTGAGCCTGACAGCGAATGCTCACGAGGTTAAATGCGACTATAACGAGAAGAATGATTCTTCTCCACTAGTTTGGATTTCAATCGGAAGTGATGCTGTTAGTGAACTTCAAGGAACTTTTCCAGGACAAAAATTAACAACGAATAAGAGCAATGATGGAATCTCTCTTATCCAAGTTAAAGAAGGACAAGTAAACTGTATTTCAGCCATGATGCATGAGAAGTTCAAAAGATGTGGCGGCTTTGTTGTTCATGACAATGAAGAAAAAGGTCTTGAGACTCTTTACGCCACTGGCGAGAGAGAATTTGGAGAAAAAGGTCTAACTGAAGACTACTCAATCAATAGAGGAGACATTGTTCGCCCTATGATTGCTCAAGTTCAAGCTAAAGAGATTCAAAAAACAATCGAAAAACTTTCAAGCTTTAAAAACAGATACTATAAGTCTTCAACAGGTGTTGATTCTCAAAAATGGCTAAAGTCTCACTGGGAAAAGATCACTGCAGGAAGAACAGACGCTACTGTTAAGTTCTTTAAGCATGACCGTTGGCCTCAGCCTTCTTTAATAGCAACTATTAAAGGAAAGACTAATGACGTTATTGTTATTGGTGGACATGCTGATTCAATTGCAGGTTTTTGGGGACGTGAGAATGCAAGAGCTCCTGGAGCTGATGATAATGCATCAGGAACAGGGACAGTTACTGAAATCATGAGACTACTAGTTGATTCATCTTACCAACCAGAGAAAACTATTAAGTTTATGGCCTATGCCGCAGAAGAAGTAGGGCTTTTAGGCTCTAAAGAAATTGCGACTAGTTTTAAGAATAAGGGGATCAACGTTGTTGGTGCTCTCCAACTGGATATGACCAATTACAAAGGCTCTGAAGTTGATATCGTAATGATGACAGATTTTACTAACCAGGCTCAAAACGCCTTCTTAGGAAAACTAATCGACACATATCTTCCTACCATTAAGTGGGGCTATGACAAATGTGGATATGCTTGTTCAGACCACGCTAGCTGGAACAGACAAGGTTACCCCGTTTCTATGCCTTTTGAGTCTAAGAAGAGTGATATGAACGGAAAGATCCATACTGGTAGAGATACAATCTCTCAGTCTGGTGGAACAGCAGAACATGCTGCGAAATTTGCAAGAATGGGTGTAGCCTTCGTTCTTGAACTCGACAAATAAACCCTAAAAAAATTAATCTACAGTCATTTTACCGAATCCTCTGGATTTGGTAGAATGGCTTAGTATTAACGATTTGAAAGAAAAGAGTTACCTTGGGCACAGAATCCCTTCAGGAAATCCCTGATTTTGCCGCCATCCGAAATTTACTGGAATCAGAACGGCGTACCATTATTAAAATTAATAAATTCTCAGAAGAAGACGAATACGTTCGCTCTGTAGAGGATGCAGGTCTTGTTTTAGACTTAGTTGAAGAGATTCAAACTAAGCTTGATAAGTTCTTTAAAGAATACCCGTCACTAACTAGCAAGTTTAATAAAGATTATATTTCATATATTGAGTTCATCAATAGAGACTTTGTTTTAGATCTCATTTTTCTAGATGATTGTTTGTTTCCAGAAAAAGAGATGTTCTATTTTGGACAAGACGGAGGTCTTAGCCCCGAGTTCTTTAAGCTGCATATCAAAAGTATTGATGAATGGTGCGAAGTCACTGAAGGTGATCATACTAAGACCCAAACGACCCTAAAGGAAAACTTTGATATCGATCTAAAGATGTCTGAGATGAACTGCCACTGTGTTAAGTGTGTGGCGGATTATAGGGCCTTTACAAGAGATAAAGTCTTCGAAGACTGTAAAGAAGTGATCTCTAATATTGAAACAGAAATGTCTACCCTCCTAGATGAAGGAGTAGAAGATGTTAATGATACCTATAGAGAACTACAGAAAAAACTCGATAGGATCTTTCATAAAGTAAGAACAAGATTAAAGAGATCGACGATCAACAGGTTAGATAGTCAGGTTAAATCAATTGTTAGAGACAGGTTCACTTACCCATCAGATCTCGCTAAAAGACGAGAAGTCGTTTTAAAGCCAATTCTTATTAGAATGCTTGAAGAACAAGAGCTAAGTCCTGAAATCATCGAAGAAAGTGAATACAAAAGATTCTTCAATCAGATAAAGACAAATATCTGGAGAAACGAGCATTATATTGGGCGAGAGTTTAATAAGATGGTTAAATCCCTTCTTCTTCTTAAAAGAAAGGATATCTCCGGAACAATTCTTCAAGAGTATCTTGGGGAATTTTGGGTTCACTCTCAAGCAAGAAAAATCAAAAGAAAGATCGTCTATCATATGGGCCCAACTAACTCTGGTAAGACATATCATGCTATTCAAAGGCTTTGTGAAGTTCATACGGGTTGTTATTTAGCGCCCCTTAGACTTCTAGCAGCTGAGCTGTACGATACGATGAACCAAAAAGGAGCCGTTACAACTCTTCTTACGGGTGAAGAAGTTATTGAAATAGAAGGCTCAACACATTATTCATCAACAATTGAAATGGCCCGGCTGCAAGAACATTTTGACTGCTGTGTTATTGATGAAATTCAAATGATCACTGACCCTCAAAGAGGTTGGGCTTGGACAAGGGCCCTTGTGAATATTTCTGCAGATGAAGTTCATATTTGTGGTGATCCATCAGTATTAGAATTAGTTAAAATGATTGTCGAAATGTGCGGCGATGAAATGGAAATTAAGAACTACGAGCGGATGACTGAGCTTAATGTAGAGAAAAAGGCTATTACTCTTGGAAACTTAGACCGCTCAGATGCACTTATTGTTTTTTCAAGAAGACAGGCCTTAAAGTATAAAATGGATTTAGAGCGGCTTAACTTTAAAGTGAGTATCGTCTATGGAAGGCTTTCTCCTGAAGTAAGAAGAGAGCAAGCGCGTAAATTCGATCAAGGCGAAACAGATATTATGGTAAGTACCGATGCTATTGCTATGGGTATGAACCTTCCTATTAAAAGGATTGTCTTCTCCACTCTTTCAAAATTCTTTAATAATCAAGAGCATGTTATTAGCGCTAGTGAGATCAAGCAAATTGCTGGACGAGCTGGTCGGTACCAACGGTTTCCCGTTGGTTTTGTTTCTTGCCTTACTCGAGTAGAGGATGGCATTGATCAAATCGAAGAGGCCATCAATGCCACTCTTGATCAAAAAAAGAAATGTATGGTTGGACCCGATTTAGATATCTTTAGCCAAGTGAACAAGGCACTAGAAGATAATAATCTTCCTATGCTTAGACTCTCAGAGTTTCTCAGGCTCTTTAATACAATGCAATTTAAGAAACCTTTCTTTTGCGTTGAGCTTGGAGAGATGATTGATCTAGCGGAGATCGTCGAGGAAGCAAACTCTGAAGAGGTTTTAAGTTCTTCAGAGATCTTTGGCTTTACCTGTGCTCCCGTTAATCAAGGACTTTTAGAGCATGTTCAATACTTTGTTTGGATCTTAAATAAATATGTAAATAATGATCCTATTTTCTTTGATCCTATTGATCCGAATTCTGATGATATCGATTATCTTGAGACGACGATTAAATGCGTTGAACTTTATCAATGGTTAGCGAGGCATTTTGATAATAAGAACTTTAGCTTTGATGATGAAGTTCTTCATGCCAATAAATCTCTTGCAGTAGAAAAACTAAACCTTCTCCTTTCAAATAAGATTGTTCCTACTTGTTCAAGTTGTGGACAAAAGATTGAAGAAAACTCAAAGTTCGCCATCTGTGAAGCCTGTTTTAAGCAACGTCGTTATGGTGGCTCTTCTAGAGGAAGAAGTGGGGGCGGAAAAGCTGGATCAGCCAGAAGAGGCTCAAGGCCAGGTAAGCCAACACCAGGAACAAGAGATAAGAATGCTAAAAAGAAATCTAGAAAAAGAAAATTCAATAAACGCTAGTGATGAAAGCTAGCGATTTTAGTAAAGAGATTCTATTAGGAAGCAGTTTAGATTCTAAGCTTTTTAGCTGTAGTGATCTTACCTTTGATGAATTTGAAGGAAGGGATATTCCCTTAGCGCCTAGCCGATCCGCTGAAATTCGTTTTAGTGACGAGCAAGTTAAGTTTCCAAAGAGAAACACTTTAAAAAACGATTCTAATAAAGCCCTGGCCCTGCATTTTTTTGCGAACCATGAACTTTTGGCAATAGAGATGATGGCCGCGGCACTTTATTGCTACCCCACTTTAACTGAAGAAGATAAGAAGTTTAAAAAAGGAATTGTCTCTGCCCTAAGAGATGAGCAAAAACATTTTAAGCTCTATGTAAGCAGGATTAATGAACTTGGCGTCTCCTTTGGAGATTTTCCTGTTAATGATTTCTTCTGGAAACAGATGCCTGATTTAAAGACCCCAAGTGAGTTCTTCTCCATGATGTCCCTTACTTTTGAAATGGCGAATCTAGATTTTTGTATTCATTATAAAGAAATCTTTGAATCCCTTGGAGATGAGAAAACCAGTTCAATACTTAATACAGTTTTAGAAGATGAGATCTCCCATGTCTCTATTGGTCGCCATTGGCTAGAGCAATGGAAGCCAACTGGAAGTCTATGGGATTATTATAAGTCTTTGCTGCCTGAAAAGATCACTCCAGCAAGAGCAAAGGGAATGATCTTCTCGAGAGAGGCCCGTAAAAGAGCAGGCTTTAGTGAAGACTTCATTGACTCATTAGATAGTTACCGAGATGACTTCTTAATAACAAGTAGAAAAAAGTGGAAGCAATAGAGCGTCTCTATAAGGCTAACTTTGACTATGAATCAGCCCTTTATGAAAACCGTTCTGATCCTAAGGTAAACAATCTTTTAGAACATCTTTTCTTTTTTTGTAGCGATAAAAAAGAAGCCCTCTTAACAAATAATTCTTATAGCGATGAGTATCTAGAATATATTAAAAAAGCGACAGGATTTAAGAATCAAACGAGGAAAACTGGCAACTTTCTAAACTGGTGGGGAGATTTAACTGATTTAGAAAAAGAAAAAGAGCTAAACTCTAAGTTAACTTCGCTTGAGATATCTAAACTCTTAAACTCAAATGCTTCCTCAGCTGAAGAAATTAACAAAATAGAAGATATAAGACCTCTTCTAAAGAAATATGGTGAAGTTTTTTTACGCACTCCTTATGAGAGATCGGGAAGGAAGAACCTCATTCTATTGAGCTTAGAAGATCTTGAAAAGAATACTCAGCAGATAGAGAAACTACTCGAGGCTAGTCCTTTGCTTGTTGAGAAGAATCACAAAAAACGAGACTTTGATTTAGGAAGTACCTTTGAAGAAATTGCTGGAGAATTTAAGCTTTCTTTTCAAATTAAAAATTTGAACGATTCAAAGGGAGTTTTTCGTGGGGGAGTCTTATTAAAAACTCATTTAGGCCAAATCGAGTTAAAGAAGATTGCCAAAGAATATTACAATCGAGGTGCTAGAGAGAGGCTACAGATAGACAGCTTTCGGTTTGAAGAAAATTGGAATTGGTTATGTGAAGTAAACTATAGAAAGACCATGGGCCTTGTTGTTAAGAAGTTAAGCCGCTTATGTCCGCCATCTAATGAAACTGCACTTCTAGTAACTCCATCTTCATGGCTAAAGAAATATTCATCTTTATCTGAACTTTGCCATAGTCTTGAAGAAATCGATGGAGTCTTTCCTTTGTCTCCAATAGAATCTCCAGTTAAATTTTGGTTAGTAACAGCCGCGGATATCAATAAGCTTTACGAAGAAGTCGTTAATTGGTGGGCAGTCATTGCTCTCAAAGGCCGGAAGCTGCCTTCTGTTTTTTCAAAAATCATAACTGATTGATTAACTCCAGAAACCGAAACCCCGACTAAATCGACAAAGAGAAGATTACTCAAGTAAGGGATCCTTTTAAATTTAATAGCTTAAGTCATTTAGAATAAAATTCGATAAGTATTAAAGGTAAACAGATAAAGGTTATCAAAATGTTTGAAGACTTAATTGAAAAATTAAAAACATCCATCGAAGAGCTCCGTAAGAAGCTTCCAGGTGGAGGTTCGTCTGAAGACGATGATGAATATGAAGATGAAGATGAATATGAAGAAAAATACCATGGCGATGGTGAAGAAGAAGATGACGACGGTAAAACAGTAAAAGTTCAAATCAAAGACCTTCTTAAAGAGGGAAGTGACGAGGGTGCTGATACTAAAGAAAAAACTCAAAAGATTTATTCAGATAGCGAAGAAGACGATGAAGATTACGAAGATGATGAAGATGATGAGGATGCAGACGCTGCCGCGAAGAAAAGAAAGAAGTTTATTATATATGGGGCTGCTCTGGCCCTCATTGCAGTTCTCTTGTTAGATCCTCAAAAAGAAGATGAAGTCCCAGCACCTGTTAAGGTCGTTAAGAAAAAGAAGAGGGTAAGAAAGAAGCCTAAGAAGAAGCCCGCCCCTCCAGTAGCGGTGGAGAAACCAGCCGCTATGCCTGAAGTTAATGTTTTAGACGAGAAACCGAAAGTTGTTGATATACCGCCTGAAACACCAGCTGAAGTCATTAAACCTGCTGAGGCTAGCGAAACAACCGATCCTATTAAGCCAACAGAACCAGCACCAGTGGCCGTAACTCCAACTCCTAAAGCAGAAGTGGATCCAGAGCCGACTCCTAAAGTTGAGCCTCCATCAGAAATTAAGCCTATGGGGGAAGCCTCAGACGCTGGAGAGTTAAATGCTGGAATCGATATGAAGATGGATGATGTTGTTGGGGCAGATGAGAGTACCGAAAAAAACGATATGGCCTCGATGATTGAAAAGAAGACTGAATATATCTCACCTCCAAATTATGAAAGAAGTGGCAGAGGGCTTGTTTATAATTGTGTTGCGAAACACTGGGCCTGTGTAGATAAGTTTAGTTATCTTACTTGCCGTGAGAATACAAAATGGTCTACGGAAAACTCTAAAGCACCAGAATGTGTAACTAAGAATGTTTATGCAACTTTAGAAGATTGTGTGACTATCCAAAAACATTATATCGAAAAGTCTGAACCAACTGATTTTTGTAACGGATCAGATGGAGCTACAGAAGAATCCAGCGTAGAAGAAGATTTAAAGATTCTTGAATGATCTACCAGCCTCTATAGCCTTCAACCTTCCTCTTTTTCTTTAACTTTAAAACCTTTTTTCCGTCAATGATTTCAGAGTAATTAAAAGACCAGGTCAATCTTTGGTCGCCCTCAAAAGGCCATTGGACGAAGCTTGGTTTAAAGACAAGCTTAAATCCTTTTTTCATTTCTATATTAGCGTCAGCACAGGCTTGCCCAGCTAAGAACCACATGGTTTCTTTGCCATGGTAAGTAGATCTATGTGAACTTATGGGCCTTGGAAGAGCTATTTCTAATGGAGGCTCTTTTAACCATTTTAAAGAATAGGCCCTGTTACTTGAGTCAAATAAAGTCACTCGCCAGTTCTCTAAGTTATTAACTCTTTGAAATTCTTTGATGGTTAAATTGATATCAATACAAGCTTTATCATTCAGGTATTTCTCATCTAATTGTCTTTTTACTTTATTCGCTTCAGACTTTGTAAGGCTTTTTCCCGCTGAGAGTTCTTTTGCATGTGCATTAATATAGGCCCTGCTAATGGGATAGGCACTGATTGAATAATTTCCACCGGCCATTGTTGTCTTACGTGTTAGGTTAATTCTAATGTCTTCACTTGAAATGGACTCCGTTCCGACTCCTGTAATATAAGATTCAGAATAATCGATTTCATCTTTTTTAAAAGTTGAACAGCTAGAGATTAAAAGGAAAAGGCAAATTGAGTAGATCTTTTTCATCCTCAAAGTATGCCTTATTAATCGTTATTTAGGAATGATTAGGCAGCGTCTTTTTTGAACTCGCCAGCAATAATCTTTAGAGAGAAAGTGTCTGATTTATCTGCTCTATCCTTAGTCAAAGCTTTAATGAACTTCTCTACTAATTCAGGATCAAACTGCGAGCCTGCAAATTCATCAAGTTCGGCAAAAGCAACTTCATAGGGAAGACCTTTTCTATAAGGTCTTGTAGAAGTCATGGCGTCAAATGTATCAGCAATCAATATCATTCTAGAGAAGAGTGGAATATCTTCGCCCTTTAGCCCATCGGGATAACCGCGGCCATCATATCTTTCATGGTGGTGTTTAGCATTCTTAGCTACTTCTTCAAATGGTTCAAATCCTTCTAGAATCTCTGCAGATTTTGAAGGATGTTGTTTCATTTGTAGGAACTCTTCGTCATCTAGCCTAGCTGGTTTTAAAAGTACTGCATCAGGTACAGCAATCTTTCCAATATCATGAAAAAGAGCAGACATCTCGAGGTCATAGAGAGTGTCTTCATCAAAGCCCATCTCTTCCCCTAGTTTTAAGGTAAAATGTGTCACCCTTAAGCTATGTCCAAAAGTATAATGATCCTTACAATCAAGTGCTTGAAGGATAGACCTTACGGCCTGTTCACAAACTTTCTTTTGCTGTGACTTTAGTTCCTTGATTTCTTTAGCAAGGGCTTTGGCTTTTTGTTCGGCCCTAGCTTCAGCAATAGGAAGTACATTTGTTTCTTTTTCATTTTTTTTCATATAGCTAACCCAAATAGTCGGTTATTGTTCTTCCTCTATTTTAAAGGACTAACAGGTTCTTTTCGGCATTTATGGGTTAATTCTTTAGATTCAAGGGGGTCGTTCTTGTAATTACGATTAGTTGTCAAAAACTGTGATGGAGAGGCAACTGCCACTATCCTAGGGCATTTTACTTAAGTAATTGGAATCTTTGAGTCCATAACTGTTCAAAATAGCATGGGGCCTGTAGTATAGGAAAACGTGAAAAAGCTAATTTTTATATCTAAAGGAATGGAAGAGGGAGACGCTGCTGCGTACATCGAGAAGATGGCCGATCAGTTAAAGGCGGACTTTCAAAGACATGACCTCGAAGATTTTATTTCTTCTCCTACTAATCATAGTCTCTCTGAACAATGGGTCTTTTTTAAATGGCCTCTAACAAGAGAAACCGAAGAGTTATTGGATGTTCTAAAGCTAGGGCATTATATAATCTATGATAATAAGCAGGGGCATGACTCAGAATTTATTTCTTACTTAGAAAGAGACTCAAGCCTGATCTGTCCTATTGATACTTCTAGAGACTTTAGGTTTCATATTCCTTTATTAAGGAGTGCTTTAGAAACTAAAAGTGAAATAGGTCGGAAGGACTTGGCTGAAGTCGGTGAGAGCTTGAATGATATGATTCAATTCTCTCTTGAGGAGCTTCAGAGGGTAAAGCGGCTCCATGAGAAAGTCGTTCCTATGAAGAATGATAATTTTAAAGGCGTTCAAATATTATCAAAGTTTGCAGCTGGCGAAGGTGCTGGAGGTGAATTCTTTGATATCGTTAAAGGAGAGCAAGAAGTTTTACTCCTTCTAACTAATACTTCAAGTTATGTCGCTTCTAGCATTATCCTCTCTCACTTTGAAAAGCTTAGGGCCTATCAAACCTTTGGTCTTACGAGAATAAAAAGCTTTGTTAATGAACTCTCTGCAGAACTAAAGGATCTTGAACTCTTAGATACCAAGAATTCAGACTCACTTCAGATCTTAGTGGCTAAGATAGATCTTAGTAAAATGAAGATAGAAGGTTTTCAATTTGGAAAGACCGAATTGATCTCATCTAAAGGGCATTTTCTTTCATCAAATGAAATACCTTTAAGTAAAGAGTTCCTAGATCAAGCAGAGTTTAGTTTTGATCTCGAAAGAGGAGAAAGGTTAGTGATCTCAAGCCCTGGGGTGAGAAAAAACTGTGGTGGCTTCATGGATAGTAAGAAGTATGAAGATTTTGTAAAAGAAAGACTTCCTCTTGGACCAAGAGAGTTGTTAAACGAAGTATATTTTCAATTAAAGAAAAAAAGAGAATCAGACTTTTTGCAATTTGATGCATCTGTCATTTATCTAGAGGTAGACAAAAATGTTATTATCGAAGTTTAATTTATTAATTTTATCTCTCATCTTTTCGAGTGCTTCTTTAGCCAATTTTACGGAGAAGGAATGCTTAGATTCTAGCTTTGAATTAAAAGTAACTCACAAAGACAAACGCACTTTTGGTTTAGCAAAGGTTTCCCTCTCTATCGTTAAAGATAAATGCGAGATGATTGTTAAACATGACAAATTTAAATTTGTGAAGAATGAATGGAAGGTTGATGTTTGTAGAGAGCCAGTCCATATCAAATCTGGAGTTAAAGGTGTTGAAGTTTTAAAGAAGAAAGGTCCATGCCCTAATAAGAAGTCCGCTGATTTTTGTGACGCTTTAAAGAGTATCAAAGAAGTTGTTCAAGATGATGGTCTTATTTTTGCTCCAGGAGAAAAAGAAAATATCTCTACTGATCATGGAAAGATCTATTGTTCGTACCAGCTTCTAAGAGGGTACCTAGATAGCGATAGGATTTATAGCCGTTATGCTCAGCCTAAAAAAATGATACGTGAAGTTGTGATCGAGAAGGAAGCTCCATCAGCTGAAGCTACTCCAGAGCCTTTTGAAGGCGGACCAGCAGTAGATCCTACTCCTCCAGAGAGTAAGGGACAGACCGGATCATTCTAGTTATTTGATGGCCTTGAATGCTTTTTCAAGGTCAGAGATTAAATCATCAATATGTTCAATTCCTACAGAAAGTCTGATGAGGTTATCTGTAATTCCTATTTTTTCTCTTACTTTCTTAGGAATTGAAGCGTGAGTCATAATAGCCGGATGCTCTATTAGGCTTTCTACTCCACCTAGACTTTCAGCTAGGGCAAAGATCTTAACTGTTGAGAGAAACTTCTTGCTGTCTTTAAGAGAACCTTTTAGAAAAAAAGTAATCATTCCACCAAAACCACTCATCTGTTTTTTAGCAAGGCTATGATGTGGGTGAGACTTAAGACCTGGGTAGATTACGCTTTGAACTTGCTTATGAGCTTCAAGAAACTTAGCTACCTTTAAAGCATTTCTTTGGTGCTCTTTCATTCTTATCGATAGGGTTTTAATTCCACGGAGAACCAACCAAGAATCAAAGGGTGACTGAGAAGGACCGATTGAATTTTGTAGATACCAAATCTTGTCGTACCATTTCTTCGAATTTGTCATTAGGCAGCCACCGACAACATCACTATGACCGTTGATATACTTGGTCATCGAATGCATAACAAAGTCTGCGCCGAGGTTTAGTGGGTTTTGAAAGATAGGACTCATGAAGGTGTTATCCACCATAACAAGAGTTCCATATCTCGAAGCAATTTTTGATGTCTTTTTAATATCTGTAATCTTCAGAAGTGGATTCGTTGGAGTCTCAAGCCAAAGTAAGGCGGGCTGATGTTCTTTAAGAGTTTGCTCCACCAATCTTGAATCGGTAGTGTTGATAAAGATAAAATTATAGGATTTATTTAAAACAGTAGTAAAAAGCCTATAGGTTCCACCATAGACATCATCACCGCAAACGATAGTTGAGCCCTCTTCAAAGCTCTTTAAGGTTAGGGCGGCAACTGACATTCCCGAAGACATAGCCAGAGCATATTTTGCATCTTCAAGTGAAGCTAGGTTTTCCTCGAGTCTTGTTCGAGTTGGGTTATGACTTCTCGTGTACTCATAACCTTTGTGTTTTCCTGGTGAGGATTGCACAAAGGTTGTCGTTTGGAAGATCGGTGGCATGATGGCGCCTGTTTCTTTGTCAGGCTCGCCACCAGCATGAATAACCTTAGTCGAAATATCGAGTTTCTTTATTTCAGAGCTTTTAATTAGAAGCTTCCTTTTTGTGAAATATACTGAAGGATGTCGATATCAGTCATGATATTGATTACTTTTCCATTTTCAGTAACAAGAACGACTTCTTTATTAAGAAGAGCATCAGTCACAGTTGAGAGAAGCTCGCCACTATCGATCACTTTAAATTTATTGCTATAGGCTAATGAAATATTATCAGTTAAAGCAAAGTCGCCACTGAAGACAGGTCTCAATAGGTTCTTTTCTTGAACCATTCCAACGACAGACTCTTCACCATAGACAGGTATCTGGCTGATTCCTTTTTCTTCCATCATCTTAACGGCATCCCCAATAGTATTGGTGTCTTTAAGGGTAAAGATGGTTTGCTTGTCTTTTCCAAGGTCAGCAAGTGCTTCAGAGACCATGACATTAAAACTTGGATCGTTGTAATTATTATCACTCATCCAATCGTCGTTATAAATCTTTGAAGCGTATCTATTTCCTGAATCATGAAGAAGCACAAGGATCTTTTCAGGCTTATCTAGCTTCTTGGCATATTTGATGGCCCCGCAGATTGCGGCTCCTGCAGAACCCCCTGCGTAGATCCCTTCTTTTTTAAGGAGAGCTCTCGTCATAAGAAAACTTTCTTTGTCGCCAACCATTTCCCAAGAATCGATCTTATTAAAGTCATAATTCTCTGGAATAAAGTCTTCGCCAACGCCTTCTAATACGTAAGAGTATGCTTTGCCCATCTTACCAGTCTCGGCGAATTCTTTTACAATTGACCCTTCACAGTCGATTCCAACAATCTTTTTCGTTGGGTCTTTTTCTTTAAAGTACATTCCACAACCAGTGATAGTCCCACCAGTTCCGACTGTCGCCATAAAGGTATCAAATTCTCCGCCAGTTTGTTCCCACATCTCTGGAGCTGTCCAAGTGTAGTGAGTGTTTCTGTTATGGAGGTTGTCATATTGATTGACGTAAAATGAATTAGGAATCGTTTCACTAAGTCTTTTAGAGACTGAGTAATAAGACCTTGGGTCTTCAGGTTCAACGGCCGTTGGGCAAACAATAACTTTTGCACCAAAGGCACGCAGGTTATCAACTTTTTCCTTTGACTGCTTATCGGCCATGACAAAGATGCATTTGTAATTATGAACTGTGGCCCACATCGCAAGACCTACTCCAGTATTACCGGAAGTACCTTCGATGATTGTTCCACCTGGCTTTAGTTTTCCTTCTTTGACAGCTTGATCAAGCATGTAAGCGCCGATGCGGTCTTTAGTTGATCCACCCGGGTTCATGTATTCTAGCTTTACATAGATCTCTGATTCGACATCTTTAGTGACAACGTTCAACTTAACAATTGGTGTTCCACCGATGGCATCAAGTACGTTTGCTTTAGTTCCTTTCAACATAATAATTCCTCTCTGGAAATGGAGGAATCTAAAGCGTTTTTTCCCAGTTCTTAGCGAGCATGATGACATGCTCAAGGGGGGAAGGGCCTAGAACCTCTGGAAATTCCAAGATTGTTTTAAAGTTCGTCTTCGCAAAGCTTTTTAACTCATTTTCTCTCTCTAGCATAGAGTTACGAAGAATTTGTCCGTCAGGATTACTCTCTTCCCAGTTGTCGATATAGGGGGCAAGGCATTTGTTAATGGCAAGAAAGTTGTCGCTATGCATAAATTCAATGGCTTCGTCTTTTAACTCTTTAGCTTCACCAATCTTATGCTGTTCAACGGAGGTTACAAGGAACCAGTTGGAGAAGTTTTGCTGCCGAAGTTTTTCTTGAAAAGTAAGAGCTGCCAAGAAGGATTCTCGGTTTTTATAAAGTGCTGCAACGGCATCTACAAAGACATCAACAAATTCAGCACCCGTTACCTTTTCTAAGTATGAAAGAAGCTTTTTAACTCCACTAGAGACGAGTTTTCCAAAGATGCTCTTCTCCTTCTCTATTCCACTAGCAATGCTTTTCCCAAGATATTTAAAGATCTCCACAAATGTCTTATCGAAGAACTGATTGATCTTCTGGCTAGCATTTAAGAAATCCATAAAATGCTTTCCGGGTGGAGTGTCTAGGATAATGACATCAAATTCTCCCTCCGAAATTCGGCTTTGAACTTCAATGGTGGCCATGATTTCATTCATACCCCCATGAGGCCGTGTCAGAATCTTCAAGATAGGGTTGTCTAAGTCTTTGATCGAATTACTTTTTTCACCCATTCTTTTGAGAGTATGGCTTGGGGACATTAGTAAGGCATGAAGTGAGCCTTTAAATTCCCCGAGTTCTTTTTCAAAGACATCACAGGGAACCTCTTGAACTTCACCAGAATCATCATCACTCAAGTTTAAGATTTGTTTTAACCTTTTGGCTGGGTCAATAGTGATGAGAAGAACCTTTCGTCCGATCTTGGCAAGATGAATGGCCCTAGAAGTAGCTAGAGTCGTCTTTCCAACTCCGCCAGTTCCACAAAAGATCTCTATCTTCTTATTGTTTAACTCCATTTAAAATCACCTTGAAGGTACTTATTTGCGGAGTTCACAATATTTTCAAACTT
Source organism: Sulfitobacter sp. (assembly GCA_047630275.1). Lineage (GTDB taxonomy): Bacteria > Bdellovibrionota > Bacteriovoracia > Bacteriovoracales > Bacteriovoracaceae. The sequence continues at coordinate 666,701 of JBLHVN010000002.1, read as the reverse complement.
TATATCAGTGAAGTAGGGTAACACCCCAATCTTAGAGTCTGTTAGATCAGAGATATCACTAAGAGCTTCGTCTTCCATTGTCACTTTCTGCCTTAAAAACTCTGGAAGTTCAGCATCTTTGTTCTTTATATAAGGAACCTGACTCAAATTGCCATTAGCAAGAAACTTAATATTATCGATATTCATAGAAGAGAGTTTTTCTCCAAGCTCGGCGCCTTCTTGAATGGCCATACGTGAAGGAAGAGTTGTAATCCAGATTTCTAAATTTCCTGGAGTATGGAGAAATGCATGCATCTTATTTATATCTTCAACCAATAGGCCATCTTTAAACATATCTTTAAAGTTATGTGTTGATTGAAATAAGGTTAAGCAATGTCCTGAAGCGGGAGCATCAATGACAATATGCAAACTAGGATCTGCATTGAGTTTATCAATAATATGACCTAGAAGGATCATTTGGCTGAGAGCGGGAAGCATATTAAAAAGTGAACTGAAGAAGGGAGTCTTCATGATCCAACCTGCTACCATCTCACTCTTTAGTTTTCTTCCCATGTATTCTTTCATTGATTGCTCTAAAAAGAGTTCAAAATGAGGAATACCCAGAGCTGTTAAGGTTTCAAATCTCGGGGAGACATCAAAGCTATTGTACTCAGCTTTGATTCCTTGCTCTTTCAAGGTTTTAGTTAAGGCCATGGCCAGAGTTGTTTTACCAACTCCGCCTTTACCTGTTACGACATATAATCTTGAAGGCAGATCCGTACTAGAAGTGGAAAAAGCCTGTGATGAGGAGTTTGAAATAGGAACCTTCTACATCTGGAGCGAGCTCTTGTTTAATATCAAAAGGATTATGGTATTGCGCCAGAAGACCAATTGTAAATTTGTCATTTAATCTAAGATCACCACCAGCACCAAAATGATAACCGAACACAACCTTGGATTGAGATTCTACAAGTGCATTATTAACAACTCTTTTAACTTTCGGAGAATAGAAACCTAATCCTACGACAGCAAAAGGAGCAAAGTTATCAAAGTTATAAAGCTTTGCTTTTATCCCAGTGGCAAGTCCTGTTAGCCTAACGTATCTACCTTCATGAGAATGCTTATGAGAATGTAGATCTACGAGAAGATCAAAAGAGTGACTTGCTGAATAGTTATAAAGGATATCAAAAGTGATCTTGTCTTCACCGTTATCATCAAAGTCTCCTAGAATGGAGGTTTGCCCAAGTCCAATTCCAAGTGAATGAACATTCAGAGAGCCTTTCGGCCTAGGTGATTCGCTGCTTGCTGCAGGAAGCGCAGCTGCCTTTTTTTCATTTTCTTTAGAAGTAAGCTTTTCTATCTTAGTCTGAGAAAACGAAAAACTGGTAGAGACCACAAATAATGTAGTTCCTACCAGTATATTTCTTAAAGAATTAAATTTCATAATCCTACCGTGAAACGGTTAGTACAAACTATAGCTTAGTTTAAAGTACTTGGAGTTTCAACAGTTGCGTTAACTTCTGTATTCATAAAAGGCTTGAATTCAGTAGTTGTTTCAACTTCAGGAGCCGTAGTTCCTTCAAGTGATCTGATGTAACCAGTAAATGTACCTTCTTCAGAACGGATAACACGCTTAAGAAGTTCAGTATCACCAGCTTTCAGAGACTTTCTTTCTTGATCAAAAAGAAGTTGGATCTGAGTAGTATAAGTGATGTCGTTCTTAGTCTTGTTGTCGATTACTTGAATCTCGTGACCTTCGCGGATAATCTGAGCGATTTCCTCAAGAGTTACGTAACATGACTGATGAGTGTCATACAGCTTACGGTTTTGGTACCTTTTGATAATTCGTACTTCGTTCATCTTAGTTTCCCCTATGTGATGAAAGTAATTAAACTTTGTTTTCCCTTGTTTTTTCGTTTCCCTAAAACAAAAACAATTCATTCTTTATGCGAACTCAGAGCGTTTATAGCATCATTTGTTATGAATTTAACGTGGCGTGTAGAATTTTCTAAGACACCTTTAAATTCACGTATAGGGCAAATGATTACAGTAGCTTAGGTAAGGAATCATGGTTCCTGACCCGTGGCTACTAATGCCTTGCTTCGCTTTAGTGTCCGAAGAAATAGCAACTTTCATTTGATGCTGTCAACCATGATGGACGAAAAAATGGCCCTCGAGGTCAAAATTAACCAATTTTTGTCTAAATTGGGTGTTTTGACGCGAGGCACGTCCTATAACCGTACAATAAAACACAGGTTTCATGGCAATTTATTCCATTTAACCAGTAAATGCAGTTTTTTCTAAGAAGCTTCTCCAATAGATCGAAAAGTAAATGAAGCTGGAGGGTTTTCCCACTAAGGGATCACTGACGCCAGTTTATGGAAAGGCTAGTATGAGTAAAAACCTTATTTTGATCGCTTTAATAATGTCTATGTTTACGGCTTGTAGCTCTCTAAAGAGTGAGCCTGAAGAAGTTACTGAGCAAGTTCAAGAGGTAACTGTCCATAGCATTGAGTCAGCAGAAAAAGAGATGGACGCTCTAACCGATAAGGCCATGAAGTCATCTCCAGAATCAAGGGAGTATCTAGCAACAGACCTTTATATAAAGGCGAACGATGCTTCTATTAGGGGCGACGCAGCTACTGCGGCCTTTCTCTTTAAGTATGTCTTAAAGCTCGCTCCAGAGGATCTTTATCTAAAAAAGAAATACGCCATTGAACTGATCCGTGTGGGAAAGTTAGTGGAATCTAAGACCTACCTTGAAGAGATCTTTGTTGAAGAGAAGTTTAAGGATGAGACAACTGGGCTTATTCTTGGTGGAGTTTATACGGCCATGGACCAGGGTGCTTTAGCGTTAAAGACTTATGAAAAAGTGGTTAAGTTTAATCCTAAATCTGAAGAAGCCTGCGTCTTTTTAGGAAAGGCCTATGCTTTAGATAGTGACTATAAAAAAGCCGTTAATCTTTTAAATAGCTGTCAAAAGAGAATGCCTAAGAATGGCATCTTTTCTTATTATCTTGGAAAGATAAACTTGAACCGAGAGAAAAGAAGCTTAGCGATGAAGGATTTTAAGAACTCGCTTAAGCAAGACCCGAGTTTTTATCAATCAGCAGTGGCCTTAGGTCTTCTGTACGAAGAAAAGGAAAACTTCAAGAAGGCCAAAAAGGTATATGAGAAGTTCTTAGTCAAAAACCCTACGAGCTATCCCGTTCTTACGAGAATTGTTCAGCTAAAGTTTGCGACTGAGGATTATGAAAATATCATTGATTACGCTGAGAGGCTCTCAAGTCTAGATTCAGATGATCTTAACTTAAAAGTTAGGCTAGGAATTCTTTATACTGATAAGAAGCAGTACGATAACGCAATTGGGATTTTTAAAGAAGTTCTAGTCGCTATGCCAGACAGCGATAAGGTTCTTTATTATCTAGGATCACTCTTCTTACAGACGGAAGAGTATGAAGTTGCGATTGGTTACTTTAATAAGATCGAATCTCAAAGCGCACTCTTTCATGACAGCCATATTCAAATGGCTCAAATCTTAAGCGCCATGGCCCTTGAAAAAGAAGAAGAGTTTGGTCGGTTTGAAGAATTTGTTAAGACGAGTTCTAAGAAGCATGAGGAACTGGCTGTCGAACTTAAGGTTATGCTAGCGAGTTACCATGAAGAGAAAAAAGACTTTATGAAGGCCATAGGTCTTATGAATGAAATAAGAGAGAAAAAAGCTTATACTGAGAATCATGATTATTACCTCGCTTCTCTTTATGAAAAGGTGAGAAAGTTTGAAGAGTCTAGAGTGGTTATTGAACAACTCTTGGCCAAGAACCCAAACAATGCTCACGCCCTTAATTTCTTAGGCTATTCATTATTAGAACAAAATACTGAGCTCGATAAGGCTTTTGCTTATATTAAAAAAGCTGTCGAACTTAAGCCTGAAGATGGATTTATTAGAGATTCACTTGGTTGGTATTATTATAAAACGGGAAATCTAGAAATGGCCCTTGTTGAGATAAAGAAAGCATGGGAATTGGTTAAGACAGATGTTGTCATCACTAAGCACCTGGCTATAATCTATGAAGGGCTCAAGAAATATGGGCAAGCTAGAAAGTTCTATAACGAGGCGTTAAAGCATTGCAAGGTTCAATCAGAAACAGACGAAGTGATGAAGGCGATTTCAAACTTAGAAAGCTTACGCCGTTTACCAGCTTCAAAATAGTACCGATCCTTCTAGGAGCAGCGCTTTTGTTCGGAGGCTGCTCACATACAAAGACGACAAAACCTCAAAAACCCTTTAAAGCCCTATGCCTCTCAGGTAGTGGAAAGGGGCGGATTGCCTCTGCGGACGGAAAGTACGTCTTTAGCTATGAAAATCTTTTTAAGTTAAAAGAACAGGAATGGTTGCTCGGTCTTCAGCTTCCCTTGCATGGTGAAGAAGTTCTCCAGTTAGGTTTCAAGGAGGCCATTGATTCTAATGTGGCGATTGGGGGGAACTTTTTTAAAAGACTCTCTCGTGCTGCAAAAGCAGAGAAGCGAGAAGAAGAGCTGGCCCAGTTAAAAAAGGTCCTTATTAAGATGAGTGTCTTTTTAAAGACGGTTCACATGGTTCGAATAGGGGACTATTCCTGTGTGAAGGGTCAATGTCATAAAGGCGCAAGGCATGCTTTTGCTTTTAGTGAAGACGCAGAGGGCCTGAAGGTTGAGTTTCCTTTTGATTCAAATCATAAGTTTGTAATCAATGCTCGGGCTAACTCATCGTATTATAGGAAAATAAATTTCATTTTAATCGATAAACGGCGAAGAAGAGGATCGAGGCAGCCTTTTTCTCTCTCATTGATCCATCGTCAGTGTAATAATCAATAATGCCGCGACGACCAAAATAGCCTAAAACCTTGGCAATTCCCTGTTTTTTTATATATATACACTAAACTTGCCTGATTCAAACCTGCTGCCGACAGTATGTTAACCAATGATGGTCTTGGCAAAATTATTTTTAAACCTTGGACTTTTAAGTCCATTACAAAGGATTGACTCATGAAAAAGATCAAGATCTTTCAAACCCTGATCATCGGCCTGCTCCTTGCCACTGTAGTTAGTTGCACAAAGAAAACAGCTTCTAATGAAAGTGTCCTTAATCTAGCCGTTAGTTCAAAAGTAAAAGGAATGGATCCAATCTATTCTAATGACCGTTATTCAAGCAACGAAGTTGCTAGAGTTTACGAGGGACTTTTAGAGTATCACTACCTAAAAAGACCTTATACTCTAAAGCCAAACCTTGCTGAAAGTATGCCAACAGTTTCTGCTGACGGGCTTACTTATACATTTCAAATTAAAAAAGGTGTTATGTTTCATGACGACGCTGCTTTTACTAATGGTAAGGGTCGTGAGCTTGTAGCAGAAGACTTTGTTTACTCAATCAAGCGTCTTGCTGATCCAAAGCTTCAAGGTCTTGGATACTGGCTTCTTGATGGTAAGATTGTAGGTCTTGACGAGTGGAGAGCAAAATACGCTGAACTTCCAAAGGCTGATTATTCTGATGAAGTTGAAGGTCTAAAAGCGACTGGTAAATACACTCTTCAGTTTAAACTTAAGAAAAGCTTTCCTCAGTTTCTTTATTCACTGGCCATGCCATTCACATTTGCTGTTGCAAAAGAAGTTGTTGAAAAGTACGGAGAAGAATTCTTAAACCATCCTGTAGGAACTGGTCCATTTGTTCTTCCACGTTTTGAGCAAAGTAATAGAATCACTTATACAAAAAACAAAAACTTTAGAGAGAAGAAGTACCCATGTGACGGAAGTCCAGAGCTTAAGGCTCAAGGCTATATGGCAGACTGTGGAAAAACACTTCCTCTAGTTGATAAGATTGTTGTTAATATTATCGTTGAAAGTCAGCCTCGTTGGTTAAACTTCCAAAAAGGTAAAGTTGAATACATCAGTGTTCCTAAAGACAACTTCGAAGCTGCTATTCCTGACGCTAAGAACTTAGATCCTAAGTTTGTTGAAAAAGGTGTAAGGCTTTCAGTAACTCCATCTTTAGATGTGACTTACACAGCTTATAATCACGACAAAAAGCTTTTTAATAATACAAAGCTTCGTCAAGCAATGAGCCTTGCATACAACGTAGATGAGTCAAATAAGCTTTTCTACAACAACACGGCCATGCCAGCTCAATCAGTTGTTCCTCCAGGAATTGCTGGTCATATCCCTAACTACAAGAACCCTTATAGAGGTACAGGAACTCCTGCTAATATTGCAGCAGCTAAGAAACTTCTAGCTGAAGCGGGTTACCCAAATGGTGAAGGGCTTCCAGAGATTTCTTATGATTGTCCTTCTTCAACGACTTCACGTCAGACCGGAGAGTTCTTTAAGAAACAAATGGCTCAAATTGGAATTAAGATCAACGTGATCACTAATCCATGGCCTGAGCTTCAAAAGAAAATTACAAACAGAAATGTAGATCTTTATGGAATTGCTTGGGGTGCTGATTATCCTGATGCTGAAAACTTCCTACAACTTCTTTATGGTCCAAACAGGTCTCCAGGAGCAAACGGTTCAGGATATAATAATCCAGAATTTAATAAGCTTTTCGCTTCAGCAGCTACTATGCAAGATTCTCCAGAGAGAACAGCTCTTTATGAAAAAATGTACAGAATCGCAGCTGAAGAAATGCCATGGATCTATGGAGTTCACAGACAATCTTATACAGTTGTAAACGGTTGGCTTAAGAACTACATGTCTACTGACTTTGAAGCTGGACAAGGATCTTACTTAAGAGTTGATCTTGATCAGAAGAAAAAGCTTTTGGAGAAATTTTAATTAAATGAATATCTGGGCCTATATAATCAGACGACTTCTTTACGTTATTCCAGTTCTACTGGGAGTCTGTCTGATTATTTTCGTATTGTTTAATTTGGTTAGTCCCGACCCAACACTTATCATGCTCGGAAAGCATGCTAGTGTAAGTCAAATGGAAGATCTCAGAAGAGAGCTTGGCCTTGATCGGCCCTGGTTCCTTCAGTATCTTGATGTTGTTAAGTCAGCATTTACCTTTGATTTCGGGAGGTCTTGGTCTACAAAGCAGGAGATCATTGAAATGATTAAGGCAGGAGCTATTCCTTCCTTAACACTGTCAATTCCTGCTTTTATTATCTCAACATTTTTAAGTATTTCGATTTCACTCTTTGTTGCTTTCTTTAGAGGAACAATGCTTGACCGTACTATTGTCTTTTTATGTGTAACTATGATGAGTATCTCTTCATTAGCTTACATTCTTTTTGGACAGTGGTTCTTTGCTTTTAAGCTAGGTCTCTTTGAAATTTCCGGATATGAGTTTGGTTTTCCTTACTTTATTCCTTACGTGATTCTTCCTGTGTTGATCTGGGTAATGCTCGGAATTGGGCCTGATGTTCGATTTTATAGAACAATCATCCTTGATGAGATCTACCAAGACTATGTGAGAACTGCCCGTGCGAAAGGCCTTAGTGAGAATATGATTATGTTTAAACATGTTCTTAAGAATGCCATGATTCCTATTATCACTTACGTGATTATCCAGATCCCTTTCTTGATTCTAGGGGCTCTTCTTTTAGAGACCTTTTTCTCAATTCCAGGACTTGGTGGGATTGTACTTAGTGCTATTAACTCGTCGGACTTTCCTGTTGTGAAGGCCATGACTATTTTAATTTCTGTTGCCTATATCATCTTCTCCGTTTTGACGGATGTGATGTATACGCTAGTAGATCCTAGAGTGAGGTTGAAGTAATGTCTGAAACTAAAACTCAAAAATCTAAATCTTTGTGGCAACACGCTTTTAGCGAACTAACTCGTGATAAACTGGCTATGCTTTGTTTGTCAGTCGTTATTGTTTACGCCATCTTGGCCATTGCTTCGGCCTTAGGCTTTGTTGGCGCTGATTGGGCGAAAGAAGTAGGGCCTTCCTACGCTCCACCTTCAGGTGAGCATATCTTTGGCTTAGATATCTTTGGTAGAAGCGTCTTTGATAAGATGGTTAAAGGTACTGAAGTTGCCATGTCTATTGGCCTTGTAACGGCATTAATCTCTATGGTAATCGGGGTGACTCTCGGAGCAACTGCAGGTTACTTCGGTGGTAAGATCGATGAATTTATCGTTTGGTTTTATACAACCTTTACATCGATTCCTTATATTATGCTTCTTGTGGCAATTACCTTTATCCTTGGAAAAGGGCTCGTGGCCATTTACTTGGCCCTAGGTCTTACCTCTTGGGTTGGGCTTTGCCGCCTTATAAGAGGTGAAGTGATTCGTCATAAGGATAGAGAGTACGTTCATGCAGCGGCTGCCATTGGCGGTGGGGACTTTAGAAAGCTATTTCTTCATATCCTTCCAAACGTACTTCATATTGTTATCATTAACTTTTCTCTTCAGTTTCAAACGGCCATTAAGGCTGAGGTTATTCTTTCCTTCTTAGGCCTTGGTGTTCAAGGAAGACCTAGTTGGGGAACGATGATTGATGATGCGAAGCTTGAGTTAGCCAGAGGTGTTTGGTGGCAATTGGCCGCAGCGACTTTGGCCATGTGGATTGTGGTCCTCTCGCTGAATATTTTAGGTGATGCTCTTCGTGACGCACTTGATCCTAAGCTAAAAGGTAAGTAGACTTTAACTTGAATTTAACAGGAATTGCTTAATGGCAGAGAAAATTTTAGAAATCAAAGACCTATGTGTTGAGTTTAATACCGATAGAGGTCGTATCCGTGCAGTTAATGGAGTTAATCTTGAAGTCTTCAAGGGAAAAACTCTAGGTGTTGTGGGTGAATCAGGTTCAGGAAAGTCAGTTACAGCACTTTCAATCATGCGCCTAATTCCTACTCCTCCAGGTAGAATAGCTAACGGGACTATTGATTATAGAGGTGAGAACCTTCTTGAAATTCCTTTTGATGAAATGAGAAGAATTCGTGGGAATAAGATTGCCATGATCTTTCAAGAGCCAATGACTTCATTGAACCCTGTTTTTACAGTGGGAAATCAGATTGAAGAAGTGATTGAACTTCATCAAAGTGAATTATCTAAAGAACAAAGAAAAGAAAAAGCAGTTGAAATGCTAAGACTTGTGGGGATTCCTTCCCCTGAGCAAAGAGTAACTGAATACCCTCACCAGCTTTCAGGTGGAATGAGACAAAGAGTTATGATTGCAATGTCTTTGGCCTGTGAGCCAGATATCTTGATTGCTGATGAGCCTACGACTGCACTAGACGTTACGATCCAAGCACAGATCTTAGAGCTTATGAACAAGCTTCAAAAAGAACTAGGAATGGGGATTATCATGATTACCCATGATCTTGGTGTTGTTGCTGAAACCTGTGATGATGTTGCCGTTATGTATTGTGGGCAAATTGTTGAGAGGGCTGATGTTAAGACTCTCTTTAATCACCCTCAGCATCCTTATACAAAAGGTCTGATGGAATCTATTCCATCTTTTGATTCAACATCTGGTGCGGCCAAGGGGAGGCTTCCAACTATTGAGGGTATGGTTCCTTCATTATTTGATCTTCCTGATGGTTGTAACTTTCAAGACAGATGTAAAAATGTAACAGATAAGTGCCGAGGGAGTGAAGGGGAGCCAGTGCTCCGCGAAATCAGTCCTGGTCACGATGCCGCTTGCTTTCATCCTTTAAGCTAAATAAGAGAGAAAATAAAATGAGTGAATATATTCTTGAAGTAAATAATTTAACAAAAAGATTTCCAATCAATGGAGGGATTTTTGGTCGTGAAGTTGGTGCCGTAAGTGCCGTCAACAACGTGAGCTTTAAGATTAAAAAAGGTGAGACCTTAGGACTTGTTGGAGAGTCTGGTTGTGGGAAAACAACTTTAGGGCGTTCACTTCTTAGGCTAATTGAACCAACTTCTGGTGAAGTGAAGTTTAATGGAACTGATATCACAGCTCTTGATAAAGACGGCATGAGAGAGATGAGAAGAAAGATGCAGATTATCTTTCAAGATCCATATGCCTCTCTTAATCCAAGAATGACTGTAGGTGGAATTCTAGCTGAGCCTATGGAAATTCATAAGCTCTTCATGGGAAAGGAAGAACGTGAGAAAAGGCTTCTTCAGCTTCTTGATCAGGTTCAGCTTCCATCAGACGCTTTAAATAAATACCCCCATGAGTTCTCTGGTGGACAACGTCAGAGAATCTGTATTGCTAGGGCCCTTGCTGTAGAGCCAGAGTTCATCGTATGTGACGAGCCCGTTTCTGCTCTTGATGTTTCAGTCCAGGCTCAAGTTGTGAACTTGATGATGGACCTACAAAAAGATTTAGGTCTAACTTATCTCTTTATCGCTCATGATCTAAAGGTTGTTGAATATATATCAAATAGAGTTGCTGTAATGTACCTCGGAAATATGGTTGAAGTAGCAAAGTCTAGTGAGCTCTATGGGGCTGCAAGGCATCCTTATACTAAAGCATTATTCTCAGCTATTCCTAATCCTAACCCGAACGTGAATCAGGACAGGATTATTCTAGAAGGTGACATTCCTAGTCCAATGAATCCACCAACTGGTTGTCATTTTCATCCAAGATGTTGGAATGCAACTGACGAATGTAGAGGCGCTTATCCTCCAGTAACTGAGTTAAGTGAAGATCACGCCTATAGATGCTTTAATCCAAACCAAGTTTAGACCTAGAATCAATAGGTTCTATTCCCGAGTAAAGCCCTCTAGATACTAGAGGGAAATACTTTGTTCCCTTATCTTTTTAAATAAAGATTTCATTAATTCTATATACTTAAAACCCGAAAAGATCATGAGGTGTATTATCTTATGAGCAAAAATCAGTCAGAAAATGCAAACTTTCTTTTGGAAGACGAAGAGGAGTCAACAGAGTTTCATAAAATGAATTCTGTTGAATCAAAGCCTTTGGTTTTAAATATTATGGAAATGCATTTTTCTGTTGGCCAAATTTTTTGGACGATGAGCAGTGGAAAGAAAATTAATTTATTTAATTCTGGTGACTGGATTCAAAAAAGTTATTTAAACAAATTCTTGAAGGCCAATAAAACTTTAGAAATAGAACCACAGATCAATGAGCATTATTGTTCTATAGGTCTTGAGTTATTCAAATCATTCGTTGAATCAGAGGAAGAAGCTGATAAGGCAGAGATTCGAAGTGAGATTATAGAGTGGTTAAGTAAAGGTTATTGGAATACAGAAGAGGAAGTTGGCATGCTTGATGTCGCTTTTGTTTGCGCTCAAACCTTTTATTCATTTTCAGAAAAAGAAGAAGACCTTCTATTTGAATCAAGCACGGAGCTCTTTAAGCGATCAAGTGTAATTGGGTCTATGCTTGTTTGTCTTTCGATAGTTGTCGGCTATTTAGATATTAATCTCTTAAAAGACTTATATCATATCTCGTTTCTTTTTGACTGCAGCTTAGATGAAGTTACATTGAGTACTAATCTAATATCGGCCCTCGAAAATGAAAGAAAAAATGGAAAGGCATGGGAAGATTCTTTAAGTGATGTTGAGAAGAAAATCTTTCTTAATCATACAAGGGAAAGCTCAAAGAGAGCTTTTAACTTTTTCAGTAACAGGATATCTAATCCTGGATTGATTCACTTTATTGAATCACACCATGAAAAAATCAATGGTAAAGGGTTTCCCTTAGGATTAAGAGAAGGGGAAATTACAGACTTAGAAGGTTTGATTATCTTTGTAAATAATCGGCTTCCTTTTCATGATCTTAAGTTTGAAAAAGGAGATGCGAACTCTTTTTTTAAGAACTTAATGGAAAGGGGTGCCCAGCTTGATACCGTTTTAACGAGAAGATTGAAAAAAATAATAACAAACGAATTTGAAAGCAGAGATTCTGATCACGCTAAGTATCTAGAAATCTCAGGAGTGTAGAGGACATTTTGGAACAAGATAAGATTCTTATTCTAAATTTATGCGAAGGGCTATCTCAAGAAATTGAAGAGGTATTAGGCCTTGATGTTTTTGAGGTCGTGCACTCTGTTGATGAGCTTGAAAATAGAGCTCCTTTTTACATCCTCACAGTTAAGGATAGCCCTCTTGAAGAAAACACTCTCTTTAGAGACTCTAGGATCCTTAGTTTTGAAAACATCAGTGAAACAAATGATTTTTTTAAAAACCAAGGGGACGTTATCTTTAACCCCGAAATGGCTAAGTCTGATATTGGGAAGTTAATTTTAGAAAGATACTTAACAAGAAATGCAGTCGTTCAATTAGAGTCTGCTTATGAAAAAATCTTAAAGAAGAGTTTTTCTACAAAATTCAGCAGCCCACTTACGGTTGGGTACTATACAGATATTGTTTCTAAGTTTGCTCATACGGAAAAAGCAGATGTCGCAGGTCTAAGAACCTTCTTATCGGCGGCTTCGTCTTTCTTTTCTTTTCTGGCTAAAGAAGAGATTGGCTGGTTCCCTCTTGATGTTGACTATGGAGTAACAGAGGATGCCTTAGTTGTTCAAATAACAGCACCTGTCTCAAAAATGTATAAAGACTATGTTCTTCAGTCACTTCAGGATGGGGAGAGTTCTAATCCATATGTGGGACTCATCAATATATGTTCAAAGCAAACTCACGCTCTTGACCTTCATTATTTAGAAAAATCAAATAAGCTTCTTTTCACAGGTGTTTGGCTAAAAGATGATACTTCTCTTAGTAAAGGTTACTTCTCTTCAGTATTGATCAATCAACTTTATACATACGAAGAGCTTAAAGACTTAAGAAAGAATAATATCACTAGTAAGATTAAGTTAGCAGAAGAAGAGATTGAAGTTACCTATGAAAGCTTTCCTGGGTCTGTTGTTGAGGTCTTTGAAGAAGAAAGAGTGGAGGAAACCCGTAACCTTCCAAATATTAAAAAACTAGTTCAATTTATTAAAAAATTTAGAGAAACAGAAGACAATGGGCCTCTAGAAGAGAACTTAAATATTAGAGATATCGCTAGATACTTAAGAAAGTATCCTGACCAGAGCATTATTTCTCAGCTTGAGCAAAGTGATAGGGAGATGATCTTAAAATGCTTTAAGAGTGAGTCTATAGCCGAGGAGATCGAAGATACTATTAACACTGTAAAGGGAGGGTTAGATAAAGAAGAGTTTCTTCAAACCGTACTTGATAACCTTACAGAGCTTGAAGTAGATGATGTCGTGAATCTTTCTAATGTATCTGATTCCGAAGATGTTCAGAAGGTTAAAGGACTAGAAGATGAAGAAGAATTTAGACAGAAGGTCTCTGGTATAGAAGAAGAAAAAGATGACTTTAAAACAGTTATTAGTTCATCAGAAGAAAAGAAAGAGAAAGATCTTGTTGTTAAGTCTTTAGGTATAGAAGAAGAAGAAAAAGGTGTTCTTAAATTCAAGAATCTTGAGGCTCAAGAAAAGCCTAAAACCCACAAAAGTGAGCATCAAGAAGAAGTCTTAACCATTAAATCTGAAAAAATTGACCAAGAGGCTGTGGACCTTGGAAATGTTCGCGAAGAAATGCGAGCAAGAAATAAAAGAAAGCATGACCAAGAAGAACTTATTATAAGTGGTGAATGGGAAGAAAAGAAAAGAAAGATCACTGAGAAGTTAAGCGCGAATTTAGAGAAAATGAGAAATGGAGAAGAGGTCGCTAGCATAGAAGAAATTGAAGAGGAATTAAAACAAGTTTTCAAAGAGGGCTTAGGAAGTGATGAATTAGGTGAATCAGTCGCTAAAGGAATCGCTGATAACTCTTCTGAAAGGCTAATCTCGGAAAAGCTAGACTCTGTTCAAAAAATTAAAGAAAAAATAGAAAAAGAGAAAGCTTCTCAAGCATTAGCAATGAGAGATGAGCAAATCGTTAGGATGAAAAAGGTCCTTGATACAATTAAAACAGAGAACAGCTCTCTAAAAACAAAATTATATGAAGAGAGTCAGTCTAAAGAAACCCTTAGTATTGGCTCAGGCCATGAAGAGGACTCTAAAGAATATAAAATACTTAAGGCTAGTGCTGAAACATTAAAAAAGGAAATCTCAATAAGAGATATCGCTTTTGATAAACTAAAGGAAAGCCAATCTGTTGCCTTAGAAAATAAAGATAAGAAGATAGAACAACTAGAACAGAGGATTAATGCGGTTCTTGATTCGCAAAGTAAGAATGGCGAGAATGACTTAGCAGTAGAGATGAAGAAGATTGCCAATGAAAATAGGTTACTTCAAAGTCAAATCGAAGTTAAAGATAGAACAATTGATAATATGAACCGACGTATTGAAATGAGTAAGCAAGATGGGAATCATAAAGAAAATATTGAACTTGAAAGAGTCAAAGAGCAGAACCGAGCGGCTCTTGAGGCAATGCAAGCCTTTAAAGTTGAAAAGGCTGACCTTGAAATTAAGCTTCGAGGGGCACTAAGAGATATTAGGCAAAAAGAAACAGAGGCTTCAATCCTAAAAGAGAAGGACTCAAAGCCAACGGTAGATCATTCAGTAGAGCTTAAAAGCAAGGATAAAGAGCTGCAGACACTAAAGATCGAGAATGGAAAACTTTCTGATCAGGCCAAGGCCATCACTATCCGTTGTAAACAGTTAGAACAGAAGATGAAGTTTTTAAATGCACAAGTAGAGTCAGCCAATAAAGGGCGAGGACAGATGTCTTCAAACTCTAAGTCTGGGTCTTCTGGTAGAGAAGCAAAGCTAGCTTTAAAACTAAAGCAGCTGGAAACCTCTAGAGAAAAAATGTCTATGGACACTCAAAGGTTAAGCTCCCAATTGGACGCTAAGAAAAAAGAGGCTGTTGTTCTAACGACTGAGAATAATTTACTTAAAAATAAAATGGCCGAGCTTGAGCAGAAACTAAATAAGATCGAACGCAAAGCTAGTTAGAACTAGCTTCTACTCTCAATCAATAAATTTATAGGATTTTTAAAGTGGAATCTCTAAAAAAGAGTTGGTGCCCAGGAGAGGACTTGAACCTCCACACCAAAGGCACTAGATCCTAAGTCTAGCGTGTCTACCAATTTCACCACCTGGGCACTGTGAGATATGTTTTACTGAGATTTTGAGGGCTTGGCAAGAGTTCTGTTATGCCGCATAGCTAAATAATGTCTAGTTTTTTTGAATGATTTTGCGTTAAGCTTGCGAGGGTGGGTTGATTAGGCTGATATTTGGCTAGTTTATGATGTTCACTTTCACTAGTAACTTTTTTCCATGACAGATCCCCACTGTAGACAGTCTTACCGACGTTCTTAAGTTTCTCACGCCTATCTAAGGCTTCCATAACCTTGTTGGCTATCTCTTGAGGTTGTTGCTGAAGAATATTATCTATCTTGGGCATAAGTCCTCTTCGGTAAAAAGAGTGATTCACTCAAGTAAATTCCAGTATTATAAAGTAATTTCGGTGAGTTATAAGGGAGCCTCCAGGCCAGGAGCTCTGTCCTGGAGGCAATTCGGGCACATTAAATCGATCCTAGGACCGGTCTAAATCCTTATTTTGTCTTTTTCTTAGTTGTTTTCTTCTTCTTGGCCGGGGCCTTTTTTACGGCTTTTTTCTTAGCTGTTTTTTTCTTTGCCGCTTTCTTGGCTACAGTCTTCTTCTTAGTAGCAGAAGCCTTAGAGGCCTTTTTCTTTGTCGTCTTCTTCTTTGTCTTTGAAGTCCCTGTAGCTTTTCTTGCAACAGTAGTGACATCATCTAGGTGTCTTTCAACAGTTTTCTTGATGCTTTCAAGTTCTTTAAGTTGTTGATCTAAAAGCTTTTTTGTCTTAGCGATCTCACTTTCGAAGAACTTTTTCATGTTCTTAACTTCTTTGTTATATCCCTTGCGAAGTTCTTTAATGTTTGAATTCAACATCTTATCGACTTGCTTTTGTCTCTTAGTTTTCATTTTCTTTACACTTTCGATTGTCTTTTGAATTTCACTATTATGGGCGAAATCGATGAAGTTCTTCTCGAGAGTCTTAAAGGATCCAAGTATCTTGTCTTTTACGTCAGCCATTCTTTACCTCTTTATGGTGGGCTTGTTTACCAACCTAATGTAGCTTTTATGGAGAAAAACGCAAGATGGTAATGTAATATATTCTTTACATGGGTATTGTAATGTAATGTAAAGTTTACGATATTAGGCTCACCTTTTTAAGGTGAATAACTATGGTCAGGAATAATTGTATGATTACAAACAATTTAAAAGACATCAGACGAGACTACGGTGTTACCCAACAAGAACTAGCAGAAGGTGTTGGTACGACTAGGCAAACCATTCATTCAATTGAGTCAGGTAAGAGTTTACCTCAATTAGAGTTGGCCTTGAAAATGGCATACTATTTTGATGTGAACCTAGAAGAACTCTTCTTTTTAGATGTAAAGGGAACTATGGAAGAATCTGTAGAACCATTTTCCATCTTTGGAAAAAGTTAGCTTCTAGAGCTTAAAAACAAGTGAAATCTTCCCCAGAAAGATTATAATAATCATTCTTTAATGATTTGGAGAATCTGATGGATCAAAAAATTATTCTTAATAAAATGAATCAAGATTTAAGCGCCCTCTGCTCTACCTCTTTAGGAAGAAGGGCCTTCTTATCGGCACTTCCTATCTTGATCGCAAGTTGTTCTAGCTCGGAGAAGTCTCGTTATAGAGAAGGGGATAATAGAGGGCAAGATACCGCTCTTAGTGTTGCCGACGAAAAGAAGATGACCGAGGAGTACTTACCTCAAATGATGAAAGAATATCCTCCTGTTAGTAATAGCTATGCTCAGGGATATATTTCTAATTTAGGAAATAAGATTGCCTCGGCAAATGGGCTAAATGGAAACCCTTATCAATACCAATTCACCTTGGTGGACGCCAAGATGGTGAATGCTTTTGCTCTTCCTGCAGGGCAAGTCTTTGTAACGACTCCTCTACTTAAGATGGCAAAGACTGAAGCAGAGCTAGCAGGTGTCGTTGGTCATGAGATTGGCCACGTTCAGGCCAGGCATACGGCAGAGAGGATGAGTAAGACTAAGGCTGAACAAAAGAAGGCCCTCATCTACGGAGCAATTGGTGGATTAATTGGTGGTGCTGGGGGATTTTTCTTAGGCAAGAAGTTATGTAGGGAAGATGATCGTGATTGTCTTCAAAGAGTCGCAGCTTACGGAGCTTTAGCTGGAGGGGCTGGCGGGCTTCTCATTCAGAAGTTCAAGTTCATGGCCAACTCCAGAGAAGATGAGATGGAAGCGGATCGTATTGGATTTAAAACAGCTATGAGGGCCGGTTTTCATTCTGGATATGTAGGAAACTTCTACGCAGAATTATTGAAAATGGAAGAGCAGCATAAGAGTGGGCAAAACAAGGTAATGGCCACATTTACTGATGCTCTATCAACTCACCCTCCAAGCAGGCAAAGAGTCGCGCAACAACAGGAACTCTCGAGGGAGTTCTCTGGTAGCGCTGGGATTATTTCTTCTAGAGAATTTAAGAAAGCTCAGTCTCTCTTTTAAGAGGCTGAACTTTTTGGTGCGCTCTCTAAAATTGAAGAGCCCACTTTTTTATCTGGGAATAACTCACAGTAGCTTCTGATAATCGTAGGAGATACTCGTCTCCAAACAGAAGATCTATTAAGTTTAAGTGTATCTTTATGCCCCATCGAGGCTAGCATCTCAGCCACTGCATGAACTGTCTCATGATGATAACTTGCAACTCGATAGTGCTTATCAGCTACATCCAGTCCCTTGTAGAGGGCTGGATTTTGCGTAGCAACTCCTGCTGGGCATTTATTTGTATTACATTCTAGAGCCTGAATACATCCTAGAGAAAGCATCATTCCCCTTGCTGAATAACAAGCGTCGGCTCCAATAGAGATGGCCCTAATGATATCAAAGCCTGTGAGAATCTTTCCTGAAGCCAATACTTTTATATCTTTTTTAAGATCATATGCTTTTAAATAATCTGTCGCGTAGATAAGCCCATCTCTTAAGCTCATTCCAATTGAATTTGAGAATTCTAGCGGAGCAGCTCCGGTTCCCCCTTCGCCTCCATCAATTGAAATAAAGTCGGGAAGAATCTTTGTTTCAACCATGGCCTTACATAGGTTCTCAAAGTCCATTGGATTCCCAAAGCAAAGTTTAAAGCCAACTGGCTTACCACCTGAGAGTTCTCTTAGCTTTGCTACAAAATCAAGAAGTCCCTTATGATCTGAAAAAGAGGAGTGATTTGATGGAGATGATACTGTTGTATAGGGTTCAACTCCCCTTGCTTTAGCAATAAGGGGAGTGTTCTTTTTAGCAGGAAGAATCCCTCCATGACCTGGCTTTGCTCCTTGAGAGAGCTTGATTTCTATCATTTTTACAGAAGGGGAGTTGGCCCTTTCTGCAAAGGCTTGCGGGTTGAAAGTTCCATCTTCATGTCGACATCCAAAGTAACCTGTCCCGATTTGCCAAATGAGATCACCTCCATGCTTGAGGTGAAAGATTGAAGCTGAACCTTCTCCAGTATTGTGAGCAAAGCCCCCAATCTTAGCTCCCCAGTTGAGGGCCTCAATGGCGGTGGAGCTTAAGGAACCATAACTCATTGCTGAAATATTTAAGATTGAAAGGCTGTAGGGTTTTGCGCAATTAGGACCACCAACAGTTATGCGAAGGTCTTCTGCTTTTACTTCTTCTAAAGGAAGTGGGTTCATAGAATGATTGACCCATTCATAACCTGGTTCATAAACGTCTAGCTGTGTACCAAAAGGGGTAGTGGCCGTTTGTCTTTTGGCCCTTTGATAAACTAAAGAGCGGTAGATTCGAGAGATAGGAGTTCCATCGGTATCAGATTCAACAAAGTATTGATAAATCTTAGGTCTTAATATTTCCATCACATAGCGCATTCTTCCAAAGAGAGGGTAGTTTCTCATTAGGGTTCTTTTCTTTTGGATCATTTCATAAACACCTAAAAGAAAAAGTGGTGCGGTTATAACAAATCCCCACGCTGTTTGAGGATAGAAGTAAGCTAGGATACCTTGGGCAGCCAGGATGATTAGACTTACAATTGTAAATTCGGTTCTCATGAAAATTTCCTATCAAAGTTGTTTAATTAAATTCTAATGTATTCACTGTTGTAGGAGTATAGGTAGGTTTTTCCGAAATACCTGAGCGATGTGTTCAGTTAAATTTCATGCTAAAATTTTAATCATGTCAAAGACTTACGAAGTTATTTTTACAGGGGGAGGATCCGGCGGACATGTCATGCCGACTGTAACTCTTCTTCACGACCTTAAAGATAAGTATAGGATTGGCTATATCGGCGGTAAGGGGATTGAGAAGGAATTAATCAAAGCACTTGATCTTCCTTTTCATGAGATCACAACTGGTAAGCTTAGGCGTTACTTAAGTTTTGAGAACCTAATTGATATGTTTAAGGTAGTTAAAGGGATCTTTGATGCCTTCCTCATCCTACTTAAGAAATCGAACAGAAAGACATTGATTTTTTCTACTGGGGGCTTTGTGACTGTTCCAGTTGTATTAGCCGCTTGGATTCTTCAGAGAAGGATCTTTGTCCATGAGCAAACAACTCAGGTAGGGCTAGCTAATAAGATTGCCAGTAAGTTTGCAAAGAAAGTTTTTGTCTCCTATGAAGACTCTCTCAAGTTCTTTCCTAAAGATAAAACGGAGATATCTGGTTACCCTTTAAGAGATTCGCTTTTTTCAAATGATAAGAGTGAGATCAACTATGAGGGGTTTTCAATCAATGAATCCACGAAACCCTTGCTTTTTGTCACCGGTGGGGGAAATGGATCTAAATTAGTAAATGATTTGATTAAAGAGAATCTTTCAGAGCTAACAAAAAAATACTTTATTATTCATCAGGTAGGAAAGGCCTTTTTTGATGAGTATAAAGACTTAAAAAGTGATAGGTATTACCCCTTAGCCTTTGTTGGACCTGAGATTATAGACCTTTATAAATGGGCTGAAGTTATCATCTCTAGAGCTGGAGCTGGAACAGTCTGTGAACTAGTTGCTTTAAATAAGAGAAGTATTTTCATCCCCTTAAAGATCGCTCAAAAGAATGAGCAATTTCACAATGCTAAAGAGGCCGAAAAAAAGATAGGCTCCTTTGTTGTTACTGAAGATGATCTTGAAAATTTAGACTTACTTGATCTAATAGAAAGATTTGAAGATCAGAAGAAAAACCCTTTAGTGTCTAATACCGTTAATGGAAAAGATATCTTGATTAAAAAGATCTCAGAAGCCATCGATTAAAAGTAATAAAAGGTTTTAGCAATGGCGTCCCATGAGCCTTTATAACGCTCATATTTAAGACCGAAGTTTAAATTTTGAAAGGTATGGACTCTTAGTTCGGAGCCATATTTATATGTGGTTTTGACATCCTCAACAAAGATATTCTTTCTCCAAGAACCTGAAACATCCCAGCTTAGTATCTTTCCTAGTCTTAGTAGGACCTTAGCTTCAGGGCCTACGCCTAAGCGAAAGCCTCTATGACTTATCTCTTTGTTAAAATCAAAATCAGTCGCACCCATAAGGTAAGTAAGAAATGGGCCTGATTTAAAACTAACTCCTGCTGCAATTTGAGCTGTTGGGGCGAAACATTCTGAACAGCCACCATCTTTAATTGTTCTGCCTCCGAAATTAGCTTTCCAACTTAAATCAGAAAAATATTGCTCCATGGGAGTTATGGCAACAACCTTTGCAATTGAGAATTCATCCACCCTAAAGCTAGAAGAGTTACCTCTCGCTTTATTTTCATGATCATATCTAAATTGGATGTTGGCCATTTCCATAGTGGCATTAGGGTTTTGTCCTGTTGATAGGTCTAGAAGGTCATGCATAGCAAATCTGTACTCGTACATCGAATAAAGGTCACTTCTTGAGCTAGATCCTACTCCAAGGGCAATTCGTCTCGCCTTGTGGCCGAGGTGAGGCATCTCATCTCTAGGAGCTGGAACTTCAAGTGGTTTAGACTTTAAACCAAGCTGAGCTCTCGCAATAAGAAACTTGTTTTTCATTTTTGTTTCTTTAGAGTTTTCTAAAAGAATTTCTGCCGCATACTCAAAGTCGATAAAATCAATGGCCGTATCTAAGACCTTAGCTTTCTTTTCAATTGGCATATCGAGTTCGCCTAATTCGAGATTCTCGGCGATCTTATCAAAGGCAGCACGTTCTTCTTTATTAAGAAGGGATAAGCGGTACTTTAAAACAGTCATTTTCGAAGGGCGATAAGTAACTTCTTTTAAAAGACCAGGTGTTTCAGCAATTAGGGCTACGGTATCTGCTGGGATGACAAAATAGGGAACTCTGTCAGTTAGGCCAAGCTCAGGGTTAGCCACATCCACAAGGCCAAGCATATGATAAGAGCAGTTTTGGGTTAAATAAAAATAGCGAAAGTAAGTGCTACCAAGTTCCCAAAGGTGGGAGACCACCCTTTCAATTTCTTCAGGCTTTAAGTTTAAGTGATAATCCCAAAGGTCTCTTGATTCATAATCACTATATTCTCTAATCTTATAGAAATAGGGCATAGATGCGAATTCACCCATGAAGCCACCAGCTAATCCCATGAGTCCATAGAGAAAGGCATTTCCGGTTGTAACATTGGCAGAATAGTTTGCAGCATAGTCTAAGAGCTCGTGCTTTTGACCTTCTTTTGGATCTTCATTTTTACTAAACCTCATCAAGGTGTGACCGAAGGCTGAGGCAGGCCTGCTTATAAAGTAACTAGAAAAAACTAAGCTTATACCTTTTGCCGCTACTTTCTTTTTGAATTTTAAATACTTTGGGCATTCAATATCTTTGATTTTCTTTGCAGACTTAAGTTTTTCTTTTAGAAAAAGAAAACGTGAGGGAAATCTACAAAGAGGATGCTCATCTAACTTTGATTGATCAACTTTTGTAGTAACAAAGGCTTTGATTGTCGCTTCAAGTTCGAGTTCTAAGTCTTCCTTACCTTCTTTTGAAAAATAAAATCCTTCTGAGTCCGCTTCCCCTTCCATTCCTCCAATAAGATTAAACCTCCAATGAAGTAGGTTCTTCCATCCTTTGGACTGTGAAAGATTTAGGGATTTAGATTCACTGACAATCTCCTCTAGGGGAGATGCGAATGACACTGAGCACAGTAGTGCTGAAAAAAAGAATAAAAAAAGGCCTCTGATCATGCCAATAAATTAGCTAATCAGAGGCCTTGTGACAATCAAATCGTCAGAATTAGATACAAGCTTTGCTGTTGTCGATTAGCGAAGTAATTTGCGCGTCAACTTGTGAAGAAGTAGTTCCTTCAGCAAAGATCTTTCCGTAGTTTTGTTGTAAAACAGAACCTACAGCGTCAAGATTTGTACATCCGTACATTCTTGTTAGTGAAGCAAGAGTATCACCTTCCCCACGAGCAATGTCGTTTGAAAGAGCTACTTTGTTAGCTTCGATAAAAATAACTTGAGCTTGTCCACCAGCACCATCTAACTCACAGTTAGAAGTTCCAGAAGTCATACCAAAAGTATTGTTCCCAGATGTACCGTTTGTAGTTGCACCAAGTACTTGGTGAACTAGTGATGAACCATCAGTCCAAATTGTTGAACCAAGACCACAACCTTGTGCTTGGTAAGATGCAGCTGAAACAGTTCCAGCAAAACCTAGTGCGATAACCGCTAATAGAATCTTCTTCATAAATTCCTCCATGGATAAATATTAGACTCTTGAGTATGAAAAATGTTAACAGAGGTGAGCGTCCGTCACAATGGGAATTTTACGTCATTTCAATACTTTTTATGTCTACACTGCTATAAAATAAAGAAAAATACTCGGGATAGGTGTATGGCAGCAAAAGAAAATTTAGACATAGAAAAGCTTAAAAAAAAGTTCTCTCAGTTCGCTAATGAGAGGGACTGGGAACAGTTCCATACTCCTAAAAACATCACTATGGCCTTATCTGTAGAAGCATCAGAGCTAATGGAGATCTTTCAATGGCTAAAGACTGGCTCTAAAGATGAATTGAGTAAGGAGCAATTGAATCAAGTTAAAGAGGAGCTTGCCGATGTTCTTTTGTATTCAATTAGGTTGGCGGATCTGCTCGATATAAATTTAGAAGAAGCGATTCCTGAAAAGATGGAGCAAAACGCTCAAAAGTACCCCGTAGAAAAAGCACGGGGTAATTCTAAGAAGTATACGGAATTTACTTAAGACCTAAAAGCCCGTCTCTTAAGCCTTCATCTTTTGCGTTGATAAACCAAACGGAGAGAAGATCTTTAGAAAAATCTCCTCCTTTGATTGTCCCTTGCTTAAGATTGGCAAAATCTACATGCACATCTTTATCTGTAAAAGTCAGGACGATTTCTTGATTTTTCTTAATATCTCCCATTAGAGCGTTGAATTCATTTATTCTTGTTTGAATACGAGGAAGATCTTTTACAGCGGCTTTAAAGGCGTCATTCCATCCGCTAACTAGTTTTTCTTTTTTAACATCCCTTACAAAGTGCATACGGATGTATTTTGTGCCTTTGCTATTTAAGATTTGATTTGCGTCTTTTGATTTTTTCTCTAGAAAAAGACCACCAACATAAACCTTAACTCTTAGCCAAGTGGCTTTTCTTGTCCCTAGACCATTAAGAACTAAGTCCTTTCCTTTTACTGAGATAGTCTCTGGCATAGTGACCTTATCTTGCGTGGCTGCTTGAAGGTTTAGGCTAAAGAGAAACAAGATTGAGATAAGAATTTTCATAATATTTACCTTTCTAGTGGTTTAAATTTGCGAGATGCTGAGTTTAGCATTAAATTTCTAAGCTAGTTAATGAAGATTTTTGCCGCGGAGCACTCAGTTGATTCAAATCAATAACTTATCAAAGAGCTACGGTGGTCAAGAGGTCATAAGTGATGTGACCTTATCATTGATGCCTAGAGAAAGAGTGGGCCTTGTTGGCAGAAATGGCTCTGGAAAGTCGACCCTCTTTCGAATAATCCTCGGGGAGGAACTCCCAGACTTAGGGGATGTAGTTATTCCTAAAGGATATAAGCTAGGCAGCCTCTCTCAGCATATTGAATTCAATCATAAAAATGTCCTTGAAGAATGTTGTTCTGCCCTACCTAAAGGTGAAGAACATAATGTGTATAAAGCGGAAAAATACTTAATGGGACTCGGCTTTAGTCAGGAAGATTTCTTAAGACCTCCTAGTGAATTCTCTGGAGGTTTTCAGCTTCGAATCAACTTAATAAAAGCGCTTCTTCAAGAACCAAATCTTCTTTTACTTGATGAGCCCACTAACTACTTAGATATTATTTCCTTAAGATGGCTGAGAGGATTCTTACGAACCTTTCCCGGAGAGATAATTCTCATCACCCATGATAGAGACTTTATGGATGAAGTATCGACTCATACGATGGGGATTAATAGAGGGACAATTAAAAAGATTAGTGGTGGCACTCAAAAGTTCTATGAACAAATGATCATGGAAGATGAAATCTATGAACAAACTAGACAAAATATGGAGAAGAAGAAAAAACACCTCCAAAGCTTTGTTGATAGGTTTAGGGCCAAGGCTTCAAAGGCCACTCAGGCTCAATCGAAACTAAAACAATTAGATAAACTGGGAACCATTGAAAAACTAGATAATGACAAAAACTTTGGCTTTAGTTTCAATTATAAGGACATCCCTTCTAAAACTGTACTTGAAGCTGAGGACTTAAGTTTTTCTTATGGATCAGATTTTCCCACTCTCTTTGAAGACGTTTCAATTAGCCTAAAAAAAGGGGAGAGGCTCGCGATCATTGGTAAGAACGGAAAAGGTAAGTCCACACTTTTGAATGTTTTAGGCAATGAACTTAAGTCCCAAAGTGGAAATATAAGGTTTCATAAAGATGCTGAGGTCTCTCACTTTGGTCAAACGAATATTCAAAGATTAAGTATGAAGGCCACAGTGGCTGAAGAGATTGGCTCTGCCAATGACGCTCTGACAAGAACTGCGGTTAGGAATATTTGTGGCGCAATGATGTTTGAAGGGGACTTAGCAGATAAGAAGATAAGCGTCCTATCGGGTGGGGAGAGAAGCAGAGTTCTGCTTGGGAAAATCTTAGCTAATAAATCAACGGTTCTTCTTTTAGATGAGCCAACAAACCACTTAGATATGGAATCTGTTGAGATCTTGATTGATGAAATCGATAGCTTTCCTGGATCTGTTATCTTTGTAACCCACTCTGAGTTTATGTTAAAGCAATTGGCAACTAAGCTTGTTGTTTTTCAAGATGGGAAGGCAGCTATCTTTGATGGAACTTATGATGAATTTTTAGAGAAGATTGGATGGGACGAAATTGAGGACGATGTAGAAAAAAACCCGAAAAAGAAGTTGTCTAAAAAAGACTCTAAACGCCTTCGGGCTGAACTGACTTTAGAGAGGTCTAAAAAAGCGGGACCTTTTAAGAAACAAGTAGAAAAGCTTGAAGAAGATATATCTAATGCCGAAAATAGGATTAAAGAAATAGAAGAAGAACTTGTTGCGGCCAGTGAGAACTCTAATGGGGATATCGTCTCTACTCTTTCTAAAGAGCTTGGAGCATTGAATAAAAATATCGAATCCTGGTTTGATGAACTAGAAATCGCTTCCGAGAAGATGGAAGCGATTAGCTCTGAATTCGATCAAAGGTTAGAAGATCTAAGTTAAGCTCCTCTAGACCATGCAAAGTATTTTTGAATGTAAGAGAGTAGCTTCTCTGGTGCCCTTTCTTTTTTCCAGTTTCCAGCTAAATACTTATTGGCCTCACCCATTGTTGGATATGTGTGAATAGTGCCCAAAATCTTATTTAAACCATAACCGTGCTTCATGGCCCCTATAAACTCCAAAAGTAAGTCACTTGCTGACTTTCCAACAATAGTAGCCCCAATGACTCGATCACTACCTGCCGCCGTTAAGACTTTCACAAAGCCTTGCTCTTCGCTATCCGCTATCGCTCGGTCTAGGTCATCAATTCCATAAGTTGTGACCTCATATTTGACTCCATTTTTTATGGCGGTTTGTTCATTCATTCCTACAGTTGCAACTTCGGGGTCTAAGTATGTACACCAAGGGATGACACTATAGTCGACCTTGAATTTTTTAAACTTTCCGAATAGTCCATTAACGGCGCAGTACCAAGCCTGATGAGCTGCTGTATGAGTCAACTGAAAGGGACCTGTTACATCTCCGCAAACAAATATATTGGGGAAGTTTGTTCTTAAGAAATCATCCGCCTCGATAGTTCCATTTTCTCTTAAAGCTACTCCAAGTTCTTCAAGTCCAAAGCCAGTTACATTAGGGCGTCTTCCAACCGCAACAAGAACTTTATCAAAGGGAATTTCGACCTCTTCACCATTATGTTCGCACACAAGAATATTACCTTTGAACTCTTTAGCTTTATGTTTTGTAAGAACATGGACACCTTCAGAGACAAGCTTACTTTCAATAAAGGATGACACTTCAGGGTCTTCAATACTTAGAACCCTTTCTCCCATTTCGATGATGCTAACATTAGATCCAAATCTATTGAATGATTGAGCTAGTTCAAGACCAATGGGGCCTGCGCCTAGAACGACAAAGTTCTTTGGTAATTCTCTAAGCTGCCACAGATTGTCGGAAGTTAGATATTCTACCTTATTAAGTCCAGGGATTGGTGGGACAAAGGGTCGTGCGCCCGTAGCAATTGTAATATTTTGGGTCGTTATAACCTTCCCATTTACCTCAATTTCCCAAGGGCTTAAGATCTTTGCCGCACCAGTAATGCATTCAACTCCAAGGCTTTCATATCTTTCTATTGAATCATGAGGTTCGATTTTCTTTATAACATCTTGAACGCGGTCCATGATCTTAGAGAAATCAAAGTTTACGTCTATAGAGTCAATGCCATATTTCTTTGAATTCTTGGCGGTTTGAATTACTGTTGCTGACTTGATTAAGGCCTTAGATGGAACACAGCCAGTATTGAGGCAGTCACCTCCCATTTTATGTTTTTCTATTAGGGCAACTTTAGCTTTTACGGCTGCAGATATATAAGTGGTGACAAGTCCGGCGGAACCCCCACCGATTGCGACCATATTATAATCAAACTTGGTTGGCTTCTTAAATCCCTCATAAACCTTCTTAGCTTTTAGTTTTTCAACAAAGATCTTGGCAATAAAAGGAAGCACTCCTAGTAGGGCAAAACTAAGAATCAAAGAAGGAGATAAGATCTCTTTTAAAGAACTTATTTGAGAAACCTGTCTACCTGCATTGACGTACACTGCAGTCCCTAAAAGCATGCCAAGCTGTGAGACGAAAAAAAATGTAATGGTTTTAATTGGGGTTAGTCCCATAAGTAAATTTATGAGAAAAAAGGGAAATACGGGGATCAGTCTAAGACTAAATAGATAAAAAGCCCCATCTTTCTCCACTCCTTCATTAAATGTCTTTAACTTATCACCAAACTTATTCTGGATTGAATCTCTCAGTAAGAAACGAGCAGCTAAAAAAGCAAGGGTAGCTCCTATTGTACTTGCAATGCTAACTGAAAGTAGCCCTATCTTAAAACCAAACAAGGCACCACCAGCTAAAGTCAATATTGTCGCTCCTGGTATAGAGAAGGCGGTAGCAATAATATAGGCGGTCATATAGATACTAAGGGTTTGAAGAGTATTGGAATTATAAAAGTCTTGAAACTTTGCTTGATTGGCCTTTAGGTACTCTAAGGTTAGATAGTCAGTAACCCCGTAGCTATTCGCTGCTATCAAGACCAAGACTATGGCGGCAAGGATGAGGAGCTTAGGTAGGTGTTTTTTCATATCAGTAATTCCTTAAAGGTTTACTGATAAGTGTACTCTTGTTGATCTTTGTTACAAAAAGTTACAAAAAAGCCCAGCATTTAGCTGGGCTCATATCACTTAAATTTAAGGTCTCATTAGCGGTTAAGAGCTTGTTGAAGAGCGTTGTAGAGATTGATTCTTCCCCCAGTCACTAGCTTGCTAGAGAAACGTCCAACCTTAGTTGTGCTGTCCATAAGAAGAGTCTTAAGCTCAACTGGTCCAAGGGCCGGGTTATGGCTTAGGACTTCAGCAGCAACTCCAGCAGCTGCAGGAGAGGCCATAGACGTCCCAGACATGCTTGAGTAACGATTGTTTGGAGTCGTTGAATAAACGCTTGATCCAGGTGCTGCTAGGTCTACGTTCTTCTTTCCATAATTTGAAAAGTAACTCATTCCGCCTCTATTACTTGTTGAAGCGATTACCATTAGGTGATCATTTTCAAATGAAGCTGGGTAAGTAAGTCTTGAGTCAATATTCTGTGAAGAGTTTCCTGAAGCAGCAATCACGAGAACCCCGTAAGTTTCACCAATATGCTTGATTGTTTCAGAAACGGCCATTCCACCTTCGTTATGAGCTTTACCAAAAGAGCAGTTGATGATCTTAGCTCCATTTTTAGCGGCATATAGAAAAGACTCGATAACATCAACGTCTAGTTCGTCACCATTATTTGGAACTGTTCTGATACCCATGATTTTTACGTTGCTTGCAACTCCTGCAATCCCAACATTATTATTTTGAGTGGCTCCAATAATACCTGAAACATGTGTTCCGTGGCTGTGAGTATCTTTCATATCCCCTGTAGCACTTCCGTTTGAATCACGTGAAAGAGTGTTGATTCCATGAACATCATCTACGTATCCATTTCCATCATCATCAATATTGTTTCCAGGAATTTCTTTAGTGTTTACCCACATAACTTCTTTTAGGTCTTCATGATTATAATCAACACCTGTATCTACTACCGCCACGATTACTTCAGAGCCCTTAGCATTGATAACTTCCTTATAAGCGCGGTTTACGCTCATGCCAGTCTTGTCATTGAAGTGCCAAAGTTTTCCAAATTTTGGATCGTTAAAATCACCTGCCATCTTTTCGTTGATTTCAAGTTCTCTTTCAGCTTGTGGAAGCTTGTTTCTTCCTGAATAGAAATCTCTTTCTACATATTCAAAAGCTGGACTATTTAAGAAGTCAGTCTCAAGGCTCTTAACATCTTCTAAGTGTAAGACGTAAAGTTGTTTAAAAAGATGCTGAACTTTTTTTACAGACTGATGCGAAGGCATTGCTTGACCTTCTTTTAACTTAACGATGATTCTTTTATTGTTGAACCTGATTTCATCGGCAGATAGATTAAATGCGCTGATGAAAAACAGCAGAGTAACGATCAACTTCATAACAATTCCTTTGTGACTTCGGTTTATTTAATTAGAGCATCATACGAATCGTGAATTATTCTGAACACTTATCATTTCTTTCACTAGTGCCAGATAATGTTAAACAGACCGAGTATTTACGTCGGGCTAATAGTAAAGAGAAAGACTCGGATAAATGATTCAAGCGCTTGTTATCAAAGAAGCGCTTCCTAGATTGAGCTTCTTAAGAGAATTATGTACTTTTTAGGTGTAACTATTTTGACTGTAACTAAGGAGTGTTTCTTGAATTTCTATATTTTCAGACATGGTCAAACTGATTGGAATGCTGAAAGAAGAATACAAGGTCATACTGATATAGAGCTCAATGATCAGGGAAGGTCTCAAGCTAAAGAGCTTAAGGAGAAGGTTTCAAGGCTTGGAATTCAAGAAGTCTTTAGCAGTGATTTAAAAAGAGCTTACGAAACAGCTTCAATTGCTTTGCCTGAATTGAACATTGAATCGAGAGAAAGCTTACGTGAAGCTCATTTTGGAAAAGCCGAAGGGAGGATCTTTACAGAGGTGATCGAGGAGTTAGGCGCAGATTACTTTAAGACTCATCCTAAGTATTGGGATTTGAGGATAGAGGGTAGTGAAACCAAGCGAGAATGTATTGAAAGAGTCTGGAAGGCCTTAAATCAAATTGCGAAGTCTTCGAAATCAAGTCATATAGGAATAAGTTCACATGGAGGAGTTATTAGAAATATAGTTCATTCTCTCCTTCCTCCAGATTCTGAAAAGATAGAGATTCCTAACTGCTGCGTTTACCATTTAACTTTCAAAGATGAGAAGTGGGAGCTTGTAGGTCTTCTAAAGTAGCTCAAAGGCTAAGAGTAAAGTCCTCTGGCGTTTATTGAAGTTATCATCACTCATGATCAAAAGAGTGTGATTGCCATTAGGTAGCTTTGGGCCAAAGGTCATCGCTTCCATATTGTCGAGCTTCTTCTTTCCATCTGTTAGTAAAGGAACAAAGTCATCTAGATCAGCAACCAATTCTTTTTTAAGAAATTTGAAGTTCCCATCTTTTAGAGACGAAACATTGAAGAGTCTTGTGGAGTCTTTTTCAATAGTAACTTTATAGATCTTTATGGTCTGTTTTCTTTCCTCGGGAACCCAAGCTCTTTCCATTGTGAGAAAGTACTTTTTATTAAAGGGGAGGATATCAACAAGCCCATTATGACCCCGTGTCTTTAGGCCTTTCTCTTTCGTAGGGACAGCTTCAAGCTTGTAAGGAAATTCAGCATCAAAGACATAAGTGGAATCTTTTTCTTTATAGCGCAAGATTCTGATGACTCCTGGACTATTTGAGGTAGCCAGTTCACCATCTTGAAAGATTGTGTCCTCAGTCGCTGTAAAAAGGTAACTAAAGTCTCTAGTCGCTCCTAGTGACTCAAAAGAAAGATTATTCCTAGGACCTTTGGTTAACTCACCTTTATGCTCAGGGAGAAACCTGCTTGGAAGATCAATCCAGTTTGAATAACTCCCATCCCTATTGAAGATGGCAAGCCATGGGGCGATCCTTGGAGAGGGCCTGTTATCGCCTTCAGAAGAAATAGCGATTCTATTATTTGAAACAAATGTGAGGGCTTCAAAGTCGACTTCCCCCTCAGGGAAACTCTTACCGTTGGCGGCTTTGAGGACGGTTGAATTTAGGATCTTAAGATCTACAAGGCTAGGCTCAATAATGAGCTTAAACTCATAAAACCTAGCCGGAGCGCGAGAGCTTCTGTCATCGCTAACTCCTAGTAAGCTATCAGTCTTTGGGTCGTAGCTAATTCCGCTAATCCCTCCAAAGGGAATTCCATTGAAAGTTGTTTCTACAGGAAAAGCTTTATCCCCAATAAATCTTAGAGTGGTCGTACCGATTCCACTAATATTTGATCCTGTTGCACATGAGGTGAGTAACAGGATCAATAAAAGGGTGTAGATCTTAAGCATTCTATCTTCCGTAAATAGGAGAACCTTGAAGGTTATCAGTATAAAAGCTACCAAAGTTCTTCATCTGATTGTGAAAACTCTCAGCTAGTTCTTTGGCCTTCTTGTCATAAGCGACTTTATCTTCCCAGCCTTCTTTAGGGTGAAGAAAAGAGGTAGGTACTTTTCTTACGGCATGAGGAATATCAAATCCAAAGATCTCATCTCTATCAAAAGGAGTAATATTAAGAACATTCTTTTGAATGGTTCTTACGATCTGTCTTGTAATGAGAAGTGGGAATCTTTGTCCAACACCATATGAACCACCTGTCCAACCAGTATTGATAAGCCATACTTTTATATTATGACGGTCTAAGTACTCACCTAGAAGTTTAGCGTATTCACTTGGATGTCTGAGCATAAAAGGGGCACCAAAACAGGGAGAAAAAGTCGCCATTGGCTCTTTTACTCCAATTTCAGTACCTGCTAATTTCGCCGTATAACCTAGAACGAAATAAAACATAGCTTGTTCTTTAGTAAGTTTGGCAACTGGAGGAAGAACACCAAAGGCGTCTGCCGTTAGAAAAAAGATATGACTCGGAACTTGTCCATTTGAATTTTCTTTTAACTCATCGATGAAATCAAGAGGGTAAGATGAACGACCATTTTCAGTTAATGAGTTATTGAAAAAATCGGGCTCTCCAGTCTTATCTGTCAAAACAACATTTTCAAGCATTGATCCAAATCTGTTTGAAGCTGACCAAATCTCTGGCTCCCCTTGGGCAGATAGCTTATAAGTTTTAGCATAACATCCACCTTCAAAATTGAAGACACCGTTATCACTCATTCCGTGTTCATCATCCCCGATAAGAAGAGTTCCCTCATCAGTTGATAAAGTTGTTTTACCAGTTCCAGAGAGTCCAAAGAAAACACCAGTTTCGCCGTTAGTTAGCTCGTTAGCTCCAGCGTGCATTGGAAGGATTCCTGCTTCAGGTAAGATGTAGTTTAAAACACTGAACATGGATTTCTTAATTTCTCCAGCGTAGAGTGTACCAACAATGATTGTTACATTTGTATCAAAGCAAGTTGTAATGATAGTAGGGTTCTTAGCACCGTATTTCTTTGGATCAATCTCCATCTCTGGAGCATGAAGAATAAGGAAGTCTTTTTCATTAAGCTCTCTCATTCTGTGACGGAAAAGATACTTACTAAAAAGTGAATGCTGTGGATGACTTGTTACGAGTCTTACTCCAACATTGTGGGCTTCGTGGGCGCCAACTGAACGTTCAGTTATATAAAGGTCACGGTCTTCATTTAAATAATCGAGTACATCTTTTCTTAGAGATTCAAATTGCTCTGGGGATTGTTCGTTGAGTCCGTTCTCCCACCAAATAGATTCGGCAGTTCTTGGAGACTTAACAACATACTTATCAGCAGCTGATCTTCCGGTATGCTTTCCCGTTTCTACAACCATGGCACCATGTTTAGTTAGTTTTCCATAACCAAGCTTAACGGCTCTTTCAATAAGAGTGTTGAGAGGTGAGTCTTTGTAGATCTTATTCTTAGGATCACGATCAATTCTGATCCCAGCGTTTTCGTAAAATTCTTTGTCTAGCATATCCAGTCTCCTGATGCGATGCGTATAGTATGGATAAAGTTTGGCTAACTCTACTGCTATAAAGAGAAAATTTAAATGATAAATACAGGGAAATCTCAGCCAATTGACATGCATGCGTGACATAAAATAGTATGGGCTTTCACTCGGCCGGGGTGGCGAAATGGTAGACGCAGCGGATTCAAAATCCGCCGGTGGCAACACCGTGGGGGTTCAAGTCCCCCCTCCGGCACCATTCTCTAATAAAGGCAATGTGTCATATTAGCTGAATTAGCTTGAATTCCATGATTCTTATCATATTAGCGAGACAGAAGTTGAGCCATAATCTCATTTTATAAAAGTACGTTATTGAACTTACATAATGGTAAACACTTGAAAGCTATGGCCAATACTTAACCGAGATAAAGAAAATAATGAAAAAGTTTTTGAGTTTATCTGCCATCGGAGGAGTATCAGCCTTTTTTTGGGTTTTTGTCTTCGCCACACCTGCCGGTTTCGTCGTGGCGACTTTTACTTACTCAAAAGGCTACTCTTATCTTTCAGACGATCCAAAAGCTTGTGTAAATTGCCATGTCATGAAAGATCACTTTTATTCCTATGAGAAGTCTTCTCATCATCACGTTGCAGTCTGTAATAGTTGCCATACTCCTCAAGGAATAATTCCAAAATATATAACAAAAGCAATTAACGGATGGAACCACGGTTTAGCATTTACAACTGGTAAACACCCTTGGCCATTACAGATGACCAAACTGAATAAAAAAATTGCGAATACTTCTTGCCTCAAATGCCATGACTCTCTAGTAAATCATTTTAAATCAACTGAACAAACAAACTGTATTCATTGTCATTCAAACGTAGGTCATATCAGATGAAGAATAAAAAGATTGGAACATTTATAATTGCCACAATCGTTAGCGCTTCTTGTTTTCTTTTAGCTTTAAACATATTGGAGAGAAAAAATGAAGGTAAGTTTACTCACTTCTCTATTAAAGAAATAAAAGAACTTGAAGACGACCCCGCTATATGGGGAGCTAACTTTCCCTATCAATACGAGGATTATTTAAAAAATGTTGATCAAGTGAGAACGCGCTATGGGGGAAGTGAAGCGATTAAACGGATTTCAACTGAGGAAGACCCACGCACTATGGTTTCTCAAGATAAGTTAATAGAGGATCCTCGTTTCGTAACGATGTGGTCTGGCTACGCCTTTTCAAAAGATTTTCGAGAAGAAAGAGGTCATGCTTTTATGCTGGAAGATCAGCTCTATACTGAACGTCAAAAAGTAGGTCAGCCTGGAACTTGTATCAATTGTCACGCGTCGACTTATAAGGCAATGATGACTTTAGGAAAAGGTGATTTAAACAAAGGCTTTCATCTCTTAAATAAAATGCCATATAAAGAGGCAGCTAAACAAGTTAAACATCCGGTTAGCTGTATTGATTGCCATGATCCAAAGAATATGAATTTACGAATTTCTAAACCAGCCTTTATGGAAGGGATCAAGTCTTTTAAAAAATCAGTCGGCGTTCATAATTATAATGTAAATAAAATGGCATCTAGGACTGAAATGAGAACCTTTGTCTGCGCTCAATGTCATGTTGAGTATTATTTTAAAGGTAGTGAAAAAACTTTAACTTATCCTTGGTCAAAAGGTCTAACAGCGAAAGCTGCTCTGTCTTATTATAATGATATTAACTTTAAGGACTTTACTCATAAGTTAACGGGCGCCGAAGTACTAAAAGCTCAGCATCCAGAATTTGAAACCTACTCAAATGGGATTCATGCCAAAAGTGGAGTTAGTTGTGTTGACTGTCATATGCCTTATAAGAAAATGGGCGCGATCAAAATTACGGATCATCACATCAATAGTCCCGTTCTAAAGGTTAACCGCTCATGTCAGACTTGCCATAATATTCCTGAAGATGACCTCGTTAAGAGGGTTAATGATATTCAAGATAAACATACGGAAATGAAAAATATTGTTTTCGATGCTTTGATCTCTTTTATTAAGAAACTTGAGAAAAATCAGGACCATCCTGAAATAGAGAAACTTAGAAAGCTCCATCGAAATGCTCAGTTTTTATTTGATTATGTAGAAGCTGAGAACTCTACGGGCTTTCATGCTCCCCAAGAGTCAGCCAGTACTCTAATCCAATCTCTTGACTATATTAGGCAAGGAGAAGCTCTACTTCAGGAGAAGAGTAAAAAATAGAATTTGGGTTTATTTTGAATTGATGCTACGTGTAGGCGGGTTTCTACTATAGAATACTCCTATGCGCATCCTTTATGCAGAAGACAACGAAGAGATTCGGGAAATTCTTACCTTACGATTTAAATCCCTTACCAAGGGAGAAGTTATCACCTGTGATAACGGACAAGAGGCCATAGG
This sequence comes from Sulfitobacter sp., assembly GCA_047630275.1. Taxonomy (GTDB): domain Bacteria; phylum Bdellovibrionota; class Bacteriovoracia; order Bacteriovoracales; family Bacteriovoracaceae. The sequence continues at coordinate 631,684 of JBLHVN010000002.1, read as the reverse complement.
CGTTCTTGAAGGTGGGGTTAATGTTGATCTTATTGTCTCTGATCACTTTATGGATGGCGGGACAGGACTAGATCTTTACCTTTTTGTTAAAAGGATGAAGTTAGATATCCCATTCATCCTGATGACTGGTGCCGAAGATATTCATGAATTGGGCTTTGGTGATTTTCTTGAAGATAATCCCTTGAACAAATTGATTTCTAAACCGCCAAAGATGCCTCTTCTTAAAGAAGCTATCCTTAGTGTTATGAGCAGTAGTGAGGAAGAGCCAGATGGCCTACCACAATCAGAAAATGGTCATGTCCCTATCCGATTAAAGATTTTATACCGTGCAGACCTTGCTCCAACAGATATCTATATCAAGATTCGAGATGGTCACTTTGTTAAGATCTATAACTTCAATGACCAGCTCGGTGAAGAAGATATCGCTAAGTATGAGAGAAAGAATATTGAAACCATGTATATTAGGGAAGAAGAACTCAATAAGTTTCTAGAGCCTTATATGATAATATTGATGAAGGTCTTTGCTGAGGAAATTGAGCAAGAGCCCAACCGAATATACGAAAAACAACTTGAAGCTCAAGAGATCATCCATTCTCAATTGAAATCCTCTGGTCTAACAGAGGAGGCCATGGAGCTAGCGAAATCACTTGTTGAGAATAATATAAAGATGGGAGAGCAATCTCCAAAGATTGGAACCTTAATTAAGCAAATGATGGGAAAGGCAGACTTTCTCTATGAACATAGTTTGATGACGGCCTATATCTCTGGACTTATTTTATCTGATCTAACTTGGGATTCTCAAGATACCCAGTTTAAGATCTATCTCGCTAGCATGTTTCATGACATGAGCTTAGATGGCTCATCGGCCATGAAGGATATGGAACTAAACGGGATCATTGCCGGCAAGCATTCCGAAAATGATATTGAGCGTTTTTTGAATCACCCTTTAGAGAGCTCTAATTTTATTCATGAATTTAGAGAAATTCCTCCTGACACAAATGTTATTATCGCTCAACATCATGAGCTTCCTGAAGGAAAAGGATTTCCTAAGAAGCTTTTATCGGCCAGAACTTTTCCCCTTAGTCGTGTCTTTATTGTTTCTCACTTCTTAGTGGACTATATATATAAAGAAGGCTTTAACATCGTCACCGTCAAGAAATGCTTAACTCATATGAAGCAGATCTTTCATGAACCTACCTATGAGAAAATACTCATCTCTGTGCTAAAGATCTTTAAGTTAGAATTTTCAGGAAAAAAAGAATAGATCTATTCGAGTTTTAATAACTCAAGTGCTTCCTTAGTCGTAAATCGATAGAAGTCTTCACCTAAATAGGGAGCTATTCCTTTGTTATCGATAATACATGCGAACTTTATATAATCGAGTAAGTAGCGAGGAAACTTCCAAAAAGGAAAATTCAAAAGTTTTACGGTTTGCTCTAAAAAAAGAAGTGGTACCGGAATGCTTGGTTGACCAATAACCTTTCTGGCTTCTTTGATTGAGATAACTTCACTAGGAGCCACGTTATAGATACCAGTTGGAACCTTTTCTAAGGAACGGATAACGACACTGGCCATGTCATATTCATGAATGAACTGAAACATGGGATTAAAGTCAGCTCCAATAGGAGCGTATGGACTTGTTAAATAAAGGCACATTGAATTTCTAATATTAGGCCCAATAATCGAACAAGGCCTAAGGACAACTGTCTCGATTTCAGTTTGGTTTTTCCACATCCAGTTTGTTGAAAAGAGGTCCATCTCTACAACATCTCTTAACTCAGGATATTTTATGCTTGCTCTGAGAGGGGCTTCTTCGTCTATAAAAACAGGATTGTCTGAAAGAGCTCCATAAACATGATAGGTGCTAACGATTATGCTTTTCTTTACGCCAAAGCGCAGGGCCAAGTCCATAATCCTCTTGGTTCCCATGACATTGAGGTCTAGTCTCTTTTCTAGATTGCCCATGGGGTTAGCATCGGCATGACTCATTCTTCCTAGATGAAGAACAGCATCAAATTTTTTTTCGCGAAAGATTCTCTCAAAGTTTCCACGGGTGTATTTCATTTGAACTGTTTTTATATTCTCTGTTTGTATTTCTAGCTTAACTGGACGGGAATCTACCCCAGTAATACTAAGCTCAGGATATTTTTTTGAGAGAAGGCCCGCGGTTATCTTAGCAAGGCCTCCAGCGATTCCAATAATTAGCACAGAAGATATATCTTTCATCTCTAAAGTCACTTCTTCTCTTCCTTTTTAACATTGGCCCAAAATGATCTTCTGTTTTTTAATCCTTCTTCAGTAAGCCTCTTTACCTCAGCTTCAATGGCCTTGATATGAATATCAATCTCAGCATCACTAGATTCTGTTGTCAGCTCAGGCGGAGCTTCGTAGGGTTTACCAATGATAATATCTACAGGAGAAGGAAGGGGAACCAGTAATGGAGTAAGTGGTAGAGCTGGAAGGCCTAAGAATCTTGCAATCTTCCTTGGGTGATAAACAAAAGGGTAGAACTCTTCAGCTCCAACAACAGCTATAGGAAGTATCTTTGTTCCCGTTGAAAGGGCCATCCTGAAAAATCCGCGGGTGAATTTTTGAAGCTTATAAAAATCGGCCGTGTTCTTTGCAACACCTCTAACACCTTCAGGGAAAACCAAAACAGATTGCTTGGCCTCTAATAGATTTATACAGTTTTGCCTGTCACCAAGAACAGCGCCCCCCTCCGAAGCCCAAGTTCCAAAGAAGGGAAGACCTGTAACAAATCTCTCAACCATAGGTCTTAGAATCCTTGCGGGTTTAACTTCTAGTGAAAAAGCAATACAGATAAGCATTCCATCAATAGCAATTTGTCCGGAATGATTTGAAGTAACTAGGTAGGGCTCATCACCTACATTTTCTTGACCAAAAACACGTACCTTAAAATAATTGTGGTAGAAGGGCCAAATCATCTCCATGTTCTTGCGCGCTTTTTTTAAGCTTAATCCCCATGGATCTTCACCGGCGGGATAGATTGTCTGCAGGTGCTCAAAGATCTTATCGATCTCTTCTTTTGGTGGTTTAACTTGGAGCTTTTCACTCAAAAATTCGAACATAAGATACCGTGATTATTAGATTTATTTATATTCTATCATTTTAAGCCTGCTTCACAAGAAACGGCAGAATAGGTTATACTTTGATTACTATTTACCGGAGTATTTTTATGCAGAAACAACATGGTTGGCAGTCAAGATTTCAAGAGATACTTCAGACCTGTCAAGATGAAGTCAAGCGGACAACTGAGATTGGAAAAAAGATGCTAACTGCTTCAAGAACCAATACCAGTTTGCACGAAGCTTATGAAGAGCTTGGTCATTTAGCGGCTAAGTCAATCGCTAGTGGTGATCTTAAATGGGAAGACCCAAAGGTAACAGAGATCCTGGGCACCATAAAAGAATGTGAAAAAGACTTAGAATCTATCGAAGAAGAAGTGAACAAGATTAAATTTTCAGCAGGTCCTGTTGATATCTCAAAAGAAACCTCTACTGATTCTCCTCGAGAAGAGTAGCGTGCTCTAGATAATTAGTGAGGGCGTCTTCTAAGGCAGGGACCCCTTTACTCTTCTCTGCAGAAACAAAATATATTTGTTTGAAAAAAGGAGTCGCTTTAAAGATTCCTGGTTTTTGTTTTTCTAAAATAGACCTGTCTTTTTGGGTCTTAAGTTTATCAATTTTATTAAAAACCAAAAAAGAATCATGATTGAAGTGAACGATGAAGTCTTGAAATTCTAAGTCCGCACTTTGTTGTGGATGCCTAGAGTCTTGAAGGTTAAGCAGGAGAACTGACTTTGGCATCTTCTCAAAGAACAAGGTCATTAATGCTTCCCATCTTTCGGACATCAATCTGTTGACATCCGCATGACCATAACCGGGAAGGTCAAAGAGGAAAAAGGGCTTCTCATCTTCCGCTTGTCCTTCAAGCTTGAACTCAAAGATATTCACTTCACGGGTTCGTCCCGGGGTCTTTGAAGTTCTTGCAGTCTTTTTACCGAAGAGGCAGTTGATCAAGCTAGACTTTCCAACATTAGAGCGCCCAACAAAGGCCAGACCTATGGCATCTTTATGGGTGTCTAGCCACTCTTCTAATTGAGCAGGTTGGCTGATTCCCATTTTGAAAACGGGGCTGCCTTTTTTGATCTTTGTCATTCATCTCTCCGGTCTTAAAAGGACCATTTCGTCTTCTGATAATCCACGGACCTTACTAAATAATTGAAACCTTTGACCATAGGTAGGCATGAAAATTGATAATAACTTCAGGGTCTTAAAAAGGAGAGGTAGAGAAAATGGAAACAACAGAATGTAGGTATATTAGTGATTTTGGCAGCTTACGGCTGAATAGGTCGGGATTGAGGCTAGGAGATAAGTTGGCCATCAGTCCTTTTAACGGTCCTAAGCAAGAGGTCACTCTTACTAGGCTCTCTTATCGATTAAGAAGAGGGGAGAGTTTTAAGTACTCTGGAGAGAAAAGTGAGATTCTGATCCCCTTTGTTTCAAAGCTCTTTACTGAATACCAGCTTCGTTTATGTTCGAAGGATTCTGAAACTAGCATTGATGAATCAGGTAGGTACTTACTTAAATCAATAGGAATCAACCCTTTTAAATTAAATGGAAATTACACCTTCGAAGCTTTCTTAGAGTACGGAGATATTGTTGAGTTAGAATACACACGGCTAGAGATTAAAAAGAAGCATTCAGGTAAAGAAGCTTTAACTCTTCCTTTAAGCAAGAGGATAATTGAAAGTGAGTTAAGCATCTTGATTGAAGGAGAGACGGGAACAGGAAAAAGCAGGCTTGCAAGAAACCTTCATGAATCAAGTTTGAAAAATGGTCCCTTTGTTCATATCAACATTTCTTCCTATGCTTCCACCCTAATTGAATCAGAGTTATTTGGGCATATTAAAGGAGCCTTTACAGGGGCAGTCAATAATAAGATGGGAGCCTTTGCAGAGGCAAATAGAGGGACACTTTTTATAGATGAAATTGACTCTCTTCCTTTGGGTATTCAAACGAAACTTCTTCTTTTTTTAGATAATAAAAAAATTAGACCAGTAGGAGCTGAAAGGGATCAGCAGCTAGACGTAAGGTTGATATTTTCAAGTGGCAAAGAATTAAAGAACTTAGTGAAAGAAGGGAAGATGCGTTCAGATTTTTACTATCGTCTCAGCACTGGAGGACGAGTAAGGATGCCCTCATTAAGAAAGAATAAAAAACTAATAACTCAATTGTTAAAGGAGTTTGAGATTGATGAAGGCCTTTATATCACTCCTCAGCTAAAGGAGTTTTATCGCTCTTATGGGTGGCCAGGAAATATCAGGCAGCTCTTAGGTCATCTTAAACAAAAGCAAGTCTTATCAGGAGGGGAGAAGATAGATCATTGCTCTCTTGATGAGGAACTCTCATTGAATATTATTGAAGAAGAAGTGCTTGAAATGGATTCAGAAGTGAGAAAACTTGAAGAGGTAAAGAATATGTACGTAATGAAAATTTACAATAGGTTTGGAAACAATATAAAGAGGTCAGCAAAGCTTTTAGGAGTCTCTCCAAATACTGTAAGAAGTGTGGTTCGCCTTAGTGCTTAACCTGTCATGATGCTGTGGATATAGATCTCTTGAATACTACCTTCAATCTTTAAGTCATCGAGAAGAACTTGCATTTCTTTTTTGATCTTCTCCTTGATGACCCTCTTTCCATCATCCTGAAGAGGGAAGTCTGGGAGGATCTGTTCGATAGATGTGTTCAATTTATCTTTAAGAAGATGACCATTTTCAAAGAAATATTCTTTTATATAGCGGTTTGAAGAAACAAAGGTAAAGTCGATAAGAAGCTTCTTACCTGAAGCAGGAGTTCTTCCCCCAGTGTAAATGGGAATTGAGACATTTCTCACGCGGAGTTCTCTTTCTTGTTTCTTATAATAATCAGGACGTTTTAAATTAGAAGTATCAACTTCTGCTACTACTTCACTGGCAGGTCCTCTCGCCTTTTCACTAATCTTTTGAACTTCTTTATAAATTACAATTGATGAGAGACCACTTACTGTTGTCATTGAAACCATGGCCAATAAAGTTGTTGGCTTTAAAGCGATATACCAATCTCTTACGCGACCAAATAATGGGCTAAGGATTAGTACTAAGGCCATGAATAGTTTTTTTAGCTTTAAGTCTTTGCGGTCTATGGACTTAAAGAAATTAACAGCCTTTCCAAGAACTGTCGTGATCTTCAATGAAAAAGCATCATACTTAGATTTGAATCCTAGGGCCTTGTTTTGAATTGAGGTGAGGTCGACTAAGGGTTTTCCCTTTCTCTTATCGATTGATTTCTTAACAGAGCCAGGAGTGATTCTTGAGACGAAGGCCTGCAGAAAGTTTAATAAACTTCCTATTAGCAAATTGAGTTTTTCTTCTAATTTTTCCCAAGCTTTCAAAAGACCTCCGGTCCTCATGACTTATCGGATTCTCTAAGGAAAACCTGATGAATAGACTAATAATAGAGGCTTTTCCTCGGATTTCAGGATCGAAAGGGCATAAAACTCCATATTTTACCCATCTAGGGCCTTTTTTCAAAACTTCAGGCCATAGGACCGATGAGCTAGATGCCTACTGTAATGGGCTATTTAGGATAAAATTGGAGATTTTCATGAAGATACTACTGTTTTTGTTTTTGCTCGGCTTTTCTGGATGCGCTTCTCTTTTTCAAGAAAGAACATTTATTAAAGAGATGGATAGGCAATCTGATGGAACGTGGACACCTCATGAAGACTTTCACGTTGTTCCTGGTGATGAAAATGACGGTTATCGAAGTAGAGAGCAGATTGCCGCAAGAACTCCTGAAGGAAATAGAGAAAATAGTTTTAATGATAATTTAGAAAGAGAGCTTTCAATGAAAGAGAAACTCTTAACCGTAGCTCAATATGCTGAATATGCTGAACTTAAACCAGACCTAGAAACCACAAGTGAAAAGATCTATTTCCTAAGCTTAAGTGTTGAGGAAAGAGAGGACTATTTAAGCTCAAGACAAATTGGAAGATACGCAAGGCAAGTGGCCCCGAAAAATGTGAGGCGTGGTTATAGAGCCCCAGCAAGTTCTCCTATTTCAAATTTCTTTAGAAACTCTAGAGATATCTATCAAGGCATGCAAAAAGACGAAGTCAGAAGTACTTGGGGAAGGCCAACAAGGGTTGAAGTGGCCGGTGATCCGGGTAATCAAAATGAGCGCTGGACCTTCTATGAAAACGGTAAGGTTAAGCAGGTTTTCTTTGAAGCCGGAGTTGTTCAGGGCTGGTCTTTAGAGTAATTCAGTTTTATCGTAAAATTAAGGCCTTTTCATTGCGTCAAAATCCTTAAGGACATTGTTTTCTCCTTATTTTTCTACTATTCTCAGCGGAATTTTTAAAAGCGCTATAAAGAGGATGACGCTAGTCGTCGAAGGTGATTGCTATGAGTGAGTTACAGGATAACTATACCCTAGAATTTGAGAAGCCCGTGAAAGATCTTGAGGATCAGATTCGGGAATTAGAAAATAAAGGTCAGATAGACCTCTCAAAAGAAATCAAAGCTCTTCAGAAAAAAGTAAATGTATTGATAAAAGATATTTACGAAAACTTATCTCCTTGGGAAAAAGTTCAACTTTCAAGACATCCAAACCGTCCTCATTCATTAGATTACATAAAGGCCATTGCTCCTGACTTTCATGAAGTGGCTGGAGACCGCCACTTTGCAAATGATCCTGCCGTTATCGCTGGCTTTGCTCATATTGGTAAACAAAAAGTGGCCATCGTTGGAATTCAAAAAGGACGTAAGACTAAAGAGAAAGTCCTTCGTAACTTTGGTATGCCAAGACCTGAGGGCTACAGAAAGGCCCTTAGAGTTATGCAAATGGCCAGCCGCTTTGGAGTTCCCATTATTTCTTTAGTCGACACTCCCGGCGCTTATCCAGGGATTGGAGCAGAGGAAAGAGGTCAGTCTTCTGCCATTGCTGAGAACTTAGCTGAAATGTTTGATATTAAAAGTCCAATCCTCTCTATCGTTATTGGTGAAGGTGGATCTGGTGGAGCTTTAGGAATAGCTATTGCTGATAAAGTCTTGATGATGGAATATTCTGTTTACTCAGTGATTTCTCCTGAGTCGTGCGCTTCAATTCTTTGGGCCGATCCTAAAAAAGCTGAAGTGGCAGCAAACTCACTTCAGATTGGGCCAAGCAAAGCACTGGAGCTTGGCGTGGTTGATGGTATAATAGTTGAACCAACAGGCGGAGCTCATAAAGATACTTCTAAGACTTTCGAAGTTGTTGCTAAGGCAATAGAGTCGGAGATTAAAAGCTTACTCAAACTTGACCCTAATGAATTAATGGAAAGAAGATTTGATAAATTTAGACAGATGGGTAATCAAACCATCTTCTCTGAATAAAAGGAATATTTGTGATTTATTCAATGACAGGATTTGGACGAGGCGAAGGAACAACCGGTGACTATACAGTAACCGTTGAACTCAAGTCCGTTAACCACCGTTTTAAAGACACCCGCTTTAAGATGTCTTCAATCTTTAATTCAGTAGAAATAGACATGAAGAAAAAGATTGGTGAGAAATTTAGCCGAGGCAGCTTTGATATCTTTATCAATTATAAAAGAAGCGAATCAAACTCAAAGTTTTCCGATATTGATGATTCAAAGGTAGATGATTTCTTAAAGATGATGAAGTCCATGACTGAACCTCATGGAGTGGCCCTTAATGTGGATGCTACTTCATTTTTAAGAAATGAATTCTATAAGGACCAAGACTTAAGTAAAGATAAGTCTTTAATGGAAGCGACATGGAAAGCCTTTGAAGCGGCTGTAGAGAGCTTAGGAGCGAGTAGGGCCAGTGAAGGGGAAAAGCTCTTAAAGATTCTAAAAGACCATAGAACTACTTATGATAAGCACTATCAGTTCATCTGCTCGAAGGCCGATAGCTTTCAGGCAAGCGTAGAAGAGAAGTTAAAGAAAAGATTCTCTGAGCTCTCAACAGAGCTCAATATTGATGAGCCACGCTTTATGCAAGAGGTGGTTTATTATCTTGAAAAATTAGATGTTCATGAAGAGATCAATCGAATTCAGGCCCATCTCGAAAAACTAGACTCTATCTTAGAGAAAGGCGGAGAAGTGGGAAGACAGATTGATTTTCTTATTCAAGAACTCAATAGAGAGACTAATACGATTGGATCTAAATCAAATCTAAAAGATATTTCGGATTCAGTGGTTCAAATGAAAGTTCAGCTTGAAAAGATTCGAGAACAAGGGTTGAACCTGGAATAATATGGAAACAAAAGAAGGTAAAATCATTATTATCGTTGCTCCTTCGGGATCAGGAAAATCAACCTTAATTGAGAAAGTTAAAGAGGATTTTAAGAACCTAGAGTGGTCAGTAAGTTTTACGACGAGGCCTCAGAGAACGGGGGAAGTGGATGGAGTTGCCTATAATTTTATTCCTAAAGAAGAATTTATCAAACGAAAAGATCAGGATGAATTCTTAGAATGGGCGACAGTTCATCAAAATTATTATGGCACTTCAAAGAAATTTGTTGAGAGCAAGTTAGCCGAGGGTATTAATATCCTATTCGACTTAGATGTTCAGGGCGTGGATAGCTTTAAGGAATATTTTGCTGATAAGGCGAAGGCCATTTTTATAGCACCCCCATCAATAGAGGCTTTGAAGGATCGCTTGCTAAGTAGGGGCACAGATAATCTTGAAGTGATTAATGTTAGGCTCGAAAACGCTCGATTAGAACTACTCAGGAAAGATGATTATGATTACTGTGTCGTCAACGACGATATTGATAGGGCATATAACGAGCTTAAGGCCGTTATCAAAGAAATCTTGGAGAGTTAGTTGTATCAGTCTTTAGACTTTTCACATGAAAGAGATCTAAATATCGATGACCTTTGTCGTCGGCTGGAATCCTATTATCCCGATGCTGATTTTACTATGCTTAGAAAGGCATACGCCTTTGCAGAAAAAGCTCATACGGGTCAAAAACGAAGCTCTGGTGAAGATTATATAATTCATCCTATCAATGTAGCAGGAACTCTTATTAAGCTTAAGCTTGATATGGATTCAATCGTGGCAGGTCTTCTTCATGATGTTGTCGAAGATTGTGGAATCCTTCCCGAAGAAATTGAAAAAGAGTTCTCAAAGAATATAGCTCAAATTGTCGTTGGTCTTACAAAGATCTCTAAGATTAAATTTAAAACAAAAGAAGAGTCACAGGCAGAAAACTTTCGGAAGATGGTTGTGGCCATGGCAAAAGACCTTCGAGTTATTATCGTAAAGCTTGCAGATCGAATGCATAATATGAGAACTCTTCAATATGTTAACGAAGAAAAACAAAAGAAGATCGCTAAAGAAACCCTTGATATCTATGTTCCTCTGGCCAGTCGTTTGGGTATTAACTCCGTTAAGGCTGAGTTAGAAGATTTATGCTTAAGGTTCTTACACCCTGATATTTATTACCGCCTCGCTGAAAAAGTGACGATGAAAAAATCAGAGCGGGATACTTATATCAAAGATGTGATCGATCATATTCAAGAAAAACTTTTAGAATATTCATTAAAGGCAGATGTTAAGGGAAGACCGAAGCATTTTTATTCTATCTATAAAAAAATGATTGCTAGAGGTGTGGACTTTGAACAGATTCAAGATGTCCTAGCTTTTAGAATAAATGTTAGCAATATTACTGAATGTTATAAAGCGCTTGGGATTATCCACTCTTCAATGACTCCAATTCCTGGAAGATTTAAAGATTATATTGCGATTCCTAAAGTGAATAATTATCAGTCTCTTCATACTACTGTTATTGGACCTAAGGCGAATCGAATTGAGATTCAAATTAGAACTCATGATATGGATGAAGTCGCTGAAACTGGTGTTGCTGCCCATTGGAAATATAAAGAAGGGATGGCCAGCGGTGAAGCCAGGCTTGACTGGGTTCAAGAGCTTCTAGAATTTAATCAAAACGTAGAAAATAATAATGAGTTTATGGCCGCCATTAAGAGTGATCTTGATGTTGGTGGTGTCTTTGTCTTCACTCCTACAGGAGATGTGAGAGAGCTTCGCTATGGAGCCACTCCTCTAGACTTTGCTTACGCAGTACATACGGAAGTGGGAAATAAGTGTGTTGGAGCTAAGATCAATGGAAAGATTGTTCCGCTTAAGTACACCCTAAAGTCTGGGGATACCGTTGAGATTATGACCTCAAAGAACCAAACTCCTTCTAAAGATTGGCTCGCTATTGTTCGCTCAAGCCGAGCGAAGTCTAAGATTAAGCAGTACCTGCTTAAGATTGAAAGAGATGAAAATAAAGAACTTGGAAAAGAAGTTCTTGAGAAGGCCTTTCGTGTCTTTGGGACTTCATTAAAGTCAGTTATTAAATCAGGTGAGTTTGCTAAGGCCTGTGTTGAATTTAGTGTTTCTAATGAAGACGATATGTATATTCAGGTTGGATCGGGACGATACAGCCCAAAAGATGTAATCCAAGCTATTCCTAGTCTTAGAAAAGAAGATGACTCAGACTCAAAGATTGATGAATTAGATACCTATACAAAGAAGGTCACTTCTACGGCCCGTAAAAAATCTAATAAAGATAATGCGGTTATTGTCGATGGAATGGATGATCTTATGGTGAGAATGGCCCGTTGTTGTAATCCAATTCCCGGGGATGGCATCGTTGGTTATATAACAAGAGGCAGAGGGATTACGGTTCATACTGCTGTTTGTGATCGAATTGATGCTGGCGATATAGGTAGAAATATTGATGTTGATTGGAACACCGAATTTAGCTTTAAGCATCCTGTGAATATTAGAGTCATTACTCATGATAAGCCTGGAATCCTTTCTTCGATTTCAAAAAGTATTACAAGTATTGGCGTAAATATCCGTTCTGCTCTAGCAAAGTCCCTACCGGATAGAAAAGGGTCCTTTATCTTCGAGATTGAAGTTAAAGACTATAGTGAACTCTTAAAAGTAACAGGAATGATCGAAGGCCACGAAGAAGTTATTTCAGTAACTCGGGTCTAACTCTACTGTTTTCTTGAGAATCCCAAAAAACCAGAAAACCATAAGTTCGAAGGAGTTTGAAGACTTCCTTGTAGAGAATCTTTAGATTTCTCCAGTTGTCATAAGAAGTCTTTATTCCGCTATAGTGAATATCAAAGACTTCCCCTGGCTGAACGATGCTGCTCATGATGAGCTTGATGCGCATAATATGATAGTCATGAGAAACAATCAGGATATTTTTATAAACCTTATTCTCTCTTAGGTAGCGAAGAGTCGAAATGCAGTTCTCTAAAGTGTTTCTGGCCAAGTAATCAATCTGTAACATATCTGGGTTGATCTTCTCTTCTACATGAAGAGGAGTTAGTAAGGTGTCGACATTATTTTTTGAATAAACGCCCGTGATAAAGATGTGAGATTGTTTATAGTCTTCAGCCAATTGCAGGGCGTAAGGAATTCTTCCGGTATCTCCAGTGAATACGACAATTAAATCAGGGGGTCTATTATAAAATCTTTCGTGAGCCTCTTTACTTGCATTTTCAGAGACTAAAATAAAAAGGACAGAGAGGATTGAATAAAGGAGAAAACCAATAGCAAGTATAAACGAAATATTCTTCAGGTAACGCTGAAGCCTGGTTTGTTTGGTCTCAAATATATACTTGCTACTGAACATCTATTTAGCTGCTATTACTTCGATTTCGATAACAGCTCCCTTTGGTAAAGCAGGGACTTCCACGCAACTTCTCGCCGGGTAAGGGGCTTCAAAATATTCTTCATAGGCCTTATTAACCAGACCGAAGTTTCCAAGGTCAGTAATAAAGATTGAAGTCTTTATAATATTAGCCCGTTTAAGATCCTGTGATTCTAAAAGGCCATCAATGTTTTTTAAGATTCTATCTAGTTGAGCTTCACAGCCAACAGCCAGTTCCATAGTGGATGGATCTAGTCCAATCTGACCGGAAAAATAAAAAACACCATTGTATTCAACGCCTTGAGAATAAGTTCCTACAGCTGCGGGAGCTTTTTCAGTGCTTATGATCTTTTTTTCCATTATTTCTTTCCTTTTGATTTAGCTCTCTCTTGTTCTTCTGAAAGTAGCGCTGTCAGAGTACAGTTGTTTACAATTTCAGAAACAGGAGAGGTTCTTTGAATAATATTTACCGTCGCGTTCATAGGAACAAGTAATGGCCCTACTGCCGTACAGTCAGCTAATTGAGAAAGAAGCTTATATGAAATATTGGCAGAATTGAGGTCAGGAAAAATGAGAATATCTGTTTCTCCGCCTTCAATATCTGTGAAATCAAATAACTTGTTCAAGATGTTTCTGTTTACGGCAACATCAGCTTGAAGTTCACCATCTACTCTCATCTTTGGAAAAGCTTCTTTAGTTAACTGCACAGCTTTTTTGACTTTTTTAGCTTCAGGCGAGGAGTTTGAACCAAAGTTTGAAAAACTAAGGAAGGCAACTCGAGGATTTCTTTTCATTATATGCTTGTAAAGCTCAACAGCGTCTCCAGCGATATCTTTCATCTGCTCGGGAGTTGGATTGATATTGGCGGTACAATCAGCAAGGAAGATAACTCTATGCTTGAAAACCATAACGAAAATACCTGCAGCCACTTTATGGTCTCTAGTTCCTATTGTTCTCATGATTGGCATAAAACAATCAGGATAACTTAAGGTTGGTCCGGCCATGAAGGTATGGGCCAATCCTTTTTTAACCATCATAGAACCAAAGTAGTTCTCTTGAATCATGGCATCTTCAGCATGGTAGATGCTAACGCCTTCGCGTTTTCTAGATTGATGATACTCGTTATAAAACTCATTAAAGTATTCGCTTTTATTCGGTTGGATTATCTCTAGATCTTTAAGTTCTTCTAAACCTAGCTTTTCCATCTTTTTCTTAATAATTTCTTCATCACCAAGAAGTATAGGTTCAATTCTCTTTTCATCTCTTAGAATCTTAACGGCGTTTAGGATTCTCGTATTTGATCCTTCAGCAAAGATCATCTTAACTTTTCTACCATTATTCTTCACATGGTTTTTGAGTCGGTCTCTAATCTGCTTCATGAAAGGAGCACTTGTTCCAAGACGATCTTCAAGACTTGAAGCGTAGGCTGGGAAGTTTTCGATCTTTAGCCTAGCCACTCCTGAATCAATAGCCGCTTTGGCCACTGCTGGGGTCACCCTTGTAAGAACACGAGTATCAAATGGTTTTGGGATTAAGTAATTCTTTCCAAAAGAGAAATCCTCTCCACCATAAGCTATCTTAACTTCTTCTGTGACTTCTTCTTTAGCGAGGTCAGCTAAGGCGTAAACGGCTGCTAACTTCATTTCTTTATTGATAGCGGTCGCTCTAACATCTAGGGCCCCTCTAAAAATAAATGGGAAGCCTAAAACATTATTAACTTGGTTTGGAAAATCTGACCTTCCTGTTGCCATGATAGCATCGTCTCTAACTTCAAAAACTTCGTGAGGGTAGATTTCAGGGTCAGGATTGGCCATTGCAAAGATGATAGGTGTTTTTGCCATGGTCTTAACCATTTCTTTTGTAAGAACGCCTCTAGCGCTACAGCCAATGAAAGCATCAGCATCTTTAAGGGCGTCACCTAAAGTACGCCTATCAGTATCAGCGGCGAATTCTAATTTATAAGGATTCATCCCTTCTTTACGATCTTTGTAGATAACTCCTTTAGAGTCACACATGATGAAGTTTTCTCGCTTTACACCCATTTCAAAAAAGAGGTTAGCGCAGGCAATTGAAGCAGCTCCGGCGCCACTAAAGACAACTTTTAAATCTTCAATCTTTTTACCACTAATTTCGACCGCATTTATGAAAGCCGCTGATGCGATAATGGCCGTACCATGTTGGTCATCATGGAAAACAGGAATATTCATAGCTTCAACTAATTGCCTTTCAATCTCAAAACATTCAGGAGCTTTAATATCTTCTAGGTTTATCCCACCAAAGGTTGGCTCCATGGCCTTAACAGTTCTTATCATGCCTTCGATAGTTGGCTCATTCACTTCGATATCAAAAACATCAATATCCGCGAATCTTTTAAAAAGATTTCCTTTTCCTTCCATCACTGGTTTTGAAGCGGCGGCGCCAATATTACCAAGGCCTAATACAGCGGTACCATTAGAGATAACACCGACTAAGTTTCCTCTTGAAGTGTATCTATATGAATCTTCTTCATTATCTGCGATCTTTAAACAGGGAACGGCCACGCCTGGTGTGTAAGCTAAGGCCAAGTCTTTTGAACTTTCCATTGGCTTAGTAGGAACGACTTCGATCTTTCCTGGTCTGATGCCTTCATGATAATCTAATGCTCTTTTTTCTTCTTCGTAAGTACTCACAAAAATCCTTTGGTTGCCCTAAAAAATATCCCTATAGATTAGGACAAAACCAAAGCTATTGTCACAAACTTGCCTTGCGTTAATCCCTTTTAAATTGAGGAATTAATGGTGCGATGACCAAGGCAAAGGTTGTACAAAGAATACCTGCGTAAAGCTCGTCGATATTGGCCCAAAAGCCAGAGTGTGTCGCGTTGCGCCAGTAAGTAGTTCCCACAACCCCAAACAAACAGGCAAAGACAAACTGCTTATCTTTTATCTTTCCAGGAAAGGCGTAGCCATAAAGAACAGGAAGGAGAAGGCAAGCCGCTGAATATGAACCAAGGGTCTTCCAAACAGTCTTAATATTTCCGTCAAAGACTAAGGCCATGATGACGGCGATGATCCCAACTGAAGCCACCCCAATATGATGAAGCATTGGCTTTCCTCTATGCTTCGTTGGAACAAGGTCATAACTGACGGTTGTGCCGGCTAAAAAGAGGTAACTATCAAGAGTTGATAGGATAGTGGCCAAGATCCCCGCTAAGACAAAGCCTCTTACTCCGGGAGGAAGGATTTGAAGAGCATAGGTTAAATAAGCATTTTGACTTTCGGCTTCTGGGATAACAGCACGAGCGTACATGGCTCCAAAAGTAGTGCAGATATCAAAACAAAACCAAATAAAGGTCGAGATGAGGATCCCTTTTTTAGCCACTGCTGGAGATTTAGCAGCAAAACACCTTTGATAAAAGTTAGGGTCGACTAAAGTGGATAGAGCGATAAAGCCCCATACTAGGGTGGTTGAAATAGGATAACCCCCTGTTGGACTGAAGTGATTCTTTGGTAGGTTATCTTGAAGAAAGCTTAAGCCCCCAAAGTTTGTATAAGAGAGCACTAAGATAAGAAGAACACCTAGGCACATAACAAAGAATTGAATCAAATCAGAAAAGACAACAGCACGAAAGCCACCCATCATTGAGTAGCCGATTACGATGAGGATTCCTCCAAGCATATTTAGCCAGAGTTCTCCTCCGAAAAGGAGCTGCCCAAAAAGACCAAGGCTAATTGTATAAGCGATGGGGAGAACATTAAAAAAGTTAAAGACCCCACTTAAGAGCGCTGATCGAGGGCCAAACATCTTTCCTATCAAATCAGGAAGAGTCACGGCCTTAAAAGGAGCGATCTTATTGATAATGAGAAGGGCAAAGGCTATGTAGGCGATATACCAAAAAAGCCCTTGGGTGATAAAATTATAGATCCCTGATTCAAAGGCAATCTTAGTAACTCCAAAGATTCCCCCGTACCAAGTCGCCACTAGAGTAGCGATAAAAAGGGGCAGGGTAAGCTGCCGACCCATAAGCAATAGATCGAGAAAGTTCTCTGACTCATTCTCTATATCAATCTCTTTGGATTTTTTGTACTGACCATATAGAACGGAGGCCACTGTTACTACGAGAACTAATAAGAAAACCACCCAATCAAGGGTGGTTAATACTTCTGCAAATTCAATTTGAGGCTTAATAGACATTTTCTCTCCTTACGGTAGCCTTAGCTACATCAAGTTCAAAGGGTCGTGTTTCCACCTCTCAGCCTTTTTGGCTCCCCTGATATTTCATGCCTTATAAGTTAACACTAATTAAAGAACAAGTTAATTTAAACCTCCTCCAAAGTGTGAAGAAAGTTCAATCTCTACTCCATTTGGGTCGGTGATGTAAGCAGACTTACTCTTTGGATAGTCGATAACTCCGCCATAACCGAGCTCTACCCCTTTATCTTTGAGTAGGTCGATGGATTCATCAAAGTTTTCTAAGTTAAATCCAAGGTGATTAAGTTGATTCTCTTGGAGTTCGTCATGACTACTTTCATAAAGGGCCATGTAAAGAACTCCAGCCTTTCCAATAATCTTGTAAGGGTTTCCTTTACTTCCAAAGCCCTCTTCTTTGACTTCAAAGCCAAAGAGGTCTTGGTACCAATTCACAGTATCCTCTAAGTTTCTTACATTAAAATTTAAATGATCTAATCCTTTTAAGTTAAGCATATCTTTATCCTCCATAGTAAGCGTTGCTTACTTTTCTTAGGTTGACTCTTTTTCTACACTCAAGCTTTTGATAGGCTTTTTCCGCCTCTAGGCTTGGTTTAATAAGGTTTTGTATTATTTGCTTTAGAGCTTTCATAGCCCCTCCTTTTGTTGATACTAATATCGCCCAAAATATGATATAAATATATTCGATTGTATTTATATAACGATAGGAAAAATCTATGACATTGACACAGCTTGAGTATGTCCTAGCAGTGGAGAAGTACCGGCACTTTAAGAAAGCAGCTGAATCCTGCCATGTTACCCAGCCAACTCTTTCGATGCAGCTTCAAAAGCTCGAAGAGGAGCTTGAGATCATCATCTTTGACCGGTCTAAGAGTCCGGTGTTGGTGACATCTGAAGGAGCTGCATTTATAGATCAGGCTAGAGTTGTTCATAGAGAATATATTAGGCTTCTTGACCTAGCTAAGTCTCATGAAGGATCAATCTCAGGAAGCTTTCATCTAGGAGTGATCCCTACCCTTACTCCTTATATAGTTCCCCTTTTTGTGGACGACTTTCAAAAGAAGTACCCAGAGGTTGAACTGACCATTGAAGAGATGAAGACTGAAGATATTGTCCTAGCTCTTAGTAAAGATGAGATTGATGGAGGTTTGTTGGTGACCCCTTTAAATGAAGAAGGCTTAATAGAGAGGGTTCTTTACTATGAAAACTTTCACATCTTTTTAAACCCTGGTCATAAGCTTCTAAAGAAAAAGAAGATCAAAGAAAGTGACCTTGACCCTGGAGAGGTGTGGCTCTTGAACGAAGGGCATTGTTTTCGTAGCCAAGTCTTAAAGGTTTGTGGGCTTAAGAAAAACCGCAGACAAAGCCTCTTTGAATCTGGAAGCCTTGAAACTCTTAGGAATATGGTTATGAAAACTTCTGGCTATACAATTATCCCAGAGATGTCCTTAGAAGGGTTACCCCCCGTGCAGCAGAAGCTCACGAGGGAGTTCTCCAAACCAATTCCCACAAGAGAAGTGTCTCTCGTTTATGGAAGAAGCTTTCATAAAGAAAAGATAGTAGAAGCACTCGAAGAATCAATCGTTTCAAGCCTCCCTAAAGGGGTCAACTCCTTAAAGAGCAAAGATTTACAGGTTGTCGATATTGAATGATGGGATATAATACGCTTATGTTTAAAATAATCTTCTTTTTATTTATTATATCAACTGCATCTTTTTCAAAGGAAATGAAGCAAGAGCTTTTATACTTTAAAGTTTTTAAAAACTTTAAATCTTTCAAAGAAGTTAAGATAGAAGATGGCATCAGTGAATTTAAAACCAATACAGGGTTGCTCGAGGCTTTTGATAAGAATAAAAAACGAATAGGCTTTATTAGAGAAGTGACTACTTCAACTGGATGTAATGATGGCTGCCTCCCTGTTATCTTTACTCTCTTTTATAATGAAAAAGGTGAATTCCTAAGACTTCTCTCGAGGGAAGGATTAACAAAGAAAGATCATGAGGAGTTTAAGGACATCGATTATATCCAACTTGAATCGATACTTCGTAAGAATCCTCCTGTCTTTAAGAGCGTTATCCACCCAACTAATATGGTGGACGCCATCACGAGGGCCACTTTAAAAGTTTATCAGCCACATATTATAGCCAGAGCAGCTTATACAACCTTAAGGGTTAACCTTTACAATCAAGAAACGCTTAAGTTTCTATCAAAAAACTACAAATTCTCTAAGTAAACCGATGTCACTTTGATACCGCTGCGGCTTACATTTTATTTCTTCTCTGAAGGGAAATCTCTAAGTGAATGAAATTCTTTAAGAAATTAGAGATAGAAAGTGTCAGCATTTAGAGCGTAGTAATTTAGTCAACTACGTTATAATTTATCGTCACTGAAACTATTCCATTCGGAAAAAGTAGTTTCATGCAAGCTGTAGAGAGGGAAGGAGTCCTAAAATGCCAAAGTTCAAAACGCCAAAATACCCAAAAATTCTTTTGTTAACTATGTTCGCGCTAATCTTTTCTGCCTGTGGAAAGCAGGGATCAGGGGAGCCAGGAAGTGCAACAGCTTCATCAATCATTGTTGGTGATTTAGGATGGAAAGAAATCTCATCCCTTTCATCAAACAGCGCCATCCGCCAGGCGGGAAAATCAGTAGCCGATATTGATCTCCCTGCGATGGGCTCTAGGTGTACTGGTTTCTTAATCAGTGAAAATATCTTAATGACCAATCATCATTGTATACCAACATCTTCACATGCTAGAGGGGTGACAGCAGTATTTAATCACGTAAAGGGAGTTTCAAAGAGTTCACATAGAAAATATGATTGCTCTACTTTTATAGGGAACAACTCTAAGCTCGATTACGCTCTTTTAAAGTGTAATGGGTTTCCGGGAAGAACCTATGGTTTTGTTGAATTAGATGATTCCCAAATGAATAGAGGAGACGATATCTATATTGTTCAACAAAACTGTGATTATTATTCTGATAGAGATTGTGATTACACAAAGAAGTATAGCTTAGGATCAATTTCAAATGTTGCAGATGAGTACACTCATAATGCAGATACTCTTGGAGGATCTTCTGGATCACCAGTCTTTGATAAAGAGTCTAATACGGTTATCGCTATCCATCATGCGGGCCTTGGTAACAATGGAATGGGTAGAGGAGTCGAGAACTACGCTGTTCCTATGTCAAAGATTGTTCCGCATATCCTTACAAACTTTCCATCTGTAGATATTGGAGACGTAAGTGGTGATGACGGAGACGATGATGATAATACCCAAGCAGGAGATGAGCCTAATGACTCAAGAGCTAAGGCCACTGCCCTCAGTGGGAGTAGCTTAACTTCTAGAAGTGCGGTGATCTCAAGCAGTAGTGATGTCGATTACTACTCAGTAAAGGTTCCTTCAGGATCAAAGGTATCGGTATCAATTAGCTTTAGTCATTCTAAGGGAGACCTTGATCTTAAAGTATTAAGTTCAACAGGAAGCACTCTTGGAAAAAGCGCGAGTACTTCTAATACTGAGAAAGTTGATCTTACTTCTGCTTCAGGAACAGTTTACTTTCAAGTCTTTGGTTATAATGGCGCTAAAGGTGATTATAAGCTGAGCTTTAAAGTTACGAAAAAAGCAGTTTCTGCAAGTAATGATACTAAAGAGGGAGCAACAAAGATTAGCCTTCCTTACTCAAGGAGCTCATTAAGCATAGGGACAAGCAAAGATCTTGATCACTATACTTTTACAGTGACTAGAACAACAAAGGTAACCGCCTCAATCAGCTTTACTCACTCAAGTGGAGACTTAGAGCTCTACCTTATGAGTTCAACAGGAAAAGTTATTGCTAAGAGTACTAGTACTAAAAGCTTGGAGAAGATCACAAAGACTCTTTCTGCTGGGAAATACTATGTTCTTGTCTTTGGATATAAAGGAGCAAAAGGAAAGTATAGTTTAAAAGTTAATTAAGCACTAAGACTCAGGCTGCTTGAACGAGCAGCCTGTTTTATAAATTCTTCAGACCTACGTTCAGACCAATAGTGCTCCCCTTTAAAGCAAACAAAACCTACATGACCACCAGATTTTGGAACTTCTAAATAAATGTTTGGATTATTGCGGGCTATCTTTTCAGGGTAACAATTATTACTTAAGAATGGATCATTTTCAGCATTCAGAATTAAGGTAGGGACCTTGATATTAGGAAGAAGCTTATATGAGCTTGCATGGGCATAGTAGTCTTCAGCTCTTTTAAAACCATTGGCTGGAGCAGTGTAGAGGTCATCAAATTGTTTAAAGTTTCGAGCCTTCTTAATGGCATTCACATCTAAATTAGGAATTCCCATGAGTTCATGTTTTTCGATTAGCTTCTTTCTCATTGTTGAAAGAAATGACTCTGTATAAACCTTACCAAAATGCCAGTTTCTTAGGTTTGATAAAGCCTCTCCAATATCAGTCGGGGCAGATATAAGGATAGCGCTTGAGATCTCTGAAGGAATATTATTTCCTTTATCCCCTAAGTAATAAGCAGTAAGATTTCCGCCAAAAGAAAATCCAATAAGTGAGACCTTTCGGTAACCCATTCTTATGCACCAACTAATGACTAGTTCTAAATCTTGATAATCCGAGGCGCTATAGAACCACCTTTGTTTATTAAGTACTCCACTACATGAGCGGTAGTTCCATGCAACTACGTCAAAGCCTTGTGAGCTTAAGCTCTTGGCCATTCCTGTAACGTATGGATTAACTGAGGAACCTTCAAGGCCATGGGATAAAATAACGACATGATCATTATCGTTAAGGACAACATCTGCATCGATAAAATCATCATCAGGGGTATCGATCCTGACTCTTTGAGTTTCAAGACCCTCAACCTTACGAAAAAGCACAGGATAAATAGTTTGGATATGTCCATTTTGGAAAAGTTTCGGCGCTACATAAGATGATTTTAAAATGGGCATATAACGAGTTTCTCCAATTAGGTGACCTATCTTATTTCATATTTTAGCAAAGTTCTAATTTTCAACGAAGAAGGAAAGAATTAACTGAGTGCTATTGTCTGTTAAGGGTGATGATGACAGCAATCATCTGCTGTTTTGGTATTCCTATGAATCTTGATATTCATCCAATGGCCCACCATAAGGATTATTGACCCCACGATGTTGATGATTGTATCGATATAATTGAAATGCTCTTCGCTGTGATTGTGAAGTTCATCATGGGCAATCTCCCAGCTATGTCCTGGGCTTAGAAGAGCAACACCTAAGATAAAGATTCCGATAGTCCCTAGGATCATTGGCTTCTTGTTTCTATGGTTCTTATAAAAGCGATAAAAAGTGAAGTAGGCTACAGGGACGATAAAGATAAAGATCCCGAGGTGAGACCACTTTGAGTCAAAGTAGCTGCCTAACCATGGGCTTAAGATGATCAAGAAAGGGGTGGCCAAACAGTGGATAACGCATAGTGCTGACAGGAAGATCCCCACCTTATCTAAGGATTGGGTCTGGCTGTAGTCTTGTATCTCTGTTTCGCTAGTCATGGACGAAGAAATTCGCCCTTTTCGTTCATATAGTCAATTGAAATAATCTACCGCAGCTTTTTAAGGGTGAACTCAGGGGTAAGACGGATTTTGACTCGGCCTCCCATACCTTTTGGGGGTTTAGGGATGATGACTTCCCTTACCTTAATTCCTTCAGCATCCTCGGCAATTAGCCCAATAGGACCCTCTCCTTTTTGCATTACCCTGGCCACAAGAGTGGAGCCTTGCTCAACTTTATCAAGATGAACGGCATCTCCATTTGGAAGAACAATCACTAGGTCTCTTAGCCTCTCTGGGTAATCATTTTGAAATTCGAGACTGATGGTTTTTGTAAGCCAGTTATAGTTATAGATAATTCCAGCTCCAATAGCGTAATTGGCCAGGAGGAGGATGAGTAAAGAGGTGTATTTTTTCTTTAGGCTAGCATTTTGTTTAATCTCCTCTTTGTTCTTACTCCAAGGAATAAAAAGAAAAAGGAGCCCTAAGAAATTTGCTGGTACAGTTATAACTAAAAGCGCGAAGCCAATGGTTTGAATCTTTCCTTCAAGGGGAAAAAGTTCATAGTGATAAAAGTATTGGTAGAGCCAATAAGAATAAATAAGAACACCTAAAACTATAGGGACTAAGGCTATGGTTAAGGTTGACGTTAATCTTCTTGTGCTCAATGCTTCGGTTTGCATTGTTCTATTTTGCCAAAGCATTGAGAAAGTTTAAAGGGGTAAGAGTGGGCCTACTCTGTATCTTGGTCAAAACGCTCAAGTACCTTCCAAGTATGATCGGATAAGAGCCTGACTTGTGCTAGGCAGGTCTTAAAGCTCTTTGAGTTGCCCCAGTCCTTTGGTCCTATAAGACTTAAGAGCTTAGCACCATCTTCTTTTTCATAAAGAAAATACTTCTTTCCAATCACGGGTTCGAACTTTATCTCTGCATCGTAGACATAATGAGAGATCTCAACTCGGTCTTGAATCTCTTTTGCTTGTTTGGCCAAGGTCCTCATTTGCTCTAGAATCATATCGAGCCTTTCTTGAGTTTGCTCTTGCATGGCATTCATGGCGCGGCCCTTGATTACTCCTTGCTCTGTAGGGACGACACTAAAGCCTCCAACTGAATGGGCATATTCAACAAGGCCCGGAAGATCCACAGTCTTTAACTTCATCTGTTCTAGATCAATATTTTCAATATCAACGGCTTTGCCAATCTTATCATCTTGTTTTTTAGTCATCATTTCCTCTTAATTTAAGAATAGTAAAAAGTTTCTCAATATTTAAAGGGCAATTGTTATTTGAAAATTGAAGGAAGGATTACTCCTGAGTAGGTGCAGGATAAATGAATAGGGTTAAGAATAGCTTGATTTTGACTCTTCATAAATATTTTATAACACATGTATTAGAGTTGATTAAAGGCTTTTTTAAAAGACCTCTTATTTCCTTCTTCTAGAGGATTTATCCAATCAGGGTTGCACAAAAGGCAGTCAGAGACGTTCTCAAGGTCGTAGTGCTTCTTGATGATCCTTTGTTTAGGCCTAAAGTTTAGTGAGACATAGGCCTTTACTCTAATCCTTAGATTTTTCCTTCCTCTTTTAGCGTAGTTTCTTTTAAGAAAGGCTACATAGGAGAGGATCATTTCAGGATGACCACCCATGATCCTCCATTGGCGTTTACTTAAACGGTTAGATGCTTTTTCTTCCCATTTATCACCAGTATCCCTATCGTAAAAATAAAAGGTAGGATTATAGACCTTTTTATCTCTAAGTTTCATCCGCCAGGCGTAGGAGTGTCCAAGCTCTGTCCAATGGGTATCCCCTTTGTAGAAATAATGTCTAAGAGGCATTAGGCAGTTATATAAAACAAAGAAAGTAATTCCTATCGCTAGATACCTTTGATTTTGAGATAGGCTTGAAACTTCTTTTAGCTTTGAGACCTTTGGTCGTCTCACTTGGATCTTTTTTAACCTTTCATAAATAGTTAAAGGGAAATCTGAAGCTAGGAACAAAAAGGAAATACCTAAGCTAAACCAAGGAAAGATTCCAATCTTAAAAAGAAAATGATTTGATACATGAAAGAGCGCTAGTGAAATAAGAGCAAAAGGTCTTGTTTTCTTATAGAGAAGAGCTGGAACGACAAAGAGGTCTAATAGAAGCCCAGACCAGCTTAATAGAACTGGAG
Organism: Sulfitobacter sp.; assembly: GCA_047630275.1. Classification (GTDB taxonomy): domain Bacteria; phylum Bdellovibrionota; class Bacteriovoracia; order Bacteriovoracales; family Bacteriovoracaceae. The sequence goes on along the minus strand of JBLHVN010000002.1, from coordinate 607,062 downwards.
TCAGCTTATGGCCTAGAAGGTCACTTACAAAGGGAGCGAACTTTTGTGGGTTGATCCATTTGTTAAGGGGAATTCCAGTTATCCAGTCCGGATCAATCTTAGCTATACCTCCAAAAAAGTAGACCACACCCATTTGAAATTTTAAAAGCCAAAGTTCCCAGTTGAGAATGGTGTCAGATTCTTTGACGGCCCCTCTCTTTAAATCCAAGGAGAATGCTTTGTGTGGATTGATAAAGATCATTATAAAAGAAATTAAGATCACAAAGTAAAAGTGATTCAAGTAATGAGTCTTTGATAAGAGAAAGATATAACTAAAAAGAAAGAAAAAACATATGCAAGCTAATCTGTAGAAAAGACCTAATGCGATTAAGATTGAACAAATTCCTATTAAGATCCAAACCGCATACATTCCAGTAGGAACTAGTGGCTTGATCCAGTGGAATCCCCAATAAGTGAAGTTGAACTGAGGCTTGATATAATAAGTGTGAATCCAGCCATTTCCAAAATAACGAAAGACCTCCCACAGCATAATCAGTCCAAAAAGAACACGGAAGTAAACTAGACTAGCAATAGAAGTCGGGGAGAAGGCTTGTCGGTAAAATTTTTTAATAGTTTCCAAAACGGTTCTATTTTATCATCAATAGAGTATGAAGATCATTTTATTAATCCTATTTTTAAGTAATTTATCTGTCTCAAATGCATCGAGCTTTAAATTATCCGACTCTTTTATTGAGGAACTTATGTGTTTGCACAATATGGACGAGGGACTTTGTCGAAAATGGATTAGTGAAGGAAGTATTACTCTTAAGAAGTATAGAAAAATTGAACAGGGCTGTCTCAATGGAACCCAGTTCCTTTGTACCTATGTTGTCTATGTTCAAGATAAAATGCCTACTCCTATGATGAATGAAATGATTGCTATGGCAGAGTTTGGATGCCGGAGTGGAAATGGAGTTCATTGCCTCATTCTTGCCAGTATAGATAAGATTAAAAGAAGAGAGTATCTAAAAAAAGGTTGTGACTATAATGAACCTCTAGCTTGCCAGAGGTATTCAAAACTAAAGAATATTGATTCCAATGGAAAGATAAAATTTAACAAGGAAGCCTTTGAGAAAAATATCAAAGATGCTTTTAATAAGATGCTAAAAGGCTCTAAGAAATAATCACTGCTTAGGAATGAGAAACCACAATTTCGCACTATGCCTCATGGTTCCTGCATAACGAAGGGCCTCTGGTCCCTCTCCCCAGAAAAGATCAGCCCTGCCCGTTGACTTAATAGCTCCCCCTGTATCTTGTGCTAAAACTAAGCGAGAAGTTTCTTCGTAGCTAGTCGGAACTTCTACGGAGTCATCGGCATAGAAAGGTTTTTGAAAGCTTAGGTAACCAAGGGCACCAAGAGGAAAAAGAGAGCTATCTATAGCAAGAGTTCTGCCTGGAACAACTTCATTGCCAAAAGTGGTAAGCCCCCTGCCCTTAAGATGTTTGAAAAAAACATAGCTTGGGTTTATCTTAAGAAAATCTAAAAGGTCTTTTTTACTAAGAGTACGGAGGTGTTCTTCAATCCTTTGTAAACTCATCTCTTCTCTTGGGATTATATCAAATAAATGTTTACCAATACTTTCATAGACCCAGCCGTTTTGACCGGCATAACCGACACGGACTCTTTTTTTATTGGGCAACTCTAAAACGCCGGAGCCCTGAATTTGTAAAAAGAAAGAATGAATAGGGTCGAGGTAATAGAGCTCTAGGCCCTGACCTTCAAGTTTCTTTTCAATATCAATTTCCTCTCGGGAGTAGTGAGGAACAATCTTGGGAAAAGGCAGTCCTTTTTTTAACATTCTACCGGAAACCTTCTTTCTCTTGGTTTCAAAGTCTGCAATGCTTGGGACTGAAAAACTAGGCAGGTCTATCTCAACAAGATCAGGAGGGAGTTTATAAAGAGGTTGAGAGTATTTTTCAGTAGGCTTCCGTCTAGCTGGGTAGACTGGTTCATAATAACTCGTTAGAAGGATCTCTCCCCACGACTTCTTTCCGTAAACTTCATGGATGATAAAATGACTTTTTATATAAGCTAAGAGCTCTTTCTTTTCTTTTATAGGGATTAACTTCTTCAAAGAGAAGGCGTAATCCTTAGCAAAGACCTTCATTCCTCCGAAGTTTAGGACCCTAGCAGGACTCTTTAAGAGGATATCAATATGAACCTTTAAGCCTTTCTTGAAGTCTTCTAGGTTTAAATCATCAGATAGCTCTAAGTCATGCTGAATGGGTCTCATGGCTAAATCGGGGTCTTCAACATCCATTCTGGCGCAGGAAGTAAAAATGAGTAGTAAGAGTATTAGAGTTTTCATGGAATCATTATAGCCTTAATATAAGAACATGGAAGCGATGAGTGGCCGATTATTCTTGGGAGTTCCCATTAGTGATGAAGTCCGTAAGAAATTAAAACAAAATACATGGCAATCTTTATCGCGGTATAAAAAAGATAAGATGACCCCTGCCCATAATTGGCATTTTACTCTGGCCTTTATAGGTCAAATTCCCCTTAGCAAGAAACTAGAACTTGAAACAAGGCTTAAAGAACAAGACTGGGGTGAGGGCTTCAAATTAGGGATACGTGGCTATGGCGCTTTTCCTAGTCTCGATGAAGGGAGAGTCCTTTGGGTCGGAGCCGGTAGAGGCTCTGATGAAATCTCAGGACTAGCAGAGAAGATTAGGTTTTCACTTGGAAATGATCAGATCGCCTTTGATCAAAAACCTTTTGTTCCCCATCTCACTTTATGCAGAATGAGAGTTCCAAGAAATCTTAAGAGGCTTGGGGAAGACTATAAATTAAAGCAAGAAACTCTTTTTGATGTGGATAAGTTTGTTTTATATGAAAGCTTAGGGGGACCTCAAAGGTACAACGAGCTTTTAGAGATCCCTTTAAATAACTAATTATTCTGGGCAAATAAAAGGGGATTTTAATTCATAAGAAGGAACGCAATAGTCTTTCCAGTTTCCATCTTCATAAGTGCTATAAGCGAAGAACCAACGAATAACTTCGTCTCCTTCTAAGACAATCTCATCGGGCATGGCAGCTGGTTGAAACCCATCAATCTCATAACACCAACCATAGGCCCTCATCTTTGTGTTGCTGATGACTTCAATCGCCTCCATTCCTATTGGGGTTCCTATAACTGAATTAAGACCACCTTCGGATCCTATGTATTCAGTTTTAGAATCTTCTAAGGCTGAAATCGTTATGCCTCCCGCTGTCAGGTTCTCTCCGGAAACTTTCGCCGAAAGAAATGATTCTTTATCGCAAGGACCTTGGAAGTAAACTTCCGCAGAAAAAAGAGAAGAACTAAGAAGAAGGATGCTAATTGTGAGGGCTATTTTCATAAGCCTCTTTTAGTCTGGAGCGCAGCTTATGTCACTTGGATTCTTTAAATCTGTCTTTAAGTGTTTGAAATTACTTTGTTTATATCTTTAAAACAAACCTTCTTTATACCGATAAGAGTACTGGAGAGATTAATCATGTTCAGGACTTTTATTCTTATCATTTTGCTAAGCTCTTCTCTTTATGCTGAAGAGTTCCTCTCTGATACTAAGCTTAAAGAGGTCGAAGATAAGATCCTTTCTAAAATGGATGCTAAAAAGATTGGGGCAGAAAGAGAGTTTTATCTAAACCTCTTAATGGCCAGAGAGCTTTATACTTACGAAAAGTTTAGCTTTGCTAAGAAGTACTTTCAAAAAGTGAGATCCTCAACCTTTCAGGCTGATAAAACTGAAGCTCTAGTCGGGTTAGCTCAAATCTCATTCCAAGATAACGATAAAACCCAGCTTAAGAAAGATTTAAAGAATTTAGAAGCTTTTTATAAAGAGAACCCTAAATATTCGACGGGAAGAAATCAAGACTTGATCAAGTACTATAAGTTTATCGGCTTAAAACAAAAAGAAATTGGAGAAAATGAATTTAAAAATCTGAAAAATAAAATTCTTGAATTCAATATTACTGAAGAGAAAAGAAGGAACTTTATCATTGAGAAGAAATATAGAGAAGCATTTCAGTTGATTGATAAAATGGGAATCGAAACTTTAAATGTAGGTTATAAGATCGAACATGATCTTCTCAATGTATTAGTGAATAAGAAAAAGGTAAAAGCTGAAAAGCTTCATTGCTATGATAAAATGAAAAAGTACCCAAAGGATTGGAGCTATTCAATCCTTATCTGCACTTCCCTTACTGAATACTTAAACAAAGGGAGAATCTCTTCAAAGAACTTACATAATTTAGAGCGCTATTTTACAAAAAGAGCAACCAACAGAAAGCATCTCCTGAGCGCGCTTAAGGGGCTTGAATGAAAAAGCCTTTAAAGTACCTCTTTATTCTTTTAACTCTTATCTTGATCTCATGCCAGACATGGATTGCAACTAAGAACTTAGCTACCAATATTATAACAGCACCAATTAGCTGGATGAAATCTGGCTATAATGCGATTACCGGAAATACTTATGATAGCTATGTAAAAGAAACGGATGAGAAAAAAGAAGGTTCTTCAGACTTAAAATTAAGCAGCGATTGTCTTTATAAAGTTGGTGGTAAGATGATAACAGAGGATGCCTTTAATGGGCTCTCTGAGGATTTAAAGAAAGTTGCAGAGAAAGTTTGCTCTTGTAAGTCTTGGGGAGATTGCCCACCAAGTGAAACTTGTAGCTGCGATACTCTTTGTCCGGACGATCTTACTATATTTGATCATCCAGATAATAAATCCTTTGATGCAAGTGAAGATAACTGCCTTGCCTTTCGAAATGATCCTTACGCAGATGCATATAGTGATAACCCTATGACAGCAGGTTATTGTTGGGGACACGCTTCCATGACTTCAAAGTTCAATAGGCTTGGGTTCTTTAGACCGAATCAAGAGGTTCCTTGCGTTAAAGAGAAGACATGTGAAGAAGGTGATGAAAGGTGGTTAGGCTATTTTGAGAAAGTTATTTACGATATCAAACATAATATTCCGCGGGAGATTCCAAGTTTTTCCAATTTAAGAGAATTTTCTTCAAGTTACCCCTCTCTTGAATTAGCACTTGGAAATGCTGTTGCGAACGAATGGGGAGAGAAATCAATGACAAGACAAGGGGTAGGTCAGATCCTTCGTGGTGGGAAATCAATGTCTAGTAAAAAGATAGATAAGCTCTTTGAGCGAGTTTCGACTAACGAGCGCTTTAAATTAAATACTCAACTTCTTTTTTCTCCAAAAGATAATGGCTTGGCGGCCCATGTTGTTTTAGCGACCAAAGCCTATGTTGAAAATGGAGTTAGGATTATCTGTATAAGAGATAGTAATGCACACGCTTCTATGAGTTTCCATATGCCTGATGGGAAATGTGCCCCTCAAAACCAGATGAGAATTGGAGCCGACGATGTTGTGACTTATCCACCGGCCGTGGCCATGTCTAAAGAATATGAAGAAGTCTCAAAAGAAGAATATGATAAATTAAGAGCGGAAGGAAAGAAGGGGCGTAGAACAAGCGAAGGCTATATGATTGAAACCAACCCAGGTTCTCCAGAAATCGGTCAGGTTAATATTGCTCATAATGATGCCAATGATTCAGTAAAGCAGATTCATACCTTAAGATACTTTTGCCGAGAGAAGAAAGAATGTAAATAAACTGGTCCTTCTTTGGCCCTAAAAGTTAACAAGTTCCTGTCATTTAATCACAATCCCCTAACATTTAAGCATTTTCGAAAATGATACGTTGTAACTGTCCTTTAATACTTTTATTTAAGTATTAAGGATCAAATGTTTTGATCTATGGGAGAGAGAGATGAAGACACTAATAAAAGCCTTAAGCATTGTTTCACTTTTATTTCTAGTTTCATGTGATCCAGATGATATTACTGGGGGCGAGAATATTGATTACCTTCTAGGTCAACCTGAGATAGCGGGAACAGGCTGTGATGAATCGCGAGTGCGAATTAGTGATGATGGAAAGTCTGTGGAAATGGAAACAGATTCTCTAACTGTAAAGGCTGGGGCAACATTTAAAAGCCTTGATCGAATCAATTGCTTAGTCGCTGTTCCTATAACAGTTCCTACAAATTACAAAGTAGCGGTTCTACCAGCGACTTTCACAGGTAAGCACCTTCTGCAAAAAGGAGCTACCCTTAAGATTGGATCAGAAACCTTTCTTGCAGGTCAATCCGGACAAGAAGCTTCAACTGAGATTGTTGGAAAGAAAAAAGGGATCTTTTCTCTAGGGACTGAGGAGTTTAAAGATGCATCAGTCAGTAAGTGCGGAGAGGACTCAACCCTTAGGCTGAATCTTAGAATCTACCTAAGGTCTAAGAATAAAGAAGCCGCCTCTATAGGTAAAATCAATGGTTTAGCTGAGGGCGAAAGCTCGATCTTTAAACTCAAGTTTATAAAGTGCTAATTGTCTAAGGGCCTTAGGGCCCTTTTTATTAAGTTGATCTAACTACCTACCGATAAACCTCTAGAGATTTTTTTTTAATTAAAAAAGGGGTAGTAGATGAAAAACTTAATCATGATGATGTGCTTATCAGTGACACTGATCGCCACACCAACTTTTGCTAAAGACAAAGATAGAAGCTTATCAGAGGTTATCTCTGAACTTGGTGACAGTGCTTACCGAGTTAAGAAGAAGAATTGTACTGGGGGAGGCTGTAGTCATATTCCCTATGAGTATGAAACAGAGTTCTTTTGGTTAAAAAAGTCTGAGAAAAAAAGACGCCGCGCCAGAAATATTCAAAGAAGAAACGAATGGCTTCTTAAAAGTGGCCTTTTTCCAACTGATGCTGAAGTTGAGGCCCGCTCTGTAAAGAAAAAGCAAGCGGAACTTGAAAAAGCTCTAAAAGCTAGCCAAAAGAAATCAGAGATGGCTGCAAGAATCCTCAAAGAAAAACAAGCAAAGCTTAAAGCTCTTCAAGATAAGAGAGACTTACTTGTTAAGAAAAGAGAAGCGGCCATTGAAAAGACGAGAGATATCTTTAACTCAACAGAAACAGCTACGGCCGGGTCTGAAACACTTCTTGAGAGTGGAAAAGGACTTCTTAAAGGAAAGGCACCTTTAAGATCAACTGAAGATGAAGATAAGATTCTTGCTGAATTAGATAGCTCACAAAAAGAACTACGTTCTGTCATTAAAGAAATGCGAGACCTAGGTTCTGAAGTTTCAGAAGTTCAAAGAAAGACTGCTGGAGTTGACCAAGCCTCGTACGATAAACTTATTGCTGATGTTGAAGCAGGGGAGAAAGCTCTTGAAAAAACTGTTCAGGAATATGGTGAAGTAGTCTCAAGAGTACAGCCAGAAAAACAAAGAAGAGCCGCTGAGGTTCAACTGATCAATCAAAAGACAAAGATCCAAGCAGCACAGGATTTTGCTAAGCAAAAAGTTAAAGAGATCAAAAAGAGCAAGGACCTAGCAGAATTTATTTTAAAAGATCTTGATGATGTTAAGAAAGACCTTAAACTTACGGAGCTTGAAGCAAAGGTGTTAAACTCGGAAATTGGAAACACTATTCAGTCTTCAATCCTAGGGCAATACATTCGTCAACAAAACGAAAAGACTCTACAAGTGGCCTTACAAGGTGCTTGCGAGACAGCAAAGCTTTGTAATCAACATGAGTCGATCAATAATTCTCATATCCAGAAGAATATCAGTCCTGTTTATGAAAAATTGAAAGAACAACTTGGCAGTAAAGAAAAATAGAAAACACATAGGGAGACTTTAAGTCTCCCTTTTTTTTAGAATCTTAGAAATTATATCCAATCGCAATATTTAGAAGAGTCAGGTTACCCTCTTTGATTCCATCAATCTTTTGAACCTTATAGACTTCAGTTGAATATCCAATCCAGTCGACACCAACGCTAAATCCTTTTGATCCAAAGAAATGATTTCCAAGGCTAACACCTACACCATAGTTCTCAAGAACTGGTTCCTTGAAAGAAGTCCCTTTTACACGAAGGATCTTACCTTCAGGAACATTGATTTCGTTCTTGTTATAATAGGCCCCTGCGCTTAAATAAAAGCTGTCTTTAAAAAAGAATTTATTTGTAACGGAGATCATTGAGCCTGTTGTAGAGGCCTCTGCAATCTCTTTGACATCTTTGTTCTTATGAAAAGAATAGACGGCTTGAAGAAGGTTTTTCTCATTAATAAAACGACCAAGCTTTAGGGATTGCTGGACGTATCCAAAATAAGCCCCCGTTCCTATAGAAAAATGATGAGGGCCTTTGACCTTCTTCGATGAACCCTTGATCTTGAGGTCAGTGGAGAGAGTCGCTTGCTCAGCCCCATAAGAATTCATGGCAGCAAAAGAGAGAAGAATAATTATGCTTAATTTTAATGCCTTCATAGGTCTACCTTTAACAAAGATCCTCTCCCATTGTCTCAAAGTCTTTGAGATAATGGGAGTTGTTAAGAAAAACCTACAGAGGGTGTTGAAAACCTAACACTGTCTTATGTGCTTGATATTACTGTATAGGGTGGGCTACTTTGACCGCCAAGTAATGAAAGTATGTTCCCCCCATAACAAAAAGGTGCCAGATCATATGATGGTGGGGGAGCTTCTTTTTTACATAAAAGATCACCCCGACTGAGTAGGACAAGCCTCCATAAATAATAAACTCAAGACTTTCAGGGGGAATGACAGGCTTTAAGTCTGGCGCAATAAATAAAGCAGACCATCCCATGGAAAGGTAAAAAAAGAGGGAGAGCTTTCGTCTTTCCTTCTTTCCCAAGATCTTAAAAATAATTCCCCCAAGAGCAAAAGACCAAATAAAGACGCAAAACCAAAGGCCCTTTTGAGTATTCAAATTTACTAATAAAAAAGGAGTGATACTTCCTGCAATCAAGATAAAGATCGCCATATGATCAAGCTTCTTCATGAAGAGCTTTCGTTTCTCTCTTTTTTCTAAATGATAAACCGTAGAGCAAGTAAACATAGTAACCATGGACAGACCAAAGATGATATAGCTGCTTACGGCAACGAGCCCAAGGGGAGCCGCCTTTGTACTCAATGTAATCAAAACATATAAGGAAAAAAAGATACCTAAGAAATGAGTGGCAGCATTTAGTTTTTCCTCTACAGGAGAATATTGAAAAGTCTTATTCATAAATGAGCTTCCGGCTTTTGAACTAACAAAGGTTTTATCTAAGACTACCTCTCAATAATAATCAAAGACCACATCTTTCTCTATGCTATTAGCATCTCAGGCAAACTATTCAACTAACCTATTTAGTTGGTTTATTGAGCTTATTGAAAAACTTGCCAATTGACTCTCAATTGGAACAGAAATAAAATATATTTAACTTCAGTATAGATCAAAGTTTCAATAAAGAGACTCATCAAGAAAGTTAAAAGCTCTATAGTTTGAGTGGACCTAGTTATTATGGAAGAAAGATATGATATAAGAAAAACCACGAGACGAAGGGTTTTTCTCTATTTCACAGTTGCTTTTGCAATGATCCTTTTTTTCTTCTTGATGAGAAAGTTAGGATGGCAAGGAAGCCATCAGACCCACACTATCATGGAAGTGATAGCCACCATCTTAGCTTTGATCGTAGGGAGCTTTTCTTTAGTTCATTATTATTCCAATAAAGATACCCTCTTTTTATTTTTAGGCGCAGCTTATATTGGTACTGGAGTACTAGATGGTTATCACGCCATTATAACCAGCAGCTGGGTGGTCGACCTAGTGAGGTCCTCGCTTTCCCACGTCGTTCCTTGGAGCTGGAATGCCTCACGCTTTTTTCTTGGCTTTATGATGACGATTGCATGGATAAGTTATCGAAGAGAGAACATATTTGGAAAAAAAGGAGCATTTAGTGAAGCTTTTATTTACCTTGGCACTGGGCTTATTGCCCTAGGTTTTTTTATTTTTTTCTTTTACTACCCTCTTCCAGAAGCTTATTCCTTAAATAGTATTGTAGGCAGACCAGCGGAGTTCATAGCGGCTTTTTTCTTTGGCGTCGCTCTTCTTGGCTTTTGGAGAAAGGGCGAATGGAGGACTTCCCCGATTGATCATTGGATCATGATCTCTTTAGTAATGGGCTTTGTGATTCAAGCGATAGTAATGCCTTTTTCACAGGAGCTTTTTGATCCAGAGTTTTTCTATGCTCATCTTTTAAAAAAGCTTAGCTATATTGCGATGTTAGTTGGCCTTTTTTATACAATGTATAACTTATTTAGAATGGCGAAGATCACTCAGCGTGGAATCGAAAATGAAGTTTTATTGAGAACTCAAGAGATCTATGAGTCTCAGGAAGCTATTATTTCTGCGATGGATGAAGTCATAAAGTCTAATCGGTTTGCTGAACAACAAACCGAAAGACTTGAAAGGGCCAATAAAGAGTTAGAGCAATTTGCCTATATAGCTTCTCATGACTTGCAAGCACCAGTTCGGCATATGTCGACTTATGCTCAAATATTAAGTGAAGACTATAAAGATTCTCAAGATGAAAACTTTGAAAAGTATCTCGGCTATATATCTAAGGGAGCCGCTCAAATGAGAAATCTCATTTCGGGATTACTGGAGTTTTCAAAAACGGGAAGAAACCTTTCTCATTTTGAATCTGTGGACCTTAACAAAGTTGTTAATGATGTTCTTATTAATTTTGAAGAACAGACCTCAAGTAGTGGAGTTAAAATTGAGGTTGCTCAACTTCATCATGCGACTATTGATGAAGTTCTTATTTCTCTCGTCTTTCAAAACTTAATTGAAAACGCTCTGAAATTTAAAGATATTAATAGAGAGCTTTTGATAACTATCACAAGTGAAATAGATGAAGAGTTTATTATAGTTTCAATTAAAGATACTGGTATTGGGATGAAACAAGAGTATGAAGATAAAATCTTTAATATATTTCAAAGGCTAAATAATAAAGAAGAGTTTGAAGGCAGTGGTATTGGGCTTTCATTAGTCAAGAAGGTCGTGGGGCTACACGGTGGCAATATTTGGGTTGAAACCGAATTAGGAAAGGGGTCGACCTTTCATTTTAGTCTTTTAATAAGCGGCAAAGAGGAGAAGTATAATGAAGAAAAATCAGTTTGATTCCCGTCCAGCAGAAATCTTATTAATCGAAGACGAGCAAGCTGATATTGATTTAATCTCTAGGGCCTTTGAAAAATCAAAGATATCCAATAACTTATCATTTGTTAGAAATGGTGAAGAAGCGCTTGAATTCTTACGTAAAGAAGGAGCTTACTCAGACGTAAAGACTCCTGATATTGTTTTACTCGACTTGAATATGCCTAAGATGTCAGGAAGAGAAATTCTTGTACAAGTGAAGTCTGATGAATCGTTAAAAATGATTCCCATTATTGTTTTGACTAGTAGTGATGCGGAAGAGGATATAGTAAAAAGCTATCAACTAGGAGCGAATTGCTATATTCAAAAACCAATTGATCTAAATGAGGTGAATAAAATCATTCTTTCTTTAGAAAATTTTTGGTTTTCCATCGTGACCTTAGCTACCGTTGATCGCTAAGCGCTTTTCTTACTTGGTACGTGATACCTTTTAGAAAAAAGGCAAAAAAAAAGCCCCACAAACGTGAGGCTTATTTTAAATTGGTACTCCCAAGGGGATTCGAACCCCTGTTACCGCCGTGAAAAGGCGGTGTCCTAGACCAGGCTAGACGATGGGAGCATTATTTGGACTACTTCTTGAGATTAACTAGTAACTTCAAGAGCTAGTCCAAAAATGGTTTGCTCGCAAAAGCTAGTACCAATTTGGTGTTTTTAATGGTGAACCCTCTGTGACTCGAACACAGGACCCTCTCCTTAAAAGGGAGATGCTCTAACCAACTGAGCTAAGGGTCCACATTTAAAACGTAAGATGAAATCTAATGTCGCAAGCCTTTTTTGTCAATTTGAAATGTAAGCAATTTAGACAGTTATTGAGAAAAAATCTTGCGCATCGAGTGAGAGCTTACTAGATTGGCAGCTCAAAATGGATAATGAGAACGAAAACACATTAATTGCTGAAACTAAGAGGGTAGCTGTCCATACTTTGGGTTGTCGTCTGAATTTCTCTGAAACAGGCTCTATCTCACAAGGTTTCGTCGATAGGGGCTATAAGATCGTCCCATTCGGGGAAGAGGCAGAGGTTGTTTTCATCAATACTTGTACTGTTACCGATGATGCTGATTCATCTTGTAGGGCCCTGATTCGTAAGGCCCATAGATCTTCCCCTGAAGGGAAGATCGTTGTGGCTGGCTGCTACGCTCAGATGGACCCGAAGACAATTAGTGAGATGCAGGGCGTTGATTTAGTCCTTGGGACCTCTGAAAAGTATAAAGTCTTTGATTATCTTGGTGAGGAAGAAGAACAGGTGGTTGCCGTTGATAAGAGCAATCTCTTCTGGGGCGCTTCGACTACCCCTGCTGATAATCATACGAGGGCTTTTCTTAAGATTCAAGATGGCTGCAACTATGTTTGTAGCTTTTGCATCATCCCACAAGCTAGGGGTCGCTCACGGACTATCACAGTGTCTGAGGCCGTTTCTCAGGCAAAAGACTTAGTTGAGAATGGATTTAAAGAGATCGTCCTTACAGGCGTTAATATCGGCGAATATGAGTCTACTAGCGGAGAGAAGTTAACGGATCTTGTTAAACAAATCTTAGATATAGATGGATTAGAGCGTTTAAGGCTCTCTTCGGTAGAGCCAAATACCATTACTGATGAGCTTCTTGATGTTCTTCAGGGCTCGCCAAAGTTTATGGATCACTTTCATATACCTCTTCAAAGTGGTGATGATGAGATCCTTAAGTTGATGAAACGAAAGTATGACGTGAATTTTTATAAGGATGTGATCAATAAGATCTTAACCCGCTTTCCTAATGCGGCTATTGGCGCAGATATGATTGTTGGTTTTCCTGGGGAGACTGAGGAGCAGTTTAAGGCGACTTATAACTTGGCCAAAGAGCTGCCTATCACTCATTTTCATGTTTTTCCTTATAGTAAAAGAAAGGGAACAATTGCTTCTCGCTCTGAGAATCATATTCACCAGGCGGTGAAAAAAGAGAGAAGCCGCGCTTTGAATATGTTCGGAGAAGCGAAGCTGGCCATGCTAAGTGAAGACATGGTGGGAACTTCAACTGAAGTACTCTTTGAGCGTAGAAATAAAGAGGGCTTCTTTGGGGGCTATTCAACTAACTTTGTGAAAGTCTTTGTTAAAACTGATTCGGAATTAAAGAATGAAATCCGCCGTGTGCATCTTACTAGCTTTAAAGATGGAAAGCTCTACGGCGAACTTATACAATAATCTATTAGGCGAACAAAGCTTCTTTTGTTTCTTCATAGAGCGGGTCAAAACCTGAAAAGTTTGAAATCTCCTCAACATCTAAAGCATAACAAATGATTCTATCAAAGAGCTCCTGAGTTATTTCACTGAAATCTTCTTTTTTATCCCCCTCACTTAAGGACGTAAGCTTAAGGCTTAGCAGTTCCATCAATTGTGTTAAAGGATTGAAGATCATATGCCGGATCTCTGAGTCGTCGATAGACTTTAAGGACTCTTCTTTATAATGGAGTCCTTTGAGAGTGGTAATATCGTTCTGAAAACCTAGATAGAAAAAGTTATCTCCATCTATTATTGGAACCATGAGTAATCTGTTTAGAAATGGAGTGCCATCTTTTTTGTAATTTATGACATCTTGAATACAAGCTTCTTTTTTATCAAAGGCTTCTCTCATGAAAAGGATCGTACTCTGTGAAGTTAGAGGGCCTTGAAGATAGGATAAGTTTTTATCAATAGCTTCGGCTGGATTGTAATCAGTATTTTCTAAGAATTTCTTATTAGTGTAGATGCAAGGTCGGCCCTCTTTTTTCATGTCAACGATAGTTAAGCAGTAGGGAAAGAAGTCTCCAATGCTCTTTAATATCTCTAAAGTTTTCATACTCACTCCTCGGGCAGAATTTGTTTGTTTATGGTCATTATATAGGCTTGTGAAAATACTGCTAATCCATTTTAGGTTTTTATAATGGGGCATTCTTATCAATGATTCTAGACAAGTCCTTTGAATCTAGAGTTTTTTTAGGACTAGTCCCAAAAAAATCATCTTTTTTTGATCAAGTTTAATTTTTATTAAATAAGTGCTCCATCAAACGATTTATAGCTCATTGAGCCTAACTACTTTAAGGAGTAAAAAATGAAAAAATTGATTCTAGCTGCTGCCATCGTTATTTCTTCAATCGCAGGTGCTGACACTGGTCACATCCACTTTCAAAAAGCATCAACTTATGTTCATCCTGTTTATAACAAGACTCTTTGCTTTGACGGTGAAAACTTCAATGCAAGAGTGAACACATGCCTTCGTTTTGGTGGTCGTGATAATGACACTTGTACAAGATGGGGAAAGAAGACAATTACTCAGCCAATGGAAAGTACTAGAAGAGTATGTGCTGATGATGCTGGAAGAGGACTATGTAGAGAATTCGAAACAGTTTCTTATGTTCAGTCTCGTACACGTATCGTTAACTACTACGGACCACGTGGAAATAGAGTTATCAGAACTGAAAAGGTAAGAGTTCCAAGCTGCATGTAAGCCTGGATTGTTTTTGATTTGTGAAAGGGGGAGGGCTAGTTCCTCCCTTTTTTATGACGAAATAGAACGATATAAGTATCTAAAATTTCAAGCCCTCATTCGCAAAAGCTTTGATAAGACGAATCTATTAAGGAAGTTTGTTCAAAGAGGACAGCAATAGAGGTGGTTGTGATAAATCAACATTCAACTCAATTATGGATAAGATGAATGGAAAAAGCTGAAGTTAAGAGGGTAGGCTCTCAGGAACTTTCAATTGTCGATCAAGTCGCCTTTGATTTAGCGACCTACCTAGAAAATTATCCAAATATTAGTTTTGCCTTAAAGATATTATCTAAAGATTCAGGCCTAAGTGAGAAAACGCTTAGAAGGCTTATTAATAAAGAAAATAACCCAAGTTACCAAACAATCTTTAAGCTCTACCTTGCTTTTTTCAACACTGATGATGAAAGTGAAGTCTTGAAAAAATGCCCTAAAGTTATCCGAGAAAAACTAGAAAGTGTGAATCCGGAAAAGATTAGAAAAGCGGTCCCGAAGTCCTATGACTTTCACGAACTCATCAAATCTCATCCAGTATTATGTGAGATCTATGTATTAGCAGGAATTGAAGATGTAACGGTATCTAATATTGTTTATAGGTTCGGACAATATGGTGCTGAATGCCTCGCCAAGCTAGAGAGATTGGAAATTGTCTCTAAGGTTGGAAGAGGAAAGTACAGGTTAGCCGAAAAGCAGCCCCAATTAAATGGAGCGGTATTAAAAGACCTAGGTCTTAGGTTTATCGACCGCTATTTAAAAGAGGAAGAATCAGACCTTGAAGGATCAAACTTTATAGGCTTCTTTGCTGAAGGGCTAAATGATGATGGCAAGAGAAGATGGTTAGAGATTGATCAGAACTCTTTTTTAGAAAAAGTTAATGTGGCCAATGATGAAAAATATAAAGGTAGCGAACTAATGTTTAGTTTTCAGGGAACAGATAGTATCTCTGAGGCTAGGATGGACTTAAAATGAAAACAAAACTATTGACCCTCTTTATGATTTTATTCACTCAAAGCGCTTTCTCTGGAATTGGCGGCTCTGCCGGAGGTCCTGGGACCACAAGTTGGGCTCCTAAGGCCGAAAGAGGGACAACTTTTGATTGGCCAGTTGTTCGCTCAAGTGAAAATCATGTTTTTGAGATCCATAAGCTTTGTATCAAAGATGATAAAACACTAGGGACTATTAGAAAGTTTAAAAAGTATAAGCTCGATTTTAATCTTCGAAATATTGTTGAACTCAAGGTCAAGAAGCGTTATTCAAAAAAGATGGATAGGGTCTTTGATCATAAGAACTGCTTGATCTCAAGTGATCCAAAGTGTGACTTTGTTAATCGGTATGTTGAAAAAGAAGTTAAGGTTCCTGTCTACAGAGGGAAGCCAAGAATGACCCGTGATGGAGAAGAGCCAATGAAAGAGTTTATTCAGAGGTCAGACTTTAAGAAGTTTAAGACCTTTGAGATGCCTGAGTGTAAGTAAAATGAAAGAAGGTGCCTCTTGGGCACCTATTCAGCCAAGCTTGTTGAATAAGCTTGGTTTCCTCTTCTGTCTCTAAACTTTAAGAGTGATTGAGACCCGTCTTTTCTTGTTATCGTGAAGGTATAGTTCATTTCAACATCAAAAGTTAGGATCTTTCTTTCAGCTACTAATTTAAGGACGCCATTTTCGTAATGAAAGGTACCCTCTCCGTCCCCAAGGTTTGGAAGGTTATAATAGAACTTCCCATCACTATAAAGAGCAATCTCGATAGGATAATCGTTATTCACGATTCTTTTATCAAGACTTAGGTTAGGCTGATTTGGTTTTGGTTTCTGATTAATGAACTGGGCATAATCGCTTTCAGCTTTTTCAAATAAAACCAATTCACTCTTTTTCTTTCCACAACTAGTGAAAAGAGAAAGAGTGAGGATAAGGATGCTTAAATATTTCAATTAAAGTACTCCTTTTTAAACTTAATTTCAGATCTCTCAGGCCCATAAGCGAGGATTCCTACTGGGATCTCGATGAACTTCTCAATGGTTTCGATATAAGTTTTTAAAGTGTCACTTAGGTCATCTGTTTCAAAGGTGTCTTTAAAGCATTCCATCTCAACATAGATAGGCTCCACTTGGGAAAGATCAATTCCTGGGTAAGCACAATCGATGATTTCGCCTTTGTATTTGTAGCTGGTACAAATCTTTAGAACATCAATATGACAAAGAACATCGAGTTTCGTTAAGGCAATGGAAGTCATATTTGATGCTTTTACTGTGTATTTTAAAAGTGGAAGGTCTAGCCAACCGCAACGTCTTTTTCTTCCTGTAGTCGCGCCAAATTCACCGCCAACGGTTTGAATCTTTTCTCCTACATCATCAAAAAGCTCAGTAGGAAAAGGCCCTT
Organism: Sulfitobacter sp.; assembly: GCA_047630275.1. GTDB lineage: Bacteria > Bdellovibrionota > Bacteriovoracia > Bacteriovoracales > Bacteriovoracaceae. The sequence goes on along the minus strand of JBLHVN010000002.1, from coordinate 590,097 downwards.
CTCCAACACGGGTTGTATAAGCTTTTGTGATGCCTAAAACCTCTTGAATTGATTGACCAGGAAGTCCCGCTCCAGTGTAGATCCCACCAGCACCAGTGCTTGATGAAGTAACGAAGGGGTATGAGCCATAATCAATATCTAAAAGAACACCTTGAGCTCCTTCGTAGAGAATCTTTTTATTTGCTCTTAGAGCGTGATCAATAAAACTGAAGGTATCAGTTAAGTAAGGAGCGACGTTCTTTCCAAGCTTGAAAAGGTGTTCTGCTTCTTCTTCAACTGTAGGGAAATTTGAATCATAGAGGTGCTTAAAAAGAATCTCTTTTTCTTGAAGATTATCTCTTAGCTTTTGAATAAGGACATCTTTATCAAGGAGGTCTTTAAGCTTAAGGCCCTTGCGAGAAACTTTATCTTCGTAAGCAGGACCAATCCCTTTCCCTGTTGTTCCAATCTTTACTCGTCCGTTACTCTCTCTTAGTCCATCTAGGATTTTATTATAAGAGGTAATAACAGCGCAGTTCTCAGAGATCTTTAAGTTCTGAGGAGAGATTTCAACGCCAGAGTTTCTGATGTCTTCAAGTTCAACTTGAAAAGCTTCAGGATCAAAGACAACTCCATGGCCAACCACCGATGTGCAGTGTGAATGGAGAATTCCTGAAGGAATTAAGTGAAGAACGATCTTCTTGTCTCCGACTATGATTGTGTGACCTGCATTGTTTCCGCCTTGATAGCGAACGACAACATCACATTTTTGTCCGAGTAGATCAGTTATTTTTCCTTTTCCTTCGTCTCCCCATTGGGAACCGACAATAGCTAGTGATTGCATTAGGCTTTTACCTCGTTTAACAAGTTACTATTAGTTAAGAATTCTTTTAATTGGTTAATGACCATCTCTCCGACTCTAACCTGAGCTTCTTCAGTCGAAGCGCCTAAGTGAGGAGTGAGAACTAAATTATCTAGCTTTCTAAGGGGAGAGTCTTCTGGGAGTGGTTCGCTTGCGAAGACATCAAAGCCTGCGCCTCTGATCTTTTTATTCTTTAAAATATCAAGAAGAGCTTCCTCATCAACAATACCGCCACGGCTAGCGTTGACAAGAACCGCGTCACTTCTCATTTTTTCTAAAAGTGATCTATTAACCATTCCCTTAGTCGCGTCCATTAAAGGAGTGTGAAGAGAGATAATCTCACACTCTTCAAAAAGCTTCTCTAGAGACTCTGCTTTTCTAGCGTAAGGTAGTTCTGATTTTTCTACAAAAGGATCAAAGAAAACTAAGTCTGGTTCAAAACCAGCGATTCTTTTAGCAAAGATTTGTCCGATTCTACCAAAACCGACAACACCCACTTTCTTATTTGAAAGTTCAACGCCTACAAATTTTGATTTATCCCAACCGCCATTTGCCATAGTTGAATGGGCCCAAGCGGTCTTTCTAAGAACTGTCATGGCCAAGGCCACTGCATGTTCTGCTGCTGAGTTATTATTAGCTCCTGGAGTATTTGAAACCTTTACGTTCTTTTGGCCACAAGCGACTTTGTCGATATTATCTGTCCCTTCACCTGCACGAATGACGTACTTTAAGTTTGGCGCCAATTCTAAAAGATCAGGAGTCACAGTAGTGGCTGATCTGATTACGAGGGCGTCTGTAGTGGGGAGGAGTTTTTTTAGTTCTTCTTGGGAAATTTTTGGTTCTGGGTGAACATTAAATTCATCCATGCTTCTAAGCGAAGCAAACAAATTCTTGTCGAACCCATCGGCAATAACGATTGAGGGTTTCATTTTTATCTCCAGAGATTTACGATAGATAATACCGTGGGTGATACTAGCCCTATTTTTCTAGCTTATAAAGGTATAATACTTATGTCAGATGATATTAGGACCTCTCAGTTTTTCGAGCCCCACGACCAACTTCTTATTCAGCAAGTCAAAGAATGGGGAGAGATCATTACCAATTTTGAAACCCGTAATAAATACCAAATCTTAAGTCCTAGTGGCAGTGAGTTAGGCTTTATGGCAGAGCAGGGAAAAGGTCTAGGAGCAACCTTAGTTAGGATGTTCCTACGGACGCATCGCCCAATGAAAGTAACGGTTTGGTGCAGAGAGCGTAAAGAGCTTTTAAGTTTAGAGAGGCCTTTCTTTTGGTTTTTCTCAGACTTAATAGTTAGAGATGGAACTGGAAAAGTTCTTGGGCATGTTTACCGAAAGTTTGGAATCATTCATAAGAAATATGACCTATGTAACGATAGGGGACAAATCTTTTCTAGGGTGAATACTCCTATTTGGAGGCTTTGGACTTTTAAGATCTTAGATAGTGGAGGTAGAGAAATAGGGACTGTCTCAAAGAACTGGGGAGGTCTTTTAAAAGAAATCTTTACTGATGCAGATCGATTTCAAGTGAGCTTTAAGGGCCGCACTTGGCTTGAAAAAGCAGTTATCTTCTCAGCGGCCATAAGTATCGACATGGATTTCTTTGATGATAATCAAAGAAACAATTAACTCCAGTATTTGAATCCCTTTATCCAAAAGGGGTTCAAGCTTTTCTTAAGCAGAAATGAATAAATATTAGTCTTTTTAAATACTCTATTATTCTTATTGCAGCGAATTTTCCCCCTGATATAATTATAAGTACTTATGAAAACAAAATTATCTACAATCCTGATACTTCTTTTTGCTTCAACAACACTGCTCGCCCAGCGAATAGATGTGGAGCAAGTTAAGAAGATGCAAATTGAAAAAAAAGAGCGCAGCGCCGCTGATGAAGCGGAGGAGCGAAAGCGGGCCGCGGAAAGACTTGAACAGGAAAAACTTCGTGAGGCCATTGGTCTTGGAAGGATTAGATATTGTACCCTTCTTCCCTTTGAATATAAGAAAGACCAAGAGCTTGTTGATAAGGTTCTTTTCTCTGTGGAGAAATTTCTTGTTAAGAATACTGTTTGCCGTTTTCATACGGACAATGAGCTTTTTTCGAAGATGCGTGAAAAGTCTCAAGGGATTAATTTTTACCTCGATCAGCAGAAGGTAAGAAAGATTCTCGCTGATAAACTAGATGTAGGTTCTCTCTTTCATATTAGGTTCTTTGATAGACAAGATGGTTCACTAAAAGTGACCTTTAAGGTTCTTGGAGAAAATGGAAGAGATTATTACTATGATCAAGAAAGGATCTTTTTTAACTTAGAATCTAAAGAGATTAGTGATCAACTCGTTGCTTGGGTAAAAGAGTTTGATGAGGCCCTTCCTTTTGATGCCGCTGTCTCACAAGTCTTCGAAGATAAGGTTAAGTTTAACCGTGGAAAAGAGATTGCCGATTTCAATAATCATATCTTTATTATTAAGCGCTTAGTTAAGAAGAAGAGGACAACTGAAGAGCCTGATAAAGTGATTGGCTTCATCACGAAAGATATAGCTCGTGGGACTGTTCTACGTGTTGAAAATAATGAAACCATTGGTCTTATTAGAAACTACAAGAAATTAATTCAGCCAGGTGATTGGATTAAGATTGAAGACTATGATTATTATGGAAAAGAAGTTGCTGATGAGTACACTCCAAAACTTGGTCATTTTGAACTTGGAACTCTTTTTACTCAGGTCACAGGTATCGGAAATGACTATGATGGCTTAAGCTATGGTGGCTTTGCGGCGATGAAAATCAATTTTCCCCATAAATGGTACACTTACATCTATTCAGAAAGAAGATTTGGTAGTTTCTCTGGAAGTTCTTTTACGACAGCAGGACAAAACGTAAAGCTTACAGACTTAAACTACAAAGCTCTCGTAGGAAAGACTTTTGCTTATGAAAAATGGTTAAGAGATATTTATGTAAGTCTTTATGGTGGATACTCACGATACCAGCATGGCTTTGGCTCTACCGCTCTAACTGGATTTAAAGATGTTTCTCTTCACGGGATAACCCTTGGCGCTTTAGGACTTTTAGAGATGACTAACAAACTAAGCATCTTTGGTAGGTTTGAGTTCATTCCATTACCGTGGCTGGGCATGGACCCTGATAGTTTTGGAGAACCATCTTATAAATATGTATATCAATTTGAAAGCTCTCTTATCTTTAAAATCAATAGAGCATGGTCTATTAGAGGTGGCTTTCAATACACTATCAATATGGTGAAATACGAAGAGCCAATCTTGAGAAGATTTAAATACAATGAATCACTCTTTAAAGTCGGGCCTATGTGGGCCTTTTAATTCTTAATTAAAATTTAAAAAATAAAAAAGGCCACTATCCCTAGTGGCCCTTTTTTAACCTACTTTTTTACCTTAACAAGCGATAGGTCTAAGCTCTAAGCTTAGCTGAATCCTATTAAGGGTTTCTTGAAACTCATTAAGAGTTGGAAGATTACCAAAATGGGTATTCTCGCATGTTGATTGGGAAATAAAATCGTAGATCTCGATTGGCTTACTCGCTTCACTATTTTTAGTGAAAGCTTTCCAGTTGGACTTCCCTGTCCTCCTGATGCTCCTAAACAGACTTTGAACCACTTCTTCTCGGGTTTTTACCCCAAGACCGATCACGTCGCCACGATCGGATAACTCTAGAAACCAAACTCGATAATTCATTCTTTGAGTTGGATCTTTAGAAGTTTCTACAGCAATGGCCATGTACATAAACGCCTCCCGTTTAAATGAACAAGGCTCGTACTTTCTCCGGAGAAATTCCAAGCAGGGAGAAGTGCATTGTGTGTGTGTGCAGTTTACCCTTGTTCATCCTGAACTTGGGTCTTCCCCTTTTCTAATTAAATCTTAGAACGTGTAAAGCCCCATGTGCACGGCTTTTCGGCTAACACTTTCTGACGCAAAGTAGATAGATTGTCAGAAAAAGCGGAGCCATAAAATCATATCTATTGAATTTAGGAGGAAATTTAGAGCCAGAAGGTCTTCGTTCAGGGCGTAAATCCTGAGGTTCTCTGTCGGGTAATCCCTTGAAAATAAAAAAGCCCGCATTTAGCGGGCCCTTTTTATTACAATTTATTAATTGATTACTTTGTGTTCGAGGCAGCACTTCGAGAAGCATCAGCTCCGCTTTGTGATCCACTTTTCTTTTTAATTTCTGTTACTAGACCTTCAAGTCCAATATCCTGACAAAGCTTTTTTCCATTCTTTGCACTCTCAGAAACCTTTTCTAATTTTTGTTTATATAATACTTTATCTGATAATTCATCCTGAGGGAGATCAGCAATCTTTTTCTTAGTTTCTTCTTTTAGTTCTTTAAGGGCTTTTGCGATCTTATCCTTCTTGACTGCTTTAAGCTTTTCGAGTTTAGAGAAGTCTGATTCCTTTACTCCTAGTTTCTTAGCAAAAATCTTTTTCCATTTCTTCTTTTCTTTAATTGCATTTTCTGAGTTTGAAGATTCAAGACTATCTAAATACTTTTTGATACCTTCTCCATCGGCTTCAGCCATACTATTGATGAAGCTTTCTTTAGATTCGTAGTCACTTTTCTTTTCATTAAGATCAATCTTCTTTTTCTCAAACTTTTCTTTAATTGGCTTAAATGGATCAACCTTGCTTAAGGCGATATTATCTTTAAGAACTTTCTTTAAATGAGACCACGTCGCTCTTGAGCAGACTTTATTCTTTCCATTAAACTTACATTTTTGAACTCGCTTACTCTTTGCATCAACAAAGATATGTTCCTTTTTAGCTTGATCTGCCATTAAAGAGTGATCTTTAATTTCAAACTTCTTTTCAGACTCTTCGCCTACAGGAATAATACCCATAGATTTCTTATTAGTAGCAATAGACTTAAGGCACTTAAAGATTCTCTTTTCTTCTTGGGCTTCAATCAGGGCAAGTAGCTCTTCTTTCTTTTCGACCTTGTCACATACAATCTTTCCCTTAGGCATCTGACATCTTTCTTCTTTTCCATTTGTATTTCTGTGCTTTTGTAAACAAGCACTAGGGACAATGGGTTTAACCATATGACAATTCTTTGGTAGCTCTTTAGCTGTAACCCCAAAGGCTAAGCTAGAAAAAAGAACGGCAGTTGTAAGTAGATTGATACTCTTCATTATTTCTCCTGATTGAATTTTTAATGATGTATTTATTTGTAAATTTTATTTATTGTTTCTGTTCGGCTTAAGTTCCCATTTGCTTAAGTATTAAGAGTGTAAGCTAACTTTAAATTAGAGGGTAGTTTGTGAGTAAGTAGTTGAAACTATTAGAGGGCTTTTTTTGTATAGTTACCATAAAAGGAGGCAGGGAGGGTTATTTGATAAGTTTAAGCAATCTGGCCTTAGCCTTACTAGAGCTTAAGATCCTATCTTGAGAAAGGCCTATATTCTTTAAGCCGCTATTTTTTATAAAGGCGAGAAGCTCATTGTTATGAATTGATAAATTAAATTGTTTTTGAACAGTAGTGGATTTAAAAATATTTGTCGCCATTCCTACAAGCTCTCCTTGGCTATTAAAAAGAGGTCCTCCGCTATCTCCAGGGCATTGGGCAACATCTGTTTGAACCATCATCACTTTTTGATTATAGGCCTCCTTAGAAGTTTTAAATTTAGAATTAAGATCCTTGAAATAATCTATAATCCGCCCTCTTTTACTCGAGTGCATTTCGCTATTGCAAAAGCCAATCAAAGAGACTTCATGACCTCTCCCAATCTTTATATTCTTTATTGGAAAAAAAGGGGGCTTTTTTAAAGAGAGGTCTTTAAGTAAGCAAGCATCAATATTTTTTTCACTTTTACAGGCTAAGAGGCTTACTTGAGAAAGGTAGCGCCCTGATTTAAGTTTAAATTGAATTTTATTATTTTCGTCTTTAAGAAGCTCTTTAATGATGTGATCACTCGTTAAAAAGTTACCTTTAGATCCAATGTAAAAACCTGCTCCTGTTGTGAGGACCTTTAGGTCTTTACTAAGAACCGAAATTCTAATTACAGCGTTTAATCGATGCTCAATGGTTTTATCAAAACTCCTTAAAGATGAAAGGTTCTGCGCCATAAGGGGGAAAGTAAGAATGAGGGAAAAAAGTAAAGTTTTCATTTAGTTACTACTAGCGAGAGTGGACTCCACTTCATTTGGCGGAATAGTCTTAGAGATAATTTCTTCTTTGGTAATCTCATATTTGATTTTATCAGATTTAACATTCTTTGTTTTTCCCGCTAGCATTTTGAGGGTTGCGCTAGCATCATTATCAGATTTCTTTATTTCAGCAATTTGTTTAAGTATATCAATTCTAACAATATTGTATTGGTTATTATTATAGCTCTCTTCAAAGGCTAACCCGTCAGTTGAAAAATCAAAAGTATGGAGGATAAAGTTATCTTCTTTATCTATCTCAATCGTATTGAATCTCTTCCCGACAAGACCATACTTTAGAACAACATTAGTAACCCCCATCTTTTCAATCACGACATGAGGAATGATCTTGTCAAATACATAAAGAGGAGTTTTAATTTCACCTTTTATAGGCTTTCCGTCTTTTCCTAAAACAAGGCCTCTTCCTGATCCTGATGCATTAGCTTTCTCTTTTTCAGAGTCTTTGGTAGCTGAAGCCTTGCTTGTTCCTGATGATCCTTTTCCCTTCTTTCCAGTTTCAATATTCTGGAATTCTTCAGAGGTCTTTTGATTATCTGCCTGAGGCTGATTGCCTTGGCCTGTTATAGACGAAGAGCTCTCGGTGCCAGGAGAAAGATTACTTCCCGAATAACTTGAATAGGCCTTCTTAAAACGATTGAAGCTTGATTGAGAGTTTCCTGAAAAACTGTTTCTCCTCTCTGGTACTCTCTGAGCGTCTTCATTGTTTCTTGGCAAAACTTCTGCTTTTTTAAAGCTTCTAGTTCCAACAGGAGAGGGAGTATTGTTCTTATAGGTACTGCTGCTCTTCGTAGGGCTTGAGTACTTGAAGCCACTTTTTGTCGCGCTTGTCTTATGATTTGAACCTTGAGCTTTCCTAGGCTTTTCACTTTTGTTCGCAAATCTTGATGCTATAGATCTATTTATCTTATCAGCATTACTTTCTCTTAAGTTCTCCCTGTTACTTGTAGGGGGTATAATTGCGGTATCACTTGAGCTGCTTGACCCAGCACTTACTGAACTTGCGCTCGCTTCCTTTGGACTTAGACTCGGGTCTTTTACAATTTCACCACCAACAAAGCTTTTTAATAGTTTTGGGTCTTCTATTTTATCTAAATCTTTTGAAGCTAGGCTTAAAGAGTCCTTTCCTCTTTTTTCAAGACTATTAAAAAGATTGTCTATATACTCTACTTTTTCTTTTGCTGGTTTGTCGGAAATTGGCTTAGAGTCATTGAGTACTTTTTCTTTTTTCGAGCTAACGCTCTTTTTATTTGCCAAAAAAACAGAACCATCTGCATTCTTTAAAGTGTCAGCTTTATTGATAATGAATTGATTTAAATAACTGAGCAGCTCAGATGAAGCATCGAATTCCTTCTGACTAATGCCTCCAAATTTTTCTGTATCAAATTTTGTTTTTTCAGGACTACGAGCAAAGAGTTTTATTAAGGCACCAGAGCCTTCTCTAGGCATTTTATTTTTTAAGTTATCAATCAGCATGGCGCGAAGGCTAATAACATTCCTGCACTCCCCTTTAGTTTCATTTTTAGAACACTTTGGTAATAGGGAGCAGACATTTTCATTAAACTTTTCATACTCTGTTTTAATGCCACTATTAAACTTTTCAAAATCAGTAACCTCTCTTTCAGAAAGGTTGATCGCACTACTGAAATTTTCTTCAATTCTTTGATCTTCGCTAGTTTTAGATGCTTGATTTTCACTAGAACAAAAATGCTTAAATCCTAAATCGGTCGCTCGGGGACTTCCTTGAACGCTACTCACTGAGGGATGGATGATTCTTTTAAAGTTATTAAAATCAGCTTTGGGTAACTGTTTTGAACAAAAGAAGGGTTGAATTTTGTCAGAGACAAGAGTGTCACACTTTTGATCGATATCTTTTTTAGCTTTAGCCAAGTCTTCACTTCTAGATTTTTCCTCAAATGAAGAACTTCCTTTTTTCATAAAATTAAAAGTTGTATAGGGAATGCAAATATTAGCTCCAGAATTGATTGAAGAAGGGGCTTCGTTATTAGAGATAGAGGTTACTTGTTTGACAATATTCTCTTGCGCCTCTGAAAGAGATTCAGTTTTAAAGATAGATTTTACCCTTTGTTTAAACACTTCATTATCGCAACCTTCAGCTTCTGAAAAAGAAGCAATCTTTTTAAAGATTGAAGAAACACTACAGCTCGGTGCTAAGTTCTTTCCCGATAATTTCTTAGTGTGACGGCTGGCTGAATCAAAATTAATTAAGCTTTGTCCTAATCCCCAAATTTCTCCTTGAAATGCTTCCATCCATGCTTTTTCAGACTCAGCTGCCATTAGCCTGTCGGCTTCAGACTGATCCATCTCTGAGACAACCGCCTCGCATCCACAGAGTTCTTCTTGGTTTGCTGGAGATGCGCAGCTTGAATAGAGTTCTGAAAGAGGACGAATTGTACCTAAAGTATTAAGGGTCCCACTTAGAGGGTCTGTTTCACATGAGAAGGCCACGCCAGTTCCAAGGCCTGAAGCAAAAGCTAAGAGCAATAATAATTGGGTGATACTCATTGCTTTATTATCGTCTTAATTGACTGAAGTACTTAGGAATTAAACACAGTTTCTTTGAATTCTCGTGAATTCAGTCACTTAAAAGTGTAAGACCCTTGGAACTTTAGATTTAATAGCAAAAAAAAGAAGGCAACTCTCTTTTATTAGAGCTCAGTTAAGAGGCTCTTAAGATGATCGTCTAGGGAGTTTAAAAGGACTTTAGAAATAGGTAATTGACGGTAACCAATTCCAGCTAGATCAAAGATCTTTCTCGCAATTATCGAATGGGCCTTATCTGAATGCTTATCAGATAGGAAAACAATTTCTTTAACCTTTGAACTGGCAATAAGTTTTGCACATTCATTACAGGGAAATAGTGTTACATAGGCCGTCGTATTTTTTAATGGAGACTTAGCATGCAAGATAGCATTGGCCTCCGCATGAACTACATAACCATATTTTTGATTCTCTAATCCAACAGAAGAGTCTTTCCCCCAAGGAAGTTTTGATTCATCAATCCCAGCAACAAAACCATTATAACCCATAGTCACCTGGTGATTATTTTCATCAACAAAGACAGCTCCGACTTTGGTGCTTGGGTCTTTAGAACGGAAGCTTGCAATCATTGCTTGAAGCATAAAGTACTCATCCCAATTAAGAGCGCTTTTAACTTCAATATGGTTGATATTTTCGTCAGTTGAATTAGTCATGAATTGAAATTACCTTAGTTTTTATCAATTGTGTATAGGCTATTGATCTTTTTGAGATCTCCAGCACTTAGGGTTCCTGGGTTGGGCTCATAGGTATCTCCATTAGTCCTAACAATAGAGAAGTCTCCCTCGACTTGAGAAAAGGCAAACTGATTATAAAGCATTATGCTTTTAAAATCGAAGGGGTGTTTTTTAAGATCTAAGTTTGCGTTCTTTATTTTCTTAAATTGAAGGTGATTCTTAGGATCAATGTTTTCCCAAATGATAGAGATGAATTCATCTCTGTCTTCACGGTTTTGCTCGTGAAGAAGTCCTATGGTGTGAAGCATCTCATGGATGATCTGACTTTTTTTACAGCCGCTAGAGAGGCTAATAACCTGCTCGCCTCCAATCTTTCCTAAAGGTGAGTAGCAATTAAGTGGGCCTTCTTTGAAACGGACGAAGTCTTTTTCATTGTCTCTAAACTTGAAGCGCAGTGATGTCCTTGAGTTAATAAGGTCTATGGCTTCATTGATTTCTGGTGCGTTTGATAAGTTATCATCTATGACATAAGGAACCTCTCCATTTTTCCAAAGTGTTGGCTTTGGTAGGATAAGAGGTTTTCCCGAATTAGCATTATCAACAAAACGGTCTAAGTCTTTGACTTGACCAATAATTATATCTCCGTGAGCAATAACAAGATCATCGACGATGGTGACACTTGTAATGATTAAATTTCCATTCTCATCTTGAAGATGGACGCTAATTTCATCAATGGAAGAATTTGTTTTCACAGGTATTGATCTTTGCAAGCTTTGAGTTTTCTTAAACACAGGGGGGCTTGGTTTTCTTAGTGTGACTTTTTGAAGAGGGGTGGGCTCTTTTTTTGGCACTTCTTTCTTTATTAGCTTTTTCTTAAGAACAGTGGGTTGAACAGCCTCTTTTTGAGGTGGGTGAGAAGACCTTTTCCAATAAAGATAGATAAAGGAGCAAAGGGCCACAAGGCTTATGAGGGGAAGTGCTTTTTTCATTACATACTAGCTTAGCTTTCTTTAGATTTAAGAGCTAGGGGCAAAAAAAAAGCCAGTCATAAGACTGGCCTTTTTCTTTATTATTTTAAAATTGATTAAAGTAGTGGAGCAATTACAAGAGCTACAATACTCATAAGCTTAACTAGGATATTCATGGCTGGACCAGAAGTATCTTTGAATGGGTCACCTACAGTGTCACCAGTAACAGCTGCCATATGGGCATCAGTACCTTTTTTCTCACCAGGAATATGACCTTGCTCGATTGCTTTCTTAGCATTATCCCAAGCACCACCGGCATTTGACATAAAGAGAGCTAGAAGAACACCAGTAACAGTAGCACCACCAAGCATTCCGCCTAGTCCCGCTTTACCAAGAACAAGTCCAACAACTACTGGAGCTAGAAGAGCTACAACACCTGGAAGAACCATTTCTCTAAGAGAAGCGTTCGTTGCAATAGCAACACATCTTTCAGTATCTGGTTTACCAGTTCCTTCCATAATTCCAGGAATTTCTCTAAACTGACGTCTAACTTCTTCAACCATTTCTTGAGCTGCTTTACCAACAGCGCTTAGTGTTGTCGCTCCAACAAAGAATGGAAGTGTTCCACCGATGAAAAGACCGATAACAACTTTTGGATCCATGATATTGATCACTTCAAGTCCAACAGCGGTTGAGTAAGCAGAGAACATAGCAAGAGCTGTAAGAGCAGCAGAGCCAATGGCAAAACCTTTACCAACAGCAGCAGTAGTATTTCCGATAGCATCAAGACCATCAGTAATAGCTCTAACTTCAGGACCTAGTTCACTCATTTCAGCAATACCACCGGCGTTGTCAGAGATTGGTCCGTAAGCATCCACTGTCATTGTAACACCAGTAGTAGCTAGCATCCCAACAGCAGCAATACCGATTCCGTAAAGACCAGCAAACTCATTAGCAAAATAGATTCCTAAAGAGATTAAAAGAATTGGAGGAATACATGAGTACATACCAACAGCAAGACCAGCGATGATGTTTGTAGCAGGACCTGTTTTACCAGCAATAGCGATATTCTTAACTGGGTTAAATTCACCAGCTGTAAAATATTCAGTAGCAAGTCCAATGAAGAGACCAACTAGTGAACCAAGAACCATGGCGTAGAATGGACCCATAGCATATGGAAAAACTGTAAAGGCCATTGCATCAACGGCAACATAAGAACCAGCGAAAAGACCAACGATACCAACAACTGGAGCAAGTCTTAGTGCCCAAGCAGGATCAACGCCTTTAAGAAGATTCATTGAAAGAATTCCTAGCACAGAAGCTAGAAGTCCAATTGTAATAACGATAAGAGGAAGAGTAACGGCTCCAGAACCAGTGGCTAAAGAAGAACCGATAAACATAGTAGCGATAACAGAACCAACATATGATTCAAAGATATCCGCACCCATACCAGCAGTATCACCTACGTTGTCACCAACGTTATCAGCAATAGTTGCAGGGTTTCTAGGATCGTCTTCTGGAATACCAGCTTCAACTTTCCCAACAAGGTCAGCACCAACGTCAGCAGCTTTAGTATAGATACCACCACCAACTCTAGCGAATAATGCAATTGAAGAAGCGCCCATGGCAAAACCATTTAGAGCTTCAAGTGTTGTTGCACCAGAAAGAAATTTATAAAGAAGAGCAACACCAATAAGACCAACTGAGGCTACGGCCATACCCATTACTGAACCACCGTAGAAAGCAACTGAAAGTGCTTTACCTTGTCCAGATTGAGCAGCTGCTTCTGCTGTTCTAACGTTTGCTTTAGTCGCGGCTTTCATACCGATCCATCCACAAAACATTGATGAAAATGCACCAACGATGTAGCAAAGTGCAGTGTTAGATCCTAGCTTGAAAAAAAGCAGGCCAGTAACTACCGCAAGGAAAACGAGAAGGATTGAATATTCCTTCTTGAGAAAGGTCATTGAACCTGACTCGATTAGACCGGCGATTTCGGTCATCTTTGCATTACCTGCCGGTTGCTTAACGATCCATCCATAAGTCATAAGGGCGAAAATAAATCCCATCAAACCAATGTATGGACTAAAAGCCAAAAACGATTGTGTTGCTTCCATTTTGGAGTCTCTCCTTCTAAAAAGTGTTATAATTTCCTAAATAGGTTTTTTACTTCTACTATAATGATAATTGTTGAGAAAAATTATCATACACATTAGAGAGCGTAAAACATTTTCAATCTTTAATGTAAGGGAAGTTATTCGTTGGGCACTGAGCAAAATTCAACAAAAAAAGTTTTAGGCTCTTCGGCCAAGATGGCGGCAGCAACTTTCGCTAGCCGAATCCTTGGCTTAGTGCGTGAGCAAGTCATGGCCGCTACCTTTGGGGCTAGTGGTATCACAGATGCCTTTGCCATCGCTTACCGTGTTCCGAATATGCTTAGGGATCTCTTTGCCGAGGGAGCCTTCTCCTCCGCCTTCGTCCCAATATTCACAGAAGCTAAGATCACCGACCCCTTAGCGGCAAGACGATTATTATGGTCTCTTTTTATATTGCTGGGAGGCATTACTTTCTTGCTCTCCGTAGGGATCTTTGTTTTTGCCGAACCACTTGTTCATTTTTTTACAGATACTAAGTTTACCGAAGACCTTGAAAGGCTAGAGATCACCATTAATTTGGTGAGAATTATGTCTCCTTTTCTAGTCTTTATCTCTTTGGCTGCCTTATTTATGGGAGCCCTAAATTCTTTGAAGATCTTTTTTGTTCCATCCTTAGCTCCAGCTTTTTTTAATATGGTCATGATCGCTTCGATTATTACTTTACCCAAGATATTGGAAGGAAGGGGTATTCATCCTGTTTATTGTTTAGGTTTTGGTGTCTTAGTTGGTGGCTTTATTCAAATGGTCATTCAATTGCCGATGATCTTTAAAAAAGCTTATGGACCTCTTGGACCAGTTTCATTGTTCAATGAATACACGTCGAGAATTATAAATAGAGTAGGCATCGGAACGATAGGGATTGCAGGAACTCAAATCAATGTGCTGATCAATACCATCCTTGCGACTGGGACTGTGATAGGGGCTGTTTCTTGGTTAACTTATGGCTTTCGGCTTTTTCAGTTTCCTGTTGGTATCCTCTCTGTCTCGATTGCTGGATCAAACTTGGTTCATTTTAGTGATGCTTGGAAATCTAAAGATGAAGAAAAAGCTAAAGGATATTTAGCTACAAGTTATTTCCTGTCATTCCTAGTTATCTCTCCAGCCTTTGCTCTTCTTTATGCTATGGCCGAACCTACAGTTTTTTTAGTCTTTCAAAGAGGGGCGTTTGACGCCCAAGATACGCAGATGACAACGACGGCCCTTCGCTTTTATTTATATGGGCTTCCTTTCTATGGTCTTTATAAGATCTTTGCCCCGACCTTCTTTACTTTAGATCGGCCTAAGGTTCCTGTGTTTATCTCTCTGGGTTCTATTGTCTTTAATATCGTCTTTTGTGTCAGCCTAGTTCCTCTTTATGGTTTTAAGATCTTGGCCTTAGGTACCAGTGTTTCAATGTTTCTCAATTCCACTGCTCAGTCTGTTTTTCTGAGAAAGTACTTAGACCTCAAAGGAAGTTTCTTTTTTAATATAAGGATCGGAAAAACAATCCTTGGGGGGGCGTTGTGTTATATTGTCGCCGCCTTTCTTGTCTCTCGTCTGCCCTTGATGGAGGGGAGTTTCGTGCAGAATGTTTTTTACTTTTGTGTGACTGGTCTAAGTGGGGCCCTGACTTATTTTATTTCCATGGGGATTATGGGAGAACTTGGTCCACTTAAACGTCTTTTAAAACGCGGTTAGTCTTTAATAAACCTTCAAAGAAATTAAGAAGTTGCTTGTGGTATCCCCGAGGTTTGAGGTAAACTACAATTGGATTTTAATATGCGCCTCGCATTGAATAGGGGTTTACCTAATGAAAACGGATTTTGAAACACTCAAAGCCCTCGCAACTTATACTATCGATCATCTCAAAGAAAAGGGAATGATCGAGTTTGAAATATCAACACGTGAAGCTGTGATTGATTCTATGGCAACTGAATTTGGAGTTAGTTTCGCAACTGACGAAGATATTCGTGATCAAGCAATAGAAGAAGTTGAAGATAAGATGGGGGTTGATAACCTTCCTGACGATGTCACTGAATCAGAAATGTTTAACCATGCTAGAAAAGAGATCATTAAATCTTTTAGCGGTGAAAACATCGGTGGCCTTTATTTAGTTGAATCACTTCATCAGATTGCTCACAGAATGACTAAGTACTTACTTGATTCTGAGCATATTGAAGATGTTTTTGGTACTGACGAAGAACTAGTTACTTTTCTTGTTTCAGTTATCAGATCTTTCAATCCTAAGAGAGAGCACAGAGATTAGCGGCCTGCAGTCAAAACAGTCCTGTGGACTGTTTTGATGCCGAGCCGTCGTAAAGGCTCAAGGAAGCGTTAGCGCCCGTAGAGACACGCGGAGTATCTACGCAAAAAATCAAGACCCATTTAAAAAGAACACAAGCAAAGTATTTTACTTACTAAATGACCACACCAAATTTCAAAATAGCCTCTTCAAAAAACGGCCCCTCAATCCCACCATTAAGAACACCACTACGACTTGAACAAAAGATACATTCACCAGTTTTTACAAAGCGATAAAGAATTCCATCGAAATAAACTCGTTCGACTTCATCCTCAGTTGCGGTTCCTTCAATGCGGACAATCTCAATTAAGTTTTCTTTAACATAAGGATTATCTTTAAAGTCAGTAGGGTTGTAGATAACTCCTGAGTCCCTATCGAAGATGAGGTTTAATTCGACGATCTTTTCTTTAAAGAGTTGTTCAATGGGAGTTCCTGTCTCATCGATAAAGAAATAGAACTTAGCTATCCAATCATAGCGGGTGTCTTTTCTTTCAAAACTAACATAGTCAGGCTCTGAGTGTGTTTGAGTCCACCATTTAGGAATTAAAAAGCTCAGATTATTAAATTCAAAAGTGACGGCCGTCTTTAAATAGTCGTCTTTTTCATTCTTGATTGTGTACATCGTATAAAGACCCAAAAAAAGAAGTCCTATAATGACGAGCCATTCAGTTAGTTCACCCATGTGAAAAGTATAGTGGAGGGCCGCTCTTTTTGCATTAATCTTGAATAATTGGCTTTTTATCCTCGTAAATTCAATTATTTACGTAGTTTATCCATTTCTTATTAAAGTTTGTTCGAAAATGTACCGAAATAACGAATGATATAGAACCTACAACGCATAGGTAGTGAAATAAGTCGTTGTTAGTAGATTGGAGAGCAGTCATGAATTATATGAACTGGTTAAGGAATTCAAAGATAGTTGTTTTAAATGCTATCTTCCTTTTAGCAGCCGTACACTCGCAGAGCGCCCAAGCGGAACGCTTTGATGATTGTAGTGGCATTAATCAGAATAGATACCCAACGGAATACCGTGCATGTTTACGAGCTGAGATCGCTGGTGGAGTTGACGGAGGAGGCGGGGTTGATTGTATTGATTGTTTATTCCAAGAAGAAAAAGGAACGGACTGGGGGGATGTTGTCGCAGGCATCGCTGGACCATTAGCTTTTTTCGGAGCCGCTTATGTTGGTGCGAGATACCAGTATAAAGGACAGAAGGCTTGGGCCGGAGCTTACGAGCGCGGACAAACGGAGTGTACTACCCGCTTCAATAGTTACTTAGATTATTCAATCACTCGTGGAGGAAATCCTATTCTTCCAGAGCAGGCCCAAGGGCTAAACGATACATGTAATGGATCTGGAATTGGTGGCGGAGGCTTCGCAGGAATGGGCGGTCTTGCTGGAAATGGTTTCGGTGGATTTGGTAACCCTTATATGGGAGCCGGTTATTCAGGTGGATTCATTGGTGGAATGCAAGGACCTTATATGGGCGGCGGCGGCGGTTATGGCGGCGGCTTTGGTATCGGTGGTGGTACTGGCTTAGGATTTGGCGGCGGAATGTACGGACCAGGTTTTGGTGGCGGCATGGGCGGCGGAATCGGCGGCGGAATTAATATTGGAATTGGAACTCCTGGCTTTGGTGGCGGATTTGGCTACCCTGGTATGGGAGGAGGTTTTGGCGGAAACATGGGTGGCGGATTTGGTTACCCAGGTGGAGGCTTTGGCGGCGGCATGGGTGGTTACCCAGGTGGCGGCTTTGGCGGTGGATTTGGTTACCCTGGAATGGGCGGCGGAATTGGCGGCGGAATCAATATCGGTCTTCCTAGTATAGGAATTGGCGGAGGCTTTGGTGGCTATCCTTACGGAGGCGGTGGCTTCGGTGGTGCTGGTTACCCAGGTGGATTCGGAATGGGCGGCGGTATTAATATCGGCGGTGGTTTCGGAATGCCAGGTGGCGGCTTTGGCGGCGGAATGGGTGGATACCCAGGCGGCGGTTTTGGCGGCGGCGTTCAATGTATTAGAGCTCCATGCCCAGGTGGCGGAGGTTTTGGCGGAAACATGGGTGGCGGATTTGGCTATCCAGGTGGAGGCTTCGGCGGTGGAATTAACATCGGCGGTGGTCTTGGCGGTCCAGGAATGATTAATGGTGGAATTGGAATAGGCGCTGGTGGTGGCTTTGGTTACCCAGGTGGCGGTTATTTTGGAAATACAGGTGGATATCCTTATCCCGGTTACCCAGGTGGCGGCGGCTTTAATGGTGGCGGCGGCTTTAATGGCGGCGGCGGATTCAACGGTGGCGGCGGCTTTAATGGCGGCGGTGGAATCGGTGGTTATCCAGGTTATCCAGGTGGCGGAATCGGTGGTTACCCAGGTGGTGGTCAAGGTGGATTTGGCGGAGGCTATAATCAGTCAGGTCAGATTGCAGCTCAAAGATACCAAGGACAATTACAAGCAGGTCAAGCACAGCAGTCAGCTATCTATGATAGTTACGGAAGAGCAGGTGCTAATTACCAAGCAGGAATGCAAGGTCAAGCTGGTGGGGCCTTCGGTGGCGGAGCCGGTTATGGCGGTTATGGTTACGGTCAAGGGGGACAAAGTCCTTACGGATACGGCGGTGTTCCTTACGGAGCTGGCAACCTAGGCTTACATTTCTCAGTTGGTGGTTATGGCGGCTTTGGATACTAATTAAATAAGATTTAAAAGAATAACGTAAAGAAGGTCCTGTTTATCAGGGCCTTTTTTTTTGTTAAGCTTGGTTATGAGTAAATCAGGTCCTATTCAAGAAAAGCTTTTAGATAAAGCTAAGACTCTTCCGAGAAAGCCTGGATGCTATCTAATGAAGAGAAAGAATGGGCAAGTGATCTATGTGGGAAAGGCTAAAGATCTAAAGGCCAGGGTAACAACCTACTTTACTCAATCCACCAAAGCTCCAAAAACAGAGATCCTCGTTTCTCATATAAAAGAATTTGATTTTCTTTTAACGGAAACAGAAGCGGAAGCACTTGTTTTAGAAAACAACCTGATCAAGAAATATTCTCCTAAATACAATGTCCTTATGAAGGATGATAAGTCCTACCCTTATGTTGTGATCAATCATAAAGAAGAATTTCCAAGGCTCGAATACAAAAGACGAGTGGTAAGAAAAAAAGGCATAGAGGTCTTTGGCCCCTTTGTTTGGGGCTCTAATATCTCTGAAGTTTTAAGGATCATGACAAAGTCTTTTCAACTTCGAGATTGCAATCTCAGGGAGTTTAAAAGCCGCAAGGAACCCTGTCTTCTTTATCAAATAAAGCAGTGTAGCGCCCCATGTGTGGGAAAACGTAGCTTTTTGGATTACCAAGGAGATCTTAACGATGCACTTAACTTGTTTAGAGGAAAAGGAACCAAGAGTTTAAAGATCCTAAAGGGTAGGATGAACAAGGCTGCTGAAAATGAAGAATTTGAGTACGCTGCCCAGATCAGGGACTATATTACTGTCTTAGAAGAGTTTTTAGATTTCTCAAAACAAAAGAATGTGGAGCTTAATAGCCCCGATGCTAATATTGATATCTTGGCCTTCCATCCTGGTTCGATTGAAATTGATATGGCCGTTTACATGATAAGAAATGGAATCCTTTTGGGGCATAAAGATTTTCATTTTCCAACGGTAGAATGCCATGATGACTTAGAAGAAGAATTAATTGGTTTTTTCTTTCAGTACTATTCAAATTCCCATGATAGCTTTCCTGATAATATAGTCACCCCCTTTTCAGCTAGTAATAATAAGCTTTTTGAAGAAGCTCTTAAGGGAATCTTTAAAACAAAAGTGCAAGCGCCCGGGAAAAAGTATGAAGGGCTTGCTAAGCTCGCCAATGATCAAGCGGTAGAACACCAAAGGGTGAGAACAACAAATCAAGATAGTATCTATAACGGACTGAATAAATTAAAAGATTTGTTAAGCCTTAAAGAAAGGCCAGTTCTTCTCGAATGTTATGATGTGGCTATCTTCCAGGGAAGCTCTCCGACGGCATCACAGATTGTCTTTCGCGATGGAAAACCTGTTAAAAAAGAATACCGCCACTATCATTTAAAAGAATTACCAGAGGGAAATAATGACTTTGCCATGATGAAAGAAGTCCTTTCTAGGCGGATGGATAATGGAAACCTTCCTGATATCTTTATTGTAGATGGGGGAAAGGGACAAGTTTCTATGTTTCAAGAAGTCTTAAAAGACTTTGAATCGAGTATCCCTGTCGTGGGAATTGCTAAAGCAAAAACAGCGAAGGGAACTGAAGAGCGTCTAATTATTCCAGGAAGAGCTAATCCTTATATCTTAACTAAGAATCCTCCTCTGATGAGGATCGTTGTTTCCATGAGAGATGAGGCTCATAGGTTCTCGAGGATTCTTCACCATAAAGGTGAAAAGAAAAAGACTTTGAATACTTGGTTTGATGGGCTTCCGGGTATTGGCCCTAAGACAAAAGAAAAATTATTAATTAAATTAGATAAGTCCCAAGATGAACTGAGAAAGCTCACTGTTCTTGAATTAAAAAACTATTTCGAGGTTTCTGAAAAAGTAGCTAAGGTACTTTTTAAGGAACTTAAAAATTAGGACGTCATGTCCTAATTTATAATATGAATAAGCTTTTTATTTCCAGCGCCGCATTCGGGACATCTGGCTGACTCTTGAACGATTAAGTTCTTATAGTCTGAGAGGTGAGAGTGAACAAGCTTGCTTCCACAAGTTGGACAATCATCAATAATCTTTTTAACTTGAGCGATATCTCCGAAGTATTCTTCAAAGTGTTCGAATTTGTAGTCAGAATCTGCAGGCATTTTGACCCCCCTTTGGGTGTATCAACAGTTAGTTGCTAATACCTTTTTCGGGTTATTTACGATGCTCTTTACAAGAGTGCCTAATAATGGGAATGTTGGGACAAAATTACCGTGGGTTAAACTTGCCTTTTTGTGGAATCAATATGGACTGGGAAGATACTTTTAGAAGACAGAGAAAAGAATCTAAAAGCGTTTATACGCTCCGTGGTCTCGATGATATCGAATACGGTAGTAATCCCTTAGAGTCCGATTCAGAGCCTCTTAAGGCCCCTGTAATATCCCCAAAAAAAGAAGAAATAAAAGACCAAGTGGAAACCTCGGTTTCTTCAGAGAAGGATAGTGTCCTCTCAGGTCTAAAGAATTTGGCTGAAGATAAATTAAAAGAAACTGGTGGGCCTATTAAGTTTCCTGGTGGCGAAGTTAAGGTTGTCGAAAAGGACCAAGATAAATCTGAAGTCATTGATCTAGAAGTTCAAAAAGATTCAAAAAAATTACAAGTGCTCTTTGTTTATAATTATTCAGCTGATGCGCTTCTTCTTCCTGAGGCGGAGCGCTCTAATGCCCCAAGCGAACAGCTTCTCGACCGCATGATCTCTGCAATGAAAATGGAGAGTGATAGTTTTGAGAAGCTAGTTGTGGAATCCGGTGAGAGAGAAATTTTCTTAGAGTATTTAACAAAGCGAGAAGTTGAGGTGGTGGTCCCTATGGGAGCTGTCGCTACTAACCTTGTTTTAGGCAAGCAAGAGCGCATAAGCATGGTTCATGGTAAATTCTTTGATAAAGAATTAACTTATAAGAACGATCAAGTAAGGCAATTCAAGATTGTTCCCGTCTTCAATCCTGAAATGATTCTCATTAATCCGAGTATGAAACGTTCAACATGGACTGATCTTCAAAAGATAATGGATCACTTAGGGATCATTTCTAAATAAAGAGTGCGAAATAGGCTCTCTTGTATGTATTCTTATACTAGTTTAAAATTTTATCAGTCTTATTAAGAGACTGAATCTACACTGACAGGACGGTTAGTGGTGTTTTCAAAGCGAATGGTTTTAATTCTCTTCCTCTTTTGGGGAACATCTTATGCGGGGCTGAGACCTTCGAAGTATAAGCATTTGTCCATTTCTAATCCCAAAATAAAAGTTCGTATAAGTGATAATTTAGAGAAGGTAAATATCTCTGGGACAGACTTAAAGAGAACCCTTCACGTTAATAGCAATCATAAGAAATTTAGTGGCCGAAAAAGAATTAGGTTTAACTGTCAAAGCTTTACCAAGAAAAATAAAGCTAAGATCACTCGTCCTGTTCTCTTAGCTTCAGTTTCATCCGCGACTGGTTTAGTCTCGCTTGGAAAAGTTAAGTATCAAGGACGGCTTCATGTTGTTACATCCCCAAAAGATGAGTCTTGTGATGTGGTTCAAGAGGTTAATCTTGATTCATATATCTCAGGACTCTTATCTAAAGAGATGAACGGAACTTGGCCAGTGGAGGCCCTTAAGGCTCAGGCCGTAGCAGCAAGAACCTACGCCATCTATAAACAGGCCACTCAACAAGTTTCTAAGAGCCTTGGTTATCAAGCCTATTATGATTTAGAGAGTTCAGAGAAGCATCAAGTTGGTGGGGACTTCTTTGCGACTACCTTGAATACTGATGTTGCAACTAATGAAACAGCTGGCTATATCTTAGTGACTGATAAGGGCAACCTTACTGAAACATTCTTTCACGCTAAATGTGGAGGCAAGACCTTGATGCCCTCTTCGGTTTGGGAAAATAAGGTTGAAGGTTATAAAGGGGTGTCTTGTCCATTTTGCAATACCCACGGAAAAAAGAACTGGACTGAGAAGATTACAACGGCCAAGTTTATTAAGTTTTTAAAGTGGGCTAAGAGAAAGAAGCACATTAGTTTTAAATCAAAAGACTTAAAGAATATTAGGCTTATGAAAGATAGCCTAGGTTCTAATACACTTAAAATTTATTTAGGCTCAACACCTTTGGTTCTAAAAAAACCTTTAGTAAGAAGATATTTTGGTCGCTTTACAATGGCCTCTAATAACTTCAGGTTAGTAAGAACAAACAGAGGCTTCGAGGTTGAAGGAAGAGGTCTTGGACATGGTGTAGGGATGTGCCAGTTAGGAGCTCTTGATTTGGCCGATCGCGGTTGGGGTTTCAAGAAAATTTTGGCACACTACTTTCCTGGTCATAAACTTATAAAGCTTTACTAATCTATGATTAAAAAAATACTAATTCTATTCTTCGTCCCCATGCAATTATTTGGGTACACCATTCTACTTGACCCTGGTCATGGAGGTGAAGATGATGGAGCTAAGGGCGAGCTTTCAAATACGAAGTTCTCTGAAAAAGATTTGGCGCTTACCTTGGCCAAAAAGATTTCAAAGAGAATCTCTAGAAAGCATAGAGTTTATTTAACTAGAACCTATGATAAGTCAGTCTCCCTAGAAAAGCGCGCTGAGATTGCTGAGAAGCTAAGCGCTGATCTCTTTGTTTCAATCCATGTTAACGCCAGTACCAGAAAGTCCGCTAATGGCTTTGAAACCTATTATCTTGATCATCATAAAGATGCTGCCGTAAAAAAAATTGAATCAATTGAAAACAGAAACTTAAAAGGACAAGAGCTAGTGGTCCATCAAATCCTAACAGACTTAATTGTTGATAGGACAACTAAGAGCTCTCGCAGACTCGGGCAAGCCATTCATAGCCGTTTTAATAAAGGTATAAAAAGTAAGTTTAAAGTGAAAGATAGAGGACTTAAGCCGGGGCTTTTTTATGTTCTTGCTTTAACTAAAAGACCTGCTGTTTTACTTGAGATTGGATTTATTTCAAATTCAAGAGAGTTAAAGAAATTAACCTCAGAAAGCTTTCAGGACGAGTATGCTAGGAACGTCGCTGATGGAATCATGGCCTATCTCAAAGTTTTAAAGAAAGAAAAACCACCACTTTTTTAATCTTCTCTAATCCATACTCTTTCAAAATAGAATGCAAGTTTGACTTTCGTCGCCCTTGCATCCTATTTGGAGAGGGGAGAGAGTATTCTACCATCTTGGTAGTAATCTTTATTTTATAAACATTGTTGTGGTGGTTGAAACCTTGATCCTACTGGGATCTGTCCGTACTGGTAACTTGGCACATATCCAAAAAGGACATCACCGGCGTTAATTCTACCAGGACACTGAGCCTTGTTAGGCACATTGAGATCAACACTTAGTGTGCTTGTAATAGTAGGTGTTCCACCTTGTAACATATTATCAATTGAAGGGTCCCCAGTTAAACAAAGGGTAAGGATCAATTGAAGAACATTATTACCATGATCTCTAATCATGGCCGTGTCACCAGTTTGAGCATCGATACCTATATAGGTAGCGTAAACTGCTGATCCATTAATTCCAGCTGGAATCAGTTGACCATTATTATAGTCAAAGGCTCTCTGAACTGGGCTACCGCAACTTGCAGTTCCAGTTCCATTTCCAAAAGTAAATGGGCTGATTGCTGGTGCTACGGCGTCTGCTTTTTTGTCTGATTTCCCGCAGCCTACTAAGAGTAGGGCAGTAAATCCTAAAGTAAGGGCTTTTTTAGTGAAGGCCTTTACGGAAGATGATTTAATCGTTTTCATTTCTCTCTCCTGTTTTAATTACTATGTATTACTCATTGCAGGAGCCGTGCCATTTTCTGAGAGGCATATCTGAGTCTCTTTTAGAGTGATTCCAGTTAGTTAAGTGGTGGTGGTTGGTAAGCTAGGTGATAAGGATTCTTCAGCTGTCTAAAAACTAGTCAAATAATGGATAAAATTCATAGGCCACTGAACAATTTTGCACGGATAGTACCTGAAAATGACCTAGGCTATAATAAAGTATCAATATTATTGGAAAAATACCTAAACTAGGCTCCGTACAGATGAAAAATAAGCACATCCTGTCGTTAAAGAACTACTTCAAGAAGGCCCTCAAAGATGAAGAAATTCATTTTAGGCTTATTACGACTTTAAAGATGACACTTATTCCGGTTATTACCGGATGTGTGATGTTGGGCTTTCTTTGGGTTCTTCTTCAATTGAACCTCTACTTCTTTGAAGCCAATGGTTATTCGGGCTGGAGAGCTTTTAGGGTCGCCTATTATGACTTTATTGTTGGACGGACCATCAAGCTTGTCCCTTATATGTGCTCCTTTTTAGTGGTTGTGGCGATTACAGGGCTCTATGTTTCTGACTTACTCCTAAGACCCTTTCGGGTAATTGGGGTTTATTGTGAAAAGGTTAGCAGTGGAAAAGATGCTAGTTACGACCCTGATTTCTTTACTGACCTAAAGTTATTAACAAGTTTTTCAGAGCTTTTTTTCTTGGCCATAAACAATGCAAGAAAGAACAATACCAAGCTTGGCCCTATGGATATCCCAAAGAAATATACTCGGATCCACCAGCCCGTATCGGAGACTGCTTTTTTCTTGCAGTATTTTGTCTATATCTTGATCGCTTCTTCTTGTGCTTACGTCGCTCTTCATATGATGACTGTTGATATTCACCAAGAGATTATTAACCTTGCAGGAGAGACATTAAATCAAAAGAGTTCGATGAAGTATTTCTTTGGAAAGCAAAGTGATGTGCTTCAAGACGTTTTGATCGTTGTGATGATTTGCCATCTTATCCTTTATACTATTCTGGCCAGGCACCTTTATTTTAAGGTCTGTGGTCCCGCCTTTGGTATCTTTGCTACGATGAGGGCCTTCCTAAAGGGCAACTATGATGCTCGGGTACATTTGCTAGGTTTCTATTACCTAAGACCCCATTGTCGTAAAATCAATCGATATCTAGACCTAATGCAGAAAGAATTGACTTAGTTAACCAGAATTTGACTTAGACTTCATGGCCAAGAATCCGATCTAGGCTTATGATAGAAACCATTAACTTTAATGAGAGGAATTTTAAAATGAAATCAATTAGTAAAACTATAGCTTTGTTAATGGTAGGAATCCTTGCCTTCAGCTGTACATCAGAAAAGCAGATTAAAGATCAAGTTAAAAAAGCCCTAGAAGATGATCCAATGCTTTTTATCTCAGCCATCGAAAAGAATCCGGTTGCCTTTGCTGAAGCTATGAGAGGAGCTATCTCTAAAGCCCAAACAGAGCTTAAGAAAAAGCAAGAGGTTGATGAAGCTAAGAAGCTTGAAGAAAAGTTTGATAATCCTTTAGTTCCTGAAATTAGAAAAGACGAAATGATTAGAGGAAATAAGAATGCTCCTTTAACTTTAGTTGAGTACTCAGATTATGAATGTCCATTCTGTTCTAGAGGGTTTAATACAGTGATGGAGCTTATCGAAAAATATGGAGATAACATCCGTTTCGTTTATAAGCACCTTCCCCTTAGCTTTCATAGAAACGCAATGATCGCTTCTCAGTATCATGAGGCCATCAGATTACAAGATGAGAAGAAAGCTTGGAAATTCCATGATGAGATCTTTAAGAATCAAGGAAAACTTAAAAGTGGAGAAAGCTTTCTTAAAAAACTTGCTAAAGAAGTTGGCGCTGATATGAACAAGCTTGCCAAAGATGTAAAATCAAAAGAAGTTCAAGACCGAATTGCAGCTGATATGAAAGAAGCCGCAGGTTTTGGAATGCAAGGTACACCGGGATTTCTGTTAAATGGTATTCCAGTTAAAGGAGCCTATCCGGCTAGCTACTTCTTTGACATCGTTGAGAAGTTGAAGAAAAAAGGTAAAGTTAAGATTTAATTTTCTAACGCGGGGCCTTCACGGCCCCGCATTATTTATCCCTTCTAAGTCCAATTACTCCATATATTTTGTTTTTTAGTCTTTTTGTGGAAAAATAGGTTAAGACTATTTACTCAGTGAGGAAGTCATGGAAGATGGAACTTATTCAAATTTAGGTACTAAGCAAAACCAAAGCAGCATGCCTGTTGGAATGCCTTCAGAGTTAGATGAAGAGTTCGGACTTGGAACAATCATTGAAGAGTGTTCAAGAGAGGGTTGGGAGAGCTTTTCAGAGCAAAAGCTTTTTAAAGCGCTTTGCTTTGAGTTTAAAAGCCTTTTAGAAATTGAGAAACTTCGTGAACTTGTTCAAGACTTAGTTCAAATCGATCATCATCTTCACTTAATTATAGATCAATCAAGATCAAGCGCTAAAGATTTAGGTCTTGAAGGCTTCTATCAAAACTTATCCACACTCTTTATACGCATGGCCCTAGAGGAAGAAGTCAATTCTGATTCTATGAAAAGAGCTATCGAAATCGCCCTCGAAGAGGAAATTTATACTTGGCAAGAGCGCCTTCAGTAACCTCCGTAGAAAGTTATCCACATTTTATTTTTTCTAAAAAAAGTTTTGCGGCTATTGTCATTGCGGCCAAAATAAACGACCATTTTATTATTCTAATAACTACACACAACACACGATCCAGAGGGAGTTGGAATGAACAGAAAAGAATTAGTAGAAGGTATCCTAGAAGACAAATCACTTAGTCACATGACAAAGAAAGAAGCCGATCATTTCGTAGCAACAATGCTTGATGTGATTAGAAAATCAGTTAAGCGTGGTGAAGACGTTTCATTGATTGGTTTTGGAACTTTCTCAAAAGCACGTCGTGCTGCCAGAATTGGAGTTAACCCTTCAACTGGTGAGAGAATCAAAATCAAAGCTAAGACTCTTCCAAAGTTTCGTCCAGGTAAAGCTTGGAAAGAAATGATGTAAGAATCTTTTTTTAAAGATTTTTGAAATGAGGCCTCTTTTATAGAGGCCTTTTTTGTTTAAAAAAACCACAATCTCCGACTAAAATACTCTTTTGATTCGTCACTTCCATGACCCCCGGGCAAAACTTGCCGGCAAATGCTGACCTAAATGGTAGAAATTACCATCTTTTCTGCCCCCATCTTGATACTTTTCCAAGGAATGCGTATAATTTTTGACATGGAGAGGTGAAATAATTTCCTCTTAAGATCCACGGATGGAATGAATGGCAGACGAAGAACTTCAAGACTTAGATAGTGGTGCAAAGAAAGCTGCGCCGGCTTCTGGAAAGAACCCTCTTTTAACAATTCTTGTTTTAGTAAACACGATTGCAATGTTTGGCGTTGCCTTCTTTCAATATCAAATGCATCAGAAGATCTCTGCAGTTCCATCGGTTCAAGATGTTGTCTCTGCTGAGATGAAAAAATTAGAAGACGGAGAAGCCAAAGAAGAAACAGGTGAAGCTGTTGAAGAAGACGGACTCCTCTTTCCTCTAGAGGGTTTTACAGCTAACCTTGCCCAAGGGGATGGACCAAGAAGGTTTGTTCGCTTAACAGCAGTTTTAAAGTTTTCAAAAGAATCTAATGAAGATGAGTTCAAGGCACGTAAGCCTCAAATCAGAGATACCATCATTAGTACTCTGAACTCTAAAAGACCTGAAGACTTATTAAAGTTAGAAGGAAAGAATTTCTTAAAAGAGGAGTTAAAGTCGGCGATCAATTCATTTTTAGTTGATGGTCATATTATCGATATTTTTTATGTGGGCTTTCAAATTAATTAGGCCCTAAGTTGAGTACAGGTTACTGATCCAGGATGGATCAGCCTAAAGATCCCAGGAGGGGATATGGCGCAGGTTTTAAGTCAAGACGAAGTCGATGCACTCTTAAATGCAGTAAATGATGATGCAGGTGATGACCTACTAGGTGATGGTGGCGATTTTGGCATGGACGAGGATATTGATGAAAATATCCAATCTTACGATCTAACAAATCAAGATAGAGTTATCCGTGGGCGAATGCCTATCCTTGAGATTATCTACGAAAGATTTATTAGATCATTTAGAGTCTCTCTCTCAAATTCACTTAGAAAGATTTCAACCATCTCAATGATCTCAACCGATCTTTTAAAGTTTGGAGAGTTTGTAAACACTCTTCCGATTCCTTCATGCATGTGTATCATGCGTTTTAACGAGCTTAGAGGCCCGGCTCTTCTTGTTTTCGAGTCAAAGCTAGCCTACGCCATCATTGACTCATACTTTGGTGGAACGGATCGTCCCTTTACTAAGATTGAAGGAAAGGAATTTACTTCTATTGAACTAGCTTTCATGAAGAAAGTTATGGATATGGCGATAAACGATTTAGAAGAAGCATGGGCGCCAGTTCATAGGATTGATGCACAGTACTTAAGAACAGAGATTAACCCGCAATTTGTTGGTGTTGTTCCTCCGTCAGACGTAATTATTGCAACCACACTTGAAGTTGAATTTGAATCAGCCTCAGGGACAATCATGATCGTTATTCCTTATTCAACGATCGAGCCGATTAAGCAAAAACTAAGTTCTTCATTTCAAACAGATAATGAAATGGCCGATTCAATTTGGACTCAGGCCATGAATGAACATATTAGAGATGTTGAATCCACTATCGTTGTTAAGCTCGGTGAAGCTGAGATGACGGTTGGTGATCTTGTGACTCTTGAGAAGGGAGATATTATTCCTCTTAATCAAGAAGCTTCAGGGGAAGTTAGTTTAACTGTTGAAGGCGTTGAAAAGATGAAATGTCTTATTGGTGTACATAAAGGCAATAGGGCCATTCAGATTTCAAAAAAAGTTAATTAAGAATTTATAGGAGATATTATGGAAAATACAAACGACGAGAATAAAACAGAACCAGGACTAACAGCTGTTGAAGGTTTAGATACAGTTCAAGTTCAAAAATTAGCTGATGAAGTGGCTGCAGGTGATGATGCTCTTAATAAACTAAAGGTTCAAAACCTAGACTTTATTCTAGATATCCCTCTAAAAGTAACAGTTGAACTTGGTAGAACAAGCGTTGTTATTAAAGACTTACTGCAGTTAGGGCAAGGTTCTGTATTAGAACTCGATAAACTAGCTGGAGAGCCTCTTGAAATCCTTGTTAACGGAAAACTTGTTGCTAAGGGTGAAGTTGTTGTTGTGAACGAAAAATTTGGGATTCGTTTAACAGATATTATTAGCCCAATTGAAAGAATCGAAACACTTAAGTAAGACGGAGTCTTAGATGAAGAAACTAGTACTGCTCATAACTTTTACTCTGCTTGTTGGATCTAATGCTTTTGCGAAATCAAAGGTTAGGTCAATCGAGTACAAAAGCGATCGTAATCAACAAGGAACTCTTGTTATCGATCTAAAAGGGCCTCTTAGCGAGACACCTGAGCTTCTTGTAAAAGATAATATGATTCAAGTCTCTGTTCCAGATAGTTTTGTTTGGCCAAAGATTGAAAAGAAGATTTCTGTGAAGAAAGACTTCGATGCTACGGTACTGGCCTATCAATTCAATAAAGGAACGGTAAGAGTAAGAACAATGCTTCCATTTTCGTTGAAAGGAAAAGAAGCTGGAGTGAATGTGACCCTAAAGGATCGTCAAATCGTCGTTAACTTTCCTAGGGGAAAGGTCGTTCAAAAGGTTTCTAAATCTAAGCCATCGAAATCTGTATCAGCTTACGATGAAACTTATTTAGAAGAACTTCTAAAGAATAAGAAAACCATGGAAAAAGAATATGGTAGCGAGTTGGCTCCTGCAGGAACCACTGCAAACAAGGGCAAAGCACCAGTTAAAGAAGATCAAGTCAACATGGCCCTAAGCGCTCAAGATAAAAAGGCTGAGTTAGCGCCTAAGTCGTCGTTTTCAGTGATGAGCTACATTGGTAAGTTTGTTGCATTCTTAGGAGTAGTCCTCCTCCTCTTTTATGGAGTCGTAGCTCTTATGAGAAAGGGAGTTATGAAGAAGGGGAAACTCGGATTCTTAAACAATCAAAAAATGGTGGAAGTATTGAGCACAACTTATGTTGCCCCTAAAAAATCAGTCATGATGGTCAGAGCTCATAATCAAGTTTTTCTTGTTGGTTCTTCTGATGCTGGACTTCAGCCACTTGGAGAAATTAACGATGTAAATGGACTTTTAAAAGATGGTGAGAAGAAAGTCGCTGGGAATAATTTTGATACCTCTCTTTTTGATGCAGATAACGGAAATAAAGAATTTAAATTAAAAGATATGTCAGAAGCTAAAACGGAAGAGACCACGGATGGGAACCCAAGTTTAGCTGCTTTACTTGCAGAAAATACAATTGAAGAAAAAGTTAAGCTTTCAGATCAGATCAAGAATAAGGTCAAGAATCTAAAAAGCTTTCAATAAAAAAGGACGTAACATGGTTGTCAGGATGACGGCTTGGTTAAAATGGATTTTACCTTTTATGATTTCTGGGCCTCTTTTTGCCCAGAAAGCGACAGGTTTAAACCTCCCAGGTTTAGCAGTAAATTTTGGACAAGGAGCTGATCTAGTAGATAGCCTCCAGGTTCTCGTTCTTTTCACAGTCTTAACAATGGCCCCTGCGATTCTCATTCTTTGTACATGTTTTACAAGAATCATCGTGGTTCTCTCATTTATGAGGCAGGCTTTAGGGACTCAGAACTTACCACCTAATCAATTACTAATTGGTTTTGCCATGTTCCTTTCCATCTTTGTGATGAAGCCTACTGGGACGGCGATCTATGATCAGGCTATCCAACCTTATATGGCCAAAAAAATCACAACAGGCGTTGCTCTAGATAAGATTGAATTTCATCTAAGAGGCTTTATGACTAAGCAAGTTCGTAAAGCAGACATCGCTTTATTTTATGATGTAACGGGAGAGAAAGCTCCTAATACGGTAGCTGATGTTCCTATTCACTTTTTAATCCCTGCTTTTATTATTTCTGAACTTAAGACAGCCTTTCAAATTGGCTTTCTTCTCTATATCCCCTTTTTGATTCTGGATATGGTTGTAGCTTCAGTCTTAATGGCCATGGGTATGATGATGCTTCCGCCGGTAGTTATCTCAATGCCTTTTAAATTATTACTCTTTGTTTTAGTAGATGGTTGGCAGCTAGTAACAGGATCTCTTTTGAGATCGTTTCATTAAGGATAAGTTATGGGATTTGATGCAGTATCAGGAATTACTCACGAAGCGGTCAAGGTTGCTTTGATGATCTCTGCGCCAATGTTACTTGGAGCTCTTTTTATGGGTATCTTAGTTTCACTTTTTCAAGCAGTGACTCAGATCAACGAGCAAACACTTTCTTTTATTCCTAAGATCCTTGTGATCGTCGGAGCCCTCGCTATTTGCGCTCCATGGATGACAGATACATTAACAACTTTTACGAGAGATTTAATCGTAAGCATTCCTTCAGTAGTAGGTAGATAGAATTGAACGTACAGGTAATTGATCAACAAATTCTTATAGCATTCTGGTTGGCCTTTAGCCGCTGTCTTGCTGTGATCTTTCAATTGCCAATCTTTGACGGTATGAGCATCCCTGCAGTTGTTAAAGCCATGACCACTCTTATGATCACTTATGCTTTCTTTCCTTATATTCAAAGTGAGATCTTAGTCGATATCGCTCATTATGGAGTAGGGAACTTTTGGGGTTTAACAGCCTTCTATACAATCTCAGGATTAATCATTGGATACTTAGTTAAGTCCATCATGAATATGTTCATCTCAGCTGGTTCTATCATCACTCAACAAGTTGGTTTTGCCGCTGTTAGGTACTTTGATCCTTCAAGTGGGTCACAAATCGGTCCCTTTGAAACAATGATTCAATGGACGATGCTTATCATTATCGTAACTTCAGGGGCACTTCTTCCTATGTTTAAGGGTGTCTTTAATAGCTTCTTTAGTATTCACATGCACGATATTGGAAAGATGGCTCATTCAACCGTCTTTTTCATGGATCTTTTTAAGAATATTTTCTTATCGGCGCTTATGCTTGCGTCGCCTTTAATTTTTACAAATCTTTTAATCATGTCTGTCTTAGGAATCATCGCAAGAACGGTTCCTCAAATGAATATTATTATGGTCAGTTTCGTAGTGAACATTGGCCTTGGATTATTAATTTTTGCAGCTAGTTCGGAAGAGTTCTTCCAAGTTGGCTTCAGAGTATACACTGAGCAGCTGGGGCAATGGTTCCAGTTTCTGACGTAGGGAAATAGATGGCCGACGAACAGGATTCAGGCGAAAAAACCGAAGACCCCTCCCAGAGTCGTATAGACGAATTTAGGAAGAGGGGTGAGGTTGCTTCATCAAAAGAATTAGCGAGTGTGCTGATTATGTCAGCGTCTTTTTTGACGTTGGCCCTGTCTATTATCTATATCTACGAAATTATGAGTGAGTACCTCGAATGGCTTTATGGGCTTGATATCGCAGTTGCCTATACAGAAAAACAATTAACAGTTATCTTTGAGAAGACGGCTTGGGCTGGGCTTAAATGTACAGCTCCTATCTTCTTCGTCGTGGCTTGCGTTTCTATCATCGCTAATGTGGCTCAAGTGGGATTTCTTTTCTCACCAGAAGTTCTTGAGTGGAAACCAGATAGGATTAATCCTGTAAGTGGAGTTAAGAAGCTCTTTTCTATGAAATCAGTCGTAGAAGCTATTAAAGGTCTCTTTAAGTTTATTTTCATTCTTTCGATTGTGACTTATTTCTTAAAGGACGATATCAATACTTATTCAGGATTCTTTCACTTAGACTTTATCTCTTCGTTCATGCATGGGAAGTGGATTGTCTTTAAGTTGGCGTTTTCCATTATCCTTGGAATGATTATCATCGCTATAAGTGATTTTGCTTATCAAAAGTTTAGTTACAAGAAAAAGCTAATGATGACAAAAGAACAGGCTAAGAAAGAACATAAAGAAAAAGATGGTAACCCTGAGATCAAACAAAGAATCCGTAGTGTTCAAAGAGAAATGGCTCAGAGAAGAATGATGCAAGATATCCCAACAGCGGATGTAATTGTTACTAACCCTACACATATTAGTATCGCATTGAAGTATGATACTCAAACGATGATTTCTCCAGAAATTATCGGAAAAGGGGCTGATCACCTGGCCATGAGAATCAGAGAAATAGCTAAAGAACATAATATCCCACTAGTTGAGAATGTTCCTCTAGCAAGATCATTATATAAATCAGTAAAAGTTGGAGAGACAGTACCTAGGTCTGCTTATAAAGCAGTCGCTGAAGTATTGGCCTTTGTTTACAAGTTAAAGAAAAAGAAAAAAGCCGTTAGCTAAGACGGATTTAGGAAAATAAAATGAACAAATTATTTGATCGTTTAAAATTTTTAGGACAAAACTCAGACCTCCTAGTTGCACTAGGATTAATGTTTGTATTAGGGGTTATGGTTGTTCCTGTTTCTCCATGGGTTCTTGATCTTTTCTTAGCTTTAAGTTTATCTATCTCAATTGTTATCCTTTTAATGAGCGTCTACGCGAAGAGACCTCTTGATTTTAGTACCTTCCCATCAATCCTTTTGGTGATGACCTTATTTAGGTTATCCCTCAACGTTGCTTCGACAAGAAATATCCTTTTGCGTGGTGGTAGTGATGGAACGGCAGCTGCAGGGGCGATCATTAAATCCTTTGGTGAGTTTGTTGTTGAAGGAAATTATATTGTTGGTATCACAGTCTTTTTAATCTTAGTGATCATTAACTTTATGGTTATTACTAAAGGTGCTGGTCGAGTGGCTGAAGTTGCAGCTAGATTTACCTTGGACGCTATGCCTGGTAAGCAAATGGCCATTGATGCTGATTTGAATGCCGGACTTATTGATGATGCTACTGCAAAGCTTCGAAGAAAAGAAATTGGCGAAGAAGCAGACTTCTATGGTTCTATGGATGGTGCTTCGAAATTTGTTCGAGGGGATGCCATCGCAGGTATCTTAATTACGGCCATCAATATCCTTGTTGGGATTATCATTGGTGTTGTTCAAAATGATATGAGTTTTGCTACTGCTACTGAAACCTTCACTCTCTTAACAGTTGGGGATGGTCTTGTAACTCAAGTTCCGGCTCTTATCATCTCGACTGCTGCTGGTATCATCGCCACAAGAAATACATCTGAAACAGCTCTTGGTGTTCAGATTATCGATCAATTCAAAGTTCATCCAAAAGCTTTATACATAGCTTCTGCTGCTCTTTTTATCTTTTCCTTAGTTCCTGGTCTTCCTAAGCTTCCTTTTATGGCAGCTGGAGCCGGCCTATTTTATATGGGTTACTCAATACAAAATACTGCCGAGAAAGAGGAAATGGAGTTAGAGCAAAGATCTGCTGAAGATCAAAAAGCTGCTCCAGAGAATTTAGAAGACCTACTAGGTTTAGAACTAGTGGAACTAGAAGTTGGCTATGGGCTAGTTAACCTCGTTGATTCAGATCAAGATGGGGATCTTCTTGAGAGGATTACACATATTAGAAAACAATTTGCTCTCGATTGGGGTGTCATCATTCCGTCTGTTCAAATTAAAGATAACCTCGAGCTTGCTCCAGGTGGCTACAGTGTAAAAGTTAAGGGCATCGAAGTCGCGAAGGGTGAGCTCATGAGCGATCACTATCTAGCTATGGATCCAGGTTCTGTTATTGAAAAGATGGATGGAGTTGAAACTGTTGAACCTGTCTTTGGGTTACCTGCAGTTTGGATCACTGATGAGCAGCGAGACGATGCTCAGTACAATGGTTATACAGTAGTAGATTTATCAACTGTTGTAGCAACTCACTTGACTGAAATTCTCAAGAACAACCTACATGAACTCTTTGGAAGACAAGAACTAGTTAGAATCATGGATAATTTCAAAGAAACTAACCCAAAAATCGTTTCAGACCTCATTCCAGACATATTATCGCTTGGTGTTGTTCTGAAAGTGTTGCAAAATTTACTTAGAGAAGGTGTTTCAATAAGAGATCTAAGGACAACTTTAGAAACCTTGGCTGAATATGGGCCAGTGACTAAAGATCCTGATCAACTTACTGAGATGGTTAGACAAGCTCTGTATAGGACGATTACGGAGGCAATTAGAAGTGATCAAGGTGACATTCCATTATTCACTCTTGATCGAGGAATTGAAGAATCGATTGCTAACAATATTATCCAAACAGAGAAGGGGCAGCAGTTAAGCCTCGACCCGAAAATTACGCAAACAATTTTAGCAAGCCTTAACGAAAGAATCGAAGAGGCCACAAATATGGGAGAGAAAATGATCGTGCTTTGTTCACCAGTAGTGCGAAACCATTTTAAGAAACTAACAGAAAAGTTTATTCCCAACTTGGTAGTGATTAGTCATAACGAACTAAGTTCTGATGCAAATATCAGATCTTTAGGCACAGTGAGGTTATAGGATGTACGTACAGAAGTTTGAAGCGGATTCATTGGACGAAGCCCTTAAAACAATTAAAAGAGAATTAGGACCAGATGCGATTATCCTTAAAACGGTAACCAATAAAGGTCTTAAAGGTGCTTTTAAGAAAAAAAGAATTGAAGTCACTGCTGCTATTAGTGAAGGTAATTATACTAGTAAAGCAAAAGTGGATAGCGTCCTAAACGATAGTGAAAAAGAGACCTTTTATTCTGATGATGCCTCTTATATTAAGCAGCAAATCCATTCTCATAACCAAAGCTCTCAGCGAGCGAACTCTGTTAACAATACAAGTTCCACTTACGGGGGAATGGCCCTCAATAAACAAGTTAAAAGTGTTAAAGATATGGGATCAAAATTAAAGTCTTCTCTCGATGACTTTTTAAGCTCTCCAGCTCCTTCTCAAAGAGAAGAAGTTAGACCTGAACCTGTGAGAAGAACTCAGCAAGTGCAAGCTCCTCTTGAACAAAATCTTGGACTCGATAACTTTGTTGATGAAGAACCGATGTTAATGGAAGCTGATAGTTCCCTTGTGGATCTTCAGAAAAAAAAGATCGATGACCTAGAAAGAAAGTTATATGAGTTAACTCAATCTGTTGAACGACTTGATCAAAAGGAACCTATTGGTGTCTATGAATTAAGAACAACTCTTAGAAGCTTAGATATTAGTGATTCTTATATTCAAAATTTAGTTAAAAAGTCTCTTTTCGAACTCGATGAAAACCAGACAGCTGATGCTGACACCGTTTTTGAATTTGCTCTAAGGGAAATGATTAAAAGCGTAAATGTTGAGATGCCATTATTTTCAACAATAGATGAAGACTCTAACCCTGCCATAACAGTTCTTGTTTCTGACAGTTCAAGTGGACAAACTTCAATGTTACAAAAGATAGCTGCCTTAAAAGAAGGAGCTGTTCTTATTAGAAATACTGAGTTTGATAGCAATAATAGTTTTGCAGAAAAGGTCTTTGGTCTAAATGTGATCCAAACTAATGGGATTGCAGAGATTGTAGGTGAGTGTCGTAAGGCCATTGAAGCTGGTCAAACAGTCTTTGTTGATTACAAAGCAGGGAACGATGAACTAAATGCTGATGGTGTTCCTAACCAAACAAAGAAATTTATTGATGGTCTAAATAGGGCCTTTGATAATGTGGAAGTCTTGGTCACTCTTTCAGCAATTCATTCTGAATTGTATAATAGAAAGGTAGTTGCGAAGTATAGAGGTCTATCAAATGGTCTTGTTATTTCTCACCTTGATGAGTGTTTAAATTTTGGAGCTCTTTTCAATATTGGTGAAGATCATCCAGAGCAACCGTTTAAGTTTTTTGGAACCGGGGAAGTCGTACCTGACGACCTTGAGTCCGCAACAGCTGAAAGGATTTTGGCTGGTATATTTCAATTCGGATAATGGGAGTCCTTTTAATTTCTAAGTGGAAATAAAAAGATAAACCATTAAATTGAGGAGACAGGATGTCGACTAAAAATGCCACTGAATGGCTTATGTCACACAAGCGCTTTGATGCGCATCAATTAAAAAAGATACCCAACCGTACTTACAGCGTTGCCATTACAAGTGGCAAAGGTGGAGTCGGAAAAACTTCAGTCAGTATTAAAATGGCTAAGGTTCTAGCTGAAGATGGTTACCGAGTTCTCCTTGTAGACTTTGATACCAACCTTTCAAACACTGCTGTGAAGCTAGGTCTCCCTATCAACGATAATTTTTATGATCTTTTAAGCTCTAAAAAGAATTTTGAAGATTGCATTTACTCAGATGGGAATTTTCATCTCTTAAGTGCCTGTAATGGAAATCTTAATATGCTTGATAACGAAGTTGGTCTTGATAAGATCATCATCGATATCATAGGCGAGCATGAAAAAGAGTATGACTTTATTCTTCTTGATTGCCCGGCTGGACTGAGTAAAGAATCTCTTTCTCTAAGTGCTTATTGTGATTTTCGCTTTGTAGTTGTTACTCCGGATCGCTCTTCAATAACTGATAGCTATTCGCTTATTAAAATCTTAAATCAAAAATATGGTGTGACTGAAAATCACCTCCTTTTAAATAAAGTATCTTCGAATAGACAGTATGAAAGGCTTGTTAAAAGCCTGAGTGAAACAGTAAACAATTTTCTTACATGCCGCTTACAAATACTCGGTGGACTCTCATTTGAGAACCAAGAAGTCGACCATTTTGACAGGTTACTGTTAAAAGATGCCGGTTCTAAGATTCATAAGAACATTCTTAAAGTGATAAAACGATTTACCGAAAAAGACATCGGTACCTCTTTCTCAAACCAAGACGATCATCTTGCCAGAGAAGAGTCTCTAGTACCCTACGCCCCTAAAAACTTAGGCGTAGATGACCTTGAACAGGATGTTCAACTCTAGGAAGCTAAGGAGCGCTTGATGTCATCACTTTCGAAAAAACTTAAGAACTTAAAAGATTACCGTTCAACTGTAGACCCAAAGGTTAAGGACGAGATCATTATTGAGTATGCGCCTCTGGTAAAGTTTATTGCCCAGAAGATCGCTTCTAGATTACCGGCCAATATTGAGCTTGATGATCTAATCTCATGTGGTGTTATTGGTCTTATGGACGCTATCGAAAAATTTGATCCTACAAGAGATAATAAGTTTAAGACATATGCAGAGTTTAGAGTAAGAGGAGCTATCCTCGATGAATTAAGAGCTCAGGACTGGGTACCTAGATCAATCAGAGAAAAAGCTAAATTAGTTGAAAGAACATATGCAAAGCTTGAGTCAGCGCTCAACAGACCAGCTACAGATGATGAAATGTGCAAAGAGTTAAACTGCTCACAAGACGAATTTCATGATCTTTTAAACAAAGCAAAATCAGTCTCATTATTAAATATTGATGACTCGGCCACTTTTAATCGTGGTGACAAAAAACTTATGGCAGGATTGATGGATGATAGCAGAACTGTAAATCCATTCACGGCTGTAAGTCATAAAAATATCAGAGACAAGCTAAAAGAAGGGATTGGGACACTTCCTGAAAAGCAAAGATTAGTTCTTTCGCTTTACTACTACGAAGACCTAAACCTAAAAGAAATTGGATCAGTTTTAGATGTGACTGAATCAAGAGTTTCACAACTTCATACTCAAGCCATCTTAAAGTTAAAAGGTAAACTCAGAGGGGTCTTAGACTCACCTGAGGATATGGCAAGCTAGGAAGAATATGGATTTAAGCTCAAGTGGCCAGTTTATGAAGGACTTCAAGCACGGAATGGATGCTATTGAAGACCTTCACCGATTGGCCAACCCGAGCCTTAGTCCAGTCATTAGCCGCGTTCATTATCACTTAGCTGAAATTAGAAGAAAGGCAACAGAGAGTCTTGAAGACCATCCTGGTTTAAAACCTTTAAAATCCAAAATTAAAGAA
This sequence comes from Sulfitobacter sp., assembly GCA_047630275.1. Lineage (GTDB taxonomy): Bacteria > Bdellovibrionota > Bacteriovoracia > Bacteriovoracales > Bacteriovoracaceae. Next base: position 551,032 of record JBLHVN010000002.1, on the reverse strand, counting down.
GAGTTTAAATTCTTAATTGAAGAGGCTGCTCTTACGATAGAAAATTGCCATCAATTGGTTATCACGGATAACAACGCTCAGCTTAACCTCATGCAATGGGGAAGGCTTATTGAAACAGTCCCACTGGCCATCCAGCTTATCTCGATCTTTCCCATTAAAGGAATGATGGAAGTTAATTACACAAATAAAAGCTTAATTATAAAGGCGAATATTAAAAGCTATCATGAGCTCGATAAAATTAAGGCTGATGTATACAAACTTAGCCGAAAGATCTTTCAATTAAAATGCTTACCAACTTTTGAAATAGTGGGAGCACATAAAGTTCAATTTAAGTTTGATTTCTCTCATGTTGATGATTTTACTTATTCAATAGACCTTAATAAAAAGAGAGTAAATCTCTCAAATATTTTTCCTGACTATCAGATACCAATTCAAAAAGTAGATGCAATAGACAACCAAACTGCTCTGATAATGAGTGCAAAAGGTGAATTTTATTATTTTGAAAAACTTAAAGCTTCAACAATTCAAACGGCTATTTTGAATGGTGCTAAGCCAGCTCTTTTTCATTTTCCCTTCCTATTTCGCCCCCTCTCCATCATAATACCTAGAGAAGGAGAAATAGCTCCTTTAGACGGATTTATAGGCACAGGATGTGAAAAGCTATTAACCGATCAGGACTTTGGTAAGCCATCAAAACCTGTTCATGCATTAGATATATTTTCCATTCTGAGTAAGTAATCCCTTTTTAAAATTTATCTGGAGTAAAAATGAAACCTGCTCATTTTTCTAGCGTACATAAGTTTTTCGTTTTTGTTGGTGTTGTGGCTCTTCTATTTGTTGGATATGGAATCAACAGTTTCTGGTTTGAAGGTTCACATAATATTGAAAATGTAGCGACGACTTATGAGACAGCCGTTAAATTTAATAGGCTAAAAGATTATAAGTTTCCTATCAAAATTAAAAAACTAGCTGAAGAGGACAGAGCTAGAGAAGCCATCAAGTTAGCAGAAGAGTTTAGTAAGCAAATACGAGTACTCAATAATGAAGTCGATAGCGACGAATATAGCAATCTTAATAAATCACTCATTGATTCAAAAAAGAAACTAGTAGGAATGATTTCTCAGCCGGAGTTAAAGAAGATTATTGGCGTCTTAAAAACTAAGATCGCTAGCTTTAGAAACTTTGTACAACAAAATTCTTGGAGAAGGCTAACTCGTAATAGTTTAAGACTTGAAGCTAAGCTTCAGCATCACCCTAGCAAGAGCCCAGGTTACTATACCAGTAGGCGTATAGATGGCTTAATGAAAGGCCTTTCAAGTGATGTTAATTTCATGCAAGAGATTACTTCTAAATCAGTGCTTAAAGATTTTGATAAATCTAGGATCTTAATAAAACTAAGGGCCTTAGATACAGAGATCAAGATGCTCGAAAGCTATAACTCAGCTCTCAATGCATTCACAGCTTCTACCGACAGTTTAAATAAAAACTATGTGGCTTGGAGCAATGAAATTGGACCGATGATTGTCAATAAAAGGATGTCTCTTGAGTCTGGTTCAAAAAGCATTTTATTTGGCTTGATGGGCTTTACTGCTTTTTTATTACTTTCAATCGCTGGAAGCTTTTACTTCTTAAAAAGAGACCGCTTAAAGACAAATGCTGAACGAGAAGAGTATGCTATCTCTTTACTTAAAAATAATATTCTTCCTATTGAGGTTAAGCCTGTAACAGAGGCAACTCCTGAGTTTCAAAGAGATATTGATAAGTACAGAGAGTATATTCATAAGAGGATGAGTTTTGGGACAGTCTTTCAAGATGCTATGCCATTTTCTTCTATGCTCTTAGATTCAAATCTAAATTTAGTTTGGGCCAATGGACATTTTTATGATTCTTGGAATTTAGAGGAGAAGAAAGATGAATCTCTTACTTGGGACTTTCTTCAGAGGTATACAAATTTAGGTGAAAACGATCCAATACTTGAAGCTATCAACCATGATATTGCTGGGATTTATCAAATACAGGTAAAGCCTGAGAGTAAGGAAGAAGCAGCTCCATTTGAGATGTATGTCTCTCCTGTGAAGTATGCCGGGCAAAAAAGGCTTATGGTTATCTTCTATCCTCTTCGTAACCTTGAGGATACTTTAACAAATCAAACGCGAAGCTTAGTAGGTCCAGTGTCTAGGACACTAGAGGCGCTTACAAATAATGCCTTCGATGATGTCTTTAAAGAAAAGATTGCTTCAGACTTTGAAGTAGCTGGAATTGAAGATATTTTTGAAAAATTTAAGGCCTATGACGAAGTAATCAGCAATGAAAGGTCATGCTTACTCCAAGAGATTGACGGATTGGATATTGAAATTTCAGATCTTGAAAAAACCATAAAAGATATCGCTGGTCTGACTAAGTTTAAGACAGAACTACAAGGGCTAATCAATAAAAACTTCACAGTGGCAAAAGGGACGATCATTCAATCAGTTGAAATGAGAAATAAGATTGAATCTCTTTTCAGAGAAAGCATGAAGACAACTAAAGAGCTCTATAAAGAACAAGATGACCTTATTGTCTCCTCAAGTAGAATTCAAAATGTTCTTAGTGAAAATGAAAAAGCCTTTGATACAGTTATTTCACATAAAGAAAATCTAAAGAAACTCAAAACCCTTGTAGATGATTATAGAACTCGGATGGTGAGAACTGTTGAACAAACCTTAATCTTTAATAAAGGAATAGATCCTCAGTTTGAGCAGGCTTTAGAAAAGATAAAGTTAGAAGTACGAGGCTTTGATCAAACATTAAAAGACTTCTCTCAGGTTGTTACGACAATGGATGTTTGCCTCTCAAAGGTTGGACTAATCCTAGAGAAGACGGATACTCCTGATTTAAGAGAAGTTCGTAAGCGCTTTGACAGTTATAGAGAATTTATAGAAGTTAATATGTACGATGCTCAGGTCATTGGACAAGATAGCCAAGTCATCGATGAAACCATGGTAGGCGCTCTTAAGAACCTTTATGAATCCTTTTCTGAAGATAGTTCAGTCTTAAAAGAAATTTCATTTTTAGTAAATGATGAGGAAGTGGCTAAGCCTGAACTAAGAGTTTAAGGCATTGATCAAATTGCTTCTTTAGGTCATCTAAGCTGCCGCTATTATCTATTAAATAATCAGCGGCCTTTTTCTTTTCTTCAATATCCCATTGTGCGTTTAAGATCTTTTCGGCTAGTTCATTATCTATAGAATCTCTTTTGAGTAGCCTTTGAATTTGGATATCTCTTGAAGTGTAAACACAAATAGAGAGGTCAACCTTGGACTCAAGTTTTTTCTCAAAGAGTAAAGGGACATCATAGACGAGTAGGCTTGGGTCATCTAAGTTCGAATAGAACTTATCAAAAGCTATCTTCATTTTAGAGTAAATAAAACCCTCAATTAATTCTCTGTTCTTATCATCAGAAAATGCTACCTTCCTAAGAAGATCAAAACGGATGGTTTCTTCTATAATTGTTGTTGGCCAATGTTTCTTAACAAAGTCTAAAGCTTCAGGCATCTTGTAGACTTCTTTAACTAAGGTATCAGCGCTAACAACAGGAATGCCTAAATCTTGGAAAAGCTTAGCTACGGTTGATTTTCCTGTGGCTATCCCACCTGTTAGCCCAATAACAGGATGGTCTACTCCATAGAGCCTATCGGTTTTGGATAATCTTATCAGTTCAGGCTTAAGTTCTTTCATCTATTTTGACTTGGTCCCAAAAATGATCCATTTCATTTTGATTCATTTGATTGATATCTTTTCCATCTTCTTTAATAAGGCCTTCCATTTTTTGGAACCTCTTTAAAAACTTCTTATTGGCTGCTCTACACGCTTCTTCAGGGTCGATGTCTAAATGCCTTGCAAGTTGCGCAGCAGAGAATAGAAAATCTCCCATCTCTTCAAACATCCTCTCTTTAGATAGCTCACTGCTGTTAGCACCATGAGAGACAATCTCTTCTTTTAACTCTTGCCACTCTTCTTCAACTTTATAGGAAACTTGAGCAGCATCATCCCAATCAAAATTTATTTTATTTGTCTTCTTACCAATCTTATTTGCGGCGAATAAGGCAGGAAACTTTAAGTATGAATCATCAATTAAGCTAGAAGGAGCTTCTTCTTTTTCTTGTTTCTTAATATCTTCCCAATTGCTAACAACTTGATCTGCATCTATCCCTTTATCTTTTTCTTTAAAAACATGTGGGTGACGCCTGATCATCTTATCGGCAAGGTTCTTTGAAACAGATTCAATATCAAAGTCATTTCTCTCTGAGGCAAACTGACAGTGAAGAAGAACTTGAAGTAGAACATCCCCAATCTCATCTTCCATCTCTGCCGTATTATTATCTTCGACGGCAGCAATAAACTCATAGGATTCTTCTACTAAGTATTTGAGAAGTGATTGATGAGTTTGTTTTAAATCCCAGGGACAACCCTCAATAGGGTCTCGCAGTTGTTTGACGACCTGTGTAAGTTTGTAGAATTCTGGCATTTCCATAAGCTTGGCCTTTGATATTGTTGTCAGATATACCTACTATAGGTAAACGGAAATAACATGATTGTACAACAAATCAAAAACAAGAATTTTGTCTTAGACATCCTCGATAATGGACGGGTGGATCATTGGGTTAAGAAGACCAAACTAAAGAGGTACTTAAGTGCTTGTTTACCTGTGTTTGAAGAGTTCCTCATGGGTAAGGCCGGTCTCAACCTTAAGGGGCTAAATGCTTCAGAGATTGAAATGAGTTTGACCCTCTGTGGCGCTTCAAAGATCCGTACTTTAAACAGGGATCATAGAGGTAAGGATAAGAAGACGGATGTTCTCTCTTTTCCTGCCCATGAAGATCTTAGATCAGGAGCAGACGGGCCAGTCTTTGGCGTGTTATCCTTAGGGGATATAATTATCTGCAAGGAAGTCGCAAAAGCTCAAGCGAAAGAATTTAAAATAGATAAGGAAGATGAGGTTGTGCACCTATTGGTTCATGGCTTTTTACATGTACTTGGGTACGATCACGAAGTATCCTCGAGCGAAGAAAAAATAATGCAGGACCTTGAATCAAAGCTCCTAAAGAAAATTTCAATTAATTTAAAGAGGTAGTGATGGATCAGGCTTTAAAAATAAGATTAGATGAGTGTAAGTCAGATATAAAATCATACGAAGGTAAGCTTTCGGCACTTCGGAGGTCGCTTTGAAATTGATGCCAAAAATCACCGCCTCAAAGAAATAGCAGAACTAGAAGCTCTTGAGGGCTTTTGGGAAGACTCCGATCACGCCGCCAAGATTCAAAAAGAAAAATCAATCGTTCAAGACGTCACTAATACCTATAACAAGCTTCAAGAACTTTGGGATGAGTTTGAAGTTCTCACTGAGTTTGCTGAATCTGATGGTGATGAGGCTTCGGCAGCAGAGGCGACTGAAGTTTATACTAAGTTTTTAGACGCCTTTTTAAGTGCTGAACAAAAGGTTCTACTTTCTGAAGAAGTTGATCCGAATAATGCCATTATTTCCATTAACGCCGGAGCAGGCGGGACCGAGTCATGTGACTGGGCTTCAATGCTTTACCGAATGCTTTCAAGGTGGGCTGAAGCTAAGAAGTTTAAGGTTCAGGTTTTAGATGTTCAAGATGGCGATTCTGCGGGAATCAAATCTGCGACTTTTACCGTAACAGGGAACTATGCCTACGGCATGATGAAATCTGAAACCGGTGTTCATAGGCTAGTTAGAATCTCACCATTTGATTCAAATGCCAGAAGACATACAAGTTTTGCCTCTGTCTTTGTCTCTCCTGAAATAGATGATGATATTGAAATCGAGATTGCAGATAAAGATATAAGAATTGATGTTTACCGCTCTGGTGGAGCGGGAGGTCAGTCCGTTAACACAACTGATTCTGCTGTTAGGATAACCCATAATCCTTCAGGAATTGTGGTGACCTGCCAAAATGAAAGAAGCCAGCTTCATAATAAAGTTCAGGCCATGAAAGTTCTAAGATCTAGGCTCTATGATTTAGAAATGGAAAAGCAACGGGCCATCGACGCAGAAGTTGAAGCAAATAAGAAAGAAATAGGTTGGGGTGCTCAGATAAGAAGTTATGTTCTTCACCCTTATAAACTTGTTAAAGATCATCGTACCAACTTTGAGATGGGACAAGCAGAAAAGGTTCTCGATGGAGATCTGGATAATTTTATGGATTCTTTCCTAAGATGGCAGGTTCAAAAAGATATAAAAGAAGAGGGAGAGCAATAGATGTTTAAAGACTTCTTCTCAGTTTTATTTTTAGAACGGTCTTCATACAGGTTTGCTGTTGGGGTCTTATTGGGATTTGCTTTTTCAATCGCAGTTATTCTATCGACCGTTGGGATCATGGATGGTTTTGTTAAAACCTTAAAGCTTGGACTTAAGGCTTCAACAGGAGATATTTACTTTTACTCAAGAGATGGTTTCTTTGAGTTTAAAGGGGAGTCACTAGACGCTCTTGAAACCTTAAATATTGATGAATACACAAAGTTTGTTCAATCTGAAGGCTTTGTTTTAGTAAATGAAGTGTCTAAGGGTGTATTAGTCAAAGGTATCGAGCCTGAAACTTTTTCGAGAGTCACAGGAATTTCCTCAAAGCTCTCTAAAGGTGAAGTCCGATTAGGAATAGAGCTCGCTAAATTTTTAAAAGTAAGGATAGGTGATCAGTTAACCGTGGCTTTTGGAAAGGGAAATAAAGACTTAAATGGTCTTCCACTTTTACAGAGGTTTACTGTTGTAGGCCTTGTCGATCATGGTATTTATCCAAAGAATATGCGCTTGATGTATATGGACTTAGCTGAACTTCAATTGATCTTAGGAATAGAAAATGAGGTCAATATGGTTTCTTTAAATATTCCAAGCGCTCGAAAGTACAATTTTAGTAAAGACCCTGATCTTTATACAACTAAAGTAGAAGATACCATTCATCAGCTGCGAGAGTCCTTAGGTTATAAGTATTCTGTTCAGGCCTTCTGGAATGAATTTTCCACACTTTTAAGCGCCGTAAAACATGAAAAATTTATGATAGGGATGATCCTCCAATTAATAGTGGTGATCTCAATCTTTAATATTGTGGCCTTTATAATATTCGTGAATGAAAAAAGAAGTAGGGAGCTCTTCCTATTCAAGGCTCTTGGACTTAGCCAGGCAAAGATGAGTTCTGCATGGTATAAGTTCGTCTTTCTTTTATGGATAAGTTCTTGCGCTATATCAATAGGGTTAGTCTATCTCTTTGGAATAGGCCTTGAGCATCTCTCAATTTTTCAACTTCCAGGGGACGTTTATAAGCTTGGAACCTTGAAAATTTCGCTTGAGTTAACAGATTACCTCCTCGTCTTTGCTTCAGCCCTGGTTTGGCTTTTATTGTTGTCGTGGTTTAGTATGAGAAGGCTTCGATTAAAATCAGTTCTTTATGGTTTAAGAAAGGAATTTGCGTGAGTTTAATAGAGATCAGTAATGTTAAGAAAAGCTTCTCAAAGGTATTCGCCCTCAATGGAGTGAGCACAAACTTAGAAGCAGGTGAGCAATACGCGATTCAAGGCTCTAGTGGTTCTGGTAAGAGCACTCTTCTTTATTTACTTGGAGGCCTTGATAGGCCAACTGAGGGGAGTATTCTTATTGATGGAAAGAACTTGGCCACCTACAACGACGAAGAATTAGCTAAGTATAGAAATAGAAATGTAGGCTTTGTTTTTCAATTTCATTTTTTACTCCCATCAATGAATTGTCTCGATAATATCTTTTTGCCCGCTAAGATTGGCGGTGTGAGTCAGGTTGAATTGAAGGGCGAAGTAGAAAATTTAGCAGAGCGTTTAAAGATTTCTCATTGCCTAAAAAAATATCCTTATGAATTATCTGGCGGTGAGCAGCAGCGAGTCAATATCATCAGGGCACTGTCTTTGAAGCCAAAGATCTTGCTGTGCGATGAGCCAACTGGAAATTTGGATTCAGAGAACAGCTTAAATGTGGCTCAGATTCTTAAATCCTTGGCAAAAGATTTCAATTCAACTTTAGTTGTTGTGACGCATGACGGAGCTGTAGCAAATGAGTTTGATAATCAATTATTCATGAGAGATGGAATGATGCAGCCGGCCCCTCCGAAACTTCCTCATTAAGAAGCTTTTAACCTTTGTAAGAATAGAAAATTATTGATATTTTTCAATACCGGTGCAATTTATTCGACTAATCTATCTACTTAGATTTTTGGAGCCGTAATTTTTACTATAGAGGACTAATGCCGCAAAGAGAGACTCTTTCCGCTACATTACTATTTCTTTTTATTTTCTCACTGTTTCATTCAGGGAGTGCTTTTGCCATTGAAGACATCGGACCTCGAAAGAACCTTTTTCGTATTGATGTTGTTGATGTTGTTGGGCTTAAGAAAGTTGAAAAGGAAGCTGTCTTAGAAAAGATAAATGTTAAGCCAGGCATGATGCTTGATAACTATGTTCTAAAAAAAGACATTGAGAAGATCTACTCTCTAAAATACTTTGAATTTGTTGAAGCCCATTCGGCCGTAAGAGATGGAAAAAAGAATTTAATCTTTAAAGTTAAAGAGAAGCCCATCGTTGCAAAGATTTTCTTAGACGGAAATCAAGAAATTGAAGAAGAAGATATTGTTAGCCAGATGAAAACAAAAGAGTTTTCAATCCTCGATATCAACACTCTTCAAAATGATGTTGGAGCTATTCAAAAGCACTATGAAGAGAAAGGCTTTTATCTTGCGACAGTTAGTTATAGTTTAAAAAAGATCAATTCAGAGAATGTTGAAGTTACCTTTAAAATCAGAGAGTACGACAAGGTAAGAGTGAAGCAAGTCGTCTTCCTCGGTAACGAAGCTTTTAGTAATACTCAATTAAAAGATATCATGGAAACCAGAGAGGAGAGTCTTTTCTCTTTTATGTCTGGGTCAGGAAACTTTAAAGAGTTTAATTTCCAAACTGATATCGAAAGAATCAAATACTTTTATAAGACCAAAGGTTACTTACAAGTCAATGTTGGTAATCCTGAGATCACTGTTAGTGATGATAAAAAATGGGTCTTTATCACGGTTAAAGTTACAGAAGGACCACAGTTCACTGTAAATGAGGTAACCTTTCAAGGGGAAATCCTCTTTCCTGAAGATAAGATAAGATCTGAAATAAGCATGAAGCCTGAGATTACTTACTCAGAAGAACTCTTAAGAAAAGACATTCAGAAACTGACAGAGATGTATCAAGACGAGGGGTACGCCTTCGCAAACGTTCTTAGAACCCTTCATGTTGTTCCTGGTGAAAATAAGGTTGATATTGAGTTTTCTTTTGAGAAAGGAAAGCTCGCTTATTTTGGGAAGATCATTGTAAAAGGTAATACAAAGACGAGAGATAAAGTCATAAGAAGAGAACTTAAGGTTCAAGAAGGGGCACGATTTAGCGGGTCTGATCTTCGAAGATCAAGAGAAAATGTTAACCGCCTTGGTTTCTTTGAGCCTAATAGTGTGGTCTTCAATACTGTTTCTCCTAAAGGCAAAGACGATGTCCTCGATGTTGAAATTAGTGTTAAAGAAAGAAATACTGGGCAGATATCTTTAGGCGCCGGTTATTCAACTGCAACTGGTGGTTTTCTTCAAGCTTCAATTGCCCAAACTAACTTTAATGGCCTTGGGCAAAACCTAAGCTTTAGCCTCTCTCTCTCGGATACAAACAAAACTTATAACCTAGGTTTCACCGAGCCTTATCTCTTTGATAGTAAGTGGACGGCGGGCTTTGACATCTTTAGACAGCAAAACGAAACGAGTGAATCTTTTAGTTACAGAAAAGATGGCTTTGCTCTTAGAGTTGGTTATCCGATCTTTGATTATACCAGGCTCTTTGTTACTTATAAGTTAGAAGATACTGAGATCAAGGCCGTCAATGACCCTTCAGTTATTGAGGCTGTTGAAAATGGCATCGCCTCTTCTATTAAGACTTCTATTGTTAGAGATAAGCGTGACAATAGAATGGAGCCTAAGAATGGTTATTATTTATCCGCTTCATCTGAATATGCAGGTCTTGGCGGAGATAAAAAGTGGCTCAAGAACGATCTTGATGCGAGATACTTTAATAATATTTACGGGGATTTTGTTTTAAGGTCCCGTTGGTATACTTCAAAGCTTGAAAAGATTGGTGGTCAGGCCATCCCAAGAACTGAGAAGTTCACTCTTGGTGGAGCAAGAAACCTAAGAGGTTTTAGCTTTGAGGCCGTAGGACCAAAGATCACTAATACGAAAAATGGAATTACTCGAACCTTTAATGCAGGGTCTCTTTTTGCCAGCTATGGCTCTCTAGAGATTGAACACCCCCTAGCCAGAGAAGCTGGACTTAAGTGGGTCGTTTTTATGGATGCTGGAGATGCACATATCATCGACGATTATGATATTCACCTTGATTGGGGCTTTGGCTTTAGATGGTTCTCTCCAATTGGTGTTTTAAGGTTTGAATTTGGCTATCCGCTCAATCATAAATCGACGAATCCTGGTAGCCAATTTCATTTCGATATAGGACAATTATTTTAGAATTTTGGACAGTCTTTAGGAGCGCGTCATTATGAGAAGTTTACTCTTAGTTTTTACAATTTTTAGCTTTATTATTTCTTCCCCTGCATTTGCTAAGTTTGTTGTCGGCAAGGTTGATATCCAAAGAATTCTTCTTTCAGTAAGTGAAGGAAAAAGAGTTAGAGATCAGCTTAAGAAGAAATTTGAAGAGAAACAAAAGGTTCTTAAGAAAGAAGAGAAAGCTATTCGTAAAGAGCAAGAGAACTTTGAAAAGAGAAAGAACCTACTTTCTGATAAAAAGAAAAACGAAGGCGGACAGAAGATTCAGGAAAAAATCCTAAAGCTTCAACAGAAGTCTGTTCAGTACCAAAAAGAAATGCAAGGAATGGAAAATAAACTTAAGAAGCCAATTCTTGAAAAGCTTAAGGTCGTTATCGATCAGGTTTCTAAGAAATCAGGCGTGGATATTACTTTTGAAGTAAGCACTGCTCCAGTTGTTTACGCGAAAGTTTCAAAGGACCTTACTAACGATGTTATTAAAGCCTACGACTCTAAACATAAGTAAAAACATTAATTTTTAGATAATTTTATTGAGGGGGAGCTTATGGTTCCCCCTTGCTATATGAGAACTATGAAATTTGAAAATATTAAAAAAATCTTAACTGATATTGAAGTTTTAGAAGGTAAAAGCGACGACCTCAATATCACTGGTATTTCAGACTTAGACAATTTGTTTGAAAACGGACTTCTATTTATTAAGAATAAGAAATTCTTAGCTCAGGTTTTAGATTCCGAACTTCCAAGGATGAACTTCTTAGTCGGGACTAAGCTTAAAGATTCAGTTTCAGAGTTGACCACGAAGTCTCCATTAACAATTTGTTCAGTAGAGAATATCGATTTAGCCGTGAGCTTACTTTCTAAGCCTTTCTATTTAGAGAAGATGAAAAAACCGCATTTTAAATCCTGTGTTTCTCCATCGGCCATCATTCATGAAGGGGCTTTTGTTGGTAAGAACACATCGATTGGAGGTAATACAATCATCCACCCAGGAGCTGTTGTTATGGACAACTGTTCAGTGGGAGAGGGTTGTGAGCTTTTCCCTAATTCTATTCTTTATCCTTTTGTTGAATTAGAAGATGATGTTCGTATCCACTCAGGCTCTGTCATAGGTGCTGATGGATTTGGTTATAACTTCTCTGGAGGAGTTCATCATAAGGTTTGGCATATGGGTGGGGTTAAGATTTCATCACATGTAGAAATTGGAGCAAATTCTCAGATTGATGGGGGAACCTTCTCTCCTACCCTAATCGGAGAAGGCTCTAAGCTAGATAATAATGTGCAGATCGGACATAACTGTAAGCTAGGAACTGGTGTGATGATCTGTGGCCATGTGGCCATTGGTGGAAGCTCTAGGATTGGGGATTTTACGGTCTTCGGTGGCAAGTCGGGGATGGGCGATAATATGGAGCTTGGTCCTGGTTGCCAGGTTGCCGGCGGCTCTTTGGTTAATTGTGATTGGCCTGCAAAGACGACTCTTGGTGGTCATCCTGCAAGGCCACTTAAAGAGTGGATGAGAGGGATTGCATTTGTTAGAAAAGAATCCCTAAGAAAATAATCGAGGTAAATATGCTGATGAATAAAGAACAAGTCATGAATTTTATCCCTCATAGGGAGCCTTTTCTTTTTATTGATTCGGTTGAGTCAGTGACCTATCCAGGAATTGATTTAAAAAAAGGAGATCTACTTGAAGCTAAAGATACACTTAATGCTGAAATAGTGGCCCATTATAGAACCAAAGAAGACCATCCTATCTTTGCAGGACATTTTCCTGGAAACCCAATCCTTCCAGGTGTTGTTCAAATTGAAATGATGGCCCAAGCTGCAGCATTCGCTTTAGTAGGAACAATTGAAGACCCATCTAAAAGTAATATGGAAGTAGTTCTTCTTTCTGTGAGTAATGCAAAATTTAGAAAACCAATTGGTCCAGGAATGGATCTTATTATTAAAAGTAAGTGTGTAAAAATAAGAGGCCCTTTTAACTCTCACGAATGTCAGATTATTAGCGGTGATACCATTATTTCTGAAGCTACTGTTATGGCTTCAGTTAAGCTTTAGGAGTCTTATGACTGTAAGTATTCATCCTACGGCCCTTGTAAGTGAGGGAGCAAAGTTTGGGAAAAATGTATCGATCGGTGCTTATTCAATCGTTGGTGAAAATGTTGAATTAGGTGATAATTGTATAGTTCATCCACATGTCATTTTAGATGGGGTCTTAATCGCTAAAGAAGATAATGAATTCTTTCAATTCAGTTCTATCGGCGCTCCTCCACAAGATAAAACTTATAATAACGAACCAACTCAAACCTTGATTGGAAGTGGAAACCTATTTAGAGAATATGTCTCTATTCACAGAGGAACCTTAAAGGAAAATCAAAAGACTGAGATTGGTGATCGAAATATGTTTATGGCCCATGTTCATTTAGGTCATGATGTCAGAGTTGGAAATGATTGTGTCTTTGCAAACTCAGTAAACTTAGCGGGGCATGTAAAGATTGGTGATAAAGTTATCTTAGGGGGAGGTTGCCAGATCTCTCAATTTGTTTCCTTAGGAAGAGGCGCCTACCTAGGTGGAGCCTCTGCGGTTGATAGAGACATACCAATCTTTTGCACAGGTTATGGTAACCGAGTCAGGCTTAAAGGGATCAATATTATTGGTCTAAGAAGAAATGGATATTCAAAGCAAGTCATCTCGGAAGTCGTCGATTTCTATCGAATGATGGAGGCAAATGCTCTCTCTCCAAGAGCTTTTATTGATCATGAAGAGTTAATGGAAGAGTTTGTTGAGAATGAAATCATTCAAGAGATGGCCTCTGAAATTAGGCGTAGTGAAGTGGGAATTGCTCCTTTTATGTCGTAAGGATTATTTTGAAAAAAGTAAAAGTAGCCGTTATAGGCTGTGGATTTTTAGGGAAATGGCATGTACAGAAAGTCTTGGCCCATCATAATGCCGAGCTTGTTTGTATCGTTGAAGCTAGTGACAAGGGAGCTGCTAGGGCCTTGGAACAATTTCCTGAAGTTAAAGTGGTCCTAAATCTTGATGACATCTTAGATCAAATAGATGCCGCCCTTATTGTTACCCCCACTTCATTTCATTATTCTCTAAGTGAGACTTTGATTAAAAATAACAAACATGTTTTTTGTGAAAAGCCATTAACGGATTCGATTAAAACGGCCCGTATGCTAGAAGAGCTAAGCTTGTCTGAGCCTAACTTGGTTATACAAGTAGGTCATAGCGAAAGATTTCATCCCGTGTGGAAAACCATTAAAAATAATCCAAAGATCTTAGAGCTTTTAAAAAGTGATGCAACTATAACTATCAATCGCTATGCCCCTTTTAAAGGTAGAGCGACTGATGTGGATGTTGTTAGCGACTTGATGATTCATGATTTAGACCTCTTATGGTTTCTTTTAGGTGAAGCACCTTCAAGTGTGCAGGCAAAAGGTCATAAGATTAGCACAGATAAATGGGATCATGTCAGCGCTTCACTAAGTTTTGATTCAGGGAGAACGGCTATTGTGACCTCCGGCAGAGGTCATGTTCAAGAAGCGAGGTCATTAGAGGTTATTGGAGAAAAGGGCTGTCTTTTAGTAGACCTTATGAACTTTAGTTATACTTTTGCTGCTCCAGGAGAAACTGGGGAGCAAATCGTAAAAAAATCTTATGAAAAAGCTGATCATCTTTTGGAAGAACAAGATCATTTTTACAACTCAATCTTGAATACTACAGAATCAATTGTACCTATTAAAGATGGAGTACAAGTGATTCATTGGATAGATTGTATACAGAAATCACTGGAGTCTAGGAGCTCTGTTAAAATATAAATGACTAACCCTAACTGTTTAATTATTGCTGGCGAACCTTCTGGGGAAGAACACGCCCTTAGCTTCTTTGATGACTTAACATCAGAATGCAAAGAAGTTGAGTTTTGGGGAGTAGGTGGAGAGCTTTTAAAAGATAAGGGAGTCTCACTTATCTATCATTTGAAAGATTTTAGCAGTTGGGGATTTAGTGAAGTTATTCTAAAGATTCCATTTTATAAAAAAGCCTTAGAGCGTATGGAAAAAGAAGTCCTCGATAGGGGAACAAAGGTTGCTATCTTAATTGATTTTCAAGATTTCAACTTAAGATTAGCTAAAAGACTTAGTAAAAAGGGTGTGAAAATTCTTTATTACGTTGCCCCTCAGGCTTGGGTTTGGAAACCTTGGAGAGCGAAGGCCATTGAAAAAGCTGTTCACACTCTCTTTACTATCCTTCCTTTTGAAAAAGAGTGGTTTGAATCAAGAGGTGTAAGCCGAGTCTATGGGGTCAATCATCCATTATACCTCACTTATAAAGATGAACTAGCTAAAGGCGTGCCCGAGCGGACTTTTGAAGATTTAGAAAAGGGGATTGATCTACTTTTATTACCTGGATCAAGAAATTTTGAAGTTAAGTATCTTTTGCCTGAATTCATTCAAACCGTAAAAACTTTAAAAACAAAAAAGAAAGTCAGAGTCCACTTGGTAAAGTCTCCTAATGTAGAGCCTAACCTTTATAAACCCTATGAGGCTTTGATTGATCATATCTACGAGGATAAAGACTTACCGAAGGCCCTTAGAAAGGCCCATCTGTGTTTAGCCGCTAGCGGAACCGTAACCTTGGCCTGTGCTCTATTTGAAGTGCCCACGGTGGTTTGCTATAAAACTTCATTGTTAAACTCTTATATCTTTTATTCTTTTGTGAATTACAAGGGGCCGGTTGCCTTAGCTAATATTGTTCATCAAGAAAGGCTGTTCCCTGAACTTATTCAGGACATAGTAGATCAAACTAATATCTTTAAAACTTTAAATGAATGGATCGATAATAAAGAGTCTTATACAAGAATAAAAAATAAGCTTAAGAAAACTAAAGACCTCTTAAAAGGGGATAGTTCTGAAACGGGTAAGTATATGGCTTCAGTCATTAATTCTTCTTATGAAGGAGATAGAAAATGACCGGCTTCTTGAAATTCTTTAGCTTCCTCTTAATCCCTATTTCTTTTCTTTGGGAATGGTCTTATAGGCTTAGACGATTCTTTTATAATTATGATGTCTTCTCCTCAAATGAATATCACGTCCCTATAATCTCTATTGGTAATGTCACTTTCGGGGGAACGGGAAAGACTCCTTTTACTATGTGGCTATCTGAGTATTTAGAGACTCTCGAAAAAGACGTTCTGATCTTAATGAGAGGTTATAAAGGTAAGTTAGAGCATTCAAGTGGGATTATTAAAGCTGATAGAAGGCTTGGCTTTAACCCCAAAGAGTATGGAGACGAAGCTCTCTTACTCGCTCGTAGATTAAAGAATGCCTCCATTGTCGTCGGAAAGAAGAGGTCGAAGAACCTAGATTATTATTTCCCAAGAGTTAAGCCAGATGTGGTTCTCCTAGATGATGGTCATCAGCATCTAAAGATTAAAAGAAACCTCAATATTGTCCTCTTTGACGCTCTCATGCCTTTGAACAGATATAAAGTAGCTCCCCGAGGTTATATGCGTGAGGGCTTTCGCGCCATGCTTGATGCGGACCTTGTCATCATTGGGAGGGTGGATCAGGTTGACCCAACTCAATTAAAAAACTTAAAGAACCTCATCTTTAAGAACTTACCAACCAATCTTCCTGTGGCGGAAATGCGTTATCGGCCAAGAGGTTTTTATTCTTCAACTTATCAAAAGAAGTTTCACTTAAAAGAAATTACAGGAAAAAAAGTTATTTGCGTCGCTGGAATTGCTTCGCCTGTTTCTTTCTTCAATCTTATTGACTCTCTTGGAGCAGAAATTATCAAGACAGAGTCTTTTCCCGACCATCATGATTTTAATCAAGATGATCTAGCTGAAGTCTTAAAATTAGCAGACGAACATGATGCCTATATTGTTACAACTGAAAAAGACATGGTTAAGATGAGAAAGATTGCTGAAGATCCAAGGATCTTGTATTTAGAAATTCAAGTTGAGTTTTTAAATGGAGAAGACCTTGTTAAAAAAGCAGTAGATGAGGTCGTTAAGCTTTGAAAAAGATACTTTTCCTTCTCATATTAATTTTTAATTCTTGTTCTTCAACTGAGGATAAAGTCTTCTCTGATCAAGTTTCTCCAGACCTTGCGGAAACTTTTAATATAGAAA
Organism: Sulfitobacter sp.; assembly: GCA_047630275.1. GTDB lineage: Bacteria > Bdellovibrionota > Bacteriovoracia > Bacteriovoracales > Bacteriovoracaceae. Next base: position 534,288 of record JBLHVN010000002.1, on the reverse strand, counting down.
ATAAGAAGTTTGCCAAGTTTATCGTTGAAGAAAAAGTGGAGGAGCCAGCTCCTTCTGTTGAGAAAAAAACAATAGTCGTTAAAGAAGAAGCGAAGATTGCTAGGCAAGATATAAAAGTTAAAAAGATCATCAATATAAGTAGTGAAAAGGAAGTTGTTGAGACAAAGATCGAACCGGCGAAGTCTCCCATTGAAAAAGAGGGCCTTCCAGAAGATTATCCAAAAGAACTGCTTGATCTCGATATAGACTCTAAGAAGACTTGGAAGAACTATTCTCCCTTTTATAAAGTAGGAGAAGAGTTTCTTTTCGCTATTAATTACTTAGGCATAACAGCTGGTCATGTTCGATTTGTCACCACTGGAAATCTAAAGATCGCCCAAAGAGATGCTATTCATTTTAGAGCGCTGTTTAAAACCAGTAAGTTTTATAAATATGTTTATGAAGCAGATGATATGGTTGAAACCTATGTCTCTTCTAAAGACTTCCTGCCGATCAAGTACTCTTTAGTGCAGAGAGAATCTAATAAAGATGTAGATGACCTTCAGCTCTTTGATCAAGAAGAAAAGAAGACCTATCTTTTTTATAAACGTCTTAAAAAGAAGAACAACGAAGTTCGAAATATTGAAAAAGAAGCCTATATCCCAAAGTACTATCAGGACTTTATGTCGACTCTTTTCTTTGTTAGGGGATTACCTCTTAAAAAAGGGGACGTTTATAAGTTCCCGGTTTTTACGAGAGGAAAGTTTTGGCGCCTCACTGTTACAGTCGCTAGCGTGAATGATGAAGTTAAGGCCTTAGGTGTTTGGAAGAAAGCGATCCGATTAGACACAGTGGCCTTGCCTCCAAAGTCAGATACAAAGAAGCAACAGAGCACCATAAGCTTTTGGTACTCCAATGATGCGGATAGGATCTTTTTAAAACTAAAGGCCAAGCTTAAATTTGGGGCTATAGAAGGGGAAATTGAAGAACATATCCCAGGAAAGATGCCGTGAAGAAGAAAATCCTCTTTGTTTGTCCAACGAATAGGTGGGAAGCCAGGGAGAGGAGTCTTGTTCATGATATAAAGATTGCCTTGGCAAGAGGAAGTGACGTCATCTTCTATGGGCTAAAAGATTCTCCAATTGATAAGCACCTCTACAACGACAAGATAAAGAAATACTATCACCCAGGCCTTGTTCAAACTCATTTTTTCTTATGGCCTAAGTTAAAAACCTTATCTTCACTTCTTGAAGATAATGAATTGGCCCTTGTTCATTGTTATAAATTAAATATTCTTTGGCCAATCTGCTTTTTCCTAAGAGGGAATAAAGAAGTTTCTGTTATTCATTCACAATATTTTGAACTTAAAAAGAACTACAGGGTTCTCTGGCATAGGCTTTTAATAAGACGATGCGACATGATCTTTGTCCCTTTTGATCATTTAGTTAAGAACTCGTGGAGCAGATTAGGCATGCCTTCGCGCAAAATTGAGGTCAGGCCTCCTCTATTAATAGGAGATGAAAAATCTCATGAAGAAGCTGTGATCTTTGATAAATTTGAGCAGTTCTATTCAATAGGAATCTATGTCTCAGATTCAGATAAGAACATCGGTAAATTTGCCTCTTATATAAAAGCGTTAGAAGTATCGAATGAGTATTTTGATTGGAAAAAACCTATCAAGCTTGTCTTTGTGACAGAAGGCTTATGGTCTGAGAAGTCTGTCTATCAAGGATTGAAGCAAAAAGTTTTAGAAACTGGAGTTGAAGAACATGTCGTTTTTTATTCTGGGGGCAAGCCTTCAAATTATATTCAGCACTTTGATCTTTGGATGAGCTTGTTAAAAGGTGAAGGTCTTGATGACTTTTCTTTGATGGCCATAAGTATAGGAACTCCTATCTTAGTCCCAAGACACCCCTCTACTGTTGAGTTTTTCTCAGTCTATGGAAAGGTGGGAGAGACCTATAAGAACAATGATGTCAGGGAAATAGTACGAAAGTGGGAGAAGTTATTATCCGACCCGGATACTTATCAAGATCAGATTGAAATCGCTTCCGGTCAGATCCGCAAGGATCACTCCTATGAAAATCAAGAAAATCAGTACTTTAGGGCCTATGAAAAAGTAGTCATGAGAAGAGAGCGTTACCGCCTTAGAAAGGCTGGTTCTATGGCCTCAAAAAACTAGATTTTATTGTACAACTCCCTGTAATTCCGATATTCTGCGCGCGTTTTCGTATTGATCCTAGTCTTCCCGCAGTAGCGGAAACTAGGACATTAAAAATAGATGGCTACGGTCATCGCAAGGAGGGTTGTTATGCAACCAACAGAATTAAAAGCTAAGTGGATGGACGGTTTTGATATCGTCTTCGGCGAAGAAGAAGAAACGGCAGAGACAACTGATTTTTCAAAATTAATGGAAACTCAGGTATCGAAGAAATTTTCAGAAGGTGAAACTTTCAACGGTAATGTTATCTCCATCGGTCAAGACTACGTAATGGTAGATATTGGCTACAAGCAGGAAGGTCTTATTCCTGTTAGAGAATTCCAAAACTTTGATGGAACTCTAAAGATTAAAGAAGGCGATGAGATCGAAGTTTACCTAGAAAAACTAGAGTCTAAACTTGGAAACCTTGTTCTTTCTAAAGACAAAGCAGAAATTCTTAAAGCATGGGATAAAATCTCTGATGCTTGTGAATCAGGTGTTCCTCTTGAAGGTACAGTTGTTGCTAAAGTTAAAGGCGGATTATCAGTTGATATCGGTGTTAAGGCATTCTTACCTGGTTCACAAATTGATCTTCGTCCAACTCGTTACCTTGATAAGTACATTGGTAAAACAATGCAATTTAAAGTTATCAAGTTTAACAAAAAACGTGGAAACATTGTTCTTTCTCGTCGTGCTATTCTTCAAGAAGAGCGTGGTAAACTTCGAGGAGAGATTCTATCTCAAATCCAAGAAGGAATGATTGTAAAAGGAATCGTTAAAAACATCACTGATTACGGTGCATTCATCGACCTTGGTGGTATTGACGGTCTTCTACACATAACTGATATGAGCTGGGGACGTGTTAAGCATCCTTCAAATCTTCTTAATATCGGGGATGAAATTGAAGTTAAGATTCTTAAGTTTGATTCAGAAAAAGAAAGAGTCTCTCTTGGTCTTAAGCAAGTTCAGCCTAACCCATGGGAAGTTGCACCTGAAAAGTACCAACCAGGAAAAGTTGTTTCTGGTGAAGTCGTTTCTGTTAAAGATTACGGAATTTTTATTGAATTATCTGATGGGATCGAAGGTCTTATCCACGTAAGTGAAATGAGCTGGACTGGGGCTATCAAAAACCCTGCCAAGCATTTTACTGTTGGTGAGAAAATCGAAGCTCAGGTTCTAGAAGTAGATGTTGAGAACAAGAGAATTTCTCTTGGGACAAAACAACTTCAGCCTAACCCTTGGACTGACATCGAAAAGAAATACCCAATTGGCTCTAAAGCTAAAGGTAAAGTTAAGTCTGTTGTTGAATTCGGAATCTTTGTTGACCTTGGTGAAGAAGTGGACGCTCTTGTTCATATCTCTGACGTTAGCTGGAATAAGAAAGCCGTTAACCTTGTTGAGCAATTCAAAGAAGGCGACGAGATCGAAGGTATGGTTCTTACAGTTGATAAGGACAATACAAAATTCTGTCTTGGTCTTAAGCAATTAGAAGAAGATCCTTGGAAGAAGATCGAAGAAAGACTTCCTGTTGGAACAGTTATCGAAGCAGAAGTTGTTCGTGTAACTGACTTTGGAGCTTTCGTTGAGCTTGAAACTGGTATCGAAGGTCTAATCCATATCTCTGAACTTTCTGAAGAAAGAGTAGAGAAGCCGGAAGACGTAATCAAAAAAGGTGACACGCCAAAAGCGATGGTTATCTCTCTTGATAAAGATGCTAAGAAGATTGCACTTTCAATCAAATCAGCTGTTGATTCTGAGAACAGAGGGGGACACTCTGAAGTTACTCAATCAGCTACACTTGCTGACAAACTGAAAGGTTTCAATGTTGCTGGTAGCGACGAAGAGTAAGAATTAAGAAAATTTATTCTTATATAAAGAGGGCCGAACTTATGTTCGGCCTTTTTTATTTTGGAGGCGGCATATATTCGGAAGGTATATGATGCCCAGTGCTAAGGCGAGCCTCAATGAATGGATATCGAAATAGTTAAAACCTACTAATCCAAATAATTCCAAGCCCTTAGCACAAAGTACTTTATCTTTTAGGTCAAGAACCGATAAGACCTTATAATCAACTTACGAGGTCCTTATGAAAGTCTTTTTAAGTGCAGTTCTGCTGCTTACTAGCTCCCTTTGTTTCGCTGATGAAAGCCTTCAGATCAAGCTTTTAGAGGAGAGGATCAAGGCCCTAGAGGCTCAAAATGGAAGTACAGCCACCTCAAATGGACTCAAAGTTAAAGACCTTGGTGGGAGGAAGATCCAAAACCAAAGAATCCCTTCAGCAGAAACAGCTCCGGCCATGTCAGCTGAGCAGCAAGCGGAGATCATGGAGAAGCTCAATCAGTTCAAATCGAGAAGACAAGAAGAAGTGAAGCTCTTAGATCAGATGGATTCAGAGGGTTATTAAATGAAGATCTTAATCATCTTTGTTGCCTTTGTTTCTCAACTTGGCTTCGCAGCAGATACTTTTACAAGTGGTTCAGGCTCCGAGTTTTCCATGAAATCAAATGGCGTCACTTCAAAGCTTAATATCTATATAACCGAATCAAGCTTTACCCGCCTTGGAATAGAGTACTACTTTGAAACCTCTGGCTTTATTCAAAAGAAGATGTGGCAGCAGTTCATTCTTGGCATTCATAACGATGGACCACTTAGTGTTGAAGCGGCTTATGTTAAGACTCCTGAGTTAAAAAAAGCTGAACAATTAACTTCTGAATACCTCAATGTAAATAAAGGGGTGAAGTTAGAGCAGTTCTTTTTCTCTAATAAGTCCCAAATAGATAAGTACAAAGTAGGTAGTGAGAGTATTGAAGTTCCAGCAGGAAACTTACAAGCGACTCATTATAGAAAGAAAAATAACGGTCAAGTCGTCGACTTTTGGATCAGTGATAAAGTTAAGCCCATCGGTCTAGTTAAGTTAAGTTCTAAGAACCCTAAAGTGATGGAGCAAAATTATGAAATTGAACTGGTTTCTCTCTTAGTAAATGTTAAGGCAACAATCGATCCTAAGAAGTCTGGACCTTTGACTGATGAGGGAAAAAAAGCTCTTGCGATTCCTCTAAAAAAATAAAAAATCAGTTTAAGATGGCCTCATGACGGCCGCACCTCATTATTCACAGCCACCGCAAGTGGGCTTCTCATTGTGAGATTCAACCTCTTCTTCAATCTCAAGGCGTAGCTTTTCTTGATCAGCTTTACTCATTCCAAGTGTATTTCCAAGAGTTTCAGGAAGGCTAGGTCTTTTAAGAGTCACCTCGATTCCCATTTCTTCAAGCTCCTGGGCCTTAGCGTAGGCAGCTTCTACTTGATCCATAGAGAACTCGTAGAGGAGTTGAGATTCAGCGTCTAATATTTTTATTTTACTTTCCATAGGATACTCCGTAACTTCAGCCTATCATGAGTAAAGCAAAAAGACTTTTCTGTATTATTGAAGAAGATATGGTGCGTATGTTCTTTGAGACGGTGCTAGGCGATGCCGGATGGGAAGTCTATGCCCTTGGAACTATTGAAGATGCTTCCTTTAGAATCCCTGAGTTTGACCCAGACATCTTAATTTTCGACACAGCTTTAGTCGCTCCGCAGCGAGATGAGATCGCAAGCTGGAAGACCGGTAGGGCCCGTAAGATTGGCCTTGGTTTTATAGGCGAGAAGGAACTTTGGGGTTCTGAGATTGATGCCTTTTTAGAAAAGCCTCTTGAGCCTTTAACACTTTCTGACAAAATCTTATCCTTGCTTTAGAATTTATCTATGAAAGAAAATTGGAAATTTACAGTCTTTGGAATCCTGATCACTTTGGCGATTTTCTTTGGTGCTCTTGTCTTTCGAACGGATCTTTTTTTTAAGTAGTTCCACTGATCCTCTCTTCGTGGTCGGACCTGATCTAAAGCTCTCGCTTTAGTGTTTGGCATCATTTAGCATCCTGCTAAATGCTGCCTCCAAAAAGAGAAAGGCCCAGCTTTTCAGCCGGGCCTCTCAAGTGCGGAATGGGAAGTTAGGTAAGAGTGGTTCGGCTCTTACGGTCTCAAAATTACAGCTACCTTTTCAACTTTAGCTTCCCTTGCGGGATTAAAAATAACGTCAACTATTTTTTCTGCAATTTCTTAACTGAGGAGAATTTAGTCCACTATGGAAATTTTATCCATATCTATGAACTTATGATTCATCATTTCTTCGTCATGTCGTCACTTGGGAAATGGTGACGAAATGCTAGTAATTATAACGAGTTAGATGTTGTTTATCTCTTCAAAGATAGGATCAGTTGGAGAGAGGATAAACTGCCCAAGACCAAGACCATTAAAAATAAAGTCAGGAACTCTTATTCTATAAAAGATCCCCGTTTCTAAATTAGTAGTGGCTTCGACGTTTGTTTTTGAAACAATAAGTGAATGGGCCTGACCAGCATCGTATTTAACAAAGAGGTCGTAGGTATTTTGTTGTTCTAAGAAATAATTGATAATACTTTCTCTAAGATGAGTCACATCCTCTTCGACCATACTTGAGACAAGATAGCTATTTGGAACCGAGCGCTGAATGATCTTTCCCTTAAAGGGATCCTCAAGTTTATCTTTTTTATTGAAGACGGTAATCCTCTCTTTATCATTTAACCCAAGCTCGCCAAGAACTTGATCGGTAACTTCCATATGTTTCTTATAGTGAGGATCGCTAACGTCACAAACAACTATGAGTAAGTCCGCTTCGAGGGCTGATTCAAGAGTTGTTTTAAACCCATCAATAAGAGTGTTGGGTAAATTTGAAATAAATCCCACAGTATCAATCAAGATCATCGGTGGTTTTGTATCTGGATTCAGGGTTCTGAAAGTCGAGTCTAAGGTAGCGAAGAGTTTATCTTCTTCAAGAATATCCACTCGGCACATTCGATTCATTAAAGAACTCTTACCTGCGTTAGTATAACCAACGAGGGCCGCCGTGATGGCCTTATCTTGTCTTTTCTTTCTTTGCTCTACTCGGGATTTCTCAACTGTCTTTAATTCTTTTTTATAATATTCAATTCGATCACGGATAATACGGCGATCAAGTTCAATCTGCTGCTCACCCTCTCCACCTTTTACACCAACACCACCTCTTTGACGGCCAAGGTGAGACCAAAAACCGGAGAGTCTTGGGAGGACATATTTAAGGCGAGCGATTTCAATTTGAATCTTAGCTTCTTTTGTCCTGGCATGTTGAGCAAAGATTTCTAGAATGACATGAACCCTGTCTACGACAGAGAGGTCTGTGATCTTTTTGATATTCCTAATTTGAGAAGAAGTGAGCTCAAAATCAAAAACTAAGAGCTTTGAGCCTTCGGCCTTTGCCTGCCTTGCAATCTCTTCTAGTTTTCCTGTTCCAAGAAAGGTACCAGCTTCTATCGTCTTTTTTGATTGAAAGTATTGACCACCGGCCTTGACGCCAAGAGTTCTAAGAAGCTCACGGAGCTCTGTCAAAGACCTTGCGGTTTCCGCTTCAGTTTTATGTTCTGGCATCTTAGGACAAACAATACTGACCAGGCTGGCCTGATACTCTCTACTTATATGGAATTCATCATCTAGCATATTTAATTTCTACCAGTTTATTATCTATTAACCTAGTTCTTCCAACCTTTAATGCCCCTGCCAAAATAATGGTATGGGTTCTCTCAGTTGGTTCTTCCAAGGTTTTAGCATCAAGTATTTCAAGGTAATCCCAAGCAGGAGATTCTTTTGTCATAGATGCAAAGTTTAAAGCCTTCTCGTATGATTCAGGCCAATAGTTATTTCGTATCAACTCTTTAATTGATTCTAGTGTTGAAGGTAAGCTTAAGGCCACCAACTTATCATCTTTATTTAGGTATTGGTTTCTGCTACTTAGGGCCAGCCCGTCAGCATCCCTTTTAGTCGGCATTGGGACTAATTGAATATCGAGCTTTAGATCTTCCATCATTTTCTTGATAACCAGGTACTGCTGGTAATCTTTTTGACCAAAGTAGGCCTTATGAGGTTTCACGATACTAAAGAGTCTATAGACAACCGTTGTGACTCCATCAAAATGACCTGGACGGTTAATTCCGCACAGCTTATTTGTTAAATCCCCAACAGAGATCTTAGTGCTAAAGCCCGGAGGAAAAACCTCTTCAGGGTTCTCTGGAGCAAAGATAGTAAGAAGTTTTCCTTTGAATTCTTCTTGTCTATAAAGTTCTTTAAGAGTTTGATTGTCTCGCCCTAGAGTTCTAGGGTACTTTTCAAAGTCTTCACTTGGTCCAAATTGTTTTGGGTTCACGAAAATAGAAACAATTGTATTGTCATTATGGCGAAGGGATTCTTTAACTAGGCTCATATGGCCTTTATGCAGATTTCCCATTGTAGGGACAAAGCCTATTGTTCCAGGTCTTAGGTTCTTTCTAAAGACGTCAAACTGATTAAGGGTTCTTAAAATTTCAATCATGAGAGAACCTTTCCTATAATTAGAGTAGCGAGTTCTTCTTTATTTAACTCTGCACTAAGGAATTGATTTTTTTCTAGGAAGAGGTAATTTGCTTTATCAGTAGCAAAGCCCTGAAGTTCCCCTCCCGTTAAGCCGTTGTTTACTTTAGTTCCAACAAGGAGATCAACTGGTTTTCGTGATTGCTTCTCTTGCATTAGTGCTTCACTTAGATCAGTCTCTGCTGCAAAACCTACTACCTTTTGATCAGCTCTTCTCACTTCTAAAATACCTTTCAAAATATCTGAAGCCTTAGTGATTAAAAGAGTATCATTTAGATCAGACTTCTTTATCTTTTGATTCTGAATATCAAATTCAATATCACCAATGGCAGCACTAGAGATATAGCAGTCAGCCTCTTTAAATGAAGACTCAACAGCCTCTTTCATTTCACTATTTGTCTTAACGTAAATGATCTTTATATTAGGTAAAGTTTTAAGTAGGTTTAATCTAGAGGTGCTCTCTTCTCCAGCGATAAGAATCACTTTATGACCTAGCTTTAATGCTTCTTTAGCTAAGTAATATCCTGTTAGACCTGAAGATCTATTAGTTAAGTAGCGGACTGAATCTAAAGGAGCCTTAGTTGCTCCGGTGCTAATGAGAATGTTTTTAGGCTGTATTACTTCTTTAAAGCAATCTGTAATTTCAACAACCTCTTCCACTGTGGCAAGCTTTCCTTCTCCCGTATCCCCGCAGGCTAATAGACCAGAAGTTGTTGGATGAATAAAGAGAGAAAACTTCTTACTAAGATTCTTTAAGAGTTCTAAGTTTTCAATAGTAAAAGGGTTAGAGAGCATCTCTGAATTCATAGCTGGAAAAAAGAGAAGTTCTTTTTCAGCCGGTAAGGCCAAGAGTAAAGAAGAGAGAAGATCAAAAGCTTCGCCTCTGACGATCTTTGCTAAAAAATTAGCAGATAGAGGAGCCACTACAACTCGGTCACACCATTTAGCTAAAGTAACATGGAGAACAGTGCCTTCTAGGTCATTTTTTTGGGCAGGATAAATAAAGTCATCCCCTGCTAAGTATACTTCTTCACAGCCAAGATAGCGGAAGACTTCCGGGCGTACGAATTTCTCGCTTCCTTTTGTTAAGACCACTCGGACTTGGTGGCCTTTCTTAAAAAGCTCTCTCGCTATATCTAATGATTTGTAAGCGGAAATTGAGCCGCAAACCCCGAGTATGATTCTCATAGGCGCTATATATTTCAAATAATTAGCTTATTGGCAACGGTTCATTGTTGCGCTGAGTTGGTAAAGACTTCTTTTAGACCTAAATGCACGATATTCGGTTTCAAGACAAGCTCTTTTGGGAAGTAATTCTGATGCCAGAAGGACAATCCTCCTGAGAGGACGATGACTTCAGGACGAAAGAGGTCCCACCACTTTTCATAAAGGCCTCTTTCAGCCAGTTGGATAGAGGCCTTCATTGCGTCTGTAGTTGATCTTGGAATTAACTTATCCTGAACTTGTTCTGTCAGATCAAGTCCCGGAAGGTTTGCTCCACTTTTAAAGGAATCAAAAAGAGTCGAAGTACCTGGAAAGATATGACCACCTTCAAAGCCATCTCTTGTGACTAGATCGATAGTGGTAAAAGTTCCTGCATCGACCACCATAGCGCGGTTAACCTTTCTAGGCTTAATCCATTCTTGAAAGACTTGGTAGCAAGCTGCTAATCGGTCTTCTCCAATACTTTCACCATAATTGACTGGCATATCAAGGAGAGAGTTCTCGATTAGGTATTCTTTGATATTGATAAACCTAGGACCTTCCCATTTCTCAAAAGACTTACCTACATTAGAGTAGAGAACTGTCTCTACCTTTTTATTTTCTTCTTTTTTAAAATCTTTTAGAGAGCAAACGCTGAGGGGGCCTTTTGAATAAAGGCCCACGGTTGTATTTGTGTTTCCACTATCAATGGTTAAGAGTTTTTCCATCATTGTATGGGTTAACGTTTTTATTTTTTTCGATATATTTTTCTATAGCTGTTTTCTTTAATTCGTAAAAATTAGCAACAGGCTGACAGAACTTTGGAGGGTCTTGTTTTCCCATATGCAACAGATCATTGGTGACAAGTACTTGTCCGTCTGTGAAATCTCCAGAGCCAATTCCTATTGTGGGAATACTTAGTGATTCGCTGATCTTTTTAGAGAGTTCTTCTTTTACACACTCAAGAACAACACAAAAAGCTCCTGCTTTCTCAAGGGCTATGGCCTCTTGAAGGAGCTTCTCTTGAGACTTCTCATCTTTACCATGAACATAATAACCACCAAGTTCATGAACAGATTGAGGGGTAAGACCAATATGACCCATAATAGGAACACCTGTCTCTGTTAGTCTTTTGATGAGTTTTAATTGATGTTCGCTAGCGCCTTCTAACTTGATAGCCTCGGCCTTTGACCTTTGAAAAAGCTTAGTGGCATTTTCAATTCCAGACTCAAAGGTTGAATAGGTACCAAAGGGAAGGTCGGCAACAACGAACTTATTCTTAGCTCCTCTTTTTACTGCAGAAGAAAAAACGATCATCTCTTCAAGTGAGACTTCGACAGTTGTCTCGTATCCTAAGATGACATTTCCTAAGCTATCGCCTACGAGCAGAAGATCTATTTCTGTTTCATTTAGTAATTGAGCCGTTTGAAAATCATAACAAGTAAGCATCTGTAATGGGCTTGAACCTTTTTGTATCTTTGTGGCCCTTAGGCTTCTAGTGGTATGAATCTTCAAAATAAATCCTTAGAAAGTTCTTCGTGAGTTTGGCTTAACTCTTGGTTTTGCCAGAACTCTAGAACTTCATTCTTAAGCTTTGAAACATCTGTTTCATCGCATTCTTTAAAGAAGTTTTTATCCCAGATATCTTCAATAAGGCCATCCAAAGTTTTCAAATACTCTGGGCTAAGTAATTGTTTTTGTGCTTTTTCACCCCCAATAAGGGCGTTGGGGCTAATAAGTTTAAAGAACTCCACTGGTCCCATCTTTACCATGGCATCACAGATTAGTTTTGTTTCTAACCAGCACTCCATATAGGCTGCTTCTTTAGGAATTCCTTTAGCGCGTAGTTTATTATAACTGGTGAGTGCAGCGTAGGGAATAAGCCCACAAAGAAGAGCCTGTTCTGAAAATAAGTCGGCCCTCATCTCTTGCTCAAAGCTTGCTCTATAAGGACCCGCTGTTATTCCAATTGATTTAGAAAGTGCATTTAGAAATTCACCGTCGCTCTTTTTATCTAGAGAGTATTCCGTTGAATATAATGCTCCTAATTTCCCTTTGGTCTCATATTGGAAGCGCACCTCAGAAGCTATAGCTTTAGGGGCCAGTAGTAGATGAGATAATTTTGAATAAACTTTTTGTAAGGAAGACTTTGTGACACTGTAGCCGTGAGCATAAACAATTCGGGTTCCTTCACTTATAAAAGGAGAGTTTAATTTAAGAAACTCTTCATGAAGGTGATCTGGGATTAATAGTAAGATGGCAGAGCAAGTCGGAAAAGATGAGGTTCCTAATTGGAAACTCTTAAAGCCTAAAGAAGAGACAGTTTCTCTTGAGGGGCTACCTGCTCTAAGGCCAATGAGAACCTCTATTTCTGAGTCTCTTAAATTAAGGGCCCATGCCTTAGCTTGAGATCCAAAACCGATTATGACAAGGGGCGCATTGATGATAGAATTCGTCACTTTCTTTACCTTTATTCTTAGTCATCAAATAGCTATCATGCTGGCTTAAATGCAGCAAGGATAAGGCATGAGTAATCAGACCCTTTTAAATGGAGTTGAACCTTCTAAGGAAGAGCTTCTCTCTCTTTTAAATTCAAAAGAAATTCTAAGAGGAAAGAGCCCTTTTACCACGTTGCTCATAAATAAGGGTAAGATTCCTTTTTGGGACAGGCACCATGAGAGGTTAAAGAAGACATTTTCTTATCTCTATAAAGATTTGGATTTTTCGAATTTTGAAAAGAAATTAGAAAAGGCGCGAAAGATTGGAGTTAAAGAAAAGTCTCAAATAAGCTCTATGCGCTTAACTATGATTAGATCAGAAGATGAAATTGATCTCTTAACTCAAATAGAAGAATATAAAAAAAACGAACCTATAGCTTTAAGATTGAAGACTTGCTTACATCCGCTTAGAAGCAGTTCGCTTCCTAAGTTTATTAAGAATGGAAATTATTTAGAAATATCTTTAGAAGTTTTAAAGGCGGCCCAACTTAACTTAGATGATTGCCTCTTCCTAGATAGTGAAGGCCACGCTGCTGAATGTTCAACAAGCAATATCTTCTTTAGAAAGGGAAGTCGCTTCTTTACTCCAAGCCTAGAGGGTCCTGTACTGGATGGTATTACAAGATCTGTGGTATTGGATATTTTAAAAGACCTTGGGCAAGCGGTGGAAGAGATTAATATTAGCAGACCTGAATGGGAAAATATGGACGAGGCTTTTATAACAAGTTCGTTAAGAGGTCTTGTTTCTGTTTCAGAAATAGATGGGAGAAGCTTTTCTGAAGAGTCTGATTTTCTTGCTCAGATAAAGAAAGATTATGAAGGAAGGCTTTTATGAAGAAAAACCTCGAAGTTAAATGTCCTCATTGCGAGAAAAAGTTTAATTATTATGAAGGAAAGTTTAGACCCTTTTGTACTGAACGCTGCCAAATGATCGATTTAGGTCACTGGTTCGATGAATCTTATGCTGTTCCAACCAAAGAAGCGCTTAGCGAAGAAGATATCGACGAAGTCGTTAAGAAGCTCGAATCTGAAACTGAATAAATCCAAGTAAAAACATCAAGAACTATTAGTTGATCAATATTGTTTTATCGGGAAGTTAATCCTCTGCATTGACGTGCTTCCGGGCCAAACTTATAATTATATTAAGTATTTGTGCCTATTGATGACGGCGATTCAAGGATTGAATGTGAAAGAGACGATTAATTTAATTTTAACAAAATTTACAGATGAAACCTTATCCATCTCTATCGGATTGATGGGAATACTTTTTGTGATACTCATTGCATATTGGGTTTATTACAGAAGAAAGTTTAATGATCTCAAGCACCAGATTCCAGCTCAAGTTGTAAAAAATTATTTAGATTCTATTATTCAAAACTCATCAGCTCTTAAGTCATCACTCTTTAGAGGGGGAGGGCTTGATATAGAGGATGGAATTCCTTCTGTGATGCCAACATCTGAACTACGGGGAACCCCTGTTCAGGTTAGCAATGCCAGTAGTGAGGAACTTAATCAAAAGAATGCAGAGATCGCAGCATTGAAAGTTTCTATTGGCGATAAAGATAAAACGATTACTGAATTAGAAAAGAAATTAGGTGAGGCCTCTAGTGGTGCGCCAGTCTCTGATAATAGTGCAGAGATCTCTTCATTAAACGCAAAGATTGCTGAGTTAGAAGCTGCTCTTGCAGCTGCTGGTAGTGGGGGATCTGATGATGGAGAACTTTCTAAGAAACTTACTGAAGTTACTCAAGAGAGAGATCAACTTAAAGAAAAACTTCAAGAATATGAAATCATCGAAGAAGACCTAGCTAATCTAAAAAGACTTCAACAAGAGAATGAGCAACTTAAGAAAGCTCTTGAAGCTGGCGGCGGAGCAATGCCTAGTGCTGCTGAACCTGAAGCAGCGGCACCAGAGCCAGAGCCTGAAGCTGACCCTCTTCCTGTTGAAGAGCCAGAAGCTGAAGCTGACCCTCTACCAATTGAAGAACCTGCAGCAGAGAATGAGCCTGACCCTCTTCCTGTTGACGAACCAGATCCACTCCCAGTTGAAGAAGCTGGCGCGGCAGATGCTGATGCTGAGATGGGAGTCCCTGCTAACGAAGGTGAACAAAAATCTGCTGAAGAATTATTAAGTGAATTTGAAAAAATGTTAGGCTAAAGGAGCCCTTATGAAAATCCTATCCCTGCTATTTATTTGCCTTCTCTCAACGAGTGTTTATTCTAAAGCTAAAATTGAGAGTAAGCCTTCTAGTACCGACTTTAATTCAGCAAAGTTAAAGGGCGTTAAGGCGATTATTCTTAGTGACTATTCAAAGGAAAACCTAACTAAAAAACAATTGGAAGAATTAAAAAAGAAGACTATCTCTTTTGGTCCTGCCGCTGTTCCTGCTCTTATAGAGATAATGAAAAGCTCAAAATTTCCAGATAAGAATAAATGGGTGGCAACTTTTCTTCTTGGAAAGATAGTTGGTAAAAAATCCGCTCCTTTCATCTCTCGTTTTATTCAACATCCAAATTGGATTATGAGAATGGCGAGTTTAAAAACCTTAAACGCTCTAAAAGCATCTAGCTATGATGGGCTCTATGCCTTTGCTCTTAAAGATAAATCTATGATTGTTCGAGGGCAGGCTTTAGAGAATATTCGAGCCATGAACTTGAATAAAATGGCTCCTGCAGTTTGGGCCATGCTTTATGATAAACAAAATTATCATGTTCCAAAAAAGAAGAAAGGAAAGATCAAGAGAACAAACTTGATTAAGAAAGTTATTCTTACTATTGGAGATTTAAAGTTTAAGAAAGCTGAGGCTTCACTTTTAACTATGATTCAAAAGAAGAAGTACAAAGATATCTTTTCAGAAATGGATTACGCTCTTTCTAAGATTACTGGAAAATCCTCACCTAAAGGAAGAGACCATATTAAGAAAGAATACTGGAAGAAATTTCGTATTAAGAATATGACAATCTAGAAGGATGATTCAGCTTCTTTAGCTTTTTGTTCTTCTATGGCTTTTAAACGGTTATCAATCTTAAGTTCCCGCTCAACTCTGTAGATTATACTTTTTTCCATGATTCCATCAGAGCGGATGATCTTCCAACCTTGAAGAAAGTCTTGTTCAACCATTTGCCTACGAAAGACGGTGACCTTGCTTACTTCTCTGGTACCTCTAAAACCTTTAACCACATTTATAATAAGTTTAAATTTAGCAGCCTTAACTGCGTCACTACTTCCAAAGCTATCGGCGAAATTAAGTTGGAGAGTATTATCAATCCATCTGGTTTTGATGACACCTGATTCTTGATTAGTTACTTCAAGATCATAGGTCTTCATCACCTGAAGGACTGCCTGCCAGGTTTGAGCGTAGTCACTCTTGAAGACCTTTGTTGGTACCTCAAATTCTTCTGTCACGTATTGAAATTGCTTGTAACTCGAACAGCTAGCAAGCATCATTAGACATAGTGCAAAAATTGAAAATTTCTTTTTAGTACTCATTGTGATAATTTTAACACTGCAACCCGATACTACGCCATAACTTTTGGAGATTAGGTGGAATTTCTTGAAACAATGAAGAATGTTTTGATACTTGAGGCAAAGGCTCTTGAACTAGCTTCAAGCCGGCTAAGCTCCTCTGACACTGACTCTTTGACTGGTTTATTTGATCAGATAAGAAGAGATAGAGGTGTTCTCTATTTTTGTGGCGTGGGGAAATCTGGCTATGTGGCGCAAAAGCTCGCTTCAACTTTTAGCTCTCTTGGCTTGAGTAGTTTCTTTTTGCATCCTACAGAGGCTATGCATGGAGATCTAGGACGCTTAACTAAGAGTGATGCCATCGTCTTTGTGTCAAAATCTGGCACAACTGAAGAGATTATTAAGATCCAGCCCTTTCTTCCTATTAAAAAAGAAAACTGCTTCGGGCTCTTAGGCGTAGTTGATTCACCCATTGGTGAAAAGTGCGCTCATGTATTTGATTGCTCTGTAGATAAAGAAGCTTGTGTTAACAATCAGGCCCCGACAACTAGCTCAACCTTGGCCATGGCCATGGGAGACGCTATGGCCGTTGTTTTTGAAAAGTATATTGGGCTCTCTAAAGAAGGCTTTGCTCAGTTTCACCCTGGAGGAATCCTTGGTAAGAGTATGCGCCTTAAAGTTTCTGATGTGATGGTTAAAAAAGAAAACTGTGCTACTGGCACTAAAGATCAACCCCTTAAAGAAATTCTCATTGAGATGACCAGGCTTCCTGTTGGTGGCTGCGCTATTCTTGAAGCCGATAAACTAGCAGGTATTATTGTTGAAGGGGATGTTCGAAGAACTTTTACAAAAGAAAATATGGGACTTGAGACAAAAGCCTTCGATATTATGGCGAAAAAGCCCGTTGTTATCCTAGATACAGCTTTAGCTTCAGAAGCTTTCCAGTTGATGGAAAGTAATAAGCCTAACCCTTTAAATGTGCTTCCCGTGGTCTCAAATGATGGAGATTTCCTAGGCTTTCTTCAATTGCATGACCTTTTTAAGGAAGGCTTTTTCTAGAGCTTATTATTGATTGAGCAAAGCTTACTGCGGTTAAAACTATCCATAAGAAAAAAGTAATTAAGAATCCATACTTTTGAAAGGGAGTAGCTTCTCGTTTCGTGGTCTCAAGCTCAATATCGAGAACTTCTTTCACACCGATCTTTGTGCGCTTACTTTCAGACCCATCAGGATATAATACTGAGGTGATTCCTGTATTAGTCATTCTAACAATAGGAATATTGAATTCAAGTGCTCTCCAATGGGCGAGGTATAAATGCTGATAGGGCTCATTTGTATCACCATACCAAGAATCATTGGTTAAGTTGATGATAAACTCTGGTTGAATCTTTTGAGCATTTAGATAATCACTAGTAAACCAGGAAAAGAGGATCTCGTAGCAAATGTGAGCAATAAAAGGGGTATCGTTCTTAGTTCTAAAGAGGGTGTAGTTTTTTCCTTCAGCAAAATAAGAAACATTGGTGATGAGCTTACTAAGAAACTCATTCATGGGACCAAAGGGCAAGCCTTCCCCAAAAGGAATCAGTTTCATCTTATGATAAACACTCTTTAGATTGGAAAAAGTATCAAAATGAAAGACAGTATTAAATTCGCCCTCGAAGTTTCTTCGGATGGCCTTAGTATTTCGATCATAACCACCAATAAAAAGCTCTGCATCCATCTTTTCGATGATCTTTTTAAAGAGTCCAGGGGTGGAACTAGGGTAGGACTTTAATAATTCAGAAGTTAAGAGGTTTGGATAGGCTGTCTCTGGCCAGACAATTAGGTCAAGGGGCTTTTCTGTTTCTTTGGTACTTAGGTCTTCATAAGTTTGATAAACTTCACGCATAAAGGAAAGAGAGCCACCTTCAGATTGAATCTTCATAAAGTTGCCAATATTAGCTTGAACCATACGAATATTGGTTTTACTAACTTGACCAGTACCTAACTTCTTAAGGGGAAAGCTAATATTAATTACGAGAAATAAACTAAAGACGACAAAAGCAAGCTTATCTAATCTTCTGTTCTTAATCCAATCAACTAAAGAGAGGACTAACCAAAAACTAAGGAAAGAGAAAACGGGTGTTCCAACAATAGGGGCTAGTCCTATGTAAGGAGCAATCGTTAACCAAGGCTGACCTAAGTGCCCAGGGAATTGCTGAGGAGTATAGTACTCAAAAGCAGTGATGATAAAGGCGTAGAAGAGGTTTCTTCCGGATCTACTTTTAAAAACCTTTAAGCTTTTTAGTTTAAACTTCGAAACTATATTTTTAGAGAGAATAAAGAGTAGAAAGTGGGGGGCAATGATCAATGAGAAGAGCAGACCTAGGACTTGGTTAAAGGGAAAGGGAATCTGTCCGAACTCTTTAAGAGTGAAAGGAATCCAGTAATAACCAGCAATGCAATAGCCTAGAGAGAAAAAGAGGAGGGCCAGTAGTTCTGCTTTGAGACTTGATCCTGTTTCATTTTTTTCGCCATTTTGCGGAAAATGAATGGCTAAAAAGAAGAGAGTCATTCCAAGGATAGGAGTTATAACTAATCCTTTAAACTCACCCATAGGAAAACCTGTTGGGAATAAGAGCCCACCTATAAAAGGCAGTAGGAAAGTTATCACTTTTGGATTATTAAATAATGAATTCACCTTTTTATCTTAACTTTCCTATTAAACCATTGCCAATAAATTGCTTAGCCAGATACACTTTATTAATGGATGAGAAGTTAAGCACCCCCCTTTTAGATGGTCACGACTATAAGCCAGTCAAAACCTGCCCAAAATGTAAGAGTGTCTTCGTCACTGATACTGAATGTGAAGGCTGTGGGTTTCAATTAACTTATACACCTTTAGGTGAGGCATTTGGTGAAAAGAGCCTCTATGGTCTAAAGGATGATTATTGGATCTTTAGAAGTAAGCTTGTTCAGCAATGGCCTGTCCTTGAGAGAAAAGGCTCAGCTGACGCCGTAAAATATAAACGTGATCTTCTTCATCGGTATAAGCTTCTCCTTGATTTTCTTTTAGGTGAATCAGATGAAGATAGAAGCTTTTACTGGATAGAGTTCAAAGATCTTTGTGTTGAACTATGTGAATACTCATTAAAGCCAAGTGAACTCTCTCAAATGCTAAATGATCATTCCTTTCATGGGTATGCCCCCTTAATTCATGACTTTCTTGAAGAGCTAGATAAGAAAAGTTTCAATAACTCTACTCTTTGGGAAAGATTTGTTGGTTATAAAGTCTTTGGGATCTTAAAAATTAGATTCTTGATTCTTGCAGGGATTGCCCTTGCTGCCATCTCGACAGCAAGTATTCTTGTCTATCAGTACTTCTTACTCTTTACTTAGTTAGCTTTAAGATAAGTGATCTTTCCAGTTTTTCTCTTTGTATCTGAAGCGACTTTCTTGTTAGCAAGTTCCCTCTTTAATGACTTCGCTTTAATATACCTTTCAGCTAAGTTGATGGCCTTGCCAGCGTTTAACCTTCCACCAGAAGAGCATCTTGAGAGAAGAGTTATTTCTTTTTTAGCAGATGATTTAATGATTTCTTTTATCTCAGCTGCCGTTAAATTTGGATGCTTAGACTTAAGAAGGGCAGCAACTCCACTTACAAAGGCCGTCGCTTGACTAGTTCCTGTTAAGTATCCAGATCTTCCATTAGGAAGGGCTGAACGGATTCTATAACCAGGGGCTGTGATATCAACGCTTTCTTTTCCATAGTTAGATGAGCTTAAAAGCCTAAGTGCTTGGTCGTGAGCTGTTACAGTTATAATGTTTTTCAGTCCATAGCTTGCTGGGTAGTAAGCATTGTTTTTAATGTCGATATTACTCTCTTCGTTTCCAGCAGCTGCGACGACTAGGATACCTTTTTTCTCTGCTAGCTTTAAAATACGAAGTTCTTCAAGGGCTGGCTCTGGTCCACCACCAGAGTAGTTGATGATATCAACATTCTGATCAACAGCGTAGCGAAGGGCCTTGATTGTTGAGTTTAGATTATCCTGCCCTGATGCCTGTGGGTTGTAGTATTTTAAAGTTAGAATCTTAACTTCAGGGTTAACTGATCTTACGATTCCTGAAACATGAGTTCCGTGACCATGACTATCGCTTGGTCTATAAAGGTTAAGTTTATTTTTAGAGAAGTCTAGTCCGTAATTAGTCTGACTAGAGCTACCTTGAGTCACATGAAGATTACTTTTTAGAAAAGGGTGACCAGGATCGATACCTGTATCAATCACAGCTACAACAATGTCTTTTTTCTTTTCAAATTTTTTCCATGCATCAAGAAGATTGATTGATGATTTTTTATTTTCAGGATCCACGCCCCAACTTACGTAACGAGAGTGAAGCTCTTTTAAATTAAAATAACTTTTTTCAGCGGGCTTTAGGGAAGTCTTCTGAGCTGGCTTGGTAACCTTTTTGAGAAGGCTGGCTGGAAGAGAAGTTTTCCTCGATCCATTTGCCATGGCTACAGAAGTGGATAAAGACGAGACTACTAAGACCGAGGCCAGTAGTGAAGTCGTGCTAAAAATTCTACGGATGTCACATTTCATGTTTATTAGAACTCCCTTAACTTACAAGTAAGATTGGACCCTACGACCAAGCCTCTTGTGTCTAACTTATAAGCAAAGGGCTTGCCAAAGAAAGGCTCGTGAAAATAGGGACTTGTCCACTCTTTGGCCTATTGAAAGCACTATTTTATTGGTCACTGCTTAAAGTTTGGACAGTTTTAGCTCTGCAAGACTAAATGATACCTATTTAAGGTCAAAATCTCCGATCAAATAGGTCGGTTTGCACCTAGGTCCTAGATGCACCAGCTAAGTTACTAATATTATGTCGTCAAACTTGGCATTAGGATTGCTTTAATAGGGGTAGGGAAACGATCGAAGGGTTATGAAAACCCAGGGATCAACATAGAACATTGGAGTGAGCTATGAAAACATTGAAAAACTTTTTAACTTTAGGATTATTTGCAGCAATGCCAGTTTTGATCTTATTAGCGGTTCAAGTAGCACCGGCTAACACAGACGCAAATAAGTATGAAATGCCTAAAGCAGAAAGAAAGATTGTAACTATTGAAGATGAACTTCACGTTATTTTATCGAAAACAAATAATATTTCACGATATAAAATGCAAAATGAAGGGTTTTAGTATTGCCGTACGAACAAGTCCTTTTAAAAATAAAAAAGCCAGCATTTAGCTGGCTTTTTTTATATCAAATTTAGTGAATTCTTATCCCATCTTAGCGAAACTAGTACCTCTTTCGGCTTCTTCTGCATGCTCTATACATAGAGTTGTCCAAGGTTGGTTCTCTAATCTCTTTGTTCCAATGGCCTCATCACATTCTTCGCAGCAACCATAGGTTCCTTTCTCAATACGGTGAAGAGCCTCGTCAATAAAGCGAAGCTTTGAGAGCTCTCTTTGACGGATATTAAAAGTAACTTGTTGATTGATCACGCTGTTAGCTAGATCTGCCTCATCAGGGAGATCATCTGAAGAAATATGAAGATCTTCATTTGAGCGAAGGATGCCTCCGTTTAAAATCTTAGTCTTCGTAAGAAGTAGATTTTCCTTAAATTTTTCCATCGTTTTCTTATTCATTCTTCCTCCAGGAAGTAGGACTTCCATCAAAATTTAAGTCTCGGGTTACCAACTGCTATTTTAGCAACTCGGGGACTTAGAACCCAGATGGGTAAAATGCTCCTGTTACTAGGAACATGATCTGTCTCTTCTCGGCTAAAGGCCCCTAAACTTGAGCTAATAATTCAAAAACTCAATTAAATTGACAGTTTAAGCGTAATTCGTAGGATTAAAGGTAGGGAGGGCATATGGCAGAGTATTTAGATCAAGTAGCTAGGGAGACAAACCCTGAGAGCTTAAAGCGCTATCTTGAAGAGAATCGCCCTGGTGTAGCTAGAGCAATAGCGGCCTCAAAAAATGCCCCAGAAGTTGTCCTTTGTTCTCTATTTAATCATCAATCTTTAATGGTAAGGGTCTTAGTGGCGAGAAATCTTAGGACACCCCCAGATATATTGAAGGTCTTAAGCCTTGATACGGAAGTGGCAGTTAGGGATTCAGCTCGTTTTTCACTTGCTCGAAAAGGAAGGCCTAAGATCAAGGAAGCTGTAGTAGAAAAAGCTGAGAAGCCTGTGGAAGAAGTGATTGCCACGATTAAAAAAGAAAAAAAGAAAAATAAAAAGAAAGATAGAAACAAAAATAAGGAGAAGAAGAAATGAGTGATGTAGAAGCCGCAAAGGCCGTAGGGCATATTCCATCGGGGTTATTTATCGTCTGCGCTAAAGATGGTGATCAAAAAGATGGTTATCTCGCAAGTTGGGTTCAGCAAGTTAGTTTTAAGCCACTGCTTATTGCTGTTGCCTGTAACCCTGATAGAAAGGGATACGATGCTATTCGTTCTGGAAAAACTTTCACAGTCAATATTGTAGGGGACCACGAAGCTAATTATATGAAGCATTTTTGGAGTGGTTATGATGAAAGTCCTTTCAATGAAATTCCACATAAAATAAGTGATAACGATGGAATCATGATTGATGCTGCTAAGTCAGTTATTGAATGTAAGATGATCTCTAAGACTCAGCCAGGTGATCATGAAATTATCGTAGCTGAAGTTATTGACTCTCATATTCTTAATGAAGAGGCGAAACCAAAAACACATATTAGAAAGTCTGGATTAGATTACTAGTCGGACTTATTTAGCCTTTGCTCTTTTGAGCAAAGGCCACTTTTTTACTTCTTTTTCTCATTTAACTGACGCCACGATTTTCCCTTTCTGTTCGCGCGGTTTTTTTGCCAATAATCAACAGCTTTAAGATGTTCCTTATATGATTCTGTAAAAACATGAGTTCCGTCATTTTTAGAGACAAAGTAAGTATAGTTATGCTCTTTAGGATTCAAGGTTGCTTTGATTGCTGCCAAACCTGGATTGGCGATAGGTCCTGCAGGTAACCCACCCATTCGATAAGTATTATAATCAGTCTTTTCTTGAAGATGCTTTTTACGAAGGTTTCCATTCCAGGTCTCCCAAATTCCATAGATAGTTGTAGGATCACTATAAAGCCTCATCTTTCTAGTAAGCCTGTTATGATAGACCCCCGAGATAATGGGCCTTTCTTCTCTAGCCCCTGTTTCCTTTTCCACTATTGAAGCCAGGATAATCACTTGGTGAAGATTGAGACCATTTGGGGCATTACTAAAATCTAGGCTTGAGATTTGCTTTCTTAAGTTAGAAACCATGGCCCGGGCCACATCCTCGGCTGGCATTCCTTCAGTGAGCCCATAGGTATCAGGGTAGAGGTAACCTTCTAGGCGGTCTGCTGGAATCTTAAGCGAGGCTGCAAACTTAGGATCTTTTGCCACTTTGATAAATTCATCTTTAGGACAGATACCTGCTTTTTCAAGAATCTCTCCCACCTCAAAAAGATTCTTTCCTTCAGGAATTGTGACGGAAGTTGTGATGGATTTTCCAATCGTTAAGATCTCAATTACATCAAGCATGGTGGAGCCGGTTTCGATCTTATAGCGACCAGCTTTGAATTTTGTCATAAGACCTTTTGTCTTACAGTAGCGGTAAAAGAGTTTAGCTGAACTGATCAGTTCTTCTTTATAAAGCCGTCCATTAATCTTTGAGAAGCTCTCCCCAGATCTAACTTCAAATATCCGTGGTTCTCCTTGATAGTTAGAGATGGCGATAGTGTAGTAAACCTTTATCGCAGCTAAAAAAATGGCTAAAGCCGGGGCTCCTATAAGGAGTATCCATAGATGTTTTTTCATTCTTTTATTTTAACTTAGTTTTGAGCGGTCGCAAGAAAGTCTTCAAGAATAATTGACGCAGCAACTTCGTCAATCTTTTTCATATCAACCTTAAAGTTATAAGCAGGAGAGTTCTTCATTCGGTCCTCTGCTTCAAAAGAGGAGAGGGTTTCATCTTGGAGGTAAACACGAAGAGAGGTCTCTTGTTTGAGTAGTTCACCAAAGCCGCGAACCCGCTTGGTCATCTCTGACTCAGTTCCATCTGTGTATAGGGGCAGACCTAAAATAAGGATATCAAAGGCATTTTCTTCGATATGGGCCTGTATTTCTTTTATCGATTCTTCGTCACTTTCATAAATGATCCTCCCAAAACATAGGGGATAGGGATCGCGACCCATATGAAAAGAGGCTAAACCCATGACTTTTGTTCCATAATCTATGGAAAGAAGGTGTTTTCCTGCAAACTTCTCTGAATTGTGAGGGGCTATTGTTTTCATAGTAGGTTTTCAAATACCTTGGTTGGCGCGTAGAAACAAGGGTTTTGCTTGGCGTTATTGTTGACATCCTAACTCGTGCTGTTATTATGAAAACAATCCTACCGATAAATCTCATAAAAAAATCCGTTACATTTAAACCTTCGGAATTTTTTAAAAGGATAAGTACCAAACTTTATTAACCACAAAACAGTCAATCATCTGATTAATCTATAACAAAAATAAGAATATATTTAGGAGAATTTTGAATGCATCTTAACGACCTTCGGGAAATGGAAATTAAAAAACTTAACAAGATGGCAGAGGAGCATAAAGTTGAAAATGCTGGCTCACTAAAAAGACACGAAGTGATCTTTGCTATCTTAAAATCTAACGCAAAAAATAAACAAGATATTTTTGGCGGCGGTGTGATTGAGATCCTACCTGATGGCTTTGGATTCTTAAGATCACCTGGATACAACTACCTTCCTGGAGCGGATGATATCTATGTCTCTCCTTCACAGATCAGAAGATTTGGTCTTAGAAAAGGGGATTCAATTGAAGGTCAGATTCGTCCACCAAAAGACGGTGAAAGATACTTTGCCCTATTAAAGGTAGATACTGTTAATGGTCATTCACCAGAAGATCATAAGAAAACAGTTCTTTTTGATAACTTGGTTCCTCTCTACCCAGAGAGAAAGATTAACCTCGAGAGTAAACCAACAAATTATTCAACTCGTATGATTGACCTTTTTGTTCCTCAAGGTTTTGGTCAACGTTGTTTAATTGTTGCTCCACCAAAAGCTGGTAAGACAGTTCTTCTACAAGATATTGCAAACTCAATCAGTGACAACCATAAAGATGCTCATCTGATCGTTCTTCTTATTGATGAAAGACCAGAAGAAGTAACGGATATGAAACGTAACGTGAATGCTGAAGTTGTATCATCTACTTTTGATGAGCCAGCTAACCGCCACGTTCAAGTTGCCGAGATGGTTATTGAAAAAGCTAAGCGTTTAACTGAAGCAGGAAAAGATGTTGTTATTCTTCTTGATTCAATCACGCGTCTGGCCCGTGCCTATAACACTGTTGTTCCACCGTCAGGGAAGATCCTCTCAGGTGGTGTTGACTCAAATGCCCTTCATAGACCAAAAAGATTCTTTGGTGCTGCAAGAAATATTGAAAATGGTGGCTCGCTTACTATTATCGCGACAGCACTTGTTGATACTGGTTCAAGAATGGATGAAGTTATCTTTGAAGAATTTAAGGGTACAGGTAACTCCGAAGTTCAACTTGATAGAAAGCTTCTTGAAAAACGTATCTTCCCAGCTCTTGATATCAATAAGTCATCGACTCGTAAGGAAGACCTTCTTATGGAGCCCGCAACTCTTCAGAGAACTTACTTATTAAGAAAAGTACTTCACCCTATGAACACTATTGATGCCATGGAATTCATGCTTAGTAGGCTTCAAAAAACGAAGACCAATGATGAGTTCTTCGAATCGATGAATGGGTAAGATAGTTCTATGAGTATGTTTGATAAGCTAGAGCAAGTTGTTCAGCGTTTTGAAGAACTAAGCGAAAAGATGGCTGATCCTACTTTGTATGATCGGCAGTCTGAATTTAAATCAATTAGTTCAGAGCATCGAAATCTTGAAGAGCTAGTCAAAGCCTATAGAGAATACAAAACACTTAAAGCAGATATTGAAGAGTGCAAGAACATCCTTAAGAATGAAAAGGATGAAGACATGCGCGAAATGGCCAAAGAGGAACTTTCTGAAAGTGAAGCTCGAATTCCTGCTATGGAAGAGAACCTAACTATCTTGCTTCTTCCTAAAGATCCTCTTGATGATAAAAACGTCATGATGGAGATTAGGGCCGGTGCCGGAGGGGATGAAGCCTCAATCTTCGTAGGTGATTTATACAGAGCTTATCAAAACTATTTCCGCGACCTTGGCTTTAAATCAGAGCTTGAATCTATCTCTGAAGGTGGAGAAGGGATTAAAGAAATCATCTTTACTGTCTCAGGCGATAAGGTTTACTCAAAATTAAAATTTGAATCAGGTGTTCATAGAGTTCAACGTGTCCCTAAGACTGAGTCTCAAGGGAGAGTTCATACTTCAACAATTACTGTGGCCGTAATGCCAGAGTCTGAAGATGTGGAGTTTGAGCTAGATATGGGAGATGTTCGTATTGATGTTTTCCGTGCAAGTGGAGCTGGTGGACAGCATGTTAACACAACTGATTCTGCGGTTCGCGTAACCCACTTACCAACAAATACAGTTGTGGCCAATCAAGATCAAAAATCACAGCTTAAAAATAAAGAAAAGGCCTTAAAGATTCTGAGAACTAGGATCTACGATAAGATGGTTCAAGAAGCTCACGCAGTTGAATCAGCTGAGAGAAAGGGGCTTGTGGGAACAGGGGATCGTTCTGAGAGGATCCGTACTTATAATTACCCCCAAGGAAGATTAACTGATCACCGTATCGGTCTGACTATTTATAATCTCGATAAGATTATGGAAGGTCATATGGCAGAGATCACAGATGCCCTCAATGCTCATAATCAAGCAGAGCTCCTTAAGGGACAAGAAGAATAACCATGTCTTTCCAATTAGCCTTAGCTAAGGAATTCTTTGAAAAAGAAATTGATCTTTTAAGCAATCACTATCCAGGTTTGAGTTGGCACCGGTTTCAACAAGAATTAAAAGATCTTTTTTTAAGAACTCATTATAGAAATGGTAGTGAATCTGAAAGTATTACAGCTCTTGAAGAGTTCTTCTCTCAAGTTAGACTAGGGACTCCTTTTGAGTATATCTCCCATAGGGCCTACTTTTTTAGAAGTGAATTCTATGTCAACGAAGATGTTCTTATTCCGAGGAGTGAGACGGAGTTGTTAGTTGAAATAGCTTCAACCTTTTTAAAAAAATCTATTGATAAAAATAAAGTCCTCGATCTTGGAACTGGCTCTGGCTGTATTGCTTTATCTATTGCGATGGAAGCGGGAAGGCCTCTCGACGTCACAGCTTCAGATATAAGTGATAAGGCGCTAGAAGTGGCTATGATCAATTACTTTAGGCATCAGTTTCTCATGCCAAAGAAAACAAACTTTAAAACCATTAAGTCAGACCGCTTTTCAAATCTTGAAGAGGGATATGACCTCATTGCCACCAATCCTCCTTATATAAAGGAGAAAGTAGACCGGGGTCTTGTTCATGATCAGGTTGACCTCTTTGAACCTCACTTGGCCCTTTATTTAAAAGAAGCAGAATATGATAAATGGTTTAAGGACCTCTTTGATTCATCAATAAAAGCCTTAAATCCTGATGGAATGCTTCTCATGGAAGGTCATGAGAATCACCTTAGTGATTTAGCACCCTTAGCCGAGCAATCCGGCTTTAATCATGTAAAAATATTACCTGATTTGCAGGGGAGCAATCGCTTTTTACAAGCGATTAAGTTACAACGCTAATCGTCAACTAACTACGTACGCGTGAATGGATAAATTATGGATCAACTCGTAATCAACGGGCCTGCTAAATTATCAGGCTCAGTAAAAGTATCAAGTGCTAAGAATGCATGCCTTCCTATCTTGGCCGGTGTTCTTCTCAACCCAAAACTAACTCATTTAAAGAATCTTCCAGACCTTAGAGATATAAGAACAATGTGCCAGCTCTTAGAGATGCTCGGAGTGAAGATTACTAAGAACGATAATATAACAACCTTTGACGCCAGCAACTTAACTAGTACAGAGGCGACTTATGAATTAGTTAAGACTATGAGGGCCTCAATCTTTGTCCTAGGTCCTTTGATGGCCAGGAAATCAAATGCTAAGGTTTCCCTCCCTGGTGGTTGTGCCATCGGCGCTAGACCAATTGATCTTCACTTAACTAACTTAGAGAAGATGGGAGCAACCATCACTCTTGAAGAAGGTTATGTTAAGGCTGAAGGGAAGATGACCGGAGCTCACTTTGCTCTCGCTTTTCCTTCTGTAGGAGCTACTGAAAACTTATTAATGGCGGCAGTTCTCGCTGACGGAAAGACAGTTATTGAAAACTGCGCTTTAGAGCCAGAGATCGGTGACCTTGCGAATTTTCTTAATAAGATGGGGGCCAGAATTGAAGGTATTGGAACTAAAACACTAACTATTGAAGGTGTGATGGAATCTGAGCTTTGTGAATTAGAATACGAAGCCATTGGCGATAGAATTGAAGCTTCCACTTATGTAATGGCCGCTCTTGCTACAAAGAGTTCTCTTAAGGTTGAAGGCTTTAATCCAGAGCATATCCAATTTATTACTGATCAACTAGTTACTATGGGTGCCAAGATTGAAAGAGGTCCTGATTACCTTATGATCTCTCCTTCAGAACTTAAAGGAACTAGAGTTGATACGGCTCCTTATCCAGGATTTCCAACTGATGCTCAAGCTCAGATCATGGCCCTTTCTTGTTTAATAGATGGGAACTCACTTATTAGTGAAAATATCTTCGAAAACAGATTCATGCATGTTCCTGAACTCAAAAGACTTGGGGCACGCATTACTGTCAAAGGAAACTCAAGCTTTATTGAAGGCGGTTTTAAATTAACAGGAGCTCCTGTTATGGCCACGGATTTAAGAGCTAGTGCCGCTCTTATTATTGCTGCTCTTGCTGCAAAAGGGACGACAACAATCAGGCGCGTTTATCATCTAGATAGAGGTTATGCCGATCTAGATAATAAGCTTCGATCCATTGGTGTAGACGTGACACGTGAAAACCCAGAGAAAGATAAATAGATGAAAGACTGCTTATTTTGTAAAATGATAGAGGGGGAAATCCCTTGTGAGAAAGTCTTTGAAAATAAAGAAGTCCTTGGCTTTAAGGATATTTATCCCCAAGCCAAGGAGCATTATCTTTTTATAAATAAGATTCATTCAAATAATGTAAATGAAATGGAGCCAATCCATACAGCTCAAATCTTTTCAGCGATTAAAGAATTCACTACTTCAAACGATTTAGAAAAAGATGGCTTTAGGGTAGTAACAAACTTAGGTGTCAACGGTCGTCAAAGCGTCTTTCACACCCATTTTCATGTTCTAGGTGGTGAAACCCTAGGAAGTTTTGGCACTTAATTAGGCATCCACTGATACATCAAAACGGAATAAAAAAAGAAGACTAATGTGGCGAGAAGATCACCGGGCCATGACTTAGGTGAGCTTTCATCTATCGAATCTTTTGAAATCAACTTATTTATTCCAGCTTTAAGCTTGATCGCCAAAAAGAAAGTTGGAACAAAACAAAGAACACCTATTAGGGAAAAATAAAACCAGTCCATAACGCCTATTGGTAGAGATCTTTTATGATCTTTTTTCTCTCAGCCGCTAGTTCTTCAAGTATGTGAAACCAATTCTTGGCCACTTCTCTAGCATTTGGAGAGATTTCAGGATCGCAGGCCCTTTGAATAGTCCAGGTCCGAAATTCACCAAGAGTATTATCATCTTCACTCCTATAATCACAAGGGTCCTTAGCCATAAAGTTTACAAGATACTTTAAGGTGATAAAGAGCTCTGGGGCGTAGAAGTCGTCGTCGAGTAAATTTGGGATTTCAAGAAGTAGTGTGTTTGGTTCCATCCCATTAAGTGTCTCATTAAATGAGCTGGGATCAATAAACATTTGATTACATCTGACTGAGATGTTGAGAGAAAGGCTAGGTTACTGATCTATTGAAACCTTAACTTTAGCTAAGTTCTTTTTTAGATAAAGAACAAAGCCTGGGATATTCTTTCCATTTACTCTAAAAAGTGGAATGGACCAACCGTACTTGAAGTTAAAGTCGATATTCTTCCAGATAGTATCTGTTAGAACCCTAACAATCATTCCTTCAAATTCCATCTTAATGATAGGAGCCGGTTTCTCTTGTGAAAAGTAGCTCTCAATATTTGGGGCTATCTCTTTGTGAAGCGAATCTCTCTTACCCGTTTCTTTAACAAAGCTTACTAGTTCAGATCTTTCAGCGAGAGTATCAACAACTTCAAAGTCTACGTGAGATCCATTTTTAGCCTGAAAGAACTTGATCTTTTTAAGAGCTGATCCCTCTTCGTCACTTTCTTCGTTGATAAAATAGACGATGCCGTTATTTTCTTTGCCTTGAATCTTAACTCGAAACTTATTTCCTTTTCTAGAAAAGGTTAAGCTCTTAACTTGATTGACAACAAACATAATCTTTTCATCAATAGGCTCTCCGAGCAACTCCTCAAAACCTTTGATAAGCTTGATTATATTATCGGCATCTAATCTATAATTTCCAAAGCTACCTAAATAGTGAAAAAGGGTAGCCCCAAATGTTAAACCTTCAGAGACCTTTAGTTCTTCGCTAGCATTTTCTTGAAGAATATAGAGGTGCTCGGCCATTTCACGTAGTAGCTCATCATTGACTTTTATCTCACGCTTTATGATCTTATTCTTTTGTTTCTTTAAAGGAGTATATCCAGTGTTCTGGCCACTCCATGCAGGGTCGAGTTTAGACTTCTTATCAGCGCAAGCGCCTAAGAATAGAAAACTCAAAAAAGTGAATAGAAGGATCAGTTTAGCCATCATGAAGATTTAAATTATCAAAGATTTGTACCGCTTAGGGAGAATTCAGTGAGAAATAGAGGTTTTTTAATAAAGTCTTTAATTCTAAGTACTTATCATGACTAATGCCTAAACAATCCTTATAAATATTTCATATCCGAAATATCCCAAGGTGGATTTATAAACTTATTATCTTTTCCCCCGTCTTAGATTTAGTTTCTGTCCACGGAGGTAAGTATGAAAAAGATGATTTTTTTATTAGGTGTTTTAAGTTTTTTATCTGGTTGTGGTGGTGAAAAAGGAGGGAAAAAAAGAAGGATTTATTATCCTCAAAATGAGCAAGAACTTGAGCAAGAGATCAATAGTGTTGAATCAAGAAATATCAGGATTGCTTCTTTTAGGGCTGATAAGTTAGAAGTTAACCTGAAGAATGAAGGCATCTTAGATTC
The DNA here is from genome assembly GCA_047630275.1 of Sulfitobacter sp. Lineage (GTDB taxonomy): Bacteria > Bdellovibrionota > Bacteriovoracia > Bacteriovoracales > Bacteriovoracaceae. The sequence continues at coordinate 503,216 of JBLHVN010000002.1, read as the reverse complement.
AAGGAACCTTGAAAAAGGAAGAACTAGGTACCTAAGAGAAAAAATCCTAGGTCATGCATTTGAAAATATCTATGATCAAAAAGAAAAACAAAGCCTTCTCATTGAAGCCTCTGATGAAAGAAAGTTCTTTCCTAATGAAGTTAGTTTTGAAACCAAGCTCATTGCAAGTGAAGCGATACATTCTTCTGAGAGCCAAAGTGGTAGTTGGTCTTTTAATATAAAGATGAGTTGGAGAGGTTTATTAGAAAAAGATAATCTAAGTGATATCTTAGTTTCTCTAGGCTCAATCGATAAAAAATCAAAAGTGATAGGTCAGTACGGAACTGATTTAATAAAGAAAGAAAATGGTCTAGCCTATTCATTTGATAAAGAGTCGGGGCTTAGAAAGTTCAATCTTAAATTTGAAGATCTCCCACTGAGTTTAATGAATAGCATCGTAGAGCCAAACACTAAAATATTCTTTGAAATCAAAGATTTTAAGATAAATGAAAAGGGAATGAAGGAATTTTATCAAGAGCAATCGGTTGATAAAACAAGACTGGTTATTTCTCTTCCCTATGGTGAAAGGTTTTACTGGTTGAAAAAAGGGGAAAGTTTAAAGGACTTTTTAAAAGGAATCGATCCTTCATTTGAGTTGAATTATGATCATTCACTTTTATCACTTTTTGGGCATACACAAGATGAGGTCTTCTCTTATCCTGATCGAAATATCTTAAATGATGAAAGTATTGAAGAAGGACTTAGTTTTTGGTGGTGTAACAAAGATGAAGATCTTTCTAAAATAAAGGCAGACGGTAGCACAATTGTTCTTACCTACTTTAGTCTTAAAGAATTAAAAAACAATCAAGAATTATGGATCCCCCTTAGTTTTGAATTTAAAGAATCCATTCCTCTGAAAGTAGAAGATAGAAAAGGGATCATAGGAAAGGTTAAAAAATACTCCGTTGAGTATCGTTTTCAAGAATCTGAAAAACAGATCCCCTATGAAATTGGGTCTAAAGTATGCATGGAAGATAATAGGTTTGAAAGAAAAGGGGGAGATTGTAGTATTCATTGGAATCCCGCCTTTTCCTATCCCGTAGCTCGCTTTCGAAGGCAAGTTATTGATGAAAAGAAAGAACGAGAGATTTCTAAGAAAGAAATTCTCATTAAAAATAATGAACGGGAAAAAGAAGCAAGTGCCGGTTGGCTTGAAGTAAAACATATTACCAATGAAATTTTAGAAGTTAACAAAGAGTCTTTGAATGCTGTAGGCGGTGGTTTTGTGGGATGGAAAACTTATGATTCAAGATTAAATGGTTATCAAGTGCGAGCACCTTATGACTCTCTTGCGTCTTATGAAATTCTAAAAGGATTTGAAAATGAGTATAAGTTTAAAGGCTGGAAACTTGTGTTTCCAGCGAAGTTTTAGACCCAATTTTCTTGAAGACCATCAACAAGAGTCTTTAAGATTGTTTTTTGAAGCCTGGTTAATCCATATACATTGGCCATGATGATTACTGGGCTTTTCTTAATTGTACAAAGGGCAACAAGTTGTCCTTTTTCTTTATTGAACTCAACCACTTCAAAAGAAGGGCTGAAAAGGTTTTCATAATTCTTCATTAGGTTTGCTTCAAGCTCTCCGCCTTCTTCAGGGTTTGCTTTTAACTTCCCATGAACTTTTACACGAATCAGTTTATTTTTTTCGCCTTCTTTTTTCGCTTTCTTTACATCGTTATAAACAATAGTAAGTTCACTTGTACCAAGGTTTCTTTTTAGGAGGTTCCATAGTTCTTCGAAAAAGGCAGTTCTTTCATTGGCCCAAAGAGAATTGAGGTGCTTATAAATATTAGTCATCTCTTCAAGTAAGCTTAAATTATTTTGTAGAATCCAAGACTCGTATACTTTCTTGAAGTAGGGAGTTGCTGATTCTGTAGAGAGGGCCTCAAAGTTATCTAAATCGAGTCCAAACTCTTCAGCGGTTCTAATTGGGTTTACTTCAGTTGTCGAATTTAGAGTTCCAAGAAACTCAGTATCTTGCAGAAGTTCTTCAGGAAGGAATAGCCCTTGAAGGTTTAGCTTGGGCAGTTCATCAATATCCATAATTTTGCCTTTAGATTGAGTTTGATTTTCACCAAAATCCTTAAGGACGATTTGTTGTGAATTCTTGATGTAAGCCAGCTGAAAATTCATTGAGAGTGCCTCTTTTGTAAGTGTCTGTGTGAATTAGTATCCTATAACAAGCTGTCCCATTTTGAAAGAAATGCGCGGAAAGCTAAGTTCTTGAAGTATAATAAATCTATGGAAAAGTGGATACTTAAGACGCTTGGCGTTGTGTTCTTGTTACAGATAGCTCATTTGGCAAAGGCGCAAGATGAGAGGTTCACAAGAGAGTTGCTCTCGGGTGATCTGACGCGAATTGTAGCTCCCCAGTCGGAGAGTAAGTACAACTATAAAGTTAGAAGTCCCTTTTATGAAGTTGATTTAAATGAAGACCATAAGAGCGAATCTTTTGTCGTGGAGAAAAAAGATGGAGAAGACTGGGTCTATGTTTATAACTACAGTAAAGAAAAGATCTATAGCTTTAAGCTTGATACAACTGGGGCCCATAGCCGCTTATATAGAATAACAAGTAAGAGCTTATCAAAAGATTCAAAGGTCTTTGTTCTTCATTTTTTTGAAGGGGTGACGCAATTTTTAAAATTTAAAGCTCAAGCCAGGTTCTATTTTTTAACAATAGATAAGAATGATCTAAGCTCAATTTCAACCTATAAAGGCCCAGCCTTTTGGGAAGAATTTAAAAGCTTTAAGCATAATCATTATCACCAAAGAAAGTATGTGCTGACGGCAATTGATTTGAACCTTGATGGCGTTAAAGAGCTAACCCTTAGCTATAATGACACGCGAAGGGTTTATTTTTATAAAGGCAATGGGTCTTGGCAAACCTTTTAGTTAAGAAGCTTTTGGAATATTGAAGTCATCATCGTCATTATCATCGTCATTCTTTTTAGATTTTGGAAAGGCCAATGTGTTGTCTTCGATTTCTTCGTCTTGAAAGCCAATCTCGGTCTCTGGGTCATCTAGTTTTCCATTCATAAAAAACCAAATCCCAAATGGGAGCACTAATAATAAGACTAAGATAAATGCTGGTTTTAAATTTGGCTCTGTTGCTTCAGAGATAGTTCGGCTTGGAAGCTTTGAAGGGTCTCCCTTTGGGGCGACAGCTTCAGTTGTTACTTTTGATTCACCTTCGTTCCAGTTGTAACCCTTAGCCTGACTTGGAGGTACTTCTTTGTATTCATCTATGCTGATTCCTGTCACTGGTTCTACAGCGGGCTTTCTCGCAAAGGCGCTTAAGGGAAGGAGTAGGATAAGAAGAATCGTAAGTTTTTTCATAATAACCTCAAAAGACTCATCGGCAGGAAAGGATCTTCTATTAAGCTAAGTAAAATCGGTAGTTTACTTATGTTTTTCGCCTGTATTCTTTTCAAAAAGAGAAGGCTTTTATCCTTTTTATGATACATCGCATAAGTAGCGATAACCAGTGGGTAAAAGAGGAATTATGGGACTGATAATAGATAGGGCCAATATTGATGATATCAATGAGTTAATCGGTCTATACCTGACTATTTACGGGAAGGATTATCCCCTTGAAGTTGGAACAAACAAGGATGTGATGAAGAAGCATATCCTTGATAAGGACCAAACTCTTTGGCTTCTCATGAGGGATACTGATTCTTCAACTATCGCAGCCTCTTGTATCTTTGAGCTAGATCTTGAATATAAGATTGGAAAGATTACGGGAATGACTGTGAACCGCTCATACAGAGGGCGGGGTCTAGCTAAGCAATTACTTGGAGCAGGAATTGATGAAGTTCTTCATGTTGGTAAGAAAGTTCACTCTCTCTACGCTACTAGTAGAACTATTGAAGTAAGTTCTCAGAAGATGTTGATCGCCAATGGGTTAAAGCCTTTAGGGATCTTTCCTAATGCTAGAAAGATAAAGCACTATGAAACCTTAACTTTGATGGGCATCTTTGGTGAAGGTGTTCTAGAACGTAGGAGCAAGGTTGAAAGAGTTCCGCCCCAAATGATTCCACTTTATGATTCCATAGGTGAGGTTTTAGGAAGCGAGGGGCATCCGGACACGGGACATGCTTGTCCTGTTTTAAAGAGTGATAGCTCTATAGAAGTAAGTGAAGATGATTTTGAATATATAGACGCACCTATGTTTGTTAAGAAGAGGTTTGAAGAAACTTTTAAGGGAGATAAGGAATCTATCTTCTATCCCTTTCATAAACCCAATCTTATTATCTCCTCAGAGAAGTGCAACCTTGAGATCTTTGCTTCTTTTAGTAAAAAAGATCATTACTGCGTTCTTATAACGGCCAATAATTCCATTCGAGATTTAGAAGATCAGTTTAAGCAATTGATCTTCTCTATGAAAGAAAAGGGTATCTATTATATTGAGACTTTGATGAGGGCTGATTACTACGAAGTAATTTGTTTCTTATTGCAAAATAAATTTCTGCCTTCAGCTCTGTATCCTGCCATGAGAGAAGAAGATGGGGTAATGCATGACTATGTTCTTCTTACAAGGACCATGGTTCCCTTAGATTTTAGTGAGACTCATATTGATGATTGCTTCTTACCTTTTGTTAATCAATATGTAGAGCAATGGGTTGAGATGAACCTGAAGAGCCTTGGAGTGAATAAATGAATTTAAAAGCTCCAGGAGAAGGGAAGTTAAGCTCAGTTGAAGAACTTTGTTTATTAAAGAATCCCTATATTCCATTCAAGAACAATAATGAACTCTTTATGAAGGCCATGAGGGAGAATATTTCTTGGCATAGAGAGAATTCTTCATATTACGCCGCTCTTTGTAGTGAGAAGAATTTTGATGAAAATAAGTTTACAGACCTCAGTGAAATTCCTTATCTCTTGGCAAACTTTTTTAAGCGCCATGAGATTAAGTCAGTTAAGGATGAAGATATTGATGTTCATTTAACTTCATCGGGGACAAGTGGACAAAAGTCCCAAATGTTCTTTGATTCATGGACCATAAAGTCAGCCCAACAAATGGTGGCAAATATCTTTGATTTTTATGGTTGGCGTTCAAAAGAAAAAGTAAATTACCTTCTTTTTACTTATGAGCCTGAAGAGGGCTCAAAGTTAGGAACAGCCTATACAGATAACTTTCTCTGTGAATTTGCTCCTATCAACTCGGTTCATTACGCCTTGAGGTATACAAAAAGTGGACATAAATTTGATGTCTTCGGTTGTATCGAGGCACTTAAAAGATTCGAAAAAGAAGGTCTTCCCGTTAGGATCTTTGGCTTTCCAGCCTTTATGAATTTTACCTTAGAACAAATGAATGAGTTAGGAATTGGGCCATTAAAGCTAAATTCTGAATCTATGACATTCTTTGGTGGAGGATGGAAAGGTCATCAAGAAAAAGCAATTGAGAAGTCTGTCTTTTATAAAAACTTAGAAGATGGACTTGGCATTCCTGGGAAGAACCTAAGAGATGGGTTTGGGAGTGTGGAGCATTGTGTTCCTTATGTTGAATGTGAAAATCATGAATTCCATGTTCCAACTTATTCTAGGATTATCATCCGAGATGTTAAAAGCCTAAAACCAATGGACTATGGTGAGACCGGATACCTTAACTTCATTAGTCCCTATATAACATCAGTCCCAGCTAATAGTGTCTTAATGGGAGATCTTGCAAGCTTGCATGAAGCGAAAGACTGTTCTTGTGGTCTAGAAACTCCGTACTTTAAGATTATAGGAAGAGCGGGGCTATCGAAGAATAAGAGTTGCGCCATAGCAGCCTCAGAAATCTTAAAAGAGTTCTCAGGAGGTCAGTCATGAAGCATTTCTTCAAAGGAAAGTGGATAGACACGCATAAAACTGAGGAAATCTTAGCTTCACTAGAAAGTGAAGTTGTAGATTCATTAAGTGTGGATCTTCAGCTTCAGGAAGTCTTAGATGCTTGTGACCTCTTTTCGAAAAAGATCTTAAAAGATATTGATTTTAGGCAAGGTCTTTTGAGTGAACTTAGTGACGCAAGTCTTTTAGATGAGATTGCTGCCTTTTGTGAAAAAAGATTCTTGCTTAAAAAGATAAAGAAGGAACTAGGGGGAATTGATAGTTTAGAGCTAAAGAAGCAAAGCTTTACTGAAACTGCATTTGAAGCCTTTTCTCCTATAGGAACCCTTGTCCATATAACTCCGTCGAACTCTGAAGGTCTCAGCTTTCTAGCCGTCATAGAAGGTTTATTAAGTTTGAACAATAACCTGGTAAAGATTAGTTCTCGTGACAATAACTTTACTGCCCTTGCTTTAGAAGCTCTAATTTCTTGCGATAATTCAGGAAAGATTTCTAAAAAAATTGGAATCTTGAGAATCTCAAGTAAGGAAAAGGAAAACCTGATAAAGCTTCTTAGGGTTGCAGATGGAGTCTCTGTTTGGGGAGGAGAGTCTGCTGTAAAAGAAATTCAAAGTATTGCTCCTCTTGGAGCGCGCTTTATACCTTGGGGTCATAAGATTTCTTTTTCATATATTGATAAAGAGAACCTAGAAAATTCTGAGGTTTTAGAAAAAATGGCCTATGAAGTTGTTTGTAATGATCAACAGGCCTGTAGCTCACCTCAAGTACTTTATTTAGAAACTGAATCTTTTGAGAAGTGTAAAGAATTTAGCAAAAGACTCTTTGAAGTCTTAAAGAGTGAAAGTGATAAAAAGGAAGTTTCCATTCTTGATATACAACAACAAGCTGAGATAACTAATCAAGTAGAGCTTGCTAAACTTGAGATTCCGATGGGTCTCTCTGAAGTGTACGAGGATGAGGATAAAAGTTTTAGGATAATAGTAGAAAAGAACCCCGGACTAAGGCCATCTCCTTTATTTAGAACTCTCATTGTTAAACCTCTTCCTCGAACAGAGATTATTAAGACGCTATACCCTTGGCGCCATTACCTACAAACGGTGGGACTCTATGCCGACAGAGGAAATGCGGCTGAGTTAGCTAAGATCTTTATTGCTGGTGGCGCTGTGAGGATTACCAAGCTCGGAGAGATGTTAAATTCTTATGAAGGTGAACCTCACGATGGCGTATACGCCCTAACTCGTTTTATGAAACGAGTTAGAGCTGAAGTAAACAAAGCAGAAGATATTTATCGCCTTAGTGACTTTGAGGATAAAAAGGTAGGTCAATTTGAGGGACCGATCATTGGAAAAAAAGATTTTCAAAATATAGCGAAAGAGAATATTGATAAAGCAGAGCTCTTCTTTAGATCAGGAGGCTCATCTGGAAAAACGGCCTTAAGTTTGTTTAGCTATGATGACTATCACGATCAAATGAAGAACGCCGCTGAAGGCCTTTTTGCAGCGGGGCTAGAGCCTAGTCAAGACAGAGTCATTAACCTCTTCTTTGGAGGAGGTCTTTATGGAGGCTTCACTAGCTTCTTTACAATTTTAGAGAATTTAAAAGCTGTTCAATTTCCAATGGCGGCTTATGAAAATCTAGAGATGGTCGGAGATATGATCATCGATGGTCATGTCAACACGCTCTTAGGCATGCCTAGTTACTTGATCCAACTTATAAAAACCAACTTAGATCGCTTTAAAGAATATGGAAAGATTGAGAAAATATTCTATGGCGGAGAGCACTTCTCTGAAAAACAAAGATTATGGCTTAAAGAAGAGTTAGGAATTATGATCATCCGCTCTGCTGCTTATGGCTCTGTAGACGCTGGTCCTTTAGGCTTTCAGTGCCCGCACTGCGAAGGATCTGTTCATCACCTATTAGATAGTAATCAGAATCTAGAGATCTTAAAGATTGATGCTGACACTCCTTGTAAAATTGGAGAAGTTGGGCGTTTAGTTTTTACAAGTAAAAATAGAGAAGTCATGGAAATTAATCGTTATGACCTAGGGGATCTTGGGGCATGGGTTAAGGGAAATTGTCCTTGTGATCGAAAGACACCTCGTTTTGAACTTAAAGGAAGAGCTGGAGATATCTTTAGGGCCAGTGGGACCTTTTTAAATTTTCAAAAACTTGAAATCATCTTGAAGAATGAATTTGATTACTCAGGTGAATTACAAGTCTTGATCGATAAAAAAGAGGGTCTAGATCATGTCTTACTACTTCTTGATGAGGGGTTTACCTCATTTACTGAAGCAGGGTTATCAAAGACTATTCTAGATCAGTATTATGAATTAAATGAAGTCTTTGTGAAGGAAAAGGGTCTGTTCTTCGAAGTTCGTTTTATTAAGGGAGAATCCTTCAATCGAACAAAAGGATCTGGGAAATTAATACGTGTTTTAGATAAGAGGGAAGAGTCGTGTTAATTGATGTAAATGAACTGATCCTTCTCGCTAGTGAGAAATCCCCGTATTACAAAGGCCTCTACTCAGAGCTCTCTAAAGATAAGTTGACCTTGGACAACCTGCCTATTGTAAATCAAGAAGATTTTTGGAAGGCCAATGACTATAAGAACAATAAACTTTTAACTGCTCCTATTGAAGATGGAGTGGTCTTTAAAAGTGGGGGAACGACGGGTAAACCGAAGTTCTCTGTGTATACTAAAGAAGAATGGCAACTGTTTACAACCCTTTTTGGTGAAGGGATGGATCAGCGCTGTATAAAAAGAGGTGATAGGGTAGGAAATCTCTTTTATTCTGGGGATCTTTACGCTTCTTTTTTATTCATAACCAAATCTTTAGAAAATGCCAAAACCAAGATAACTCAATTTCCAATGACAGGGGGAATGAAGCTAGAAGACATGGTTAAGACTGTTGAAGAATATGGAATCAATGTTTTGGCCGGTGTACCAACAAGCTTTATCGCTATGGCGGATCTTTTGATTAAAAAAGGGAAAACCTTAGATCTCGACCGAGTCCTTTATGGTGGTGAATCTCTTTTTCCTGAACAAGAGAAGATACTTAAGAGCGTTTTTCCTAAAGCTGAGTTTATGTCTGTTGGCTATGCAAGTGTTGATGGTGGTCATTTGGGATATATTGACGAGGACTGTGGGCCTAGTGAACATAAAGTTTTTCCTGGGACCGTTATGGAAATCCTTGATGACTACGGTAAACCGATAACCAAAGAGGGAGAGGTAGGGAAATTAACTTATACTAATCTTTGCCGAACTCTCATGCCAATTATTAGGTATCCCGTTGGGGATATGGGGTGCTGGGTTTCAGAGGGTAGGTTTAAACTTCTAGGGCGTTCTGATGAAGGGGCAAGGATTGGTCCTGTGACAGTTAGCCGTGATGACTTAGTTGAAGTCTTTAGGGCCAGTGACCTCTTTGATAAGATTTCTAATTTTCAAATGTTGATAATAAACTCTGAAGGAAAAGATAAGCTGATTGTTCATTACACTTCCGTCTATGAGCTCAATAGCCTTCGAGACCATTTTTACCGCGAAAGACCCATGTACCTTGAAGCCGTGAAGAAGAATCATATTAGAGATGTTGATTTCTTAAAAGTAGAAGAGTCTGAACTTGTTCATAATGAAAGAACAGGGAAGTTGAAGCTTGTTATTGATCAACGGATTCAAGGATAATCTTCATATCACTGTCGATGGCGATGATCTCACCTACTTTCATAGGGAGCCAGATGTTTTCCCCAGAGAGTGGTTCACTAGAGAAAATAAGATGATTGATATAACCGTCTACAGAAGGATTTTCACAAGCATCAGTGAATGAAGGGCAGCTATCACGGTCGCCACATTTTGTTTTATAGGTGGAGTAAAAAAGATTCTTTCCACCTTGATGAGCTACCATAGTTTCGCCATTAGTAAGGAGAAAAGTCAGGTAGGTCTCTGTCTCCCCGTTATCATCAATCCTTGAAAAAGGACCTATAATCTCAACAAGAGACTTTATAGCATCCTTAGAGGCTTTTATAACCTTGGAGGCTTCACAGTTCTTTTGGGAGATATCCATTTCTTTCATCAAATAACTTAGGATATAAAAAAAGATAATTTCACTATCAGTTTCGCCAAGAATAAACCTTTTAAGTTCAGGATTTATTCTTGCTGTTATCTTTGACTTAACTTTATCAAAGTCCTTAATATTACCATTATGAGCAAAAACCCATTGGCCGAATTGAAAGGGATGAGTGTTAAGGAGAGTATTATCTCCTTGTGTAGAATTTCTTAAATGGGCCAAGACTGTTTGGCTTGAAACAACACCTGAAACTTTTTTGAAGAGATTACTTTTTATAGCTGCTGACTCAGAAGACTTAATAATGTGAGGGGTGCCTTGAACATAGTAGCCAACTCCCCAGCCATCAGGGTGCTCATTACTTTGAAAGGCCAAAGCATTATCAGCACTAACTAAACTGCTATGAACCTGGCTAAGAATGACGGATCTAAATCCAAAGAGACGACACATATATCTATTATGCCTTTAAGCTTGAAGGAGTTCAAATTCCTCATACATGGAAAGAAGTGACTCCTCTAAAGTACCCATTTCTGAAGCTAGGTGTGCTAATTGTTTAGATTCTTCCTGACTGAGCTCTTTCGTGCCAAGCTCAAGAACCTTTGAATTTAACTCTTCTATCTTTCTCTCAGTAGTTTCAATTAGTTTAGGGAGCTTCTTCAGCCTATCCTTTTCTTTATTTGAAAGCTTTTTCTTTTGAATGACTGGGGCTCCGGCAGCCTTGCTAAGTTCTTCAGACTGACCTTCTTCTTCGAATTCCTTTGAAAGGGCAAGGGCTTCAAGATAAGGGGAGACTTGCTCGTAACCGGCCTGGAAAAATTCAATCTTCTTATGATCTAAGAGCCATACCCGGTTGGTGATATTTGATAAAAAGCTTCTATCATGACTGATAAGAATGATTGAACCTTCAAAATCCATAAGAGCTTTTTCTAGAATCTGTAATGTTTCTAAATCTAGATCATTGGTTGGTTCATCAAAGATCCAAATGTCACCGGGCTCTTTTAAGTTAAGGGCCATTTGTAGTCGGCTTCTCTCTCCCCCAGAGAAAGTACGTAGGGGTCTATTTATTTCTTCTCTTGGAAATAAGAAGTCTTCTAAGTAGCTAATGACATGCTTTTGTCTCCCATCAGGCATGAATATAAATTCACTTCCATCACCTAGAATTTCATAAGGGGTCTTTTCTAGATCAAGCTCTGTTCTTTTTTGAGAAAAATATTTAATTATTATGTCGTCAGCTTTTTGAATCGTTCCATCAGTTGGCTTGAATTTCTCAGAGATAAGAGAAGCTAAGCTTGATTTACCGACACCGTTAGGTCCAATAAGACCAATTTTCTCACCTTTAGTCATAATAAGATCAATATTCTCAAAGAGGTTTGTTCCATCAAATCCAAAACTAACTTTCTTAAATTCAAGAAGCTTCTTACGTTTCTTATCTGTTGACGAGATATTTAGACTCATATCCTTTCTCGTTTGAGAGATGATATTTTCTACTTGTCCTTTAAGTTGTTTAAAGTTATCGACACGGCTTTTCGCACGGGTTCCTCTCGCTTTAATCCCCTGTCGCATCCAATCTGTCTCTCTTCTTAAGCTGTTCTTTAGCCTAGCGAGAACTCTCTTTCTTTCTTCTTCTTTCTCAGCAAGAAACTCTAAGTAGTCCGCGTAAGAGCCTTCATATTCCTTGATCTCTCCACTGGTGATATGAAAGATCTTTTTACATACCTTTGAGAGAAGGGTTCTGTCGTGAGAGATAAGAATATAGGCACGGTTGGTTTGTCTTAACTCATCTTCAAATCTTTCAATTGTTTCTATATCAAGGTGGTTAGTAGGCTCATCCCATAAAACGAGGTTGGCGGTGGAGGAGAGCCCCACGCTTAGGAGGATCTTTTTTTGCTCACCACCACTTAGAGTTAATACGTCGCCATCAATATCAGGAACTTCAAAGAACTTTAAATAGTTCTCGTAAGTAGAAGCAAGCCTCCAAGCATCCGCATGGTCTAGTTTATCAAAGAGGTCTTTTTGTTCATGTAGGTATTTCTCATCTGTGGCAACAAGGCTTTCAAGCTCTATAAGTCTTTTATGCCATTTGCTTAATTCAGGGTAGTACTCAAGATAGTATTCTTTTATAGGTCTATCTTTTACAACGACAAAGTCTTGTGGGATTTGGAAAACAGTAAAAGCCTTTAATGGGTCGTTAACCCCTTTGGCCTTATCGAACATAAAGGGAGGCGTGCTTAAGTCTGGATTTACTTGTTCAGTGAGAATCTTAAAGAGTGAACTCTTACCCCGGCCGTTAAGACCTAAGAGTCCAATCCTATCTCCTGTGTGGATGTTAATATTAGCATTATTGAACAGGAGTTTGGTCCCGTATGATAAGTGCATATTTTTCAAGGTGCAAAGCAAGCTCAATTGTCTATTCCTATGTTTTTTCGATCAGTTAGATTTACTTCAGAGGAGCTCAAATGGCAAAGATTGCCCCTTGCCCAACTTGCATAAACTTATCTCGTATAATTTTAATAGGATATTGTTTTGGAGGTAAGTATTTTTTTTCCAGCCATCGCATATAAAACTTATGAAAAGCTTAAAGATGAGAAATTGTTTAAAAAGCTATTCAGAAAAACGAAGAAAAAACTTAGGCAAATAGGTTCGCCCTTAGCTAGAGCTGTGCTAACTCATAAATTAATAGATCTTGAAATTAATCAGCTCTTTTCAGATCCTGTCGTTAAAGAAAATGTAACTTGTAAGAAATCTTGTTCAGCTTGCTGTCATACTCAAGTTAGTGTGACTAGTGATGAAGCTGAATTACTCGCTAGTGAAGTCTTAAATGGCTCTGAAGTTGATCTAGGAAGGCTGCGCCTTTTAGCTGAAGCCGGTAATGAATCAGAACTCTTCTACCAGTTCTCCTACGAGCAAAGGGCCTGTCCCTTTCTCAATAGCGAGGGCTCATGTGAAGTCTATGAAAATAGACCTTCAGTTTGCCGTACCAATCATGTGATCTCTGAAGCTGAGTTATGCGAAACTCGAGATGGAGTAGAGAAACCAGTTCGCCTCTTAAATACATTTAAAGCGGATATGATTATCATGGCAGCCTTTAAAACAAGCCAAGAAAATGGTTCACTTCCCTTTATGTTGTGGAAAGCCTTGAAAAGACGAAGTAAATCCACAAATGAGCAGGTTGTCATAAAAGCATAAGTTCTCTATATTTCCCTATTAGCTAGGGAGACAATATGTACCAAATTTATGGAATATCAAACTGCGATACAGTCAAAAAAGCAAGAAAGCACCTTGAATCATTAAAGATAGATTTTGAGTTTCATGACTTTAAAAAAGCTCCCCCTACTAAGGCCCTTATTAACCGTTGGAAAGAAAAGTTAGGTGAGTTGCCAGTGAATAAGAAAAGCCGTACCTATAGAGAAGTCAAAGAGACCTATGATGCTTTAAGTGCTGCTAAGCAAATTGATATGCTCATTGATAAGTCTTCCCTTATAAAAAGACCACTTCTTGAAAAAAATAACAAGCCAATTACCATGGGTTACTCAAAAGATGAATACGAACAACTTAGCTGAAGCTGGCCGTTGCTATTCATGTTTTAGATCAAAAAAGGCATGCCTCTGTGATGAGATAAAATGCTTTGATACTAAAACTAAGATTGTCATCTTGATTCATCCTAAAGAAGCAAAAAAGCAAAGAATTGGAACAGGACGATTAACTCAAAAGAGCCTATCAAACTCCATGATGATCATGGGAGTTGACTTTACTGATGACAACCTTGTTAACGCTCTTATTAATGATCAATCTAAAAGATGTTTTTTGTTATACCCAGGTGAAGAGGCCATAAACTTAAGCCAGAATGAGGCATTCCCGAAAGGGAGGGATCTTGAGAATGTAATCTTTGTTCTAGATGGAACCTGGCCTTGTGCTAAAAAGATGTTAAGAGAGAGTAAGAACCTACAGGCCTTGCCAAGAGTTTGTTTTGACGCCAATGAGAGTTCTAAGTTTTCAATTAAGCATCAACCTGCTGAAGGCTGTCTTTCAACAATTGAATCTGTAAGTTTACTATTAAATGAATTATCAAAACAAAAAGTTGAGCTCTCAAGTGATGGGCCAAAGTCAATGATTGAAACCTTAGACAAGCTAGTTAAGTTTCAAAGAGAATGTGCCGCGGACCCTGAAAAACCTGGTTATAGGCGAAAACCCTATTCAGTCCAAGAGCATAGAGAGAGCTTTATCCGTCCTAAAAGTAGACTGTTTTATTTTGATAAAAAAAACTTCACCTAAACTCTTTTACTCAAGAATTCTAAGCCCTTAATTTTATGAGAAAATAATCTTTAGTTACCACTGATAATAAAACGTTTTTTATGCTGTTGAAGGTCTTTCTAATAACCAAATTATTGACTAGAATTTCTATTATAACCCTTTGGATTTAAAGGGAATTTCTAAACTACAGAGGGATCATAGGAAGTGATACTTTTTAGCAGATTACAATTTATTTTATTTTTATTCGCTATCACTATAGTCACCGTTTTTACGGTGCCTTCAAAGTTAAAACTTGGAATGATTTACTTTCATTCTTATAGATATGAAAAGGCCTTTGAATACTTTAATCAAGTTAAGGCCTTCGATGATGATAATGTTCAAGCGCTGAAAAAAATCAAGCAATACTTCCTCATTCATGGAGATACGCGAAAGGCTTTAGAGCTTCAAAAGAAGCTAGTTCTTATCAAACCTAAAAATGTGGACTACCTAATTGAATTAGAAAAGCTTTATGATTGGAACCTTGTTCCCTACGAAAAATTAAAGGTTATGGAAAAAAGGGCTTCGCTTGCCAAGAGAGATGAGGACAGGGACGCCATTTTGTTAGAAGCAGCTAATGGCTATAGATGGTTAAGAAAGTACGATGATGCGAATAGGCTCTTTGAGAAGCTGAAGACTGTTGAAGATATAAATTTTACAAAAGAGTTAATTGATTACTTTCTTGCAACGAGGCAAGTTGATAATGCCATTGAACTTCTAAAGAAATATACGCTACATGATAAAGCACCATACTCATATAATGACTTTCTTTCTCAAGCCTATCTTCTAAAAGAAGATCACACAGGGGCTCTAAACCAAGAGTTGATCCTCTTTATGGTTGATAAAAAGGCCTCTCGTTTCGCTTTTTCAGATTCGTTTTTAGATTCAATTTCTAGTAAAGATATCTTGGTGAGGATTGAACATCTTGAGAGGATTCTCTTTCATTATCAAAAGCTTGACTCTCAAGGGGTAATTCAAAAGATTCATTTGAAACTCTTAAAGAAGTTACCTCATAATTATAATATTAAGTTTATTGTTGCTGAATCAAAATATTCTGGTGGTGATAAAGAGGAAGCAGCTAAGCTTTACAGAGAATTAAAAAATATCCCTATTTCCAAGAACGAAATATTATTTGATATCAGTCAAAGATTCTCTGAAATGAAAAAACATAACGACGCCATAGTCGTTCTTCAAAGACTCTCTAGGGCCTATCCAAAAAATATTGAGTACCTTGAAAATTTAGCTGAGGAATATAACGAGTCTGGAAAGAAGAAAAAAGCTCTTGATATCTATATTAAGATTTTTAAACTTGAAAAAAGAAAGGTTAATAAAAGAGTCTTTCATAGTTTAATGAATAGCCAACTTCTTGCTTTTAATAAGTATGGGAGAAGGGATAAACCTAGTTTATTATTAAATAACCCTAATGTTTCACCCGTTATCCCAATGGGTAATATTCGTTATCGTATGGGTAAGATTAAAACAAATCTAGAAAAGTATAAGGGTCGTATCATTGAGATCCTTGAAGAGATTAATAATCCAAAAGAGTCTTTAGAAATTTACCTAGATCTTCTTGAAACTTACCCAAATGATTTAGAACTGGCAAAGAGGGTTGGTTACAATTATATAGAACTTAATGACTTTGAGTCAGCCTATCCTTACTTTGAGAGATACCTAAGGGCCAACCCGAAAGATAAAGACAGCCTAGAAATCCTCGCAGGACATGATATATCCCAAAAAAAATATGATACGGCACTTATTAAACTTGAAGAAATTAAAGAGATCAGAAAATTAGAGAACTTAAACATATACAGCCTCGGAATGCTCGAAGAGGTCTATTTTCAATTAGGAAAGCTAGAGGATAGAGTAGAACTATGCACTAAGATCCTAGATAAAACTTTGCCAGGGAAAAATACAAAGTTTCAAGAAGTTGATAAAACACAATTAGAGATTAGATGTTTAGAAAGGGCAGGGAACCGGGAAGAGGCTTATAAACTTTTAACTAAACTTCTTAAAGATAACCCTGAAGATCCAAGGCTATTAACTGTCATCATTTACTATGAAATTGAACTTCGAAGGTTTGATTCAGCTAGGTCGAAATTAGACTTTTTGTACTCTAGACGAAAATATACGGAAGAAAATAAGAAACAAGAAACTTACTTAAAAGAGGCTCAAGAAGCAGTCAAATTTGATTATGCCTGGGATCTAGAAGTTTTAGGTAAGTATCACTTTGCAAAGGACTATGCATATTATCAAAATGATATCCGGCTAGGAAAAAGGCAGAGTAAGTATCGAATTGGGCTATGGCATAATCAAGTTCTGACTTTTAAACAAGGAAATCAGGATCATGGATTTATAGCTCCACACATTACGTTTTTTAACGAAGCTGATAGTTTTGAGATCGGCTATTATTTAAGCACTGGGCATAAATCTTTAGATGCACCCATCTATATGAATGGTTACTTTGGACGCTTAGATTGGATGAAAGTCTTTCTTTCTTATAAAAATTCACATGGAGAATACGCTAACGCCGAGCTAGCTAATGAAAAGAAATCCTACTCGCGGAGCTTTTTAGCTTACTTTAGCGAGATGCATTTAATGGAAAAAGATATTTGGGATGCTTCACTAGGCTTTGATTCAGTAACCTTTAGAGATGAAGATGGTGAAAATGTTTTTGCTAATATGGAATACCTTGCACCTGTAGGTGAAAAGAAGCAGTTTCATATTGGGGCACAAATACATATGCGTACCTTATCAAGTTCAGGAGCTAATGTGAAACGGCTTTATGGAGATGGTTCGACTTCTTATTTTATTGTTTTCAGAAAAGAGTTCACATTAAATAGTGAATTCAATAGGACTACAAAGGCGGCCTTTAAGTATTCAATCGGTGGAGATGCTAAAAGAAATATTGGCTTTGGCAAATCTTGGGATGTCCTTGGAGAAGTTTACTCTACTTATGGAATCGCCAAAAGCTGGCGAGGGTATATAGAATACTTTAAAGAAACAGATAATTTTAGCTCAGGAAACTCAGGAAACATTGGGTTCTCTTGGAATCATTGGTTTTAGGAATATATGGAAAATAAAAAAATACGTCTACTCGTTCTAGATGACTCTAAAGAGTTCGTCTTTCTACTTACTAGTTTACTAACTTTTCACGAAATCAAAGTAGATACTGAAAGTAATCCGGAATCCGCCTTAAAGCTCACGGAGGAGAAAGACTATGATCTGATTATTACGGACTATATGATGGATCAGATGGATGGGATCTCTTTCGCTGAGAAAATAAGAGAAGGCGGGATTAATAAGGAAACAAAGATTATTTTGTTAACGGCCAAGCACTTAGAGAATGAAGAGCTTTCACTAGTGAATAAGATTGGCTTGGTTTATGTAAATAAACCTATCCTTCCTAATGACCTCTATAGAAAGGTGATGGAAACCATACAAGGCTAATATGAAAAATCTAAACCAAACGAAAGATTTTTTTCTCATTGTTCTAATTGTTTTAGGAGTAACGGGCCTTTTTTATTTAAATAATAAAGAAAACCCTGCCATGCTTGGATTTACTCCACACCCCTATTTTGTCATAAGTATTCTTATTTCTGCTTTTTATGGCTTTAGAATATCAATCTTTACCTCCCTTTTTTCAGCCGGTCTTTATTTCTTACTTTTAAACTCCCAACTCGATTACGATGAAGTAGAAACCATCTTAGATTTTGAATTCATTTCTATGCCTCTATCGATGGTTTTTATTTCCATGTTAGTAGGGGAGTTAAAGCAAAGAACTATTCGTGATCTTTTTGAAGCAAACTTAAAAATTGAAGAAAAAGAAGTCGTGATAGAGAACAATCAGAGGCAAATGGATATATCAAACCAAGAATTAAGTGAGATGAAGCAAAGGCTTGTTAGCAAGTTGGAAACACTTGAGGAAATCTACGATATTGGTCTAGGCCTTTTTAGGAACAATATCGATGAACTCTTTCCTAATTTTCTTGTCATTCTTCATAAACATCTTGATGTGGAAGGCGCCAGTATTTACATTCGCGAAGATAGTGATCTAAATGATGGAAACTTTAAACTAGCTAAAGGATTTCCTTTTACAGACGAATTTGAGGAGGAGATTAATGCTTTTTCAACCACTGACATTCTTTTCAGAAAGGCATACAAAGAAAAATCTATTGTAACGATAAAGGATGTCACCAATAAAGAAGAGTATGAGTCATGGGCCAAACAAACAATTATCTCCATGCCAGTTGTTGTGTCTGGAGATATTCATGCTATTGTAAATATTCATAAAATTCCATTTCTAAAGTACACACCGACTTCATTCAAAAAGTTTAAGCTCCTGGTCCAATGGCTAGGTCATTCGCTCCAGTATGCTTTAAACTATGAAGGGTATTCTAAGTATTCTGTATTAGATGAAACTCTTCATATCTTTAAAAACGACTATTTTTTAGAAAGGCTAGAAGAAGAAATGCAAGCCGCTGAAAAAATAAAGTCTCCTCTAGCTATTCTAAAAATAAAGATTGAAAACTATGACGGAATTAGCGAAATAAAGAAGATCCCTTACCGCAAGCTCATTAGTGATGCTTGCCTGCGCATGACAAGAAAAAGAGATTGCGTTGCTGAGGGAACTAATGAAGACGAATTTTTTCTTTCCATTCCAAATTTAGATCAAAAAGGTTCTCTTGTTTTTAAAGAAAGAATTCAGCAAGAATTGGATAAATTTAAGTTTCTAGATCAAAATAACAATCCGATTAATTTTGATCTTAAAAGTGCAGAACTTAAGGATGGAATGACAGAGACGAGCAAGTTCTTAGAGGAGTTAACTTAGTTGATATCTCTCTTTGGAATTATATTGATTAAACTTTTCATGTTCTTAGGGATTTTCGCTAAGTTTATAGATACTGATTTATTTTTATATTTCTTAAACCCTGCCAGCAGCATCCTTTGTGGTTGGGTCATTTATAAAAGAAGTGCAAAAGCTGTTAACTGTGCGGCTTTTTTAGTTATAGATATCTTTTTGCCGGTATTCGGGTTTATCGCGATAGGAATCTTTTTACTCTTAGAGCCTTTATATAATCGGATATATAAGAACTCCGAGATTGATGTTTATGATATTCCTCTAGGAGAGGAGAACTTTAATGATTATACAACTGAAAAGAGAGTTCTTATTAAGGGAGTCTCAGAAGAGAAGATAGAAGATGAACTCTATGAGAATTATCAGATTCAGCCGTACCTCGATATCTTCAATCAGGAAGACCTTGACTTAAAGTTAAATGCAATTGAAAAGCTCTCAAGGTCTTTTTCAAATGAGAGCGTGCAAATCCTTAAAAAAGGATTAGATGATCCATCTTATGAAGTTCGCTATTTCGCCAATAACGCTTTGGATAAGATTGAGAAAAAGATGTTCTCTAAGATTGATATCGCTGCTGACAATATAAAGAGATTTCCGAACGATTATCATAATTACAATACAAGAGGGCAGCTCTACCTTGATACCTATTTTCTAGGAATCCTAGATAACTCGCTAAAAGACTTCTTTCTAGAGCGGTCTCTTTATGATTTTATTTTTTCATTACAGGTTAACCCTAAACAATCTCATTTATATTTAAAGATTACTCAAATTTATTTGCAGCAAGAGGATTTTAATAAAGTTCTCGATATTGCTGATCAAGCTCTTGAAAATGAGCTAAGTGAAGAAGACCGAGCTAAGATTCAGTTTTACAGGGCAGAAGCAAATTATAATTTAAAGAACTATGAAAAGATCCCTGAGGACTGTGAGAGCTCAAAGAAAGTAGGCATACTTTACGAGAAAGTTAAGGAATCAAGTGACTGGTGGTCGGAAAGTTGAAAATTGACGAGTTAAACGACATTCTTGATAAGTTAAGCTCTCCAGTTTGGTCAGACCGCACAAAAGCGTTAAAAAAACTCTGTGAAATAAAGTCTCAAGATGATGTTCTAACCCTGTTTAAAAGAGTTTGGAGAGAGAAGGATGTAAATCATATCTTTGCTATGCTCCAACTTATAGAAGTCCTGCTAAACGAGCCTAAGGTTGAGTCTATTGGTATTGGCCTTTTTTGTTTGAATTACTTTAGAGACTTTGAAAATATAAAAATAAAAGCAGAAAGTATTAAGTTAAATGACAATTTTTTTGAGTCCCCTGTCACCTATAGATATTTAAAAGTTGCTTCTCTGAAAAAATGTTGGGAATTGAGCTCTGTTGCAAAACGCTATCATCTGACTAAAATTATAGGAGAACATCATTTCTTCGAATTAGTACCCGCAGTTCTTTCAAATTTTGAGCATCAAAATAGACCGCTTATCTTATTGTCTATCGAAGTGATTAAAAAACTAGAAGACCCAAGAGGGATTAGGTTTTTCAAAAAGATCTCTAAAGAGACGGAAGATGAAGAGATCTTGCTCGCTTGTATTATAGGCTTAGAACGTATTGGGAGCTTTTTTGACGGATTCTTTTATAGGCAATATTTAAATCATAGCAGTAGAAAAATTGTCTTGGCATCAATAAGTGGAATGGCCAGCCTCTTGCAAAAATACTCAATTCCTTATTTCAAGAAACTGTATTTAGAAGCTAATACAGTTGAATTAAAATCAGAGGTTATTCAAAAAATAGGAACTGTTCAGCATAAAAAGGCTGGAGAATTCTTGATCAGTCTTTATGAAGTAGAAACTGATGGGGACGTTCTTGTAAAACTTGAATGGGCTTTACAAGCTTTAGATAAAAAGTTTGTAGTCGAACCTCTTATCAAGCTCTTTATAAACAGTACGGATCAAGTAAGATTTAGAGTTTTAACTTTCTTTGGAGAGATTTATCACGAGGATTGCTACAAATTATTAAGAAAGGTAATTCAAGGTGGATATAATGAATTTATCACTATCTCTGCTCTTGATTCTATAGCTGTTTACGATAATGAAGAGGCTGCTAATCATATTGAAAAGCTAGCCTTAAATACTGAAAGCCAAGTTTGTTACTATGCGCTTATATCCCTTTATCATCATGATAGTTATGATCATGAAGGATTAGTTACTAAATTTATCAACCTTAAAGCTGATCTTTCTCATTCTGGGCATCAGATCATTTTAAATATCATAAGAAGTAAGAAGCTTTCCTTTTCAAGGAAAAAAACGATCGAGAAATACTTAGAGGGAGTTCTGACTTCTAAAGCAAGTAATAACACTTTTCTCGCTATTGAATGTTCAGCGAAAGTATTTAATGAGGAAATATTTAAAAGACTTTTCTTTATTAGCCATCAAACAAAGAATAAATTCATAGAGAAATCCTGTATCGAAAGCTTGATAAAGATTCTTGGTAAAGAGCCTCTCATGATGAAAGTAAACCCTGAAGTCTTGGTAGATGAGCGGATTCTCGCAAGGTTTAATCCTAGTAAGATGAAGAAGGAGTTTTTGTTTTCACTTCTTTCTGTCATTGATGACGTAGGATGGAAGCATTATGTTCCCTTCACGAGTAAATTTGGAAGCTATGTTTCTGAAAACGTGAAGACCTACCTAAGAAGCTGGGAATCCGTAGAAGAGCTAAGTCAAATGCTAAAGTTCTTAAATAGGATTGGTTATAAAGGAAGCTTAGAGACAATCGAATATCTAGTCGATGAGGTTTACCACTTATGTGACCCCGATAATCAGTTCCTTATTCTGAATCTGGTTAGTAATTATAATAATCCTGATTACTTAGATTTTATTCTAAATGAATCATTAAAAGACAAGAAGTTTGGAGAAGTGGGCTATGAGCTCGTTCAACACTATATCGATGGGTTAGTTTAAATGAGTGATGTCTGCCTAATTCTTGAAGGAACTTACCCTTATGTTGCAGGAGGGGTATCAACTTGTGTTTATCAATTGATAAAAGAGACACCTCATATTAAGTACAGCATCCTTTATATAGGTGCCACAAGAGATTCCCAGAAAGAGTACAAGTATCCAATTCCTGAAAATGTTAGGCTGATCAAGGAATGTTACCTTTTTGATTATAATTTGAAAGGTAGAACTAAAGAACTTGGGATAGATTTTGATTTTAAGAAATTAATGAAATTTCACGCCGGTCTAAAGTCTGGGGACGTTAGCCAGTTTAAAGAATTTTATACTACCTTCTTTGACCCTGATAAAAGAATCTGTGATCCAATGGAGTTAATGGAAAGTAAAGAGGCCTGGGACTTCCTGGTTAAATATTATGAGATGCAGTTTAAAGGAAACTCTGGGATTTCATTTATCGATTATTTTTACTCTTGGAGGTTTACCCATTATCCAATGTTCAAGATCCTTTCGGCAGATATTCCAAGGGCCCATCTGTACCACTCATTGTGCACCGGTTACGCCGGACTACTAGGGGCAGCAGCTAGTGTTAAGTACAAAAGACCTTTTATCTTAACTGAACATGGTATCTACAGTCATGAAAGAGAGATTGAAATCTATCAAGCTGATTGGATCTACAATACCGATAAAGACTATAGGGCCAAAAAGAACTTAAGTTATTTTAAAGAATGGTGGATAAAGATCTTTCATTTCTTTTCTAAGGTATCCTACGATCAAGCAGATGTGATCACAACTTTATATAACGGAAACAAGTTGAAACAGGTCGCCTATGGGGCCAATGAAGAAAAAATTGAACTGATACCAAATGGAATTCGGTTAGAAAATTTTGCAGATCTTGCTGCTAATAAAATTGAGAATGAAAAATTAGCTGTAGCTTTAATCGGGCGAGTTGTTCCGATCAAAGACATTAAAACATTTATTAAATCAATTGCTTTTGTGAAAAATCAAGTTGAAAACTTTGTCGTCTATATAATGGGACCGACAGATGAAGATGAAGACTATTATGAAGATTGTAAACGACTGGTCTCTCTTCTCGGTCTTGAAGAGTATATTGTCTTTACCGGGAGGGTTGATATTAAAGAATACTTTTCAAAAGTCGACCTCCTCGTCCTATCCTCCATTTCGGAAGGTCAGCCAATGGTCATTCTTGAGGGGTATGCAGCTAAGATACCTACAGTAACAACCGATGTCGGAGGCTGTAGCGAACTTATCAATGGTTCAAGTAAAAAGGACGTAGAAATTGGACCTGGAGGATTAGTTGTTCCATTTGGAAAGCCAGAAGAGTTAGGTAAAGCTATCAGCCGTCTTTTAAATAATACAGAAGAAAGAAATCAGATGGGAGAAAATGGTTTTTTAAGAGTAAAAGAGTATTACCAAGAGAATATGACAGTTACTAATTATATGAATGTTTATAATCGCTACCTATCAAGTAGCATGTAGGAAAAAGTATGGCTGGAATTGGGTTTCGTCTAACCAAATATTTTGAGCATGATAATCTTTTAGGTAATATAAAAGGAACGATCTATTCTATCATCATCAGCACAGGCCCATGGTTAATCTCTGTTCTCTCCGTGGCCTTCGTTTCCTATTTCGCACAAAGACAGTTAGATAATCACGACCTTTATGTCTTAAAGGCCATGATTTGCTACACCTACGCTGGAAGTCTTATTATTTTTGGGGCAGTTGAGATGCCAGTGACAAGGTACTTAGCGGATAAACTTTATATAAGTGATTTAACGACTTTTCGAAACGTCTTTCTCACCATTTTATGTGGATTTGTTATGGTTGGCTCCCTTGTGAGTGGAGTCTTTTATTCTTTTTTTGACTACGACATCATATTAAAGCTTATTGCGATGGGCTTCTTCATAAGCGTTCTTACTATTTGGCTTAATATGATCTTTTTAAGTGCAGCAAAGAACTATCATCAGATTGTAATTAGTTTCTTCATTGGTGGAATCCTCTCAATAGTTGGGGCTCTAATCTTAGGCAATTATTATGAACTAGTCGGGTATATCTTAGGGTATACCTTAGGGCAGCTAGCGATTGCCCTCCTATTGACCAGGAACCTTTTTGCGGAATTTAGGGACTTTGATTATGTAAGCCTGGAGTTTGTTTCCTATTTTAAGAAGTATAAAACAATGGTTTTTGTAGGGCTTTTTTATTACCTCGGTATTTGGGTAGATAAGTTTATATTTTGGTTTGGAGGGGTAGGTGAGAAAGTAGAGTCTCTTTTCTATACGAATCAATATTACGATACCGCAATGTTTCTTGCTTATCTGACTATCGTTCCTAGTTTTGCTGTCTTTTTAGTTCAAGTTGAAACCAACTTTTATGTTAAATACGCTTATTACTTTCGCTCTATTGAAAGTAAAAATAATTTGAAGTTCTTGAACAACTCGGTCAATGAGATTATCGGAGCTTTAAAAAGCACAACTATTAGTCTATTGAAGATTCAAACGTTCGTAACTGTCATCGTTTGGTATTTTGCAGAGCAAATCTTAACCTTCTTACATTTACCAAGTATGATGGAAACTATGTTTAAATATGGTGTCATTGGCGCCTACTTACAGATCCTCTTCTTGGTTTTAAATATTGTTCTTCTTTACTTTAAACAAGCTAAGCAAGCGATGATGAATTATGGAATATTCTTTGTCTTAAATGCTGGGCTTAGTTTTCTTACTTTAAAAGCGGGAATTCAGTTCTATGGAATGGGGTATTTAATTTCCTGCCTTATTACCTTAATCATCTCGTTCATAGCCTTAAACCACACTCTTGGGAACCTGAACTATTTAACTTTTATGACCCAACCTTTATCGAGGAAGAATTTTGGTGAAGAACTCTAAGATACTCATAGCCTCACTTCTTTTAAGTTCTTGTGCGAAGGTTCCCATTTCGCATATGACTCTAAGTTCTCAAACACCAACTGAAAGAAGTTCTGAATCTATTGGTTATTATTCTTTAGGTTGCCTCGATGGGGGAGTTTCACTTCCCCCAAGTGGCCCTGGATACCAGGTGATGCGCCTATCTAGAGGAAGGTTTTGGGGTCACCCAAGCTTGATCAAATTCTTAAAAGAAACATCAAAGAAAGTTTTAAAAAAGACTAATGAACAAATACTTATTGGAGATCTTGGTCACGCACGAGGTGCTCCTTCTTTGACAGGACACAATTCCCACCAAACTGGGCTAGATGTCGATATCTGGTTTAAAACTATCCCTGCCAAGCAGAGCTTAGACTTAAAAGACAGAGAAGTGATAAACGCTCCTAGCTTTTTAACTTCAAGAGAAGAAGTGAACGGGGAGCTTTGGACTAATACACAATGGGAAGTCCTAAAAACTTATGCTTCACATGAAGATGTGGAAAGAATCTTTATAAATCCGGCTATAAAGAGACTTCTTTGCCAAAAAAGAAGATCTGATTTTTCAACTAAAGAGATGGCGAAGATTAGGCCTTGGTACCGTCACGATGATCATTTCCATGTAAGGTTAAAATGCCCAGTTGACTCCAAAGAATGTATTTCTCAAAAAGTCCCTGACCAGAGCGATGGCTGTGATGAAAGTTTAGATTGGTGGTTTACTGAAGAAGGGATGGAAAAGATTGAACCTTGGGATCACTATAAATACTTCAAAGAAAAAAGAGAGAAGCTTTCAAATCGATGTAAAGAAATTCTCGGAGATTATTTATAAGATTCAATAAGAGCAGGAATATCTTTAGAATTCTTCAAATTAACTAAATCTTTGTCAGTCAAAACAGTGTTCCAATCTTCAAACCCTAATTGAAAGGCTTCTTCTAGGGCATTATAAGATAAATCGATATCTTTCATTAACGAGTAAGCGCAAGCTAAGTTGTAACATCCAAAAGGCTCTTCTAAGTCACATGCTCTTCTAAAATACTTAACTGCTCCTTTATATTTTTGTTCACCAAGATAAAAGTGACCAATCCTCTCGCATCCAGCAGCTTCTCCTTCTTTACAAGCATTTTCAAGAAAAGGAAGACTCTCTGCTAACTTACCAAGAAGACTATAAGATTCTCCAACATAGAAGCAGGCGGTAGAGCTCTTAGGGCAATGATCTTTTCCAAATTTAATCGAGCTCTCATATTTTTTAACCCGAAAGAAATACCAACTGAGGACAACACAGGCACTAGGCTGATTATTGGCACAAGTTTGAACCAGCTTTTGCAGTGACTTTTCTGTAACATGTTCTGGGCCAAACTGATCAAGCATGGCCTGAAGTTCATTACAGCGCTGCTTGTTAGCAATATTAAAGTTACAAAGGAGGTGATATTTCTCCCAAGTTGAGTCAAAGGTTATAAGCTTGTCTTCCTCACTCTCTTTAGAACAAGAGCAGGAGTTGAGAACCAATAAGAATGAAATAAATATTAAGGAAAGTTTCACTCTATAAATTGTACAAGCTCCTGTAAAAACAATCCATTACTTATTCATAAGCTCAATCACCCGAGTTCTTTACTCGGGCGGGCTTTAGACAATTTTCTAAAGAGCCGTTAACCTCTAGTAATGAAAATATTGATAACACTGATCTTATTTAATTGTAGCCTTGTTTTTGCCAAAGAAATTAGCTTCGAGAATAAAAAGAAACTCACTTTAAGTGAGTTGAAGAGAACCTATAAAGTTCATAAAGTAGAAGTCTATAATTTCTCAACAAGATCCTTTGAGTACTACAACGCTTTTTCTATGAATGAAATATTAAATGCTGTTTACCCTGATAAAAAATGGAGAAATTCACCATATATAAAAGTGTTAACCACAACGGGTTATGAACCCATGATCGAAGGTTATAAATTTAAGGAAAGAAAATCTTTTCTGGCTTTTGAAAGATCTGATAAACGCCCCTTTACGACGATGAGTGGCTATAGAGATGTTGTTTCTAACTTAGGACCATTCTATTTAATCTGGAAAGAGGACTACAAAGATAAGGCTGCTATTAGGCGAGATCATTGGCCCTTTATGATAACAGGTTTTAAACTCCAAGATAATCCCAACCCTAAGTTCATCCCGACTAATGCAGACTCTAGCAATATTTCGTGGGGCTATAAAAACTTTATAAAACAATGTATTGCTTGTCATTCTATCGATGGATTTGGAAGTGAAAAAGACGGAGAGTTAATTTCAAATGGGAAAATAGATAAATTTACCGATGAATATTTGATAAAGTTCATCTCTGATCCAAAATCAGTTAAGAAAGACAGTAAAATGGATCCCTTTCCTTTAAAGATTGATCTTAGAAAAAAAAGGATTGTAGATACTGTTAAATATTTAAGGCATATAAGTCTAAAGCATAAAAAGAATTATCGAGATTCTAAATCTAAGTCTCTAAATAAAATTATGGACGGAATATGAAAATGATCATAAAGAAAGCTTGTCTTGTATCTCTTTTCTTATTGGTGAGCTGTACCCACAAAGTAAGAAGTCCTTCTTCTGTAAAGTCTTTACTCTATATTGGAGACTCTCAAAGTGAAGGGTTCTTAGGAGAGATGATTTATCAGCACCTAAGTCCTAGTATTAAAGACCTTAATGTCTTTGGATTTGGCTCAAGCTCTCCTAGGCACTGGGGGGATGAACAAACGACTAATAATTCAAAATGGCTTTGTAAAAGAAAAGGTCGGCATAATTTGAAACGCTCTATTCCCATCAAAGCATTTGCCTGCAAAGGTGATAAGAGCTCTTCAGCCTTTGAAAATCTAAACTCTGCAAAACCTGATCTTGTAGTCTTTCAATTCCTTGGAAACTCTATGGGGTTTAGTGAAAAATACATCCACTCTAAAGTTACAAAACTATTGGAGGCTCTTGATGATAAGCAAGAATGCCTTTTTATTACCTCACCACCTTATTTTAAAGATTTAGTTGAAAAGAATAAGTTGAGAGTTGAAACTCAGGATTACTTTGTCTCGGCTGTTGGCAATCGTTGTAAGATTATAAAAGGGGTTAGTGAGGAAACCTTAAATGGATATGCTTTTGAGAGGGAGAACTATTTAGGGGATCGGATTCATTTGAGTAAAAAAGGGGCGGCAGCTTTCTTTGAAATGATTAGGCCTTCACTGCCTTAAAAAGAACGGCTGATTGAGATCAATCAGCCGAGATATACTCTATTTGCAATGATTAGTTTCAAACTGAATTTCTTCTAGATTCTCTGCAGTCACTGGAACATTTTCAACAGTGATCACTTCGTGACCGCCATCAAAGATATAAAGCTTCAAGTTAACGGTTTGATCTACTAAAACCCCAAGCTCTCCCATGCTCTCTACAAAATGTTCAGATAAACGACATTTAAAGTCTTTTCCATAAAGCTCTTTGGCTTCTTTGAGGATATCTTTGTAGCCTTTGCCATTTACTTCAAGAAGAAAGTGGGACTTATCTCCGTTGAAGTAACTTGGGTTTTGAACCTTAATAAAATTACCCCAACCAGCGAAGATTCCAAATTCGATATTCGTAAATGGGGTACGCTCAGTTGCAAGTGCGTTAAGTGATAGAAATAATGTGAATATTAGGACTAATTTTTTCATTGGCTTGCTTCCTTCGTTTATGAACTAACTTTACGTGCATCGTTATAAATGCTAATAGTTTGGCGTGTCAATTTATTTAAATCTAACATTATTTTCTCTGCTTTTGCAGTGCTTTTCTGGAACTCTTTTTGCTCAAGAAATTAAAGGAAGCTTACAAGACTCAAGCAGCGTCCTAGTCATTGGAGAGCAAGAGTCCAATAGTGACGGCTTAATTGATGCACCAGTAAAAGTGGAAGTAGTTGGAGATGAACAAATCAAGAAGCAGCAATACCAAGATCTATCAGAGACCTTAACTGAAATCCCTGGTGTTTCAACTACAAGCACTTCAAGAAGAGCTGGAAGTAAGTCCGCATTAATTCAAGGCTTTGGGGAAAGCTCGGTCCTTGTCATGATTGATGGTACCCCCGTTTCTCAAAATAACAGCTTCGGCTTTGATTTAACTCAAGTTTCAACCTCTGATATTGAAAAAGTTGAAGTAATAAAAGGCGGGGCTTCTTCACTATATGGATCACAGGCCATGGGTGGAGTGATCAATGTTGTTACAAAAAAAGTGGGACGAAAAAATAAAATAGAAATGGAAGGCTCAGGTGGCTGGGTCTCTGGTGGTGAAGGCGGAGGGAATAGAAACCTCAAAGTGACCATAGACAGAAAGATCAGTCGGGCTGGCCTTAAAGCTAGCATTAGCCATAGAGATCAGGACTCCTTTGATTTAGACCCTTCTTCGATAACAAAAGATGGCGCAGCTTCTACTAGGCAACATGGTAGTTTAAAGGTTGAAGGGAAGTATGGGAGAAGAACTTACTTTGCTAAAGGAATGTTCTTAAGAGGCAAGGTCGAATCAGAGACTTCTAGACCTTATAGCTCAAGCGCTTTTGGGGCTAGCTTAAATACTACTGATACAACTTCTCAAAATTTCAAGATTGGAACAGAAGAGAAACTTGGAACTGGCCTGCTTAGATCTGAATTAAACTTTGAAATTAATAAAGATAAATTAAGCCTAAATGATAATCCACTAACTCCGTTCACCGAAACACTTAAAGAAACAAGATTCGAAGGAAGAAGGCTAGATTTAAAGTATAAGAATTTCAAAATAGGAGATCATGAAGTAACGACAGGTCTATTGATTCGTGAAAACATTGTTGATCAGCAAACAACCACTGAAGCAGTACCAGGTAATATTGTTAAGACAATAGATATTGAAAATAAATCAATCAGTTCATACGAATCCTTTGTTCAAGATACTTTTTGGTTAGGAAACTTTGAAGTTTCTCCAGGAATTCGTTATCAGTATGATAAAGATTTTGGATCTCATATTTCACCTAAAGTGAATCTTTCTCATTTTGCTGATATAGGAGAAGTTGGGCTTAAATCATGGGTAACTGTTGGAACTGGTTACAGGGCTCCCTCAATTAAAGAACGTTTCTTTACCTTAGACCACTCTTCAGTGGCTAACTATATTGTTGTTGGAAATAAAAACCTCTCCCCAGAACAATCAGTAAGCCTCCAACTTGGAGAAGAAGTTCAATTCTCAAAGACTTCCTTGTATGGAAACCTTTTCTTGAACAAGATCTCCAATCTTATCGAGTCTATTGAACGACCAGGAGAGGGAAGTGGAAGAATCTTTAGTTATGAAAATTTAGAGGAAGTGATTAGTAGAGGTGTTGAATTTGGGATTAAGTCAGAAGTTCTACCCAAGCTTAACTTGAAACTAAACGGCTCTTATACTGAAGCGATTAATAGAAATTCAAACCTGCTCTTGGCCAATAGACCTTTATATTCAGGTATGTTCTCTGCAGCTTATCAGGTTATTGATAGCCTCTCGCTTATTAGTAGCACCAATTATACTGGTTCAAGCTATATTGATCAGGACAATAAAGATATTAGTCCTTCCTTTCTAACAACAAACTTAAAACTCAATTATCAGATTAATAAACAATTGAAATCCTTCTTTAGAATAAATAACTTACTAGATACGACCAGAGATGCTGGACAAGACCTAGTAAACCCTAAAATCGATAATCGACCAGCAGAAGGACGCTCCTTCTTTATGGGCTTTAATATGACGGTGCTTTAAGATGAAGACGAGTTTAAACCTTATTCTTCTATTCTCTTTAACTCTTATTTTAAGTTGCCGCGAAGTTGTTCAGTCTCCTAAGCTTGATTCCAATCCAAGCGTAGATGCCTATCTGCTTCCTTTGTCCCCTTATATGGGGGATCAAAACTTTGATTTTTTTATTGAGAACTCCTGGTATGCTTATGATGAAGCCAACCATATAATCTGGCCTAATTTTAGAGTCTACTCTTTAAGAATTAAGAGTAAGTATTATAAGCTTCAAATTGTGGATTACTATGATGACAGATCTCTTCCTGGTTTCTTTACTCTGCGAGTAAAGCCTGAAGGAGAGGCCAGTTACTATATAGACTTTGAAGCCGCTGGTTGCGGAAATGTTTATACCAATCCTAGGTATAAAGAATGTATTAAAAACCCTGATACTAATGTCTATACTTATGTTGATATAGAAAAGGCTTCAAGTTCGAAACTCTCGGATAAAGATGCCTCTAGGAGTAATGAATGGGATATTGCTTTTAATGGCACCGATGTAAAATTGAACTCAGGCTCAAATGGGCCTGGGGATGTTCGCGCTGCAAACCTCTATCTTTATGGAGGATTCTTTATCTCAGAAGGGTTTGATTTCCAAAGGATTGCTGAAGAGGCTTTCGGGCAGAGAGGACAGAGGTTTATCTCTCTTGATTTTGACGTTAGAAGAGCTGCCTATGGCCTTCCAAAAGGACAGCCAAGGGCCATCTTTGAGTCTGATTGGTTTAGGAAAAAGGGAGAGTTCTTTGAAGCGAATTCACAAAACTGGTGGATTATTGAAGGAGCAGAATCAAATACTTATTCTAAATTCAATGTAAAAGCTATCGATGAAGAAGTTGTTGGGGAGTTTATTCAAACAAAGATAACTCTTAGTCTTTATAATCAAAGTAAGGATGATTCGGACTTTCAAGAAATC
The DNA here is from genome assembly GCA_047630275.1 of Sulfitobacter sp. Classification (GTDB taxonomy): domain Bacteria; phylum Bdellovibrionota; class Bacteriovoracia; order Bacteriovoracales; family Bacteriovoracaceae. Next base: position 471,624 of record JBLHVN010000002.1, on the reverse strand, counting down.
ACAGATTGGGAACTGCCTTCTTTTTCAAGCCAAACCCGCCTATTTAAAACTTGCTTAGATCTTAACCTAAAAGAAGTTGTTAAGTGCTCAGATCCGAGAGCTGACTTAATTCTAACTGTTTTAAACAGGAATTCAAAAAGGCGTTGGCGTATCAACGTGATCAAAGGGGCAGTTGGCCCTATCTCTAAAGATGAAATGTTAAATTGGATTCGTGGGAACTAGGCTCTTATTTAGAGAGGGACCAAGTCTTTGTTTGGATAGCTCCATTAGGAGTCATCCCGCTATATTCAGTATAGGTAAGTTTAAGCTTATCGTCTTTTGAATAGAGTCGTTTTTCTTTAAGAGAAATCTTTTTCTTCTGACCTACTTTAATTCCGCAATTGCCAAATCCTGAATTTCCTTCGACTACTTTAATGATCCTAACTTGAAGGTCATTTGGTTTAGCTGAAACTATCTTGGCTTCTACTTGGCAGGTTATGAAGCTTGAGGCTAGGGCTTGGTTTAAGAGGAGGGTCAGGATTAGTTGCATTTTTTCTCTTTTTTTAGGTTGCGGTTATTTTATCTTGGTTTTGTTTTTTTGGGAAAGGGGATTTAGGTTATAGATTTTTGGTGTGGCAAAGCAGTGCTGGTTCTAATCAAGCTTATGTTGGGCTTTAAGGTGTCTTGATTTCTTAGAGGTAAGGGGAGTGAAATGGCACAGCCGCCTGGATTCGAACCAGGGACCGTCCGCTTAGAAGGCGGATGCTCTATCCAGCTGAGCTACGGCTGCACATTTTCAATTTGGATTACAGTCTATCCGTGGCTACTATTGCGTTATTCAACGCAGCAAAGACCAGAATGAATCCTTAGAACCGTGTGAAATTAAGGCTTTTTATGAGGTTTGTCAATAACCGTGAATCTCTAACTGGTTAAGATTGTGAATCTTTATGATAGACTTTTATTCAATGGCATTAATATCGAAAACCTTTAAGAATACAGCGGAAGTTTCTGGGCATCTGTGTACGAGTACACCGACCTTTTATCATACTTCACGTACCTCAACAGTTGTTCCGTATGAGATCCTAGAGAAGGCCTTAGGGGCTGAGGATAGGGATGTGGTTGTTGGGGACTTGTCAGTTATCAAGCCAGAGATGAGCTTAAATGCTAAAGAGCAGCTTATTGTCCGCGGTGCCGTGACCTGGAAGGACGCCAAAGAATTTTGTTTAGCAAATGGACGTGAAGTGGGAACTTCACCAACTGAAGAGCTAGCCGGAGTCCTCTCTGGGCTTGCCACTTCTTGTACAGGTGAACGCGCTTTTGGCTTTGGAACACTTCGAAATCAAGTGGTGGAGTGTAAATACCTCGATCACGAAGGCAAAGAGAGGGTGTTAAGCCGAGATAAAGATTTGAAAGATCATTCTTTCTTTAAAGATGAAGGCGCTCTCTTAGAAAGTTATCAATTAGGCTTTGCTCAATACTCAAAGTATAAGAATGCTCCTTTTCCAAGGATGCAAGTTGAAACAGACTTAATGATTGGAACAGAAGGGCAATTAGGAGTGATAACTGAAGCAACCCTTGAGACTACTCCTAAGGCAGAGGTGATCTATCTCTTTTTGATGCTTCCAAAATGGGAAGTCGATTACTCAAATCACTTGGAAATTTACCACGCTGTTCAGAGCTATAGAGATAAGATTTATGCCTGCGAGCTTATTGATGAAAACTCTTTATCTTATCTTGAAAAAGGAGATCGTCCCGCTATAGGGAAAGATTTAATCTTTCTAGAAATCGATTCAAAGTACTTTGAAGATATCTATGAGAGCTTTCTCTCAAAGATTAATCTGCCTGAAGAAGATATCTTTGAGATTGCAGCAAATAAATGTAGGCAATTGAGAATGAATATTCCAAGGGCCATCTTTGAAGTAAATTCAAAGATGGGTGTTACTAAAAAAGGAACGGATGTTCAGGTTTCTCCAGAAAGGTTTAAAGACTTAATGGATTATTACCGCGGTTTTTCTAAGGGTGACGTCCCCTATAACCTCTTTGGGCATTTTGGAGATGCTCATTTGCATTTTAACTTTATGCCAAAGCCTGAAGAGAATGAGTATTGCCAAGAACTGCTAGAAGGACTCTATTCTGCTGTTAAAGGCTGGTGCGGCTCTCCTTTTGCAGAGCATGGCATTGGAATCATTAAACAAAAGTTTATTGGTGAGTATTTTAAAGATCCACAATATAAGCTATTTTCCTTTTTAAAGGGACAGATGGACCCAAAGAATGTTTTATTTCCTCAAGGATTTATGAACATGGAGAAAACAAATTGACTAAGGCGCGCGTATACAGATCATCAGCGAGAGAGTTTGAATGTAAACTTATGGACTCTGGGGAAATGATTGTGGCAACGGCCTTAGGAAATCTATTAAAAAGAGATAATAATATAGTCGTAGGAGATATCGTTGTATTAGATGATGACGGTGTTATTATTGAAGTGGAAGAAAGATCAAGTGAGATCTTTCGTTTTCTTCCTAGAACTCAAAAGAAAAAAATCACGGCCGCAAATTGTGATCTTCTTATCATTCTCAATTCTGTTTCTAAACCAGATTTTAAAAGAGGTTTCTCAGACAGGTTCTTATTAAGGGCAAGCCAATGGGGAATTAAGCCGGTGATGATCTTCAATAAGATGGATCAGTTCACGGATCAATTTGATTTTAAATTTGAAGTAGATAGGCTTAAAGACTTAGGGGTTGAATGCTTTGAAATATCTGCTAAGTTTCCGGAGACTGAAAAGCGTTTTATTGAAAATGGAACTGCTGAGCTTCAAGAGTTTGTTAAAGGAAGAACGGCAATCTTTTTAGGTCAGTCAGGAGTTGGAAAGAGTAAGACCATAAGCCTTCTTGCTGGAATGGATATAGAACTTAAAACCCAGGAAGTTGGAAAAGCAGGAAAGGGCTCTCATACAACCACTTGGTCTGAAATTATTGATTGTGGCGACTTTAGCCTTATAGATAGTCCCGGAATCCGCTCTTTTTCATTAGAGGACTTAATCGAAGATGATCTCTTAGAACTCTTTCCCGATCTTGAAGAAAGGGCCGTGAATTGTAAATTTTCAGATTGTAAACATACGCAGAAAACCAAAGGCTGCGCCTTTTTTAAACCCCATCTAGACCCAGATTCTTATGAAGGTCGACTAGTTCACTCAAGATTGGAGTCCTATTCTAGGGTGCATGAAGAGATAACCGAGAATCCTGCTTGGTCAAAAAAATAGCTAATTAGCTGTTTTTTTTAACTGCGAACCTTTTACCCTCTTTAGTTAAACCGTCATTTTCCGATACGCTTGTAGAACAAAAGTCGTAGGAGACATCATGACGGAAAAAGTATTAGATTTTAACTCCAAGAGAATCGAAAATATTGAAGAGAAGAGAAGAAACTTTGAACGCGTTCTTTTTCAAAACTTCCTTGGTTGCTATACAGTTATCCAACAAGAAGGTGTGATCTATCCTGTCGAGCTTGTTGATATTTCTTCAGATGGTTGTCTTTTTCAGGTTCCGTGGGACGTTAAAAGCGGAAAGAAGTTTGAGCAAGGAACTGAAGTTACCCTAAGATTCTATTTTACTAATAGCACCTATATTCCCGTCATCGTGGAATCTAAATATGGAAAAGAATATGTCGATAACACAGGGGAAACCTATATGCGTTATGGCTGTGAGTTTGATACTTCTTATCCAACCTTTGAGGCCTTAAAGCCCTTTATCGAGTTTATGTATAAGTTTGCAGAGCATTCTGCTACGGATAAGGGCGATACTAAGATCTACAATCTAAGATAACGCAAAGCGAATCCCTCTTTTAAAAGTCTAGTGGGCCGTGCTATGTTCGGCCCTTATGAAAGTTGCTGTTTTAGGCGGTGGTGCTCTTGCTATGGAAATGGCCAGGGCCCTCAATGATTTAGAGGCCGCGGTTACATTATTTAGTGATTCAGACGAGCTTAAGGGTATTGTTCCCATTAAGAGCGCGAAAGTTTTGCGGGTTACCAAAAGGTTCCTAGGACCTGAAGATGAACTAGAAAATAGGTCACGCTTAGCTGATCTCTTTAGAGTTACTTATCAGATTGATCCCAAGAAATTGATTGAATCACAACAAATTGATAACCCAGAACTTTACAAGCAATTTGATGAGCAGATGATGAAGTCTCTTGGAAAAGAACTTGAATCTTTTGAAGACTTTGACCTCGTTGTTGATGCATCTGAAAATAAAATTCCTCTTATGCTCGGTCCAGGGGGTAGTCCCGCTTTAAATGAGCTTTCATTAAAAGATGAAGGACCTCTTTTTTATGGGAAAGACTGTTTTGAGTTTTTGAAGAGTCAACCTTCTAAGCCTCACCTTGTTTTAAGCGGTGAAGGGGATGAAATGGCTCAGGCCCTCCTAAGTTTAAAAGAATGGACCAAGCAAAGTGGAAACGACTTAACTCTCGTCACTGACAAAAAGCTTCCTTTTGAGGGATTAAGTAGTGAGTTATCTAAAGAGATAGATTCTTTTATTCAAGATGAAGAAACTAATTTTACGCAAAAAATGGAAGCTTATAGAGACGAAGTTTTTAAGTGGCGCGAACTAGAAGATTATATGAAAGCCAAGGTTCCTATGCCAACAGAGCCAAAGCCGCCTTTTGAGATCTTATTAAATTCCTATATTACTTCAATCGATAAACTTATCGATAATGATGGTTGGTACCTTACAGTGGAATCCCCTGATTTTAAGAGCGGGGATGCAAAGGTAGAGCTTAGAACACTAAAAGCAGATAATATTTTAGTTTTAAAAGGTTATAAAAGAGACTTGAGCCTTTGTGAGCATCTTCAAACAGAGTACAACAAGAAAAAGAACAACTCTTTAAATCCAAATGGGTTTCATTCCGAACCTGGTTTCTACACTTTATGTGCAGAGAACCTAGAGGACGGGAAGTCTAAGATTAAAGAGATCATCAGCAATATGCTTAGTTTTTTTAGTAGGGTATGATATTGAAATTTTTATTAATAGGACTTCTTTTTTTATTAGGCTGTAGCACGACTGATGCTGACAAGCAGTTAAAGAGAAGAAACTTAGATGAGTACTTTTCTGGATCAGGAGTAGTAAAATACTTTCTTTCAGACCTACCCAATTGGGCTAACTTTTCACAAACAGCCTCATGTCAAAGAACAATTTCCCCTCGGTATTTAAATATTAATACTCTTATTAGTAGCTACAGTTATAAATATGAAGAAGCTGTTCAACTTCAATATATGTATAACGTGGAAATGAATAAGCTCAAAAAAAGAACAGAGTCTGAATACTTGCCTTTTAGTGATGAAGAAAAACTTTTCTTTACACTTAGTGACAAGATTCAAGCAGACATTCGTACATTTAGAGCACCAACCTTTAAACGCGTTAACCTTATTTGGATAGATCCTCTTTTAAAGAATAAAAATGGGTATGAAAGACTCATGGGGCTCTTAAATGGGGAAGCTATGGAAAAGGGACACCCTGTTCTTATTTCTTTATGTATGAATCATTTTGAATTTGAAGACTACCTAAGTAAAAGAGGCCTCCTTAATAGAAATATTAGGTACATTCCATATGAAATGTTTTCTGCTTTTTCAGTAAAAGGAGAGCAGGAGCCAATCTTTCAATTACATATCAATGAATTCTTCAAGAATGACCAAAGATTATTTTTATATATCCCTAAAGGTTCGATCAATCCAAGCGAATTTGTAGGCAAGTTTAAATTACAACAATTTTAATATTAGGAGTTCAGATGTTTGGAAAAAATGAAGTTAAAAAAAATGATCACAAAGAAGATATCGACAGAGCGAAAGCCGTCTTTAATACGACTCTAGGTAGCTTTACAATAGAACTGTACGCTAAAGAATGTCCTGAAACTGTTTGGAACTTTATTAACCTTGCAGAAGGTCGCCAAGAAACGGAAAAAGGCGGAAATTTTTATGATGGGCTAATCTTTCACAGAGTCATCGAAGGTTTTATGATCCAAGGTGGTTGTCCTGCTGGATCTGGAATGGGTGGACCAGGGTATAAATTCGAAGATGAATGTAAGCCTGAACTTTCACACGATGTTGAAGGTATTCTCTCTATGGCCAATGCCGGACCAGGAACAAATGGTTCTCAATTCTTCATCACACTTGCACCAACTCCACACCTAAATGGCCGTCATACCGTTTTTGGAAAAGTTATTGAAGGAATGGATGTTGTGAGAACTATTGGAACTACAGCAACTGGACCGATGGACAGACCAACTACTGAAGTTAAAATCGACAAAGTAGAAATTCAAAGATAATTAAAAAGCCCTCTCAAAGATCGATGATCTAAAAAGAGAGAGGTGATCCTTAAAAGCCTTATAGTTGACGAGCCCTTTTGGTTCGTCGACTTCTTGGCTTAATAAATACTGAGCTAGCTTTTCAACTTCATCAAGTGAACTTTGAGTAAAAAGTTCCTCTGAAGGAAAATGGATAAAGCGGCTAAAGCGCATGAGTTCTTGATTATAGACTTTCGCTAAGATTTCTAATTTTCTATTGTATTGAGCCTCAGTAAGAACTTCTCTTTTAGTCGCAAAGCAATTGATCGCCGGATGCCAAATGGGGGTTTTATCGAAAAATTTATGAACTGCAAAAGATGTTTGAATATGATGAGGATGCCCATATTCCCCGAGAGGTCCGTGGGTATAAACCGCATCGACTTCAGGAAGAGAAGTAAAAAACTTTTTTAACTTTCTTTGATCTAAGTTTTGATCATATGTGTCTTCAAACGAAGCCTTGATAACAGACTGAACTCCTAAAAGTCCACAGGCCTCATCAAGCTCTGCCATCCTCTCATCCCCTCGACCATCAGCGTTTCCATCTGTTAAACAGACCACTGTCCATTCTTCATTTGGGCGTGAAAGAATCGTCCCTCCAAAAAAGAGTGTTTCATCATCAGGGTGGGCAGTAATGACCATGTTTCGCAGTTGATTTGCCATGAATATATCTTCTCGCTTAACCTAGAATTATGAAAGTTTTAATTGGATTAAATAGTACATTTGTTGATCAAATGACTCAGACATGGATGCACCGAGAATTTAAAAATGGTGTAAGAGATTTCTTTATCCCAGCTGGTGGTACTCCAGAAGGTCTTTATTCTCTCTGGAGAAAGGAGAAGCCTGATTGGGTTAATAACACCTTTCTCTTTCAAGTTGATGACATTGTAGATGGTCCGCAAAAGCACAAGTTCTATGATTTTTTTCAAAAGCACTTAGGAGATTATCGCCAAAGATTACAAAGAATTGGTGAAACAAAGGCCCCTACAAAGTTTTCAACCATTCTAGGACTTGGGCTGAATGGACATGTGGCCTTTCACGAACCTAATTTAGAAGAAAGCTTTAGTTTTGGTGAAGTTGAGTTAACAGACATTACAAAGAAGTACTTAGGCCTTCGAGAAGATTCCGTTAAAGGGATCACTTATGGTGTTGGAACTTTTTTAAAATCTGAGTCCATCTTACTTATGGTAAAAGGGGCTCATAAAGAAGATATTTTAAATCGTTTTCTTAGGGACGACCCAAGTTGCCCAGCCATTGCTCTTAAAAAGAATGCTAATCTAACATTAGTTGTTGATGAGGAGTTATGGAAGCTTGTCGATGAAGACTTAAAAAAAAATTCGATTAAGAAAGTGAGAAATTCTCATATAAACTATTTCGTATAGAGGCTTATTCAGTCTCTATACGGTTTACCATCAATTGAATATATTCATTCCCTCTATAACGATTGATTCCTAGCTGACAATATACATAAAGCTCTTCATCCATTTGGGAAGCTGAAAATAAATCATCTGGTGATTTAACACCGAACTTATCAACATAATTAAAACTGATTCCTTTATAAAAAGAATCTTTATAGGAAAAATTCCATCTAACATGAAGCTCTTTAAGAATATCAAAAGAAGCGAGCTTTAAACCTTTCACTCTAAAAAGGGGCTTTTGATTGCCCATCCCAAAAGGTTCTAACATTTCTAGTTCTTTTAAGAGCCTAGGGTTTATCTCGTGAGGAAGAATTTCAAGGTCGTAATAGTCTTGGACTGTCCTCTCGATACTTGGAATAGTTTTAAGGTTATCGTTTAAGGCCTGCCTAAGTTGAGCAAGGTTTTCTTTAGGCATTGAAAGCCCAGCTGCTGCCTTGTGTCCTCCAAACTTTATGAAGAGGTGCTCTTGAGCTTTAAGTAGGCTAAAAAGATCTAGCTCTCCCGCGCTTCTAGCCGAAGCTTTAATGATTCCTTCTTGTTCTGAGTCAGTAAAAACAATGGCCGGAGCCTTATAGGTTTCAACCAGGCGAGAGGCCACAATTCCAATCACCCCTTCATGCCATTCTTTATCGTAGACCATGGAGAGAAGATGTTCTTCTCCATCCATCGTTTGTAGGACTTGTTCTGAAGCGCTTTTAAAAACCTCAGAAGTGATGATCTTTCTTTCTCTATTAGAAATTTCTAAGTGGGAGTAGCATTCATGAGCACGGTCAGTATCTTTAGCGATAAGACACTCTAGGGCCATCTCAGGATGATCGAGTCTTCCTTTTGAATTAATGAGAGGACCAATATTAAACCCTAGCTTTTCACTAGGAACAAACTTGGCTTGTCTTTCTTCGTTGGTGAAGAATTTTCTGATACCAGGGTACTTTGTCTCGTGCATTTGCTTTAGCCCGTGACGGACGAGTTTTAAATTTAAGGGCGTTAGGTTGGCCATGTCACAAACAGTTCCTACGGCAACCCACTGAAGTAGTGGGTAGAGGCTTTGCACTTTTTCACCCTTGGCCTCAAGAAGCTTTTTTATTTCCCAGCAAATAGCAAAGGCAACACCAACTCCGGCTAAGACTTTTAATTTTGAATCTTCCGGTTCGTCTCGTCTATTAGGATTAACAATGGCAAAGGCATCGGGCATTGTTTCACGGGCATCTTTATGATGATCAGTGATAATTAAATCTAAGCCTCTCAACTTGGCATATTCTGCGGCTTCGTTATTAGAAATTCCGCAATCAACAGTTATAAGGACTTCAATGCCCATTTCCTGAGCTTTATCAATAGAACTTGGGTGCAGACCATATCCTTCCACAAAGCGGCTTGGTTGAATAAGGCTTACAGTCGTATCAAGCATTTCAAAGAAGTGATGAAAGAGAGCGCAACTAGTGGTTCCATCTACGTCGTAATCACCATAGATACCGATCTTTTCTCCATTAACAACGGCCTTGATGATTCGCTCAGAAGCTTTCGTTGTATCTAACATAGAAGTGATGTCTGGCATTTCAAGTAAGTCCCAACTTAGGAATTCTCGAATAGCTTCATCATCGAGCCCCCTTGATTGGAGGAGCCTTGTGATGACTGGATGTAGGTTTAAAGGTTTTTTCGGGCCGTTATCAATTCTTTTATTAGCGACCGATTCTTGTGTGTGTACTTCGCTCATAGAAAAACACTACCATGATCACCCTAAAATGCCTCAGGATGCTGCGATGCTTAAATAGTCATAATTGAAGATGTATCGTAATTTCAATAGAGTGTAAGAGAATAAAATCGGAGAAAATATGCCAATAAAATCTAGAATCAGAACAATTCCTAACTTCCCTAAAGAGGGGATTATGTTTCGCGATGTGACAACACTCATGAAAGATCCTGAAGGCTTTAAGCTCACTATTGATGGCTTAGTAAAGCAATACAAAGATAGGGATATTGATGTCATTGTTGGCATAGAGGCCCGCGGCTTTGTTTTAGGTGCGGCCATGGCCTACAACATGGGCTTAGGCTTTGTTCCCATCCGTAAAAAAGGAAAGCTTCCTGGAGAAGTTCTAAGTGAGGATTATCAATTAGAATATGGAATCGATACCATTGAGCTTCATGTAGACGCCATTGAGAAAGGTCAAAAGGTTTTACTTGTGGATGATCTCTTGGCCACGGGAGGAACTATACTTGGGGCTATCTCTCTTGTGGAACAAGCAGGGGGAGAAGTTGTCGAATCATGCTTTATCGTAGATCTTCCCGATTTAGGAGGCTCTAAGAAATTAAATGAGGCTGGGTATAAGTATTATTGTCTTACTGATTTTGAGGGCGAATAGAACTGAGTTTGATCTTCTTATCTAAGAGAAGTTCCTGAACTCTAAATTGAAATGCATCAGCTTCATTATACTGAATGAGCTTTGGAAGATTTTGTTTAAGGATATCTTTAAAGCTCTGATACTCTCGTTCTGAGACACCCATTAAATCAGAATACTTTTTTAAGAGTGGCCCCTTTTGGTCCACAATTTCATTAATGATCTTTCTTTGGTTATTAGAGATGAAGGCCAGAACTTCTAGGTACTCTTTTGGGATAGTGGATCTTGGCCTAAGTGTGCTTTGTTCTCGTTCTGGCTTTACTTCAGCTTTAACTTCTTTACGCTTTGTAGCGCAAGAGACAGAAATAAGTAAAATCAAGAGTATAGCTAAGTTTAAACGCATCACAATATTCCTTTTGATAGCTTAGCAATATTGAACTAAATGAGATTAATCGTAAAGAGGCAAATTACCAAAGGACGGTAATGCCTTTAATGAGATCGTCGGGGTGTAGGTCTTCAGAATTAGCAAAAAGGTTCTTGTACTCTTCAGAAGTTTTGGCATGAACCTTAGAAAAGTAGTTAAGTGGGAGGAAGCCCTTTTTACATTTCGAGCAAGACTCCATTTCTTTATGGGCCTCATTCACATATCCACAAACATGACACTTTTTTATGATGGTAGATTCTGATGAATGGGATTTTCTATGGTGTTGATTACTCATGCACCTTACTGATCGAAACTTTCAAAGAAAATATTTAGAAAAAAGTGGAAAAATTTTCCGCCCTAAAGAAGAGCGGAAAGGGCGGTTATTCTAAAAAGCAAAGAAGCCTTTTGCAGCCGGTGTTCTTGAGCGGCTCATGTTTCCACCTACAAAGTCATAGCCTTGTGATGGTCCCGAAAAAGCTCTTAAAGAGCTATCTAGTGGGGCTGCGAAGCCTCCTGGGTAGGCACCAAAGCCTTGTCCTAGGTCTCCAAAGTAATTACTAGGTCCAATATTTCCCCAAGAAGTTCCTGTTGGGTTAATGGCTGAGTTAAATAAGAAAGCATCTGTTTCTCTTTGAGGCATATAGTAATAACTATTCACCTGAGTGTTACCACCATTAAAATCAAAAGGGCTAGCTCCACCTTGGCGGCTCATATTCCCCGCCATTGAAAGCATCATGTATTGATCCCAATTCATCATACTTGAATCAGTAAGAGGATTGTGATTGATCATTGGCATTTGCGGCTGAGGTTGTTGACCCATTAGCATGGCGTACATAGTAAATTGCTGCATAAGAGCTTCAATTTCTTTTTTCTCATTGGCTCTTTCGAGAGCGGTTTCTTCTTTTTCTTTTTTAAGAGCCGCAAGGACTTCGTCCATTTCAGTTTTTTCAGTTTCAAAAGCTTCAACTTGCTTTGCTAGCTCTTTTAATTGCTCTTGTTGATTACACTCAGCTTCTTTTAATTCAGCGAGGGTTTGTGATTGTTCTGAAATCTGAGTTTCTTGCTCAGTTAGCTTTATCTTTTGCTCTTCAATCTTAGTTTGTTTTCCTTCAAGTTCAGAACTTAAGGCCGCAACTCTTTCGTTTAATTTAACAAGATCGTCTTTAGCTGTATTGAGTTCTCCACTTGTTTCATTCAATTGGGTTTGAACTGTTAAGAAGTTTTCTTTTGCCGTTTCAAGTTCAGCAAGGGCAGCGAGTTTGAGTTTTTTCTCTGTGTCTTTTTGCTCAGTTTCTGAAGCGATGCTCTCTTTTAACTTAGAGATATCTTCATCAAGCTTTTGTTTTTCTTGAAGGTGAAGTCTTTTTGTGGCGATAAGCCTAGATTCTAATTCTTCTCTTTCAGATTTCATTGCTTCAAGCTTACTCACGGCACTTTGGATGACATGAGAAGCTGTCTGATTCTTTGATTTAAGGTCTTTGATCTCTGCGATCTTCTTCTCTAGAGCAATATCTTTTTGCTTAATCTCTTTAAGAAGCTTTTTATTATCGCTCACCTGAATACGAACAGATTCAGCATATCTCGTTCTTTTATAAATAATACCAAAAGGAGTCATGATGAGAACTTCCTCTTGAGCCGCCTTATCGATAGCGATCTTAACATCAGAGGCTAAGCCTCTTGAGGCAATTCTTCTTTTAGTAGGGGCTTTAACTGAGTTGACCACGTTTGTAGCTAAAAAAGTAGCCACAAGGCAGAAGCAGTAAAATCCTAATCTCCAATTTGTCATTTTCATAACTCTCTCCGAATAATTGAAATCTTGTAGTTTTATAAGAGCAAGTCTTGTGCCAGAAAATAGGGGGGTAAGTAGCTGATTTGGGAATGAAAAGTGGTAAAAATTATAGGACTGTCTAATTTATATACACCCCCGTGCGCTCTGTTGGCAGCAGGGGGGTGCAAAGATGTTATTTTAGTAAGATTGAACTTTGAAGACCATTTATTCTAGCTGAAGTAGGGATTGATCTAGTGTACTGAAGACCATCGAAGCTAGGCATTAACCTTGGTATGAAGTTCTCAGCTGCTGGTGTTCTGTTATCAAGTGAGAATCCTCCAAAGGCTGGACTAGACTGAACTCTTGCTCTTTGACTAAAGTCAGGGCGAGATGAATTCATATAGTAAGTATTAACTTGAGACCTAGGGGCCTGTCCCTGATTCTTGAACATCGACATCATCATGAACATGGCCATAGGGTTATTTGTTGGGGCCATGAATGAAGGTGGGCTCATTTCAAAGAATGATCTTTGTTGAGCTTGAATATGTGAGAAGAAGTCCGCATAGGTTGATACGTCAGTACTAAAGCCCTGAGCTGATTCTGCTTCTTCCTCTGATCCTTCAACTTCTGCTACCACTTCTTCTTTATCTTTTAGCAATCCTGCTATTTGAGCCTTAATATCTTCAAGTAATCCCTTGTTTTCACAAAGTTTCTCATTGGTAGAGGCGATAGCTGCTTTTTGCTCTAAAAGCTCTCTTTCTTGAACTCGTGAGATCTTTTGATTTAGTTTGTATCCTAATTTTGATTTAAATAATTCATCGACAGTTGGAGAGAGGGCCTCAACTTCACTAAAGAGTGCATGTTCCTTATCTCCTTTAATAAAGTCTTTAAAGTCTTCAACTCTATCAAAAGCATTAGCAGAGATTTCTTTAAATTCTTTCATTTTTTCATCACGAGCAACGAGGAGCTCTGATAGACCAATTTCTTCATTATCTAATTTCGCTTGAAGGGCCACTTGGCTCTCCTGTGCTTTTGTAATTTGTCCTTTAAGCTTTTCGAATTCGGCACTTAGGTTCTCTTCAGAAAGTGCTTCAACAGTTACAGCGTTAGCAATAGTTCTAAAGATAGAAGGCTGCCATGAAGACTCGTAGACAACATTTGAGCCAAAGGTAAATCCTAGGACTGAAAGGGCAACGGCACCTTTAATGATTGCTGACTTCATAATTCTCTCCTCATAAGTTTATTTATAAGAATAGATACAAGAGTCGTGCCAAGGGTTTTTAATAGAATTTCAGGGAGATGCTAGGATCGAATTGAAAAAAGAACACAGGGCCGTCAGGAAATTAGACAGTTTAAAGATTTAAACTGTCTTCTTTATAGATGGTTTAATTTAAAGGGCAGAAGAGTCTTCGTATTCATCTTCAGCAAAAGCTTGATCTAGTCTGCTCATCTTTTCAGTAAAAGCTTTCTGAATCTTTCTTGAGAGCTCTAGTTCTTGTTGAAAACGAAGTTGTTCAATCTTCTTTTTAAGGACTTGCTCAGTTCTTTTTTCAAGCTTAGTTCTTAGGTTTCTCATTCTTTCTGATTGAGTCATCGTCTTTTGAGAATAGGCTCCATCAATAGAAATGGTGTCATTACTAACACGCTGAACATTTGAAGCGGCCATGAGGCCTGTACTAGAAAAAAGAAGCACCGCTAAGATTAGTTTAGTCATTTTGATATCCCACATTATTATTCATCAAGTCGCGTCATAATAGGAGAGCAAATTTGTTTTGTCGAGAAGCAAATGACAGATTATTCGTCATTTTTTCTTGGGAGTTCTCTTTTGAATCTTCTCGATTTCCTTAAGGATAAGGTTGAAGTTACCGGTATTTATAACGATATCATTCACTCCTGATTGAGCTAGGCTAGTGGCCTCGTCGTCATCTTCTTCTAAAAGGATGGCCAGGATCGGCAGTTCGTCTCTACTGTGGATATTGCGAACCAGGGCAGAGACCTCTTCAGCGGGCATGTCTTCTAACTCGTCGCCCTGAATAATAAGTAGGTCAAAGCTTTGTTTCTCCACTAAATGAATACAGTGAAAGCCTCCTTGGGCAGTCTCAACGACAAAGTTTTGCATACGAAGCCTAGAGGACGTTTGCTTCTTTCTGGTGTCATTCCCGTCGATTAAAAGGATTGAATATGGTTCATTGAGAGACATGGATAAGATTATCGCGAAAAGTGCAATGGCAGTAAAGCGAAACTTAAGGGGAGAAATTCTCCCCTAGGTTATTAGAATTTTTGTAAACCCGAAGCTTTTAGTTCGGCTCCTGCTCCGCAAAAAGAAACACAATTTCCATGACTAGAGAGGTTTAAGACCTTTCCAAACTCTGTTGCTTTAAACTCTAAGATAACTCGGCAAGACTCGCCGTAAACTTTTTGCTCATCACTTGGACCATAGATATCACCTTCAAGCTTTACGCCTTCAAAGAGGCAAGAGGGTCCGCTGCTCATTTGAATATTGGCTTCAATTCTATCCTCTTCAAGGATGACAGTATTGCTTCCCATTGAAACTGATTGAGAGTCTTCTTCGTATGAATGGTTAATTATTTCAAAATCATTTCCGTAAACAACTCTTTCGTTTGCCTGAGCGCTTGAGAAAATTGAGACTAGGCAAAATAGGAAAAACATTCTTTTCATTTTATTCCTCGATGTAAATTGATTCCTTACTTTTTACCTTTTAAATGGATTTAAATGTTTTGAAGTGAAGTTTTTACTTTAGGTGTTAGCTTTTTAGACAGTATCTAAGAGGGAGTGTTTATTTAATGATCTCAAGATTAGTCCACATAGGATTGATCCCATCAACATAGATGTCAGGGGAATGTGCGTTTCTATAATGAGGCTCTTTTTTAGAGACTTTATTCCAAAATCTTGCCCCAACAATAAACCTTGTCCCAACAGAATCTATTAGCGACTTAGGAATCCATTTCTTTAAATAGAAAACAGGTTCGATTCCTGAACAATGCGAACCTAGAAAGTGTTTAACTTTTAGAACATCTTTTAAGTAAGAGCCCAGTTTATCTAGGTATTTCACATTTCTTTTATCTTTAAAAAAATGCCAACCACCAATCATGCCAAAGACGTCTTTACGGCCCAAGGTCTTTTGCATAGAGGCCAAGATACTTTTTGCTCCCCCGTGAGCGCAGCCAGAAATAATGACTATTCCTTGGGAGGTCTCCACAAAGAGGGCCTGCTCGTCTCTGTCAGATTTATCTTTTATCTTATTAAGGGCTTTTATTGGTCCAGATATCCATACCCCCGGAAAGATTTCTTTTGCGCCTTTTAAGATTGTAAAGTCATGACCTCCGAGCTTCTTAAACTCTTTTTGAAGATCAGTTCCATAGTCCTCTTTGTGCTTCTTTAAGAAACCATAAGGCACGTAAATATTCTTGAAAGTATTTGAGTCTTTGTTTTTAATATTCTTCCATAGGCTTAAAAAGCCTCCGGTATGATCTTCGTGGTGGTGGCTAAGGATAACATTTTCAATCTTAGAAAGGTCAATGCTATAGCCTCTTAATTTCTTTGGGTTTGCTACAAGAGAGCCGGCATTGATGAGGACTGTCTTTTCTTTCATTCCCGTATCAAAGAGGATTGTTTCTTTTTTTCCTGAAGGAAGGGCGACTTCTACTAATGCGCTATAACCCCATTCTCCCATTTGAGTTGAATTGGTGCCATATCCCCAGTCTGCTACCATCGTAGAGAGTGTGGTGACTCGTAATTTATTAGCGGGTCTTTTTGCAAAGGCTTTTGCGGTAATCATAAAACTAAAAAAGATGGCTAAATATACTGGGGTCTTTAATTTCACTAAGTCTTAATTCCTAAAAGTATTCAATTAACTAGTCCTCTATTTTAATTCTCTTAGTGGTTGGGAAGTAGTTAACTTTTGATCACACTTTTAGGTTAGGTTTGTTTATGAACCTGGATTGTTTATGAACTTGGTGGGTGATGGTGGTTTGAGTTGGAGCGGCGACCGAGGGTCGAACTCGGGACCTTCTGCATGGCAAGCAGACGCACTACCACTGTGCTACCGCCGCTCGATGGAAGAAATATAATTTCGGAGGGGTTTTATGTCAATGATGTTGCATGCGGCCAATTAAGAATTAATTGGCCTTCCAGATCATAGTTACCCATTCAGGATGATCAATGAATGGATTTCTGTTCTTTTGAAATGAGTAAGCTTTGTTGTTTCTATTAACTTCATGCTCACTTACTGGGTCTTGCTTATGCCACTTAAGAAGAAGCCTTTTAAACCATGGCTTATAGACCTGGTCTCTACTTCCATCTAACCACTCATGGCTAAAGCTAGTGATATTATTTTCGTATCTAGTTGCGAAATAAAGAAGGGCCCTTGCAATGTCGCCTTTGAATTCATCAATTGGCTCAAAGACTTTTGTTTTAACGCCTTCGAATGTATTAGTCCCGACCTTTGACCCATTTCTTGAAGTCCAATCAGCTTTAGCTACTTCGCCAAAAGGAAGATGTCCTCGTCTATTGTTTACGTAACCGTCACTTGGGTAGACATGAAAGATGTCTGATCTCATTGGGCTTCTTTTATTAAAAGAAGATTGAGGAAAGAGGTGTTCTCTATTGTAGCAGTCAGCTTCTTTCTTATATGAACCACATCTTTTTCTAGCCGAATCAAAAACATATGGATCAGATGAATCAGCACGTTCTGAGTACATGTCCATGATCGATCCATCTTTATCGTAAGTAAGATCTGCATCAGTCTCTGAGTAAACTCTAAAAAGAGCTCCGTAAGATTGTGAACGATGAGTTGATTTAAGAAGCCGCGCGAGGGCAGACTTTAATTGATAACCTGTTTCGTTGGTGATCGAGTCGTAATAATTTAGACCTGCCGTAGCACTTAGCGAAAACAGTAATGTAAAAATAAAAACTAATTTTTTCAAAAGAAGCCCCCAATTCACCTAATAAGTTAGACTTATGTTTCTTATAAGGCAAATCTTTAGTGCTTCTAATGAAAACAGAAACTTAATTAAACAAAATTCTAATAAATTTATTGGATAGGAGGGATTTTATGTTTTTCCCCATCCTTTGAAATCAAATGACCACTGAAGTCAAAGTCTTCTGGGTTATAAGCAGGAGTCTTGCCATGGCCTCCAGGAATATCAATGACGTATTGAGGAAGGCTCCAACCTGGAAGAATGTCTCTTAAAGAATGATAGAGCATTCGGCCTTCAGTTAGGCTTAAATAAAAATGCATGCCGCCTTTAACTCTGTCAGGGTGGTGCAAGTAGTATGGTCTTACCCCAAGGTCAACAAGAGCGCTAAAGAGATTTTTTAAAGATTGAACATCATCGTTGATATCTTTTAAAAGTACGCTTTGGCTTAAAAGCTCCACTCCAGAGTTCTTAAGCTTTTTAAGGGAGAGTCTAACTTCTTCGTCTAGTTCATCTATATGATTTAAATGAATAGCAACGATGAGCTTGTTAAAGACTTGCCCGTACTTCATTAATAGATCGCAAAAGGAATCTGTAACTCGACTTGGAAGAACAATGGGTGTCCTTGTATGAATTCTTAAATACTTAATCGTTCCTATAGAGGCGAAGGACTTGAAGATAGACTCTAGTTTTTCATCGCTCATAATAAGTGGGTCCCCTCCTGAGAGGATGACTTCGTCTACTTCAGGATGCTTATTCAAATAAGAAATCGTTTCTTTTAATTGTCCTTCGAATAATGAATCTGGCTCTGATAATTCATTCTTTCTAAAGCAGTAACGGCAAATAACGGGACAAAGAGGAGTAGGGAGAAAAAGTAAGCGGTTCTTATAACGGTGAATGATCCGGCCTTCTTTTGAATGCAAGTGATCCCCAATAGGGTCTTCCATTCCAAGGGGGGAAGCTTCGTCTAACCTTGGAACAAATTGCTTCCAAAGAACACTCATAGGCCCTTCTTGATATATTCTTAAAGCCAGCCTTTTTGGAATCATGATGGGGTAATTTGTCTTTGGTACTTTTACTTTTAAGATGTCTTCTAAGGCTGAAGAAGTTTTAATGGCCTCTCTAAGTTCTTTTTTCCATGAGTCTTGAAGGCCTTGGGGAAGGGGATTGTTCTTCGCGTTCTTGCCAACCAAGTTAAGGTCGAACATGCCCGCCCTCTTTTACGTAGAGTCTTCGTCCCCACCAAGCACAACCACGAATAAGAGCCGCGCCATAGATGGCCATACCAAAAAAGTGGTACATCACTTCTTCGATAGTTCCTTGCCCGGTTTCTGTTAGAGCGTAGTGGATCCATTTTAAAAGGATTAAATGCAGCACTAGGATGATGAGCTGCTGAAATCTTAATCCCATATTTTGTTTATTTATTAAATTCATAGAAGTTAAATATAACGTGAGAGGTCAATTGTTAAGTAAATTCAAAGATTCTAAGCGGTATTCCTTTTCTTCATCACTTAGCTCTCTAAAGTCAGAGATCTTCTTTACGGCAAAGGACTTATAAAGATCACTTGTTAGGCAATGAGCGTAAAGAATCATACCTTCAGGCATAGGAAGAAGACTGATAGGCTTTACGGGCCGGAACTTCCCTTTCATGCTGCCACCGTTGTATTTGATATCGAAGACTTCTTGAGCAGGGACTAGGACTTCAAGTTTCTTAAGGTGCTTTGGAATATTAAGTTCCTGATTCTCTCCGTAACTATTGGTCTTAAAGAGAAAGGCATCCTTTAGGATCTTGGTATTGTTTCTTTTCTTGTAATAACTAATAAGAGCTTTAGCGAATACCTGTAAGCAGGCCCTAGCATCGTCGAGTGCCCGGTGATGATTTTCTAACGGAATCTCAAGCTTCTCTACTAGGGTTCCAAGTTTATGATTGGGAAAGTCAGTAAAGACCTTTCTTGAAATAGCACACGAGCAGTAGACCTTCGCTTCTTGAAGAGCCAGTTTATTTTGCAAAACATCATAAATAATAAAGCCCACATCGAACTTGGCGTTATGAGCAATAAGAGGATAGTTATCAATGAACTTCACAAAGCCTGGAAGGACCTCCGCCACTTTAGGGGAATCTTTCACCATGTCATCAGTAATATGATGAATATCAATGGTGAATTGTGGAATTGTGATCTCAGGGTTGATCAACTGATCAAAGGTCTCAACCCCATCTTTAGTGACCTTAACGGCAGAGATCTCAATGATCTTATCCACAAGAGGGGAGAGTCCAGTAGTTTCGAGGTCAAAGGCTACGACGCCTTGCGGGAAAAACTGTTGAAGAATTTTGATTTCGTCAGTACTAAGATGTTTCAATATGTTCCCTATTTCAACGACCTAGAGCCTCTACTATCGTTGACAACGGGGCCTCCCCGTCTTAAAAAGTGATCTGATATTAAAGACATATAGCCCAAAACGATTAAAGGTACAAACCGGAGAAATCAATGAAAAATTTCGACGTTATAGTTCTCGGGTCAGGACCCGGCGGATATATTGCGGCCATCAGAGCCTCTCAACTTGGTAAGAAAGTTGCCATCATCGAAGCCGAAGAGCTTGGTGGTGTTTGTTTGAACAAAGGTTGTATTCCAACCAAGGCCGTTCTTAAGTCGGCCCATTCTGTTCACGAACTAGATGACATGAAATCTCTTGGGATTGATTTTGATATGAAATCAATAAAGCTAGACGGCGCCGTAGCTGTAAAGCGTGCTAAGGGAATTAGTGACCGTATTTCAAAGGGCGTTGGCTTCTTGATGAAGAAGAACAAGATAGAGGTGATCTCTGGTCTTGGGATCTTAACAGGTGCTAATTCAGTTGAAGTCAAAAATAAGAAAGGTCATTCAGATACTTATACATTTAAGAATCTTATTATCGCCACAGGGGCACACTACAGAACTTTTCCAGGTTTAGAGCATGACGGGAAGAGGCTTATTGGTGCTTGGGAAGCGATTAAGATGGAAGAGCTTCCAAAAAGTATTGGGATTATTGGAGCTGGCGCCATTGGTGTTGAGTTCGCATATTTCTGGAATGCATTTGGCGTTGATGTACATATCTTTGAACTTCAAAAGAACCTTCTTCCCATTGAAGATACTGATTCTTCTAAAGCCGTTGAGAAGGCTTATAAGAAGTACGGCATTAAGATGTCATTAGGTGTTGAGAAAGTTGAAGCTAAGACTACTTCTAAAGAAGTGATTATCACAGCTGTAGAAGCTGGAAAGACAGTTGAATATAAGTTTGAAAAAGGTCTAATCGCTGTAGGTATGACTGGAAATATTGAAAATATTGGTCTTGAGAAACTGGGAATCAAAACTGACCGTGGTTTTATTCAAGTCAATGATATGCACCAAACAAACCTTCCTCATATCTACGCCATTGGTGATGTTAGTGGACCTCCACTTCTTGCCCATGCTGCCTCTCATGAGGGAGTTATCGCCGCTGAACATTTAAGTGGTGGTCATCCCCATGCAATGGATAAGATGAATATTCCTGGCTGTACTTATTGTCAGCCTCAAGTGGCTTCGATTGGTTATACCGAGCGCGCTCTTAAGGAAAAAGGCATTGATTACAAAGTAGGAAATGTTCCCTTTGTGGCCAATGGAAAAGCCGTGGCTTCTAATGAAAAAGATGGGTTTGTAAAAACTCTTATTGGAAAACACGGAGAGATGCTTGGGGCCCATATTGTGGGAACTCACGCAACAGAATTAATTCACGAATATGCCCTTTTCAAAACAATGGAAGGGATTGATGAAGAAATATTTGCAACCGTTCACCCGCACCCAACTCTTGGAGAGTTTCTGGCGGAGTCTGTGTTAGCAGCAAAGGGACGTGCCCTTAATTACTAAAATAAAGAGAAGGAATAAATTATGGCTAAGCATGAAATCGTAATGCCTCAAATGGGCGAGTCTATTACTAACGGAACAATTACTACCTGGCATAAGAAAGCTGGTGATGAAATTGACCTCGACGAAATCCTCCTAGAGATCTCAACTGATAAAGTTGAATCTGAGATTCCTTCTCCGATGAAGGGACGTGTTTGGGAAATCCTTTATCCTGAAGGAGAAACTATCGACGTTGGGATTAAGATCGCAGTTATTGAAGATGATCTCTCAATTGCTTTTGATGGTTCAGCGAGTAGTTCTGACTCAGCTCCTGCAGCAGCTCCTGCTAAGGAAGAAACTCCAGCAAAGGCTGAAGCTTTGGCTCCTGCTAAGGAAGAAAAAGCAGAGTCAGGAGAGAGAAGGTTCTATACTCCTCTTGTTAAGGCCATGGCTGAAGAAGCTGGAATAGCTTTAAGCGAGCTTGCTCATATAAAAGGAAGTGGAGCTGCCGGAAGAGTTAATAAAGATGACTTTATCAATTTTAAAAACAATAGAGGCGGGGCCACTCAAGCAGCCCCTGCTCCAGCTGCCGCAGCACCATCTGCTCCGGCTAGCACATCTGTTCCTGCTGGTGGTGTTGCTGAAGTAACAGCTACTGGTCAGAGAATTGAAGTCATCCCTATGGATAATATGAGACGTGCCATTGCTAAGAACATGGTTGATTCAAAACTGACTTCACCACATGTGAACTCATTAGATGAAATTGATATGTCTATGCTTGTTAAGTTCAGAGAAGGGTTTAAGAATGAGTTTAAAAAGCAAGAAGGCTTCTCATTAACTTATACACACTTTATTTTGTACGCTCTTATTCAAGCTTTAAGAGAGCATCCACTTGTGAACTCTTCAGTTGATGGAAATAATATCATTGTTAAAAAGGATATTAATATCGGCTGCGCTGTAGCTGTACCAGGAAACGGTCTTGTTGTTCCCAATATTAAGAGCGCAGATTCCTTAAATATTACTGGTATCGCCAGAAAGGTTAATGAACTGGCCATGAAAGCTAGAAGCAAGAAGCTTTCTATGGATGATATAACCGGCGGAACATTTACTTTTACGAATGTTGGCTCTTTTGGAACGCTTATGGCGACTCCAGTTATCCTTCAACCACAACTTGGGATCTTTGCTTCAGGTGTGATTAAGAAACGTCCTGTTGTGACAGCAGATGATGCTATTGCCATCAAGTCGATGATGTATGGAACTCATACTTATGACCACAGAGTGATCGATGGTCAGTTAGGTGGGATGTTCCTTAACAGCGTTAAGCATAACCTTGAGAACATGGACCCTAGCAGCCTATTCTAAACAATACTCATAGCCCTCTGAAAAGAGGGCTCGTTTTTTCAGGTACTTATAAAGATTACTTCAGAATCATTTCCAAAAAATTAAGAAAATTAACTCTCACTTAACTACAGTGATTTAGAGAAGTGTCCGATAAAGAAGGTATGAAGATAAGAATAATTCTATTTTCACTTTTATTTATCAGCTCTTGTTCTTACTTAGATAAGGCGGCTTATGAAGCGTCTGAGAATCAAGTTAGGAGCGAAAACACAGTGGATACAAATGCGTATTGGGAGTTTCAGTACGTAACATTGGCCCAGTTCTATGAAGTCGAATGTAAGGTGGCTGAAGATTCTTTTAGTAGCTACGCCTCAAATATGGGTTATGAGAAAGCTAAAAAAGAAATTCCAGGTATCTGCTCACCTGTTAAGGGTTTAAAAGATCACTCTGGAAAATGCATGCCTGAGCAAGGGGATAGTACCTACAAGATTAAAAATATCAAAGGACAAACAGTTAGAGTTGATTTTATTAAGGCTGGGAAGCGCTGTTTTGCTGATGTTCATCTTTTAGTAAAAGTCACTAAAGACAGAGGAGGTAGATCAATCTGTCATAAAGGTCCTAGTACCGAATGCAGCCTTTATTTAAAGAAACTAGAGAGTAAGAATATTAGCCTGGTTAGGGAAATAGGGCGAGATGCAGATATTTACTTTAGGAGAACCGGTTTTAGAGGAAGGCTTTTTAACTTTTATCATTTTGAAACAACTCAGAATAACTTTGAAAAGAGTGATTCCTACCGCTCTTATAGTTCAAGTCCTTATTAATCATTGGCACAGCCTGTGCAATTAGAATCCATAGAAAGAACTTTTAAACCTTAAGACGCTGGAAATTGGTAGGCCTTATTGCCTTGCTTTAAGTCCACTGTCTAGAGATTAGGCAATTATGATCTTAAAGCTAGTTTGCGCCATTTATTTAATCTTAAGCCTTCAGGGAGCACATGCTTTCTTTGGCTTTGATGAAGCGGTTAATCCGGCGGCCTTGTACGATCAAGGTATGCAGCAGTTAGAAAAAGGTAAATACTCAAAAGCTATTAAAAGCTTTGATAAGATTGTTACTAAATTTCCAAACTTTATTAATATGTCTTTAGTAAAAGTCCGCCTAGCAGATGCTTACTATGGGGATAAGAAGTACCATTACGCTTTAAAGCTCTACGAGAGGTTTCACTTAGAGAACCCTTTTTCTGAAGATGGAGCTCATACTTTATTTAGAATGGGACTATGTAACCTTCAGTTTATCTCTAAAGATAAAGGACAAAAATTCATCCCTTATTCCATCGCTGCGTTTGAAAGGTTTATTAACCTTTATCCGGAAAATATAAAGGTTAGTGAGGCTAGAAAAAATATTGCTTATGCAAAAAAAGCTGAGGCTGAATATCAAATTGAGGTTGGGAATTACTACTTTAAACATAAAGATTATTGCGCAGCTTTTAATCATTTTGAGAAAGTCTTTAAATTAGAAGACTATGGAACATTTAAAACGGTAGCAAGCTATATTTCAAGTTGTCAGAAGAATGAGAAGTGTCTAGACGAAGTGGCTGCTTGTGAATTCGAGTTAACCGAAGTTAACTCGAGGTTTAGATAAACTAGAAGTTTTGAATTCTATCAACTAGTTCTGGGTAATCAATAAAAGGATTTCTGTTCTTTTGAATCTCAAAGATCGTTTGATTTCTTTCTCTTTCACTAGCATCTACTGGATCTTGAATATGCCAATCACGAAGATAGGCTTCTTGTTGTTCTGAAATC
Source organism: Sulfitobacter sp. (assembly GCA_047630275.1). Taxonomy (GTDB): domain Bacteria; phylum Bdellovibrionota; class Bacteriovoracia; order Bacteriovoracales; family Bacteriovoracaceae. The sequence goes on along the minus strand of JBLHVN010000002.1, from coordinate 447,443 downwards.
TTAATTTGGTAACGAACTGAGAAGTAGAAAAGTGCTCTTGCAACATTTCCTTTATGTTCTGTAGGTGGTTCAAATCTATCATAACCACCTTTAGGAACTCCTGAACGAGATGAAGAACATTCATCTTCAAGGGGGTCACCAGCTACGTCTGCAAACTCATTATTTCCTCTAGTGCTATTGGCCCTTGAGTCAGTAGGGAAGAGGTGGTGAAGATCTGATTTTTGCATTCCTTTTTCAAAACGCCCACTGAACTTTGATTGTGGCCAAGTATGCTCGCAATTAATAAGTGTGTGGTTAGGAATGATGTTTGGACCAATTTGAGTTTGGCTGCTTGAGATCTTCTTTCTGCAGTAAACGTCTTTGATATAGTAACCGTTAGCGTCTTCTTCTAAATGAAGCTTTCCAAAGAGAACCTTTCTAGCTCCTCTATAACCTAGGCTTATTTGACCATAGCAATTACCGCTGGCCTCACCGCAATGATTAACAACAATATCAGCTTTATTTTTCTTACGGACATGCTTCTTTATAAGTACTTCAAAAAGAGCTGTTTTAAGTTCGTCATCTTTAACAGAAGGGTTTTGTATTTGGGATTTTGTTGTGTCGGGATAATAATGAGAAACCGCATAGGCTTCGGAAACAACTAGAATAAAAAGACTTAGGGCAAGAAACAACTTCAAACTAACCTCTCTGTTTAGACGAACCTAATATTCCATTTCAGTATCAGTTTGGCTAATAGTTTTTTTAAGTTTGGACTAAAAAAAATATACTTGCGAATATTGAGCTAACTATATGTTTTAACTCATTTTTACTAAAACTTTTGCCTTATTGAAATTACGTCGGTATATCTACTAAATCTGAAAACTTGACTTGTGCACTCGGTCGGAAATGACCGTCAATTTGAGAGAACGTATTATGATTAAAATCTTAGTCCCATTATTTTTAGCCTTAGCTTTAACAAGTGTTGCTCAGGCATCACCAGAGTCATGCTACGAAGCTTTTACAGATGGTAATACTCAAGACAGTAGAACTTTTTCAGTAAGCCTTACTGACTTAGATGAGATGAGAGATTACGGAAGAGATTATCAAGCCGAAGCCATCTACGTAATTAGAGAACTTGCAAAAGAGCTTGGTTGTGCAAGAAAAGACTTAAACTTTGGTAAAGGTGTTCACGGTAGAGCAAAGCACCGTTGTAAATTAATCATTCCAGGAAGAGCTCATACAGCTGTTTGTTATATTGAAACTAACCTTGGTTACTTCTTTATGACTAAAGACTATTTAGACAAGGCCAACGTTACTTATAATCGTTGGGATTAGCAGCACGGCCAAAATCCAAAGGATTTTGACGGCTGCTTTACCGTTGTGAAACTAGTCGCTTCAGCGACTGGTTGCATGGGCGGAGACTATCTCTTTTAAAAACTAATTCCAGTACCCATCAAGTCTTTCTTTAATCTCTTTCTCAGCCCCACGATCAACGGGCTCATAAAAATCAGGCAAATCCTTTGTCGAATACTTCTGTTTAACAAATCCGCCCTCAAAAGAATGAGGATACTTATAGTTCTTAATCTCATCATGCTGATTTCGAAGATGATTTGGTACTTCAATAGTAGAGGTGGATTCAACATATTCTAAAGCTCTATTGATTCCGTTATAGGCAGCGTTTGATTTCTCTGCAGCGGCTAGGTAGGTTACGGCTTGAGCTAGGTTTATCCGGGCCTCCGGCATTCCTATAGAAGAGACGGCAGTTAATGTGGTTGTGGCTAAAACTAAGGCCATAGGATCAGCATTACCAATATCTTCACTAGCAAAGACCACCAGTCTTCGTGCGATAAAAACAGGATCTTCTCCACCGTCAATCATGACAGCAAGCCATAAAAGGGCAGCATCAGGGTCAGAGCCTCTCATGCTTTTAATAAAAGCAGAGATAACATCGTAGTGGCGGTTTCTATCTTTATCGTAATCTCTAGAATTCTCTAAAATAAGTTTTTGAATTTGATTAAAGTCTAAGGGCTTGTCTCCAAGCTCATTATTTTGTCTTTGAATGAGGTCTAAAATATTGAGGGCCGCTCTAGCATCACCCCTTGAATATTCGGCTACAAAGTCTAGGGCCATAGGAGGAGTTTGAATCTTATATTTTTCAGATGTTGCTTCTAAGATTCTTAAAACTTCTGCTGAACTTAGTCTTGTTAGTTGAACTACTTGAAGCCTTGAGAGAAGAGCCCGGTTAACAGAGCTTCTAGGGTTTTCAGTGGTGGCCCCAATTAGAGTGAAGTCTCCCGCTTCAACATGGGGGAGAAGGGCATCTTGTTGGGCCTTATTGAAACGGTGGATTTCATCTATAAAGATAAGGGCCTCTTTTCCAAACATCTTTCTCATTTCTGAAGCGCTGGCGATCAATTTCTTAAGATCTGCGATTCCTCCAAGAACTGCATTGAACCTATAAAATTCAAGGCCACTTCTCTTGGCTAGAATGTGGGCGAGTGTTGTTTTTCCAGTTCCGGGAGGTCCCCAAAGAACGATAGAGGGTAATGAGCTTCCCTTGAGAAATGGGTATCTTTTGAAAAGGTGTGTTTGTCCTACGTAGTCTCCAAGGTCATCTGGGCGGGCTCTAAAGGCTAAAGGACGCTTTGAGTCATCAACTGACTGACTAGGATTGTTCGATCTTTGTTCAAAAAGACCAGTTTGTTCGTTTGTCACCATAGGAAACTCCTTTACTGCCATTGACTTCGGGGCGGGGCTATCTTAACTTAGGGAATCAATTTTTCAAGTGCCTCAGTAGAGGACGATAGTGCTATGAAGAGGAGGTGATGACTGATGGCGCCAAAGAACACTGCCTTAAAGGTAACAATAGATGAGAAGCTAGGTGTAGAGCGTTCGCTGAAGAAATTCAAGCGTATGTGCGAATCTTTTGGAGTTATTCGTGAGTATCGAAAACGTCAAGAGTATAAAAAGCCTTCAGTTCGGATGAAAGAAAAAACCGAAGCAGCTGAAAAAAGAAGAAAGAAGACGCAATTTAAATACGGTCGTGGTGGAAAGATCTAAGACTGATAAATGAAGGCCCTCTGTTGAGGGCCTTTTTTTTTGTTTTAATACAGATAAGTGGCATACTTATTCTATGCGCTCCTTGAACATCTCAATTTTTCTTTTCATAAGCTTAGTCTTTTTATTCTTCTCTTCCGGGGTTCCCTGGCACGAAGCTAATTTTCAATACATGTACGCAAGTAACCTGCTGACTCATTTTTCTTTTGGGATTAGCGAAATGCTCAACGATAATTTACAGATGATGGGACCGAGCGGTCTTTATTACGACGTTCATAATTTAGCTAACCTCCTTGTAGCGGTACCTATTGCTGGAGTTATGAACCTCTTGAGCTTAATAACTGGAAAAGATTTAGATCTTCTAGGTAAGTTTAGTTTTTCACTGACGGGAATAATCTGGTGCACTTTAAGCATCCTCTTTTATTTTAAAACCTGTCTATTGTTTAAAGTAGGTAAAAAGGTCGCCTATCTCTCAAGTCTTTTCTTAGGCTTTTCGACAGTAGTTTTTCAATACAGTTCACTAAACTATGAAGGCAACCTTTACTTATTTGCTAGCATAGGAAGCTTTTACTTTTATAAAAGATACTTTTTAATGAAAGAGGTAAAAAGTTTATTTTACCTTGGCCTGCTCTTAGGGATTTCTGCCAATAGCCGAGATCTGGCTGGAATTATGATTCTTTTTTATTCACTTATATCCCTCTCTCATTTCTTAAAGAAAGAACTGCCTTTGAGGGATTTCCTCTACTTCCTAGGAGGCTTTCTCCCTCTAATATTTCTTTTCTCCTACTATAATTATTTAAGAACAGGGTCTCTATTTAAACTCGCTCTTATTCATGGCCTTGAACAAAAAGAATGGGGCTCAATCAATCCAGTCAATCCCTTCTGGGAAGGGTTGATGGGGCAGTTATTTAGCCCTGGTTTTAGCCTCTTTATCTATTCTCCTCTCTTAGCAATATCACTGGTCGGGATGTTTAAATATAAAAGTAAATTCACTAAGGAATCTTTAGTTCTCATCCTAGGAACCTTGATGGCCACTCTTTGTGTTGTGGCCAAGATTCCCAATTGGATGGGATTCTCTGGGGTAGGCAACAGGTATACCTACACTTTGATTCCTCTACTTTTTCTAGGCTTACCCTTTATTCTAGAAGAGAACGGGGTGCTTAAAAAAGGGGGACTTTTCTTTGGAAGCTTAGGTGTATTATTACAAGTTAGTTTAAGCTCAATTAATTGGAAGCCATTGTTAATATCTGTGATGGATAGCACTGATCCACATTCGGCCTGGACACTAGAAGGCTCCGTTTGGTTTTTAGGTTTGAAAGAGTTTTTTAAGAGGCTTCTTTTTATAAAAAGTGACATTGATTTAAGCATGCTATCAAGGGCTTCTCAATATACTTCTGAGACTTTTTATTCTTGGTGGATGAGGATTGTGCCAATGGGAGGAAGTCTATGGATGTCTTTATTGGTTGGAGGAATCTTATTATTTGGGATTATCTATTTCGCAAAAAAAGCTCATAAAGAGCTTAATTGTGACGGAGTACAATCTTTAAAATAGAGTTCCATCGGTTGTGCATTAACTTCACGATATTAGAAACTTCAGGTGGAACTTTCAAATTTCCTTTTGTCATCTTCATTGAAAAAGAGTTCCAGGCCATATTCAATTCCCCGAGTCTCTTAAGAAAATAGATCTGTCCTTTATGAGTAAGGAGATGCTCTTCAATTGTCTTAAAGAAATGATTCCAGACAAAATCAAACTCCTCTTGAATCTCAGGGATCAACTTTCCAGTCATGGCCAGTTCGCAGGTCAAGTTCATAGCATGGAGGTTTTGACCTAAGTTCTTATGGATCTTATTGTAGGGAAAAAGTGGAGTACCAAAAGTAATTAAGTACTCTTCCATGGCATGAAGGTTCTTATAGTTAAGATTAAATAGATTATCTAATGAGCCATGGAGCTTTAAAGTTGAATCAACCTTTTCACTTTCTGTAGGAAAGCTCATGTCATCATTTAGGTATTTAGAGAGGTTTTTATCTAAGCTTCTTGAGAGGTGATAGATTTCTCGAAGACCTTTTGTACATTCTTCAGAGATCTCTAAACAGACTTGCTTCGTCACTTCCCAACGAGAGCGCATGGCGATTGTTTGAGCCTTGATCTTGAGGACTTCTTTTTGAAGAGGATCAACTTTTTCTAAAATATGATAATACTCTTTTAGCAGGCTTTTAAGTTGAGGGATGATATAGCGCTTATAGGAGCTGTCACTGACCTTCACTTTTTCCACATCAAATTTGTAGTATTGATAATTTGCCTTTGCTCCAATTGAGTAAAAAACTAGCAATACAAACAGAAGTCTATTCATAGACCTTAATGGTACTTTAAATGAGAAGCGTTACGCAATTAGGCAGCTTTTAAAAATGAAGGCGCTGTCGTTAGGGTGCTATAAGGCTCTAACCAGTCTTTACCTGATTCGATAACTCTTAATTCAAACCCTGGTTTTCTCTTTTTGATGAGTTTTTTAGGGAAAAGGGAAAGGGGAGAGTTCTCAATCTCGAAGCAGATATTATTAGACTTAGGCATATCCCCTGAATGAAGGGCTGCTAGCACAATATAAGCTCCAAAGCCTTCAGCTTTGATTGAACAATTCTTATTAGAAATTCTTTTAGTAACTCTATCAACAAAGCTCTGACCATAGTCTTCTAACTTTTCTTCAGCGAGCTTTAAAAAATAATAGATTCTTTCTCTATCGCAAGCAGAGAGGCGCTGCTTTTCAGGCTTAGAAAGTCCTAAGTTTTGAAAGTGACACATGAGAGTCTTTGAAAACTCCACATCATCTTTAGGAGATAAGTCATAGGCGAATAAAGTTTTGGTTTGACCACCAATCTCGAATTGAATCTTCCCTTTAAAAGGGTTGGCCTGCTTCAAAGTCTTTTTAATATTCGTCATTTTTCGCCCCTAGAAGAATTCGTTAACTATATTCTAAGGGACTCATCGGCACAGACTAAGGGGGAAATAAGTTTTTTTATAACCCCCTGATATTACTTATTGATTAAACTAAACTCGTTGAATGCTCAATTTTAATTCATAGGCCTCGACTTTAAAGTCCACAGTATCCCCTGAGAGTCCTTTTTCAAGTTTTGCAGTGAGCGTTTCGCGGCTAATGTATTGGGCATGCTTAGAGATGGCCTGAACAAGCACAGGGTCTCCCTCATAACCGACCTTAATACGGTCGTCTACGTTAAAATCGAGGTCCTTTCTGGTCTTTTGAATACGATTGACCACTTCTCTTGCCAGTCCTTCGTGTATTAGGTCTTCATTGAGCTCGCAATCAAGATCAATAGAGATGAATCTATTTGATAAAGCTTGGGTCCCTTCTTTAGCTTCTCTAAAGACAAGGATATCGTCGGTTTTGAATACTTCACCGTCTATAGTGAGCTCACCCTTAGCTTCTAGTTCCCCAAGTTCCGCTGCCCCAAGGCCCTCAATCTGCTTTCTTATCTTGCCAAAGTTTTTACCAAACCTCTTTCCTAAAACTGGAGAGTTGGGCTTACAGAAAAGGCGGATAAACTTATCTTCATCCTGAGAGTAAACAACGTTCTTTATATTAAGCTCTGTTTGAATATAGCCTTCTAGTTTTGAGATCTCATCAAGAGTGCTTTTTTCTTTATGAAGAACCGTCAAGGTCGAAAGTGGGGTTTTTACTTTGATCTGAACTTGGTTTCTTTTTTGTCTCCCAAGAAGAATGATTTGTTGCATTCTATCTACGGCATCTTCGAGTTCAGGAATGATCATTGATTCATCAGCAACTGGGTAGTCACATAAATGAACTGATTCGGCTTCAACACTTCCTGGATTGAACTTTAAAAGCTCTTGATAAACATACTCACTTAAAAAAGGTGAGAATGGAGCCATAGCGGTTGAGAGCTCTTTGATGCAAGTATATAAAGTTGAATAGGCAGAGCACTTATCATCGTTTAAGCCTTCTCCCCAAAACCTTGCTCTATTAAGACGAATATACCAATTGGTAAGGTCTTCGATAAAAGTGAAGAGTGCAGGAACAACATTGTAGAGTTTGTACTCTTCCATTTCTTTAGAGATGTTCTTCTTAAGGGTCTGAAGGTTTGAAAGTACCCAACGGTCAGTAATATTATCACCGATCTTGAAATTATCTTTTGAGTTCCAACCATCAACTGTGGCGTAGGTAGAGAAGAACTTAAAGGAATTAAACCAAGGGAGAAGTGCACGGCGAACCATGTCCTTTACACCTGTGTCAGCAAACTTTTGATCTTCCGCTCTTACAAGTCCTGAGTTGATTAGATATAGCCTTAAGGCATCGGCTCCAAAATCTTCCATTAACTCATCTGGAGCTGTGTAGTTCTTTAAGCGTTTACTCATCTTTTTGCCATCTTCAGCGTTTACAATACCGTTGACGATAACATTCTTAAATGCAGGTTTTTCAAAAAGAGCCGTGCTAAGAACTGTTAGGGTATAGAACCAGCCCCTTGTTTGATCAAGCCCCTCAGCGATAAATTCAGCGGGGAATCCTTGCTCAAAAATTTCTTTGTTTTCAAAGGGGTAGTGAAGTTGAGCATAGGGCATCGAACCAGACTCAAACCAACAATCGAGAACTTCAGTAATTCTTTTGTAAGTTCCTTCTTCTCCATCGATAGAAAACTCAATCTCATCGACATTTTCTCTATGAAGGTCATCAACTTCTACACCTGAGTATTTCTTAAGCTCTTCAATAGAGCCGATACAGACAAAGTTATCTGTTTTATCATTTTTCCATACAGGAAGGGGGGTTCCCCAAATTCTGTTTCTTGAAATAGACCAGTCTCTAGCTCCTTCTAGCCATTTACCAAAACGCCCTTCTTTTAAATGATCAGGAACCCAGCGTACTTGATCATTTGATTTAAGAAGCTTGTCTTTGATACTCTCTACACTGACATACCAAGAAGGAATGACTTTGTTGATTAGAGGAGTATCTGACCTTGGGCAAAAAGGATAACTGTGAACTAAAACGGATTGTTCAAAGAGTTTATCTTCTTCTTTTAGTTTCTTGATGATGTTCTTATCAGCGTCTTTTACATACTGACCTACAAAGTCTGAGATCTCTTCAGTAAAGAGGCCGCTATCATCGATAGGACATTCTATGGCATCTATTTTTGCTTCTTTCATGACTCTATTATCGTCGTCACCAAAAGCTGGAGCGATATGAACAATACCGGTCCCGGCGTCAGTTGTTACATAGTCATCATTGAGGACTTGAAAGGCGCCATTGGCTTCATACTTTTTAAAATAAGGAAGAAGTGGCTCGTACTTCTTACCTTTAAGCTTTGATCCTTTCATTTCTTCAAGGATTTCAAACTCTCGTTTCTTACTATAAGATTCAAGACGCTCTTTTGCGAAGTAGATCTTTTTTCCTGAATCCTTTTCTTTGACTAAAACGTAATCGATATCGGCCCCTGCGCAAAGGCAAAGGTTTGAAGGAAGGGTCCAAGGAGTTGTTGTCCAAGCAGCAAGGTATGTATCTTCTTCTTTTACTTTAAAAAGAACAGTGACGGCTGGGTCTTGAACATCTTGGTAGTTTTGACCAGCTTCAAAGTTTGAAAGGACAGTCCCAAGAGCCGTTGAAAAAGGAACAACTCTTGTTCCTTGATAGATGAGTTTCTTATCCCAGAGTTGCTTAAAAACCCACCAGACAGATTCCATGAAGGTAACGTCCATGGTTTTATAATCATTTTCAAAATCAACCCAACGGCCAATTCTTGTGATGGTTTTCTCCCATTCACTTGTATAGCGTTGAACAATTCCTCGGCATTCGTCATTATAGCCTTTGATCCCAAGTTTCTTGACAGCGTCTTGAGCTGACATCCCAAGTTTTTTATCAATTTCGTGTTCAACAGGAAGACCGTGGCAATCCCAACCAAAACGCCTTTCAACGTAACGGCCTTTCATGGTCCAGTATCTAGGAACAGCGTCTTTTAGAATTGATCCAACTAAGTGTCCATGGTGTGGAAGTCCAGTGGCAAAAGGAGGTCCATCGTAGAAAATATAAGGAGCGTTACCTTTGGTTTTCTCGAGAGACTTTTGAAAAATCTTTTTCTCTTTCCAGAACTCTAAAATATCATGTTCAGTCTTAACAAAAGAAAAACTATCTACTGACTTGTCTGATTCACTCACGGTTGGACTCCTACTTTATAGTGAGGGCGGCATAGTAACTTCTAAATAATGCAATTTCAATAACTTACTGGCTAGCATGGAAGCCTTTGCCTTCGCTTCTTAATTAGCCGATTTTACTGGTTTTTAGGAATCTCTCAACCGAAAAGATTGGTATGAAATATTGGATTCTAATGCTTTTTTTAATCTCTCCGCTTTTTGGTGCCGGTGCCGACGAACTCGATGAGCTCGATGCAATGCTTGATAAAGAGGAAGTGGCCTCCTTGAATTCAATGGACGAGGCAACAGAGGACCGCTCTAATATTGATGAATTTAAGCTCTATAGAAAGAATCAAGGGATTCAGTTTAACTTTAAAGGGGTTAAGAAGAGCTTGATTGAATGGGATAGAATAAAGCCTGATACTTGGCTCAGTTTGGATCATTGGAAAAAATCCCGCGTTCGAAAAGATCAAGAGCCAGAGTGGAAACTAAACCTCACTGAAAGAAACCTTAAAGAATTAGTTGGGCGCTTCTTAGAATGTGTTGGGGATTGCCGAATCTATAGAGGTGAGGGGTTTTCAACTTCTCAGTATAATTCTTCTGTAAGAGAGCTTGATGAGATTATCACTCAGTCAGATAGCTACGCGTGGATCGCTATGATGGATGGGACTCTCGTTAGAATCTCTCCAAATACTTCATTAAGTTTTAAAGAAATAAATATTGGAAAGAAAGAGAACTTCATTCATCTTAGAATAAATTCTGGCAACATCTTGGTTCTTAATAGGGAATCTTTACTTTTTAAAGAACGTAACTTGAGAGAAACAGATAAATTATTTTTACCACTTAGTAATAATGAAGCGAACCCTGAAGAAGTTAAGGTAACTTTAGATGAATCTGATCTTTCAAACTTTATCGAAGAAGATACAAAGGTGCTAAAGCACTACAAGAAGTTAAATAAATTAATCTCTGAGAATAATGAATTTGTGAATAATAAACCAACCTATACCTTTGTTGTTATGCCAAATGGAACCGTTTACGGAAGGAATATGCAAGCCGAGTTTGTGGTTCTTTTAGGTGGTGAATCCTATGTTAAGCGCAGGACTTATGAGGAACAAAAATTAGTTCTAAAAGACGAAGTGAGCGAGTCTCCAGTGGAATTTTTCTATCGGGGCTTTGAAAATAAGGAACGCTTCACTCTAGAAGCTGGGGTTTGGTATCAAGTCGCGGCTAAAGGAAGAGAGATCACGGCACACGAAGATCCACTAAAGTTTCAGATTGGGGAATACTTAACCAGCAATATCCCCTCAATTTTAATCGCCCGTGAACTTTTATTGAAAAAGCATAGTCAGTTTTTATTCTCGGAAAACCCTAGCCGCAAGGAACTCGCTGAAAAATCAGGTTATAGACTGTGGGGTAGGATTGATGAACCAGGAGAAGATTTAAATTTAAGGCTAAAATTCTTGTTTGAGTATACGAGGAGAATTGAGACAACAAACCTTGTTGTGGCCCAGCAGTTTAGGCGTAAGGCCAGTGAACGCGGAGAGCTGACTAAGAGTATGGTTTATGATCAAAGCTTTTACCGCAAAGCCCTAGAGGATTATATTGTTAGCCGCCAATCTGAAATCATTGTTGATACGGACCGTGAAGTGTTAAACTCAACCAGAAAACCTTTCTGGAAGATCATCAATGGAAAAAAATAAAAATGAAAAACTTAGGCTTATCTTAGGAAGTGGCTCACCTAGAAGAAAAGAACTCCTAGGTTACTTGAATATTCCTTTCTCTATTTTGACAGCCGACCTTGAAGAACATTCAGAATTGAAGAATCCCTCTGATTTTGCCATCGATATTTCTGAGCAGAAGGGTTTAGCGGTATTTGATTCTCTTGAAGATAAAGAAAATGTGCTGGTTATCTCTTCAGATACAATTGTTGTACTAGGAGGCAAGATCTATGGAAAACCAGGAAACAGAGAGAAAGCTTCAGAGATGCTGCAAGAGTTATCAAATCAGACCCATGAAGTCATAACGGCCGTAAGTTTTTTCACCAATGAATCTAAGCACAGCTTTTTTGAGTCAACTAAAGTTACCTTTGAAAAGATAGATCCTGAATTATTGGAGAAATACTTAGATACCGGTGAAAGCCTTGATAAGGCTGGTGCCTACGGAATTCAAGGGGCGAGCCTCTTCTTTATCTCTAGGCTTGAAGGTTCTTACTCCAATGTAGTGGGTTTTCCCTTAGATAAGGTACTAAGTGAGTTAAAAGATAAGGGTTATTGGACTAAGCTTAATTAGAGACCTATGATAAATTATGAGATTTTTCTTCACGCTACTTTTTCCCTTTGTTCTTTTTGCTCAAACAGAAGCGAATAAACAAGTCACGTCAAAGACAGCCTCTTCTGTTATTCATGAAAGCCTAGTCGAACTCAAAAATCTGCAGCCAGAAGACTTTGATAAAAGGATTGATGATTACAGAAATGGAATTGAAAAATACATTGAGAAAAAGAAAAGAGTCTGTAATGGGGAGTTCACGACAATTATTTTGAGTGACTCTATGGCCAAACCAGATCAGGAAGTTAAGAAGTTAAGCAAGGAAGAGAAGCAACTTTGCTTTAACGAGCTAAAAGCTATTTATAAAACTTATATCAATCATCTTTTTTTAGTTAGGACTAGATTCGTAGAGCACCTAAATGAAAAAAGGATTAAAGAGTTGGCGCTCATAAGAGATGCAACTCTAAAATCCATCGATTCAACTTTTAATAGAAAGCGCTAAAACCTGTTACTCAGATTTCTCTTCTTCTAAGACTGTCCTCAGCATGGGACGAACGCTTTTACTTCTGGTCATACTTTTTTTGGGTCTGAGGCTAAGACGCTTGTTCGTTAGCTTGCCTAAACGATCAAGTTCAGCTGGGCTTATCCGACCCAACTTGTCTGCTTTAAATGTCGGTTTCATTTTAGATCTCCTAATTGGTTAAAGTGCTAATGGCCTTTCTGAACGAAATACCGGCAGCACTACCCAACTAGGCTATAGATTAAGCTTTTGTTGAAGTGGCCAGCTCGCTTACATACTCGGAAGTTCTCAAATAGACTCCTTTGCTAAAAACGAATGAGAGCTAACTCATCTATTATCGTTATTTTACCATAGTACGGAGATTTTTTCTAAACCGAGCCCCGGCATGACTTTCCTGTGCTCCAAATCATTGTAAATACTTGATATCTAGGACAACATAGAGGGTGTTAATATTTAAAAACGTAAAAAAAAGGCATTTTTTAAATGAAGAGTCAGTTAATCATCCTCTCCTTATTATTTCTTTTTTCAAGCTGCGGAACCTTTAGAACCATGGCCATCGGAACGACTTCTGGAATGCTTTATAAAGCGACTGAAGAAATGGAAACCGATGGAAACTGGGAAAACTTTAAAAGAGGGGCTATGGGTAATATTAAGCTCATTGAAGGGCTTCATTATTTAGCACCTAATGATGATGACCTCTTGGCAAGTTTAACCAAGGCCTATGCTGGCTATGCTTTTGGTGTTTATGAAACAGAGTACTTAGCAGATAAATTAGCTGAGAATGATAAAGAAGAAAACTTAAACCAGGCCATCTATAATTATTCAAAGGCCCTTGATTATGGACTTAAATATTTAAAAGAGCAGGGCATTTCATGGAAAGATCTAAAGCAAAACATTGGTAATGTTAAGGCCCTCCTTAAAGATGAACTCGGTACAGGAAAGCAAGATTTAGAGACGGTTTTTTTCACGGGACAGGCCCTAGGTTCACTTGTTAATTTACAAAAAACTAATATGACCTTGATTACTTTGGTTCCTATGGCCAAAGGAATGTTTGATTATGTCTGTGAAATTGATCCAAATTTTAACCATGGAGCTTGCGGTATCTTTTACGGATCTTATGAAGCAAGTAGGCCAAAGATGTTAGGAGGGAACCCTGCTAAAGGAAAAGAGATTTTTCTAAAGACGATTAAAGAGAATCCACATAATTGGTTTGCTAGAGCTGCCTTTATTGAACATTATATCGTTCCGATGGTAGATGAAAAAGAATACGAAGTTCAAAAAGAGTTTTTAGAAGAAGCTCTAGAGAAATTCGATGCCGAAATGAAGTGGAATCCCTTTAAGAAAAAGTCGGATGAAGCCTTTGAGAAAAGAAACCTAAAAGTCTTCCAGGCCCTTGGTTTAAAAAGATTTGAGATCATTGATAGATTTGAAAAAGAAATATTTTAATTAAAGGAATAAACTATGTTTAAATCACTATTTGTTTTAGGAGCTTTTCTTTTCACTACTCAGCTCTATGCCGTAACTTTAAAATTTGGTGTCCTAGCTCCTGAAGGAACTAATTGGGCTAAGCAAATGAAAAAGATGGCTAAAGAAGTTAAAAAAGCCACTGATGGTAAAGTTAAATATAAGATCTATTTTGGTGGATCTCAAGGTGACGAACATGATGTTTTAAGAAAGATCAGAGTCGGACAACTTCACGGTGGAATGTTCACAGGAAAAACCCTCGGCGATATTAATGGTGATGTAAGAGTGGTTGAACTACCTTTTACCTTTTTACATGATAGAGCTAAGGCTTGGTCAACAGTTGAGAAAATGTCTGGGTTCTTTAACAAAGGTTTCGTGAAGAATGAATTTGTTAATCTTGGTTTTAGTGAATTAGGTTTGGTTTACTTTGTAAGTCAAAAAGAAACTCCCAATATTAAGTCACTTAATGGTGTTAAAATTTGGTCTTGGGAAGGAGATAAGCTTGTCTCTTCAATGATTGAAGAGATGAAACTCGTTTCAGTTCCATTGCCTCTGCCAGATGTTTTAAGTTCGTTATCAACAGGAATTATCGAAGCTGCTTATGCTCCACCGCTAGGGATTGTCTCTCTACAGTGGAATACTAAAATTAAATACCTAGTCGACTTTCCTATTGCATACTCAGTAGGAGCATTCCTTGTTAGTAATAAAGGATGGAAGAAGGTCCCGGCTAAGTATCAAGAAGTGGTTAAGAAGATTTCAGAAAAGTATATTGCAAAGGTTTCTGAAGCAAATATCTCAGACAATGAAGCGGCACTTGAAAGCATGAAGCAGCTTGGAGTTAAGTTCTCGAAGTTTCCAGATTCAGATATTGCTACAGGTAAAGACCTTCGTGAAAAAATAGTTAAGAAACTAGAAGGGAAGTTATTCTCTTCAGAAGCATTAAAGATTTTAAAGACTCATCTCTAGGAGAAACAATTGGGATTTTTTAGGGCCATAGATAAAGGTGTAGAGAAGTTTGCTAGTATCGGACTTGTCATTTGCGTTCTCACAATGCTGTTTTTAAGCACGACTGTGATCATCATGCGATGGTTCGATGTCACCTTCTTGTGGTTTGATCCGTTCATCCGCCATATCGTTTTTGTTAGTACCTTCTTAGGGGGCGTAATTGCTACTGGTAGAGGAACACATATTGGAATCGATATCCTTGGAAAATACCTAGAAAGTAAGAACAAGCTTGGTGCTCAGATTTGGATTGAAAGGCTTATTGCAATAGTCTCAACGGGAACTCTTGTTTGGTTAATTACTGCGTCATGGGATTTTATGTTAAGTGAGCTTAAGTACGGAAAGCCTGTGTTCTTTGGAATTCATAGTGGCTTTTTGACAGGGATCATACCTATTGGCTTTGGCTTAATCGCTTACCGTTTCTTTTTTCTCTTTTTAAAGAGTTTTGGAGAAAAAGAAGAGGGTGAAGGAGCTAGTCATGCTTGAGACCCTTAGTTTTGTATCGATTTTAGTCTTAGCAGGTTTTGGAGTTCCACTTTTTATCATCATGTCCCTCTTTGCTTTAACAGCATTTAGTTTTACGGACGTAGAACTCTCAGCAGTTGCAATTGAGATCTATCGAATATCTTCACAGGCTTCGATTTTAACTATTCCACTCTTTACTTTCGCAGGCTATATGATGGCCGAAAGTAAGTCTCCTCAAAGACTCCTTCGCTTCGCTGAAGCGGCCCTTGGTTGGCTCCCCGGTGGCGTGGCGATCGTTTCCTTAGTTATCTGTGCCTTTTTTACAGCCTTTACCGGTGCAAGTGGGGTTACCATTATTGCTCTAGGTGGGCTTCTTTACCCTATCTTAAAAAATGAAGACTATTCTGAAGAGTTCAGTCTTGGTCTTATAACTACTTCAGGATCTCTAGGATTATTGTTTCCTCCTAGTTTGCCCATTATCCTTTACGGACTTGTGGCAAAGGTCGATATTGATAAACTTTTCTTAGCAGGAATCATCCCTGGTGTCTTACTTATAGTTATTCTTTCAGCTTGGTCCATTAAGAATGGGAATATGGCCAAAAGAAAGACTAAGTTCAATAAAGATGAACTCATGGCCTCTTTTAAAGGAGCCTTCTTAGAACTTCTTTTACCTGTCGGTGTTCTTGTTGGTATCTATGGTGGGTTCACAACAGCTACTGAAGCAGCTGCACTTACAGCCTTTTATATCTTTGTTATTGAGTGCTTTGTTTATAGAGACTTAAATATATTTAAGGATATCCCTAGGGTTATCTTAGATTCCATGAGTTTGGTGGGGGGGATCTTATTAATCCTTTGCTGCGCTCTAGGCTTAACTAACTACCTAGTCGATGAAGAAGTCCCCATGCAGATCTTAGATCTCATGAGAGAATACTTAACCAATAAATATAGCTTTCTTTTATTTTTAAATGTGTTCCTGCTTATTGTTGGATCACTTATGGATATCTTCTCTGCCATTATTGTTGTCGTTCCATTGATCACGCCAATTGCTGCAGAATTCGGAGTTGACCCCATTCACTTGGCTATTATCTTTTTAACTAATTTAGAGATCGGATATATTACTCCTCCAGTAGGGATTAATTTATTTATATCTAGTTTTAGATTTAATAAGCCCGTAACTGAACTTTATAAAGCCTCTTTTCCGTTTCTTATCTTATTATTGATAGCATTAGTGATCATTACTTATGTACCGGCATTGAGTCTTTATTTAGTTGAATAGGAGTATTTATAAAGTTATTTTTTACCATCTTGATTCTGGTAAAATCTTTGGCGGCTTTCGGCTCTAACGGAAGCAATGCCTTTTATGACCAGGTATTTCTGGGCGAGAAAAACTTCGACCAGTTCTACGGACCAATACACCCTGATTATCAATTAAATAAAAACAATAGGAACCTTGAATTTAAAGATGAGCTCTTTTTAAACAATTATTTTAATAAACTTGTTTCACCTGAATCTCTTAAGTGGAATGAGAGATGGACAGAGGAACTTCCTCTTCAGAGTTCTTGTCCAAATTATTTCCTAAGTCAGAATATTGATTATATTAGATATCTTTATCGCCTACTCACCATAAGCTATGCCTACGAGGCGATTAAAAATTATAATATTATGCTTTATAGACTTGGGATGGATGACTCGGCCTGTTCAATTAAATGGAAGGACAACTTTAAGTCTTGTAAGCCTAAGAATATTGAGATGAAAAAATTTCTTAGAAGAGCTAAGTATAAATACATTTCAGGAGATGAAGAAAAACTTTATATTCTTCAAACAAAGCAGCAGCGCGGGAAGTGGCTCTCAAGTTTTAGAAGAAACTTAAGTAAACCTGAGAATTTAGATATCACCCAGGGACGCCTGGCCTATCTTTGTAAGGAAATGAACTCTAATTGTGGGCTTCTTTCAATGAAAGAAATAGAAGAGAAGATCATCCTTTCGTGTAAAAGAGAAAAAGATTTGATCCAAACGGTTTGTAATGAAGAAGATAATTTATATGGAATCAGTTACGCAAAAGAGCCACTTGAATTATTGAAAACGGCGAATACGCTGGCCGTGATTAATAGCGGTGGTTATGGGCAGCAATGCCTCGCCAGATTCTCAAGCATCTTTAAAAATAGAGAACTTAAGGTTGATCACTTAAAAAACTTATTTCAAGTGGTTCAGAATAATCTTTCTAAAAAGAAAAAGGGTTACCTGCAAGGCTCGATCTTTCTCCCTGGCGCTTTAAAAGAATTTGATGATAAGGGACTAGGGGATTTTATCTTTGCAGCCCCTACGCCGAAGCCGACTCCTAGACCAACACCAGCTCCAACTCCAAGGCCGACGCCTAAGCCAACGCCCAAACCTATAATAGTGGCTAAGCCAAAGCCTACTCCAAAACCGACTCCAACACCTGCTCCAACGCCAGTACCAAAAAAAGTTTCTCAGTTTGAATTGGCCAGGGTGGTTAGGGTAAAACAGCAGGCGGATGAAGTGGGGGTAAATATGGAGGCCTTTACAAATGACTTTATTTTCACAGAAAAGATGCTTGAACTTTTAGAAGAGCCTCTTAAAGATTACCAAACGAGGCAGGCGCTTCAAGATATGAAGACCTTTGATAAATTAGGAACCAGGCAAGAGCCTGTTAGGCTTACCTTCTTAAAGTACTTTATCGATAAAAACAGCCATCAAGGGCTTTTTAATATTACGGCGATCTTAGGAAGTAGTTTTTGGGTTAAGAATGATATTGATAATATCCCTGGGGCGGTTTATATAGAGATTAGAAATGATGAGTCTACTGGAAATGTTTGGCAAATTATTGTGAAGAAAGCCCCTCAGTAGAACCCTGCTGAAGCAGGAACTGAGAGGCTCTTTTACTTAAGAATTAATTAATCAAATTTCTTTGCAATCTTTTTAAGTCTTTTCTTAGTACTTGATCCCATGTCTAACATAAGAAGAAGTCCTGAGTTCTCACCATTGGCATCTTCACCAACAAGAGATAGGTTACCTGTTCTTGTTTTACCTGTGTAAAATCTAGCAGTAACAATTGATCCACCGATATTTAATCCTTTAACAGGAACAAACATTCCAAATACTTTTGGACCTAGATAGAAGCTCATGTTCTTAAACTTCTCTATTGTAAATGCAACAGCTGGAAGTCTTCCATTAACAACTCCTGGAAGAGGACGACCACCTGGAAGGGCTTGTGGGTCAAGTTGATCTAGACCACCACCAAAGACATCTTGTAAACTAACTGAAACGGCCATTAAGGTTCCGTCTGATTGAAGATCTGGGGAGATCTCAATATAGGAGTTGTTGTACTTCGGAATATTATAACGAAGACCTCCTTGAATATTAACATTTTCAAAAACCATTGAGATAAGGACGTTGTCTTGTAACAGTGTTACTTTTGGTCCAATGACTCCTGGAATCTGAATGTTCTTCGCGCTTCCTCCATCTCCACATGAGGTTGAGAAGATAGTGAAACTTGTAAATAGTAATGCAATCGTTAACGTTCTAACTTTTTTAGGTAATAAATTTTTCATGGCGCTCTCTCAAAAGAAACGTCGTTTCTTTTGAATATTGGTTCCTTGTAAAACACGTACAGGTAGAGATAACGAACAGCAGGTGAACCAAAAATATAAATATCAAATCCTTTTGATCCCTTTAAGACGAACTAAAAAGCTCAGCCATAACTTAACAGTTTAGTTATTAGGGTCAAGGTAAGGATCGGTTGAAAAATTTTCCGCTTTAGGAATTGACACAAAATTGACTAAAAACACTTACTTGATCTAACTTTTTTGATCAGGGAAGCAATCTATTTGATTTTCATTTAGTTCTCTTAAAAGAGCCAAGAATAATTGCCATTACTTTGTAACTGATGATTTTCTATTGTTTGGAAGGCCTGCTTGTCATTTAGGCTGAAGTCCATTGTGTACACTCGAGCACCTGTTCCGAGTGCGCTTAATATTCCGTGATGAGAATCTTCAAAGATGATTGTTTCACTAGCTTTAGCCTCAAGGGATCGCATGGCCTCTAGGTAACATGCTGGAGAGGGTTTAGTTTTAAAGACTTCATCACGAGTTAAGGTAAATTCAAACTGATCACTGATGCCAGCTTTTTTTAAGAAAAGATCTACTGTTACCCGCTCACTTGCTGAAACAAGTGAGGTCTTTATCTTGTTTTGATTTAAGTAATCTAGAAATCTAAAGAAATCTTTGGCAAAGATGGATCTAAATTCAGCTTCACTCATCTGCTCTACAATTGATTCGATGATCTTATCTTTTTTTTCTATAAATTCTTTTAAGGAAATCTTTGGATGAAGTTCGGTCTTGTCCTTGTAGACATTATTATCTCCCCAGCCCACATAGCGGTTCATGATCTCTGTTGCGGTCATTTCAATTCCAAACTCGCTAAAGACTGACTGAATCGCGCGGGCATGGAGAGGTTCACTATCTAGAATAGTTCCATCCATATCAAAAATCACTAGCTTAGCAGTATTTAAATTCTCGTTCATGTAAATCCTTTCCGTCCTGAGAGATAGTTCTTATTTTACGATAAAATAGGGAAGTAGGGTACTTTAACAAAGGATTTACCCTTGAAAGTGTTCTCTGTTATCGATTCTCCTCCTGTAAAAAAAGCTTCACCTAATGGAGCTGGAAAGAAAACATCCAAGAAAAAGAAGATTGTTATGCTTAAGCGCGAGAATCTTTCACCTGCTCAAATCAGAGCTAAAGTAGAAAAGAACACTGCAAAGATTAATCATAATCATAAAATGACTAAGGCTCGGATGGAGAAGTTTAAGGCAGAGAAACTTCCTGACCTCGATGAAGCTGCAAAAGCTGTATTAGCGAATAAAAAGGCAATGGCAAAAAAGGGTCCACCAGTTTCAGCGGCTTCGGAAGCAAAATTAGCGGAAGAGAAAATGGATTTAGCTGAAGAAAAGGTAGTTGGTGATGTTGGTCTTAACGATCCTAATGATCCAGCGACTCACGGTAAACTAAAAAGTGTTTTATCTATGGGTGGTTTTAACTTTAGCGATAAAGAAAGAGCTGCACTAGAGAATATCCTTAAAGATTAAGAATCAATTCGACTTAGCATTAACTGAAGTTTCTTTATAGTATCCCTAATGACATTATCAATCGATCCATCAATAATAGTGGCTGCAGAATGGTCATGACCACCTCCACCAAGGGCGTTTGCCATAATTCCAACATCAACTTCACCAGTTGATCTAAGGCTTACTTTCACTTTTCGACCTATCTGGCGAAACATGCAAGCGACTTTAATATTATCTAAGATAAGTAAATGATTGATAAATCCGTGTGTATCTTCAGGGTCAGTAGAGAACTTACTTAAGGTCTCTTCAGTCAGTTTTAACCAAGCAATCTTTTTATCATCTGTAGCTTGGGCCTTTGATAAAACTGTCCCTAGCATTTGCATATAAGAAATTTCTTTCGCCCCATAAATTTGGTTATAAGCACTAGGGGGTTTTATTCCAGTGTCTAAAAGCTTTCCGATAAGGCGGTGGGTATTTCCTGTTACTGTTGGGTATCGAAAAGAACTCGTATCGATTAAGACAGATGTATATAAAGGGAGAGCTATCTCTTGAGTAAAATTTACCTTTAGGCTCTCGATAAGCTTTCCAACAAGTTCACCAGTTGCGGCCATAGAAGTGTCAATGCAGTGAATAGCCATTAACTCAGGAGCACAGGGATGATGATCTATAAAGAGCAGGTTCTTTGATCGTTGAACCAAGTCAGCGACTTTTCCAATCCTAGCAAGAGAGTTGGTATCGGCCACAATGAATAAATCAATTTCATCGTTAGCATGGTTCTTTTCATACTCTTCATAACCTATGATCGTATTATGCGGGTCTAGGTATTTATAGCGTTCTAGTAGGGGCTCTTCATTGACACAAATCGCTTCTTTACCAGTATTACGAAATGCTATAGCCAAGGCGATTTGTGAGCCGATGCCGTCTGCATCGGGGTGAAGGTGGGTAGAGATCACAATCTTCTTAGCGATCTTAGTCAAAGTTTTAAACAATTGGATATGTTCCATATTTCCTTTTCGACCTATTGTACTTGGGCCTTAAGAAATTAGGTATTTAAATTACTGGAGGGAAAGGCTCGGCTTTTCAAAAGGTTGCTTAATTTGGTAGGATTCTCTGTAATCACAATGTTTTTGAAAAGGATTTCAATTACACCTATGAGCGAAATAAACGCAATCGAGCTAACTCAGGTTTCTAAAGAATACCCCGGAGTTAACGCCGTCGATAATATTAGTTTTAATGTTGGACTCGGAGAAGTTCACGGTTTCCTTGGACCTAATGGCGCAGGAAAATCCACTACCATGAGAATGATCACCGGGCTTATTCCGCAAAGCAGTGGCGAGATAAAGATCTTTGGAAAAGAGACCCTTTCACATAAAGAAGTTCAAAATCATGTAGGCTTTCTTCCTGAGCAGCCGCCTTTATATTTGAATATGAAAGTCATAGACTATCTCAACTTTGTCTTAGAGCTCCATGGATTCAAAGAAACTGAGTATCGTGACTTAGCCATAGAAAGATGTGGATTAGAAAAGAACCTTGGCCGCTTAATTGGAAATCTATCGAAAGGTTTTAAACAACGAGTCGGAATTGCTGCTACATTAGTACATAATCCTAAACTTGTTATCTTAGATGAACCAACTGTAGGACTTGACCCAGCTGCCATAGACGAAATTCGGAACTTAATCCTCTCGTTAAAAGAAAGTCATACAATCTTCTTATCTACCCATCACCTTCATGAAGTAGAACTTCTTTGTTCTCATATTACAGTGATTAACCAAGGAAAGATTCTCCGTTCTGGTACATTAGAGCAAATCAAAGAAGAGTTTAACCCTAGGCAAACGATCTTAATGGAAATTCCTAATTGGGATGACAAATGGAAATCGAGTTTTAATTATCCAGAATTAGTGATCGAGAGGAATTCAGGTCTCGTTACTTTTTCAACGACTGAAAAAAATGACATAAGAGCAGAGCTTTGTAGGACTTTGGTTAACTCAGGGGCTGACTTATTATCCCTAAAGAAAGAGAAGGCTCATGTTGAAGATATCTTTAGAAGCCTGACAGAGGATGCTCGATGAAATACCTAGGCGGAATCTGGATTCTTTATAAAAAAGAAGTAAAAGACTCGTTCTTTTCACCTATGCTTTATATCTTAACCGCTCTTTTTTGCGTTATTATTGGCTGGCTCTTTTTTAACTACTTAGTCCTTTCAAAGGATGCCACGGCAGCTGCAAGTCTAACTCAGTCTGTTATCTTACCAATCTTTGGAAATATAAACTTTATCTTTCTTTTTATGGCGCCCCTCTTAACGATGCGTTGTTTTGCTGAAGAGAAGAAACTAAATACACTAGATCTTCTTTTTCATTCTCGGCTTCAGAATATTCAGATCATCTTGGGAAAGTTATTTGCGAGCGCCACGTCAGCTCTTTTTATGCTTTCTTTTACTTTAGTCTTTCCTATTGTTCTTGCAATCAGTGGGTATTCAGACTGGGCCATAGTAGGGAGCGGATATTTAGGGATTATTCTAAGCGTTCTTAGTTACTTAGCCGTAGGAATCTTTGCTTCAAGTCTAACCGAGAATCAAGTGGTAGCGGCGCTGGTCGGATTTTGTCTTCTCTTGGGCTCTATGCTTTTGGTTATGTCCGCAAATGCTTCACAAAATTATATCGTTGGGCAAATCCTAAGTTACTTATCTATACCATTTCATTTTGAGGCCTTTGTAAGAGGGGCTATGAAGTCTTATAGCTTCATTTACTTTGCAAGCTTTCTAAGTTTCTTTATTTTTCTCACTAGAGAATCTCTTGAATCGAGGAACTGGTAATGGCTTCTTGGTATAAACAACTCTTTATTATTTTAAATGGGCTTCTTTATTTAGTTTCTATAGCTCTTTGGATTGCGATTCCCGACGAACTTTTCTTAAACCTAATAGCTACTTCATTGGCCCTTGTTATCACAATGGTCATGCTGATTATTTATAGAAAAGAATTTTATCAATTTTATATGAGTAGTTTTTTTAGAGGTATGAGTAAGTCACTTGTTACTATCATTCTACTTTTTGGAATCTTTGGATTTGTTAACTATATCGCTTTTAAAAATCCTAAACAATGGGATGCAACGGCTAATAAAAAGAATTCTCTTACAGACCAATCATCCCGTATTTTAAAAACTCTTGGTAGTGGCTTAAAGCTTACGATCTTTTCGACAAAGAAAGAGCATGGAACGATTAGGGCCTTACTTGATCTCTACCTTTTAGATAATGCCTCAATTGAGATTAATTTTGTTGATATTGAAGTGAGGCCTGAACTTGTAAGTAAATTTGGAATTGAAAAATCAGGAACCATCCTTGTTCAATACATGGGTAAAAAAGAACTAGTCGCAAGCCTCTCAGAGCTCGCTATAACTAACGCTATTATCAAAGTCAGTCGAGAAAAGGATCCGATCGTTTTTTATAGTACTGGTCATGGTGAGTTGAACCTAAAGGCTAATGAAAATGAGGGAGGAAGTTATTTAAATCAGCTTCTTGCCCAAGGAAGCTATGATGTTCGTCCGGTTAAACTATCGGCCTATTCAGAACTCCCAAGCTTTGTCGCGGCTCTTATTATCTGGGGACCCAAACAAGGTTTTCATCCTATTGAACTTGAAGTCATTAAGAACTACTTAAAACGTGGTGGTCGACTGATGGTTGCCTTAGATCCAAATGTTGAAGACGATAAAGTGGCCGACCTAAGAGAGCTTTTAACGAGCTATGGGGTTGTTATAGGAAATAATTTAGTCGTTGATAGGATAAAACATATTAACGGAAGCAATGGCTCTGTTCCTATGCTTGATAGGTATCACTCTGAGCATGCCATCACTAAGGACTTTAAAGGACAGGTCTTTTTTCCCCTTGTTTCTTCGATACAAAAGATTGAAGGAAGCAAGGGTAAGCTGTCGGTTTTAGCTCAAAGCTCACCTTTTCCTGCCAGCTGGGCAGAACTTAGTTTAAAAGAATTCGTATCAGGCGTTATTACTTATAACCAAGATGTCGATACCAAGGGACCTCTTGGTCTTTATGCGGCTTGGGAAGCAAAAGACACTGCTACGAGAATGATCCTTTCAGGAAATTCAACTTTTGTTATAAATAGTTATCAAAAGTTCTCTAAAAATTTCTCGCTCTTTTTGAACTCATTGAGTTGGCTTGTAAATGAAGAAAGATTGATTTCTTTTAACTTGCCAGTTGTTAACGACGAACCAGTCTTTATTAGTGCTCCACAGCTAGGAATCATCTTTTATTTCTCAGTGCTCTTTGCTCCTCTAAGTCTAATTATCATTGCCATTGTCATTTATAGGCGAAGGATGAGGTTATAGATGAAGAGGATATTCTTTTTAACACTTATTTTCGCGGGTCTTGCTTTTTATACTTATCAATCAGAAGAGTTAGGTGGAATTGCTAAGAGAGAGTCAGAGCTAAAAAAACATAAGATGATTGACTCTGAAAACTTAGGAGACATGAAGAGAATCTCTACATCAAGCTTTAAGCTTATCCGAGAGGGTGAGTTCTTTATGACCAGCTCTGGTGAACTTGTTGATGGATTTCGTTTGCAAAAATTCTTAGATATATTAGGCCGCATGAGAGTCAGAAGATATTTAGGCCCTGATGAATATAGTATAGATAAAAGAGAGTATTTTTTTGATAAAGACGCTCTGGCTTTAACCTTTGAGTTTGATAAGGGTGAAATTATATTTCGTTTAGGAAGAAAGCTTGATTTTGATCAAAGCTTTTACATGGAAGTCACCCAAGAAGGGCAGACTAAGCAAATGGTCGCTTTTGATTCTTCACCAAACGAAGGAACCTACGACAAGGCTAGCTTTCATAAGAATCCTGAGAAGTACTTAAGATTTAAAACAATGCTCTCATTAAAAGAGGACTTCTTCATAGACACTCATCTTTTTCAAAAAGAGTTCAAAACTAAGAAGATTGCTTGGAAGAGTTTGAGTATTACAAATTTAAGGGATAAAGCTTTTTCGATTGATCTTCTTGCTCAAACAACAATACCCAAGGCACCGAGTGGAATGAAGGTAAAAAATGAAGCGATCAATGATTACCTTCAAGAATTGATCAACTTTAGTGGTCAGTCTTGGTTAAGTGCTGGGGAGCTTGAAGATGAAGTAGCAAGCCTCACCATCGAAAGGCAAGATGGGAGCTCTTCGAATATAAAGGTTTATAAGAAATATAATACACAGATTGGAAGCTATATTCATTTAGTTGAAGAGAATAAGATCCTAACTATTAATCCAAAATCTATAAAGCTGTTCTTTAAAAAGGCTCAAGACTTTTGGGACCTAAGAGCGATTCCTACTAAAAGACCAAAGGCCATGAAGCTTAGCTTTCCGGAAGTGAAAGAAATAGACGTTGAGTTTAATTATGCCAAGGCCTTTGAGGCTTTTTCGCCATCTAAATTAGCTGGGGAGGCCGTTAACCTGGCCTTTAAAAACCTAGTAGACCTCTTTTCTGTGGAAGCTGATCAGATCTCAGACCTAGAGGAAGAGAGTGATTTAAACGCGAGTTCTTTTGTCGTCAATTGGGATGGTAATAAGTTGATTGAAGGAAGGGAATTTCATGTTATTCTTAAGGAGCGGGAAGTTATTTTAGCCAATAAGAAGCTTGGCTATAAATTGCATTATCGGCTTGATAACCTAAATGGTATCGGAACTAAGCTAAAGGATTTTTTCTTAAAATAATGATCAATTTACTTTCAAATTATATTTACGCATTTTTACATCCTTTTAAAACACATACGCTTTTAAGTGCCGTATCTGATCATCAAATTGATATAAAAGAACACCGCCACTTTCAATTGGTAGAAAATATCTCCACTGGAATGAGTGAAGCTGATGATTCTGAACTGCACTTTGTTGAGGCCATGAGCATCTCTTGGATCTTCATAGTCATACAAGGAATTTACTCCCTCTTTGCCATTCACCTCGGTTACCAAGCGTTTTCAATGGTTCATGGAGAAGAAGAAGGTCTAACGGCCCTGTTGATTCCTAACTTTCATAGCCAAGGAAAGAGCCTCGTCTTTTGGGGTATTCTTTTACAGATTGTTTTTTTCCCTCTTTTTATTTGGTTTTATACAAGGCTTTGGGGAAGTTTTATCAAGTTCTTTGCCGACTTGTTTGAAGTAGAAGAGAGGGTGGATCAAAAGACTAATCAGGTCATTAACCATTCTTTAGTTAGTTATACTTTTCTCATCTTGCCGGTATTTGGTTCTATGGCCCAAGGGATTGGGATGCTTTTTTACCTCTACGCCGGGCTGAAGAACAATTTTAAGTTCTCACATATCCAAAGCCTCGTAATCCTAGTCTCACCGGTGATATTCCTAGGTTTTACTTTTATATTGCTTCTTGTCATGGTTCTCATGGTTGTGATCTCTTTATAAAGTCAGAAAATATTAAGAATTTAAAAATCTTTAAGTTAATGAAATTAGGTAATTTTTCCGGCGGCCAGCATTTACTATAGGCCACCAAGCGGCCAAACTGCCTAAGCACACATAAAAAAATTCGGACACTAATATAATATTTTACGAGGGGGTAACGTGTCTCCATTTGCCTTAGCACCAAGTCTTTATGGACATATTGAAGTAGTTTGCGGACCTATGTTTTCTGGAAAAACAGAAGAGTTGATCCGTAGAGTAAAGAGAGCTCAAATTGCAAGACAGAGAGTTCAGATCTTTAAGCCCATGATTGATAACCGTTATCATGATGAAAATGTAGTAAGCCATTCTGCTCAGAGTATTGAAGCTCAGCCAATTGAATGTTCTTCAGATATCCTTGAGCATCTCTATGATTCAACAAGAGTTGTCGCTATTGATGAAGTTCAGTTCTTCAACGAAGATATCATCCCAGTTGTAAAAAAATTAGTACGCAGAGGTATTAGAGTTATCCTAGCCGGACTTGATCAAGACTATAGGGGCGTTCCTTTTGGTCCTATCCCACACTTAATGGCCGTGGCCGATAGAGTGGATAAGGTGCAGGCAATTTGTACTGTTTGTGGTGGCCCTGCTACTAAAACTTTTAGAAAGAACGTCGAAGACGACGCTCAAGTTCTTGTGGGCGAAACAGATCTTTATGAAGCTAGGTGTGGTAATCACTTTGAGTATCATGAAGAGGAAGAGCTGATTCGTTATAGAAAAACTACCTCTGAACCAACTGAAACCAGCATTTAGAGACTATCCTTGAAAATCAGTCTTTTATGCTATATTCCTAACAGTCTCAATTAAGGACAAAATCCGGGAGGCTGTTATGGCCATTAATGAATACCTATCTGAAGAAAAGATCCAAAAAAGAATTGCTGAGCTTGGAGCTGAAATCTCTAAAGATTATGCGGGAGAAGAAGTCATCGTCGTAGGTGTCTTAAATGGCTCCTTTATTTTTATGGCCGATCTTGTAAGAAAATTAGACCTTCCTGTTAAGATGGAATTTCTCGGAGCTTCTTCTTATGGAGATGGAACGGAATCATCAGGAAATGTTAAGATTCATTTAGATCTAAGAAAAGACATCTCAGGAAAACATGTTCTTCTTGTTGAAGATATCGTTGATACAGGCAATACAATTAAGGCCCTTCAAGAACTCCTCTCAGGTAGAAAAGCAAAGTCTGTTAAGGTTTGTTCGTTTCTTTTTAAGCCGGCCAGGTTAGTTCATAAAGTTAAGATTGATTACTTAGCTTTTGAAATCGAAGATCATTTTGTTATCGGTTATGGTCTTGATTATGCTGGTCGCTACAGAGAGCTTCCCTATGTTGGAATTTGGTCAGAAGAGGAAAGCTAGTGACAGTTGAAGTTAATGGCTCTGTTAGAGTTGACCTTGTAGGGGGAACCCTAGATTTAAGCCCTATTAACCTTATTCTAAAAGATGTCGTAACAATGAACGTCGCCACTTCTTTAATGGCGAATGTTAAACTCACAAAGATTGAAGAAGACTATATCCATTTTATTTCTAAAGACTATGAGAGTGAAAATAAGTTTTCTCTTGCATCATTTACTGAAGAGAATCTGAATGGTGATACTTTTGGACCCTTAAAGTTTCTCTGCCAAGTCTTAGCCTATTTTAATATCAAAACAGGAATTCGAATTGAGTTAGAGTCTGGATCCCCCGCGGGAGCAGGCCTTGGTGGCTCATCAGCAATGGGGGTCAGCTTTTATTCAGCCCTTTGCGAATTCTTTGACGTTAAACTTGATAAAGAGCAGGCCATAAAAGTAGTTAATGGTATTGAGTCAAGAATCTTAGATAGTGGACCTGCTGGTTATCAAGATTATTATCCAGCTCTCCATGGAGGAGTCCTGGCCCTTCACCCTAGTGTTGATTCGATTAAGGTAGAGCAGCTTTTTTCAACAAAATTGAAACAGGCCCTCGAAGAGTCAATTACTCTTGTCTATAGTGGAGAGCAACGCCATTCAGGAATGAATAATTGGGAAGTATATAAAGGCTTCTTTGATAAAAACTATGAAATGCGTTCAGGATTACAAGAAATTTCAAAGATTAGCCAACAAGCCTATCAGGCCTTAAAAGCAGGGGATTACCCGCTTCTTCTTAAAAAAATTAGTGAAGAAGGGGAAATTAGAAAGAATCAATTTCCAGGAATTGTGACTCCTTCTATGAAATCACTGTATAATAATCTTAAGGAGACGGTTCCAAATCTTGGTATGAAGATTTGTGGTGCCGGAGGCGGTGGGTGCTTTTTATTGATCCATGATCCTGCTAGTTCAGACTTAGTTTCTAAATCTATTTTAGAAGCGGGCATGAGGAAACTAGAGTTTCATATCGAATCCCCCCTTTAGCGAACCCATTTTAAACCTATGGCAAATCAAAAGATTGCTGGCATGAGTATGAAAGGTGGCAGAAAAGATAAATTCTTTTTTTGCCTCTTAGAATATTTTCCCGAGCATGGAAGATGGGCCTTGAAGTCACTTCTTCAATTAAAAGATGAATCTGGAATTGACCGAGAAGATATCGTAAGAAATTGGATTGAAAAGTTCGAAGTAAAAGATCTTGTTGTTGATTTTCCTTTGAGTGAACCAGCCTGTCATCCTTGCTCTTTAGATTGTCCTGGAATCACCAACTGTGAAGTTGAAGAAGTTAAGAATATTAATGATCTTATTTCTGAATTGATTAAGGAAGACCAGAGGCTAGCGGATGAAAACCCTAAACGGTATGAGCAAAAAAGAAACAGCCATGATGAAATAGACTACTCAAGAGATATCTTTCATAAAGAGTCTCACGAACATATATTAAGCAGGTCCTTTAAAAGAAGATTAAAAAAGGGTTACCTTCCTTATTGGAATAGACCCATAGACTTATGGGTCTGGAATTTTTATTATGATCAACTCTTAGACCTCTTTAATTCTAGTTATGACTCATTTGGCAATACTAGCCTAATGATACTCTCTCGCTTTAGTTATTTAAGAAGGCATTTTCCAAACGATTTAAAACTGTATGAATCATTTGGACCAATTATCTTAATTGAACTTTTAAGATCAGGAATCATTAAGAAAAAACATATTCAAAACTTTAACGATATTGAATTAGGAATAGAGACAAGAATTGACCTTATTCAAAAAATTGAGAAAGAAGCTAATCTTTTTCTGTACGATCATGATTTTGAAGTATTGATAAAGAATCCACATGCCTTTGATTCATTTATGCTGGCCCTATCTGGCATGCAGTCTCTAAGTGGTAAGGCAAGAGACCTACCTAATTGGACAAGGCCTAAAGAGACAAACTTTCTTGTGCCTAACTTTTCTCTTGATACGGAAAAACCCTAAGCCCCATAGCATTGAAGGCCATCAGTCCTCCTAGTGCAATGAAGATAATCGCTGCTGGGGGAGATTCAGAAAATACAGAAAATCCCCAGAGTGGTAATAGGAAAGCGGCTGACCATGCATAGAGCTTTAGATATGCGATAGCAGCTTTCTTATTTTTATTATAGAGAACATAATTAACAATATGGATGATAGAGGCTAGGGCCAAGAGCATGATTAGACTTTGAGTCATGAGAGTATAAAGGCCTTCTAAGTGTGCACTATCAATGCCTTGCTGTTTGGCGGCAATTGCAATGAGTTGATCTAGTCTTTCTTTGTTCGTGAACTTTTTGTAGATATAGAAAAAAGTCCAAATATCGGTAAATATAAAGAAGACAGTGCTGTTGTTTCTAAATTTGGATAAACCCATTTTGTCGAAGAACTTTCTCATTTAAGGCCTTTAAGCTAAGATTATGTATCTCTAATTATATGGTTTAAAATTATGCTCGTACAAGTATTGCTTTTAGTTCTCGCTATTGGAATCCTCTATTTTGGAGCTGAGTTTGCTTTAGATGGTGCTGAGAAGATAGGTTTCTACTTTGGCCTCTCACCATTAGTAATAGGGCTTCTTATTGTAGGGTTTGGAACTTCTCTTCCTGAGTTCTTTGTTAGTCAGCTGGCCAGTTATAGGGGCCATCCTGAGATTGCTCTTGGAAATATTGTAGGCTCTAATATCGCCAACCTCTTTTTAATCCTTGGGGTTTCAGGAATTATCACGACTTTGGTCGTGCAAAAAAGAGAAATTAAGATTCAATTCCTTATTCATATATTCTTAACCTTGGCCCTTGTGGGAGTGTTAAGTTATGGGAAGCTTAATCTTTTAACGCTTGGAGTATTTAGCTTCTTCTTCTTTCTTTATCTTTATCAAACCTTTCAAGAAATGAAGAAAGGAAAGACTGATCCTTCTCCTTATGATGAGCCTCCTGAGAGGATTGGTTTAATGACGGTAGGGAAGCTCATCTTAGGATTTACTCTTCTTTATGCTGGAGGGGAGCTTCTGGTTCTAAGTGGGACAAAGATAGGTGAACTCTTAGGGGTTAGCTCTTATATTATCTCAGCTATCTTTATAGCTTTTGGAACTAGTTTTCCTGAGCTAGTTACGGCTTTGATTGCTTGCATTAAAAAGAAGGATACTGAGCTGATCACCGGTAATATTATCGGGTCGAATATCTTCAATGTCGCCTTTGTTCTAGGCTCACTAGGATTTTACAACATCGAGATTAAGCAAACCTTCCATGTGGAGCTCTATTTGATCGGAGGAGCGGCACTTTATTTAATGCTCTTGCCGTTGATCAAAAAGAACTTTGGAAAGCTCTCAGGGCTAATCTTCCTTAGCAGCTATGGATACGCCGTCTTTCATTGGGTTTCTTGATTTTAAGATCTTTTTATTTTGAAAATTGCCTTTTTTTAGGTATTTACGAATAATTACATAGGTGATTCGTGGACTCTTTGCGTTATTTGCGTGAATTCAGTAACTTGAGTGGTGCAACTATCTATTTATGTTATGGATATTACTAAGAAAGCTTCAAATTTTGACCCAAATTAACATTCCTAGATATGATTTTCTTGTGGGGTTTTAAAGGAACGAGGAGGTTTCTTATGAACGCATCGATTATGAAAATTATAGTCTTAGTGGGAATCTTAATTGTAGGAGCTGGATGCTCTAGCAGTGAGTCACTTCGGGAGAAATATATTTCTTCGGATTTAAGAAAAGCTCAAGAGTTGGCCCAAAAGAAGCAGAAGTTAAATAGAAAGGTCTCATCTCATTACTTTATTAAGGGCTCCCTACCTCTGTAGGGAGTTATTCATTTAAGACCGCAGTACTTTCTAGCGTGTTCCTTAATGTTCTTTATCGACTTATCAATACTATTGGCATTTCCTACATAAAAATAGAATGAATTAAAATGAAGATATGTTCTGTTATTTGAAAAGTCTGTATGTTTTAGGAGGCTTAGTTTTCTAAGGTCAAAGAACTTCTCCCCTTGATTGTCATATTCCTTCTTGCAATTCTTTACTAATTTGTAGTCTCCGCCTTTAGGCGTCCATCTTTTTCTTTTTACTCTTTTGGTTCTATTACAATGAGAGTCTAGAGTTTTTTGTTCTTTAGTAAGTCTTAGGTAAAATCCGCAAGGAGGTTTGATCGTTGATTTAGTAAACTTAAAACTACGGTAAAAACCTTTTTGCTTATCTTCGCCAAACCAGCCTTGACCAAGGTCATTCATGATCCATTTTAAAGAGTTTTCTGCATCTGCTAAGAATTTCTTTTGGTTTTGAGCTTGTTGAGCCTTGTTTCTTTGGGCCGACTCCTCTTTCTCTCTAGCTGCTACGGCCTTTGGCTTTGGTGCTGAATGCCTGCCTTGAGTTATTGTTCCTGATGAAATTTTCACATAACCTTTTGCCCAAGCACTTCCTTTGATAACGGCAGAGCCACTGATTTGAGCATTGCCACTAACTTTGGCCTCCCCTGCAATTTGAGCTTCGCCTGAGACGACAGCATTCCCATATACCCTGGCCTTCTCTGTTACTTCAGCTTCATCTTTTATGATGGCATTGCCGTAGACCCGAGAGAATTTTAGGACTGATGAACTACCGCAAACTGCTGCAGTAGGAGCGATAAAAACATAATCCCCTACGTTTGCGCTATTAGAGACAAAGCCTCCTTTTCGAGGATTTCTTTTACTTTTGTCATTTGTATAATAATAGCCTTGCTGGCCGGGGCATTTTGGAGAAGTTTCCGCTTTGAGGATACCAGGGAGAAGGGCAATGATGAGAATCAATCTAAATGGCATAGTGAACTCCTAGCTGTAGTCTCGTTGTTGAAGTTTTCTTTCAACATCTTTTTTCGCTTTGTCTGCTCTTTTATCAAAATCTTTTTTCCCTCTTCCTAGGGCAATTTCCATTTTTACTAAACTTCCTCTGAAGTAAATAATCGTAGGAACGATAGTCATTTTTTGTGCTTTTACTTGATGGAGTAGTTTTTCAATTTCTTTTCTATTTAAGAGAAGTTTTCTTTTTCTCGTTTCTTGGTGGTTGTTAATATTACCAAATTCATAGTGAGGAATGGTCATGTTTTGAATCCAAGCCTCTCCGTTCTTATCAATATCAACCCAAGCTTCGGCAATGCTTACTTTTCCTGCCCGCAGGCTCTTAACCTCTGTACCAACTAGAGAAATTCCAGCTTCAAACTTTTCTTCTAGAAAGTAGTCGTAGCTGGCACGTTTATTTTTTGCGATTATTTTCTTTCCCATATTAAAACTTTAAACGAAGTCCTCCGCTTGCGGCGATGACACTACCACCAACCTTGTAGCCAGGAGCTCCTATCTTACTTCCTGCCGAGCCATTTTCTTGATTTGGAGTCTTAGTTACATTGAGTTCTTCAAGCTTGTGGTATTGGGCACCGGCGCTAAGGTCTAAATCTTTACCGAAGAACTTCATCGAAATACTTCCGCCTCCAGTTAAGATTAGGCTATTACTATCAATTGAGTTTCCTGAACCTGAAAAGTTTCCTTTCAAGGGAGTGGGCTTGTAGGAGAGTCCGGCCATAAGAGTTAGGTTATCATTTAGCTTTAGAGTGGTTCCAATCTTTGGAACAGGAACATTTCTAAGCTGAACTTTTTCAAAGTCATCACTGGCTATGATAACACCGCCACGATCTTTAACTCTAATAACGGGTGTTTTGTAATTTTCCCAAAGTTGATACTCAAGGGTTCCTAGGAAAGTGAAATTTCCAACTTCAAAAGCTCCGCCAAAGCGAAAGATATGCGGATCATAATAGATCATTGATTCAATCGTAATTTGAAAGAGGGCGGAGGTAGGGTCGTTGATAACGCCATTGGCCTGAGTCTCTAGGTTACTCTTCATTTCCTGCTGGTAAGTAAAGGCAGCGGACCAATTATCCTTTCTATAAATAGTCGATACGATAGCAGCAAGTGAGGGCTTTACTTCGGTCTTTAATCCGGCGCTTGTTCCAAAACTTGTTCCATTAAGGGAGACATTATTGGTTGTGTTCGCTCCCGCTTGAAAGCCAATATGGGATCCTATGGAAAAAGCAAAATTATCGCTGAGTTTATGAGCGTAGTTTAAATGGATCATGGTTCTTCTATAACGAGAACGGTACATAACATATTCTGGTAAGTGAGCGTCACCGGAATTGGTCTCCATGGTTTTTCCAAGAGGCATAAAAAGTGAGAAAGAAACGGTTCCTGCTCCTTCAACTGCAATGGGAAGAGTGACATGAAGTGAGCTGCCTAGATAGCTTGGGTATTCAGTAGAGACAGGACCACTTTCAGTACCTGTTGTAGAGTTTGTACTATTTTTAGTAACAATACTTGTAATAGGTTCAAAGTCAGTGCTGACTGAAGCTATCGAAGTAGAAAAAGTTAAAGTATCGCTAAAGGCCATGAGGGCCGGGATATAATAATTATTAGCCGGGTCAAATTCATCGGAGTTGGCTTGGTTTCCAATGGAGCTTGTCGATGGGGCCGTACCAAAAAATTCAGCATAGTTGGCCTTTGCCTGAAAGCTAAGGAAGACGACAAGGGTGGCGGCAATTATTCTCATGAAATTTCCAGAAAAATTAACTAGTTAAATAAGAATAGAGTAGCTGAATCTCAGCTCTTTTGAAAGTCTCTGCCCTTGCTGTACGGGGGATGTTGCACCTTGTAAAGGCTAGGTCGAGTTTCTCTGGATCGTATTGAGATTTCAAAACGTTATAAACTTGTTTTCGTCTAAATCTAAAGAGGGCTCTAAGAAACTTTTCAAACTTATTGAATTCTTCTGGTTTTATTTCTGGAATTTCCCGTCTTTCAAAAGAAACCACCATGGAATCTACTTTTGGTGGAGGAAGAAAAGCTTCGGGGGGGACTTTACAAAGTTCGCTAACTTTAAAGAATACTGAACAAAGAGCATGAAGTGAATTCATGTCGTCTTTTCCTTTAGCACTTTTTCCTATGATCTTGAGGCCAACTTCTTTTTGAACCATTAAAGTCATCTGATCGATAGAACTCCACTGTAGGAAGTTTACGATGAGAGGTGAGGCAATATTGTAGGGGAGGTTACTAACAAGCCAAACACGCCTTTCACTCCAGCCAAGATCATTAAGAAGTTGTTCTTCGTTTAACTTTAGTGCGTCCATAAAGAAAATATTCTTTTCTTCAACATGCTCCTTTATGTATTCAAGCATGCGTCTGTCTTTCTCTACGACGGCAAGAGGCTTTTCAAGCTTTGCTAAAACTTTAGTTAAGACAGCTGGCCCAGGACCTACCTCTAGGATGACATCGGCGATATCAGAGAAATCAGAGGTGATCTTTTCAATAATAGTTTCGTCGTTTAAGAAATGTTGACCTAAGTCTTTATTGGCAATGGGAAGTTTACTCAAGAGAAGGGCCTTTTTTTGAGAATGCTTTCTTATCTTCTTTGCTTAAGAATCTTCCAAAAGCATCAATCATTAGGCAATCAGGGTAAGCGATAGCTTTTTCATTCATTGTTCTTAGGGCGTAGTTAGCTATCATTCCGCCATTATCGGTACAGAATTTAGGCGCTACTATATGAACTTGTTCATGCTCTTTTTTCATCACTTCACGAAGGTGGCTATTACAAGCAACGCCTCCACCAATGACTAAGGGAAGAGTCTTCCCAAACCTTTCAAAGGCGATGTCTCTAGCAAAGGTGCTTTTTAATCTAAGGGCATCAACAATGGCAAACTGATAAGAGGCGCAAAGATCATCCCATTTATCAAAGCCTGGATTTTTTTCTAGAAAGAATCTTAAGGAAGTCTTAGTTCCTGAGTAACTTAAGTTACAGTTCTTTGAAGTCTTAAGGCCAACAGGAAAAGGATAAGCCTTTGGGTTTCCTTTCTTGGCCTTCTCATCAATTATTCGTCCTGCAGGGTAATCTAATCCCATTAGCTTTCCGCCCTTATCAAAAGCTTCACCAGCGGCATCATCAATAGTGGTTCCAATCATCTCAAACTGAGTTGGGCTACTAGCGATGACAAACATACTGTGGCCGCCACTGACAATGAGCCCAAGATAAGGGTAACTAACTTTTTCAGTGAGATGAATAGCTTCTAAGTGGGCATAGAGGTGATTGACCGGATTGAGAGGGATCTTATGAAGAAGACTCAAGGTCTTTCCGGCATTTAGACCAGTTAAAAGTGGTCCTAAAAGACCTGGGTGAGTAGTGATGCCTATGAGGTCTAATTCTTCAGCTTCAATTTTAGCCTCTTCAAAGATCCATTCTAGGACTGGGGCAAGCTTGGCCAAATGGTTCCTTGCAGCAAGTTCGGGAACGACCCCGCCCCATTCTCCAAGGAATTGGTCTTGATCAAAGGACTTCATTGCAATGACTTCTGGTAGCTTCCAGTTATCTAGATCACTAGTTCCTTTTAAAATACAGACTGATGTGTCATCACAGCTGGTCTCTATTCCTAAAATGAGTTTGTCGTTATTGGCCATTAGAACGCAATCCTAGCATAATGACGCCTAAAAAAGAATAGAAGAAGGGAGGGCGTTCTATGGCCAAGAAGCTGATTTTATTTATTTCACTCGTCCTAATCTCCGGCTGTAGTTTTGTTTTCTATCAGCCTGATAGGTTTCTTCACGCTTTACCTGAGAAATACAAAACTGAGTACGAGCAGCGCTGGTTTCAAGCCTCTGACGGAACTAAACTTCATGCTTGGTTTCTATTGAATTCAGAAAAACTCAAGAAGCCTAAAGGTCTCTTTGTCTTCTTTCACGGAAATGCTCAAAACCTTTCGAGTCATTTTGCTAATCTGGTTTGGTTGACCAAGCATGGCTATGACGTCTTCATCTTTGATTATAGAGGCTATGGTTTAGTCGATGGTCAGCCTAATCAACAAGGGGTAAATAAAGATGGCTTAGCCGCTCTTAATTATGGGCATGATTTATTTAAATCCGGGGGCTATAAGAAATTTATCGTCTATGGGCAGAGTCTTGGTGGAAATATTATGGCCCGCTCCTTTACTGAATTTAAGCATAAAGAAGACGTGGACCTTTTGGTCTTTGACTCAACTTTTAGCTCTTATCAAAGGATTGCCTTTAACAAATTAAAAAGGATCCCTCTAACTTATGTTTTAAGTCCTCTTGCCTTTATTTTAGTCGATGATCGATTTGGATCTTATAAACACCTAAAAGATATTAAAAACCCAAGTCTTGTGATTCATGGTCAAAAAGATATTGTCGTTGAGCCTGAGCATGGAAAATACATCTATGACAATATAGGAAGTGAGAAGAAGTGGTTTTGGCCCATCCCTGGAGGACGACATATTGATGTCTACTACCGCCATAACCTTCGGTATAGAAAGAAGCTCTTAGATTTTATCGAAAGAGAAATCTAAGATTCATTCTTAGGACAAGCTAACATATCCATCTTTTTCTTAACGAGGTCATGCTTAGGAGCCCCAGGCTTTCCATTCTCTTGGACCTCATACCACTCTGGTGATTGATCTGGTATATGGCAGTTCAAGCACTTCTCTTTCATATTCTCAACTTTTGCTTGCGGGGTTATTTCTGAAGAAATAGAGAAGGGGTGTTCATTGTGGAGTTGATGACAGTTCATGCACTGAACATTCGCAAAGTTATGAGTAACCCCAGTCTTTTCGTCCCTCTTTAGCCAGGCCTTTGAAAGCTTTTGAACTTTATTTTTAGGAAGTTTTCTAATGGAGTCAATTCCTTTAAAAGCATTGGCCACTTCGGCCCAGTAAGTCTTCTTGATCTCTTTAAGTTTGATGTCTTCTAGATCTCGAACTTCTGAGTACTTCATCTTATCTACTTTAGTGACTTGGTATTTTTCTTTATCGATATGAATCAACTCTTCGGGAAAAGCATAGCCATCAACTTCAGAGAAACCTAAAGAGTGGCAGCCAATGCAAGTTAGGTTCTTATCTTCATTGGCATTAATTAAGGTAGCAAAAGCGATAGAGTGTGGAGTTTGACTCCAAAAATCAACCTGAGGCTCATGACATTCAACGCAAGAGTTGGCAGTCGCTTTTTTTATAACTTGGCCTTTTGTATGATTGGCCATTTGGCTTTGCTCTTGTATTTGAATCACTTTTACTTTTTCTTTATGTTCTTCAATAAAGTTTGAGAATGAGTTTGGTTGTAACTTATCTTTTAGCTCATCACGAATTTCATGAAGAACCCAAGTGTCTTTTGTTTTATCACCAGAGAAATCAACTTCTATTGAACCTAAATAGTGATTCCTTGAGAGGACTTGAGCCAGTTTTGTACTTTTCTCTTCATAAGGGATCTTGGTAAAGCTTTGAGTATGGGCCCCAAGGACCCAGTCTATAAAAGGAAATTCCTTTACGAGTTTTTGATCATTTGGCATCCCTGAGTGAGAAAGAAGTATGAACCTATGCTTTTTATTTTCTTTTGAGTATCCCGCTTTTTCAAGTTCTGGGATAAAAGCTTTTAGAGCTTTATTAGGGGGAGTGAACAGTCCTTGGAACTTAGGAGGAAGAATGTCTGGGTCTACAATCCCAGTCATAAAGAACTTATGCTCACCCTTTTCAATAATAATAAGTTTCTTATGAGGGAGCTCTTTTGGGTTTGTGAAGTTCATGACTAGGTATTGAAACTTTGATTTTTCTAATAACTTCTTTAAAAAAGGAGTTCCTAAGGCCAAGTCTTGGTCTCCTGGAACGGCATACTTAAGCCCCATCAGATCCATTCCAACCGCTAAGTTCTCAGCGCCAAAGGTAAAACTATCCTTCATTGTCGGAGGTAGGTTTGGCGAGGGGAAAAGCATATCTCCTGTATCTAAAAGGATAACAGATCCTTTAGATTTCAATTCATTGAGCTTGCCTGCAACTTGGGGAAGACCTCCAAGAGGGAAGTGCCTGCATCCACAAGGATGAGTTTCTCCATTTATATTATGGCTAAAGACAAGAGAGAGGTTTTCTTCTTTGACTTGAACAATTTCATGGAAGGGATTGGTAGGTTTGGTTTTAGTGCAGGAGAAAAGAAATAGTCCTAGAAGAGCTAAATAGGAAAAAGTAATTTTCATTTCTATCCTCAGAGTTTAGCTAATAACTTCTTAGCCTCGCTAGATTGTTTTGCCTTTGGAAAGCGTGTTAACAATTCATTAAAAGTTTGTTTTGCTTCTTCTTTTTTGTTCATTCTTTGAAATGATTTACCTAGAAAGAGAAGGCCGTTTTTATTATAACCGCTTTTCGGAAAATCCGTAAAAAGTTTTGAGAAGTAGATAAGAACTTGATCATCTTGCTTTAAAATAAAAGAGCACATTCCAAGATTATGGAGGACTCTTGAACGCTTAGATCCACTAAGCTTTTTCTTAAGTAGGTCTTGAAGAAGGTTTTTAGCTTCTTTGTATTTACCTTTTTTATAAGTATCCATGGCCTTATCGTAGGCGGAGACTTTCTTGCTGGACTTAGCTTTTGTTGCAGTCATTTTTGTTAGACTGCTGAGTACCTTCTCTAAGTAAACCTTCTGATCAGCTACCTCAGTCTTTAGGCTTGTTACTTCTGTATTTAGGCTTTTATTATTTTCTTCTACGACAGTAAGCTTATCTTTGAGTTCTTTAATTTGGTTTTGAACTGTCGTCTTTTGTTGATGACCACTTTCTTCAACTTGGCCTGTTATATTATTCATTCTTTCTTCAAGCTGTTCCATTCTCACTGTGGCCTCAGCTGTCAGCTTTTGAGATTCAGAGACTTGTAGGTTTAAGTTCTCTACCATTTGGCTTTGAGCAATTTCTTCTTGAGTTTTACAGCTATTAAGAGAAACAATGATGAGAAGTAGTATTGTCCATTTCATGGGACCATCCTTGAAGAATTATTGGGGTATTGTGGTGACTTCTAGAGCTGCTTTTCGGCGTGAGATGAATTCTGCTTTTTCAGAAAATTTCTGAGAGATCGTGGCGTATTGCTTGGCTTTGTTAAAATACTTTCTTTTATAGGAAGACTTTGCTTTTAGATAATAGAATTCTGCTTTTCTAAAAAGTCCTGGAGCTAAAGTTTGTGACTTTGCTTCTTTAGCGGCCAGGAAGGCGGTTTGTGCCAATCTCATTTCAAGCTTGGGGCGTGTCGTCGCTAGACCACAGCCCCCTAAGAATAGTGCAATAAATGCAAATATTATTGATCGCTTGAACATTACTTAATTACTTTGCAGTAATGACGAAGTTACCTCTTCGGTTTTGACCCCAAGCAGACTCGTCATGACCAAAAGAAACTGGGCGTTCTTTTCCAAAACTAATAGTAGAAACTCTTGATCCAGAAACACCTAGTGCTATTAGGTAATTACGAACAGCCTTAGCTCTTCTTTCTCCTAGGGCAAGGTTGTACTGAACACCACCACGCTCGTCACAATGACCTTCAACTTGAACATCAACAGATGTCGCCGTTTTTAGGAAAGTGGCAGCAGCGCGAAGTCTATCTTTAGTATCAGAAGAAAGACTTGCAGAATTGTAACCAAAGTAAACAGTCTTAAGTGGACCTGTTTTACCCGAATCACTATCGGCATTTAGTTCAAGATCAACGTCACTTGAATCCATGTCAGTTGAAGAAACAGAAACGTCATCTCCAGCAGCTGTTTTTTTCTTTGAAGAACCACAGCTTGAAACCACTAAAGATAAGGCTAACATTAAAACTAGTGTTAGGCCTTTTAGAGGATGTGTCATTTAAAACTCCTTAAGTTATAGAATTGTTGTTTTCTTAATCATTAAGATAGGTAGAATTATAGAGGAAATTAAAGACCCTTTAAAGGTACAACGTCGTGAAATCTTTTTATTATTTATTCTTGCCCATTGCGCTAAATTTTATTCTCAACTGTTTTACTCCGGTAATGGCAGAGACAATCTATAAAAAGAAGTCTGCTTCTGAATTAACAGAGGAGAAATTTACTTATGCTTTTAGCGTTAAAACCTCCTTTGGCACCATGGACATTGAGATTCACGCCACAGAGAAGAATGAAGCCTATG
Organism: Sulfitobacter sp.; assembly: GCA_047630275.1. Taxonomy (GTDB): domain Bacteria; phylum Bdellovibrionota; class Bacteriovoracia; order Bacteriovoracales; family Bacteriovoracaceae. The sequence goes on along the minus strand of JBLHVN010000002.1, from coordinate 406,671 downwards.
TTAAACGCGTAGCTCAAATTCTTTCTGAGGATGGAAAGAAAGTAATTGAATACTTTGGTTATGTACCTTGGAACACTCTACATATTTTAGTTGATCGCTTCGTGTCGGACCGAGTTTCTGACCGTGCCAATGGGGCAGCAACTGTCCGTCCACGGCCTTGGATCCAACTTAACACGGCACCTCCTCATGGAGTTGAGCATCTTGTGACTAGGGGAGACTGGGTGAAGACCTTAGTCCTTCATGAATTAATCCATATTTTGCACTTAGATCAAACCTCAGGATTTATGAAGTTCTTACGTTACTTCATGGGCTCTGATGGAAAGCTAAATGGAGTGACACCTAGATGGTTCGCTGAAGGGATAGCGACCTGGGGTGAGGCTAAGTTTACAAATGGGGGAAGGCTGACAAGAGGTCTATTTAACTTTGATTTTAAAAATAGAATGATCTCTAAGAACTTTTGCCAGTCTTCTGTTTGTATTGATGATCCTGGGGTTTATCCCTTTGGGAGTAGTGCCTATTGGGTAGGCTCTCATTTTTCAAAATGGATTGAAGATAGAAAGCCTGGGGCTATTGCTTGCTTGGTCCGAGAAAACTCTAATAATATTCCCGGATTTCTATCTTGGGCTTTTAAAGATTGTTTAGGCAAAGATTATCAAAGCCTCTTTTCAATCTTTAGGGCCGAAATCGTAAAATCAATTGAAAAAGAGATGAAAAGCTTTAGAAAGACTTCTTTAGCCAAAAGCTTTAATCAAATCAAGTTACGAAAAACTGAACACCCCATCTTCTCTTCAGGGGTTCAGTTGGTAAAAGATAAGATCTATGTCAATCAGATCAATGACCTTCGTGAAGATCATCTAAAGGTGATTAATTTATCTAAGAAGAGTAAAGAGTCCCTTAGGCTCCCCGATGTTATTGAAAGCATCTTACCAAACACTCATGAAGATTATCTTATCTTAAGAAGTTATAGAGAATTCAGTTCAGAAAATCCTATTAACTGGCTGCTATTTTCAACAAAGAAGAAAAAGGTGGTTAAGAGGATCTCTTGGCCAAAAGCAAAGTATCTTTTTCGGTTTGAAGATGGCTCGTACCTTGGCATTTTATTTAATAATAATACATGGGAGATCTGGGAAAGAAGGGATGGTAAGGATGAACTCATCTTCGACCTGCCTCCCATGGCCACCCTTTACAATCCTGAAGTCGTTGAAAGAGACGGAAAGCGATTTGTTAGCTTTCGGTATTTTGATTTTAAGGCGAGGCCAAATCATGAATACCTTCGAGTTGATTTAGACACAGCAAAAGATGAAGTCCTCTTTCAAAGCGACGATTCTTTAGAAGTCGTAGGCTCTTGTGGAACACATCGATTGTTGAAAACTACAGAAAATATTTATTCAGTTAATATTAGAAATGGATATGTTTCCAACCTAAAAGATGAGTTAAAAAGTATCGCTCATTTAAAAGGAAATAATCAATACACAGTTGTGCTCTTTGAAAAGGACCCTGAGAGGATCTATGCTGCGAAAGTTGATTGTGAGAAATGGTTAGACGATAATTCTGGTATTGAACTAAAGAAAGACGAAACCTCTGCACCTGCTTCTGAGATTAATTATATAGAGGATAAAAGTTCTTACCCCGAATGGGATCACTTCCTACCCCATAGATGGGGGATTGGTTATTCTGGGGGAGATTCAACCGCAGGCTGGACCTTCTCAACTAGTATAAATGATCCAGGGAATGTTCATAATATATCAGGCAGCTATAAGATCTATTCAGGTAATGATGAAAATGGGGGAAGTGCTAGTTATCTCTATAATAATAATTACTTTAGCCTTTCGAGTAGCTACTACAAGGAATTCTTAACTTCCAATACGAAGTCTACGCCCGACTCAATTGAAATGGTCAGAGCAGTCCTTTTAAAAGACTACTATTTTGGCTGGTTAAGATTGATTCCTTCCTTAGCTTATTCAAAAGGAAGGACAATTGATTTTATCTCAAATAGAAAGTTCCAAAGTTATGTAGGGGGGCTAAGTTTTGCCACAGAGAATATTCATTCAGATGATCTTCTAAGAAGTGCAAGTCTTGACCTTAGCGTTGCTCAAACTGATACGATCGGACGTCTTGATTATCTAAGTTATAGGGGGCGCGCCCGCATCGATCTTCATCCTTCTTATAAATTCGATATTCTTACTCAAGCTACCTATGAAAAACTAGATAAGAATGACCTTTCAAGTGGTGTCGCCTACGCAGGAGGAGCTAATGATTTCTCAGGTTATTCTTTTCATGAATTTTATGGGATTCAATCCAATGATGCTTTTGGGAATGAAGTATACACAGGGAAGCTCGAATTTAATTACCTTATCCATGATGTTTACTCTGGGCCTAAATACATTCCTCTTTTTATCCGACGGATCAAAGGAATACTTGGGACAGGGCTCCTCAAAACAGACTTTATCTTTATTGATTCAGATAAGAGATTCTTAAGGGATAAGATGCTTAGTAATCTTTATGTGGGCTTTGGAACTGAGTTTACAATCCTCTATGGCGGGAGAGTAAGATTAGATATCCTCTTAACTAAGATTATGAGTGATTCAATTATCAATGATCAGATTCAGCAATTAGCTCTTATTAAGGGCAGCTTCTAAAAAAAAAAGAGCCCGCAAAAGCGAGCTCTTTTTTTGGAGAGGAGAGAGTATTTACACTTACGTGTAACTTAGTTTATGAATTCAAATTCTTTATCTAAATAGTTTTCATCTTTATCAGTTAAAGATTTATCTAACCGATCATTGATCTTTTGAAGGACAACTTTGGCCACTTCAATCTTTCCTGCTTCTAAAAGGCTGTACTCACTATTAGCTTCAAGCAAAAGGTCTTCACCATCAGCAATATAGAGCTTGAGTTGATCTCTTAGGGCCTTAGCTTTCTTCTTTCGTTTTCCGATTGTTATAATCGGCAGTATTGAGTCTTCGGTAACTTCAAACTTCATCCCTTTTTCAGATAGGGCCAAGTCCATGTCTTCAAAAACCTTTTGTAACATCTGATAGCGTGACCTTTCTAAGTTCGCATTATTGAGCTTTTCTATCCCAGTTTCAAGCTCTTGCTTTAAGACCATGGCTGATTGAAGCTTTGTGATGAACTCTTCGTGTACGCCTAAGTAGTAAAATTGTTCAACCGGATAAAGCTCTAAAAAGTCTTGAAGGTTGATAATATATTCAACCAAATAAGAGTGGGCCCGAGAGAGCTCTGTTATTGTCTTTTTACCTAAGTAGCTTACTTTCCATTTTATTGGTTGAAGCCCAGGGGCTGGTTTGTGCTCAATTTCCTCAAACTTTATTAGGACTTCTTTATTAAGAAGAGCTTCGCTTGATCTAAGTTCTGAAGAACTAACTCCTGAATTATCTAGGGAAGTTGGCTCTAAGCTTTGCTTCTCACAAGACATGCCTAAAAAGGCGATAATAGCTAAGGGGATAAGGAGTTTTCTCATGAGATGATTATGTCAAAAAGCGGTTATGAAAGGCCTTTTTCTGAAAAGCTTTCATGGGGTGTTAGAGTTTTTGACAGTTAAAATGGGCAGCCTAAGAGGCTTTGTTTAGGGCCCAAAAACTAAGCTAACTAGTTGTAACTATGACTACTCTTACATTCCTGAGTTAAGGAATCCATTAAAGTAGCCGATAATAGATTCAATGAAACAAAGCCTCTTTTTAGCTCTATTTACTTTTTACTGTGCAAATCTTTTTGCTTTTCCATGGGTTCCCTCAGAGTTCCTTGTTGAAGAAAATGGGGTCACTCTGAAGATAACCTGCGCGCAGGAACAAGAGCCCATTGCAAACCTTGGGCATATTGAAAAGATTGAGAACTTTTTAGATTGTAATAATCAACCAATTGAAACTTATTGTGAATGTATTGCCAATAAATTCGAAAATAAAGACCCTCTTTCACCAGATCAGATTCGAACCTTAGAAACAGAGTTTGGCTTTTTTGGTAGTTCCAATTTTCAGCATCTATCTCAAAAGGTTCAAGATATCGCGTTGAACCAACAAGTTCTAAGTATGTATGGCGATGATGAGAACGAAGCCTGCCTTGATATCAACAAAGGTGGCCCTCATGCAACGGCCTATAAGAGAATCTTAAGCTCTACAAAGAACGCTCTAGAAGTAGCAAAAGTTGAAAGTGACAATATCCCGGCCTACGTTAACTCAAAGTACATTGATGAGGCCCTAGCTTCTCAAGGTGTGATCATGTCTGGGAAGACTGAGAACTTTGATAATGAAATGAATCAAGATTATGAATTCCTAAAAGAAATCGCAAAAAGTATTGCAAAAGTAGACCCTAATATCTTACTTAAGGGAAAGACTCATAGAGATAAAGTCATGAACTTTGGAACAGATGGTGTTCAAATAGACCCAGCCCTTAGAGCTCAGTATACTGATAATAAAGCCCTTGTTCCTTGGCAAAATAATATTAAAGAGTTCATTGTTAAAGGGGAGGATGATGGTGATTATGCAAATTCTCCTATTTATAAGTCTATGAAAAGAACCTTTGAGAGCTTTGGTCCTTACGAAAAAGGAAAGTTTACAGGGAAAAAACAGATATTCTTTGAAAAGATGATTCAAGCAGTTAAAAAGATTGGCTTTGAAGAAAGTGATCTTAAAAAACTAGCAAATGATACAAACCCTGTGATTGATGATTCTAAATTTAAGAAAAGATTAGACACTAATAAGTTTAAAGATTCCATGAAGCCCTTTGCAAAAGAACTTTGTGCCAACTCTGGAGCAATCCTCCTTCAAGATGTACGTACTAATGTCCTTGGTGGAAAAGAGATGAACGCTTTCAATGAAGGCTTATATAGGTATCAGGGGCGAAGCTTGATGTCGCAACTTTTAAATATCAATCCTAAAAAGGTTGATGGCGTAAAAGATCTTATGAGGTTTTCTTCCATTCAAAATAGACTCTTTAGTCAAATGGCAAAACAATTTGATCACCTTGAAACTAAAACAGAAAAAGATAAAGAGGACATCTCTCATTACATCCTAGACAGAAAGGATCAGATGGGGAGGCTTTGGTGTGGAGCTAATTATGTTTCTACTCAAATTAAAGAATGGAAAGAGCATGTTTTAAATAATGATGAAGATAAAAGAAGGTTCATGTCCGCTAAGTTAAGTGTGAGTGAGCTTGAGGCCCAAAATAAAAAAGTACAGAGCGATCTTCAATCCCTAGAGAACGAGTTTTATCAGTTAGAATTTATAAGTGATGATATGGACTCACGAATTGTCTTGGCCCTTAATGATATGGAATTGACTCAATTAAAGATCAATGGATTAGGAGATAGCCGGGCAGATCAAAAGAAAAAAGAAGAATTAAAAGAGAAATTAACTAATCTTGACTCACTTATCAATAACCTAGAGAAAACCAAAAAAGAAGAAGATGATAAGATATCTGATCTTTTAAAAGTTATTAATACCAAAGAAGCTTTAGCCAGTAAGATTACGCGGACTATAGAAAAACTTAAAATGGGATCTGTTAGAAACTTTGACAAAGTAAATGCATCCGTGATGCAAAATTCTGTACAGGGTATTAATTTTAGAAATGGACAAGATCCTTCTTATTCAAGACCTAGTGTTGCCATTACTCAAGGGTATTTAAACCACCAACTCTCTGATCAGGTGAAAGCCTTAACAGATGGGAAGCCTTCTTTGATTGATGAAGATGTTAGAGTTGGCATGGATTATTTTAAAGATGCTCGAGACGTTGATAATTTCCTTAATGTAAGAGATAAAAGAAATGACCTTCCTCTACCAATAACAAGTTTACTAGATCAAACTATTGCTGATAATCCTCTTTTGACAAAAGATTTTTCAGGGGCTGTTAAATTCACTACTGGAAATATTGAAACTGTTGAGACAGCTAAGACGACTCAAGAGACTCTTGAAATCCTTAAGTCCTCAGCAGAGCTAGGACTCAAAGCTGGCGTAGACCCAGAGTTAACGGAAGACCTAGGTAAAACAATTGTCTCTATGGTTAATAATAGCTCCGATAACCTTGAATCCAGTAATGCTACTGAAGAAGTTAAGGCCGAACATAAAGAAAGTGTTGTTCTTTTTGATGACTCCATGGATTCAGTTCTCGGTGACATGAAGTTCACGGCTAGAGGTGAAAGAGAAAAACCGAAAAATATAAGAAGAGTCATTGAAGAATCAATAGGCACTAATAAAAGAGTCAGAAAGATTGCCAGCATGGGTAAGAAACCTAAAAGAGCGAATAGATTGATTCCTCGAGAGATTCCTAGTCAAGAAGAAGAGGATTCATCTAAATTGGCATCTAAAATATTAGCTAATACAGAAAAATTACTCCCAATGCCACCATCGCCTTCTCCATCAGCTTTAATTAAGGCGGCTCCTTTAGAATCAAAAAGATTCGTAACAAGCTCAGTCAAGCAGCCAAAGTCATTTGTTTCTAAGAAACTTGATACTCTAAGCTCCGCCGACGTTAAGGCCATCCTAAGTAAAAGGATGACCAGTAGAGTACAGGGGAAAAAGACAAAGATCATTAAGCCTAAGAAAATTGTTGTTGACCCAAAGATTCAAAAATTAAGAGATGAAATTGAGAAGAGTAGGATCTTAAGTCAAAACCTTGATTCTCAAATCAAAGAAACCTCTAATCAAACCTCGGCTCTAAAAGAGCGGGTCTTGCCTACAAGTTCACAAGCGAAGAGTTCTCGTACTGAATCAGCGCCGGTTGTAGTGGCCCCTAAATCTAATATCGTCTCCGCTAGTAAAAAGACAAACTCAGGAAGTATTTCAGGTGGCCGCTCTCCAGCAAGTAGTAAGTCTCTTGCTGGATCTAGTGGAGGTGGTGGATCAGCCGCGTCTGCTGCTAGTTCTTCAGCAATAGAAGGCAGAGTCTCTGGTGGGGTTGTTGTGAACGGAGAATTTATTCCAAGCTCTCTACTCGCTAGGAATATCGATATTGATGGGATCCGTCCTATCTCTTCGGAATCAATAGTATTGGGCTCTAAAAGCTCGTATGAAGTAAAAACCTCAACTAATAAATCAGCTTTAAAAGGCAAACCTAGAGTGAAAAGTGCTACGTTCTCTTCCTTGTCTGTCGATAAGAAAGAAGAATTTATCCAAAAAGAACTTATAAGATTAAAAACGGATAGCCTCGTTATTGAAAATAGCGACGGATCAGAAGTTGTCGTAAAGTCAAAAGTAAGATTAAGAACTAGAATGAAAGTAGCAGATTTAAACGCTCTCTTCGAGAAGGTAGATGAATAAGCTAAAGACTTATTTAGCAGTTATTCTTTATTTAACAACTTATTCTGTTTATGCAGTTAGGGGAGTCGAATCGTCAATTTCACATGTCTTAGGCCCGGCTTCAACATTTGTTTGTGGGCTTTTTGAACCCGATAAATCTGAACTTGATAAATTCCTAGAAGTATCTAATCAATTAGATTGCTCTAGTAAGGAAGACATTAAAGAGCATTGTTCCTGTATTAAGAAAGTAGATGATAAGCCTCTTTCTACTCCGTTAAAGAATAAGTACCTTGCTGAATTTGGATTTCTAACTCATGGAAGTGATGAAGGGCGTACGAAGTCTATCAGAGATTTGGCCATATTGAATTCAGTCTTAGGCAATTATACTGGTCATGGTGGGCTTGTGGGTCCCCTTGATCCAAGAGCGTTTGGTTGCCTGCAAGATGATGATATCGATAATATAGAAACTAAAATGAAGCAGGAGTTTAAAAAGAGCGCTGATACAAAGATGGGAGTTCCCGCCCTTTATAGGCCGGACTACATAAGGAGCCTTCGAGCTTCAAATCAAGTTAAGTTTATGGATGATTCCTCAAGAAAAGCTGATCAAAATTTAATTGTTGAATTAGTTAATTTTATTTCTAAAGAAGAAGGACAGGACGACAAGCCTGAATTGACAACCTTCTCTCCTGTTAAGTCTCCCCTTAGTAAATATGAATTTAAAACAACTGAAGATCCACAAATAAGTACCGTCTATAGTTACTCTAGAGATATGAAAAGGGCAGAGCTAGTCAATAAATTCTTATCAAAAGAAGTCAATCAGGTTGTCTATAGTAACTCGCCTTTATTTAAAATCTTTGCCCAAACTCATGATAGGTCTAAAGCTGATATAAGTGATTACCTCGGTAGGGTTGCGTCGAACTCAGGACTTATTGATCTGGCTAAGAATAAACAATCTGGAATTGTTCCAATTGACGTAGCTATTAGCGGGGCGATGAGTAAGGTTCCAATTTCAAGCTTCTTAACAGCAGAATGTAATAGGATTAAAGAAGAGATTAAAAAAGCGGCTTCTTCAAACTATCTCGCTCCTGAAGGATCGATGATGATTGTTGAAGAGCAGTACCTTGAGTCTATGTCCTTTGATCGAATTTATAAGTCTCAAAAACTTGCGTCAGATACGATTGAAAGACTTACGGACTTGGTAGATGACCCTATAGTAGGAAAGGAAAATTATGAATCATTAGGCTATTATCGTAAACGCTTTCAAGATCAATACAGAGATAACCTAAAGGTTTTTGACCAAGAAAAGGCGGATCATCTTTTAGAGGTAAAAGACTTTAATTTCTCTCAACTCATTTGTTCTAATATTGAAGTTGAGAATAAGGTTGATGAGATTATCACTGAAATTGAAAAGAGTGGTAAGGGTGAAAAAATTGTTGAACAAGTTGAGAAGGCCCAAAAAGAAATAGCTTCCATAGACGGGCAAGTTCAGATGAACCGCTTAGAGGCTGAAAAACTCGCCATTGAGCGCTCTAGCTTAGTTGCTGATAATGGGGCTTTAATAGAGAAAAGAAATGAAGCGGCTAAGATAGTAGCAGGTTCTTCAAAGGAACAAGGGCAACAAAGAGACTTACAGATAAAAAGCGCTAAGTTAACTATTGAATCCATTACTTCTAATATCGATAGAAATGTTTCTCGTATTGAAGAGATTGATAATCGCTCAACAGAATTGAGAGCAGACTTAGATCAATTGCTAGGTAAAAAAGTCGTAGCAAGAGATGCCATCGTCCTTCCTGTAGCTAGACCAATGGTAGCCAAACCAGGGGCAAAGCTTCCTGAACGATTAGTCTTGGATATAGAAACGCAAAGATCTATAAAACAAAAACTTCTTGATAAAGAGACTGCAAGCTACGTCATTGATTCTCTAAACGGGGCAGGAGATCCAACTGAAGTTTTAAAGTTTACTGGAGAGAATATAGTTAAAACGGAAAAAATTATTTCTCGAGACCTGCAAACGGGTGAGAGTGTTCTTAAAACTAAAAAAGAAGCCCTTGAAGATGTGATTGAATCTGAAAATGATACAACTGCGATTCAACTCCAGGCAGTTAGAGATAATAGAGTGATTGTCCCTAAAGAAGTTGCCGATGCGCTAGAAGTCGCTAGTAATGAGTCTGCTGCAAATACATTGGCAAGAGTCCAAGAATTTAAACAATTAGATTTAAGCGATATAGAAGAAGCTAGGCTTAAAAGGCGGGCTTCTCAAGCAGCTGAACTAGCAATTGGCGGATACGCTGAAGCAAGAAGACTTCGCTCTCAAGACCATGACCCGGAAAGTCCTGAACTAAGTCATCTTGAATCAAATCTTGATCAGACAATTGCTAGCAACTCTAATATAATAGCCCTTAAAGCAGAAGGACTATTAGCAGAGTCAGTAGAGAAGGCTGGGCAAGAAGTTCCATCTTATGACAGTTATAGAAGTACCAAACCAGTAGCAGTATCAAAGCCTGCTAGCGAAGAGGGAAGGGCCTTTAGTGATAAAGTAACAACTGGTGTCTTAGGATTACTAGATGGTGGTACAGGGGATTTTGATAAGAATATCGATGATGTATCTCAAAAGATTGTTACAGCGGCATTAGGGAAATTAAAAGAGAGAGGTCATGACGTCGATGAATTCGTTTCGGACTCAAACTCAGATTCTCCTTCTGGTTATTATGAAAAAACGATTGAAACTAAGAATTTACAGGCCCAAAGAAGTGCAATGCAAAGGGAAATTCAAAATAAAAGAGGTAAGTTAAAAGGATTAGAAGTTGGGAACATAGGCTTATCAAAACAATTGGCCAGCCAGAGAAGAAGTGTCTCTAAAATAAAAGACTATAGTTTAGAAAAGCCTGAACAGTATTTAAATCAAGAAAGATTTGCGAAAATAGAACCTAAAGAAAAAGAAGCTGAGCTTGATGTTTCTAAGAAAGAGACCAAGCTTGCTCAAAAAAATCCTAAGAGTGTTGTAAAAGAGAAGGATGAAACCATCGACAATAGCACACTCAAGGCTGTAGAGCCCCAATCAAAGAAATTAGTAAGTGACATAAAAAAAGAGCTTAAAAAGGCCAAGAGGATAAAGTCTTCCGGTTCAAGAAGTATCGCCAGTGGATCAATTCCTGCTGCCGTTAGTTCTTCTGGTGGAGGAAGTTCTGCTGGGGCAAGTGTTTCTGCTTCATCAGTAAGTTCAAAGGAGAATAGGTCTAACTCTGATCTTAAGCAAGACAGTGGACGTGCTCCTTCAAGCGCGGAGAAGGCTTCAGTAAAGATGACCCCTAGCTTTAACAGTGATTCAATCTCTTTAGACGCAAAGTCCTATGAAGTCTCACCAGTTCTTGATGGGGTAGATAGTGACCTCTACGTGAGGCTTCCTAACTTCGATACCCCTAAGGACTTTATGGACTATTCTATTGAGAAAAGAAATAAGTGGATTAAAGAACAGTTTAAGTCCTCTAAGTCTCTAGAGGCCATAATCGTCTTCCCTGGCGGGAAAAAGCTTCTTGTTAAAAAGAAGGACTAAGCCTTAAAATACCTTCATAAGTCATGATAATCAGGATCTAATTTTGATAGATAAAATCTATCATAACATTTAGACAATCGATTTCACTTATATTCAATTATAGACGAAACTAACTAAGTAATAAGCTGAGGTTTTATGAAAACAAAAGATGATTTAAAGACAGTAGTAATTGGTGGAGGCGCAGCCGGCATCATGGCAGCCTTAAGAGGTGTCTTAAACAATGAAAGAGTTATTCTTTACTTAGGCTCTGGAAAGGCCAGAAAGAAAAGCCGCGAGATGTGGGTTTCTAAGGTTGAGAACATGCCAGGCTATGAGCATTATAAAAAAGGAATCGTTAATCCTAATAAAGATACTCTTACCTGGATTAAAGAAAGTAAGTTTGCTGAAAACTTAGAAGTCATCAGAACTTCAGTTAAAGAAATTAAGAAGCTTGATGACGGAAGCTTTGAAGTGATTGATGAAAAAGAGAACACTCAAAAGGCCTTTGCCGTTGTTTTGGCCACGGGTGTGATGGACGTTCAACCGCATATTCAAGGAAGCATAGAACCAGTTCTTCCTTACGCGAACGTTCAATTGATTGATTATTGTATTCGTTGTGATGGTCATCATGTTCATGGAAAAAGAACCTCTATCATTGGGCACGGTAACGTGGCAGGGTGGATCGCGATTCTTTTAAAAGAGCGCTACGACGTCAAGGATATGATCGTACTCACTAATGGTGAAGAACCTGAATTTGACGATGAAGTTAAGAAGTTACACCAGGCCTATGGAATAAGCGTTGAGAAATCTCCTATTAAAGAGATAAACGGTAATGCTAAAGAATTGATCCTAGAGGGATACGTTCTTGAAGATGGAACTGAAGTTAAAAGTGAGATCTCTTTCGTCTCTTTAGGGATGCTTGTTTACAATGAGCTTGCTACCGCCATAGGAGCTGAAGTAGATGAAAGAGGCTTTGTTAAAACGAATAAGAAAGGTGAAACAAATATTGAAGGGCTCTATGCAATCGGGGACCTGCAAGCAGATACGAAGAAACAGATTTATACAAGTTGGGATATGGCAGTAGATGCACTAGATGATATCGACAACAAGATTAGAAGAATCTTAAGACAACAAACACTTGAGAATCTAGGAGGATAGAATGAATTTAGAAAACAAAGAGGGACAAAGAGTTCCAGAAGTAACATTTAAGACAAGAAAAGATGGGAATTGGTTGGACGTAACAACTAAGGACCTTTTCGCAGGAAAGAAAGTTGTGGTTTTTTCTTTGCCAGGGGCTTTTACGCCAACCTGTTCATCGACTCACTTACCGCGCTATAACGACTTAGCTCCTATCTTTAAAGAAAATGGAGTGGACAGCGTTATCTGTCTTTCAGTAAATGATGGCTTTGTTATGGAAGCTTGGGGAGTGGATCAAGAAGCAGAGAATATTCAATTGATTCCTGATGGAAACGGTGAATTCTCTGAAGGCATGGGAATGCTGGTTGATAAGTCGGCCATTGGTTTTGGAAAAAGATCATGGCGTTATTCAATGCTAGTAAATGATGGAGTGGTTGAAAAACAATTCATCGAACCAGATAAGCCTGGGGATCCTTTTGAAGTAAGTGACGCTGATACCATGCTTAACTTTATCAATAAAGATGCCGTGGTTAGTGATGGGGCAACTGTCTTTACAAAAGTAGGCTGTCCTCACTGTAAGGCCGCAAAAGAATTACTTACGGCCAAAGGAATTAAAATTACGGAAGTACCAGGATTAAAAACTTATGCCTTAAAGGCCATGGGTGGATCTGGAACTTATCCCCTTGTTTTTCTCGATGGAAAACTTGTTGGTGGAAATACAGAACTAACAGCTCTTTTAAAGTAATTAAGATAGGCCCCTTGAAAGAGGGGCTTTATTTTTTATTGATCTTATCTTCAAGTCTTTCCATCTGATCTTTTAAAGACTCAATAACGCTTAGGAGTTCTTCTTCCTCTTCAGTAAAGTCTTCCTTTAAGCCATCGACATTCTTTTTAATAATACGCATCTTTCGGTCCATTCTTTTAAACTCTCGACCGAGTAGGGCGTTTGCAAATAGAGCTGTGTAAGCGGCGAAGAGTCCGGTTCCGATGACCATGGAGAAGATTCCAATGATCTTTCCAGTATCAGTCATAGGAACAATGTCACCATAACCAACAGTTGTAACAGTGGCGAAAGAGAACCAAAGTGAGTCTAGCCAGGTGGTGATAAGATAATTGTCATCTACCTCAACAAAGTAGAAGACTCCAGAGAGGGCCAAGATGAATGAATTCCCTAATAAGGTCAGTCCGATGAACTGACTGCTTTTTAATAAAAGGAAAAAGCGCCTCATGGGCTGCTTATAGAGATGCTCTTTATTTAAGTCAGTTATCATTTGATTATTGTAAAAGCTTTGTTATCCTTTTTTAAGCGATGTGCGTTAATAGTAGGAAGTAATATGGAATCAATGCTCTTTTAGGGGTTCCTAAAAAGGATGACTTTTGGCGTCTTACTTTCATAGTTGGCCTTGTCTTTGGAGGAGTCCTCCTTATTCAAGTAAAGCAAGAGTTCTTTGACTATCAATTTAATCTCTCCCTTCCTACTTATATAATTGCAAGTCTTCTTGTTGGCTTTTGCCCAGGACCAGCTATGGTGAATCTTGTAACAGAAGAGTTAAAGGCACTTAAGTAATTCCTAAGTGCCTTTGATTTATTACTGTTTAACTGGATGAGCGCCAATAACATGCACTTCTTGCTGAGGAAAAGGAAAGTTCAATCCTTTCTCATCAAAGGTAATCTTAACTTTTTCAATCACATCAAAGTGAACATTCCAAAAGTCAGGTGCATTTACCCAAGCGCGGACTGTAAAGTTAACGGAACTATCCGCTAGCTCACCAACTCTAGCAAAGGGAGCCGGTTCTTTATGGATCCTTTCATCGCTTTCTAAAATGGCCATCAACTCTTTTTGAGCTAACTTAAGATCATCTCCGTAAGCAATCCCAAAAGTCCAATCAACTCTTCGAGTGGCCTCAGTTGAAAAATTAGTCATGGCCCCCCCTGCAAGAGGTCCGTTAGGAATAAAGATAGTCTTATTATCAGGGGTCTTTAGGGTTGTGCAAAAGATCCCGATCATCTTAACAGTTCCAGTAAAGCCTTGTGCTTGAATGGTATCAGAGACCTTAAAAGGCTTAAAGATTAAGATCAGCACTCCACCAGCAAAGTTCCCAAGAGAACCTTGAAGGGCCATACCAACGGCAAGACCTGCAGCACCTAGGATGGCCACGAAACTAGTTGTTTTGATTCCTACCATCCCAAGGATAGAGATGATCAAAGCGGCCTTTAATCCCATAGAGACTAAGCTCTTTAAAAAAGGAGTAAGAGTTGGGTCAATGTCTCTAGCTTTTAGAGCCTTCCCCAGCATATTCGTAATCATCTTAATAACAAACAAACCAACAACGAAAACGACAATGGCAATCAATGCCTTCATTCCATATGCAATGGCCAGTTCTGTGATCTTTGTAATATCCATAGTTATCCCTTCTTAGAACTTCGCAATAAGTGAAGTTGTGTATTGGTAGTCACTGTTCTTAGACCCAAGAGTTGGCTCGTTATCATACTTATGAAGATAAGCTAACTTTAGAGTAAAGGTCTTAGAGAGGCTGAAGTTCATGCTTGGCTCAAAGCTAATTTGCCAATCATCACTTTCTGAAAGATTAGGAAGAGCTTCTACCCAAAGTTTGAAAAAGAGGTTCTCATTATGTTGTCTTGTGTATTCAGTATAAAAACGAAGCTTTGATCCATTTGTCTTTCTCCCTGAAAGGTCACTTTCAAGAGTACGGCGGTAACCAGCTTCTGCATGTAGCTTTTGCTTATCTGTCTTAAAAAACTTATAGATTCCACCTAAGTCATAGTTCCAGCGGTAATCTAAAGAAGCGAAGAAATCTTCTTCTCTTTGCATAGCTGTAAAAGCAGACCATTTCTTACCAAGAGCTCTTTCGTAACGAGCGTTGATATCATTATTTCTCGTGTTTAAGGTGCCGTCGGCCTTTCCGTAAGAATAATGACCTCCTAATTTATAAGTGTTCTTATCTTTAGCGTAAGTATTGATGGTCTTAGAATTCCAAGTCTCTTGTTCAGTGTTTCCACCGTTTAAGATAACTGTTAATTCTGATTCATTGCTAAACTCAGCAAAGGCCGCGCTACTAAAAAATAGGGCCAGTACTAAATACTTCATCGTAATCTCCTTATTATTTCAATTTGTTGATGCTTTTAGATACAAAAGATGAGGCTCAATTAACAGTTCTTTGGCTAACGCGTCGAAATGTAAAGTTCCCTCGTCATGACGGGATTACAAGGGGTTTGAGAATTGTTAAAGAAGATCGGATGAAAATTTTACTTTTGCTTTCTATTCTTTATCTTGTGGCCGCCGATATCATCGCCTGGGATAAACTAATTTTAATTATTTTTTCCTAAGAACTTGATAGATCAAACTATAGATCAGCATAGCACTAAAGAAGGCCAAGATCATTGAGAGGACCAGGTTCTTATCATTCATATAGTTCTTTATTTCTTGAATAGAATTAAAGTCTGAAGTTAATCCATAGATAAACTCTTTAGAAGTATCTTTAGTCTTCTCCCAGGAGAAATGAAGTCCTGTCGATATAGCAATGGCAAAAACAAGGGTTACTATAAAAGCGGCTTTGTCATTTTTCTGAGTATGCTTTTCTAGCAAGGCTTTTTCAAAGAAGATCTCACGGCCTTTTAGCGACTCTTCATCTTCAATCTTATTCTTTAAAAGGCTCTCAATAAACTCTTCTACTAAATTCTTAGACTTTAAAAAATGATAGAAGCCAAAAGGAACAAGCATCATCCCAAGAGCGTAGACGCTTAAAATAATAAAAGAATGGTGGTGATAGAAATAATAGGCTGATCCACAAAGACCAAAAATAAAAAAGATCAAGGGAAAGTAAAAGTGGATCTTTGCTTTTAAGCGGACATACTCAGGCCCATTATCTAGGGAATAGACCTCCACTCTCTGGCCAATCTTCCATCTATTATCCCCAGTTCCAAAACTTGATGTAAAAACATAGTTCTCACCATTAAAAGCGTATTGAATCAGGGGCCGGTAAAAAGTTGAAGTCCGCCTATTCGTTCGGGATTGATAACGTTCAATGGCATGAATCCGCCCCGGAAGAGTCCTAGCATTTCCCTTAAAATAGAAGTAATTCAGTCCTAAAAGAAGACCAAATACCAAGAATACAGAACTGACGATTAAAATGATGAACATATATCCATCTTAATAGATATGGTGAGAATCTCAAGCTCTCTTAACCCTTTGAGTCATCATAGCCCCCAAAAAATTTCTATGCTATATTCACCTCTCCACTATGTGGAAACTGATTGCGATTCGTGGGGGTGCCCTGGTTTCGACAGGATCAGTGGACGCTTAGGGTGCGTGTCTGGGTTGGTCTCTCGGCCCAGTAAAAAAGAGACCAAACATAATTGCTAACGATTCGTTCGCACCTGCAATGGCTGCCTAATAGGCAACACCATTCATGAGGCGCTAGTGCCAATAAACAGAAACTAGCAACGCAGTTTAGCTTGCTGTCTAACTAAGCTATGAGGCCGCCGGGAATCCTCGCTAATCAGTCACCGGGCGTTGCCATTTGTAAGTAAAATGGACAGCCTTGTCTGCGGGCAAAAAACGCAGAAGACACACGTGGTGCCTTATTCAAAAACTGTCTTGGACGTGGGTTCGATTCCCACCACCTCCACCAAACAGAAGACTAATTAAACCCTCCTTCGAGGGTTTTTTTATTTCAATAATATTAATAACCTAGACTTGAGAAGCTTGATTGGTTCACTTTTTATATCACCTGAGATCACTTTAAATCACACCTGTTGCAGTACTTTGTAGTACTCGGCCGTAGTGACTGGAGGAAAAATAATATCTACTTGCTCAGAATTAGCGAACACCCGATAATTAAAGGATATATCGACAAATCAAATTACTACACGAAAAATTAGGAATGATATGAGCGTTAAAAAAATCGTGGAAATAAACTACGAAGAGATATCTTTAGATATGAGTGAACTTATCGAAAAGGTAATGTTGATAACTATTGTTGGAGATAGAATAAATAAGAAAGAAACTCTCTATAGAAAAATAATGCATGAGATTGAATTGAATGAAAAATCCAACGGGACGACTTGCTAGCTTTTATCACAACCTTGCCAGTGAAGATATTTTGAATGTACTTGAAAAAATAGCTTTGCCCGGGGTTTTGCAAGAAACCGTATCTATTGATGAAAAAGAAGTACCCGGAAAAACTCCTTCGGTTGAAGGAAAAACATTAAAATATCTCCTAGTGATTAATCTTACTATGTTTTTCGTTGAAATCATTTTTGGGATTTATGCAGACTCAACGGGGTTACTTGCCGATGGTCTTGATATGTTTGCGGACTCACTTGTTTATACACTTAGTCTTTATGCTGTTGGTCGCTCTCTTTCAGTTAAGAATAAAGCAGCATTTTTTAGTGGGGTTACCCAAGTTTTATTAGGTCTATTATGCATTATAGAAGTAGGAAGAAGATTTTATTTTGGAAGTGAACCCTTGTCTAATTACATGATTGTTATTTCAATTATCGCGTTACTTGCAAATGTTTGGTGTCTAGCTCTTATTCATAAACACAAAGATGGAGAAGTCCACATGAAGGCAAGTTGGATATTTTCAGCGAATGACGTCATTGTAAATACTGGTGTTATTGTTTCAGGTGTCTTTGTATATTTTTTCAATAGTAACATCCCTGATCTTGTTATTGGAGGAGTTGTTGCCTTCGTTGTAATAAGAGGAGGGATCACAATTATTAAGCTTTCTAGAAGCAGTAATGAGATAACTACTGATAAAAAGAATTGTTGTTCTTAAAATTAAAACTTTGTGAAAGAAGTTCAAGGGACGATACTGAAAAAAAGTAAAAATAAGGTTTATATATAAAACACGCCAATTACTTTAATAATTTCAATGGCTTAGTGGGTGTCGAAAAAGTAAACACCCATAGTTAGTTTTACACTTAGTCCAAATCAAAAAGAAATCCTTGTTACGATATATCAATGAAGATGTTTCTGCTGCTTATTGCTTTTCTTATATCCCAAAACATTGCTTTAGGTAGTGATGTCTATAAAGTTCAGTCTCAAATAGACTCGGCCCTTAAGAATGATAAGCTTAAGGTTGAACAGGCCCATCAGTTAACTCGTGTCTTTGCTGAAGCTGCCGTTCCGTTTCATAAGGCATTAGTCTTTGATTTGGAACAAGGGAATCCTTTGACAGGAGCACAGTTAACTTCTCTTCATGGGCTTGTCTCATCATTCATTTCCTTGGCTTATAGAATAGAAAGAGAGTTTGAGCGGAGGGAAGACGGTTTTGAGAAGCTTTTCTATGGAGTAACTCTATTAGAGTTAATAAGGAATACTTATATCCAAGCCTTTCGAAATAAAAAGCTCAGAGTTCTCTTGAACGATAAAGACTCCTCCTTTGGAATTGAAAAAAAGGAATTGAAAAAATATCTTCTTAATGTTTTGAATAAAGACTTTTTAAGTAAAGTAGAAATTCTCTACACACTTTATTCAAAAGAGGCGAGCGATAACCTCGCTGATACATGGAAAGGTCATTCTCGGGTTATTGAAAAAATCAATAATAATGAATTTATGAAATTTAGGAAGTTCGTCTTAGAATCTACGGCCTCTGATTGGGGTAGAGAATTATCTAAATTTTTACTTCATCATGTAAGTGGAGCATTTGGTAACGGAGCTGGTTCCATTAAGTGGAGGAGAGGACATTTAGAGAATAATCAGCGAGTAATTGATAAGATTAAGGCAACGATAAGACCGTTGGATATTATTACAGAAAAAGCAGGTTTTGCTTTAACTGATACCTTTATTCCAGGGCACTTCGGGCATAATGCAATTTGGCTTGGTAACAAAAGAGAGCTTGTTGAAATGGGAATATGGGAAGAGTTACCTAAATCCGTGAAAGAAGGGATTAAGCAAGGGAAAAATATTCTAGAGACTGATAGAAGCGGAACACATCTAAAGTCGCTTGAAAAATTTATGAATGTTGATGAGTTTGCAATTTTAAGATTTAAAGAAGGAATAATACAGAAGAGGCAAACTAGAGAAATCTATAAAGTAGCCGTTTCTCAATTAGGAAAAAAATACGACTTCAATTTTGATGTTGAAACAACAGATCGACTTGTATGCTCAGAATTACTGTACCAGAGTTTTGGAAAGATTAAATGGCCAACAGAAAAATACTTAGGAAGGACAACCATTTCTCCAGATAATGTAGGCTCGTTGATATTGTACAATAATTCGCCTTTGGAGATGATCTATTTTGTGGCAGGAACTGAAAATGGGTCTTATGAGAAAGATATTTTTAACTTTGCTGACGACATTGGATTTAAAACAACCTCAACGGGATTCTTGAAGCCGAGAGAAGTTTGTATTGTAAGGACGATAAAAAGACCTGGTGGGTTCAGGCAAAGAGGTACTTCAAGGAAAAGGGAAACTATAAACCTTAAGTCTTGCAAGACAGTCTTCGACGAATTGAATTATCAAGACTGATAAAGATATTGAAGGTTTGTAGAAATTATTCCATTTTTTTGAAATTTGACAGAAACCTGACAATTTAAATTAAAAATCCTGTAAAACTCAATTAATAGATTCAATCACTGGAACATAAATTGAGAGCAATATTATCTATATTCGTTGTATTAACACTAGTAGCAAGGATAAGCTTTGCTACTGAGGCTAAATCGACATTTATAAGTGACAGTGGAGAATACACAGCGCAAATGACCACAATCGCTTCTTCGTTTAGTCTTAGTTCTGACAGTAATGAATGTGAGGATAATGGTTGCCATAGAAGTAGCTCTCATTGTTCACATCACTGTATAGGTTCCCATAATGCATCTTTAACGAATCAAGATTTAGTGATCAGTCCTTTATATTTACTAAACACCAAGCTTCAGTGGTACCTCGGTAACCATTACCAAATTCCCTTCCTTGAGCCTTCAACAAAACCTCCTCTACACTCCTAATTTAGAACTTTTAGCCTATTTCACTAACTAATACTCTCTTCATTAAGGAGAGCTAAATCTAAAAAACTAAATTGGAGAATCATTATGTATAAATCTATAAAATCATTAGCAGTTCTAATCCTTTTTTCTACTCTTTTCGTTTCTTGTGCGAGTACGCAAAGAAATGAGATCAATTCAAAAATGTCTGATATTGAAAAAGAGAAAAAAGATATGTTGGGTTCAGCCGACCTTCTTAGAAGTAAGATCAGCCGGTTTGAAAGATACGATAGATAAGTCATGACGTAAAAACTTAGATATTAGATTGTTTAGTATATTTGAAAAGATTACAAAAAAAGTATGCAAAAACAGGAGTTTATATATTCTTCTTCAAAGTACTTGACGATAAAGTAATAGAATTGATAAATAGCGTTACACATATGACGAAAAACTTTTTAACTATATTCATTCTTGCTGTAATCACTTTTGGTGTTTTCACTGAAGCTGAATCCCAACACTATTCGTATGACTCAGATCATATTGAATCAGTATCTGAACAGGTGGATTCAAATATGAGCTTAAATAGCAGTGAAGACGACTGTGAAGATAATCATTGTAATGATAAAGAAGGACATTGCGCACATCATTGCAGCGGAATTCATAATGCTGCACTTGATTCAACTATAGTTAAGATAAGCACATCAATTAGAAAATCTTCGAAATTGCTTTGGTATTATTTTAACAAGTATCAAAATCTAGACATCGACCCGGCCCTACGGCCACCCACCCACTCATAATTCAAATTTAAAAGCTTAAAGCATTTACTGTTTTAAGAACATTTCTACGTCTTTAATAGACGTTAATTGAACTAACTTTTGCCTTGGGAAAGGAAATACTATGAAGAGTATCTTTTTGATTATTACCGTTTATTTTGTTAGCAGCAGTGCCTACGCAAGTTGCAATATAACAAATCCAAACGATATTTTAGACCTCATTAAGAAAGGTCATCCAAGCATATTGATGAATAAGGCTAGAGGTGAGGTTCTTGAGAAATCTATAGAACAAGCTGATCAAACGCTCAATCCTGAGGTCGATGCTGAAAGTACCGTAGGCGACTCAATCGAAGGAAATGTTTATACTACTGCCGTAACCTTAAAACATACATTTGAATTAGGTGGAAAAAAGAGTTCCAGAGTAGATGTTGCTAAAGCAAATTTAAAAACGGGGATGGCTGTTGCTGAGTTCGATAATGAAAATACAATTATCGATAGTGTACTAAAGCTGTACCGGTTAAGACAAATATATGAATTAATACCATTATATGAAGAATCACTGAATGCTTTTAATAAGATACTTAGAACTCTTAAAGGAAGAAAGTCGATATCACCTGAGCAAAGAGTTGAACGGGAAACATTAGAGTTAGTAACTAATGATTATAAACTTAAGATGTCTCAGCTTGATTCTGAGAAAGTAAAGTTAAGTAAACACTTAACATTTTTTACAGGAACAAACTGTATTCTTCCAAGGAACGCCTTACCAAGTCAAGTTAATCTGTCTGAGAATTTTGAGTCGAAAAAAGGTATAAACACTTACTCAAAAATAAAGGCGGCTAACTCTGCTTTAGAATTGGCCAAAGCAAAATATGAGATGGAAAAGGCTAATAGTTATCCTGACTTAAAGATAGGGCCGACTTTTGAATACGAAAAACTGAATGTAAGCAATACGAAAACTATTGGTTTAGCCGTCACATTTGATTTACCAATATTTAACGTAAATGGCGGAGGTCGAGCACAAGCGAGTAAAGAAATTATCGTAGCATCTTCAAATTTAAGAAATATAAAAAATGAAAGCCATCTTGATCTTGAATCATGGTTGGGGACTTATCAGAGATATAAAAAATCACTATTAACAACAGCTAATAAAAAAGAATTGGAAGAAAAACATCAGCGAATAGAGGCACTCTTTAGAAGAGGAATTATCTCTACATCTTTAGTTATTGAATCTCATAGGCAATTAATTGAATTTTCGTCGACTCGATTTGAGTTTGAGATTGGTGCACTTGAGGCACTTTGGAATATATATAAAATGAATGGGAATATCGCAAACAAAAGACTTTAAGTCTTAGGGGAGTAAACTATGAAAAGGAATATATTATTTTTAATGTTAGTAGTTCTTTTTGTTACGAGTTGTAGCGATGGGGAAGAAGGGTTAAAAGAGCAAACTCTAATTCAAACGAGTGAAGAAATTAGAGCACAAAATGAAAACCAAGAAATGTGGGCAGCAAAACTATCTGCGGATCTAGAGAGTAGACGTGCCTTTATTGATGCAATAGAGGGAGAATTTGAAGGAAGCTTCTTGCTTAGAAATTCAAACTTCAAAGTTCGACTTGTGATTAGCCCTACAATTCCAGGATATACGGTTAATAGAACAAGAACACTTCCTGAACTGGAATATGAATTACAAAATTTAGGTATTAATGTTCATGTTGTGCAGTGGAATCCTGATACTCAACTATCGGGTGTAAGTTGTGTAATCGAAGGAATCAAGCCAAATGTTGAAAGAGGCTTGATTGATCTTATTACGGAAAACTGTGAGAAGAATACATATAAATTCTTTTTAGCTGACGATTTAGATAGTGAAGAAGAAATGAGTTCTGAAGGACAAAACGTCGCTAATCTCATCAAAACTGGAAAGATTAAGTACGTTCAAGCTCTCAAAGGAAAACTTCGCTCTAACGCTAAAGTTTATAACCTAGTACTGGAAAGGAAATAATATGAAAGCAATATTAATTATATTTGCGCTTTCTTGTTCTTTAGTTTCTATTGCGGAAACTGTTCCTTTAAGAATTGAGGATGTTGCAAGTAAAGTCTCAAAAGACAACTTTATGGTTCTTGAAAATGCTGAAAGAGTTTATCAAAGAAAAGAGAAAATTAAGTTCTCGCGTGCTGGACTCCTTCCAAAACTAAATATTTGGAACCTACTAAAGATACCTGCACTGATTATCGACCCTCTAGCAATTGGAGATATTATTCAAGATGTAGCTCCATTTCTTGTACCAGCTAATTGGTTTAAGGTCGGACAAGCAAAGCATCTTTATAAGTCACAACAAGAACAATACAGAGCACTTTGGGCCAACGAAGTGAATACTGCTAAATTGTTATTCACAAGTGTTTATAGAGATATAAAACTTCAAGAATTAATTGCCTCTAAATCTACTCAATATAAAGGGCTAATGGATATTGCCGAATCTCGTAATATTTTTGGAGAGGGAAACATATTCGCTTACAATTTGATTAAGGATAGGCACCTTGCACTTGTTGAAGACACTCGTAACTTAAAGAATTTAACATTTAATGAGTCTAAAGAACTTCAATACCTTACGGGCATTGGAAACGAACTGGATATTAAAATTGTTCCTCCCGTTCTTCCCAAATTAGGGGAAGCAGAGAAAATTGAGTTTTCTAAGATTGTTTTTAAAGTAATAGAGGCTTCACCTGAGGCTAAACAATTTGAACATATGTTTAATGCTCTGGGAAAAGTTAAAGGTGAAATCTTTTTTAATATCCTAGGTTCATCTACTTATTCAGCTGAGAATGGAGCTTTTGATAATATCCCTATTCAGGATGGTCTTGGGTTTGGTCTAGGCCCAAGCTTAAGAATTAGTAAATCTGAAGGACGTATTTTAAAGATTCAACTAAAGGCCACTGTTGAAACTCTGAAGAGACAGGTTAACGCTCTAGTTAATGAGCATAATTCTTTGATTGAGAATTTTGATATTACAAAACAAAGGATTGCTCTTGCTGAGGCAAACTATCAGGCCATGGTTGACCATATCTCAATCGGTGGAGAAATCGATGCTTTAGAGATGACTGAGATTCTAGATAATCTCTATGCTTCTAAGGTATTACTCCTTTCTTATGAATTCAGATACTCGGATTTAGTAGAAAAATTAAAGAGAATGACTTTTTCAGGTGACTACGCAAATGATCCAAACAATTTAGAAGATGTCGTGGATGTTAAAGCTAAAGATGCTGCGATTTTTATGAAGGGTATTCAAACTAAGCTTAAGAATTATAAAGCAGAAGTCACTTCCTTAAATCTTAAATCTTATTCTGACTCATTGGCGACTGCTGCAACCTACTTTACTGAATTAGTAAAAAAGAAAAGTGATCGTAGGAGACTTAAAAAATACTTATCTCGAAATAATATGGAAGCTAAATTTTGTGAAAAGGTTTTTTTGAATGAGAATGAGTTTCTCGATATCCAAGAAGAATGCTTAACTGGAAAGTTTAATACTTGTCCACTTACATTTGTAAAATATCATGAACTAAAGAAGAAGATAATTGGAAACCTTAAGTCTCTTTATGACTCAAGTACTTTCTCAAATACTAACTGCGAAATTTTTAACAATTAAGAGGATATTATGAAAAAAATTAGTTTATTTCTATTAACTATTGGTTTCTTAGGGCTCAGCTCAGCCTTTGCAGAGGATGGGCACAATCATGGAGATCATAAAGAAAAAGAAGAGCACGGTAAGCATGGGAAAAATGATGGGCATGATCATGGTAAGGAACATAGCGACCATGAGAATATTGACGATCATAAAGATGGTGATGATGGACACGATCATGGCGGCGGAAAAGCTATCGGAAAAGGTAAGGCAATCGTAGAAGTCGATGAGGTGAAGGGATTTAAACTTTCTAAAGAGGCTATCAAGACTTTAGAACTTAAGCTTAAAACCGTAGATGGTTCTAGTTTTAAAATCGATAAAAAGACTCTTGTTGCTTCAAAGGATAAAAAAGGTGTTTACCGGTTTAGAGGAGGATACTTTAAGTTCCTTTCAGCAAAGATTTTAAAGGAAGAAACTAACGGATATATGGTTGAGGTAAAAGGTGTCGACTTTGGAGATCAGATTGTAGTTAACGGTGTTGGACTCTTAAGGGTTACAGATGTCTACAGTACAGATAAGTCAGAATACGGGCATTCACACTAAAAATAGGTTTTAAAAATGATAAATAAAGTTATTGAGTTCTCGGTACATAATAGAATGTTCGTTTTTATGGCGACCATTCTACTTATAATTTTTGGGGCTAAATCTTTTCAGGAATTGTCTATAGATGCTGTTCCTGACATCACAAATACTCAGGTCCAGATTAATACACAAGTTAAAGGGTTAGTTCCTGAAGAAGTCGAAAGAATGGTTACCTTTCCTATCGAGTACTCAATGAATGGTATTCCTGGAGTTGAGACGATTAGGTCGATCTCGAGATATGGGATTTCTCAGGTTACAGTTATTTTTAATGAGGACATGGATATTTTTAAGGCGAGACAGCTTGCCTCAGAGAAACTGCAAAACATAGAACTCCCAGATGGTGTTGTCCCTGAGATGGGACCAATAAGTACAGGGTTAGGAGAAATATTTCATTACTCAATTGAGGCAAAAGTTGTAGAGACTGATCCAGAGAAAAGACTTATTCAATTGATGGACCTTCGCTCGCTTCAGGATTGGTTTATCAAACCGAGGCTTCTAACAGTTAAAGGTGTAACTGAGGTTAATACTATTGGTGGGTATGAGAAGCAGTTTTTTATTCAACCCAATATTAAAAAAATGACGAAATACGGTCTACATTTCGATGATATTGAAAATGCAATTGAAAAAACTAACTTAAATGTTGGAGGTGGATATATCCAACAAACAGGTGAACAGCTGCTAGTTCGTGGTGTTGGGTTACTTCAAAACATTAAAGATATAAAGTCTGTTGTCGTAAAAAAGAACTCATCATACCAAGTTATCAAAATTAGTGATATTGCTGAAGTTAAATTCGATAAAGAAATTAGAACAGGTGCTGCTACGGTTAATGGAGAAGAGTCGATAATAGGAACAGCATTTATGCTTTTGGGAGAAAACTCTAGAGCAGTAGCGCAGAGAGTTTCAGCGAAGTTAGATTATATTAAAAAAGACTTACCACCCTGGGTAAAACTAAATGTCTTATATGATCGTTCAGATATGGTAGACGCAACTCTTGGAACAGTTGAACACAACCTACTTATGGGAGCCGGACTCGTTATTCTATTTTTACTACTTTTAGTAGGTAACTTTAGAGCGGCCATTATTACTTCTCTAACTATTCCTATTTCATTACTTATGACTTTTATCTTAATGAAGTGGCAAAATGTATCAGGAAACCTTATGAGTCTTGGAGCCCTAGACTTTGGTATCATTGTTGATGGTGCGGTTATTGTAATTGAGAACTGTGTGCATAGGCTCCAAATTAGTGGTCAAAAAGCTGGACGCGAACTTACAAGAGATGAGGTTAAACAAGTTGTTATAGACTCTGCTATCGAAATTCGTTCAGCAGCTGGTTTTGGTGAATTGATAGTTATCGTCGTTTTCGTGCCATTATTCGCGTTAACTGGTGTTGAAGGAAAAATGTTTGGTCCAATGGCCACAACATTTATCATGGCTCTAGGCTCAGCCTTACTTCTTTCGTTCACGGTAGTACCTGCACTGGCTGCGACGTTTTTAAGTGGGAAAACTAAAGATAAAAAGCCATTTCTAATGAACATCGCAGAAAAAGCATTTCGGCCAACTCTAGAAAGGGCACTTCAAGTAAAAAAGCTAGTTTTAGGAATAGGAATAGCCTCAATTGTGGCTGGAGTATTTTTGTTCTCTAGATTGGGGGCGGAGTTTATTCCTCAGTTAGATGAAGGGGACTTTGCTTTACAATTTATTAGGCCAGCTAATATTAGTATGGAAAATTCGGTTAAACTTCAGAGTATTTCTGAAAAGATAGTAGCCGAGTTTCCACAAGTTAAGAATGTATTTGCACGAACAGGTGCAGCTGAAGTTGCAACTGACCCTATGGGGGTAAACATCTCAGATTCATACGTGATGCTAAAGAAATTTGATGAGTGGCCCAAAGAAAGTAATATACAAACGAAAAAAGATCTCATGATGGCCATAAAGGAAAAATTGGATTTGCATGTTCCTGGGCAGGTAATGATGCTTTCTCAGCCCGTAGAGTTGAGGTTTAATGAGTTGTTAGAAGGAACCAGAGCGGATGTTTCAGCTAAAATATTTGGAGATGACTTAGACAAAATTATTGCTTACTCGAAAGAAGTTGCAGAAATAGTCGGAGGAATTGAAGGAGCAGGAGAAGTAGAGTCTGAATCTAAAGGTAAATCACCACTGCTTCAATACACTCCTAAAATGGAAGAATTGGCTCAGCTTGGTGTAACAGCTAGACCAGTCTTAGATGCGATTAGTACAGCCATTGGGGGGCGTGAGGTTGGCCATGTTTACGATGGGGTTAGAAAATATCCAATTGTAACTAGACTTTCAGAAAGCGAGCGAAAAGACGTTATGACAGTTCGTAAGCTGCCTGTAGGGATATCAGAAGGCTATAACGTACCTATTGAACAAGTCGCCAATATTGACTTTGTGGAAACCTTCTCAGCGGTAAGTAGAGAAAACTCTCAGAGAAGAATCGCGGTATTAATTAATCCAGAAGTTAGAGATATTGAAAGCTTTGTTAATAAAGCAAAAAAGCTTGTTGATGAAAAAGTCAAGCTACCTGAAGGATACTATATCGAATGGGGAGGAAGTTTTAAGAACCTACAAAGTGCAAAAGAAAGGCTTGGTATTTTAGTTCCAATGGCATTACTTGTAATTTTAGCGATGCTTTATGCAGCCTTCAAGAACTTTGCTCAAGTTGTTCTCATTTTTGCTTGTGCGCCTATGGCTCTAATTGGTGGTGTCGTTTCTCTTAATATAATGGGAATGCCATTTAGTATTTCAGCAGGTGTTGGATTTATTGCTCTTTGTGGGATTAGTATTTTGAATGGGGTCGTACTCGTCACTTACTTTAATAGACTTATTAAAGATGGTAAAACTCCTGAGGAAGTTGTTCGAGAAGGAGCGATGACAAGATTAAGACCCGTTCTCATGACAGCTCTTACCGATATTTTTGGATTTCTTCCAATGATGTATTCAACAGGTCTTGGAGCTGAAGTTCAAAAACCACTTGCTACGGTTGTTGTTGGGGGGATTCTTTCTGCTACGGCACTTACTCTTATTGTACTTCCAAGTTTATACGGATTATTTATTAAACATATGCAACCTCAGTTAGTTAAAGGAGATTCACTATGAAGTGGTTAATATTATCTATTGTATCGTTATTTATAATTTCATGCGCACACCATCATGAAAAACCCATGCATCATCACCTTGAATACGAAAAGCAATGTGCTTTTAGTGTTGCTCATGGAAAATTGGGAGTGGAAGGGAAAGATGAGTTCAAGACCACTCATTCTGGGAAGACCTATCATTTTTCATCAGAGAAGAATTTAAACTTATTTGAAAAAAATATTGAAAAAAATATTAAAAATGCAAATAGATACTGGTCCAGAAGGCGCTAGTTATGAGGGGGGAGAATGAAGAAATACCTATTAATGCTAAGCTTATTATTTACTACAAATGTATTTGCGAGTGAGGCATTTGAAGAAATTGCGATCACTAGGACAAATTTCAGGAGTCATGTAGATTCTTTTTTAAGATTTAACAAGAAGGATGATTTATTTGCGATTGTCGCAAAAAAAACTGAGCGAAGAGGTCTTAACGGATGTCGGATGCATAGAGGAACCATATCTACAAAAAAATGTAGAGTTTCAAAAAAAACGGTAAACATACCTAATCTGACTTTACAGGGATCTGATATTGTATATGATAATGGACAATTAGTTGTTACTTGCGGCTTTGTTAAAGATACTTGGCTAGGTAGAAAAATTAAACTAAATGGAAAATGTAAATTTTCTAATATTAAAAAGAATGGCTATACAGTTACACAATTTAATGTTGAGGAATAGCATTGTCTGCAGGGCATAATCATTCACACGGTAGCAAGAATATCCTAGTGGCATTTGGGCTAAATGCTACTTTTGCTATTGTTGAGTTGATTGGAGGGTATCTAACCAATAGTGTCGCTATTTACTCCGATGCCCTTCATGATTTGGGAGATAGCATCTCCCTACTCTTTGCTTACTTTTCTGAAAGGTATAGCAAGAAATCTCCTGATTCAAATTTTACATTCGGGTATAAGCGCTTCTCTGTTCTGGCTGCTCTTGTCAATGGCTTAATGTTATTAGCAGGAAGCCTTTTTGTCATTTATGAAGCAGTTTCACGTCTTGGTAAACCTGAAGCTGTAGAACCGGAAGGAATGTTAATCCTTGCTGTAATAGGTATAGCCGTTAACTCTATTGCGGCATATAGGCTATCGAAAGATAGTGGCCTTAATCAAAAAATGGTTATGTATCACTTGCTAGAGGATATCTTGGGATGGGTTGCTGTTTTTATTGTCAGTATAGTTCTTTTATTTAAGCCTTGGTTTATACTCGATTCAATCCTCTCTATCTTAATTTCTTTAGTGATCTTACGTGGAGTCTATAAAAACATATTGAAAGTCCTATCAATTCTCCTGCAAAAATTTCCTGACGAATTAGAGATCGATAAAATTGAAAAAGAATTGAAAAAACTTAAACTCGTAGAAGATGTTCATGCATTCAAGGGATGGTCTTTAGATTCAGACTCTTTTTATCTTAGATTTCATGTGAGCTTACCAGAAGCTACAACAATGAAAGAAGTCGATGACCTTAGGTGTGTTATCAAAGAAATTCTTAGAAGTTATAATGTTGACTACTCTTCTGTTGAGTTTGAATCTAGTAATAATAAATGTGTTAGTACTGGAGATTAAATGAGCTAAATTAGTACTTACATCAGAAGACTTATTGATAGAGTCTATCTTGTCCTATTTATTAATTTTACCTTCTTTACTCCAGATCGTTTTTCACTAACCACATCTGTATTTTCTTTTGCGATTTTGATTTTTGATTCTTTAGTTCGAAAAATAAATGTGGCATAAGAAAGAATTAATGAAAACACTGTAGCGCTAACAGTCCACCCCCTTTTAAATCCTTTGAAGTATCCGATGAGCGTTGAAAGGGCGGGAGCGAAGGGACTCGAACGTAATTTTGCTGACGTAAGTTAGAAATTTATCATTATATGTTGAGGGCCTTGTGGGCCCTTTTTTTGTGCATAAGTGCGCGTAATCCTAGAAATACGGCAGTGAATTGACGAATTTTCGTCAAGGGGAGGAATAATGTCTGGATATAAGAAATACGATGACTCGATAAAAGAGATGGTGGTTAGAAGTGGGAACCCTAATATGTTTCCTGAACTGAATATTCCTAGAATGACTGCTTTGTATTGGATTAGAAGTGCGAAAAAGAAAGTGAAGATTAAGGAAGCTAATTTAGATAAGGCCTTACTTGAAAAAATTAGACGGCTTGAAAAAGAGTTAGAAGTGGAGCGAGCTAAGAACTTATTTTTGTCAGAACTTTTAAAGAATCTTCATGGACTTAGGGAGATTTATAATCTTAATAAGAATCGAGAAAAAATAATTGATATAATTGAGAAGTATAAGGACTTAATTCCTGTAGCTACTTTATGTCGGGCGATGCGAATGAGAAGTGATAAGTATTATCGCTTTAAGGTTGAGACTAAAGGCTGTCCTAGAATTAGCTTTAGTAGATGTAAAATTATGGCACCCAATCAGCTTAGATTTGCGGAGCTGGAAAAAGTTTGCCGAATGGTTAATGATCCTAAGCTTTCTCATCTTTCAGCAAAGGGATATCAGTACCATGGATATCGTTATGAGAATCTTTATTTTGGTTACGATTGTTGGCGAAAATATGTCAGAGAATTTAAGGGAAAAAGAGTTAAGATAAGAAAACGCAAACCCGCACGTTTTGGAATTCGCGCGACAAAGGTAAACGAAATTTGGCATATGGATATTACGGAGTTCAAATTAAAGGGTGGAGGAAAGGCCTACCTTCAAGTCGTGATGGATAACTATTCTAGGAAAATAATAAATTGGAAAATTAGTTTGAAAAAGAATCAGGTTTTAACTATTAAAAATTTGAAGGAAGCGGTGAGGGATTATAAACCAGAGGTTCTGATGAGTGACGGAGGTGGTGAAAATGTGGGAGAAAAAGTTCGGCAGATGTTGATTGGTAGAAATATAATGAAAATGATTGCTAAGAAGGATGTGATCTTTTCAAACTCTATGGTGGAGTCTTTTTTTCATGTACTAAAACTAGATTTATTAATAAGTATAAACTGGTGTCTTTATCGAAGCTGTTTAAAAAGATTAAGAGATCTGTTTCTTTGTTTAATGGTATGCCGACCTCTAGCCTAAATGGAGCTACCCCCGTTGAGGTTTATGATGAGTTGATTTGCCAGAAAAGTATGAAGGCGCATCTTGAGTCAAAGAGATTTGAGTGGATGTTGCAAAGGCCTCTTATAAATAGCTCCTGCTACAGGGGTAATAATTGTTAGATAAGTATCATATAATATCAGCACGTTAGAGAATGGTTTGTTAAATGTAGAATTTCAGTAATTTAGATTCTTGAATTTTGTACTTTTTAAACCGATAGGTTTAATAATATGATATAAATAGTACTGGAGGTACTGAAAATATGTCTAAAGTAAACCAAATGCTAGTTGACTGGAAAACGGGAGACGTTCACGGACTCGAATGGCTTCGTGAGAAGGGGATAGACCAGAGGCTAGCATACTCTTATTTTGAAAGTGGATACTTGAATAAAATAGGCCCAGGCGTTTTTACGAAAAAAAATGATCAAATAAATCCATTAGCTCTAGCAAGATTTCTTCAAGAGGAGTTGCATCTAAAACTACATGTCTCTGGAAGATCGGCTTTAGAACTACAAGGGTTAGGCCATTATGTACCTTTGGGAGAAAACCAAAGGTTTCAACTAACGAGTTATGAAGATAGAGCATTCCCGTCATGGGTTAGTAAGTTAGAAAAATCATTTGAGCTAATTTTTAAAAAATCTAGTCTCTTGGTAAAGGAAAGCTACCTAAGTACTTTCGAAGATAGGCACTTCGATATAAAGATATCATCAAGGGAACTCGCGATACTAGAGCTGATAAACTCATTAGAACTTTCAAATTCTCTCGAAACAGTAGAGAACTATACAGAGTCTTTGAGTACTCTTAGACCAGAAGTACTTCAAGAACTACTAGAAGAATGCAGGTCAGTGAAAGTCAAAAGAGTATTTCTTTACGTATCCGAAAAGTTGGGTCTAGGATTTTTTGCGAAACTAGATTTGAGTCGAATATCACTTGGTAATGGTAAGAGGGTTATAGTTAAGGATGGTATGTTTGATAAGAAATACCAAATCACAGTTGATCGAGACTATGGGGAGAATCCATTTTGAGAAAAGAGAATTATAAAAAGACGGTGTCCTTACTTTTAGAGATTCTTCCATTTGTTCTTGAAGATAAAAGATTTGCTCTAAAAGGAGGAACTGCAATCAACCTCTTTCACAGAGACTTTCCACGACTGTCTGTGGATATTGATTTGTGCTATTTACCTTTAGAGAATAGAGAAACAACCTTTAAAAATATTCACTTAATTCTGACTGACGTTAAAAAATCTTTGGAAGAGAAGTTAAAACTGAACCAAATTTTATTTTAAGAAGTAGTTTGTTCGATCCTGAAATGATCAGACTTTCTTTAGGTGCTGAAAAAGAGTTTAAAAAGACAGTGGAGACTCATTGTTTAAACCTTGCTGACACATACGGTGGGAAGATCTGTGCTGCTCTTGATCGCCAACATCCTCGCGATTTGTATGATGCAAAATTCTTGTTTGATAACGAAGGCATAACTACTGATGTGAAGGACTCTTTTATTTTCTATCTTCTTTCTCATAATCGCCCGATCAATGAACTTCTAAATCCCAATCTAAAGGATATTTCAGTAGAGTATACAGACGAGTTTCTTGATATGGCGCAAAGTAATGTCTCTTTGGATGAGCTGCTTAAGACTCGAAAAAGACTAATTAGTGATATCAATGATTCTTTAACTGGTGAAGACAGAAAGTTCATTATTAGCTTCGCAGAAAACAATCCAGATTGGTCATTATTCAGAAATGAAAAAATCAAGGATTACCCTTCAATTAAATGGAAATTATTAAATCAAAGATCTATGAAAGAGAAGAAAAGTAGTGAGTATATTGATAAGGTAAAAGAGCTACTCGAGCGGTAGGATTAGTCTTATATGATAAATAGAACAATTTTTTGTGGAGCTATTCTCCTAGTTGCTATTTCTTCGAGTGTTTTGAGAAGTACCGGAGAGCCTAGGCCCTTTATTATCGCGTTGCTTGGCGGTATCGTGATGTCGTTGATCTTGAATATGGGCCTTATTCTTGTTTCCTTTAATCGCTTAAAAAATAGGTTTAGGATAACTTTCACGGTTTGGATGTTTATTTCCTTGGTCGGTGTGACTTTAACAGTAGGGGGTGTTTTACCCTACATGGAGTATTTATCAGTACTTTTTCATTTATGGATAATAAGCACAATTTGGAGGAATAATGAAAATCAAATTTCCGCATGTGCTTAAAAATGAGGCTAGGGATAATTGCTATTTATACTTTGATAAAAATATCAGGCCACTTGAGAAAAACTCCAATGGCAAGATTGACCCTTCAGCAATCGGTCTTGAAAATAATGACGTTGATGCTTTCAGGCATGCATGCGTTAGTGGAGTTATGACAATAGAATACAGTGAACTTGCAGCAGATATTTTAGGGCGTATGAATGAATTCCTCACTCCTGACCTTTATTCAAATAGCAAGGACCCAAGATCTCTAAATATGGACTTATGGAATAATGCTGTTGGAAGAAAGTATGGGGAATTGACGAACTCAACTGAGGAGCTATTCAAGCTTATTCACAAAGCATTAGATAATGGTGAACTAATAGTTGCTCTTGATGATTCCAGAAAATATTCTGGACTAATCCATAATCTTCAAAATAAATCTAAACCAATCATTGTATTGAAAGAAGATGAAAATGGCAGAAATGAGATATTCTTTGATTTAATTGAAGGGAAAGTATTTCAGAGAAGTGAATTTATTTTAAAAATTAAAGAAGGTCTTTATCCTAATTATTTTGTTAAAGTTATTAATGGTATTGAGACTCCAGTATCCAAACCTGACTCAAGGGAAACGAATAATCTAGGTTAAATTCATCTCATGGACAGAAACTCAAGGATAGGATATTATCAACTAGCTCTAGCGCTACACAACTGAGTAGTGGCCGTTTTTAAAACTGTCTAGGACGTGGGTTGGAACTTGTGGCTATTTTGGCTACACTTAGCTTTGCAATATTAATGATTTTATAGTCTTGCAGAGTTACCGGCACCTCCACCAAAAAAAACCACCCAATGGGTGGTTTTTTTGGTTGGAGGTCGTAAGCGACGGTTAAGCGGTAGCGCAACCTAAAGCGCGCGGAGTATCTGTCTTATGTAATCCAACTAAACGAAAGGGCTCGCCTGGGATAAGTCTACTGGCACCAGATCCTAAAAAATCAATCAGGATTCTTTGAAGAGGCATCTCTCTAGTAAGCCCTTTGAATGGATGCCTTTAGACCAGAAATCAATAAGACTTGTATGCTAAGAAGACAGTCCTTGTTGTAAGTGGTTGAATATACATATGGGATGTGTCATTTTAATGGTCAATTGACTTATATTTTAGGTCAAATGACCGATATGTGTTAGGGTGGTTTTATATGATTGATAAACTATTCGGCTCGAAAAATGCCGGCCACATTCTTCTTTATTTGTATCACTACGGTGAGGCCCATCCTCGTGGAATAGCTAAAGGACTTGGGATTTCTCTATCATCGGTTCAAAATCAACTTGGCCGATTTGAGGATACGGGTGTTGTTGTTTCAAAATTGATTGGTAATGTTCGCATCTATTTTTTTAATGGAAAGTTTCCAATCACTAAGCATTTACTAGAGATACTTAAGATTATTCATTCGTCTATGAGCAATGAAGATAAGGAAGAACTCTTTAGAGAAAGGTTACGGCCAAGAAGACCTGGCAAACCTGTTATCGGAAGAGGTCAAGATGATTAACTTTAAAACTTGCAATGAAGAAGAGCTTTGGAAGTATGTTGCTGTTGAATTGAAGAAAAAAGGCATTGATACGATACTTGTTGGCGGCGCTGTTGTTGCTATTTATACTGATGGCCTATATCAATCAGGTGATCTTGATTTTGTATTAGGGAGTATGTTCACCAAGGGACTTGAAGAGGCCATGAACTCTTTAGGTTTTGTTAAAAAATCAAGACACTATGTTCACCCCGAATGCTCTCATCTTTTTGTAGAATTTCCTGGATCTATACCACTAGGGATTGGTGAAGATACTTCAATAGAGCCGGAAGAAATTGATGAGGGTGGAGTTATTATAAAAATCTACTCCCCTACGGATTGTGTGAAGGATAGACTTGCGACATATATTCACTTCAAAGACCGAGATGGCCTAGATCAAGCAATAATGGTGACAGATAAGTGTGATATTAATTTTGAATCTGTTAAAAACTGGTGTGAGAACGAGGGAAGATCTGAAATTTTTGAAGAGTATATTGGATTGATTAAAAAGAAAAAATAGATAAATTATTATAAAGCTTTATGGAGTCCTGATTATTTTAAGAAAAGAACCTTGTGGTTTTTTTGCTTGGAGGTCGTAAGCGACGGTAAGCGGTAGCGCACCTAGAGCGCGCGGTGTATCTTTATTATGTAATCCAACGAAAAGAAAGGGGCTCGCCTAGGATAAGCCCATAGAGCACGAACAGGAGAACAGACATGAAAGGGATAAAAATCCTAATTAGTTTTTTTATTTTATTATTTATTAGCCTCTACTTCTTTTTTGGTTCAGAAATAGTTCCACTATTATTGATAGGATATTCGATTATTTTAATTTTTTCTTTAAAGAAGAGCCGTCGAACGTTAGCGCCCGAAAGAGCGCGCCATGGATAAGTCTACTGGCACCTTATTTTCCTTTAATCACTCCTAATCACTCCTAATCAATTAGCAAAATTAGTCAGTTATGAGGCTACCTCCACCTCTCTTATTATGACGCAGGGTCCATTCATCAAGAGTAAATATCGTTTAAAATTAATTTAAGTATTCTTTGGAGAAAGATCTTGAAGCAATTTAGTTTTATATTTTTACTTTTCTTTTGTTCAAGTTTAAATGCTCAAGAAGTGAGTTTAAAAGAACTAGGAAAAATTGATAAAGTTGAGATAAAACCAATTCCTCGAAAAAAAGCCGAAGTAAAAAAAGTAAATAAATTAAAAACGTGTACTGATGGAAAAATGATTACTTACAAAAAAGGACATCTTCTCTATGACAAATGCATTAGAGAGCAAACCTCAGGAGCAGCTCAGGTTATAGAGGCCGTTATTCGAAACAAGCGCTCACAATAGACTTTAGAATTAACAAAAAAATGAGTTATATACTTTCTGAGTCCTCCACCACTTCGATGTTTTCTAATGATCTAGTTGATTTTTGTGATATAAATTTTTAATGAAACTAAAAATAGAAAATCTGTGTCCAATAAATGTCTTGGAGAGGTCCGCTTGGACAATATCTAGATCATAAAAAAAATTGGAAGTGAAATGCCATTTAACTTTATTATAATTTTTTTGTTTCTAACAAGTTGTTCTTCAACAACAAGTATTTCTGATAAACCAAAATTGCCAAAAATAATTAGTAAAGAATCCGCTTTAGAAGACTTGGACTACTTAGAAAGGGAGCTTCAGAGAAGATGGTCCTATGTAGACTTGAATAATGTGAATTTGTCTAAACTAATAGATCTCGCGCAAGAAGAGGTTTCGACTTCTAAGGCTGACCTTATCTCTGAAAAAGAATTTTCAATCATCGTGCAGAAATTAATTTCAAAATTCTCAGATGGACATGCGAATGTATCTGGATGGAAGAGGAAAATAGATAAAGGCTATTTGCCTTTTTTTATTGAGTACTCTAAAGAAGGCTATCTTGCGATAAAAACTAATCGTGAAGTCTTTAACGAAGAATTTCCCTTTATTACAAGAATTGATGGAAAGAGTATTGAGTATTGGCGAAATATTGCAGGCGCACTTGTTTCAAAAGGCTCTAGAAACTTAAGACTAGGTAGAACGATACGACTACTACGGTATATCCAGTTTTTAAGAAATGAAGCAGGACTGCCAAAGATAGATAGCGTAAAAATTACCTTAAAGGGAAAAAATGGAGAAAGGAAGTTCTCCTATCCTATCGCTCAAGATCGTCATTACTATGGTGAATGGCCACAAAAGAAATCTCATATTATCGATAGAAATAAATCTAGGATTGGCTATCTTCGAATATCTGGTATGAGCGGAAAGCAGAAGAAGATTGATAAGATTGAGAATCATTTGAAAAATTATCTATCAACAGACGGTTTGATTATTGATGTTAGAGGGAACTCTGGAGGTTCAAGAGACATCCTAAGAAGGATTATGCCTTATTTCTTAAAAGATGGTGAGTCTGTCGTAGTGAATGTAGCAGCTTTTAAAAAGGATGAAAGGGTGAAGGCAGGAGATCTTAAAGATCGTTTTTTATACACAGCAAATGATCCATCTTGGTCTGCGGGGGAGCAGAAAGAGATCCTGAGAGTGGCTAAGAATTTTAATCCAGAATGGAAGATTTCAAATAAAGAATTTAGTGAATGGCACTTTATGGTAATAACTGGGAATGTGAAATATTATGATAAGCCCATTATTGTATTAACAGATAAGAACTGCTTTAGCGCTACGGATATCTTTCTTGGCGCTCTTAAGAAACTAAGAAATGTTAAATTAATTGGAGAATCGAGTTCCGGCGGGAGTGCCCGTTCAAGAAGGTTCAATTTACCGAATTCAAACTTAAGGATAAAGGCTGCAACGATGGCCTCTTTTCAAACAAATGGAAAACTATATGATGGTAACGGAATTGCTCCTCATATTTCTCTAACACCAGAGGCTGGATTTTTTATAGGAATATCAGATAAGACATTAGAAGCCGCAGTGATGGAAATTTTAAAAAACTAGTTGGATTGTCGTACTCTGTAGCTACATTGTGAAATCAATTAACAAATTTAATTGGATACGAGAGCTCCATTATATCAATATTATTAGACTTAGGTAGTTGTATTTATATCTATCCACTCTCGTGAAGAAAATAGTTTACTTGGTACCATAGTACAGGGTTTATACTGTATGAGAGGTGTAAGTATGCAAACAAAAGACATCACTAAATTAACCGGACTAGACAGAGAGACTCTTCGCTTTTATGAAAAGAAGGGAATCATCGCTACGCCTAAGCGGACCAGTTCTGGATACCGAGAATATAGCGAAGAGGTTATCGATAGGATCAATTTTACATTGATGGCCAAAGAGGCTGGGTTTACCTTGAGTGAAATAAAAGAGTTATTGAACTTAAAGGAAAGTGGAGTCAACTGTAAGACTGGCCGAGATATGGCCTTGGCTAAAATTACGGAAGTAGATGAAAGAATGAAGTCGCTCCGGAGTATGAAAAAAGTCTTAAGAAAATTTGTAAGCGACTGTGAAGAAACAGGGGGCACTAACCTCAAAAAGAAATGCCATTTATCTTTTGATGTGAAGAAGGTGACTAAATGAAAGAGAACAAATTGATAAAATGGGTAACTAGCGGTGGAATAATTGCGGCGGTTGCTAGTTCTATCTGCTGCGTAGGTCCTTTGATCTTAGGTGCTATCGGAGTTGGCGGAGCCTCATCTCTTCTTTTTCTTGAAGATTATAGAAATATCATATTAGTCGCTGTCACAATGTTGATAACAATGGGTTGGATTATGAATTACAGATTGGAACAAGAAGAGTGTAAGGAGGGATCCATGTGTGCAGATCCTAAGAAAAAGAGACTTAGAAGGCTTGGCCTTAGTATTGGAACATTTATAGCTCTTCTCTTTATGGCCTCACCATTGCTGCTTTCTTCAATATCCCAAGCTCAAAATAAACCCGTAGGCCCACTCGGAAAGGTTAGAACCTTGTATATCGAAGGCATGACCTGTGGAGGCTGTGAGTTGGGAGTGAGAAAAGCACTGAAGAGAGCAGGGCTTACTGATTCAGAGATACTAAATGTAGATCACTCAAGCCCAAAGCCTAAAGAGAACATTGGCAGTGCAGTCATCAAGGTTTCAGAAGAAGTGAGTTGCAAGGTCATTAAAGAGATAAAGCAAAGCCCTGGTTATATAGCTTTTTGGTCATTTGATAATAAAAATCCATGTGGAGGTTCAAAATGAGCTGCTGTGATAAAAAAGAAGAAAGCAAAACCCCATTCAATAAAGAAGGACTGATTTGTTATTGCTTCAAACACTCCAAGCAAGAACTATTTGACGCTATTCAAGAAGGTAAAGAGAAAGACATTCTTGATGATATAAAATCTAAGATGAAAGACCCCGGTTGTTTTTGTGAGACAGCAAACCCATCAGGGAAGTGTTGCCTGGCAGATAATATGGCCTTTATTAAACACTTTAAGAGTCAGTTGTAGTTCTTTGTCGTTACTTTGTGAAATAACTCCCCAAGGATAAGTCTACTGGCACCTTATCCTCCCTTATCCTAACTTTTTTTATGAGAGCGTTATAGGAACCACTACCAACCCACTTCTCTGGCCAACCTTAACATCACCCTTTGGAAAGACGATCCTTTCATCTTCCTCAGTGGTGATATATTTCTCTACTTTATCTTCAGCAAGAATGCTTCCTATTGGGAAGCTTGTGAAGTTCGGGACGTCGTCGGCTATATTAAAGCTATAGTCTTCTTCGTGGCGAATAAGTTCTTTTTTAACTTTGAAGATGACAGGACTCTTTTCTGTCATATTTAGACTCTCGCTCGAGATAAGCTTTCTTAAGACATCTTCAGCTTCAGTAAAGTTCTCTCTAATATTATTACCGAAGGTCTCAACCTTTCCTAACTCTAAGGTAAATGCGTGAGCAGAGTGCTTGAAACTTGAGTGGTAACTAAGTGTTGTCGCTGGCCCATTATTTAGGAGGACGGCCTCAATTCCCATTGCTGCCATGATATTGATTTGATCTTGAGAATGATCGCGATCATGCAAGTAGGGATAGATAGCAAACCTCTTGTAAGCGGACGGCTTAATGGCGGTATGGAGATCATAGTGAACTTTTTCGGCTTCATCGTGTTTTAGGAAGAAGTCACTTATCGAATCTTGGATCTCTTTACCAAGAGATGCTTCAAGATGATCTTTAGGAAAATCCTTGTATTTATCATTAAACATACGGTTGAGGTTATCGAAAAGAAAACGCTTTGATTCTCTCATGGCCTGAACATGCCCAAAGATAATAAGTAGTGGATGAGTCAGGACCAAGCTTCCATTGGCCAGGTCTCTAATAAGATCACTAATGATCTCTATGGGAGCTGTCTCATTGCCATGGATTCCACACGAGTAAATATAGGCCTTCTTCGCGGACTTTAAATTTGGAGGAGTCAACTCTAGCATTCCTCTTCTAGTGGTACTAACCTTTAAAGCATTCTCAAAGAGTTTCTCACAAGGTGAAAAGTCACTCTTTTCATTAAGTAAATATTCAATATAATTATCTAAATCCATATTTGTGCAAGGATAGCTTAGCTATTTTGCTATGTCCAAACTTAGTGGATACTAAAAAAAAGAAGGCTTAAATTGAAAAGACTAACCGTAGATAACTTTGAAGAAACCGTAGATAAAGAGAAAGGGCTTTTTGTTATAAAATTCTTCTCTCCAACCTGCGGGCCATGCCGAACAATGGCACCGGTTTTTGAAGCCTTGGAGAAGAATAATCCTGAATTACGTGTTTATGAGATAGACACAATGGAGAGTCCTGATCTGGCCGATCGTTTTGGCGTAAGAGGAGTTCCCTATACTGTTTATTGTGAAGAGAGGGAGGTCTTGTATGACTTTACAGGGACAACTCCTCTTGGAAATCTTCAATATGTTATCAATAATATCAATGATCCTTACTTTCGAGAAACCGGTGAGTTTAAGCAGCCTGAAGAGGCTAAGAGCTATACTTTTCAAATTGTGATAGCTGCTATTGTGGTCTTAATTATTGCAGCGATAGTTTTAGTTTAGCTATACGTTCACTTCAAAAATTCATAGAATAATATAAAGAAAGACGTTTAAATGGCTCTACTCAAAGGAAAGTTTTATGAATTTCTCTTCGTTGTTATTACCCGTACTAACTCAGATTACATTAACCCTCGTTATGTTTATTATTTTGGGTCTCAGAAAAGGCAGGGCCATTAAGGCTGGCGGAGTTGATCGAAATAAAGCGGCCTTAGATAATAGTGCATGGCCAGAAGACGTCGTTAAAGTATCCAATAATATTGCTAACCAGTTTCAAATGCCTAATTTGTTTTATGTTCTTTGTCTCTTTTTCTATATTACTAACAGTGTTAGTTATAAAGTATTAGCTCTTGCATGGATCTATGCTCTTTGCAGGATTGTTCATGCTTATATCCATATTAATTCTAACTATGTTCCTGCTCGCTATAGAGTCTTCTTAGTTAGCTGTATCACTTTAATCTTTATGACGGCCTTGGCCTTTGCTCGTTTAGCTAAATGATCTCTTAAGGAATAGGTTCCTGGCGCTTTTCAGATGAGCAAGTAACCAGGTACCTATGAGGGAGGTACCTATGAGAGACTATTCTTTTAGTTTGTAGGAGTCGTAGGGAGCGATTAGGATTCCTAAAGAAGAGATAAGAACGTAGATATAATTGTCTGAGACAACATCAAATTTATAAACGAAGATCATGCCGAAGGCTAAGCTGATGAGGGTGAGGGCGGAAGCTATCCAAGCTTCTTTTAGTTTGATCCCAGAGAATAACCAGAAGGCCAAGATAAACTCAACGAACATGATGACGCTGGCGTGGGCCTTAACTAAGAAAATGGGGAAGATGCTTTTTTCAAAGATCGAGAGGTAGTAGGCTATGTTTCCCTCTATGCCGCCTTTTACTTTTATAATGGCGGCACCTAAAAATAATGTTCCTATGGCCAATCTCAGTATTAGTGAGATTAGAGATAGATTCTTCTTCTGTTCTTCTGCGTTCATGTTGATTCCTTTATTAAGTTTATGAATTGAAGTTAATTGTTTTGATCAATATTATTCCAAAGTGTTTTTGAGTCCGTGTATTGTTGAAAAGAAATCACTTTGTTGTCTTTTATTTTAAAAACATGAGCGGTCTCGGCAGAGACTCTCTCTCTCGCATGATGTCCTTGAACTTCATAGTGGCCCT
The DNA here is from genome assembly GCA_047630275.1 of Sulfitobacter sp. Lineage (GTDB taxonomy): Bacteria > Bdellovibrionota > Bacteriovoracia > Bacteriovoracales > Bacteriovoracaceae. The sequence continues at coordinate 364,618 of JBLHVN010000002.1, read as the reverse complement.
CTACTAAGACGGTATCTGTAGCTACAGAAATACTCTTCTTCTCGAAATTAAAGAACTTCCACCTAGCGGTGTTGGCGTCGTATACATTCTTTATAATGTCCTTGATGCCTTGGTTTACGGCTCCTCCTGGGAAGCCTGGGTTTTGGGTCCATAGTATGTCTTTTGCGCAAATTCTCTCTAGCTCTACTAAGTCTCGGCTTGAGAAAGCAGCATAGAGTTGTAGGATTAATTCTTTGTGGTTAGCTTCATCTTTCATGGTTTCTTTCCCTTGGTTTTACCTATTGTAGGTCCTTTAAAAATGAAATAAAATGTGTGAATAATGAAAAGGGGTGTTCAAAAATGAACATAGAAGAGAACTGGGAAGACCTTAAGTATTTCATGGCACTAGCTAATGAAAAGAGGCTTCAAAAAGCAGCTAAGCTTATTAAGAGCAATCACACTACCGTCTATAGACGTATCCTAAACTTCGAGCAGAAGTTTGATATAAAGCTCTTTGAGAGCACTCCCGCAGGCTATTTTCTAACTCCAGCTGGAGAGGAGCTCTATCTTAAATTGGAAGGTCTTGAAGAGAGGATGGATTCAATCTTCAATTCGATTCAAGGATTAGAGACAAAGTTAAAGGGCCGGATCCTAATTACAACAACCCATTCAATTGCCACAACGTTTCTTCCTAAGATACTTAAAAAGTTCAAAAAGAAATGGCCTGATCTTTTGGTGGACCTAAAAGTGTCAAATCAATTTTATAATCTATCAAAACGAGAAGCTGACATAGCTATTCGTCCAGCGAGCGATGTACCTCTGCATTTGATGGGAAGAAACCTAGGGAAGTTAAATTTTTCACTTTACGGAACCAAAGCTTACTTCAAAGGAAATAGAAAACGAGAGAATGTTTTTAGCAATATTGAAAAGCATACCTTCATCGCTCTTGATGAATCCCTTGAGCACTTAAGATCAAAGAAATGGCTTGATAGTAAATTGAATGATGAAAGCCGCATTTATAAAGTAGATGACCTAACTGTCATGGCCAAGATGTGTAGTGAAGGGGTGGGACTGGCTCTTTTACCTCATTACTTTGAAGGTGTTTATAAAAACTTAGACCTTATCTTCGAGCCTAAAGAATTTATTGGAAATGACTTATGGATATTGACGCATAAAAATATGAGTAAGGTGCCTAAAGTAAAAACTTGTACCGACTTTCTTTATGAAGAGATTTCTCGGGTTGTTTTTTAATTTGGATTGAGGCCATTTCTTATGACAATTATGCTGTATGATTTAGACATGAAAAAAGTATTCTTTATATTTCTCTTTGCCCTAGGGGTGCCATTTTCCTCGTGTAATTCTTCCGAAAAGAAGGACTTGGGAAAAAATCGCTTATCTGCAAAAGAACCTGTTGATATCAAGAAAGTGATGAGCAAAGCTCCTGCCTGGTCTTATGACTTTGAACAAGGGTGGAATGCAGAGCACGGTAAAGGCTCTTTAGAGAACAAATCATCAAAAGCTAAGAAATGGCGTTATTCTCAAATGCAGAGTAAGGAAGCTGGCAAGGTAATCGGTGATCCTAAAAACAAAGATAACAAAGTGATGAGATTCGTTTGGAAGAAAAATGCTGGTCGCCAGTATGATACCAACACACAGAAGAAGGCTCATTTATATGGGAATTTTGGTGCCAATAGTCGGCAAAAAGAAGTTTGGTCATTCCGTGTTTATTTCCCATCAAATTCTATGCTCTCAGATAATAGGTCTGAGATAATAGTTCAATGGCATGGACATCCTGATAAGAACGAGGCCATGAGGAATCCTCCGTTAGCTTTAGATAACAGATTAGATAAGCTCACTGTTTCTTGGTTATATGATGAACGAAAGATGACTCCACCGAGGTTTAGAAAATGGAATCGTAAATCAGTTGATCTTGGTACCACCCCAAAAGACAAATGGGTTCAATTCATTTTTGATATTAACTGGGGACCTGATGGATCTGGGGCTTTACGGATTTGGATAGATGATCAAATAAAGGTCGATGAACAGAATATTGCCATTGGATTCAATGATGAAGTTGGACCCTATATCGGTTTTGGAATCTACAAGTTCGAAAACACCTCCCAGCATAAAAATCGTGCCCTATTGTTTGATGACTTTGCTCAGTGGGTTTACTAAGGACAACTAAGTCGAATTTACTTCTAAAAAGTCTAAAAAAAATTCATATTTCTACCATAAGTAACCGCTAGAACTGCCAATCTGCTATAGATGCTTCATGCTAACTAAATGCCGAAATTTCCTCTTTATGATCTCTTTAATCTTAGGACAAGGCGTCCTCGCTGATAGCTTTGAGATTGATGCCGAGGCCTTGAGCCACGCTAGAGAGGCGGCTAAGGAATTAGCCCCTGAAGATCTTAAAGAGATCATCCTGCATCCGAGTATGGCCAATTGTATGGAAAGGTTAGTCAGTGAAGCTAAGAAGCATGACCGTAAAGGCAGAGGCTTAGAATCAGCGGTTTGGGTTATTAAGGCTGATGATAATACTTATTCATGTCATTTCTGGGAAGAAGAATTGCGAGTTCCTGGGGGCTTTGATTGGGATGGATATCTTCCTAGTCAGACCATCTTCTCTATACATACACATCCTAAGAAATCTGGTGGACCACGCCCTAGTGAGTCTGACTTTGAGTTCAATAAGGGATTAGGGATCATTGGTGTGATCTTGAGTTTTAATCGTAAGATGTTGAGCGTGAATTATCCGGGGGAGAAGTCATACCCAACCATTATTAAGTCTAAGACCTTTAGATCTGAATTTAAGGAATACTATTAATTAGAGTGAAATTCGACTATGTCCGAAAATGGCTAGTATGAAGGCAAGATCTAAGATAATCTCTTTTTTATGGAAGAGGATATCTACTATCAGGCCATGCTGTCACGAGACTATAGGTTTGATGGAAAGTTTTTTATAGGGGTAAAGACGACGGGAATCTACTGTCGTCCCATCTGTCCGGCTAGGCCCCTAAGAAAGAATATCGAGTTCTATTTAAATGCTAACGAAGCTGAGGGTGCGGGGTTTAGACCATGCATGAGGTGCCGTCCTGAGTGCGCTCCTTTTTCTCCAGGTTGGTATGGCAAGTCTGCCGTTGTTCAAAGGGCCCTCAGAGTAATCTCAATGGATGGGTACTTTGAAACTTCTGAGGATGAGTTTGCTTTAAAGTTTGGCATGACGGCTCGGCATTTGAGGCGGCTCTTTAAAGAAGAGGTTGGGCAAACCCCAAAGCAAATTGCCAATAATAACCGTTTGAACTTTTCAAGAAAGTTGATCTCTGAATCAAATTTAAAGGTGACAACTATTGCTATGACGGCGGGATTTACTTCTATACGAAGATTTAATGATGCCTTTAAGAAAAGGTTTCACAAGAGCCCTAGTGAGTTTAGAAAGCTTAGGCCAAAAGAAGATAATATTGGAATTACCTTTTCTTTATCCTATCGGCCGCCTTTTAATTGGGAAGAGGTCTTAAAGTTCTATGCTATTCACAGGATTGCTGGTGTTGAGAAGATTACTGACTTCTCTTATGAAAGGGTTTTTAGAACTTCTCTCGATATAGGCTTTATTAAGGTTGTGAATAATGAAGCTAAGTCTCAGCTTGATTTTCAGGTAGTCACTGAAGATACGGCCAGCTTATTATCAATCACACAAAAATTGAGGCAGATGTTTGATCTTGATTCTGATCCTATTATAATCGCTAATTGTTTTGAAAAAGATAAGGGCCTCAAAATGCTTTGGGAGAAATACCCCGGGCTTCGTATTGCTAGGGGCTGGGATCCCTTTGAGCAATCAATCTGTACCATCTTAGGGCAGCTGGTTTCCTTAAAGCAGGCAAGCAGCTTGGTTGAAGAATTGATAGAGGCTTATGGGGAAGTTGTTATTCACCCCCTGACGAAGGAGGAGGTAAGACTCTTTCCGACGCCAAAGATTCTCTCCATGGCCAATTTGAAAAAGATTCGAACAACTCAAAAAAGAAGAGAGACGATTAAGGATTTCTCTAAGTTAGTCTTGAAGAAAAAGATCGATTTTAATCCTCTTCAAGATCTCGATGAATTAAGTGAAAAGATGCTAAAGATTAAAGGCCTTGGTCCTTGGACGGCGGATTATATCCGGCTAAGGGGCTTAGGGGATACGGACGCCTTTCCTAAGTCTGATCTTATCTTGAAACGGGCCATAGAAAAGCATAAGTCTTTAGATATGGAGTCTGTACGACCCTGGCGGTCCTATGTGGCCGTTTATCTTTGGAAGCATTACGCGAATAAATTATCAAAAATAAAGGTGAGTAAGTCATGAATAGTTATATGAAGATGAAGACTCCTGTTGGAGAGCTTACCTTAATTGGATCAGACAAAGGCCTGTCAGCCCTTCTTTGGGAAGATGATAAGCCTGATAGGGTGAGAGTAAAGGCTGAAGTTGAAGATAAGGATCATAGTGTCTTAAAAGAAGCGGAGGCTGAAATTCGTGAGTACTTCTTAGGAACAAGAAAGCATTTTACTATAGCTCTTAATCCCATCGGTACTGAGTTTCAACTGAAGGTCTGGAATGAGCTTAAGAAGATCCCTTATGGTGAGACCATTAGTTATAAAGAATTGGCGATTAGAGTAGGTAATCCTAAAGCTTCTAGAGCAGTAGGAGGCGCCAATGGTAAGAACCCATTGTCGATCATAGTTCCTTGTCACAGAGTTATTGGAGCGTCAGGAAAGCTAACCGGGTTTGCCGGTGGAGTTGACGTAAAGTCAAAGCTGCTAAATTTTGAAAAGGATTGTCTTTAGGAGTTAGAGATCAGCAATGTTTTTCATATTTACAAGTAACCAGGTACCAAATAAAGAAAAGGACGCTTAAAGCGCCCTTTTCAAAAGAATCATTTTTAATTAGTCATCACAACGAACGATGACAGTTACTCCGTAAACACCAGTCACATGGTTAAATGTTACTCTGCTAGATGAAGTATAGGCCTTTCTTCCAAAAGAGAAGCTATCTTCGAAGTCACCGTGAGTAGGGTTACATTGGCTTAGGTAAGAAAAACGAGTTCTTCCCCAAGTGTCGCCGTTGATTTCTTTAACCATAGCTTGAGCTTTAGCGTAAACACCCTGAGCAGTTTCACCTTTAAGCCAAACGACTTCAGTTTTGTCTAAGTTTCCAGCGAAAGAAGAAAGAGAAAGGACTGCTGCTGCTAATGCGATAAATTTTTTCATATAAACTCCAATAAAGTTAGGTTGGCATAAGTGCCGTTGTTTCGATGACCAAGTTATAGGGGAGGATTTATTTTTTTTCCTTAGCAAAAATGAATTTCGGGAAGTTTTCGTTTACTTGATGTAAAGCTAATGTTTTTAGGGGATTGCGGGCATGTACTGGCTTCTTATATGAAATAATCCTGAAGCATTTAACCACTAGTAAGGAAAATTTAGTATTATTTTAAATGAGCAAGTAACTAGGTACCTTAGTGGGTACCTAGGTGATATTCTTGAGGACGGTCCCGATGAATTCGTTTTTACCCGCCATATACATGCCTGAGCTTTCATCAAACTGCTCGTTTAGGGTGAGCTTGAGTTTTTCGTACTCTTTGGCCACTTCAAGCTCGGCGTTTAGGTAATCCCTAAAGTCGAGGTGGTTCTTTACATGGGTAGAGTTCTTATCAAAGATATGGATATGAGAGAGGTGAGTGACTCCGTCTGGGGCCAGTCTTATAAAATAGAGTCTTTCGCTGATATCAAAGTCATCTTGCCAAATAAGGCCTGATCTTTTGAATTCATCTTGGAAGGCCTCAATCCCATCTAAGGTGTGAACTTCTACTAGGATATCGAGAGTTGGCTTGGCAGCTATTGAGCTTATGGCGGTAGAACCAATATGGTGAACTTCTAGAAGGTTGCTTCTGAGTAGCTTCTTAAGCCCGGCTTTTTCTTTTTCAAAGTACTTCTTCCAGGCGGGAGAGTAGGGAACTAGTTCAATTTTTGTCTGTTTCGTCATTCTGGTGGTTTAGCTAATGAGAAAGCTTTACGCAAGAGTAAAATAATTGTTATAGGTTAAGGAGATAAAGGCTTAGATTCTAAGGGCCTTAATAGGAATGGATATGATTGAGTTTAGTTTAAAAGGGAAAGAATTCATCGCCTTATGCGATCTTTTAAAGATTGTCGGTATTTGCGAAAGCGGGGGACAGGCCAAGGCACTGATTGCTGAGAGCGCCGTGAAGGTAGACGGAGCTTTAGAGCTTAGAAAAAGATGCAAGATAAGAGAAGGGCAAGTTGCCGAGCTAGGTGATAAAAAAGTGAAAGTGATTCTTTAAATGAACTTGCCTGAGTTTGAAACAGAGAGGTTATTCTTACGAGGTGTTTTAATAGAGGACGCCGAAAGTTATGAGAAGAACTTTGCTCACTACGAAGTGATTCAGCATTTATCTCATCATGTTCCGTGGCCTTACCCAAAAGGATCAGTGAAAAGCTTTTTAGAAGACTTAGTTCTTCCTGAGCTTGGAGTTAAAAGGTGGCTTTGGGTGATCTTTGAAAAAGATAAGCGCGATGAGGTTATCGGCTGCGTTGATCTGTGGCGAGAGGGTTGTCCTGAGCATAGAGGTTTTTGGCTGGCTGAGAAATGCTGGGGGAAAGGATATATGACTGAAGCGGTTAATCCAGTTATGGACTACGCTTTTAATGAACTTGGCTTTGAAAGATTGATCTTTGCTAATGCGGTTGGAAATCAGCGTTCACGTAGGATTAAAGAAAAGACGGGAGCAACATACCTAGAAAATAGACCAGCTAAGTTTGTTAATCCTGATTATAAAGAGCATGAACTTTGGGAACTAACAAAAGAAAATTGGAATAAGTTGAAGTCTACCTAGTGCTTATTTAGTACTATCACTTAAGGCATTCATCTCTTTATCGATGAGATCAGCTTCAGAAGATAACTCACTAAATCTTTCAATATCTCCCTTTCTTTGAGCGGCAAGGGCCTCTTCCATTTTTAAGCGGTAGGCTTCTTCAAGTTTTTTAAGAGGATCTTTTTTAAATATTCCAAACATGATTAATCCTTAGGAGTCATTAAAGAGGATAGGTGGCTTAAACAGTTTTTTTGTCGCCTTTCACATCATAACAGACAGCTATATTGATGCAATAGACAGGTCTTAGACACTGGGTAAATTAAAGAAATTTGGTGTACTATTCTAATAAAGAAAGGAATCAATATGACCAATATAACCATCGCAGGTGCTTCAGGCTACGTAGGAAGGCATCTATTAAAGAATATCAGTCTTGATTTTAATATCAGGGGATTAAGTAGAGGTGATAAAGATTCTGATCAAGCAAACTTGACTTGGATGAAGACGGATTTATTTTCATTTAAAAGCACTGAAGAGTCTTTAGTCGGAACTGATATTGCTATCTACTTGGTGCACTCAATGATGCCCTCTACGCGTTTATTTCAGGGGGACTTTAAAGATGCTGACTTATTGATTGCTGATAATTTTGCAAGAGCTTGTAAAAGAGCTGGTGTAAAACAAATTATTTACTTAGGAGGATTATTACCTGAGGCAAACGTCAGCAAGCACTTGATGAGCCGCTTAGAAGTTGAAAGAGTTTTAAAAGCGACTGAAATACCTCTAACTATCTTGAGGGCCGGCATGATCGTTGGAGATGGGGGATCTTCTTTTGAAATCCTAAAGAACTTGGTCTTCAATTTGCCAGGTATGATTTTACCAAAATGGACCCAAAGCAATACTCAGGCGTTCTTTATTGATGATCTTGTTAATATCATTATAGGAAGTATTGGTAACAAGGACTTTGAGAATAAAACAATAGATGTCGTCAATGGGGAGAGTCTTACTTATAAAGATCTTATTCTTGAAACTACAAATTACTTTGGAAAAAAGAAGTTATTCATTCCGTTGCCCATAAACTCAACGGCTTTTTCAAAGCTTTGGGTGAAAATATTTGGTGAAACGGACTATGAACTAGTCTCTCCTCTTATTGATAGCCTGACTTGTGATCTACCTTTCCCTGAAGTTAACCCTTTAATAGAGCCTTATATAAAGTACCGCACATACAAAGAAATGCTTAAAAAGATATCTACAAAAAAGATCAAAAAGAAGAAAAATAAAGGAACCTTTTCCGATAACACTGTAAGGTCTATCCAGAGATTAGAAAACACCCAAAGTCTTACGAGCAAGTACATTAGTGATTCCTATATAAAGTGGTTACCCCGCTATATGAAGTCTTTGTTAATGGCTAAAACTGAAGGAAAGGTCATTTCTTTTTTCGCTTTTGGAATACCAAAGCCGCTTTTAAAACTTGAACATGTTGAAGACTCTTCTAATTTAGACAGAGAAAAATTTCATATTATTGGTGGAATACTATCTCATACCTCAAATACTGGTTGGCTAGAGTTTAGAAGAGTCGCTAATGGAGAGTTTACCTTAGCCTCAATCAATGAATTCATTCCTTCTCTGCCTTGGTATGTCTATAAGTATACGCAAGCGCCTATTCATGCTCACGTTATGAAATCCTTTGGAAGGTTCTTGAGTAATAAATCAATTTAAAAGCAATAGATAATGAAACCTTCTAGAATTCGTTCGTCATATTAAGTCGATAGAGTTTGACTCTTTATTTTGAGCGTATTTAAATTTAATAAAGAGGTTGAAACTATAAAACCCGCTATAAAAACCAGGGGCCACTTAGGTTCTTGCCTAAGAAAGAATTCTGCCAAAAGAGCCCCTGTTAATACCCCGAAGCCTAAGATATTTGAGAACTGAATAAAACGGATATTTTTTAGGCTTGGTTTGGTTTTTTCATTAATGAGCAATAAGAATCCAGAGAAATAGCTTAAGGAAACTATTGTAATTAAGACTCCTGTAAAAAGTCGAAAAAAAGTAGGGTCGATACCTATAGGCCTAGACATTTCAATAAAGGCCTCGACAGAGACGGGCCAGGCAAAGAGCTTAGAAACTGAAAACCTAATAAGAAAAAAAGCATTTAAGAACTGAGTTATCTTTAGGAACATCTTTATTACAACCTCTAACTATTTGAAAGTATTCTGTTAATCTATTTTTTTGTACTATTTAGTACATTATGCTTGTTTCGAAATGTACCAGATAGTACAATTTGAGCAAGTAAAAAACTGGAGAGTTCCCATGGGTAATAAAAGACAGTTCGATGAAGAAGTAGTCTTAGACCAGATGGCCTTTCATTTTTGGAAGCATGGTTACTCTGCGACTAAAGTCGATCAACTATCTAATATAACAGGTTTAACTAAAACAAGCCTCTATAATGCTTTTGGAAACAAAGAAGTTTTGTTCACAAGATCAATTAATTTTTATGTAGAGAGATCAATAAAAAAAATGTTGGGTTATTTAAATACTGATCTTAAGCTCTCAACTTGTCTTGAAAAAATATTCAAGGACTCTTTTCTATCACTAGATGAGGAGCATTTAAGTTGTGGCTGTTTTCTTACAAATTCAATTGTTGAGTTGAACTCTAATAACGCTAGTTTACATAGTGAAGTTACTACTTTGTTTGAAAAGGTTAGGAAGGCGAATCTGAAATTCTTCTCTTACTATATTAAAAGCGAGAAGATCTTAAAAGGTTACTCATCAGAAGAGTTAACAGACTTCTATATGACTTTGCAGCAAGGCCTTAGAGTGCAGGCCCGAAATCATAATGGAAAAGCTAAGATGAAAAATACCATCAAAACATTCTTAAAGTTTATTAAATCAATAGAGAATTAACCCTTAAAGGAGTTATTAAATGAAAGAGAACAATCTACAAAAATCCCTTCTCGCTTTGAGGTATGGAGTCTTTATCGTTATGTTTGTTTGGACCGTGGATAAATTCCTTAACCCTGTCCATACAGGAAAGGTCTTTCAAAAATTTTATCTTATTGAAGGGTTAAGCTCAGCTTTTTCCTATACTTTAGGAGCCTTGCAATTAGCCCTAGTCTTAGGCTTCATCTTAGGTTTTAAGAAGAGGTTAACTTACGGAGCGATCTTATTGATGCATACAATTTCAACCTTCAGCAGCTACGAGATGTATCTTAATCCATGGAGCCAAGGAAAGCTTTTATTCTTCGCGGCTTGGCCTATGTTAGCGGCTATCTATGCTCTTTATCTTATGCGAGAAGAAGATACTTTATTAACAATCGGGAACATGAGTTTAAAGAATAAAGTCTAAAACTTAGTTAGAAGCTTCTTTGATCTGCGCTTTCATTTGTTTGGCGGCCATAGCGTAGCCGCCACTTCCTCCATCTATGAAATGAATATGATTGCCATCGTTCAGGTCATCTACATAACAAGTCATGAGGGAGTTTTCTGATTCATGAAGGCCATAGAAGAGCTTGCCTTCTTTGTATTGAGTCTCTAGGTAGGTATTGATCTCTTTAACCTGATCTTCAGTGCAGTCAATGATCATTCTTAGCATATCATCAAACTTTCTATAATCTGAATGAGTTCGCATCGCGGCAGAGTATTTTTTAGGGTTGAAGACAAGTGGTGGTATCTTGAATTTAAAGATGAGGACAGCCGCAATGATTTCTAAAAAACGAAAAAGTAGTTTTATAGAAAGAAGACTTCCATGGTAGCGCTTCTCATTTTCAAAACATTCACGAATGGACTTATAATCAGCAAGGTCTGTATTTACGGGATTGGCTTCTTCAATTTGTCCTTTAAAGATTTCGTCTAACTTAACAAGGACTTTATTGTATATTTCCCCTGAATTCTCGCCCCTAGACTCAACTAAGAAGGAGAGGATCTTTCCATTTCTATTAGGAATAGGATTCCAGCGGCAAGAAAGCCCTGAAAGGTCAGCGAAGTCCACTTCTTGATCTTTAGCAGCATACTTTTCTTCTTGGCCTTTAATCTTAGCCTCAGCGAAGTTAAGTCCACCGCCTTTAAAGATAGCGATACATTTACCTGCGTGTAACTCAAACTTGGCCACTTCTAGAACGGCACCTTCCTCAAGTAACTCTGAAACATCAACCACTCCTACTCTTAGGCCTAAGTTAAATTGTTGCTCTGATAGTTTTCTAAGACCGAGTAGTCGAGTGATGACGTTTTCAACCTTAGATGGGGGAACAACAAGTGTGGCTCCATCGCCCCCAAAAACAAAGGGAAACTCTTCGCCATCCATTCCTTTTTGAGCAGAGACAATGGCCGCAGCGCCTATCGTATTGACGTCTTTATATCGGCCCTCTTCAATGGCCTTTGTTGATCCTTTTATATCAGTAATGATAACTTTCCAGTCTCCTGGTATGGTGCTGAAGTTATTGGTGTCTGTGATTCCAGAGAATCCAGAGAATCTGTTTAATTCTTTATAAAAGTTTTCGCTCGACATAATTCTCTTCCGGTATAAATAGCTCATTACCTGATGTAAATCTTTAGGTAATTATACTCTAAACAGCCTCTGAAGCAATAATAGGGGAATACAGACTTTGTTTAATTATTATAAAAGTTATTGTATATTAGCCCAAATTAAGAGGGAAGCATGAGTGAATTATACATGAAAGACGATTTAAAAGATGCCATTGAGAACATGCCCACCGATTGGTTGAGGCTTACAACTCATAGGCTTGATATTTATAATGAAGAAAAGGCCAAGGTTGAATTCCTTCAGAGATTTGAAGAAGCTGATAAGACTAATAAGAAAGTTCTTAGTGAGCTTCCAACTGCCTTTGATTATATTAGATTAGGTCATCCTCTTTCTTGTTTATTAGAGTGGGCCATTTCAAAAGAATCAAAGCTTGAAGTTGAAAGCGTGATTTCATTCTCATCTCAAACAATGCCTATCCTTGCGGTCCTTAGAAAGAATAAGTTCTTAAAACTTAAGACTCGTATTGTTTATAAAGAATCTCTCCCTGCGAACTTTGACGCTGAACTCTTAAGGTCAATCTATGCTTATGACTTTGATCTATTAAAGGTTGATGATCTTCAAAATCTCGTAGGTTTTGAGGGAAGCACGCTTCTTGTCAATGGAGAGGTTGAGTCTAATGCAGACTTTATCTTGAACCTCTATGGAAAGCGAGGATCTGTTATTCAAGTTATGAATAATGATACTCAGTATATTAATGAGATTCAACACGTCAGAAGAAGAGAGTCTATTGCTATGACTCCGCAAGATTGCTTGAGTATCTTAAAGAGCTTCATAGGAGAGTCTTCTGATGAGCAGGTCTTTGAGGACTCATGTGAATTAAATAAGACGATTCAAGAAATCACAAAGACAAAGGTAGCCGCAGCTATTGGTTCTTGTGGGCTCTCAGTTCAATACGCCATTATGATGGGTTTGATTCATCATGGAAGGGATAACTTTAAAGACCAAGATATCAAGTTCATCGTTCCCCCAAATTGTTATGGCGGCACAAATGATCAGGCCCGCCGCGTGGCCGCCTGTATTTCTAATGTAGAGATCATTGACCTTCCTGTAGATAGTGGGAAGGATATGGTTCAAGAATTAGAGAGGATCTTAGATGAAGTGGCTAAGGCAAATTGCATTCCTTATATCATCGCTGAGATTCCAACCAACCCAAGGGTTGAAATTCCTGAATTAGAAAAACTGAGAGAGACTCTAAAGAGGCCAAGGAAAACTAGTGAAGACCTCGATGCTATTGGTCCGGTTTTTATCCTGGATCAAACCTTCTGTCCCAATGTCGAATTCTTTGGAGAGAAGGGGTTTCTAAGAGACGCTAGCACCATCTCTTATGTAAGCGGTTCTAAGTTTCCAAGTGGTGGTCTTTGTACTGCTGGTTATTGCGTCGCTAATGAAAGCGCTACCTCGTATATGAGTTATGTAGAAAAACACTTAGTGCTTTGTGATAATAAGGCGACTGACCTACAAGTTAGGATCTTAACAGAGAACATGCCTTCAATGAACTCTAGGATTGCGAATGCTTATAAGAACACTCGTAGCTTTGTTGATTTCATGGAAAAGAACTTAGATGGAGTTAAGATAAACTTTGTCACAAAAGAATTAGCTGAGGCTAGCTTTACGCCTTCAGTCTTCTCTCTTGATCTTCCTACTAAGGGAGAAACACCGGAGGAACGTGAGAATTATAAGCGAGAGCTTAATCATAAGTTGATTAGAATGATGATCGATGCTCTTCCTGAAGAGAGTAAGCATTGCGTGAGTTACGGACAACTTAAGGGCTGCTACTGGACAATTCCTGCTACCTCTACTCAGGGAACAACTAAAGAAAGTGACAAGGACTATATTGTTCGAGTCTCAATTGCCGCTGACTTTGATTTAGAAGGTCATCAAAGAGTCTTTGAGAAGTTTTGTGCAGAAATATCTTAAAGAAAACTATCCACTTAATGTAAATATTCATTAAGTGGATATAGAAAACCTATTCCTTTTCTGACTCTAGAGCGTCGGCAACGGCCTCTTCAATAATATGACTTCTTTCGACTTCCCAGACCTTTTTCTTAACAGCATCCTCAATGAAGATTTCTTGTTTGAGTCCTACGTAGAGTGAGTAGATAATAATGAGTAAGATAACAGCAAAGGGAAGACCAGTACTTATTGAAGCTGTTTGAAGAGTCTTAAGTCCACCACCTACGAGTAAGACAGCAGCTAGGATTCCTTCCATAATCGCCCAAAAAACTCTTTGAGGAACAGGTGAATCAAGTTTCCCACCAGAAGTTAAGTGATCTACCACTAAAGATCCTGAATCTGAGGAAGTTACAAAGAATACAGTGACTAAGATAATACCTACCAAGGATAGAACTTCAGTCATCGGGTAGAACTTTAACATTTCAAAAAGAGCCGTTGAAACATTGGCATTGACGGCTGTGGCAATATCAAGAGCTCCCGTTGTTTGAAGAAAGATGGCCGAGCCACCAAAGACAGACATCCAAATAAAAGATAGCAGTGTAGGAACAAGCATCACGCCAATGATAAACTCTCTAACAGTTCTTCCTTTAGATATTCTTGCTATAAACATCCCAACAAATGGAGACCATGAAATCCACCAGGCCCAATAGAAGACGGTCCAAGATCCTTGCCAATTAGTTTCTCTAAAGGTCTCTGTCCAAAGGCTTATCTGAGGTAGCTTTGTTAAATAGAAACCTAGGTTTTGAGTGAAGCCCGATAAGAGATAAACGGTTGGGCCGACAAAGAGCATAAAGAGCAAGAACAATCCAGCTAACCCCATATTAAGTTCTGATAACTTCTTAACACCTTTATCAAGACCGGCCACAACTGACAAAGTAGCTAGTCCAGTGATAACGGCGATTAAGATAACTTGTGTCGTGACTGATATATTGATTCCAAAGAGATAATTTAAACCGGCATTAACCTGCTGAACTCCTAAACCTAGGGAAGTGGCGAGGCCTGCTAGTGTTGCTAGAACAGAGAGAACATCGATCATATTTCCCCAAAAACCATAGATACGGTTTCCAAGGATTGGATAGAAGATTGATCTAATAGTGAGGGGAAGTCCTCTATTATAAGAAAAGAAAGCAAGGCCTAGCCCGACTAGTGCATAGATGGCCCAAGGGTGGAGTCCCCAATGAAAGAAGGTAACGGCCATAGAAGCTTGAGCCGCAGCAGCAGATCCTGGAGCAATTTTTCCAAACATTGGTGATGGTGAGCCTAAATGAAAGATGGGTTCACCAACAGACCAAAACATAAGACCTATTCCCATGCCGGCAGATAAAAGCATAGCGAACCATGCGAGTGTGGAGAACTCTGGTAACGCCTTACTTCCACCTATTCTAATCTTTCCGAACTTTGAAAATGCGAAGTAGCAAACGGCAATGATAATTATATTCGCCGTTAGGATGAGAAACCATCCAGCGTTAACAGTGATGGCCTCCATCATAGATTTTGATATCTGGGCGGCATCTTTTTGAAACATTAAATTAAGGATGATAAAGGCAAATAAAAGTGCCGCAGAAATAAAAGTGACTTGTGGGTGGATATCAAAGCCAAAGCCTTCCCAGTTTCCTTCACCGGGCTCTTTCTTTCCGGCATCATCAAAGGTCGCAGCAGTTGGTCTTATTTGAAGGCCCTTAAAGCGTGGCCTATCCTTGGTTGCCTTAAGACGGGCACCTTCTTCGGCTTCTACTAACTTTTGGGCCAAAGTTAACTTTTCATTAATCTCTTGATCATCGAGGTGACTCAAAATGACTCCTGTTTTTTTATTAGAATTTTAGATATGCCTCCATGCTAACGTATGCAGGCAGTGAATACAAAGAGGGGAACTAGTACTTGAGTGCATTTGTATTAGAGCATTATCTCTTGTGAATTCTAACTAGGGAGTTAGAATTAAATTAGGTAAATCCGAAAGACATTATTTTTTTCTTTCTTTAATATTAAAATGATGAATTCCTCTAACTGGAAATCTAATGAAGATTATATTTATTTACTTTCTGTTGATAGGAGGCCTTAGCGCCAAAGAATATGTTCTAAAGGAATGGAAGTCTTGTCAGTCAGATAAGGACTGCCAAGTGGTTAAGGACATGGGTTGTAAGAGTCCATGCCAATCAGAAGCTATTAACCTAAGGTTTAGTAAAGACCTTAGTCAAAAGATCAATAAGGATTGCGCAGATCTTTTAGTGCCTCAGGTAGATTGTGCTTATGATTCGAGAGTTAAGATTCCAAGGTGTATTCAAAAGAAGTGCAAGCTTATGGCAAAGCATATTTGCTGTACTTTAAAAGATCCTAAATTAAGAAAGTCTCATCAATGTCATATTGAGAATATGGACTGTAATGAAGTTCCTTTTTAAACTATGCCTCATCCTTTGATAGTGTCATTGTAGGGAATGAAGAAATATATAAAGTATATTATTGCTATCTTAATCGCTGCTGGCGTTGTCTACGTAAAGAATCAGATTGATGATCGAAATAACGAAAAGACCAAGATTCTTGAAGATCTAGGTAATTGATTGATCTAATATCAGATATATAGCCTCTTTTTATGGCTTGATAATACGAACGATCGTGCTATTATTGTTCTATGAATAAGGCAAGAAACACGAAAGTCGATATATTAAATGCAGCCCTCCCACTGGTTCGAAAGCTTGGCTTTGAATCAGTTTCAATTGCAAACCTTGCAAAGGAAGTGGGCATGTCTAAGAGTGGGCTCTTTGCCCACTTTCACTCTAAAGAAAAGATGCATGTGATGATCTTAGATCATGCTTCAGTTGATTTTTCTCAGAATGTTGTCATGCCAGCACTTAAAACAAAGCGAGGACTGCCTCGTCTTAAGAAAATCATTTCTAACTGGTTAGGCTGGTTGGGCTCAAGCTCTGAAGGGGCCTGTCCTTTTGTGGCAGCTAGTATTGAGTATGATCAAAAAGAGGGGATTGTTAAGGATCGCTTACAGTTTCATTTAGGAAGCCTTATAAAGGCCATCACAAGATCTGTTGATCATTGCATCGAAGAAGGTCACTTCAATAAAGATTGTGATTCAAATCAGATCGCGTTTGAAATCTATTCTTTTATCATAGGTGAAAGTATCTATAGGAAAACCCTCGGTCACAAGAGTTCAAAAAAGATTTTATTAGAATCCCTTAATAGACTCTACGCTAGAAGCGAGTAGAGATAGGAGTTGTTATGAAAGAAAGAGACTTAGTTAATAATAAACTGTTTAATGAAGCTACTTTAGAATCACTTATTAAGTACTTGATTCATAAAGTTAAAAACTATTTTAATAAACAATGGAGTTAATTTGAATATTATAGAATCGTTGAACTGGCGCTACGCTACAAAAGAATTTGATAGAACAAAGAAAGTATCTAGCGAAGATTTAGAAACAATAACAGAGTGTCTGAGGTTAACGGCAAGTTCGTTTGGTCTTCAGCCATGGAAATTCCTCATCATTTCAAACCAAGAAGTTAAGGACTCTCTTCTTGAACATAGTTGGGGACAAAAACAAGTGACTGAATGTTCCCATCATATTGTCTTTTGCTATCCGATTGAATTCAATGACAAAAACGTAGATGCTTTTTTAGCCGATACGGCCAAAACAAGAGGGCAATCTTTGGAAGAATTGAAAGCCTATGAAGAAATAATGAAAGGCTTCTTATCTCGAATGGATAATGACAAAAAGCAGGTTTGGATGAAAGATCAGGTTTATATAGCACTTGGAAACTTACTTACAACATGCGCTCTTATGAATATTGATGCTTGTCCAATGGAAGGAATTGTACAAACGAAGTACGATGAAGTCTTAGGCCTTAAAGAAAAAGGTCTTATGTCAGCGGTTGCTTGCCCGATTGGATACCGAAAAGAGACTGACAAGTATGCAAAAGCTCCAAAGATTAGATTTCCTAAATCTGAAGTAGTAGAATTTATTGACTAGACAAGGAAAGGCTCCGGGGGCACTTCATTTTTGCAAGTGACCTGGTACCTTTTAACCTTTTAAAAGAGGCTTGAGGATGAATGATAGAACTCAGAGAATTGAAGAACTTGTTTTAGGAGTCCTTTCTTTTTATGAGCCTATGTCTTTTGAGTTAATCCTTCTTGATATGCCCGATGAAGAGATCTTAGACATCCCGGACTTTAACCGAGAAGACTTAGAGGACTGCCTTAAGTCTCTACAGAAAAAGAAAAGGATTAAGAAAACCACTTCAGGAGCAGAGAAAGAAGTATTTTGGATAAAGGCTTTTCCAAAGAAGAGTCTTCTCCAAAAAGCTTTGTCCTTTCTAAAGAAATTCTCTTAAAAGATCTAACCGAATATCAGATATAATAACTCAGCTTTGTCTTAGGCCATTCACTAATAGATCATGCTTATATAGAGAGGTTGTAAATGGAATTGATTGTGTAGAGAGGCCATAGCCGAAGAGATTGAACTTTATAGGCTTCTATGACAAAATACATACTTCTATAACGCCTAGGATAGCCACTTTGATAGATCATAATAGTGAAATTGATGTTTCAAAGACAATGGCCGAAGTTGATGAGCTGATCGATCTTTATCAAGCTGACAGCAGTGGTGTTCAGCCCTTTGATATAAAAGAAGTGCTTCTTCAACTTAGGGACCACGAAGAAGATCTCTACCTAAATACTTTAAAGAAAATTCCAAGTGAGCTTCTTGCCGATGTTATTGCTGAGATGCCTCCGCATTTACAAGAAGAAGCATCAGAGCGCTTAGGTATTAAGAAATTGGCCAAGATCGCATCTGAAATGGATACGGATGATGCCGCTGATTTTTTAAAGAATATCGGTGAGAAGAACATTTCTCGCGCCGAGAATATCCTAAATAAGATCAACCCTGAAGATCAAGAAACGATTCGAAAACTTATCTCTTACGAAGATGATCTTGCCGGCGCTTATATGCAGACCGAGCTTTTTTCCACTAAAGAAGATGAGATCGTTGGGGAATCAATTAGCCGGCTAAGGCTAATGAAGAGAAACAATGAGATTCAAGGGATCAGCCAGGTTTTTATCCTAAAAGATTCAGGAGAGTTCATTTGCTCCATAGGACCTGAAGAACTTGTTCTTTTAAACCCACTTGATTCATTTAAGAGCTCCTTAGAACAAGGAGATATCAAGAAAAATGAAATCGCTGCGGATCATTTTGAAAACATTAAAACAGTTGTTGAAAAAGTTAGTGATTACAACCTACCTGTTATTCCGGTTATTGATGAAAAAGGAATCCTCCTTGGTAGGATCACTTCAGATGATATCTATGACTTAATTGAGAACCGCGCGACGGAAGAGATCTTTGGAAAAGCTGGTCTGAATGCTGAAGTTGAGCAAGCAGATAATATCGGTCAGGCCGCTCGTCAACGTGCCTTATGGCTAGGAGTTAACTTACTAACGGCTATTGCTGCTTCAGTAGTAGTGGCCATGTTTGATTCTACTCTTCAGACATATGTGTCCCTAACTATTCTTATGCCAATAGTTGCATCTATGGGTGGCAACGCAGGTACTCAAAGTTTAACTGTGACGGTTAGACAATTATCTATTGGAGAGATTGAGTTAGAAGACGCTATTGATACTATTAAAAAGGAAGTCTCCTTAGCATTGATCAATGGATTGTTCTTCGCCATCGTAATTGGAACCATTGCCTTCTTTTGGTTTAAGATTCCGGCCCTTGGTGTTGTCATTGCCATATCGACGATCATCAATATTTTAATCGCGGGCTTCTCTGGGGCCGTCATCCCTTATTTACTCGATAGGCTTAAGATTGACCCCGCTATTGCAAGCACGGTACTTCTTACAACTATTACAGACATTATTGGCTTTCTAAGCTTTCTTGGATTAGCCAAGTTGATGATGTAAGCATTTTCTCTAAAGGACTCTTATGAAAGCATTAGTTTTATTACTTCCACTCTTTATCTCAACCCAATCGATGGCCCACTTCTTTGATTCTCCTTATGAATGCTTAAGCACTCATACTTCTAAAAGATCGGGAAAGGTGCATACAACTCTTAGTTACTTTCACCCAAGTAAGAACTGGATGATTAAGCTAAGTGGAGTTAAGAAGAATTCTCCTTTTAAAGTGGCAAACCTTTATACTCCAGAGGGGAGGTACGACGGAACTTATAAAGGAGTTTACCCAGCTATTAATGAAGTAAAATTTGGAACTTACTGGCCTTACAAAAAAGCAAGGGAAGTAAAGCTTTCTTCAAAGATAAGTAAAAGCAACTGTAGCCTTCTTAAAAATAAAACAGTCTTTGATCTTCCTAATCTAGGCACACTTGAATGCATGGATCCTAAGGGGCTGGGTACTTGTAAAGCTATCAATAGATAGAAAGTGAAAACGGAATCAAAATTTACTTATAAATTGAAGCTCTCCTATAAAGGGACTCATTATTATGGTTGGCAATTTCAAACCACTCAAGAAGAGACTGTTCAAAATCATGTGCAAAGGGTTGTGTCAGATATAGCCAAGCATAAAGGCTTCCAGGTCATCGGTGCTAGCCGAACTGATGCTGGCGTTCATGCAAGTGGGCAAGTTTTAAAAGTGGTTCTTCCTAGGGAAGTATCTCCAGAGAACTTAACGAGAGGTATGAACTCAAAGCTACCAGCTGATATTAAGGTTCTAAGTAGTGAGTTCATTCATGAGGACTTTAATGTTAACAGAGATTGTAAAAATAAAGAGTATCACTACTACTTTACTACCGATCAAAACGAGAATGCCGCCTTCTCAGAGACGATCTATTCTTTTCCAGAGAAGCCCGACTTAGAGAAGATGAAAGAGGCCTGTCAAAGATTGGTTGGGATGCATAATTTTAAAAGCTTTTCCTCCCAAGGTCCTGATCCGGCCTCTCCCTATAGAGAGCTCTTAAGCTGTTCAATCGAAAGAACAAGCTTTCTTACTTTTGAAAATGAAATCTATTTTCTCAAAATAAAGGGAACTGGTTTTTTGCGTTATATGGTGAGATACCTCATGGGCGCCTTATGGGATGTCGGCATGGGGAAATTAACCCTTGAAGAGCTAGATCTATCATTGAGTAGTGGTGAAATTCATGGCATACGTACTAAAGCTCCTTCAAGGGGGCTTCATTTAATAAATATAGAATACTAGCAATAGGTGAGCAGTGAGTGATTCGTCCAATTCAAGAGACCTTTTACACGGAATAACTTTAGAGATGATCTTAAGAGATGTCATAGACCTTCATGGCTATAAAGAACTTCTTTCTATGACAAAGATCAGGGCCTTTGAGCAAGAAGCCAAGCCCATCATGAAGCCCATTCTTAAGTTCTTGAGAAAGACTCCTTGGGCCAGAGAGAAAATCGAAAATATCTATCTCAGAGACCTTGAAAAGATCGCCTTAATGAAAGCTAAAAGAGGAAGATAATTTCTTATCAACTATCCTGTCGTTAACATCCCACAGGAAATTCCCGTTACAGTATCACTAAGTAAATTAATTTCACCCCTCTTAAGGGCCTCGAGCTGAATCAAGTTTAAGGGGTGAATCATGGGAGATCGAAAGTTGATACTTTCTTGCAGCCATGGTCTGAACCAGAGGAGCTCATTCTTCTTTGTTACCGCCTTAAAGAACTTAATAGATTTGTTGTATTCAGTTTCAAATGAAGAATAGACTTCCTCTTGTTTGCTAGGAGCTAACTTGCTTTGCGATAAATAGATCTTCCAAACTCCAAGTTCAACCTTGGCTAAGGTAAAGCCTAGAGCATTTAAGAATGATGAAACTAAAGGGTTGTTCTGATACTCATTTTTAAAGATGTTCTTTTCATCTTTACTAAGATCTTCCCATGCACTTCCGATACCCCACCAAGTAGGAAAGAGAACTCGTGTTTGAGTCCAGCAGAGGATCCATGGTATGGCCCTTAATTTGAGACTGTCTCCTCCAGTGGCTCTTTTTGAAGGACGGGAGCCAATCTTTAAGTGGCTTAAGAAGCTATAAGGAGTGGCGCTATCAATGACATTCTTAAAATCAGGGTCGGCTATTGTTTTTGAGTACTTTTCTTGAATCAAGTTTGAAAAACGCTCTAAAAGAAGATCTGGCTTTTCAGTATGGCTTTCTTTTTTAGCCTGTCCTAGTTGAGCTGCAATCTTTGTAATTTGGCTTGAAAATATCTTTTCGTCTCCAAAATTTCTCGCCACCATCTCTCCTTGGATTGTTGCCTTGAAGATATTGAGGGCTGACTTAGGCCACCACCTGGTTTGCTCTTTTATAGAGCCGCCGCCTCTTTCAATGCTTCCCCCTGATCCATGAAAGAAAACAGGAGTTAGTTTATAAGATCTCAGAGTCTTCTCGATGACCTTTAAAGCGTTTGAGATGAGAAAGCGGCTAGGGAAGACCCCATTTTCTTTAGAGGAATCTGAATAGCCAACCATAACTTCATAGCGGCCACCCCAGAGTTTTAAATGGTGCTTTGGGATATTGGCTTTCTCTTTAAAAAGTTCAGTTAAAATGGATTTAGCTTGAGTGAGGGCCTTTTCATTCTCAAAGAGAGGAACAATAGGGATCTTGTAGTTTTTAAAGACCTTAGAGACTAATCTATGACCGTTGATAATATCCTTATGAGATTCCACCATGCTTAAGATAAATCCTCGAACATACCATTTGGCGTCGTGTCCTGAAGAGATTTCTTTTAGTAAGATGAGCATCTTCTCTATGGCAAGTGGTGTGCTGCTCTGTAAAGCTTCTGCCACGACTTCACTATCTTCTCGAACTTCTAGAGGGACAACCATGGCAGGGAAGATCCATAAAAGCCTCTTGATCTCTTCAAGTCTTGGGGAGACCACTTGCATATGTTTTAAATATTCTTTGCAGAGAAGTTGAAAGGATTGGTCAAAGGATCTTACAAGTTCACCATCGCCTTTTTTAATCGATTGAAGGGACTTTATCTTTTCTTTACATAAAACCAATTGGGTTTTTACTGTTTTAAATTCATCTCTCTCAATAAGCCTTGCAATATTATCCACAGTATTTAGCTTCTTTGAGATATAAGCGGAGATCATTCTTCTAGAAATATTCAAGCTTTGGAGCATCGTCTTTTCATTCACTCCTGGATGCCCATCTTTATCCCCACCAACCCAAGCGCGAAAAGAGACGTTGATTCCTTTTTCCGAAAAATCAATCAAGCTCTTTAAGATCTCTGGTTGTAGGATATAAGAATATATATTTTGAGCTTCATCTAAGACACTTGGCTTGCTTCTTCTAGCGATTGATAGCTTTAAAGAAACTAAAAGAAGATGGTGAAGTTCACTTTCATATTTCTTTTGTCCTTCTTTTAGAACCTTGATCAATAAACCTTGGATGGCTAAGAAGAGCTCTAAAACTTGTGGGCTTCTAGCCTCAGTAGGGTGGGCCGTTAAAACCATGATAATGGCATAGGGTTTTTCTTCTATGGAGGTGGGCTCTTTTAAACTTAACTTGTGGGAACGATAAGCATTTTCACAGCGGTTGATTAATTCAAGCATGAATGAAAAGCTGAGGGCAATCTCTTCAAGCTCTGAAGTCGCTAGTTTCTCAATCTTCTTTTTTTCAACTAAAAGCCCCTTATAGAGTTCTTCAGGAGTAGACTTGCGAAGGCCTTTCATAGTCTTTCTTAAGGCTTCAATCTTAGTATAAGTCTTAGATCCGTACTCTTTCTTAATGGCCTGTCCAAGAATTCCCACGGCCCAGTAAACGAGCAGTTGTAAGTCTTTTGGTATGCTTTTTTGTCTTGTCATTTTTATCTCTAGTGTTTTTAGATTAGTGATCCTAGAGCTAAACTGTAAGCCCTTTCCATTTTTTTGCCTATAGATTTATAGAGGCAAATGACCTTTTGTTTTGCACAAGTATTGTGGTTCCTCTAGGTAAAATTGTGTATGATTTTGATCATGGAATATTCAAACTGTGGCGTAGGCTTCTTAACATCTCTTAAAAAAGAAAAATCTCATGACATCTTAGTCTCGGGGCTAACTGCGTTGAAGAATGTGGAGCATCGTGGTGGGACAGATCGGTCAGGTATTATTGGCGACGGTGCTGGGATTATGACCTCTATTCCTTGGGAACTATTAGGAAAAAAAAGGGATAAGTTTGCAGTGGCCTGCCTCTTTGTCCCAAAAGACGAGAAGTTATTTAGGTCTTCAATAGAGATCTTTGAGAAAACCTTTGCCAATTATAATCTGAAGATTGAATCTTATAGAGATGTTCCTATAAATGAAAAAGCCCTTGAGGACTCGGTCATTGCCCGGGCCCCGAGGATCATTCAGGCCTTTATCTTAAGACCTAAGCATTGCAGAACTCATGAGTCCTTTAACAACTTACTCTATATGGCGAAACAAATGACCCGATCAAAGCATAGAGAAGCGGGTCTTAGAGGAGAGTTCTTCTTCACTTCACTCTCAAGTAGGACCATTATTTACAAGGCCATGGCCACTTCAGCTCAGCTTGAAGAGTTCTATCCTGACTTAAAAGACCCTAGGTATAAGTCTCGGTTTGTTATCTTTCATAGACGTTTTAGTACCAATACTTTACCGAGTTGGGATAAGGTTCAACCCTTTCGCCTCATTGCTCATAATGGTGAGATCAATACAATCGAAGGTAATAAGGCAGCAGCCTTCTCTAGAGAGAAGTCAGCTGGCTTAGAGGTCGATCAGATCTTAACTCAAAAAGGCACTTCGGACTCTGGAAACTTAAACGGTATGGCTGAGGCCTTAAAGTATAGGAGCTCGATTCCTCATCTCAATGAAATCCTCGCTATTATGATCCCTCCTGCTCGCTCTGAGAAATCTGGTTTCTACGAGTTTTGGTCCCGTGCCATGGAACCTTGGGATGGTCCGGCCCTTGTCACTTTTAGTGATGGTAAAAGAATTGGGGCTCGTCTTGATCGAAATGGCTTTAGGCCTTGCCGCTGGCACCGAACAAAAGATCATTTTTATGTTTGTAGTGAAGCGGGATCCTTTGAGATTGACCCTGATAAGATTGAACAGCAAGGAGCCTTGTACGCGGGACGTTCTGTTACGATCCACCTTATGACAGGTGAGATCCTTTTTAAGAATCCTGAAGACTCTAAGTACTATCAAGATGCCAAGTTTGATGCCAGGTTAGAGCCTCTTGAATTTTCATCTCCAAAGGAAGAATTTACTGAGGAGCAAAGAGATTATTACTTATCAAAGTTTCATATCACTAAAGAAGATTTAAAAAATGAAATCTATCCTATGATTGACGCAGCTTCTGAGCCATTTGGTTCTATGGGAGATACGGCGAGGCTGCCTGTTCTCAGCGAGGTTCATAGGTCTTTTTATGATTATTTCTTTCAAAACTTCGCCCAAGTCACCAATCCACCTCTTGATTATATAAGAGAAAGATTTGTAACTGACTTGAGTATGAATTTAGGGCGAACACCTAATATCTTTGAACCTAAAGAGATGATTCCTCCTCAAAAAGGGATTTGTTTAAAAGGCCCGGTTTTAAGCTTGGGTCAATTAGAGGAACTAAAAAGATCCATTCTCAAAGTAGCGGAACTTGATATTTGTTATGATGTAACTAAAGGTGAAGAGGGCTTTAGAGAAAGACTTGAAGAGCTCACCAAAGAAGCCTTGCATGTGGTTCGAAACGCGGCCAGTGTTTTAATCCTAAGTGACCGCTTAGTGAATGAGAACCGCGCTCCAATTCCTTCCATCTTAGTTATGCGCTCTATTCAAATGGCCTTGAACAACAAAGGAATCAATCTTCGTGTCTCTATTGTTATAGATTCAGGGGAAATTAAGAACTCCCATCAACTGGCTGTCCTAATTGCTTTTGGAGCTAGCGCCGTCTGTCCTTACCTAGCCTTAGAAATAGCGCGATCAAGAGAAAGTGATGAACTTAAAGACTTTAGTGTTGATGAAAAAGAGAAGCGGATTATCAAGGCCATGGAAGGTGGACTTCTAAAAGTAATGGCAAAGAGAGGTATCTCAGTGCTGCGCTCTTATAAGGGATCTGAACTCTTTACAATTATAGGGTTAGCTAAAGAGATCCTTAAAGCTTTCTTTCCAGAACATAAACTAACCTTTGGTGGCTTAGAAATAAAACACTTAGTGGCAGAGATCACAAATAAATCTGAGTATTCAGCCAAGCATATTGGAGCTTTGCCAAGTAACTTTATCTATAAAGAACATGCATCAGAGAAAAAAGGAGAGAGGCATTCATTAACCTCTAAAAGATCTAGGCTAATCCATCAAGCCTTAGATTTAGAGTTCAATGACCCAAAGGCCATAGAACTATGGAAGCAGTTCAATGACGAGGTTAATGCATACCCTTTAAATATTAGAGATCTTTTAACTTTTAAAAAATCGGCGAAGGCTAAAGATCCTGAAGCCGCTAGTGAGATTGTTAAAAGATTTGGCAGTGGCGCTATGAGTTTTGGTTCTATTTCAGCAGAGTCGCAGCGTGATCTAATCTTGGCCTTTAAAGAAATGGGGGGGAGATCAAACTCTGGTGAAGGGGGAGAGAATCCTTACTATTTTGAAAATGGATTAACCGCAAAGATTAAACAAATTGCTTCAGGGCGCTTTGGGGTTTGCGCTGAGTACCTTGTCACCGGCGATGAAGTGCAAATTAAGATCGCCCAAGGAGCAAAGCCTGGAGAGGGTGGTCAGCTCATGGGAATCAAGGTAGACGCTAGCATTGCTAAGGCGCGCTTTTCCAACATTGGTGTTGATCTTATCTCACCTCCACCGCAACACGATATCTACAGTATTGAAGACTTGGCTGAGCTTATCTATGAAATAAAGCAGCTTAAACCAAGCTTAAAAGTAAGCGTAAAGTTAGTCTCAGGAAAGAATATAGGGGCGATCGCCTGTGGAGTGGTGAAAGCGGGAGCTGATATTGTTCATGTCTCAGGAGGAAGCGGCGGAACCGGAGCAGCTGTCTTAATGAGCATGAAGCATACAGGGCTTCCCTTTGAGATTGGACTTTTAGAAGTTCATAGAGAACTTGTTTCTCAAGGACTTAGAAAGTATGTAACTCTTAGAACTGATGGTGGACTATTGACCGGGGCCGATATTGTTAAAGCTGGTCTTCTTGGAGCTGAAGAATTTGAGTTTGGAAAGCTCGCTCTTGTTTCGCAAGGTTGTATTATGGCCCGTATTTGTCATAAGAATACCTGCCCGAAAGGAATCGCGACTCAAGACCCTAAGTTTAAGGCCAAGTATTCAGGGAGAGTAGAGAGCACTGTAAAGCTCTTTCACTATATAGCCCAAGATGTAAGCCATATTGTGGCCTCAATGGGCTTTAAGAGTTTTGAAGACATCATTGGGCGCAATGATTGCTTAGTCTTTAATGAAAGATTCAAAGACATTTATAGTGAATCAAACCTAAATCTTGATTATTTTAAGAAAGACTCCGAACATGAAATTCATAGAGTCGCCTATACTGAAGTTGATTATAACTCCCTTAATCAAGAGCTTTTAGATGAATTTAGAAAATCTAAAGGAAGTTTAAAGACTTCAAAAAAGATTCATTCAAGCCAAAGGGCCGTATGCTCTAGCCTAGCCGGAGAGATGTCTCTTCTGAAAGAAGCAAGGGCTGAAGTTCATTTAGAAGGAAGTGCCGGTCAGGGCTTCGCGGCCTTTACCTGTAAAGGCATGAAGATAAAACTTCTTGGAGAAGCTAATGATGGCGTAGCAAAATCCATGAGCGGAGGAGAAGTGGTTATCTCCCCTTATAAAGATTCTCAATTGGCTCCAGAGTCAAATGTTTTGGTGGGGAACGCCTGTTTATACGGAGCTATTGGTGGAGAGTTCTTTTTAAATGGCTTGGCTGGAGACCGCTTTGGCGTTAGAA
Source organism: Sulfitobacter sp. (assembly GCA_047630275.1). Taxonomy (GTDB): domain Bacteria; phylum Bdellovibrionota; class Bacteriovoracia; order Bacteriovoracales; family Bacteriovoracaceae. The sequence goes on along the minus strand of JBLHVN010000002.1, from coordinate 337,448 downwards.
ACTCGGGGGCTGTTGCCATGATCTTAGGTGCTGGGCTTCACGCTTGTGAGTATATGACTGGGGGAAGTGTCTTCATCCTAGGGCCTGCTCTAGAGAATATAGGTTCTGGGATGACAGGGGGAAGACTCTTTACTCTTAAGGCAAATAGTGGATTTATAAACAAGGATTACCTCAAAGAAGGCTCTATAAGTGTTCAAGATAAGAAGTTTATAGAGAGCTACCTGGCAAAGTTTAACTCTCTCTTTGGAGGCCCTATTAAATACGGATTAAATGATATAAGTAAGTTCATAGGAATAAATGATCAAAGTGAGGTTTAGGTCTTACTAAAGAGGAAGTATGTCAATAAATGTAGAGCTTGTTAAATACGATACAAAGAAAACCAAAAAAAGAAAAAGAGCTAACTTGATTGTGGATGAAAAGACGGAAGAGTCTGTGATTGAGAAATTAGAGAAGATTCATAAAGGCGATAAGATTGAGGCCATCACTGAGATCATCTGGGGTGATATCATCGTTAAGCCTAAAACAAAAAAAGATGTTGAAGGAACCCTACTTCAGGGAGTGGTTAAGTTCTATGATGAGGAAAAAGGCTTTGGCTTTATTGATCCCGATTCAGACGGTGAGGACCTCTTCTTTCATTCAACCGCACTTGGCGGTGAGAAACTCTATGAGAATGACCGCGTGGAATTTGAAATGAGCATAGGCCCAAAAGGACCTATCGCTATTCATATAAAGTTCATTGATAAAGAAAGATTTGATGAAGAATCTTAATCAATATTAAATCGAGTGCTTTCACTTGGAGGGATAATCTTGATGAGGTTATCTGACTCTAGCTTCTCAATATCTAATTCTAGAGCATATTCACCACGACAACTTAAGACCGACTTCTTTCCTTTAAATCTTACCTTAATACTTGGATGAGCAGTAATGAGTTTTCCGGTTGAAGGGTTTTGAATTAGTCTTGATGGACTTGCTTCAACGTGAGAGACAATCAGAGCTTGTCCTTCTTCAATATGCTGTTTCCCACTAGCTGCTGTTGCAAACTTAAAGCGGCATTTTCTAGAACCAACCATTAGGGCTTTTTGTCCCTCTTTTAATTGAATACCTTGAGTGAATTGAATCTCAGTTCCCGAATAGAGGTTTTTAATAAGATCTGAAGCATTGGCAGTTGTTACCAGTGATCCAAGAACAGCACATGTTAAAAAGAGATTCTTCATAGTGATTCCAGTTGAAATAGTTAAACTTTTCCTAAATCTTACGGGACAATGAGCTTTTTTGGAGGGATGGAGAAAAGTTTCCATGGGGTGTTAGGATTCTAACACCTGCTTAGGGCCCTAAAATGGCGGATTTATTGCTATTGGACCATAGGCAGGCTAGGTTTAAACATCGACGCTTTTTTATAGCTCTCTGTGACTTTCGCAAAGCCTTGTAATCAATCCTAGATTTAGAGTTTTTAGAAACCTTTTCCTAGGATAGTTATGCTTAATATCGGTGTTATTGGTACTTCAAAGAAACCCAATGAGAGGCGTGTGCCTATTCATCCAGATCATTTAAGGCGACTTCCAGAAGGAATTCGGAAGCATCTTATCTTTGAAGAAGGTTACGGGCTTCCTTTTAATATTGAAGATAAAGAACTCTGTGAACTTACTTCAGGCTTTACTATGCCCAGAGAAGAGATATTAACCGATCTTGGTAATGTCATTATGGCAAAACCAGTTCTCGAAGATTTTAAAAAATTAAGAAAAGGCGGACTCCTTTGGGGTTATCCTCACTGTGTCCAGGGGCGAGAGGTTACGCAAATTGCTATTGATCGAAAGCTTACTCTCATCGCATTTGAAGAAATGTTTGTCTGGGGACCTAATGGAAATATTGGGCGGCATACTTTTTATAAGAATAACGAAATGGCAGGATACTGTGGAGTCCTTCATGCATTGGAGTTAAAAGGAATTGATGGGCATTACGGGGATCAGAAGAAAGTTCTTATCTTTAGCTTTGGCGCTGTCAGTAGGGGCGCCATTTATGCTTTGAAGGCTAGAGGTTATAGGGATATCACTATTTGTATACAAAGACCTGATCACGAAGTTAGAGAAGAAGTGCTTGATTGTCATTATGTAAGGATTGAAAAAGGTGTGGGGGCAGAACCTAGGCTTCTCGTTGTTGAGCATGATGGAATCAAAAGCCCGTTTCGAGACCTAATTAGTAAGGCTGATATTATAGTCAATGGAAGCTTCCAAGATACAAACGATCCCTTTATGTTTGTTGAAGAAGATGAAGTTCAATATTTAAAACCTAATAGCCTTATCATTGATGTGAGTTGTGATGAAGGAATGGGCTTCTCATTTGCAAAACCAACTTCATTTGATAGACCCACTTTTAAAGTAGGTAGTATTGACTACTATGCAGTTGATCATACTCCTTCTTATTTATGGGAAAGTGCTTCTCGAAGTATCTCTGCTGCTTTAATTGTTTATTTAAGAACTGTCCTAGAGGGTCCTGAAAGTTGGCAAAAAAATGAAACGATAAGAAGGGCCTTGGTTATTGATCAAGGCAGGATCCTTCAACCTCAGATCCTCACTTTCCAAAACCGTCAGCAAGAGTACCCACATAACTCTATGTCTAAACAATAAGAGCTTCTTAGGCATTTACTTTAATGCTTCTGCCCAACTCTTTAGTTGAGTGAAACCCCATAATCAAAAAACCAAGTATCTGAATTGACTACTTCTTTTAGTATATTCATATAGATTTTAGGTTATCAAGTCATGCTCTAATAAGCCCTTTTAATAGATCTTAGCTGTGACAGAATAGAAATGTAGCAATCAAGGACAAGGAGATGTTCTAAACAGTAATACTTACGAAGAATGATTGTCATTAAAAGGAGTACTTTATGAATATTGTAAGCGAAAGATCAGTCTTAGGGGCTATTGAATGCCATGAGCTTCTTGGTGAACATAATAAGGCGAGAGTTCTCAGGCGAAAGTATGACAAACGAAAAGAAAGAAAACGCCGAAAGAAAGAGAGTCAGTTAAAGATTCAAAAAGATCAAATCTTTGAAGGAACGCTCGTCGCAGCGGGCTGGGATAAGTTAGATCATATAAATCAATCAAGCCTATATACACAAGAGGATGAAGATATTCTGCTAGAACATAAATGGGGAATGAAAAAGTTTAAACCTTTTCTAAATCAAAAGGTGAGAATTAAGGGTGATATTGTCTCTTCAATAAAAGATGGAAGACGGGTTTTGGTTAAAGAGATTATTCGATTGAGAGGAGGTTTCTCTGAATCGATCTATCCTCATACGGGAGAATTCTATAAATTGCTAACGCCAATAGCGGCGTAAGTATTGATGTCCATGAGCATAATTAAAAAACTGCAAAGGAGGATTTATGAATTTACTTCAAAGAATATTTAAGCACTTGAGGATCTCAGGAATCTTCAAAGAGTATCAAGACTCAATAAGTGAGGCTGCTATTGCTAAAGAGACGATAAAATTAGCGGAGACAGTCGTTCACAAAGAGAACAGCAATACTACTTATTGTGGAAATCCTTATGATTACAATAGGGGTAAATCAGAATATGAAGAATTTAAGAAAGCTGGTTAATTAGAAGAAGGTGCCAGCAGAGCTGGCACTTAATCTTTTATTTATCTTTAGATGAAGCCTTGTCAGTAAGAACGCTATTTATTGTTGGCTTTAGAATTCCTGCGGCCTTATCTTTTTTCTCTTGCTTGATTTTCTTCTTTTCTTTAATGCTTAATTTTTTCTTATCTTTATTTTGGGCCTTATCTTTTCCGCCCTTATCTTGTCCCTTCGCCATGTGATTCTCCTATGGATTTCGGTTTAAATGAATTTAGCACACAGGTTAACGCATCTAAGTAAAGCTTATTCGCTAAGGAGGGCTGATTGCTATTGACGGCTAACTAGGCTAGTTTGCTGAGTCTTGCTGCAATTTCTTAAATATAGTCTTTAATACCAACTGGAATTTTTTTGATCAAGCCTGAAGAAGAATCAGAATTGGAAAAAATCAATTCCTCCCTTGAGAAGTCAGGTTGGTATGTAAAAGAGAACTTTTTGGCCGATGATCAATGTGATCTTCTTTGCAGAAATTTCGTGGATAATGATAATAAAAAACTTTTCTCTAAATCAAAGATTGGAAGGGGATACAGAAAAGATGAAGATGGCTCAATTCGAAATGCGTTGGTTCGCTGGATTGATGATTGGGAGGAGGGTCCTTCAGAAAGTCTAAGACTTGAGCTTGAAAGGATGATGAAGTCTTTAAGCGCATACTTTCGTCTATCACTTAAAAGATTTGAGTCTCAATTTTCGATATACAACAAAGGTGGGTTTTATCACCGCCACTTAGATCAGCATAAACAAACTAGGCACCGGCAAGTAAGCAGTTGTCTTTACCTGAATGACTGTCCTGTGGGGGGAGAATTGGTTCTTTATAAAAAAGGCACTCAAAGCGAGGTTTCTAAAGTGATCAAGCCGAAGAAGGGGACTTTTGTGGTGTTTATATCAGGGGATATCTATCATGAGGTTAAATTAGTGGAATCTCCAAGGTATTCAATTTCCACATGGTTTCGGGACGACGAAATCCTGCCCTTTGTTTAAGGCCTTAAAAAGACGTGTAAATATTGCTCGTTATGACGAATATCAACTCATTCCACCTTTTCAGTTCTATATAAGCCCTATATTTTAACGAAAATTCTATTATTAAAAAACAGAGGAAATAATATGAAATTCTTAGCCGTACTTGCATTCTTATTCGCTTCTAGCGCCATGGCCCTAGATATAACTTGTGAAGGTCCTAATCTTCACTATGTTTATCAATTTGATATGCAAACAACTTTAGACCTAAGCTTAGAGGAAATTCAAAACCTTGAAGAAGAAGGAATCAGGCTTGAAGGGCAAAACCTAACGGCTATGGTGACTAACGCTGGCTATGACTCAACGGAAGAAGTACTTGAATTAAAAGACTTAAACCTTCATGTTCGTAGAGTTGATAATACTGAATTATATGGAAAGGCTTTTCTTCACTTAGTTTATACTTCTAAAAAAGAAGCGGCTGAGAAGGTCTTTGCTAATATTGTTGTTGGTTACCCTGGCTTTATGACTTCAAAGATAAGACTTGGTGGATTAAGACAATACGTTTCAACTTGTAAATAATCTTTTCAATCAAAGGGGAGGGCTCGATGAGCTTACCCCTATTCTTTTACTTAGCTCTTCTTTCTTAAGATCAAACTGATATTGCCAATCTTTGTTTGGCACTCTTTATTTTGATTGAATAAAGTTAGACCCCAGAAAAAATTCGTAAATGACATCCAGATGGGATTTAAAGGCTTAAAAGAAAAGCGGGTTTTTATCTGATCAATCATCTTATCAAAGTCCCCCATTTTCTTTTCCCAAAAAAGGTCTTCATGGAGAAGCTCAAGATTTCCTAGAGATAGTATCTCTTTAACGATTGTTTCTTTATTAAAATTGTATTGAAAGAAGTACTTGCCGTCTTTGGTGAATTGCCCTGGATAGTCTTCATAGTCTAACCAGACTTCAGAATATTCAGCATCTAAAGGAAAACTTAAGTATAGGTGTCCGCCAGGTTTTAAAACTCTCACCATCTCTTTAATCGCCAATAAATACTTAGCGTGGATATGTTCGATAACACTAATTGAATAGACTAAGTCAAATTCATTATCTGAAAGCGTTAAGGCCGTCGCATCTTCAAATTTAAATCTTAAGTTATCTCTATGATCTATTAAAAATTCTTCTTTTGGGTCTGTATTTATTCTTAGAAGATCATTGTCTGTCCCATGAAGGAGCATAGACATTTGATGGGGGGAGGAGACATCGAGTACCTTCATCTTATGAAGGTTTTCTTTCTTTATAAACTTCCATAGATTTGGAATCTCGAAGTACCTGACTGCGTCTAGAGGATTGAGGAAGGTTAGAATCCTACTTTTAAACCCATTGACCAGGTGAACTTTTGAATAGATGCCTGCGACTACTTTTATTTTATCTAATAAACTTATTTGAAGTTCCATTACTTTTCCCAAGAGATTAATTTTTATTTAGTCTAAGGTAAAAGCAGTAACTTGTAAGTGAAAAACAGCGCACCAAAAGGCCAAAAAACCGCTTAACTGGTTGAAGAAAGATGATTTGGCTATTTAAATACTGGTAAGAAAGACTTCTAAAACCGCCAGGCCAGGAGGTGACTGATCTTCTGTCCTTGGCTCATTTCAATTGTTTTCACTTCAGCTCGTTTTAAATTCTGTAACAACTGATAGAATTCAATCAAGTGAGTTTTATTTGATACTAAAGTCGTAAACCACTTACATTGATCTTTAACTGTAGCGCTTTCTTTAATCATGTTCTTTATAAAGGCGGTCTCTCCCCCCGGGCACCAAAGCTCTGCTTTTACGCCACCAAAGTTTGAAGCCTTTTCTGTATTTATAGGTGTGCTACCCTTCTTCTCTCTGTTCACATTAAGATTCTTCACTTTTCTATCAGAAGCATCATTGGCCTCCTCTAAAGAAGCATAAAAGGGAGGGTTACACATAGTGAAATCGAACTTCTCATCAGGCTTAATGAGGTCTTTAAAGATATGCTTACTCGATTTTTGAAAGCGGGTCTTGATATTTTTTTTAAGAGTTGGGTTAGAACTTAAGATCATCTTAGCGTTATTAATGGCATCAGGGCTAATCTCACTGCCGACAAACTTCCAACCATAGATGCTATTTCCAAGAATAGGGTAGATGCAACTTGTTCCAGTTCCAATATCTAAACCTTTAACCTTTGTTCCAACTGGTACCTTTTTATCAGGCCCTTCAGCTAGTAGGTCAGCGATATAATGAATATAGTCCGCTCGTCCTGGGATTGGGGGACAAAGATGTCCTTTTGGAACAGACCAATCAGCCACTTTATAGTGATGAAGAAGCAAGGCCTGGTTAAGGCAAAGAACGGCGTTTGCGTCTGAATAATCTATTCCTAAGGCATCGTGCTGGTTCTTTTTCACAAAGGCAGAAAGCTTTGGATAGGTCATTGCCAGGGCTTCAAAGTCGTATTTTTGAGTATGTAGGTTTCTTGGGTGTAGCTTGTTTTCTCTATCCATGGGCTATGGTTTACCCTAGGATTGACCATAAAGAAATGGCTAATATTACCTTTTTACGACTTGATTGAGGCGGTTAAAAAGCTTTGCCACAGATCTTTTGAGCTTAGTTGATTTGCAGTAATTAACTCTCTTATCATTGAACTGAATGCTCATCCTAATCCTCGAAGGGCAGGCAAATTCCAAGGGCTTCTTATTATTAACAATCCTTATAAAATTCTTTCTAATTTGCTGATATAAAGGTTCACTGATCAGGCGGCTAATTTCGTTCTTCTTTTCAACCATTGAGATATAAGGAATACCTTTTACCTTATGAATCTTAATCATTTTTTCTTTCTTATTATTTGGGTACACATAACTTATCTTTAAAGTCGCCTGAGCACTGAAGCTTAAGAGGAATATGAAAAGGCTTAGAGACTTGAGCATGTCTTCTTCCCCTCTCTTTGTTCACAGCCTATGGCGGTGCGGCCCTTTTCACTGCTCATCATAATTGTATCAACTCTTTGATAGAGGTTAGGGTGAGAGTTTGTTCTAGGGCCTTGATTGCAACCATCGTGGCGGTGGCTTAATTGAGTTGTAATTGAAACGAGAGCGTCTGATCTTTCAGCAGGCGTAGCCGACTTCATCTCTAGGCCTAAAACTTCAGAGGCCATAAAGTCAGAGAAGCCTTCGTTGATTTGCTCTTGCCTAAAGCCTTCATCATGAGAATGACTTCCTATAACGCAAGAGGGGTAACGGCTTAAGGCCTTTTTGCATTGTTTCCACTCGCCTGGGTATTTATCTTTACAGTAGTTTGCGAGGTCTTTCTTTCCACTACAGTTTAATTCAGAACCACGGCAGCCTCCTTTTTTCGTGCCTCTTAGACAGGCTACTGTTTCAGGATAAAATTCCTTATACTCATAAGGCTTTCCTCCCTGAAGTTCCTCTAGAGCGCAAGGGTCAATACTGTGAGCAAACTCATGGGCCATAATATGAAAAAGAGCATGGGGATTCATGTACTCCATGTTCATAGCAAAGCCTGAACAAAAATGAATCTCGTTAAATCCATAATCATTTTTTTTATTAAAAACACTCGCACTTAACTTTCCATCAGTTGATCCATAGCAATCTGCGTATACTGGGTTCTCAAAGCGATCCTGATTAACATAGATGCTTGTTCTAGAAATCTTATCCAAAAGGTTTTTTTTCTTTTCATCGTTTAAATTTAAACTAGAGTTGATGAGTGTTTTATAATGACTCTTAACTCGCTCGCCAAGTTGAAAGAGCAAATCAATCTTTTCGTCGGTAAAGATCTTATTGTTAAAATCATTCTTATCTTCATTAGGTCGTTGAAACCTCAGGAGTTGAAGGCATTCATCTCCTTCTAAATTCAATGAAGAACACTTCTCTTTTCCAGAAGCAATTAAGAGATCAGCATCAGTCTTTTCATCTTCAAGGCAAAGGATAGATTTTAATTTCTTTTCATCGATAACGACTTCTTCAGCTTTCGGAGTATAGCTACAATTTGAATCTAAGACTTTACCTTTGTATTTACAAATGGTCTTTGCAGGGCTTTGGCAGAGCTTGATGCCTTGCTTGCCCGTTGATGTACTAACGAATTGGCAAAAACCTTGATAGGCGGTCTTACTCTCTATGATAGAGCCAATCTTACTGGCATCTTTAGCGGCTTTATTGAGCCTACATTTTAGAACAGAATCTCTAACTGAATTCTTTGGGAGTTTCTTGTCACAGATACTTGCCTGAGTACTTGACCAAAAAACCAGTATAAATATGGAAATCCACTTTCTTCTCACAACTTAATATACCTTGATCTACTTTATTCTTGAATCGGGAATTAAAAGCTCACTATAAGGGGACTCTTCCTTTAATTAATGAAACCAGTGGAAATCAGATGCTTTTTTTTATGAAACTTTATTGCTAAGCTGCTGGTAATCCTTATCAATACTCAAAAAGGAAGACTATGAGCAATTGCTGTTCGAAAGCTGAGAAGACAAGTCCCCATTCAGTTGATTTAGAAAACCTTGAAGGATTGATTTGTTACTGTTTTAAAAAGTCTAAAAAAGAGCTCTTTCAAGCGGTTGTTGAAGGAGATGAAGGACTTATCTTAGAAGAGATAAAGTCTAAGATGAAAGATCCTGGTTGTTTTTGTGAAACGGCTAACCCTAGTGGGAAGTGTTGCTTAAATGATATTCACGCCTTTATAAAAGCGGCAAAGGACGCATAAGCCTAATGAAAGTCGTTAGATTAGAAGATGTCACTCATTCAAAGCCTGCCCAAAAAGACAATGCCTTTTCTTCTTCAGCAAAGATCTTTCAAACCAAACAGCTCGATCTCTATAGCGAAAAGGTTGAACCAGGCAAGAAGTCTTCGGCACCTCATTCACATAAGGCTATTGATGAAATAGTGGTCATGACTAAAGGGGAGCTTTATGCATTTGAAGGGGAAGAGTCGACACTTTTAAAAGAAGGAGACTCTATTTGTTTCTTGGCCAACTCTCAAAATAAGCATTACCTAGAGAACCAATCTCATGAAGATGCAGAGTTCTTATTATTTAGAAAGAATATTTCTCAAGATGACGTGATCTACTAGCTATGGCAATGATCACTTTAAGATACTTAAAAAAATCCGATGAAGAACAATTCTTAGAAAGCCTAGAGGCAGACTGGGAAGACTTTCCCTATGCCCATTATTGGGAATCACTAGCAAAAGAAGACTTTGAAAGATACCTTGAGATCATCCCAGGTTTTCCCAAGGGACAACACATCCCAAAAGACCATGTACCATGCTCGTTCTTATTTGCCTTCAATGAGAATGATGATTTAGTTGGAAGGACTTCAATTCGTCATGAACTAACGGATTTTTTACTAAAAGCGGGAGGGCATATTGGCTACGCTGTTCTTCCTGATCAGAGGCGAAAGGGATATGCTTCGGCGATTTTAAAAGCTTCACTTGAGTATGTAAGAGCAAACCTTCCTCACCTTGAGAAAGTCCTTGTTACTTGCGATGAAGGAAATGTCGGATCTGAGAAAACAATAATCAATAATGGAGGGATTCTAGAGAATATAGTCCCCACTGAATCTGGAATAAATAAAAAACGGTTTTGGATTAAGCTCTAATCCTTATCTCCTTCAAATTTGCAAGTGACCAGGTACCTTTATGGGTATAAGGTGAAGCTGATTTTTAGGGCTTAGGTAGCTAAAGGAAATGTGTTGATTCAGTATAATGAAAAACGTGAGTGGCTGTATGTTCTTCTCTTGGCCATGGTTCAATTTATTCACTTGGTAGACTTTGTTATCATCATGCCTTTAGGGCCTCGTTTTATGAGTGACTTTCAGATCACTCCTACTCAATTTGCAAGCTTGGTGTCTTCTTATAATTTTGCTGCAGGAACTTCCGCCATTTTACTTGGAACTTTTGCAGATAAGTTTGATAGAAAGAAACTCCTTGTCCTTATGGCCTTTGGCCTTGGTTTTGGCACAGTTCTTTGCGGTCTTGCTGATAGCTTTGCTACTTTAATCACGGCCAGGATAATGGCGGGGGCATTTGGCGGTATGGTAGGCGCTTTAATCTTAGCCATTGTCGCGGATATCGTTCCCTATGAAAGAAGAGGAAAGGCCATGGGAGTTTTGATGACTGCCTTTTCAGTGGCCAGTGTTATTGGTCTTCCCATAGGGCTTCTCATCGCTGATACCTATGGATGGGAAACTTGTTTCTTTGTTATCTCTGGGATTGTTTTCCTCATCTCTTTAATTATCTTCGTAACCTTTCCTAACTTAATTTCAAATGAAAAAGGTATCGGTGGATTAAAAGTGATCAAGAGGTATTATGAATTCGTCTTTGTAAAAGGCTATGGGCTCTCGTTTGTTTTTATATTCTCTGTCTCCATGAGTATGTTCATGATCATCCCTTTTCTTGCCCCTTACGCTGTTAAGAATATGGGGATTGCCGTGGAAGAAATTAAGTATATGTACTTGGCCGGAGGCCTTTGCACTATCTTAACCGCACGCTTTATAGGAGTTCTTACGGATAGATGGGGGGCCTTAAAAAGCTATGTCCTGGTGGCCGTGGTATCAATTGCTCCTATCTTACTTTATACAAATGCGGGTCCTATGTCCTTAGTGCCCTATTTATTGATAGGATCATTCTTTATGATCATGGTTAGTGGAAGGATGATTCCTTGCATGACTTTGATTAGCGCTGTTCCAAGCTCTGAAGAACGAGGAGGCTATATGGGGGTTGTAAACTCTCTTCGTGCCTTCGGTTCCGCAAGCGCTACCTTTATCGGGGGCTTTATCATTAGTGAGTCAGCTAACGGGCAATTAGTAGGCTTCTCTAAAGCCGGACTACTTGCTATAGCCGTTACTCTACTCTCATGCGGACTTGGGTTTTTCTTGGCGAAAAAGGTCTCATTTACCCCTAGTGAGAAGCTGCCTGTTTAATCTTGGCAAGATTTCTCCGCCAGTATTGATTCTTTAGTAAGAGAGGGCTAACCTTTTAATTCTTAGCAAGATTGAAAAGGGAAGATAAATGGACGATCGACAGAAGGTCTTAGATTTTTGGTTTAAAGAACTTGAGCCTAAAGATTGGTATAAAAAAGATGATGAACTAGATAAGAATATTCTGGATAATTTCTTAGGGACCTATGAAAAAGCTATTAGAGGGGAACTCTTTTCTTGGAGATCCACTATCGATGGGCGCTTAGCTGAGATCATCGTTATCGATCAGTTTTCCCGTAATATCTTTCGTGGTGATCGGCGGGCCTTTGAGTTTGACTCACTTGCCTTGATACTCTCTCAAGAGGCGAGCCGCCTTAATGAAGCAAAAGAATTAGAAAGCAAAAAGAAGGCCTTCTTATATATGCCCTTTATGCACAGTGAATCCCAATTGGTGCACGAAGAGGCGGTGAAGCTTTTTTCAGAGCCAGGGTTAGAAGGAAACTTAGACTTTGAGTTCAAGCATAAAAAGATCATTGATCAATTTGGACGCTACCCCCACCGCAATGAAATATTGGGAAGGAAGTCAACTCCAGAAGAAATTGAATTTCTTAAAGGTCCTGGGTCTTCATTTTGAGTAAAGACAGAATCGAGATAAAAAAAATGGGAAGCTTCTTGGAACTTGATGATGAGGGCTTTGTTAAATCCATTGATACGAAAGCCCCCCTTCAAGAATCTTGGAGTGATGTGGTCGATCGGGTCATTGAATTTTATAAAAAGGAAGTTGGACCTGAACTTCATTCTGTTTACATTAGAGGAAGTGCGGCAAAGGCTGAGGCTGTGGACTTTGTTTCTGACTTAGACAGCTTTGCCGTCTCAAGGATTGAAGTAGGTGATGAGCCCCGCGCGATGGATGAGTTTGAAAAAGGAATCAAGAAGGACTTTCCTTTTTGTAACCATGTGGAAATCTCTGTGGTTTCTTTAGATCAAGTTTCAGAAGTTCCTCCAAAAAGAAAGCGCTCTATTTGGGAAGAGCTGATTAAGACTCAATCAAGATGCGTCTTTGGCGAAGACCTCTCAAGTGCAATAGCTCCCTTTCTTTTAGAAGATATGCTAGGTCATTCCCTCTACCTAGATGATGAAGTAAAGAATAAGCTCCCTTCCTATATGAAAGAAGATAAAGATGATCCAATTGAGCTTAAGTCAAATTGCGTTTGGATCATGAGAAGGATTCTAAGAGGGGCCTTTGATCTTGTAATGGTTAAGGAAGCTAAGTTTACAAGAGATCTTTATCTTTGTTACGAGGTAGTCTCAAAAGTCTATCCTGAAAAAGAATCTTCCCTCCGGCAGGCCCTCAGCCTATCCCTAAACCCAAGCTCTAACCCTAAAGAATGGATGCCCTTGGTCTTAGAGCTCAATGATTGGATAAATACTCAGCTCGCAAATTAGTTTAAGTCACCGTAATCATGTGAGGCTATCTTAGAAGTTGGCCAACTTAATCTTAAACCCACTTAAGTTTCTGTGACTGCTGGGGTAACCTGCTGACATGCAAAAATTCACACTCTTAGTTCTCATCCTCCTTTCTACTCAGGCCTTTGGGGCGAAGTTCTTTTATAAAGACAACTTCCTCACTTATTATACGACCCATGATTTCTCAAAAAAGAATGAGGATATCTCAAGGCTCGTCATAGTGGTTCACGGCGCTCTTAGAAATGGAGATGTGTATTTTGCTGATACAGTATTGGCAGCAAAGAAGCATGGAGTAGAAAAGCGAACCATGATTGTAGCGCCACACTTTCGTAGAGAATCTGATCAAAGGCAAAGCGGAGAGATCTATTATGGAAACCGCTGGAATACAAAGTGGAAGTATGGATATAAGAGTCAAGATAGTGACTCTGTAAGTTCATTCACTTTAATGGATACGATGATTGAAGAAATTGAGGAGTCAAAGAACTTTCCCAATCTAAAATCAATTGTGGTCACAGGCCATAGTGCTGGAGGTCAGTTCACGCAACGTTATGCTGTAGGATCTAAGATCAACTCCAAAGTAAGGGCCGAAGTTAGCTTTGTTCCTAGTAACCCAAGTTCTTATATGTTCTTAGATACGGAGCGCTTCAGCTTTAATAAGGGAAACTTTGAGCTTCAAAATAATTTTGAAGATTGCCAGGAATATAACCACTATATCTATGGGCCTATTGATCGTGCCCGTTACTTGGGCCGCTATTCAGTTAAGTCTTTAAAGAAGATCTTTAATTCAAATAGGCTTATTTATTTAATGAGTGAAGAAGATAAAGGAACTGATAGCCTTGATCGTAGCTGTGAGGCCATGATCCAAGGAAAAAACCGCTTTGAAAGGGCCCAGAACTTTTGGCACTATGATAAGAAGGTCTTAGGTGGGGAGAATCACCACTTTGTTTCTATTCCTAAGATTGGTCATGAGCATATTGACGTCTATGAGAGTAAGGAAGCAGGGGAAGTTGTCTTTGGGGTGAAAAAGAAAAGATCTTCAAGCTTTCTTTATAATAAAATAGGTAACTCTAAAAATAGAGAGGCTAGTTCTAAAGAACTCTATCTTTTACTAGGTGGAGGAAAGAACGAAGAGGTTGGTTTTACTCATTTCCTAAAAGCCGCTGGAGGAGGAGATGTTCTTGTCATCTCTGCTAAGCCAGAGTTAAACCACCGTTATACCCATGACCTTTGGAATATGGCTGAGGCCAATGGGATCCTCGTTGATAGCGTTGAGACCATCTCTTTTTTATCAAAGGAAGCAGGGGATAAGCCATTTGTCTTAAGCAAGATTAAAAAAGCAGAAGCCATCTTCTTTACAGGAGGAGATCAATCTCGTTACCTCTTAAGAATTAAAGGAACAAAGGCTCATCAGGCTCTTCTTAAAAAAATCAGTTCAGGCACTTCTGTTGCAGGGACTTCCGCTGGGCTTGCGGTCATGGGAGAGTATATCTTCTCTGCCTTAAAGGGTGGGCTTTCAAGTTCTTATGTACTTAAGAACCCTCATGGGAATGAGATCACAATTGATTCAGGCTTCTTAAAGATTGATCTTCTAAAGGGCCTAATTACTGATACTCATTATATGAACAGAAACCGAGAAGGAAGGCTCCTAGGCTTTATGTTTCGCACTCAGTTTGATTATAAACTCCAGTCTCTTTATGGAGTCGGCATCGATGAGCAGAGCTCTTTAACCATTTCTAAAAAAGGAATGGTGGCGATAGGAGGAGTTCACCTTTATAAAAAGCCAGAAGGGCCTATTCCTAGGACTCAAGAAGATACCTTAAGCTATGGGCCTATTTTTAAAAAGAGCCTACTTCCTAAGTATCAATACCCTCATTTTAAAGAGATAGAGTTTGATGACGTTGTCAGCGTAATAGAGGGTGTCGTAAAAGAAGGTCTTTAGGGCCTTAATTAGTTAGACTCCCTGTAGTGGACCTATGCTATAATTCTATTATGACGAAGCTCATTATCTTCTATAGCTTTCTTTTTAGCGCTCTGATCTTTTCAGGAGTAACAGATGAAAAGAAACTTGAGCAAAGCTTTTTAGGGAATTCACAAGAATCAAGTTCCACAGATAAAAGCCTTAGTTTTAATAAGTTCATTGATACGGAGTTAGAAAAACTTCCGGAACTTAAAGATTCAAAGATCCTATATAGGCCTAAGCTAGAAATTGTCTTTCTCAGGTCTATTGAGAAAGCTAATCTCACTGACTTCTTTTTAAAACAAGAAATATATAAGATCTACCTCCCTAGAAGCCCTCCCTTTTTCTCCTAATCCATTTTTACAATTATTTTTTTAGAACTTTCTAAGCCAATGAACTTAGAATCGGAGGAATTATGGAAAAAGAGACAACTGTTGAGGTCACTCAAGAAGAAAAAGGTCCAGGGGGAAGTAAAACTGGAATCTATGTCATCATGTTTTTAAGTTTTCTTATCATGACGGCCATTATTGTTTCAGCTTATTTAGATCATCTCTAAAATGGAACATCATTTTGTAGAATCAGCATTTGTTGTAATTAGGTTTGCCGCTAAGGCCGTGACTCTTCTTATTTGCAATTGCTAAGTTTAATAGTTAAGAATTGGCCTAGGTGATAAGAATTTATTCCCTAGGCTTAATTTTATTAAAGCTTTAAGCCTGTAAAGTCTTCAGAGCTATGGCGCTCTACAAGTCTTTCATTTTCTTCTCCCCATGAGCGGTTTACAATGCGGCCTCTTTTTACGGCTGGTCGCTCAGCTATCTTATCAGCCCATCTCTTTAAGTTCTTATAAGAGTCAACTTCTAAGAATTCCCCCGCTTCATAGAGCTTTCCTTGAACTAAAGCGCCATACCAAGGATAGATGGCCATATCTGCTATGCTGTATTGCTCGCCTGCCATATAGGGACGCTTTTCTAAGTTCTTATCTAGGACATCTAATTGCCTCTTGGTCTCCATAGTGAAGCGGTCAATACAGTATTCTATTTTCTCTGGAGCATAGGCATAGAAATGGCCAAAGCCTCCGCCTAAGTAGGGAGCACTTCCCATTTGCCAGAAAAGCCAGTTCATCACTTCAGCTCTTCCTTCAGTATCTTTAGGTAAAAAAGAGTTAAACTTTTCAGCAAGGTAGAGAAGCATAGATCCAGATTCAAAAAGATGAATAGGCTTATCGTTAGAATTATCTACAAGAGCAGGAATCTTTGAGTTTGGATTGACTCCAACAAAGCCGCTTGAAAATTGTTCGCCTTCCATAATATTAATAATAAAGGCATCATACTCAGCTTCCTTGATTCCAAGCTCTAAAAGCTCTTCGAACATTATCGTAATCTTAACGCCGTTAGGAGTCCCTAGAGAATAAAGTTGAAAGGGATGCTTTCCGACGGGAAGTTCCTTTTCGTGTGTTGGACCAGAAATAGGGCGGTTAATATTGCCAAACTTTCCTCCGTCTTTAGGTTCGTGTTTCCAAACTTTAGGAGGTGTATAAGTCTTTGTCATTATTGATCCTTTATTTGATTGCTTGATAAAAATATCATTAGGCGTAATATACACAAAAAGAAGATCGATTTAAACTTAATTGATAAATTAGCGCTAAGGATAAAGAGGTAGTTATGAAGGACAAAAAGCTAAGGTATAGTTTTAAGGTAGCTGACCGCCATTGGGTGGGAAATGGCTTTTATGTTCATGGCCTTTTAAGACCAACAGCGGAACTCAATGACTTTATCAGTCCGTTTATCTTAATGGACTATGCTTCGCCAAAAGAATTCTCGTCAACTAGTGAACGCCGTGGAGTTGGGGAACATCCTCATAGAGGATTTGAAACTGTGACTCTTAGTTATCAAGGAGAAATTGAACACCGTGATTCTTCCGGGGGAGGAGGGATTATAAAAGAAGGTGGCGTTCAATGGATGACTGCTGGGGCTGGAATTGTTCATGATGAATTTCATTCAACAGACTTCTCTAAAAGAGGCGGGGTTTTTGAAATGGTTCAGCTTTGGGTAAACCTTCCGTCGAAAGATAAGATGACAAAGCCTAAGTACCAAGGACTTGATAGTGAAGAGATACCTAAGACTAAGATAGGGCAGAGGAGTTACCTAAGAATCATTGCTGGAGAGTATGCTAATCAAAAAGGAGCAGTCTCAACCTTTAGTGAAATTAATATGTTCGATCTTGTAAGTGAAGAAGAGGAATTAAATTTTTTACTAAAAGAAGATTCAAATACGATTCTCTTAGTTATGAAAGGAGAGGCTCTGGTAGATGATCAATTCTTTGATGATCAGAGTATACTCATCTTTGATAGAGGCGGAGATAATTTAAAGATTAAAACATCTAAAGGCTTTAAGGCCCTACTTCTTAATGGAGCTCCCTTAAATGAGCCGGTCGTGGCGAGAGGTCCTTTTGTAATGAATACTGAAGAGGAGATAGCTGAGGCCATGCGGGATTATCAAAATGGGAAGATGGGCTCACTTAATTAGTGATTTTGAAGACTTAGGCCTGTCAAAGTTGTGAACATACCTAGTAAACTCTTCAAAAGTCCTGATCTTTTTTCATCAATTCGGTAAGCTGAAGCTGTTTTAAAAATCAGGAGATTTCCATGAAGCTTTTCTTTATTCTCATCACTTTGCTTGCAAGCTTTAGCAGTTCAGCAGGCATTGATTTTAGCTGCCTTAAAGATAGTACTTTTACTTCAGCCATTAACAGTAATGGATCGGCTAATGTTCAAGATACGAAGGGTCATGTTAAGGTTGATCTTATGGCAGGTGGAAAGTATGCCTTTGTTTCAGGGGTTGGTCCTAACTATCTTTCATCAGCTAAAGAGTTCTTCATCGTCTTTAGATATATTCCTGCTATGGAGGAATTCTTAAGTGATAATGGTGAATTATGGCTTGATGCTTTTTGCAGCTCTAAATCATTCGAATTGTATTACGATAAAGATGACTCAAAAAGTATCAATTTTATAAAAGTAAAATAAGATGTTTAGTAAGGATGATGAAGGCTCATTGATCTTAGAGAAGCTATCTGAGGCTGAATTGATTGATGAGTTTTATAGTGCAGTCGATTCAGATGATTTTTCTAAGATTGAAGAACTCTTAAGCCTTGCTGGCGTTAGTGACTCTTCAATTGGGTCAGTTATAAAGCAATTAGTAGAATCCTAGACTAGGCCTTAAGAGGCTTCCCTATCTTTTCAAAAATATCCAAGGCTCCTTTAATAGGACCTCTGCTGTCATTGAAATCGATTATATGGGGAGCTAGCTGACTTGAAAAATCAAAGGAGCTCTCTTTTGGCAAGATTGAGGGAAGATTATCAATGGCACAAAGTTGAAGTGGATGCTCTCCATTTGTGACGTCTACTAAGGGCTCATCTATGTGAGTGGCCTTTTCGTAGAGGGGAACCATATTGCAATCACTATCTGGGTCACAGCTTACATCGCTTATTATCTTTAATCTTTTATTCTCTAAATCGACTAAATCTTTAGTGATAAAGGGCGCCATCGGCTTCATCGCAAGGACGCAATTGACGAAGAGGTCAAAGTCTAAGATCTCTTTGAATGGGCCACCTTTGCTGGTCTCTTTCCGGTCCCATCCTGTTACTTTCCAATTGATACTAGAGAGGAAATCAAGGGCTCCAGTTCCACTTCTACCTTCACTTCCTATAACAATAGCCTCGCCAGTGGAGCTGGTATGAGAATTAACAAAATCGATAAGCTTGGACTTATCAGGAAACTGACGGAGTCTTTTTAACTCACTCTTAGCAGCCTCTAAGTCTTTAGCCTTAGTGAATAAAGCGCCAAGAGCGGCGCCAACGTAGCCGGCCCAGTAGCCAAAGGCATTGGTTCTTCTTCCGTTTTCATCATACATGAATTCTAAATCAATGATCTTTCCGCCACCAAGGTGAAACTTCTGCATAAGTTCCATCCAGCCTTCTTGTTCTTTATAACAATGGGCAAAGTAGATATGAGTATGTTTAAAGGATTCAATGTTTTCTGGAAGGGCCTTGAGGCCAATGATGATAGCCGAATCTGGTGCATCTTTGACCCAGGAGCCCGCGGGCTTAATTTTACAGCCACTCTTTTTATAATCTTCAGTAGGGATGATTGATTCTTTCCAATCTTCTACAATGACTTCATGACCGGCCTTTATTATTTGGAGGCAGTCATTTGGGGTAAGGGCCCGTCTAAATTCATTTTCTTTTGATTCACTTCTTAACCAGAAGATCTTTCGAATATTACTCATGGAGCTAGTCTAACTTTTAAAGCTGAGCTTGGGAAGTTGGTGAATACTTCCTTTAGATAAGGGCACCATTGATGCTGTCTAGGTCAATTCCTTGTTTATCAAAATGCTTTGCATAAAAGACTTCGGTGGCTTGTAAGCCCGATTTCTTTACTAGAGCGCATACCTCATCTTTTAAAGTGACTAAGAGAAAGTCAGACATGTTTTCTTTTGAGATAAATGTTTTTGGCTTGGCCTCTCCAAAAGCTGAAGCTAGAAAGCTTGCGGCAACAGAGTTCTGAGTGGCTGATTCATCTGGGGCGAGCTTAGAAGCTTGAGCAAAGTTACCTTCCGTAACAGGTAGAAACTTTAAGCCTTCTTTTTTAAGGGTAAAGCCATATGGACAGTGTAAACAACTTGTTTTACAGCAAGTTCCCCTGTTTCGTAGAAACTGTGAGGTCTTAACGTCATGTCCGTCTTTTTGGTAGGTGAGTTCTGTCATTTCTCAGATTCTATCATAATAATGGGAAATTTAGCTCATAAATCCTTGAAATCCTGCTTTGAAAAAAAGACATAGAGGAGGCCATTTAGAAGGAGGGCTGACTATAATCGGGCTTATGAAAACACTACTTCTTTTACTTTTTTGCTTAAACTGCTCAGCCTCAGAAATATCTCTTAGCTTTAAGAATCTAAAGAGTAAGACAGGTCTTTTGCAGATCGCTTTATTTGACCGTGCCGAGGGGTTTCCGGGGGATCACTCTAGAGCAACTCCTTATACTCTTGATCTAAGCACAGATTCGGAGTTTCTTTTAAAAGACATCACTCCAGGAGAGTACGCTATCGCTGTCTATCATGATGAAAACAGTGATTTTGAATTAAATACGGGGGCCCTAGGTATTCCTAAAGAAGGATTTGGTTTTAGCAATAATCCAAGGATCCTCTTTGGGGCTCCTAAGTATAAAAAAGTTAAGTTTAGATTAAAAGAAAATGAATCTAAGAAAATGGAAATCAAGCTTAAGCACTTCTAGGTTGTAGGAAAGATCAAAGGGGCCATCTTAACGGAAATCCCCACAACCATCCCAAGCAGCATACAAATCATGGCTGCTTGAAAACACTTAAACTTAAAGAGAATAATCTTTGAATTCACGACGATATGTTCAGCGTAGTCCATATCTATGGGAAGCAGCACCCTATCTTGCTGGTTGATCTTAAGGCAGAGAGACTCAGCATACTCTTTTGGGTCATAGCTACCAAGGCGGATGCTAGAGAGGAGGTTGTTGAAGTCACCAAAGTTTGAAGGCATCTTCTTATGTTCTTTATTCATAAGCTTTGGAATATTAAGGACAGGAACAAAGGAATAAACGCAGATGATGATGGTAACGGAAAAAAAGAGAAGGCTTAGAAAATAAAAGATCTTTAGATGACCTAAGTGAATATTGCTTGAGTCCATCATCCTGAAGAAGATAAGGGATGTTACGGCCAGGAGAGCGCCATTTTTACTTTCAGCGTAACGTAGCCTCTCCCAAGTTAAGTCATAGATCTTCTGTAAGTGGCTTTGAAGTCCGTCTATCATGAAAGTACTTTAACATAAATTCAAGAGACAACACCTTTAAAAATTGTGAATTATTCGCAAAGAACTGATCCCTTAACCGTTAGAACTTCTGTCCAATCAATAGTTGGATTTGATCCATCGTAACGAACACTCTCAACTCTAACTTCCGCTGTGCTTGGGTGGTACTCATTATGAAAGTTTGCTTTAAAAACAGTGGTAAAATATAGATCCCGAACACCTTGATCGATCTGATCAACGACGATTTCCGTGCTCAATTCAGTGAGACCAAAGCGGTCAATACATGGATATTTCTTTAAAGCCGCTATCATGACTTCTTCTTTTAATTCAGTGATAAGCTTTGAGTTTTTTGGGTAAACAGAATCAATATTATTAGCAAATACTGAGGTTGTAAGTAGTAGTAGGCTAAGGGTGAAAAGTTTCATAAGTTCTCCTTAAGTTTTTATCTAAGCCTTGTATTTCATGGGGCAAAAAAAGATTCAAGTTAGGATTGTGTTACATTCCTAATAGGATGAGAATAGGGGCTTTTGCCGCCTCGTGTAAGATAGTGTAATGTAACGGTAAAAGGTGAATATATGATCAATGTAGGTGTTTTAAACGAGCTTTTAGTCTGTGACGAAAATAGCTCAGGATATTACTTAAAAGCAGATGATAGCGATGAGAAGGCCTTTATGCCTCCGTCCTTAGGACCTCGTGAGGTCAAGGTTGGGGATCAACTCAAGGTCTTTATCTACCTTGATACTTCAGATTGCCTACTGGCCACGACTAACTTCCCTAACGCTATGGTAGGGCAATACGCTCTTATGAAAGTTGTTGAGACCACTCATTTTGGGGCCTTTATGAACTGGGGAATCACTAAGGATTTACTAGTTCCAGATACAGAACAAAAAGAACCCATCCGTCACGGGGAAGATCATATTGTTAGAGTCTGCATAGATGAGAGGACTGAGAAGATCTTTGGAACGACTAAGCTTGGCAAACATATTCAAAGCTCTAAGTTTGATATTGAAGAAGGCGAAGAAGTGGACCTGGTTCCAGCCTTAAAAGAAGAGCTTGGCTATAGATGTATCATCAATAGAAAGTTCATAGGGATGATCTATCATAATGAAATCTTTAAGGAGATCATTCCTGGTAAAGTTTTAAAAGGCGTTGTTAAGAAGATTAGGCAAGATGGACTCGTCGATTGCGCTCTTCAAGTCCAAGGAATTCAAAACCTCTATGACTCTAAAGAGGTTATCTTGAATTACCTCTTAGAAAACGAAGGAAAGTCTGACCTTCATGATAAGAGCAAGCCAGATGATATCAAAGCGGCTCTTGGGATGAGTAAGCAAACCTTTAAGAATTCTATTGGAATGCTCTATAGAGAAAAGAAGATTATCATTAAGAAAGACGGCATAGAATTAGTTGAAGAGAAGTCGTTATGATTTTTGATCGCGTGGAGAATTTCAAGACTTATGCTCTTGGAAAGCACTGGGAAAGAGCTTTTCAGTTCATTCAAGACCAAGACATTAGCACTGTAGAGCAGAGGTATGATCTTGGGGATGGTATGTACGCTTCAATAGAGAGCTACGGAACTAAACCCCCTGAAAAGGCCCTCTTTGAAACGCACCGTGAATACGTCGATATCCAATGGACCATTAGCGGTGGAGAGACCATCTATTGGCATGATGCTTCTCTTTTGAAGATTAAAAAAGAATATAATGCGAAGAGGGATGTCTGTTTTTATGAAAGCCCAGATAAACTAAGCTTAGGGCTTAAGAATACCTCTGGCTATTTTTGTGTTTTTTGGCCAACTGACGCTCATATGCCTCAAGCTCAACTAGAAGGTGAGGCAAGAGTGAAGAAGGGAGTTGTTAAGATTCCTCTCTCTTTACTTAAGGTCCTTTCGTGAACATAGATTCAAGAAGAAAATACAAAGCTAGGCATATCCTAGTTGAGGATCTTGAAGATGCCGAGTACGTGTTAAAAAAAATAAATGAAGGAGAAGATTTTTCTGTCTTGGCCAGGGACCTCTCCGAATGTGACTCCGCCACTAAGGGAGGAGTCCTACCTAGCTTTAGATCAGGACAGATGGTGGCTGAATTTGAAAGGGCCGTGCATAACCTTGAGTTCAATGAGGTTTCAGGACCCATTAAAAGTGAACATGGGTTTCACATCATTCAAAGGTTAAAGCTCTAGAGAGGGGGGAATCCCCCCTTAGACTAAGCTGCAAAAACCTCGGCACCTCCTCGTTTTAACTTCATCCTAGATTTTTCTTTTTCAAGTTGCTTTAAAATGGCTTGGTGTCCTTTAAAGAGGCTAGAGAAAGGATCAAGGCTTTTCTTATTGATCACAAGAAGCTTTCTTTTAGGAAGCCTGACCTTAATCTTAGACTCAAAGAAACCAGCATCCTTTTTATTTAAACCGACATCTATATTGACGGCTTCAGGGGCCATCTTCTCTAAGTGTTCTTTGATCTTCTCTAACTCTTCAGTTATCTCTTTGTTCATCCATTCCTCCTTTAAATGGCGTAAGAAAAGTCATCCCAATCATTCTCTTGACCGACTAAGATATCGCTTTGATTTGGGTAGTGTAGAGGAAGGTCTGGATAGACCTCGTCTTGGTCGATAAGAGGATTGATGGGTGTGGATCCAGGGTAACCAATTAAGTTAACCTTTTTTAAATTTAAAAATTTTTCACCATATTCATTAAGGTGAACGTACCCGTAAGCTTCGACGATCCTATTTTGGTATTGTTTTAGTCTCTTAGATTGGGAATTATTTGTGATGAGGTAATCTTCCCCCCATTCAGTAAAAATGGAATATCTAATAGGCTTACCATCTTCATCCCATTCTATTGGGCTCATGGCCCCAACCACTTTAGAATAAGAATTTGAAACAAAATTGCCTTTCATCTTCTACCTCCTATTATAGCTGTGTTGTTATAATCAAAATGATTATGCAAATGATTCCCCGTTAGGAACCTATTTCTTTTCCAATTTAATACCTGCTCTTCTATATCACTTAAAAGATTTTCAAACAGTTCCAATGGGTCTTTACTAAAAGATTGTGAACTGAAATTTTGGTATAAAGAACGAACCTTTAAACTACCGCGAAACTTTGACCCTTCATTGAAATAACGTAATTCCACGTTAGAATTAACGGGAAGGGTATCCTGTAATGCTTCGAGCTTTCTTCTTATTGAAGTTCTTACCTTCTTAGGCAACGGAACTCCAAATTCAAGAGAAGATTCTAAAACTTCTTCGAAGTTTAAATCTAATTTTCTCATAAGACCTCCTATGTCTAGCAGTTAGTAAAAAGAACGATAGCGGTTAATTGATTTTTTGGGGAGAGACTTTTCGTTGTTCAAGATATCAACTTTAGCTTATCCACCAAAACCAATATGAACCTTCATCGTCCGAATATAGAATAATATGAGTAAAAAAAAAGTCAATATCCAGAAATTAAATTTAACAATCTTTTGACATAATTTTTTTTCGCAAACTAGGGTTGACGATAAAAAAAACGTTATTATCTTTTCTTTAGAAAGGCAAAAGGCCTTTAAAATTGAGTATATAGATAAACTTTAAAGAGGAGGTATAAAATGAGAATGACAGCACCTGTGAGGCGAGTTCAGCTTAAACCTGCATTTTGGGGTGTAGAGCGAGATCTTAAAGACGTGATGGAAAGTATTGAAAATATTTGGGAAGGCGATGTTAGTAAGACGCACAATTTTAAGGAAACGGAAAAGGCGTTCTTGCTAAGCATAGATCTTCCTGGGGTTAATAAGTCGACCCTCGAGCTACATCAAGAAGGAGATCATATTCAAATTAAAGGTATTAAGAAAAATGCCTTTTATGAAGAAGAGTCCTCTGAAGATGCAACCATCTTAAGAACAGTAGCGCTTCCTAAAATGGTTGATAAAGAAAAGATTGAGGCCCATTTAGAAGATGGGGTCTTATATTTGGCGATGCCAAAGGTTGAAAAAGCTATTCCAAGGAAAATTGCCATTGCCGAAGGTAACAATACTAAATGGAATAAGCTTCTTTCAAAAGATTAAAGCGGGGGGGGCATGTCCCCCCTTCTTTTATAAGCCGATGACTCGGGTTCATAATTAGAGTAGACTATTTAATAGTTATGAAAACTAAGAGAACCTACTTAAGACAATTTCATTCAAGTGATTTAGAAGATCTCTTTGAGATGATGAGTGATCCTGAAATCATGAAGCATACGGGCTTTAGAGAGCCTCAATCAAAAAACTCTGTTGCAGAAAAACTTCTTAAGTGGACCCAAAGTAAGAAGGTTTGGGCGGCTATAGAGACAGACTCTGAAGCTCTTATTGGTTGGTTTATGTTAAAGAGAACCATCTTAGATGCCCCTGAACTCGGGTTTATGTTAATCAAATCAAAATGGAACCAAGGTTTTGCATCAGAGATTAGTAAGTGCATTTTAGACTACGCCTTTTATCAGCTAGGGGAAGAAAAGGTAGTCGCTAGCGTAGATGAGGAAAACCTAGCTTCGGTAAAGGTATTAAAAAAGTTAGGCTTTGTTGAAACGAAGAGCTACTCTGGTGATAAAGGCATTTGTTACTTTGAAATCTTAAAGTAAATCAATAGCTTCCCCTAAGAAAACGGTCAATGACTTTACCTTTTACAAAGTAGTGATAGATAAGGACTGAGAAGAAAAGGCTTCCTAAAGTCACGAGTGGGAATTCAACTGCCCAGTGAGAATCAAGCCTGTTAAAGAGGATCTGTAAAAGGATGATGATGGGAAGGTGAATCAAATAAATAAAATAAGAGCCTTCAACAAAATAACTAATACTTTTGTTTCTTTTATTAAAAAGATGCTTAAAAGTGTAAATGACTCCAATAACAATTGACCATGTGGCAATTGTGGCCATTGCGGCAAGTTGCCAGTCGTTATGTGTGATCTTGTAGAAATTTAAATGGCTATTTACTTCTAGATTGGACCTTATAATGGCCAAAAAACAACCAACGCTTAACAGTGAATAAGCTAGCGTTTTAGAAAGACTTTGCTCTTTGAATTTAAATAATTGCCAGCCAAAAAAGTAGAAACTTCCATAGTAAATAAGAAGAGAAGGAAGAGGATACATCTTAAAAGGTTGATCAACCCAATGAGATTTCATCAGAAAATAACTTAAGAATGTTGCAATCATGCTAAAAATTAAGACCGTAGAGTATTTACTGAATTTCAGTTTGATAATCTTTCTCACTGGTACCGTTAAGATTGAGAGAACGAAAAGGTAGAGCAAGAACCAAAGATGACCCCAGTTTGGAGAGTGTCGAAATTGAGTCCCGGTACTTGGGGCAAAGAAGCTATTTTTAAAGTGCTCTAGTAAGAAAGGAATATCTAAAGCATAAAATTGGTTAGGCACCTCCATAGCAAGCCAAGCAAGCTTGAGTGGAACGACTATTAAGATGAAGAAGACCAAGAGTGGGTAGAGCAAGCGCCTCGTTCTTTTTTGTAAAAAGAGTCCTTTATCAATAGTTAAAGCGGTGAAGAATCCACTTATAGCAAAGAATAAGGGCATCCTAAAAAGCCTTAAGAAGTTAAGCCCTTGATCAATAATATGAGAATGACTTTCATCTTTTAAAACCCAGAAATACTCTATCTCCCCATAAGCGAGGCAGGCATGAAGAGGAATCCCAAGAAGCATGGCGATGGCCCTTAGATAATCAAAGTAGTGATAGCGCTCAGACTTCATCATAAGGTCACCAAGAAAAAGAGATGGACCCAAAGAATGATATTTAGAACCTCCGCCTTCCAGGGCTTTATAAAGATGGTGCTTAAGAGGATAAGAAGAGAATAGGAAATAAAATTCAATCCAATAAAAATATTATCTTCTGATAAAAGAAAACAAACGCCAACAATTAGAGAAGAGAGGGTGATAAAGCTTCCGCTTAGAATATCTCGGCGAAGGCTGCTTTTAAAAAAGAGGAGGTACCATATAAAAACGGAACCTATGGACGAACCTATGATGACATTTTCAGAGTCTGGGTATAATGAACTAAGGAGCCAGAGCCTTGCGAACACAACAATAGTAAAAGAAAAGAGGGCCAAGTTACTTAAAGGGGACTTTTTAAAGTAGCTAATTTGAAGGTCATTGTTCTCTAAGCTGTTTTTATTCTGAAGAGTTAAGAAGAGCTGACCTATTCCTTCGAAGAGAAATAGAAGAAAGTAGGGGGTCTCTTTAAAAAGAAAGATTGAAAGGCTTATAAAAATAACTGAAGAGAGGCCTTGGCTTATATAAGTATAGCGTTTAACCTCTTCTCCATAAGAACGCTGATCGACCTTAGTTAATAAACTCATTTCAAAGCATCCTTAATCCTAATTGGCATTCCCTTCTCGGGTTTTAGGCTAACATGAGAGACGGCCCTTGGAAGATCTTTACCAATCAACTCCAATCTAAAGTTTAAAAGAACCTTCGAGACTATAATGGCAACTTCAATTAAAGAGAAATTCTCTCCGACACAGCGTCTTTCCCCCTTCGAGAAAGGAAGGTAGTGATCAAGACGGTTAACGTCTATTCCTTCAAAGCGAGAAGGGTTAAAGAGCAATGGTTGATCCCAGTGCTTTTGACTTCGATGAATATTCCAAACAGGTATAACAACACTTGTATTAATAGGTACTTTTTGGCCATTAAAGCTATCGACTTTTAAATTTTTACGAGAAGACATGGGAATCGCCGTATACATCCTAATACCTTCTAAAATGACCTGGTAAAGGTATGGATGAGTGTTCTTAAAGTTTATAGAGTTTATGGGCTCATTGTTTTCTTGTAGTTCTAGTCTTAGCTTTTCTTGAATTTCAAGGTGTTTAGATAAAAGCCCAAAGATCCAACTAAGAGTATTAGAGGTGGTCTCGTACCCCGCGATTAAAAGTGTGATGACCTCATCGCGAAGCTCTTTATCACTGAGTCCAATTCCTGTTTCAGGGTTCTTAGCATAAACTAATCTTTGCAGAATGCTTCTAGCGCTCTTTTCATTTGAATTGGCTTTTTCTTGGGCCAAGAGACGGGAGACAATGGAGGAGAGGTTATTATTATGAAAATGAAATTCTTTGTTTTTCTTAGTGGGAACCCAGTAAGGTAGGGGGAAGAGTTCGAACATATGATCGTGGGCCATCTTAGAAGTAAAAAGGACAGCCTCGTCAACGATCCTAGCATCTTCATTGGTGAGATCAGATCCAAGTAAGGTCTTTCCAGCAATTGCAAAGGTTAAGTTTCTCATTTCTAGAGAAAAATCCAGCTCATCTTTATCTTGTGACTTCCATTTATCTATCATCTCAAGAGAGAGTCCCTCTATAATCTTTGAAAAGATGGAAATAGGGGCGGGGCCTAATTCTTTTGAGACAATGATTCTGCTTCTTAACCAAGAGGTTCTATCGTTATTGGTAACAAGCCCTTCACCCATAACAACTTTCATCTCGTCAGTTTGCGCCCCTTTGACGTAGATCTTTTTCTTATCACCAAGAACTTGCTTGATAAGCTTTGGGCAGTAAATAATGATGGTGTTGATGGGCCAGCCATAGCTTGCGATTTCGCCGAATTGCTTCTCAGTCTCTTCGAGGGCCCCAAGGCTATCTCGTTTGAAGTGAAACATAAGTTTGATGAAGTTTAGGCCCCGTGGTCCTTTGATATGCCTTAAGCCAGAGAGGCTAAGTTTGCTTCGCATATCTTTTAGAATCTGCATTAAAGAGAGCCCTTTTCCTCCCAAACTCTATCGAGATTAAAATATTTTCTTAAAGAGGAATTATCTGGTTTTATTTCTACCTTAGATAGTGGCCCATTTGTGCTGGCTTTTAAAGTCAGGAGCCTCTCTTTTTCATTATTTAACTTACGAGGATCAAATAAACTTAGGTTTTGATGATGATTCTTATGAAAATAGCCACCCATGGTTACAAAGTTGGCCAACTTATAATAGGCATTATGATTCATATTAAAGACTTCTACAGATCCATCATCTAAATCTCTATGGCAAACATAGTTTATATGGGCGAGAATTGCGATATTACTTATGACCGCAGGAAGATAAAAGAAAAGAAAAAGAGCGGGCCCAAAGATCATAAACCAAGCAGCTAATCTTAGAATCATATTTGTATGAAAGACAAAACTTTGTAGGGTAAGGATAGTTTCATAGCTTTCAATATTCTTATGAGTATCCCTTAAGAATTCTTTAGTATTCTTAATCATGTATTTATTAGGAGAGAGCAAGTACCTAGTGAAGCTCATTCCCCTTGGAGAAACAGGGTCATACTTATGATCTGAATAAAGGTGGTGCAGAGTATGAACAAGAATAAAGTTATGAAAGCCATAGCCAACAAAGTGACCAACAAACTCACCAATTATTTTATTTACGGGGCCTTTCGTAACATTCTCATGCCCGGCCTTATGTAAAAAAGCGGCTACTAACCAACCAAAAGGTATGGCCACGATTAAAGCTAGGATTAAAAGAGGATGAAAAATGAACTCCAGGTTCGTCTTAAAAAAGTAGAGTGAGTAAACCAAAGTCCCGAGAAAGAGCATATCTAGGGAGTAATCCTTAAGTAAGAAATAAGGATCCCTTTTCATTTGTTTAAAGACTTCAGCTGGTTTCATAAGTTGTAATTTAACTTAAAAAGGCTTTTAGATGGTCTTATTTGAAATTAATACAGGGCGTTATTACTTTATGAAGACTAGGTGTAACCTATTAAAATTACGCTCTAGTCTTAGGATCTGGCCCTCTGGAGCTTTTGATAGCTCTCAATAAGCTTAAGCTGCTTATCAAGGCCCTGAAGTCTCATGCTGGTTTTAGAAAGCCCAAGGAAGCGCACTTCACCGCTTAAGGTCTTAACGGCATTGTCCATGACTTCAGATCCAAACATACGGGTCATATTAGGGAGGTAGTCTTCAAGATTTAGCTCCTCTTCTAGCTCAATATCTAATAAAGCAGAGAGGGCTCGGTAATAGCTCTTGCGCTCATTGGAGTTTTCATTAAAGGTTAAAAGAATGTCTACTAAGTCCTTAGCCTCTTCAAATCTCAATAGAGATAAGAGGCATAAGGCCTTGAGCTCTCCAATATTAAGTTGTCCCCAATAGGAGTTCTCATCAAACTCAATTCCTATTAACTCTGAGATCTTTGTATAATCGTCAATCTCACTTTCTTCTAAGTTTACGATGAGGTTTGCTATTTTCTCATCAGATAAAGAATGAAGATTGAGGATGTCTTCTCTAAAAGTGATCGCTTTATTATGGTTGTCCCAAATAAGATCTTCAGCTGGGTAGATCTCAGAGTAATCAGGAACCAAGATCCTACAGGCTTTAGCTCCGAGCTCTTCGTAATCAGCTATATAAACTTCTTTTTCAAGTTGGTTTAAAATATCCATGAGGTAATTATATTCTTCTTCAGTAGAGCCAGAGAAGTCCCACTTAGCGAATTCATAATCAGATTTTTCACTAAAGAACTTCCAAGAAATAACTCCCGTTGAGTCAATAAAGTGATCGATAATATTATTGGGCTCACTTACAGCGAAGGAATTAAAAGTAGGAGGAAGAACATCGTTAAGTCCCTCAAAGCTTCTTCCTTGCAGTAACTCCGTTAAGCTTCTCTCTAGGGCCACTTCAAATTTAGGGTGGGCTCCAAAAGAAGCGAAGACTCCGCCATTTCTTGGGTTCATTAGGGTTACGCACATGACGGGAAACTTTCCACCTAAGGAGGCGTCCTTGACGACGATAGGAAAACCAGCTTCTTCAAGCTTGTTGATTCCCTCAAGAATAGTTGGATAGCTTTCTAAAACTGATTTTGGAACATCAGGAAGTGTGATCTCTTCTAAAATAATTTGATTCTTAACAGCTCTTTCAAAGATCTCTGATAAGCACTGCACTCTGGCTTCAAACTTTGTGTTTCCTGCACTCATTCCATTACTAACAAAGATATTGCCAATTAAATTAACAGGAATAAAAACAGTCTCTTGATCTGATTGACGGATGTAAGGAAGAGCGCAGATACCGCGCTCAGTATTGCCTGAGTTGGTATCGATCAAGTGAGAGGCTCTGAGTTCATTATCTTTATTATAAACTTCGAGAAACCTCTTATCCATTAGTCCTTCAGGAAGTTCATCATCAACAGACTTAAACCATTTCTCATTTGGATAGTGAACAAACTCAGCGTTGCTGATTTCTTCTCCAAGATAATAATCATTATAAAAATAGTTATTACTTATTCTTTCTAGGTACTCACCAAGTGCAGAACATAAAGCAGCGTCTTTAGTCGCTCCCTTTCCGTTTGAAAAACACATTGGAGAGTCAGCGTCTCTTATATGAACAGACCAAACATGAGGAACTTGATTCCTCCATGAAGCGATCTCAATATTAATGCCAAGATTCCCTAGTAGGGCTGACATATTCTTAATCGTTTCCTCTAGGGAACAATCCTTTCCTAAGATCATGGTCTCAGTTTTATCATCTGATGAATGTTCATAGATAAGACCAGATTCTTTTCCTAGAACATTAACTGTCTCAATCTTAAACTCTGGTTTTGTTTGAACGACTTTCTTAACTGTACAGCGGTCAATGGATCTTAAGATCCCTTGGCGGTCATGCTCAGTAATACTCTCAGGAAGCTCGACTTGAATATTAAAGATTTGATTATAGCGGTTCTCTGGGTCGATAATATTATTTTGAGTCAGCTTGATATCTTCAGTGGGAATATCTCTGGCCTTGCAATAGACCTTCACAAAGTAGGCTGCGCAGAGGGCCGATGAAGCTAAGAAATAATCAAAGGGGCTCGGAGCCGTTCCATCGCCTTTATAACGGATGGGTTGATCAGTATAAATACTGAAGTCATCAAAGTTAGCTTCAAGCCTTAAATTCTCTAAAAATCGTACGTTTACTTGCATAGATTAGGAAATATCACCGTTAGAGGCGAAGTGTCCTTTACTAGGTAAGAATTTCAATTATTAGGCGCTTAGGGCCAAGTAAAAGAGAAACCAAGTGCAGGCAGTTCCCACAAAGAAGAGGGAAGTTCTCGTTCTCGCGTAATTACCTATGTAAGCTATTGTATAAAGGATCCTTGAGAGGACAAAGATGATGGCTGTACAATCGATGATCTCAGCTCTTCCGTTAAATTGAATGGCCAAGATAATGGCAGCAGCAAATTGAGGAGCCGCTTCCCACCCATTCATCTGAGCGGCATTGGCCCTAGCACTTCTTCCTTCAAGGGAGGCTAGAAATTCTCTAGGGTGAGCATTATGAGACATCTTAAAGCCCCCTGTCATCTTAGCAATTCCGGCGCAGATAGTAGGGAGGATAAAAGAGATAAAAACACATAAGACTGCTATATTCATTTTTCTTGCTCCTGATTCTTATAGGAGATTACTTCATTTAAGAGCTTATTGACATCAAAGTTTGCCTTTAATTTTTGAAGGATAAAATAGACTCCCGCTATCTTTCTATCAATAAAGACTGAGTCAGAGGGAGGATTTCCAACAGAGATAGATTTAATAATCTTCGGGATATATTCATAGATCTGAATGGAGAGGTCAGTTTTCCCCCAATCATAAACTTCTTCATAAAAA
Organism: Sulfitobacter sp.; assembly: GCA_047630275.1. Taxonomy (GTDB): domain Bacteria; phylum Bdellovibrionota; class Bacteriovoracia; order Bacteriovoracales; family Bacteriovoracaceae. The sequence continues at coordinate 305,108 of JBLHVN010000002.1, read as the reverse complement.
GGAGCGCCAATGATATTGGCATATTCCCAAAAGAGGTCTAGATCAGAAGGTTTTTCTTTAGAGATATAACCCATGTCTTTTAATTTTTCGATAAAGCCGTCTCGGTCTCTCTTACTAAGAAGGATGATGAGCTCTTGATAATGGGTGATGAATTCCTTACTTGGTACTTTCGTGGCGCCAAAATCAAGAAGGCCCCATTTTAACTCAGGCTCAGTGATCAAAAGATAATTTCCAAAGTGGGCGTCAGTTTGAATCTCTTCAAAGACAAAGAGCTCTAAGAAGAGAAGGCGCATAAACTCTCGCCCTAAATGATCCCTCTGTTGTTGAGAGAGCCCTAGGCTTTCTAAGTCATGAAGAGAGTGACCTTTAATGAATTCCGTGGTGATGATATCTTCATTTGAGTATTGATGATTGATCTTTGGAACCTTGAAAATAGGGAAGGGTGTTAGTTCTTTTTCAAACTTCTCTGTATTTCTTGCTTCATGTAGATAGTCCGTTTCTTCCGTAAGCATCTCTTCAATCTCTTTGTAAACTTCTTTTAGATCAATCTCTTTAGGCAGGAGGTTTAGAGCGTTCATAAAAAGCTTAAGCGCTTTTACATCATTCTTAATGGCCTTTCTTACTCCTCTGTATTGAATCTTCATGGCAAAGTCTTGCCCTTGATCTTGAAACAAATGAACCTGACCTAAGCTCGCAGCAGCTAAGGGCTCAACCTTAACCTCTAATTGTTCAAGCCATTCTTTTGGAATTTGTTTACTGATTTGCTCCCACTCTAAAAAAGAGCTCTTATTCTCTAGGGACTTTAAAATCTTATGTGCCTCTTCAGGAAGAAAAGAGCCACCGAGAAGCGAGAGCATTTGACCGGCCTTCATAAAAGAGCCCTTCATGACATTAAGCTCATCTGCGATATCAGCGGCGTATTTTTCGATACTATGTTTTAGCTGATCCTTTATGCCTTTATCTCTATTTTTATAAATTGAACTACCGGTCTTTAAAGCAAGTTTAGCAATGCCTAGTTGCCTGCTAAAGAATCCACTTTTAATCTTTGAGAGCTTCTTCACTTATTCTACCAGCTCCCAATATTTTCCATACTTTTCCAAGGCTCAGTAACTTCTAGCCTCTCTCCGCTTTGAAGCAGTTCTATAGAAATATTATCGGGAGATTTGATAAAGGCCATATAGCCATCTCTTGGAGGCCTATTGATCACAACACCTTTATCCATTAAGTCTTGGCAGGTCTTATAAATATCATCAACTCTAAAAGCAAGATGACCAAAGTTACGACCGGAGGAAAGTTTTTCTGATTCCTCATCATCGCTTGGCCAATTATAGGTAAGTTCAATAACAGGAGCTTTTTTTTCTCTCGCCTGATCAGCGTCTTTAGGGGCGGCTAAGAAAATTAAGGAGAACCTTCCCTTTTCATAATCCTGTCTGCTTATTTGTACAAAGCCTAATTTTCCTACAAAAAAGTCTAATGTTGTCTCAAGGTTTTCTACTCTAATCATTGTGTGAAGGTATTGCATTGATCTCTCCAGATTAGAGTGATCATAATCGATTTTTTAAGATCTGTCCTTAAGAGGAATACTTAGAACTTTATAACTATTTAGTTTCTTTATAGGATCTTTATTAAGAGAAAACCGACTAAATACATCTGCAGTGAAGTCTCTTTGCGCTGCATTGGTAACTTCTCCAATGGCTCAGTCACTTAAGCCTAGTTATTTCATCCTACCTCCAACTGATCCAAGGAAGATTCCAGATAGAGGACCTGAAGTGCCTAAAAAGACTGAAATGATTACAAACTAACCTTTTCGAACATACTTCTATGCTAAGACAAGTAAGTGTTACCTTATTTGTTCTTAGCCTTCTTTCTTAATTCTCTATCGCTTTTTGCAGCGGACTTACCGAGCGTTAGCTATCCATTTGACCAGGAAAAAACAATCAACTGTGATCAAGGAGCTGAGTCTCCTGAAGGCAATAGTCATACCTATAAGAACACACTCTATGCTTTAGACCTAGCTTCTGAGAAAGGAAGCGAGCCTGCAGGTTTATATTCAAGTATCTCAGGCATCGTCATCGCATACTCAGAATGCATAGAGCATAACTCCTCATGTGGTGCTGGATTTGGAAATCATTTAAAGATCTTGCGCTCTGATGGAGTACTCGTCTTCTATGCTCACCTTGATTCAATAAGCGTTAAGACTGGTGAGGTTGTAAAAGTAGGGCAGTTCCTTGGCATAGAAGGAGATACAGGACTCACGGGAACAGATAACCGCCACCTACACTTTAGCGTTCATAGGAATTGGACCCTTAAAGGATATGATTATTATAAAAAGCACTTAGGTTCACTTCCTGATTCTATTCCATTTAAGATGAATATTTGCCAAAAAGCTTATGGAGACTGTGAAAGTAAAATGATGGATATACGTAAGCTTAAATGTAAGCGAGTAACTAAGAAAACTGAGAGAGTCAGTAGATCTTAATTAACTCTCGGTTAAAAACCATTGAGAAAACTTCCTTTTCTCTCTTATTTCACTGATAAACTGCTGTATTTCTTCCGTTAACCCAGGTTAACGAATAATTGTTCATCTTCATTTTTCTCCGTTTCTTTTTCATCACTTTGGCTTAATTTCCGTTCAAGAAATAATCTAAAGCAAATGCTTAGGAATCTTTGGTTTGTAGAATCTCTCCTTAATCCCCTCGTCACGATGGCGAGGGGATCTCTCATGACGAAGAAATGAGGGGGTGCAAATCGCACCAGGATAGAATTTCTTCAAAAATCATTTGAAAAAAATGGCGTTGGGTTATGAAGTGGGTATCAGAATCGAGAGAGGGTTTATGACAACAATGAATAATTTGATTGCAGAATCATTGAATAATTATTTAGGTGGAACACGCTTATCTATGGATCAAGTGGCTAAGAAGTGGAGCATCTCTACGGCTATGTTAAGCCAAATCAAAAACGGTAAAAAGCGCGCTGGAATAGACCTTGGGCTTAAGATCCTTCGTGAAAATGGAAACGCCATTGAAGAAAGAAAGCAGTGGCTTGATACAAGAAAATCTGAAGAAAGCAGTGAATATGTCATAGTAAAAGAAGAATTAAAAAAGAAGAAAGTGAGAATGAACCTTCAAGAAGAGTTCTCTAAGCTCTTAGAAAACGAGCCAGCGCTTCTTGATATCTTTTTAGATATAGCTATCGCTGATACTGCTGGAATTAGCCGAAATTCAATCTTTAAAAACTACGGTGAGTACGGCGTGGATCTTGTCACTTCTTTAGATGACACTGGTCTTGTTCGAATTGAAGAGAATAGATTCTTCATAGATGTTGAAAATGCAAAATTCATAACAAACGAGTTAACCTCCTTTGGTATCGTAAAGGCGATTATAGAAATGCAAAAAACAAGAAAAAAACGTGGTCAATTCTCTGGTGAACTTCAATACAATGTTTCAGACATTAGTAAAGAAGCCTTCACAGAATTGATTGAACTTAATAAGTCCTATGTGAAAAAAACCAGAGAGATCATCGACTCTAATGAAGTCCATCGTCTTGCTGGAGGAATTAGAGTTGTTTGTCAGTCCCTTGTCTCAATAGCAAAAGGCACAATTTGTCTTTTAGTTGTGCTGAATATGTTTGCCACAGCTGAGGCTGGTGGAGGCATTGAAGGAGGCTCTTCAGGCTTAGTTCAAGGGGGAATTGAAGGCGGATCAAGTAAGCTTATTAAAAGCATTAGAAAGCCAAGAGACTTTCATGGAAGGTTTGGAAGTAGGTTTAAGTATGAAAAAACCCAGCTAATAGTGCACCATGCTTTTGATAACAAGCAAGTGGCCATTGATTCAATTGTTGATTTAAACAATGATTTTGAAAATGGTAAATTTGATAAAAAGATCTTAAGAAGATTCTTACCTATTCGTGATGATAAGTGCCGAGGAGCTTCACTGGATAGTATTATGAATGTTGAGCGTAAAAAAGCATCAATCAAACCTATTGGCTTTAGTGTTACTGAAAGCTTTAACGGAAAAGGCGAACCCCGCTATAGCGTTAGAGCGGACTACTATGTCCCTTGTGAGATTAAAGTTAAAAACTAGGTTTGCTATAGATATTGACCCGGGCTTCGTCCCCCCCGGCGAGCCTGATTAAAGGATCGCCCGGGTCTTCTCTTTTTCAAGTTCGATTTTTAAACTTGGTCTTGAAGAGAGCTCCATTGAAGAAACGGCCCACTCAACTTTTCCAGCAGTCTTATTGAATTCTGCATTAATACTTCTAAAGAGAAGATCTTTGGTTCTTCTTCTGGACTTAAAACCGGTTATATAGCGTAGAGTAAAGTGAGCAGAGCCTCCTTCAATATGAAAGGTGACAAGGTTTTCAAGGCGAGCATCTTCGATAGGGTACTTTTTGACTAGGTTCCTCCATTCTTTTTTGGAGTTCTTTTCGAATTCTTCTAAAGTTGCAGCAGCACATCTTTTAATTATATTCTCTGTCTCTTCTAAATCTGATTCAAGTCGTACTGAAATAGATATCTCATCCCAGAGAAAAGGGTATTCAGCTGAGTAATTAAAAACGGGATCTTTAAAAACATAACTATTGGAGATTTTAACAGTTCGTCCGTTATAAAGATCGCCTTTTACCCAATCACCCATCTCCATAATCGTGGTTCTGAGAACACCAATATCTATGACATCTCCTTTGATTCCTCCGAGTTGAACTCGGTCACCAACTTTGAAGAAGTTATTAAAGTTAATAGCAAACCATCCAGCAATACTGGCAATAACTTCTTGAAGGGCAAAGGCTATTCCTGCTCCGGTTACACCAAAGGCAACCGTTAAACCTCCTAGTTTGTCACTAAAGATAAAACCTAAGCAAAAGACAAAAAGGATAAAGGAGGAAAAGCTAACCGCTTTTTTTGTTTTATAGCGAGTAGAGGAATCAGTTATCTTTGAATTGAGGACCTTATTAAAAGAGCGGCTAAGGATGTAGATTAATATAAAGCAAAAGATAACGGAGATAATCTTCCCAATCGTGGGATCAAAGATAATGGTCTTCATCTCATTAAAAAGTTCATTGTTCATTAAAAACTCCTTTTCAATAGCTTAGCTAAATGAAAGTTGAAAAGATACCCAAGATTAGGCCTAAACTAACCAACTTAACCGAGCTCATTTTTGGTACCTTCCAAATGATAAGGGCCGTAATGATAAAAATGACGATGGCCTTAGGATTAAAAAAAGAAATCTTTCCTAAGGGATATAGGGCATAGGCCATTAGACCAATAGCCCCAGCGTTTACTGAGTCTAAGAGGAGAGAGAAATTCTTAGAGTTTCTCATCTTTGGGATTAAGGGATTTAAGATAAGAACAAAGATAAACGAAGGAAGAAAGATACCTACTGAAGCTACAACCGCACCCCACGGTCCACTTAATAGATAACCTATGAAGGTAGATGTAGAGAGCACCGGTCCTGGAGTGAACTGTCCTATGGCCACAGCGTCGGCAATTTGCGCGCTTGTAAGCCAGGCCCTTTTTTCTACGATCTCATCTTGAAGATAGGCGATTAAGACATAGCCGCTTCCAAAGAGAACTGAGCCTATCTTTGTAAAGACCCAAAAGATTGCCGGAAGGGCGATACTATTTTGGCTAAAGTGGTCCTTTCCTTTTAAGAGTATAAAACCTACCGTAGCTCCGATAAAAAGAGCAAAGACTTCACCAATACCTGTAAAGCCTAAGAGACAAACAAGTAAGGCAACGAGGATTAACTCATTGGTCTTGATCGCCTTCTTCCAAAGACCTCTCAAGGCCTGAAAGATAAGAATAAGAACAACGGGCTTTATTCCAATGAGATAGGCTTCATAATTAGGGATCTGATAGGCCAAGGTATAAAGATAGGCTAAGATCCCTGTTAATAAACAAGCTGGAAAGATAAAGGAAACTCCCGCCGTAATAAGCCCAAGGACTCCTCCTCGCTGATAACCGCAGTGAATGACCATCTCTGTAGAATTAGGACCGGGAATAAGAGAAGTGGCCCCTACAAGGTCTAAGAAATGATCTTCGCTCATCCATTTTCGATTTTGAACCACTTCTTTATGAATCATGGCAATATGAGCAGCAGGACCCCCAAAGGCCACTATCCCTAGTTTAAAGAACAATTTGAAGATTTCAGTAATATTCATAGTTATAAATTAAGACAAAAGTTAGGCAAGGTAAATGAAAGCTTACCTGAAAGTCGATTTAGGTTGTGCGCAACTTAATTGTGGTGCTAGTTTCTCGCTAACCGAGGAATAAACCTCTTTTTGGTGCTTTTATGACTATTGAAGTGAAGATTGAAGACGCCCTTTGTTTTAACTTGTACTCAGCCTCTAGGGCCATGACTCAAGTGTATAGGCCATATCTAACAAAGTTAGGGCTAACTTATCCCCAATTCTTGGTGATGCTTCTCCTTTGGGAGAAGTCTAACGAGAAACTAACAGTTAAAGACCTTGGAAAAAGGCTTCACCTAGACTCTGGAACTTTGACTCCTTTATTAAAAAGGCTAGAAGGCAATGAACTCTTAGAGAGGGCTCGCTCTCTAGAAGATGAGAGAGAGGTTAATGTAAAACTGACAAGAAAAGGTAAGAACCTAGAGAAGAAGTGCAGTGATTTACCTATGGAGATGTTTTGTAACTTAAAAGTGAGCATGGATGAGTTCGTCCAGGTTCGTGACGGGGTATCAAAGATTCTTGAAAATCTAAATGAAAAAATTAACGAATTTAAAACACTCAATTAAAGGCAAATATTATGGCAACAATTATTTCAGACTTCAAGATTCATCAGCCCTCAAACGAAGTCGCTCAAGATGAAGTCTCTCATTGGATGGCAAAGGTTCAATCCATTGCTACCCCTAAGACCTTTGATGAGAGGATCGTTCAAAGATTTTCGGTAAAAGAAGATAAGATCTCAAAAAGGTCTTTCTTTTGTAGAGACTTTGGAAATTTAGACGTCATGAACAATGAACTCTTTACTATTGAAAATAATTTTTCACCTAGCCTTCGAGAAAGATCTGAATTCTTTCAACGAACTGTTGATAAGGTCTTTGATTCTTTCTTTGAAGATAAGACTGATACCCCAGAAGAAATTCTTCATGTCACTTGCACGGGCTATGTTTCACCAAGCGCAGGCCAGAAAATCATTCCGAAGAATGAATGGTCTGATATTACAGGAATTACCCATCTCTATCATATGGGTTGTTACGCCGCCATGCCTGCCATAAAGGTTGCCAAGGGCATGACTGATAAGAAACGAGTGGATATTGTTCACACTGAAATTTGCTCTAATCATTTTAACGTGACGGCACAATCTCCAGAGCAAACCGTTGTCCAGACTTTATTTGCTGATGGAGCTATCAAGTACTCAGTAGACCCTTGCGCTGATCTTAATACTTTTAAAGGTAATGGAATCAATGTTATCAAAATGAAAGAAACGATCATCCCTGGCTCTGAAGAGGCTATGACTTGGGGGTTTGGAGAGAATAATCTTGAGATGACCCTACATAGAACGGTTCCAAGAATTATTAAAGACAATATAAAGAACTATACGAAAGAGCTTTTTAAAAGCTGTGGTCTTGATTATGAAAAAGAGAAAGATTCAACGATCTTTGCTATTCATCCAGGTGGACCAAAGATTATTGATCAGATTATGACCCTTCTTGAGCTAACTGACGAGCAGGTCTCTTATTCAAATGCTGTTTTAAAAGATAGAGGAAATATGTCTTCTGCGACTCTTCCACATGTTTGGAAAAGAATCATAGAAGATGATAAAATAGCTAAAGGGACTAAGATCTTTAGTGTTGCCTTTGGCCCGGGCCTTACTGTGGCTGGGTTTATTGGAGAAAAAGTATGAGCCTAGGTTTACTCCTGCTCATTTTCCCTTTTATCCTTCAAGCAGGGGCGACTTTCTTTGATGAATTTTATTTTCATCACAAGAGGGGATTACCTCTTTGGGAGAGGTTAGGTCATCCTCTTGATACTCTGACGGTCTTAGCCTGTTTTTCATTTGTTTTATTTTTTGAACCAACTAAGTCCAATATACTTATCTATATAGGGCTTGCTTTATTTTCATGCTTATTTATAACTAAAGATGAATTCATTCATCATGAAAAATCCCTTGCCTCTGAGCAATGGCTTCACTCAGTTCTCTTCGTCATTCACCCCATTACCTTATTTGTTTTATCTCTTTATTGGTTTGAATCAGTGACAACAAACCTCTTATTCTCTGGAGAGCATCAGCTCTTTCAAAGCATAATTAAAGGGCAGTTTATCATCACAATCATATTCTTAATCTACCAAATACTATATTGGAGCATTCCGTGGAAAAAACTCTTTCAGGCAAAACACCAGTCAACAACGACTACTACCACCATCTCGGAGAAGATTGGTTAATTGCTAATGACGATCCGATTGCTCTTCTTAGAGCGGAGAGTAAACTAAAGAATCCGTGGGTTCTTGAGACAATAAAGAAAGAATTAGGCGATGGACCTAAGAAGGTCTTAGATATAGGTTGCGGCGCTGGCTTTCTAAGTAATGCCATGGCCCTGAATAATCATGAGGTTAGTGGGATTGATATGTCTGAAGAGAGCTTGAAGATCGCTCGTAAGTATGACTCCACTAAAACTGCGAACTATCAGTATGCCAATGCCTATGAACTTCCCTTTGAAGACAATCAGTTTGATGCTGTTTGTGCAATGGATTTTTTAGAACATGTAGAAGAGCCTGAACGGGTAATAGCTGAAGCGAGCCGAGTGCTCAAACCTAATGGGATCTTTTTCTTTCACACTTTTAGTAAAAATATTCTAGCTTACTTTGTCATCATTAAATTAGTTGAATGGTTCTTACCTAAGACTCCTAAGCATATGCATATTTTAAGGCTTTTTATATCCCCTAAAGAATTAGATAAGATGAATAAGTTAGCGAATCTAAAGACCATTCATATGATGGGTATCAGACCGAACTTTGGAGAACTTTCTTTTTGGAAATCACTTCTAAAACGGGAAGTTCATCCTGACTTTAGCTTTAGTTTTACTAAATCTACTCTTCTCTCCTATATAGGCTACGCTAAGAAAACCTCTTAGCTTAAGGCCTTTTCCTTATTAAAGAAGAAGAAGACCGTAGGGAGAAGGCTCGTTAAGAGAGTATAGACAATTAGACCATAAATAATGGGGGAGCTTACCATCTTTCTTTCTAGGAGGATATTTGCAATCACCAATCCAAAGACGAGAGTCGGCATTAATGAAAGAGAGATCTTGTAGATATTCATCCTAAATTCAGAAATAAAAGTCTTTAAGCTATAATTGATAAGAAAAATTCTTAAAGGAACAAAGATAATAGCAATGACAACGCCTATGGCAGCTGCTTCTAAAGTAAAGTTACCAATTGTTAGGCCAAGCCCTGCTTTGAAAAAGTAAAAAGGAAGAAAGACACTAAAGAAACCTGACAGGGATCTAAAGAGGACTTCCTCACCCTCTTTAAAGATCTTCCTTTTAAACCGTGAACCAACCAGCCCAACTATAAAAGCGCCAATAAGATAATAGGCTCCTAGTTCTTTTGATAAAACCCCTGAAATTAACGACAGGGTTATGAGAAAAGGGATCTCTGAGTTTGGGGCGTAAGGAGAGATAAACTTAAAGAAGAGGTTAAAAATATAAGGCAGAACAAGAAAGAGGCTTACAAAAAAGCTAAAGGATATAAGAAGAGCCTTTGGATCACTTCCTTGGAGGGCCAAAAAGAGAAGCACAATTGAGAGGACCTCTTTACTGATGGCCTTTGATCTTACCCAGTATTCTTGATCTTCAGAGATATCAAAGGAATGCAAAGAATTTAGAATAAACCCTGCTGAAGGGGTAAAGATACCTAGGGAAAGGATAAAAGAGTTCTGTAAACTTAAATCTAAGGTCTTCATGACCACCATGGTTATCACAATTAAGGCAGCAGAGAACTTAACGAGGTACTTACTAAGATAGACTCGGTCTTCTTTTAATTCATCATAATCAACTTCAAGACCGGCAAATAAAAATAACGAGGTGATTCCTATTTGTGAAAGAAAACGAAACAATTGATCATTCTTTAAAGCCGGATCTAAGATAGAGATTCCGATACCAATACACAGTGCCGTGATTCCCGAAGGAATCTTAATTCTTTGAATTATTTTAGGAAGGATGAGAACTAAGGAGAAAATGGCTAAATACTCAAGGTCGGTTGTTAAGATATCTTTGAGCATAATGCTTTCCCTTTAAATAGTTATGTCCTTATTTTAACTCAGTTTTTTAGAATTGGTCTAAGATAAAGATATGACAAAACGAGTCGTAACCTGTCGTTTTCTTGCTATTTTGCTCCTGAATCTCTTTTTCTGTCTAAGACCTGTCTACGTTAATAATCCACAAGAATAAGCTAACCTAGCTCTAATGAACTTAAATAATGGAGAAGAAGTTGAAAGCAATAATCCTCGTTATCTTTTTATGTACGGCCCAATATTCTTTTGCCGGAAGAAGAGCACCTTTAGAAACCGTAGAATACGTTAGCATCGATAAGTACCTAGGGACCTGGTATGAGATAGCCAGCTTTCCTCAAAAGTTTCAAAAGGGCTGTACGGCAACGAAAGCCGAGTATTCCATGCGCGATGATGGGGACTTAAAGGTTCTGAATTCATGTAATCTTGGTAGTCCTGATGGAGAACTTAAGCAAGCACAAGGGCGTGCCTGGGTGAAGAATAAGAAGACCAATGCCAAGTTAAAGGTTCAGTTCTTTCTTAGAGAGTTTCGTTTCTTTTTGTTTTCAGGAAACTATTGGATTCTCGACTTAGATGAAAACTATGACTCGGTTTTAGTAGGAGATAAATCAAGAAAGTATCTTTGGATTCTTAGCCGTGATCCTAAATTAAATACTGAAAGATATAATGAACTTGTAGCGAAAGCTAGAAAGCTAAAATTTGATGTAAGTAAGCTCGTTAAAACTATTCACTAGTTGATTGTAGGTCCATCTTTTCTTGCAGATGGACCTTATTTAATTATTTTTTTATGAGTGCAGAAAAGTCATTCCAGCGGTGCTTAAACTGAAGTGCTAAAAGGATGACTAAGAATAAGGCCATAGGTAGACCAGCTAGATCAATAAAAATATGAATGGCCAAGATATTAACCACAATTGGGGTTAGTAAAACCAAGGCTAAGTTCACAAATTTATTGCTTAGAAGAAAGAGGGCTGAGATCACTTGCAAGGTTTTTACTAAGGGCATGAGGTAGGCGATAGTAAAAAAACCGGCCATCATAGGATTTGGAGGTGGCATAGGGATAAAACCAGATCCAGTTATAACCATCATTAGACCGTTAGATCCAAAGATGAGAAAAATAAGACCTAATAATAAGCGTGAGCCTGTCGCAACTTTACTGTTCATCTATCCGTCCTTTTTTTAGTTTCTCTTCATAAGATCTTATCTTTGCGCTTATAAATTGAGTAGTTATAAATACTTGATCTTTTAGCTTCTCTTTATGTTTCTCTAAGGATTCCGATTAGAAGTTATGCTTCGATCAGCTTTAAGATTCTTTATTCTCAGCCTCCTTTTACTAACAGTTAGTTTAGCTTCTGATATTGAAAGGTTGATTAGCTGGAAGCCACAAAAGAATCATCCCGGAATGATCCTGCCTGTTTTAAACGGCGAGACTCCACAAATGGCCATCGATCGCTATAGAAACACTTTGTATAAGACCAAAGATTTAGATGAAGCCATGAAAAAGCATAAAGTAACAAGGAAGATGATCTCTGGTAACACCTATGAAGTGGTCTCTCTTGATGCTCTAAAAGAATCCCCAAGACCTAACTTCTTATTAATAGCGAATCAGTTCAATGACTATACTTCAAAGTATTATCGAATCTGGAATTTTCTCAACCCCATTAACAAAAATGGAGGAGTCGCCTATCTTCTTCCTATAAGTGTGGATGCTTCGCTAAATAAGAATCAGGCACAAGAGTTTAGAGACCTAGTGGCCAGAAGCTTTGACTCTCTCTTTGGTATGGGAGGAGATGATGTTGACCCTAAGCTTTATGGGGAAGAAGTAACTCATTCGGTAAATATAGTTCCAACGAGAGACCTCTCCGAAGTAAAGATGATCAAAACTTATATTCAGAAAAAAAGAGGAGTCTACTTTGGAATTTGCAGGGGGTCACAGATCTGTTTTGTGGCAAAGGGCGGAAAGCTACATCAAGATATCTTTTCTGAAGGAGTCACAGACGAGCATGTGGATGTCTGGCATAAAGTTAAGCTCGTTAAAGATGATGATAATTTATTAAGGGCCTTTACGGGAAAGGATGAAGTAGATATCTATAGCTATCATCATCAAGCTGTCAGAGAAGGGACAGCTGATGTTAGTATCAACTCTGTTGAAGGCACTGGTGTTAATAGAGTAGTTGAAGGCTATCAGTTTAAAAATGGTCTTGGGCTAACCTTTCAGTTTCATCCGGAGATGATGCATAATAAAGATGGCGACGCCATTATGGCAGGAGTGGTTAAGTACTCAAGTTTTGTGAAAGAAAACCGGTTTCAGGGACCAAGCTGCTTTAACCTGGCCTCAAAGTTTCTTAGTCCTTAGCCTAGTTAACCTGGGCTTCAACATTTTTAAGCTTAGAGATAAAGTCTAAGTATTTCTCGAACTCAAACTTTAGCTTTAGATCCCTTTGAATTGGCCAAATAGTACCCTCATTATCAAGGCAATAGATGTCTATCCAGTATTGCAGGCTTATTTCAAATTTACTTCGGCTTGAGATTGGTCTTTGCCATGCTCCATTTGATAGATAAAAACCGTAGACACTCTCTCCCGGAAGGCATGAAACTTCTTTAGCTATTAAACTATCTAAGCTTTTAACCTTTTGATCAAAGACGAGGCTTAAGCTTGCCGTTGTAAAATTATTCTTTGAAGAAAATAACCTAGCATTCAAGAGCCTACCCCCAACGCGAACCTTACTTTCGACCCAGTTGTCACTATAGAGTGCTCTTACCTTAGTTGATAGTTCATCAAGAATACTATGGCTTAAAACTCCTGTCTGATGACCTAATTCATGAATTAAGATACCAATGATTGCAGGAATATTCTCACTTATACTTAAGGCTAGGGTCGAATTGATAAAGATTGGAAACTTCTCTGAATAACCTGTTTTAGCAAGCCTTGTCTCTTTTTCTTCATCTTCACTAAAAAAACCACCGGATTGATCTTCTTTTAAAAAGATTAAGGGAAGGTCTTGATCAATCTTTAAAATAAAGGTTTGATTAATCTTTCTAAGGAGGTCATCTTGCTTAGGAGTTAAACCACAAATTGAATCATATAGACAATTCTCTATAGCTGATTGAACTAAGTAATAAGCTTGGTAGAAGTTTTGCTCTAAGAGACCGCCTCCGTTACCAACCATATCGCCTGTACTGAAAGCTTCAACAAGGGCCCTTGATCTTAATTCAAATCTTTCAATTTCTTGAAGCCTCTCTTGCCCCGATATAAACACAATATCAGTTGCAAAGACTAAGTTTGAAAAAAGAAGGGGAATGAGAATAAATAATTTCATCTGGTTTCCTAGTGTTTGTATATTTCTTTAGTATGTTGGAAGAATTGAAAATTTAATTGAAAAAGTTCATCTGATTTTATCGCTGAATACTTTTGATTAAAGCTCTTCATAAACTCTAATAGTTCGGCCTTAGCGTCATCAACCTTTTCGCTCTCTATCCTAAGAGTTAGTGAGGAGAGTTGCCTCTCTGAAATATCTTGTTCAGTAACAGCTTCTAAGGCCCTATTTATCATTCCAAAGTGATGCTTTCTGACAGCAGAGCTTGGGATCTTACTAGCAGTGCTCAAGCCCTCTTTGAGAACGATGAGCTTGCCTTCTTCAGAGCGCTTAATTGTCTTTAATTCGAGCATTATATCAATGGCTGATCTGATTTGAGAGATGGTAACTTTCTTTCTAAGTCGTTTATAGATCCATTCATAATCTTCAACAAAATCATTGGTGTTAATCAATTGTTTGATAGCAAAGAAGTACCATTCACTAATGGATGAAAACTCATTTAAATCAAGTGAGTGGTTGGTATTCTTAGGGGAGAGGCTAGAGATCTTCTTAAGAATGTCTTTTTGATCTCGGTTCTTGCTCGTTGCTTTTTCAAGTTGAATCAAGAGCTCAAAATACTGCGTCTCTTTTGCAGTCATCTTGAGGTCAACACTCAAATTGCGAATCATCTCAAAACTCGGACTTCTTTGCCCTTTGATTACCATTGTTAATGAACTTGCTGATTTATAGCCTAAACGCTTGGCCCAGGATCTGAAATTGTTTGATGTATGCGAGTAGAGGCCATCTGGCATACCTGCCTTAATAAGAAAATCTCGATAATTATCGAAATCAAAGATGGAAATTCTAGGGTTTTCGCTTACTTCTTGCATTGTTCCCTTTTAAATTAAAAAGACCCTCCGGGGGAGGAGGGCCTTAAAACAATCAATTCTTATTCGCAATCTTGAATAGAGAGAGTCTTAGTAAATAGTTTTCTTCCAAAACGCTCGTCATTTCTGTTGTTTCTTGGAGCTTTGTGAACTGCAACTTCGTGAGAAAGCTTAAGAGTATAGTCGTAAGTTTCGTAGTTAGTACAAACTCTACGGTCATTATCTCTTCCACCAACTCTTCTGTAGTTAGTACATCTTTCGCGTGTTCCTTCGATTGCTGCGTAACCAAAGTAAGATACTTCTTCAGTACAAACTCTTCTGTCGTTATCTCCGCCGCCAACACGTCTCCAGTTAACACATTTTGTAAGTTTCTTAAGAGTTCTTAGTTGATCTCCTTCTTTACAAACAAAGAATGCTGAAGTCATAGGTCCATTGTCTAATTTTACTGAAGGCTCTTTAACAACAACTTTTGTGAAATGCTTCTTGATTGTTGACCAAGAGTCACTTTGAGTTGGAGTGTGGGCCATAGCGCTTGATGCCATAAGTAGTGATGCTACTGCAATTAATAATGTTTTCATTTTTAATCTCCTATAGATTTAATGAGTGTTCAACAGAACTGTTTTGTTAATTGAACGCAAATTAGACCGACAGTTTTTTTTCGTAAATCAAAATTCACAAAAACAGTATATATGTGTTCACAAGTTGTGAATTTTGTTTTTTATAGACTTATAAAGAAGAGACGTCTTTGAAGAAGGGGAAAACTATAGGCTTAAGTTCGTCATAGAAAAATATGACGATTTCAAGGGAGCTAACTTGTTAATTATTCGGTGATAACGTTGATACTCATAATATGTGAATTGAGGTAGTCTTGTTCGATAGCAAAGTCAGAACCATCACAAGTGGCCTTCATTTGAATTGAATTCTTAGAATCACAATTCATATTATCTCTTACGATAAGCTTACAAGTATTCCCAACCATCTTACGACCCACTATCAAACTAGCGTGAGGACCGCAGTACTTGGCAAACTCTGCTGGAGAAGGGGCCTTTTCCGATTTCTCAAGCAAGCTATCTAAGCTCTTTAGATCTTTTTGAACGGCAGTTTTACAAAAACTAATGATGAGTGGCTGTGCATTTTCTTTCTTACTGAAATAATCGATGAAGCTCGATTTTAGGCTCGTTCTATGACTTTGTTCTAAGATATCTTCCCAAGCGAGGGCTTCAAACTTATGCCAATTTAAATCTTTCATCTTGTCACAACTATTGACGATAATTCTATGTATGAATTGTTGGCCATCTACTTCTTCTTTTTCTAGGGCCACTTGTTTTAGAATGCTGAAAAGTTTTTCTTTGTTCTCTTTGGTCATTTCTTCAATGATGATCTTAAAGTCATCTTTTTTCTTTAACTCATCAATAAAGTTAGCACCTTCTTTTCGAGACTTTGAATATGTTTGATACATATTCCCTAGAGCGATAAGATCGTTAATCATCTTTTTGTCAGTTATTTCTTCAAGAAGGGATTTTCCACTTTTAGTTGTGCAGTACTCTCTCTTTACTAGCATAAGATTAAGGAGGGCATCTATTCCTCCACTTTCAAAGTAAAGACCACCACTCTTTTCAGATCCTCTTGAGAGATCTCGGTTCTTGCTCATTCCAAACTCTGAGGCCAGGGCCAAGTAACTTGTTCTTAAGATCGCATCACTATTAGCTACTTCATCACTCTTATGTGAATAGGTCCAAGCATCATTGGCCATGCTTATAGCATTGGCGTAACAAGTGCCCATGTTCTCATCTTGTTGACTGATAATAACTTCACTCATTGAGCCCTTGGTCTCTCGTAGATCAAAAGCCTTGCAGCTCTCCTCGCTAAAGGAAGCAGCGCTCAAGAGGAGGAGGAAGATGATAAGGATTGATTTCATATGCTTATAATTGCAAAGCTGTAGCCAATTTATGCATAGTAAGTGTTTGAATTTACTACTGAGAGACCGCCTAATTCCTTCAGTTGATCAAAGTCTAGTCAGGCAATTTAATTGTTTAGAGCCCTGAGGATATGGTATTTAGTGGGCTTAGGAGAGTTTTGAAAGAATCATTTTATAACCACAGCTTTGATCAATTAAGCAGTAAGCTCAACAGCTTCGCCGCTTCGATCTTGTTTAACCACTATTATAAAAAAAAGATAATAGGGGACTCGTATACAAATATTTCAAAAGAGCATCTTGAATACATTGAAAATAACCTTGATTTCTCCCTGCCTGAGATTAAATCAGTTGTTGAATCTGAAGACCGCACAGTAAAGTTTCTCATTAAATATAACGACGCCACGACAGTTGAAGCTGTTTTAATTCCCTTTCAAAATAAGTACTCTCTTTGCCTTTCCTCACAAGTGGGCTGTGCTATGAATTGCTCTTTTTGCTACACAGGAACGCAAGGACTATCGAGGAACCTATCGACTTCAGAGATCATAGGGCAGTATCTAGTGGCCAACAATTGGCTCCGCGAGAATAGGCCTAATGAAGAGCGTATCTTAAACATAGTCTTCATGGGACAAGGGGAGCCTCTTCATAATTTTGATGCGGTAAAAAAAGCCTGTGAAATATTTCTTTCTACTCATGGCGCTTCAATTGGACCACAAAAGATCACCATCTCAACTTCAGGTTATCTACCGGGGTTAAAAAGATGGGCTGATGAGATGCCTAGGGTAAACTTGGCCCTTTCACTTCATTCTCCTTTTAAAGAAAAAAGAGATGAGCTCATTCCCATTAATAAGAAATTCCCACTAGAGGAAGTGATCAATTATATCGACGAAATACCCTTAAGCAGAAAGCAATTCATTACCTATGAATATCTTTTGATAAAGGATTTCAATGATAGCTCAACAGATGCTCGTGCAGTGGGAGAGTTACTCCAAGGTAAGACAGCTTATATTAATTTGATTCCCTTTAATCCTTTTCCAGGTTCAGATTATAAAAGACCTGATAGAGAAAAAACCGAAGCCTTTAAAAAAGTCTTGGATGAATATAAGATCCCCACTTTAATTAGAGTTGTAAAAGGGGATGATGTCTTAGCAGCTTGTGGACAATTAAATTCTAAAAAAGGCGACCAAGTTAATGCCTAAGCCGCCCAAGTTCATTAGAACTTAATTCCTATTCCTAAATAGTACATAAGACCTTTTTGATTGATATCACTAGTTGATCCATCCTGATGCTCCATTGGAGCGATGACATAATTCTTATAATCAACTCCCCCTTGAACAAAGAAGTTCTTATAAGTGAACCTCGTTCTTACTCCTGCACCAAGTGAGTACCCAGCAAGACCTTCATATTCATAAGTGTAATTGTCATTTGTTCCATAATCGACTTCAGTTCTGGTATCAAGATGAATGATTCCGGCATTTCCTTTAAGAGTTAACTCAAGGCCACCCCAAGATTTATTAATCAACTTCAAAGTATAACCAAGACCCACATTAAAATCATGGGTCTTACTATTATGATCCATATAATAAGGCTGGCTAGAAGTTGTTCCACCACCGAGAAGCCCTGCTCCTGCAGAGGTCATGTCAATTTCCCCGACTTGAGTTCGATCAAAGCCTTGGTCTCTATAGGTATCAGAGAGTTCAATACTAAATTGATCTGTAACAAAGTATTCAATTGAGACAATATGAGACTCATTAAGTTTCATCTTCTCTTTCATGATTTCATTAAACTTATTGATGTCGAAGTTTCCGTAGGCACCTCTTTCTTGATTATTAGACCTAAAGGTAGTCTCAAAATCTTCAAAGGCTATTTGAGCGTAACTTATGATAAGCCGGTTTCTCACACCTGTTTCTCTTTGCTCGGGTGTTGGCTTTAGTATCTCTACGCCAATAGGAGTAAAGACCTTATCGCTTTGTTGAGTGATCTCTTCTAAGTGAAATTCATCTAGGTCTACCGTGGCAAAATCATCATCGTTGCCTGCATAACAAAGGCTAGACCCTAATAAGATTAGGGATAAAATTAAATTTCTCATACTCTCTCCATGTTTTTAAACGAGAGCATTAAATCATCCTATGACGCAAGGCGCAATATTGATGTAGAAAATACAATATGCTTGGATAACTATCTTATTTTATTATGATTTCTCGCTGATAATTTGAGTGAGATTGCCATATATTTCCGTTAAAACTAAAGCCATCAAAGGTTCCTATTCCTACTTTTATCTCACCCTTGAAGTCCTTCTTCATCAGTCTTTCACTAAAGGACTTAAGCTCTGAAGCTGAATAGAGAACATCTGATTGTGGTTCAATAAAGACATAACTATCAAGGTCTTCAGGCTTATCTTTATCAAGAAGAACTGCATTGATAGCATGAAAGTAACCATCCACTTTTGATTGCAGAGTTATATAGTTCATCGGAAATTTCTCTAAGCTTGGGTCGCGCTTTATCTTAACGCCCCAATCTTCTTGAAGCCCTTCAAGATTATAGTCTTTCATGTCTTTTGCTAAAGAGCTGTTCTGTAAGTAGAGCATCTTTGCAAAGTTGTGACAGGAAAACTTAGCCAGCTTATAATCAACTAAGTCAGTCTCATCTTCTCGTAGAACCTTACGTAGGTTTTCAATTTCTTTTTTATACCTAACAAAGATTGATTTCTTAGGATCACTCTCTAGGGCAAGGCATAGATACTTTCCCTCTAAGTTATGATCAACACTAGACTTTAATTCAAGGACCTGATTCTTTAGAAACTTATCCTGCCAATTAACTTCATGAGCACTGAGCAGGTTTATATAAAATAAAATAACGATGATGATCTTCACTTAGGCTCCTCTAACTATTTTAGAGGATTATAAAGAATAGGGGCAGTGGGTAAGAAAGCTTTTTACTCGGAAATAGGGGCCACCACTTGGAAGCCCCTATATAAAACAAATTACTTAACTGAACACTTTGTGATCTTAACGTTTAACCTAGAGCTTCTGCACTGTTGCATGGCCTCGGCACAGGCATTATCTTTGGCCTGGCGTTGAGTTCTTCCAAAAGAAGTGGCGTGAAATTCTTTGATATCTGAACCCCAAAGAGTTTCAAGCTTTACACGGCAAGAGGCCTGAGTTCTTCTTGGTGGGCGAATAACTTCTCGCTCTAAAATGGCTACGATTCGTTTGATCTTGATATTACCTTGAAGGTTGATCTTCCAAGGTCCATTACTATTATTCTTAGGATTTTGAATAACCTGACGGTCCCATGTATAGGGAGCGTTAACATGAAAGTCTTGTCTGTTTCCATTTAAGTAAACAGGATAAGAAGTTCTTGGTCCTACAGACAATGAAGCTGAGCCATTTCCATTCTTAGACTTTCCGACGACACGTACTCTTAAGAGTTCAAAGTTCTCTAAACGGATATTTGGGTGTTGGGCCTTAATCATTCTTCTTAAAGGAAGTGACTGTCCTCCCCGGTAGTGTTCTCCCCCTTGTCCCATTTCAATGACGATTCTTTTCTCTGGTGCGGCAAAGGTCGAACCTGCAAAAAGGGTTGCTGCTACTAAGATTAACTTCTTCATACTAGATATACTCATCTCTCTCTCCTTAGATTGATTTTCATAATCAATGTTTTAGTTTCCTTTTTTAAAGCAAAGCCCATGCCAAAAAAACCGCAGCATTTTAGTGTCACAGAGGTAATCTTCTGCATTGCAAGGGGCGATGAGGAACCAGAATTGGTGTCACAGGATTATTGAGAAGCGTTAGTTTACCAGTTCATACTTGTAGCTAACTTTATAAACTTTTTAGTCTTTAAAGGAATATTTCTTGAGGGGGGATATACGATATGAATACTTGAAGTATTACCTTTTTTAAAAGGAAAGATCTTAACTAATTCCCCTGAATCTAAATACTCTTTGCAGATAAAGTCTGGAATTGTTGCGATACCTTTCCCAAGTAAAGTCATATTTAAAAGCATAGCAAAGCTATCAGTTGTTATGGTGGGATTAGGGAAAGAATCTATTCCTTTAAAGCTCATGATTTTATGTTTGTCTAAATCATTCTCTAATTGGGGAGTTCCGTACTTTTGAAGATAAGACTTTGAAGCAACGCTTATCAACTCCACTTCATGAAGCTTTCTTTGTATAAGGTTTGAGTCTGAAAGTTTTCCCGCTCTAAAGGCAAGGTCAATATTCTCTTTTGTTAAATCTAAGTATTGATTAGTGACGATGCATTCAATCTTTATTCTTGGATGCTTTGAGGAAAACTCAGTAACTAGGCGGGATACAATCGTTTGAGCCATGTCTTCAGGAGCCGTAATGCGCAGAAGTCCTGAGAGGGCCTGACTAGAATCTGCTATGGCCTTAGTCTCTTCATCAATCTGTGAGATTAAAAGAGCGATCCTTTCATAGTAATCACTTCCTGCGCTTGTTAGGCTTGTTTGCCTCGTCGTTCTTCTTACTAGCTGTATACCAAGCTCTTCTTCAAGCCTTGAAATAGAGCGTGAGACCCTGGACTTAGGTTGATTCAAGTGCTCGGCGGCCTTTGTAAAACTACCAAATTCTGCAAGTTTAACGAATGTTTTCAGCAGGTTAAGATTCATATTGTTCCATATATGGAACAGTGTAGCTCGAATATGTCCTCTATTGCAATTATCAAATTAGGTCGATGATAGAGATAACTAAAACAAGCTAACTTAATCGGAGGATTATATGAAAACTATCTTTTTAACCTTGGCCCTAGGCCTTTCATTTGCCGCTCATGGCGGGAACGTAGATTTAACAAAGAGTTCTTTTGCTTGGAAGGGAACAAAGGTTACAGGAAAGCATATTGGAAAAGTAGGGCTTCAGTCTGCAGATTTAAATTTAGGCCCTGATGGTAGGATAAAAAAGGGGCAAGTTGTTATAGACCTAAATAAGATTACGGTAACAGACCTAGAAGGGGAGTGGGCTGAAAAGTTTTTAACCCATATTAAGAGTGCAGACTTCTTTGATATCAAAAAATATCCCACAGCAAAACTCATTATCATAAGTGATGATGGGAAGGCCCTAAAAGGAAAGATGACTATTCGAAATAAAACAAGAGACGTTACCGTTAAATACACAAAAGTTGGTAAAGTCTATTCAGGGGTCCTTAATTTTAATAGGACTAAATTTGATATGAAGTATGGTTCAGGAAGTTTCTTTAAGGGACTAGGTGATAAAATGGTTCATGATAATGTAAGTGTAGATTTTAAAGTAGTCCTTAAGTAATGATTGAAGCGATTATAAAACCATTAACAAAAGAATTAGGCGACGGATTTTCAGTCCGTCGCTCACTTCCAGATAAGAAAAAGAAAATGGTAGGGCCCTTTATCTTTTGGGATCATATGGGGCCAGTTACTTTAGATGGAAATAAAGAAATGCTTGTGAGGCCTCATCCCCATATCGGTCTAGCTACTGTAACTTATCTTTTCTCCGGAGAGATTCTTCATAGGGACAGCTTAGGAAATGAACAGCTTATAAAACCTGGGGAAGTGAATTGGATGACTGCGGGGGCTGGAATCGTTCATAGCGAGAGGGCAAGAAATACTTCTCTTGAGGGGATTCAACTTTGGGTTGCTTTACCTAAAGCTAAAGAAAAGATAGCCCCTAGTTTCGTTCATATTAAAGAGGATGAGCTTCCAGAGCTCAATTGTTCAGGGGTTGATCTTAGGTTAATCGTTGGATCATTTCTTGGAGCAGAATCTCCTATACCAGTTCATTCAGACATCTTTTATCTAAGTGCTAAGTCTCATAAAACTTCTCAATTAAAGATAGAATTAGGATCTGATCAAGAAGCTGGTGTTTACTTGATAAAAGGAACTCTTGAGATTGAATCTAACAAGATTGAACCTGGAACGATGGTTATCTTTCAAAAGGGATCTGAGATAAAAGTAGATTCAATTGGTGCTAGTGAATTTATGATATTTGGAGGAGAAGAGTTTAAAGAGAAGCCCAGTGTTTGGTGGAATTTTTCTTCTCATTCTTTTGATAATATTGAAGAGGCGAAGAAGAAGTGGAAAGAAGGTAAGTTTCCTAAATCTGATCTTTAGTAAGCTTAATTTTAATTGCCAAGGAAAGTTGCTTAGTCCACATAACCTATTCTAAAGCTTCGGTTTTTGATCTTTCCACTACTTAGCTTTGAGATGGCCTGATTGATCTTCTCTTTCTTAACGGCCACATAGGTTGTGATAGGAAGGATAGAAATATCTCCAACATCATTGGGCTCAAGGCCCGCTTCTTTGACCATGGCCCCTAGGATATCTCCAGGTCTTAGTTTTTGTTTTTTTCCACCAGCTATGAAAAGAGTCTTCATAGGAGGGATCATTTCAAATTCTTTAAGTTCTGGAAGCTCTGAGTGGGGGCATTCTTTTTGTAAGATCTCTGAGATTTCCTCTAAGCGGTACTCCTCAGGTTCTAAATAAAAACTAAAGGCCAGTCCTTTCTTTCCCGCTCGTCCGGTTCTTCCTATCCTGTGGACGTAGTCTTCTGAGTCCATTGGTAAATCATAATTGATGACAGCTGATAAATCTTTTATATCAAGGCCTCTGGCGGCGACATCAGTGGCCACTAAGATAGATAAACTCTGATTTGAGAATTTTGTTAAAACTTTCGTACGGTCTTTTTGATCAAGGTCTCCATGGATACCTTCAGCTAAGAGGCCATTTTCTTTTAAGAACTTTGTTAGATTCTTAGTGATTACTTTCGTTTTGCAAAAGATGATCGAACGCTCTGGGAGAAAACTACTTAACAATCTTAGGACAGCCTTATTTTTATCTTTGTGACTTTCTAGACGGTAAAAATGCTGAAGGATATTTCCTTCTTCATGAAGAGAATCGATCTTAATCATAGTAGCGGAGCGCTGAACATTTTCACTTAATTTAACAATCGCTTCAGGAAAGGTGGCTGAAAAGAGGAGTGTTTGTCGGTTTTCTGAAAGAAGAGATTCAATTCCCATTATTTCATCATAAAAACCCATATCAAGCATTCGATCTGCTTCATCTAAAACAAAGGTCTTAATCTCTCGGAGAGTTATGAACTTTGTCTTGATTAATTTAGCCACTCTTCCAGGGGTGCCCACAATGATATGAGACCCATGATCTAGAGAGCTTTCTTGGTGATGATAACCGGTGCCTCCAGTGATGGTGACAACCTTAACATTCTTAAGCATGCGGGCCAGTTTTCTAATCTCTACGGCCACCTGTTCAGCAAGTTCACGAGTAGGGCAAAGAATAAGGGCCTGTGGGGATTGAATCTTCACTTTTAAGTCATTTAAGATGCCAAGAGAAAAGGCAGCGGTCTTCCCGCTTCCTGTCTTGGCCTGACCTATGAGATCATCCCCCTTAAGGGCCAATGGAAGAGATTTTTCCTGAATAGGAGTCATCTTATCAAAGCCTAGTTCTTCTAGGTTCTTAAGGAGTTCTTCCTTTAAATCAAAGTCTCTAAATTGGTTGCTCATAAAAAGGAACCTAGCATAATTAAACATTAGGCACCAAGCATTATATTCAGTTTTGCAAATGCTCCTCCTTTTCCTATAATTTGCCTATGAAAACAAAACTTATCTCACTATCAATAATTCTTATGACTCTCTCCTGCGCTTCGCAAAAGAAAGAGCAGGCCCCTTCTAAACCCTCTTTAAAGGTAAATCACAAGTCCATCAGACCCGGGACTGCTGTAAAAGCTCGAGGGAATAGCTTGAGGCTTTATAAAGGATCAATTGATGTTGGAGATAATTTTATAGAAAAGGCAAAGGGGACCGGGCTTGGTTTTGATTTTAAGAATAAGGTCACTATCATCAGCATAGTGCCCTCTATCGATACTAAAGTATGTGAGGAACAAACCCATATCTTAGGTGAGTCTAAAGCTATTAGCCCCGAAGTTGATCTTGTGACTATTTCAAGAGATCTGCCCATGGCCCAGATGAGGTTTGCTAAGGAGGCAAAGCTCACGAACATTAGATACTATTCAGATTATAAATATGGAAAGTTTGGAAAGAAAACGGGACTTCTCATTAGAGATAAGGAGCTGTTAACCAGAGCTGTTCTTGTTTTAGATAAAAAGGGAATTATAAGGCACCGTCAGCTCGTTTCAGAGATCACTGAGTTGCCTGATATGGATAAGGCGATTGAAATTTCTCATTCATTATTAAAATAAAAGGCCTCTATTTCCTAGAGACCTTGATTCATTTATTTACACAGCTTTGAGAGTTCACCGCAAGCGGTTATCTTAGGGGTCTCTAGTTTTACATCAAATCCTTTTAAGGCCAGAGAAAGATTCTTAAGAGGGTTTTCAAGTTTCAGCCCTAGGCCATGGAGACCACCTAAGCCCTTAATCTTGATCTTAATCTTAAGGTGTAATTTCTTGAGGATGATCTTCAGTGGATTATCTAATAACTTAAAGAACTTCTTAGCTAATTTTTTAAGACCGAAGAGCTTAGCCGCTTTATAGAGCGCACCTCTCAATTTATTCTTGATCTCTTTAATAATATGATTGATGCCTTTGATGATCTGAGCACCGCTTAGCTTTATCTTGACCCACTTCTTTTTCCATGGATGACGAAAGTTTGGGTAAGAAAATTTAACTGTAAAATGCTTCTTCAAAAGTTTCTCTAGGTCTAAAAAAGGATCGATCATGATTCGAAAGCCATGCTCTAAGAAATTAATCCCACTTATTAAAGCTCCAATCGCCTTTAAGGGACTTTCAATTGATTCAAGCATGGAGTCGACTTTATTAATATCATTAAGAAGAGTTTCTAAGCCTTTGTCTGCAGCAGCGACTAACTTATCAGCTGGGTTGGCATTCTTATCTAGCTTTTCTTGCATGCAAGAATTCTTCGCAGGGACGGCTTTATCAACACAGCTTTGAGCGGCTAATACCTTTTGATAAAAGGGGGAGATCTTTTGAGAATTGAATTGGCTGATCTTACCTTCTAGCTTGGCAATTTGATCCCTGGCCACTATCACTTTTTGGCGAATGGGCTCTATGGTATCAGCGATCTTCTGCATAATGTCTTTAGACTTTGTAACAGGTGGCTGAATTTCATCGATTCCATCAGTAACCGCTTCAGCTTCGGTTTTTATAGGGGGAACAAAACCAGCAACCGTGGAAACCTTTTTTACCGTAGACATGCTCTCGTCAAGATCACTTAGGTCATTGGCAATATGAGAGGGGATAAGGAGCTTTTCTTCTAGGTCAGTTAACCTCTTTTTGAGATGATCTAGCTTTCCTTGGACTCGGCTAAGATCGGATTTCAATCCTCTTGTATCTGACTCTAATTTACTAACTGTTGGTGAAATGCCCATGGCTGAAAATGACAATAGAATGCTCAACAACAAAATAATTTGCTTCATTAAATCTCCCCGATTTTTATTTATATTCATACTAGGGGAAAAATATTTATATGATAGTAAAAAAAACGATGCCGCTTTATCATGAGAGTATGAAAATAAGTCTAATTTTAAGCATGCTTCTTACTAGCCATTCTCTATTTGCAATAGAAGAGAAAGAGCCTTTAAAGGTTATGCAGATGGATGAAAAGACTGATGCACTAAAAGCAAAAGACTCGGTCTTCAGTAAAGATAATTGGAAGAATGTTCATCTTCAGGCCAATCTTGATACCCTCTCTTATAAATCTCTTGATAAAGAACTTGAAGTTGATTGGTCCCTCGAGTTTGGAAATGTAGATCAAGAGAATATTGAATACCTCTTAAAGTACTCCCACACTTACGATAGGCAAGTGGACCTTTTTTCTAAAACAGTTGTGAGGGAAACATCGGTTAATATCTCTCAAGAGTTTGATGTAAACAAAATCCTTGGTCATGTTGGCTATACTAGTGATCTAAGCTTAATCAAAACCAAAGAAAA
This sequence comes from Sulfitobacter sp., assembly GCA_047630275.1. Classification (GTDB taxonomy): domain Bacteria; phylum Bdellovibrionota; class Bacteriovoracia; order Bacteriovoracales; family Bacteriovoracaceae. Next base: position 278,860 of record JBLHVN010000002.1, on the reverse strand, counting down.
TGATATTTACGTACAAAAGTACAATGCTGAATTGGCTCCTCTTGGTATCAAATGGGATATTTACGAAAATGATACTTTAACAGAGTTAAGCTTAAGTTATCTTCCTACCTATAATTACCTTGAACATTACGATCCCGATGTTGATGCCTTAGGTAATCCTGTTGTTAATAAGATAGTTGAAAGGGCCTTGCTTCACGTGTTTAAGTTTAATATTGGGGTCAGCTATGGCAACTTCACTTTCACTGAAGAAGCCAGATGGAAAGAGATTAAGCCCTTTGATAAAGCTAATGCTGCAAATAGAGACTTCCTCTTTACTAACGAGATAAAACTTTCCTACGCCCTTAATGATTATATGAGCATCTCTTATAAAAATAGTGTCTTAGTTGATAAGCGCCGAAAAGAAGTTCAAGACCTACCAAGCACTGATCATCAACATAATTTTAGCTTTGGTCTGAACTGGAACTAATTAAAGGGCTTTCCTGCGGATTCTATCACTAATCTTTAAGGCCGGCCCTAAAGCGATAAGTATCAGAAAACAGCCTAGGCAAAATAAGGCTGTTCTAAAGTCATAGCTATCAGAGATAAGTCCCACAATAGGCGAGCATACTGCCATCAGTAATCCCCCCACAAAAGACTTAATACTATTTAAGGTGGCCCGATGATGAGATTCTATATGATGATTTAAATAATTACTCATAATAGGAATAAAGGTGCCCGCTTGAAGCTGCATGGCCATAATGGGAAAAAGCGCTAGCGGAAATAAGATAAAGAACTTTATTCCAAAAAGAGAAATCAAAGATAATGCTAAGAGAAGATAGATCGTCATCTTTTCACCGAGGATTCTATCTAAAGTATGGGCCTTCTGAGAAGCTAAGGCCGCAGTTAAAGTAAAGCCAGCATAGAAGAAGCCAAAGTTAATCTTAGCAATTCCTGCTTCAAGAAGCATGATTTGCAGGTACTGAAAAAAGATCATGGAACAAGTGCTAAACATGACCGCGAAAAGAAGAAGATACTTAACCGTTCTATGCCTTAGAAGATAGTGAACACCGTCTTTTATAAAAGTGAAGTAAGCACCTACTGACTTTATATGATGAATTGAAGCATGAGCTTCTTTATCCAGAGGAGGCTGCTTGATAGTCATCAAAACAGGAATTGAAAGGTAGTAAAGGATGGCCGAAAAATAAAAAGCATAAGCAGAATCAAACTTTATAAAAAGAGGACAAAGTAGCCCTCCGCAGGCCAGTCCATAATAAAAGCAGGCCCACTTCTTACTTAAGTACTTTGAGGTCTTTTCTAACTTTCCACACTCTTTTAGAGACTCGATGATTAAAGTCGTATCCGCTCCAGAATAAAAGGACTTACTAGCTCCCCAAAGAGCAAAGGTAAGAATCATAAAGTCATAACGTTCAATAGAGCCGACTAAGTAAAAGGCCGTCCCCAGCATCAAAGTTGAAAGAAGTAAGCAGTACTTTGAGCCATACTTATCAGCAAATGACCCGGCAGGAATTTCAAAGATTAAAGAAGTAAAGGCCATGACGGAAAAGAGAGTTCCGATTTGAAGGTAGCTGTAATCTAGGTCTTTTAGAAAAACAAAGAGGATAGGTAAAAAAGGCCTAAGGCCTGTCATAAATGAATGAAGGCAAATCTTTGTAATATTACTATGGTACTGATCCTGTGAAACCATGGAATATTCTAGCAAGGGAAGCGCCATGGGGGCATTATTTTTTTGGGTAGCTACAGAAGGATGATTAAATTATGAGACGACAGATATAGTGATGGAGAAGAAATTAGACTAAAATAAGCGTTTTTGTAACAAATCGAGTTGTTCCTACACTTACCCTTATAGGAAGGAATCATGACTTTGTTACTAGTATTCATACTGATATTTGCCCTTTTTTTGGCCTATGCCAACGGAGCGAATGATAACTTTAAGGGAGTGGCGACTCTCTACGGCTCTAAAACCTTAAGCTATAAAAAAGCTCTCGGCTGGACCACTTTGGCCACTGTCCTAGGTTCTTTAACCGCCCTTTATTTTGCCAGTGAATTGATCATTGTCTTCAAAGGGGCAGGTCTTGTTCCTGAAGAAGTCATTCAATTGGAAACTTTTCCCGTAGCAGTTGGTCTTGGAGCTGCTTTAACTGTTATGCTCGCTACCTTTATAGGACTACCAGTTTCAACAACTCATGCTTTAGTGGGGGCTCTCTCTGGAGCAGGCTTTATGGCATCTAAGACGGGGATTAACTTCTCTCAGCTCGCTAATAAATTCTTTTTGCCTCTTATAGGTGGCCCTGTTATCTCTTTTCTCTTAGCTATTATTCTTTATCCATTATTTAAAAGATATAGAGAGTACTTAAAGGTCGAAGAAGAGACTTGTATCTGTATTGGAGAGAAAACAATTGCTACTATTCCTTCAGTTGTTAGTGGTCCAACAGAGGCTCTTCGGATGATGGCGAAAGAAGGGAATTTCCCAAGTATCACTATTGATAATGGAATCTATTGTAAGAGCTCTTATTCTGGAAGAGTGCTTGGTATCTCAGCAAAGAAAGTCTTAGACTCTCTTCATATCATATCTGGGGGATTAGTCAGTTTCTCTAGAGGACTTAATGACACTCCTAAGATAGCCGCCCTTCTTTTGATAGGCTCTCGCTTTGAGCTTCAAACTTCAATCCTTATGGTTGGGCTCTTTATGATGATCGGTGGGCTAATTCATTCTAGAAAGATAGCCGTTACTATGGGAGATAAGGTCACAACAATGAATAGTGGTCAGGCCTTTAGCGCCAATCTAGTTACGGCCTTTATGGTCTTTGTTGCTTCAAAGATGGGGGTTCCTGTAAGCACAACCCATGTTTCATGCGGATCTATCTTTGGTATTGCGGCCATCACTAAGAAAGGTAAATTTAATATAATAGGGCAGATTCTTTTGGCGTGGGTTACGACACTTCCTCTCGGATTTATTTTAGGAATGGGGTTGATGAAGATTCTTTAAGAAAAGAGGAGGGCCATCTCTGACCCCCCGTGGGAGAGATCTTATTGACGAGCTGTTAGTTCAACTCGGGCTTGTGAAAACAATTCTTTGTTATTGAGAGAGCTTGAAATGGTCTCTCTCAGGATGACTCTCTCCGCGCCTGTATGATCTGTGAACTTGACTAGTTCGCGGAGGGTTCTTATTTCTAGTTTTACTTCAGCGCCAACAATAAAGTTCTCACCAAAGACCTCCGTGGCAATAGGCCAGTCACAAAAACGCATGTTGGGGTCTTTAATTTGAAGGGCGAATGACCTTACTCCAAATCCCGCGAACTTATTATGCCTTAAAGCACGCTCCCAAACATTATGACGGTTCAAGTTAATAGCGGGAACAGGACAAGCGTAGCCCATGATATTGGGAATAAAAGTGTCCTTTTCAATCTTTAGAACAGTTGACTGACTGGTGTCTAAAAGTACTTCTAAGACTACCTCGTTACTAGAGTCGAACCTCTGTGCTGAGGCCATATTGATACTTAATAAACCAAATAATAAAATTGTTAATGTCTTCATTCTCTCTCCTCAAGTTGTGCCTAGGCGGCGTCTTTGAGGAATATAGGATAGAAAGATGTATAAATATAATTAGATATTTATATGACTGTTATAAGTATAATTTATGAATAAACTTATTTAGGACAGCTCGAAGAGATCCAGCGACCAACGGATTGAATCAATTTTGGAGATCCTCCTCCCATGGGCATCTTGACGTCATTTATAATATGTTTAGGGCTCTTAACAACAACCTTGATATAAATATTTCTTCCTGATTTTGGGCAATTTAGATTTCCTTCAAAGAGTTTGTCAGTGCTTTTCTTTGCTAGCATCTTACAATCCTTCATATTGTCATTCTTTGTTAAGGCCTCTTTGAATTGCTTTTCAGGGTTTTTGATTTGATCCAAAGTTAAGCATTGTTTGACTGGCTTATTAACATCTTTCATCTTGGCTTCAAGCATCTTCTTCATCATGGCCCGTTGAGCCTCTGGAATGTTCGCCATGGCCTGGGCCATGATTGAATCCGTTCCTATGTCAGTCTTGTATTCCCAAAGCCCTGGTTTCATATCTAAGGGAACCATCTTAGTTGCTGCAAGAGAAAGAGAAGGAATAATAAAGAGAGTAAGGATTATGTATTTCATTGAGGGCCCCTAATTGTTTTCTTTATTATAGCCAAGATTATAAGATTTAATATTATTAATTATGACAAACCCCGTAAACTTGATAAGATTTTAGCATGAGCTTTATTTACCACTTAAAACCAACGAACATGGAAGGTAAGTCTTTAATTCCTTTAAATCAAATGGATAAAGATAAGGAGCTCTTCCAAGGATATTCAAAAAAGTATATTGGTCGGGAAGAACTTATTCAGCAAAGTTTTCCACTTCTTAATTGTCTGTGGAATGACGTTGTTCAGTTCTCGGCCCTAGACCCTCGTATAATTATAAAAGAGTTAAGAAAGTATAATGAGGACCTGGTGTTAAGTAGAAAGTCTTTTTATAAGTTCTCAGTAAAAGATATCACCTCACATTACGAGGCTATTGTTTTTGACCGCGATTTAACCAGGAAGGATAAAAGCTTTAAGGTCGAAGCTCACGAAGTGAGAAAGTTAGAAGTGGACTCATATAAGGAATTAGAAGAGGTTCCTAAAAGAACTATTGAATACTGGAAAAAGGTTAAAGCTGAGGGCGGCGTCTTCTTAATGTTTCCCTTTATTACCCACGTCATGGTTAAAGGTTTAGTAGACACCTCCCTAGCAGAAGAAATTCCCTTCTAAATACCCAAAATAACTAACAAATATGTAAGCCTTACAGGGGGGTCTTTAGACTTTTCTAAAAACTGCTATGATTCACTGCATTAACTAGGAGTTAAACTTATGAAATCTGTATTTTTACTGATGGCCTTCCTTTTTTCATTTTCTTCAATTGCTGGGGATATCACGATGTGTGCCGATGAAGTTCCATCATATGACAAAGAAAGCTGTAAAGAGCTTATAAGCAAACACTCTTTTGAAACCATTCCTGTAGAACTTTGTCAGTACCGTATGAGCGCTGGTGAGATGATGGAATGTTACGAAGCTATTAAAGATAAGACTTACGATTATAAAGATATTTTAACCTGCGCTTCTACTCAACGTTTAGGAATTCCTGGCTGTCTCGAGGAGATGGGTATTAATAGTTCTCCTAACAATCAAGAGTGATATAAAACCAAGTCCTAGAAAACTAGCGACTATGGGCAAGATGGAACCATCATAAAAGTGACTGATGGTTCCTCCAATCAAAACAGAGATAAAGGTTTGAATAGAGCTGATCACAGAGTTGGCCACTCCCGCAATATGACCAAGCGGTTGAATGGCCAGGGTGTTAAAGTTTCCAAAGAGAATTCCTAAAGTAAAGAAAGTCCCCATTAAATAGATCATCAGAATTGGAAGAGGAGGATTTCCCTTAAAATAGAGAGCTATGGGAAAGAAGACTAAGCCAAAGACCACCATAAATTTTAGGGCCTGCAAGCAAAGAGTCTCCATAGAGTGTCTCTCTAGCCATCTTGAGTTGGCAAAAGAGGCAGAGCCAATAGATAAGGCCAAGACGCCAAAATAAAGAGAGAAGAGTTTTCCAACTCCATATTGAGTTTGAAAGATTTGCTGAGAAGAACTTAGATAGCTTATAAAGGCGCCAAATACAAAGGCTGCTGCAAGGGTATAGCTTCTTGAAACTTTATTCTTAACAGTTTCTATGACACCATTCCAGATGGTCCCGAGGGAGAAGTTAAGGCGCTTATCAAGTGCTAGGGTTTCTTCTTGCTTTAAGGCGAGCCAGATCATGCTGATCACTCCAAGAAGAAGCATTAAATAAAAGATCGCCCTCCAAGAAGCAATCAAAAGAATAAGTTGTCCAATAGAGGGAGCGAGAGCAGGAACCATTATAAAGAAGATCATGATGAGGGACATGACTTTACCCATCTCAGCTCCTTCAAACTTATCTCTGATCATGGCAATGGTGATGACTCTACAAGAGGCGCCGCCTAATCCCTGGAGGATTCTCCCTAGGATCATCATATTGAAGCTTTGGCTAAAGATTGAAATTAAGCAGCCTATGATAAAGATGCTCATTCCAAGATAAATGGCTGGCTTTCTTCCATAGGAATCTGAAAAAGGTCCAAAGAAGATTAGCCCAAAGGACATGCCTAAGAAGATCGATGAGATCACTTGCTGAACGTCATTTCTATTTTCAACATTTAAGTCGATAGCAATTTGCCCTAGGGCCGGTAGCATGGCATCGATAGCAAGGGCCACAAAGGACATAAGAAGGGCCATCAACGCGATAAAGCCCCAACTTTGATTCTTCATCGAGTGAAGACCGGCTCGCTCGGTGTGGAGAGTTTCTTATTATATTTGTAGTTATCTCTATCAAAAGAAAGGATGTCTTTTGGATCGGTTAATTCATTATCAATAATATAGCGAGACATCATTCCTCTGGCCTTCTTGGCAAAGAAGCTAATGATCTTATAATCATCATCCTTTTTTTCTTTAAAGACAGGGGTGATGACTTCACCATTAAGCTTTTTTAAATCAATGGCTGAAAAGTACTCTTTACTCGCTAAATTTATAAGAACCTTCTTTTTATCTAGAAGCTCGTTTACTTTATTTGTTACGGGCTCATTCCAGAATTTATGAAGATTGGCTTTTCCTTGGCATGAGAACTTTGTACCCATCTCAAGTCGATAAGGCTGAATAAGATCAAGAGGTGAAACTAATCCATAGAGACCTGATAGAATCCTTAAATGATCTTGAGCAAACTTAACTTGCTTGCTCTCCATAGTATCAGCATCAAGGCCTACATAAGTATCACCTCGAAAAGCATAAAGGGCCTGCTTTGAATTCTTTAGATTAAAGGGAGTTTTAAAGGTTTTATACCTTTGGATATTAAGTTTAGTGAGGTTTTCACTAAGACCCATAAGTTTTGAGATCTCTTCAGGCTTACATTTTTTTAGATCATTGATAAGTAAGTTTGCTTCTTTGAGAAACAGAGGCTGAGAGAAGTCTTTTAAAGGGGCCTGATTTTCAAAATCTAGTTTCTTGGCCGGCGAAATAACAATAAGCATGAAGTGTCCCTAACGTATGTGTAGTTTATCCTAACATTTTAAAAGGGCTTTAAGAATAGGATCTAGGGGGGGTAAGTATCTGAAATACCAAACTAATTGATAGAGTTCTTTTGTTTAAAAGCGTCCACAAGAATAATATTAAATGCCGCGAAGAGGCTAGAGCGGTTCCAGCGCTTAAGCACTTTATAATTGCTCCCTCTTAAGACAACTGGAGAATTCTTCATCGTGATGCGAGAAGCTTTTCTTTTAATCCATTTTCGAGAATTAAGTTCCCCTCCGTCAATATCAGTAAAGCCTAGTTTTTGATAAGACTTTAGCGATCTATATTTATTTAAAGAGCCTTCAAACTCTCTTGAGTTAAGGGCAAGGGAGCCAATGCTTTTATCCTTTTTCCAGCCCGCTTTTTTTAGAAAGTTTGCAATGGAGGCGAAGAGGTCGGCTTTATTATTCCAAATATCTTTCTTTCCATCACCGTCAAAGTCCACTGCATAGACATTTATGTTTGAAGGCATGAACTGGCACTGGCCAGTTGCGCCGGCCCACGAGCCTACGAAGTCTTCTACTTTGACATGACCTTTACGGATAATCCTAAGGGCGGCATTTAATTGAGTTTCAAAGAACTTTCTTCTTCTTCCATCATAGGCAAGGCTTGAGAGCGAGCGGACTATATTATCGTTACCGACAATATCACCATAGAGAGTTTCTACTCCCCAAAGGGCCACAATGATTTCTTTTTCAACGCCGTATTTTCTTTCGACTTTCTCTAGGAGCTCCCGGTTCTTTTCTAACTCTAAGAGTCCTCGTTCAATGCGAGAAGGAGAGTCTCGAAGCCATCTCTTCATAAAACTTTGGTAATCAGCTTTCTTACTAAGAATGATTTGGTTCTTATCTTTCTTTACAACTTCAGGATCAAACTTAACGTCTCTTAAAGTATCGATAACAAATTGATAAGGAAGGCCACGCTTACTTGCTTTTTTAGCGTACTTAACTTTCCATTGCTCAAAGGTCTCACCGGCCTGGGCCTTTGGTGCAAGAACAAGAAGAAGCAAAAAGAGCGAGCTTAGTAAAAGAAGAATGTAAGTTCTGTTGATTCTCAAATGTCCTCCTTTATAAAAGGGCTTTCCTTAATATTACGGGAGAACGAGCTCGTTTTCCTACTCTTTAATTGTAAAATTTGGGTAAGCCGAAGATGATTAAAAAACTCCGTTATTATTTAGACCTGGAGTTAGAATAGGCATCGGATTCGTAATAGACCCCTATGTCCTTCTTGTAGCCATCACCTTGATTAACATGACCTTTGTGAACTTGATCAAACTGATTTAAACAATCAATATACTCGTTTATTTCAGTACAAATAGCACCCTTAGAATCTGGGTTTTGAGCCGTTTCACCCATCGCCTCAGCCAATCTGTTTTTCTTTTTATCAGCTATTCCAATCTTAGATTGGTAATTTTTTGCAAATTCCCCACAATTCTTTAAATTGTCAAAGCCATAGTCTTTATAAAGTTGCTCTTGAACTTTTGATTTCTCTGAATCACTTTTTTCTATAAAGTTTGAAACCTTTTTTAAATTTTCAAAAGTTTCAAATGATCCAGGAGATTTATTATATTTGTTAAAATAACTCGAATGGGATTCAACATTATTTAGATCAGTATCGCATTGCTTTTTCTTGTTTTTTATCTCTTCTCGGAACTTTTTTAATTCTCCGCTGCTTCCATTCATAAAGCTGTTTACTTTTGAAGCTGCCATAACACCAAAGGCTATGGTTCCAACAACCAAAGCGCCTACACAAAAACCACCACATACAAACGCCTGAGCTTCATTCATTATAAACGAGGAAAGGAAGGTGACCTTCTTGGCACCCATAAAGTGTTGAAGCTTTTGAGAGTTTTCAATGACTGATAGATTTTTATCAAATAGAAATTTCTTTCCATTAAAAATGATCTCTTGATTGTAAGCAAAGGTAGGGGAGAGATAGACTTTATTTCCTTTAAACAAGAGATAGTGCCCTTTCTTATAGGAAATGATCTTTGGAAGCCTTGAAACATTTTTTTCATCCATTAGCTTCTTAAGGTAACGGGCATCAGTTTTATTAAAATAAGAAAAAAGTTTCTTAGGGGTAGATCTATTTTCAATATATTCATTTATGGCCTCTTTATAAGAGTGCTCTAAAATGCTTGCATACTTCTTGGTAACCATTCCTTTTACAGTTGGTTTAGCCTCCGACGCAATAGCTTGAAAATTCATTAATAAAAGCGAATAAATAACTAAAATGACTCTCATGGAAACCCCTCAATACACTAGTCGGCTTTTATTTAATAATCATTAGTTAACCTGAACGTCTTAGTTGGTCTTTTCTCTTCGATATTTTGCCGATATAAGAGCTTATGCAAACAACAATTATAACTAGAAAACATGAGGAACTATCTAAGCATCCTCTCTATAAACGCCTAGACACTTTAAAAAATATCCGCATTTTTATGAAATATCATATCTTTGCAGTTTGGGACTTTATGAGTCTTTTAAAGTCCCTTCAAAGAAAAGTCACTTGTGTGGCTATTCCATGGAACGACTCAAACTTTGATCCCGAATTAGTGCGCCTAGTGAATGAGATAGTTCTTGGTGAGGAAAGTGATTTAGATAAAGAAGGAAGGGCCACTAGTCATTACTCTTTATATCTTAATGCGATGAAGGAACTAGGAGCTGAAATTGGCCCAATTGAAAGCTTCTCAGAAGATCTTAATTTTGATTCCTTACCAAGCGATTTAAGAGAAGTCGTACGCTATCACTTAAATTTAGCCTTAAATGGTAAAGTCCATGAAGTTGCAGCTTCATTCTTTTATGGCCGAGAGAAGTTAATCCCAGAGATCTTTAAGCCTATAGTAAGTATATTAAAAAACTCAGGTCATCCTGATAGTCTGTTTCAATACTACTTAGAGAGGCATATAGAACTTGATGGAGATGAGCATGGTCCTATGGCAGAAAAATGCTTAGAGCTGATAGGGGATACTGAAATTAAACGAGAGGAAATTCTAAAGACTGCTGAAGAATCATTAAAGATGAGAAAGAAGCTTTGGGATTTTATCTTGAATGAAATAGAGAAGGCCTAGTCTCACCTAGGCCCTACTTTTTATAAAGTTGGATAAACTATACTTATCCACTTATCCGTTTTCATAAAACCTGCTCCATAGGTCTTATCTAAATCCTCCAGAGGTTTTTTCTTTAGAAGTCTATCAAGACTTAGGTTTTTTCTTTTGTACTTACTAAGACGCAGCTGAACATCTTTAAGAGTTCTTATATAGTTTCTAAGATCATTTTGATCAGCGAGATCCCCGTGTCCAGGTATAAACTTTGTCTTAGGATTAGACATAGCTAAGACCCTTTCTGCGGCGAGGATGATCCCATTTAAACTTCCTCCGTGCTGCACGTCTATAAAAGGAAATTTATCTTTAAAGAAGGTATCTCCCATATGAAAGACATTTGATTCTTTAAAATGAATGATTCCATCTCCATTAGTATGAGCATTTTCAACGTGAAAGATATTAAGGTGCTCGTTATTTAAATGGAAGTTAATCCTAGAATTAAAAGTGATCACTGGAAGGGCTACTTTTGGAGAGGCCTTAAGTTCTTTTCCAAAAACCTTTAGCATCTGATCCTTTGAAAGTAGCTTCCTCACATTCTCGTGGGCCACGATGACAGTTCCACTTTTTCCAAGGTTTTCATTTCCGCCGGTATGATCAAAATGCCAATGAGTATTGAAGACGTACTTAATTGGCTTTTTTGAAATCTTTGAGATAGCTGCTTTTATCTTTTTAGTTAACGGAGCGAACTGATCATCAATAATAAAGACACCGTCATTGCCGGAGAGAACTCCGATATTTCCACCTGCACCTTGGAGCATATGGACATTTTTAGAGATCTTAATTGTCTTAATCTGAACCTTATTAAAATCCTGGGCCATGAGAAGGCTTGGGAAAAATAAGCTAAGTATAAGTAATTTCATAATCCTATCCTTTTTTAAATGAGAATTAGATACTAGGGACGAATGAACAGGCAGTCTAGATGCCTTGCTTCTTTATATATAAATCAAGCTTATTACATACAGTAATATTTATTATTATATTTATACTTCTTCTAAGGCTATCTATTGCGTAACGAAACACTCAAAAGAAAAGGGAGAGAGAGATGAAAAAGATAATAGTAGTGATGGCCGTTTTGATGAGTACTACAGTCCTTGCAAGTAGCCGCTTTGATACTGAAGAAGTCGTCTTTAAAACGATGCAAAGTGTTCACGAACTACAATGTGTAACAAGACTCGGTGGAGATTTGCCCCGTGAAGAGAGAACTTTTACTGAACTGAACCTTAAATACATCATGGGCGGACAAGATATTATAAAAATTGATCCTAGAAGGGCCATTGTAAAAGGCTGTGATTTAGATCTACTTGATCAGATTGTGAATGATTCACATAATCGATTTGGTCATGCTGAAGTTACAGTTACTGTAACTAAAGAAGTCAGTAAGAAGCCACGAATTGTTTTTGGAAAGTGCCAGAAGAATTACAACGAACAAGTAAAGATTGATTTTGGACAAGGAACAGTCTTAGAGAGCTCTAAGCTTGGGATTCTTATTCCGGCAACAGGCTGCTTAAACTAACTTAACGGCGCTTTTTCTTCTTAGAAGTTCTAAGGGGAGAGGGCTTATATTGGATAGGGGACTTTTTCATCTGTCCCTTATTATTAGAGGGCTTCTTTGGAGGCCCTTTTTTCTTTTTAGGTGAGGCCTCTGAAGAGCTTCCTTCAATTAACTTAAAGAGGGTCTTTAATTCTTCAGGATCAAGATCTCTCCAGTCACCGGTACTGATGCCTTTTAAAGAAACATTCATAATCCTTGTTCTTTCTAATCTCTTAACTTCATAACCAAAGTGCTCACACATCCTTCTGATCTGTCGGTTGAGCCCTTGGATTAAAGTGATCTTAAAATCAAAAGTTGATACTTGTTCGACCTTACATCTTTTGGTGTTTACCCCAAGAATAGGAACCCCCGCTGACATTCCTTTAACAAAGCTATCATTGATGGGTTTATTAACAGTTACGATATATTCTTTTTCGTGATTATTTCCGGCCCTAAGAATCTTATTAACCAGGTCCCCGTCATTAGTCAGGAAGATCAGTCCCTGTGAATCTTTGTCTAAGCGGCCAATGGGAAAGATCCTTGTCGGATGTCCTATAAAATCGACAATATTTGAGCGTTCACTTTCTTCAGTGGTGCTAACTATCCCTACGGGTTTATTTAGGGCGATGAGGATCAGCCTTTCCTTATCCTTTGGAGCAATGTCCTGCCCGTTGACTCGAACTTTATCTCCAGGCTTTACTTGATCACCAGTTTCAGCCAAGACATCGTTAATAAAAACCTTACCTTGTTCGATAAAGTTATCAGCTTCCCTGCGGGAGCAAAGGCCACTTTGGCTTATGTATTTATTAAGACGGATCTCGTTTTCACTCATGGAGGGCAAATTACTTCGTAAATATAGATATGAATAGGAATTTTCCATTCCTTTTTGATATTCACGTGTTATGGATACTTATGGCCAAGAAAAGACTAAAATCAGGGACAGTCCTCAAGGGAATCGCTCCTAATATTCTCCTTAAGCATGTGGAGAACACAGCTCCTTTTTTATTTAAAGGGGAACTTGAATCTAGCACTCCTAAGACAGCCTTTATTGAAAAGCTCAGGTTCTATAAGAAAAACCTGAAACTTCTTAATAATATCGACCTCGCTGAATACTTTCATATTTGCCTCTCTGCTCATTGGAGCACGGCCGGAACCTTTGTTCCTACTGATGTGGATAATCAAATTAGAGAGTCCCTTTGGAAAGAGGGCTCCATTCAAAAATTCATTGAACCCATGGCCCGTATCACAATGGATTCATGGAAATGGGATTATTCTCAAGTGACTAATAGAAAGTCTTATAACTCCAAAAATGGAGAAGTTCTTAGTACCCATGAAGGAACTTGGCTAAGTGTGGCCATTGGTGCTTATTGCGCACTTGTTAAGAATAAAAAGTCAGAGCTTGCCTCAGAGATGGCGGAGCTCATATTAAGTGAGATTAAAAAAGAAGAAGACCTTTTGATTCAGCTTCGTGAAGAGCGAGACTCAATAAACTTTTTAAGATCAGCTCCGCTTATGGCCCATAACTTCGGTGATCTTGATAGAGTGATGATTCAATGGAAGATGGATGAGAATGATCCCTTCTTTAGAAGGATCTTTAAGCTAGGGCACCAAATCAATCCCTCTTATTCTAAAATCTTAGTTTATACAGGAAAAGTGAACAAAGAGTTTTCCTCTAAAGAAAACCACCGCCATATGTCCATGCGCCAACCTAGATGCCTAAGGCGCTCCCATAAGTTTCTCGTACCAGTAGGACCCTTTATGGATCAATGGGGAATTGATTTAGGTAAGAGTGAAAAGCTAGAGCTCTTTGAAAAAGCAGAAATCGTCAGTGCCTTTTATGAAGGTTATAAAAGACAAGATCAGGCCTTTGGTTATATTAGGGCCTTTTCAAATCTAATAGATCAATTAGATGGTGGGCTTAACTCGCTTGAAGAGTTCTTACCCTTCGATCTTTTTTCTGAGTTAAAGAAGTCGGAGTTTTTTGAACTTTCAAAGATTTCAAGAGCTGAATTTGAAGATGATTATACTAAACGTTTAGAGGCTTTCGTTTGCCCAGAGACTAACCTTAGCTTTTAAGAGCCTTCTTAATCTTTTCTAAGTCGGAAAGTCCCGGGGAACCTTCAGGGAGGAGCTTTGAAGCCGAGTCAATTCGTTGCCTAAGAAGAGAGCTCTCTTTTCTCTTTTGCTTTGGGTCACTTAATTCTTTTAAAGATTCAAAGTCTTTCTTGATAGTTTCAATGAGGTTTTCCAGCATAGTTCCCATGAGTTATCTTCACTTGAGCAGGTTTGATTGTCTATATTTGCTTTCTATTCTTTTGGAAAAGCTTTGGTATAATCCCCAGCAAGAACCATCAATTAAACTTAGGAGAAAAAAATGGCTTCAATTACTTTAAAAGGAAACCCAGTAAACACTCTAGGAAACTTACCAGCTGTTGGTGAGAACGCTCCTGCCCTTAACCTTGTGAGAAATGACTTATCAGAAGTTAATCTTTCGAACTGGGACGGGAAAAAGAAGATCTTAAGCATCTTTCCAAGCGTCGATACGGGAACTTGCGCCACTAGCGTTAGAACATTTAATAAGAATGCTTCAGAGCTTGAAGGTGTTGCAGTCTTAAATATCTCTATGGACCTTCCCTTTGCTCAATCACGTTTTTGTGGAGCCGAAGGAATTGATAAAGTAGAAGTTCTATCTGCTTTTCGTTCAAGCTTTGCAAAAGATTGGGGATTAGAGATGACTGATGGTCCTTTAAAAGGACTTTGTTCAAGAGCTATTATCGTTCTTGATGAGAACAACAAGATTCTTCATACTGAACAAGTTGGAGATATTGTTGACGAGCCTAACTACGGAGCAGCTCTAAGCGCTCTTAAGTAATAGGTAGATTTAAGACAAAGGCAGTATGGCCATCATTAAGTTGATAGGTCAGGCTGCCTTTATGGTCCATGGCAATGCCTTTGGCGATGCTAAGACCAAGACCAGTTCCTTCGTTAATGGGCTTTGTCGTAAAGAAGGGATTAAATAAGTTCTCAACTATCTCTTCAGAGATTCCCGTTCCTGAATCTTTAACCATAACTTCAAGCATGGAGCCTTGGTTCTTCATTGAGACTTCAATCCAAGGGTCCTTTGTCTTTAGTGATCCATAAAGCGCATTGTTCAAAAGGTTAATCAAGACTTGCTCAATTTCTAATTCATCACAGAGAACTTCTTGGTCAAAAAGCTTTTCTTTGATCAAGCGAACCTTAGTGCCTTTAGAGTTTAAGCTTGAGATCTCAAGACTCTCTAAGACAATCTCTTTTATATTCTTCATCTCTTTTTGCATTTCAGATTCAATCCGGCAGTACTTTTTCAATCCTTTAACAATCTTAGCAATCCTATCAACGGAAGCTTGTACCATCTCGGTAGTCTCCTGAATCCTGCCTTCTTTTTCAGGGTCCCTAATTAAAAGATTATTGGCATTTGAAATAATGGCCAGGGGGTTATTGATCTCATGGGCAACTCCCGCCGCCATTTCCCCAAGAGTTGCCATCTTAGAGGCCTGGACCAATTTTAATTTTTCATTTTCAAGATTCTTATGAAGCTCTTCAAGAATACTAAAGTCAAAATGAGTTCCCGCAAATAAAGTAGGGGCTCCACTAGCATCTCTTTCAACGATCTTTCCTTTAGCAATAATAGGAACCCAGTGACCGTCTTTATGCTTCATTCTAAACTTAACCTCGTAGTGAGGAATCTGTGCTTCTAAGTAATCTTTAAAAGCATTTTCCGCTTTTTCTAAATCTCTTGGCTCAACCCTTTCTCTCCAAGCTTCTAAGCTGTTTTGCATTTCATGATCTTTAAAGCCTAGGATCTCTTTATAGCGAGTATCAAAGTAGACTTCATTATTAATGAGGTTCCACTTCCAAGTACCAAGTTCAGAGGAGAACTTTAAAAGATCTGATTCTTTCTTTTCTCGCCTTTGCTTGTAATTATTTACTCCTCTTTTGTAGACCATATGAGTCGTGATAAGGGCCATCATATAAATGATACAACTACGCTCTAAAAGTTCTGGCAAAGCGAGATGGTCTATAGAGGGAAGTAAAAGAACCGGAAGAAATAATGTAACCAATACATAGACAGAGTAAAAACGAATTCCCGTTAAAATGATGCCAAAGATTAATCCTAGAACCTGAGCATACACCCAAAGGTAGGGTCTAAATTCAGCAAAGGTAGGATGAAGCATAAAGTAGATTGAGGAACAAAGACATCCTATGGCTGGCAGGCCTAAAACAAAGTCTGATTTTATAAACCTTGATAAGAGCCAACTAATCAAAAATCCGACTACGACAAAGCCTCCAGCGAAGAAGTCACCTTGAAAAATGGGTGAATCTAGTCCGTAGTTAGGGATTAAAATAAATAAATAATAGGGAATAAAAAAAGTGATGGCGAAGCCAAGGGCCGGTATTAGCAAGCGCCTCTTTTCCTCATAGTCCTCAGGAGTGAATGTCACCAAGTTCTCAAGAACCAGAGCTAAACCTTTTTTCATTAGTTCTAATATAACAGTGATATCTAAGGTATTGGAAGGGTTTTACTTATGCTGCTAAGTGGCGTAGAAGAAGCTACCGAAACCCTGAGAAAGACTATGCAAGAGATACTAGACACTATCATTGAAAGACTGCCCTTTGATAAAAAAGACAAGATCAATCAACTACTAAGCCGTTGTATTAAAGAGAGCTTAGATTCTGGAAAAAGAACCACGGCAGCCTATGAAAATGTAGTTGTTAAGGTGGAGCCATTATTTGAGGCCATTAGTAAGTTCTTAAATGACGTTCCTACAGTTAATAAACTGCCCTTTGGCGTTGAGTCCATTGATATTATCTTTAATGAACTTGGGTTGGAGATAGATAAAGAAGATGCCTTTTTGATCTATCACCTAAGAGACCTAGGAAAGTTTAAGATCCGCGATAGTAAACTAAAAGAAGAGCTAAATATCCTTTGGAAAGAGCACACAGAATACTTTCTTGATGATCAAGAGTTCTCTAGAACCATGAAAGTCTTAATGAGAATGGGGATTTTAGATTATAGAAAAGGGAACTTAACTCTTAAGAACGAAATTTTGATCCGTTATAAGAATTAGTTCCCAGAATAACTTTCTAAGATTCGATATTGGCGCCAACAACAGCTGCCATTTGCATCATGTTGATGGTTTGTCCTTCTTGAAGACTTGTTAGGTCAGTCAATTTTCCAGACTTACTTGTAGAGTTAGTGTTCTTAAAAATAGTTAAAAGAGTAGCGTCCGCTACAATATATTTACCAGCGTTCTCTGGAGCACCATTTTCAGTCTTTGTTTGAAGCTTATTGGCCTTGATATAATCCCAAAGTTTCTTTGTGATCTCTGTTCTTGGAAGCTCAGTCGCTCCAAGCATAGAAGCCAATTCTGATTTAAGCTTAACTGGTTTCTTTAATCCTTTTTCTTCTGCCATCTGTTCATTCCTTTGAAAGTGATTTCCAAAATTATGGCACTAATTAGGAAACTTCGTCTAATTTACTCTTCTTCCATCTCTATGGCGCGTAAGATGTCCCGCGCCTGCCATGAGGGAACATCTTGTTTTAATTGATCAAGGAGCGTGTCAAACATAGAGACGGCTTCTGTATGAAGCTCCAAGTCAGTGGTGAAATTTGCTGTACCACGCCAAAATGGGGATTGGGTTAGGCGTGACCTGAGGGCCGTTTGAAGCATGTCGATCCAAGTAGGGGCAGAGAAGGTAAAGTTAAGGGAGAGGGCATCTTCTGTGGCCTCAGTCTTATGCCAAGTTCCTCTTGGAAGAAAAAGAACAGAGCCAGGCCTTAATTCATACTCTGTTGGATTATCAGGAAATGAAGTTGGTAGGTCTTCATCAAGATAAGAATCGAGCTCTGGATCGGGATTTGTTCCTATCGTATACCGTGTCATTGGATTTTCAACTGAAGTATTTGGCGCCAACCACCATTTCTTTGTGCCTGAGATTTGAAGAACAAAGTTTATATTCTGGTCAAAATGCGGGGCTGTGCCTTTTCCTTTTGGAATGGCATAGATCAGAGACCTTGAATAAGTCAGGTTAGAAAGACCTAAGTCTTGGCGAAGGCCTTCGAGAGTCTTAGCTAAGACTTCTTCATAGTTATTGGGATCATCAAAATAAAGACCGCTACCTGAACTAAAGAGTTTTTGCGCCTGAGCAGGGTCTACCTTAGTTGAGTTAACTTCATCGGGGATACCTGGAGAATAGGCGTTCACCTTTGAAGGCCAGCACTCTATTAAAGAAGATAGTGAGCTTAAGTACTTTAATGAAGTGAGCTCACTAAATCTTTCAATATCGTGATGAGCGGTGAGAGGTCTGTTTTCTCTATAAGCACTAATAAACTCTTCTCGATTTAAAGGTGAGAAAAGAGATTCAATAACCTTTTCCATTTTTGGATCCTAGTCTTTGCATTGTTCTGGCTTAACTCTATTGATATAGGCATCGCCCTTGGTTTCCGTATCAAGCTCATAGCATTTACCATTGAGCTCACCTGGTTTTTTATAAAAGAAGAAGCTCGTATCTTCCGTTTTACATTTATCTGCCTTTACACTCATAGAATAAGCATTATTAGGGTAAGGACTTTTTTCTATGCAAAAGCCCTTGAAGGGACCTATTCTTTTAAAGACATAGACAGGCTTAGGGGGTCTGCAGTTTTCTTTCTTTGTTTGAAGCTTCTCAGAAGTTTCTGGGTTGATGCTATAGCAGCGCCCACTTCTTTCATTGTAGGGAACCCATACAAAACTTGAATCTTCGTCTATACAAAACTTTGGTTGCACCTTTTTATAATAAAAAGAACCATTTGATTTGGAATCAATTTCAAAACAAGCAAAGATTCCATTGATGGTCATTCTCTTGAACTGTGTTTTTTTAGTCTTACAATGCTTGATATCAGCGGAGGTAAAATACTTCTTTCCAGCTGTTTTTGTATCCCCTTCAAAACACCTTCCGGTTCGAGGGCTAAAGATATAAGAGATTTCTTTATCACTTGGCTTACATTTTTTAGCGGATACTTTCTTGGCATACCTAAACTGTTCTGCCTTATAAAAATTTTCCGTATCAAGCTTCTTATCAACCTCAAGACAAACCCCGGTTTCAAGCTTTGAAGGATCTTTTTGCACCCAGATAAACTTCGTGTTAGCTAAGCTAACTTGCGAGAAAAAGAGAAAGACAAATAAGATTTTCATCTCTTAAATTTACCATAAATTTATTGTTTAGGGGGCCTTAAAAGCATAGAATACGCCTATGTACACCCTTAGGGCCTACCAACAAGAGGCCGTCGACGCCACTATTAAGCATTTTAAGAACTGTAAAGATCCAGCGGTCATTACCTTACCAACTGGTTCTGGTAAAAGCTTAGTCATTGCAAGTTTAGCTAAGATGGCAAAAGGGAGAGTTCTTGTTCTTGCCCATGTAAAAGAACTCGTTGAACAAAATCATCAAAAATACGAAAGCTATGATTTAGTAGCAGGGATTTATTCAGCAGGTTTAAAAAGAAAAGACACCGATGAGAAGGTTCTCTTCTCAAGTATTCAATCTCTTGCCCACGGGGAAGAAGAGGTCTTTCAAGACTTTAATCTAGTCATCATTGATGAATGCCATCGAGTTTCAATGGAAGCGGATACTCAATACTCGAGAGTCATTAATAAGCTTAAAGAATTCAATTCTGAACTTTGTATCTTAGGCCTAACCGCTACACCCTATCGATTAAGTTCAGGCTGGATCTATGAACTTCATTATAGAGGAGAGCTAAAGACTCAGGAGAAACGGTTCTTTAAAAAATGCATCTATGAACTCTCATTAAAATACATGATTGAAAATGATTACTTAACCATGCCAGTTCAAATAGATTCTCCCGTGGCCTGCTACGATTTTGATTCTTTGTTAGAGAGAACTGAGGGGAGAAAAATTACAGAAGCTGATTTAGAAGAGAGCTTAAAAGATCAAAAAAGGATCACTCCTTCTATTATGAAAAATATTGTCGACTTAAGTGAAGATAGGCAAGGAGTGATGATCTTTACCTCAACAGTAAAGCACGCCACTGAACTTCTTGATTACTTACCAAAAGAGCAAAGCCGAATTGTTATCGGAGAGACTTCTAATAGCGATCGAGATAAAGTCATTCAAGAATTTAAGAATAAAGAAGTAAAATATCTTATCAATGTTTCAGTTCTAACCACCGGCTTTGATGCCCCCCATGTGGATCTTATTGCGCTTCTTCGTCCCACAAAGTCCATAGGTCTTTACCAGCAAATTGTAGGGCGTGGGTTAAGATTATCACCTGGAAAAAAAGACTGTTTGATCCTTGATTACACCGGTTTGAACTATGATATCTTTAAGCCGGTGATAGATGATAAGAAGCCAAATACTGAGTCAGTGCCTGTGGAAGTTCCTTGTCCCTCTTGTGGGCTGGTCAATGATTTTTGGGGAGTTGTTGATGAGACTGGAATCGTTGTAGAGCACTATGGCAGGCGGTGCCGCGGGGCCTTTGATCATGGAGACGGAGATAGGGTTGAATGTGGTTATCTCTTTCGCTTTAAGATCTGTGATAAATGCCTTTTAGAAAATGATATCTCCGCTAGGCAATGCGTGCACTGTGAGCATGAACTTATGGATAATGATAAGAAGCTAAAAGAGGCCATGAGCTTAAAAGACGCTCATGTCATGAAGCCAGACACAATGCTCTTAGAAACAGATTTTGATAAAAAAGATAATGAAAGATTAAAGGTGACTTATTTTGATTTCGACGCCAATGAACTGTCTGAATATTTTTATTTAAATTCACGCTCTTCAGTGACGGCTTTTAATCTAACCTTTACGAGGATGCATCTTAAGTACCCTGGTCGAAAAGTTGAATTTCAAAACCTAGAGGAAGTTCTTGAAAAACAAGAACTCCTAAAGATGCCACTTTTTGTCGTGGCACGTATGGAAAAAAAGAGATTTTGGAAAATAAGAGAAAAGATATTTACCAATTAATCTTAATCAATGATTTCGTAATATGAGCAATCCGCTATGACCTTACAAGTTCCATTTTCAAGAATAACTTCTTTAGAGAACTCAGTATTAAGATCCATGGTGCGATAGACATCTTCTCTACTCTTAGAGATACAGGCTTTATAGGCCTCGACACCAGCTTCACCGCAAGTATTAGCTACTGCTGAAACCTTAACGTTAACGTCTCCGGCAAGGGCGACACTTGATAAAAAACTAAGGCAAATAATTGCCAATAATGAACCTTTCATAATTTCCTCCGCTAAGCGAAGATGCCTTAAATCTTGATGCTGCGGTGAGAAAAATGCTAAGAAAGGTAATAATTACAAAGGCTAAGTGCTTATAATGAACTCAAAAGGGATAAAACCTTCTCCTGAAGAGGACTATAATAGGCCTGGGAGTAATAGGATAAGTAAATTGGTCTTAGGTAGCGCTTCTTTTCTTTTTGAATAAAAAAGCGCTTATCCTTCTCGATCAGATGCTTACTCATGACGGCCTTTCCAAGCCCTTCTGCTACTCCATCGATAATGGCGTAAACATCTCCAAGGTAGGCCCTTTCATAATCAATCTTTTTACCTATGAACTTGTGATAGCTCAAAGTGGCGTTATCTTGAGGCCCATGGTCTAAAAAGATATGAGGTGCTTTGGGATGCTTCTTAGATTTAATGATCACATACTCTTCAGAACTAATCTTGATGCTTTCGATGCCCCCAAGGCTTGGCTCATAATCAGTGACGATAAAGTCGCTCTTATTGGTCTTTAAAACATCTTCAAGCTCATACATCTCATAGGAGGTTAATTCTAAGCTAACCCCTGAGTTCTTTCTTATAAAGGGGGCGAGTTTGGGAATGAGCATGGATCTCATGACAGAGCTAAAAGCCGCAAGTCTTATGACGCCGCTTATTTCATGGTTGTATTGATCAAAGCTCTTAAGGAATTCATTTTGGCGAAGCGCGATCTCTTTAGCATAAGCTAAGAGCTTCTCTCCACTAGGGGTTAGGCTAAGGGATCTTGGGTGCCTAATAAAGACCGCTGTTTGAAGGGTTTCTTCAATTCTTCTGATCTTTTGAGAAAGGGCCGACTGAGTAAGCCCATAGTCCTTAGCGGCTTTAGTAAAGGTTCCCGCTTGGTAGATATTAAGAAAGGCTTGTAGGTCATCTAGTTTTAGTTCCATAAGTTATATTAATACATATATTAAAATCATTAATTATTCAAATATGAATAGATTCCTTATAAATCCTTCATAGTGTTAACGAGATGGAGGTCTTTATGAAATACACGATTTTACTAGGCTCATTACTAATGAGCCTGAACGCTTTTGCCTTAGTTTGTGAAAGCCAAGAGTTACCAGGGAAGAAGATTAAGTTAGTGGAAGTATCAAATAAGCTTGTTCAAGGGGAGACTTATATTCGCACCGAAGAGAATCTCTTTGTAGGGAAGGTGGTTAAGGATTTTCTTAATGGCGATACCTATAAGCTTTTTAATCAAGATGGGGTGGCCTTTAGCTTCACTCATAAAAAAGAGTTAGATTTTCAAATTAACCATTGTAGAGCTAGGTTCTGTCCCCCTACAACTCCTCTTCCTAATAAGCCTTCTCTTGGAAAGCTTTCAACTGAAGCCAAAGACGATGAGTATTTTGATTGTTTTTAAGCTCCTATCCTACCTCCTCTTCTTTGTTGAAGGGGAGGTTCTCTTTGAATCAATTGAATCAAAGACGGTGGCCGGAGGCGCAGTCTTTAATAAAGTTCGTTTGATTCAAGGGCCCAAGAAAGATATTTGGCTTATGAAGCAATCTCATCATGGAAAGAAATCGGCTAAGTGGGATCAAGTATCGATCGTTGTTGATAAAAGCTTCACTCCTTATAAAGCCAGCTTTCATCAACTTGATTCAAAAGGCATTGAGACTGAATACAAGACTTCTTGTTTTAGATGCCACCCTGGTGGTCCACGAGCTATAAGAGAAAAAGATAAGCTAAGCATAAAGAATAAATTGATCATAACAAAGTGGAACTTGCTTATTAAAAGCTATGGTGAAGTTAGGAATATTGAAAACAATCCCTTTGAAAGAAAGGTTCCCTTAATCGAGAGGCCTGAGAATGCAAAGATTAAGCTTGATTTAGTTTCTTGCCAAAATTGTCACGGAGAGGGAAAACAAAGAGCCGCCCTAACAAAAAGTCAGGCCCTCACGATAAAGCATCTTGTAAAAACTAAACAGATGCCCCCTTGGCCTTTTAAGTTAAGCTTAAAAGAAAAAGCCAAGCTTAATCGATTTATCTATGGCTTCTAGGTTCCACAAAAGGTCTCAGTTACTTTTTCATCCTCTAATGGGGGAAGGTGAAAGTGATGGAGCCTTTCATTTTTCTCAAAAGGATTCTTGAGAACTTCTAAGAAATCTTTAAAGCTTTGATATTCCCCTTGATAAACATCTTCAATGATTCTTTGTATCTGATGATTGCGAGGAATATAAAGAGGGTTTATAAGATCAAGTCCATCAGTGCTTCCTTGCTCTAGCCATTCGGGAAGAAACTCTTCAAGTAACTTTGTCTTAGGATAAAAGTCCTGACTCTCGTCTTTTAAGAGGTGAAGGTTTCTAAAACCTAAAGTGAAGTCGAGCTGGTTTTCCTGTAAGTAGGTAAGGAATTTATTACAAAGCTTTTCATTCGGCGCTCGTAGCCCAAGCTTTGCGCTCATTCTTTGAGTAATCTTATCTTTGATAAAGTTAGGTAAGAACTCAAGAGACTCTTGAATGATCTTGATTGCTTTATTTGGGTCTTCATCAATAAGAGGAATCAAACATTCTGATAGCCTTAGGATATTCCACTGGGTCATGGGGCCTTGATTGATATAGGCGTAGCGTCCATTTTGATCAATGGAAGAAAATTTCTTTTGAAAGTTAAACTCATCCATAAAAGCGCAGGGTCCATAATCAATAGTTATCCCCCCTATTGAAGAATTGTCTGTGTTCATCACTCCATGGATAAAACCAAGTCCCATCCAATGGGCCACGAGTTCTGCTTGTTTCTTAGCAACAGCTAAAAGAAATTCAAGAGGTGTCTTGGCCTTTGGATAATGGCGGGCACAAGCATAAGAGACTAAGGTCTTTAATGATTCAGTATCTTCTCTCGCCGCAAAGAATTGAAAGGTTCCAACTCTTAGGTGACTTTCGGCCACACGGGTAAAGATCCCACCTGGTTCTGGGTAATGCCTTTGAACTCTTTCATTGGTAATGACTGCGGCTAAGGCCCTAGTGGTAGGAACTCTTAGTTGGTGCATGGCCTCACTGACAAGGTACTCTCTGATAACTGGTCCTAGAGCAGAGCGACCATCACCTCTTCTTGAAAAATAGGTTTGACCGGCACCCTTAAGCTGAATATCAAATCCCTTGGTCTCTCCTAGAAGAGCAGCCCGACCGTCCCCTAGTTGAGGAACAAAGTGAGCGAACTGATGACCGGCATAGGCCATGGCAAGAGGCATGGAACCTTCTATGATCTTTTGCCCAGAGAAGATAAGGGCCAGCTCTTTTTCCGAAGTTCCTTTTATGTCAATCCCAAGGTCCATAGCTAATTCACTATTAAACTGAAGAAGCTCTGGGTTCTCAAACTTAGGAAAGAGGACTTCTTCGAAGAATTGAGGGCCAAGCTTAGAATAGGTGTTTTCAAATTCAATCACGTTCATGCCTTTAAAGAGGGTCTATTGAGAGGTTAACAAGAGAATCCTACTTTAGAAACCACTTAACCGAGAGGAATGCTTGGTTTCTTGCGGCAGCATTCCTCCTCTTAAATAAAATCCCTGATTTTGTTAAGATGAAGAAAATAACTTTAAGGAGAAATCATGCTCAAATTTACTCTTGGTCTTTTACTCGTATCCCTCTTTTTAACCAGTTGTTCTGGATCAAAAAGATCGAGAAGCTATGCTTCGGTCTCTGTTTCTGAAGAGCAGCCCGCTGTGATTCAAGGTGAAGTCTGGGGGGCCAGTGAAATGGAAGGGGCGCGCCTTATCCAACATCAGTTTAGAGATATGTTAGTTGCTTCAACGGGAGATTCTGATCACATGAAAAGAGACGCTCACCCAAAGCATCATGGCTGCGTTCAAGCAAAGATGAGAATAGATAACTCAAAGCTTAGTCAAAATCAAAGAGTGGGTCTCTTCGCTGATAATAATAGTTTCAATGCCATGATCCGTTTCTCTAATGGAGATCCTAATCATTTAAAAGCGGATAAGAAATCTGACGTTAGGGGAATGGCCGTAAAGCTTTATGATGTTCCTTATGAAACCTACCTAGAATCAACAGGCGTAGAAAAAAACAATTCGGTTCATGACTTTGTTTTTATGAATAGCAAAGAATTCTTTATTAAAGACCCTGTTCACTACGGTAAATTCATGGGGGCCTTAAAGTCTGGTGGACTCTCGGTTGCCATGTTTGCAGCAGGAGCATTTTTTAACCCAAGAGATCACTTTGTAGGCATCCTCAAGAAGGCCTTTTCTATGAAAGTAGGGAATCCCCTTGATATCAATTATCATAGCGCCACTCCTTACAGACTAGGAGATACTTCTATGAAGATGATGTTTAAATCTTGTAAGAAATCAAAAGAAAAGGTTCCAAGAAAGAACGCTTCGCCTAACTTTCTTGGGCAGAGGTTAGCAAGTTATCTTGATAAGAATGAAACCTGTTTTGATTTTTATATCCAGCCAAATAATGACAAGAAGAGAAACGATATTGAGAATTCTCAAAGAAAGTGGAGCACTGGCCGTTCACCTTACATCAAGGTTGGGCGGTTAGAAGTACCTCAGCAAAGCGCTGAATCTATTAAGAACCGTGGTGAAGCCTGTGAAAACATGTCCTTTAATCCTTGGAGAGCGCCAGCAGAGAACCGCCCTTTAGGTGGTGTTAACCGTATACGTTTAGAGGTTTACGTAAAACAGGCTAAGATGCGTCAAAACTTTAATGGAGTGACTTATCCTGGACCTAGCCAATTTGAGTAGAATAGGCCAAAACTAGTACTAGAATAAAACAAATAATTTGAGGGAGTGTTTATGATTAGTTCATTTGGAATTTGGGCCGTTATTACTGGAGTCGCATTCATTATAGGCTTTGGTTATATGACTTACTGTGGACTTCTAGAGAAGGACTTCCCAAAGAACGATTACCCAAACAAAGAAGACTAAAAAAGATCAATTTACACGGGGAAGTTCTTTCCCCGTTTGTAACCGACTAGAACAGGTACACTAAGGCCAATCTTCTATCGCCCGATGAATAGGGTATGAAGAAAAAACTACACGGAACCCATTTGGCCCTTCTGCTCATGGCGTTTTTAACGTTTTCATGTGTGGAAGAACAAGATCAACCATGTGAGAGTAACAAAGAAGTTACGAGTAGCCTTAACTCAGCTGAGAAGCCTTTAGATAATAAAGATTCATGTGATACTGATAACGACGGCGGTGATGTCGACGACGGAAACGATGGTGGAGACACCGGCGGAGATGTTGGCGATAATGACGACGGCGGCGGAAGTTCAAATGATGATGAGGTCACGGATCAAGCGTCTTTTAATAGACCTTGGAACAATGACAACACCACTATTATTATCGATGCATACGAGCAAAATCGTATCGATTGGAACAAGATGGCAGCTGATCAAAAAATGGTGGCAGTCATCCACCGCTCGAGTATCGGATCTCGAGTCGATTCAAAATACGTTGAGAGGAAGAACATTGCTCTTGAACGTGGATACCTCTGGGGTGCTTATCACCTAGGAAGGCGCGGTAATACCATCGCACAGGCCGACCTGTTTCTTTCATTGATCGACGGAGAAGAAGACACTTTAATGATTCTGGATTTAGAAGACACAGGGTCAAGCAACTTTATGAGTTTAGATGAAGCAGAAGTCTTTATGGAATACGTCTATGAAAAGACCGGTAAGATTCCTACAGTCTATGCTAATCACTCTACGACGAAGAAGCTAAACGAGAAGTTTAAGAACCATCCTCTCTTTCAACAATCAAAGCTATGGTACGCCAGGTTTAAATCAACCGTAACGGACTACCCCGCTGGAATATGGAAGAATTACTTTATGTGGCAGTTCTCTAGTGAGATCAACTGCAGCAGAACAGGATCATGTTTATACAATGTGCCTGGGACATCAAGTGATATGGATATCAATGTTTTTAATGGATCTCTTAGCGACTTAAGAATGAAATGGAATAACGATTAATATGAGGGGTACTACGAAGGTAGTACCCCTTTTTTAAATTTCTTATTTTAAATAATCTAATAAATTAACATGCCCTGTTTGAACCTTTGTGTCCCATACTGCACTTCTATTTGTTGTGCTCTTCATATTTTCCATGGCTTCTTCAGGAGTCATTCCCATGGCAAGACCATAAGCGAGGGCCCCGGCCACAAGGGGAGTTGCCATAGAAGTTCCACTCATCTTTCTCCACTTATTTCCTGGAACAGTTGAGAGGATATTACTTCCTGGAGCTGCAACAGCTACTGACTGAATTCCGTAATTTGTAAAACCAGAAACACCTTCGTTAGCTTTAGATGAAGCCACAACGAAAAGATTACTTAGCCCTGTGTAGCCGGCTGGAACAATCTTCTCTTCAGCGGCGTCTTCAAGGCGGTCATCATTGTTCTTTCTTTCATTTCCTGCGGCGGCAACAAAGATAACATCCTTAGATCCAGCGTAGGCGATAGCCGCTTTTAAAAGCTTAGAGGCATCTTCATCCCAATAAGTTGTCCATGTGCTATAAAGCCTCCATGAATTTGTTAGGATATGAGCTCCGTTATCAACGGCGTATTTAATAGCGTCCACTGAATCAGAGAGAAAAGCTTTTCCTTGAGATCCGATAAGCCTTAGAGGCATGATCTTTACGTGAGGAGCGATGCCGCGAGCGTTTCCACCAATTTGTTTTTCGGCAGCGACAATCCCAGCGCAATGAGTTCCGTGTGATCCACTATCCATAGGGTCGTTATCATCTGAAGCAAAGTCCCAACCGTTCACGTCATCAATGAATCCATTTCCATCATCGTCAATATTATTTCCTGCGATCTCTTTAGAGTTCTTCCAGATACGATTCTTTAAAGCAATATGCTTATAATCAACTCCGGTATCGATAACAGCAACGACAATCTTCTTTCCTCTAGGGATTGTAGGAAACTTATCATATTGAAGAGAGTCAACATGCCAAGCTGAGCCAGCTTTTTCAGCTTTTTGATCAAAGCCTGGAAGAGAGACTTCTACGTCTTTAAAAACTTTTTCAGCGCTTACTAATTCTTTTAAAGACTTTGTGTCCATGCCCTCAACGACAACAAACTTATTGTCTCCGAGAGAGAATTCTTTTTTGACTGAGATAGACTTTAAGCTCAAAAGGGATTTCATATCACTTGGGTTTTGAATAATGATTCGATCAGCAAAGGCTGAAGTGGATAAACATAAGACCGTCATGGCCAATAGAAATACTTTCATAGATTTTCCTTAAAGGTTGTTTGTATCCAATAAGTTTAGAAAGAGGGTTCTTCTCTGGATAATTCAAAGGTGTAGATGAAAGAACTTGTTAGCCTGTTGTTAGACTCGGGTATTTGATGACGAACTCTATAAAAGGCCAGTAAAAGAGTGAAAAAGCTCGTGGTCATAGGACTTTAGGATAGAAGGAATGTGGCGCTCAGGATAAGATAACGCTAATGAGAGACGCACAGCTTCACGAAATACTAAAACAAACCTTTGGCCATTCAGAGTTCAGGTTCGATCAACATGAGATCATCAATTCTATCCTTGATGGAGTTGACTCCTTGGCAATCATGCCTACCGGTGGTGGTAAGTCCGTTTGTTATCAAGTCCCGGCCCTTTATTCTGATGGAATCACCTTAGTGGTCTCGCCCTTGATCTCTTTGATGCAAGATCAGGTCATCAATCTAAAAGAAAATGGCGTCGAGGCCTGCTTCTTAAACTCTTCTCAAGATATGAATGAGAGAAGAGAAGCTGAAGAGAAGATTCAATCAGGGTCTGTAAAACTAGTTTATGTATCCCCTGAGGGACTTCTCTCTGGCTCTTTAGGAAGATTTCTTGAAGGATTAGAGATTAGTTTGATCGCCATTGATGAAGCCCATTGTGTTTCTCAGTGGGGTCATGAATTTAGACCTGATTATACAAAACTCGGGCAATTAAAAGACCTCTTTCCGAATGTTCCCATCCTCGCCTTAACTGCCACGGCCGATGCTAAGACTAGAGAAGATATCGCTTTTCAGCTTCGCATGAAGAATCCAAAGATCTATGTCTCTTCTTTTGACCGTCCTAATATCAAGTACAGTATCACTGATCGTAAGAACGATATGATTCAGCTTGACCGTTTTATCAAAGAGAATCATGAAGGGGATACTGGCATAGTTTATTGCCTCTCCCGTAAGAAAGTTGAAAAGATCGCAAATGAACTTTGCGCCTTAGGTTATA
The DNA here is from genome assembly GCA_047630275.1 of Sulfitobacter sp. Classification (GTDB taxonomy): domain Bacteria; phylum Bdellovibrionota; class Bacteriovoracia; order Bacteriovoracales; family Bacteriovoracaceae. The sequence goes on along the minus strand of JBLHVN010000002.1, from coordinate 249,605 downwards.
AGGCCATGCCTTATCACGCAGGTCTAAGCAGTGATAAAAGAACACAGGTGCAAGAGGCCTTTAATAAAGATGAAGGCATTATCATCGTAGCCACTATTGCCTTTGGAATGGGGATAGATAGGCCTGATGTGCGCTTTGTGGCCCATCTTGATCTTCCTAAAAGTATTGAAAGTTATTATCAAGAAACTGGTAGGGCCGGACGAGATGGAAAGCCTTCAAGTGCTTGGATGACCTATGGTCTACAGGATGTCATCAAGCTCTCTCAAATGTTAGAGAACACTGATGCCAGTGAAGATTATAAGAAAGTCGCCCGCTATAAATTAGATTCCATGCTCTCACTATGTGAGACCGGTCAGTGTAGGCGTAAGACTTTACTTAGTTACTTTGAAGAAGAAAGCGGAGACTGCCAAAACTGTGATGCTTGTCTAGAGCCAGGTGAAGTCTGGGACGCTATGGTAGACGCTCAAAAGGTCCTCTCTGTTATTTATAAAACAGGTCAGGTCTTTGGGGCCGGTCATATAATGGACGTTCTTAGAAAAAGTAAGAACGCCAAGATTGTCGAGCGCGGACATGACAAGCTCTCTGTCTATGGAATCGGAGCTGAGAAATCAAAGAATCATTGGAATGTAGTTCTTAGGCAGCTTCTTAATATGAAGTATATTGCTATTAAGAACTGGGAATACAGAAGCCTTTGCTTAACTCCTAAAAGCGGTGAGCTCTTAAAAGGTGAAGCCTCCTTTATGATGAAGGAAACTAAGGAAGTGAAGATCGTCCAAAAAAGAGCGGCCAAGAGCATCGATGCCACTCATGGCAGGCTTGATCTTTTTGAAGACCTTCGTATTGTAAGGCGAGATCTTGCTGAAGAAAAGAATGTTCCCCCTTATGTGATTTTTGGAGATAAGACTCTTCATGATATGTGCCAGCTTCTTCCTAGAGATTATTCCGAATTTCTCATGGTCAATGGAGTAGGGCAAAGTAAGTGTGATAACTACGGTGACGCCTTTATTGAAATCATCAAAGAGTATGTTAGTCAGTCAGGTGAATAAGAAACTTAGAACACTTTTAAACATGGTGGATAGGTCTTACGAACTCATCGTTGATACCTGTTGTGATCACGGTAAATTAGGAATCGCCTTTCTTCCCTCAAACAAGGTCCTTTTTGTCGATCAAGTTCCAAGCATCATGAAGGATCTAAAAAGAAACCTTGAAGCAAGTCATCATGAAAACTATGAACTCAAGACACTAAAGGCTCAGGACTTAGAGTTTTCAACCAAGAAGAATCTCATCTGTATTGCAGGGATAGGGGGAATGGAGTTGATCTCTATTTTAGATTCCCTCTTAAAGAAGAATGATCTCAGCCAGAGCGACTTCTTACTCTCTCCTCAGTATCACCTGTTTGAGGTGCGTAGATTCCTAGCCGATAATGGTTTCAAGAAGATCAGAGAAGAGATCATCTTTGAAGGCAAAGAAGATAAAAGAGGAAGAGAGCTCTTCTATCTTTCTCTAAGTAAAGGCGAGCCTATTGAGCCTATTGGGGAGAACCTCTTTGATCCTACGGATGAAAAAAATAAGGAATACTTCCTGGCCATCTATCATCATCTTAAAAAGAAGTCTCCAGAGTCGGAGGAGTTCAAGCTTTATCAAAAGCTTTTAAAGGTGTTACTCTAGTTTTATGAAGAAAGTCGTTATCATTGGCGGAGGACCGGCGGGTCTTTTTAGCGCTTACCTATTGCTTAAAAAGGGCTTTAAGGTAGAGCTCTATGATCACTCTTCTGCTTTTGGAAAGAAGTTCTTAGTTGCTGGAAATGGTGGGTTAAATCTTACTCATAGTGAAGAGCTTTCAAGCTTTACCGAAAAATATAATCCTCATGAAAAGCTCTTTGGTGAAATGATCAATGAGTTCTCTCCTGAAGACCTTCGCGGTTTTTGTAAAGAACTCGGTGTTGAAACCTTTATAGGCTCTAGCGGAAGGATCTTTCCTAAAAAGTTAAAGGCTGCGGAAATCCTCATCTCTTGGTTGAAGTCATTAAAAGAGAATCCGAACTTTTCTCAACACCTAGGACATCACTTTAATTCACTTCTTAACTCAAACAAAGTTGAATTTCTTGTTGAAAAAAAGCCTCTTGAAGTTGAAGCGGACTTTTTTATCTTCGCCATGGGGGGCGCTAGTTGGAGTAAGACCGGATCAAAAGGGGATTGGGCCCCAAGTTTTATTGAGGCAGGAATCAAGCTTGCTCCTTTTTTACCTATGAACTGTGGCTTTGAAAGAAGCTGGAGTGAACTCTTTATTAAAAAAATTGATCATACTGCTCTAAAGAACATCGCTCTTGAATTTAAGGGAGTGAAGGTTCGCGGAGAAGCTATGCTGACCCCCTTTGGAATTGAAGGGGGAGGGATCTACGCTTTATCTAAAGCAATTAGAGATGAGATCTTAAACAAGGGATCTGCTGAAGTCTTACTTGATTTAAAGCCAGGTCTAAGCCGAGATGAAATTGAAAAGAAGATCAACGCTCAACCGGCGAAGGCCTCTCTTAGTAATATTGTTAGAAAGGCACTAGGTTTTGACCCGGCTGTCTTTATTCTTTTGAAAGAGCTTCATCCAGGATTAAAAAAAGAAGAGGTCTCTGAAGTTGTAAAAGAATTAAGGTTAGAGCTAATAGGAATCAGGCCCATTGATGAGGCCATATCAACTTCTGGGGGAGTTCTCTTTAGTGAAGTTAGTAGTTCATTAGAACTTAAATCAAGACCAGGAAATTATATCATTGGAGAAATGCTTGATTTTGAAGCCCCGACAGGAGGTTACTTACTTCAGGGCTGTTTTTCTAGCGCCTATAGGGCGGTGGCGGCTATTGGCCTTCACACTTAGGGCACCAAGTTCCTGGCTTGTTCTTCTTTCCCATGATCTCTAAAGGCGTGGCCCTCCACTTATGACTACACTTGCATTCAAAGAGAAGCCTATAGGTTGAGTTCTTATATTCTGTGGCCAAGCACTTACCGCCCTTTGAGGCGGCATGTTCTTGCATATCTTTGAGATCAAAGGATCTTCTTTTCTTTACTTCCTCGCTCATTTGGCCAGCTCTGATCTGATAAGGGCGCGAAGTGGTTCAATTCCAAATTGCTCTAATTTTTTTCCGTTAACAAAGAAGCTTGGTGTTCCACGGACTGCCAGAGTTTGAGCATCTTTCATATCAATCTTGATAATCTCTTGAAGGGCGGGGTCTTTCATATCTTCTTTAAGCTTTGAAAGATCTAGGCCATCAACTTCAGTGAGAAAACCCCAAAGCTTTTCTGGCTGAGGATTATGATGACTTCCCCATTCAGGTTGAGTTCTAAAGACAACTTCAAGAGTTTGCCAGTATCTGTCTTGTTTCTTAGTCGCCTCTAAAAGAGCGATCACAAATTTTGAGTTTCCATGATAAGGCACATAACGAATAACAAGCCTTACCTTTCCTTCGAAGTCTTTCATGATTTGCTTCACAAGGGGATAGAACATACGACAACTTTCACACTCAGGGTCAAGGTACTCTACAAGGTAGACCTTCGCGTCTTTTGGTCCAAGAGTTGGAGAGTGAGGACGAACAAAGGTCTCGGCATTCTCTTGGGCGAGAAAGCCATACTTTTCGTTTTGACTTTGGTTATAGAAAAACGCGGCTGCGAAAAAACCGACGAGAACTAAAGTGGCTACAACGCCAACAACTAATTTTTGATTCTTCATAAAACTTCCTTATTATTTTTGTTTTCTTTATAAAGTAAAAAGAGCATCACCGCTATCATTGAAAAGGCCACCCAGGAAAGAAAAGGGATGGTGATAAAGCCGTAGTCTAAATAAACCGTCGAACATGAAACCCCTTCGCGGCAGGGAGTCGCTGTTTCTGGAACAATTTCATAGTGAAGGAGGTTATGCCAAGTGGCAAAAAGCCATCCTACGATCACAAGAGGGAAACTAAACTTTATGACCGAGGTATCTAAAGGAAAAAGTCCTCCAAGAAAGATAAAGACAAGTGGGTACATGGCAATTCTTTGATACCAACACATAGAGCATGGTGGGAACTCCATTACGTCAGAAAAAAACAAAGAGCCGGCCATTGAGACGAGGGCCACAAGCCAACAAGAAAAGAGTAGGTACCAAGATTTTTGATTTTGCATGGGTTTATTGTACCCGTGAAAGTGCCCATTTCTAAAGTCATCTTTTCGTAAACTGTTGAAAAGAGACCTTTCAAGGGGTTGGGGTTGGGGATCAGGAGTTGATTTAAAAGCCTTTAATTACAGTCACTTACCCCCGATTCTTGCGGTCAGATTTTTTGAGGCAAAACTACTTTACTTTAATTTGGGCTAGCGTTAAAAATTATATATAACATTTTGTGTTATGAAACATTTTTAAGGATTACGATTATGAGTACAGGTACAGTAAAATTTTTTAATGAAGGCAAAGGTTTTGGATTTATCACTCCTGATGAAGGTGGAGCAGATATTTTCGTTCACGCAACTGGAATTGAAGGTGGAGGATACCTTAACGAAAATGACAAAGTTGAGTACGAAGTAGGTGAAGGTCAAAAAGGACCATGCGCAGTACAAGTTAAAAAAATATAGTATTTAAATAAATATATATAGATTTTAAGAGGGAGCCCGGATGGCTCCCTTTTTTTATGCCCTTTACTTCTCTTCTATAGGGGCCATAAACCCCATGATATGTTCATTCTTTTGTTCATGTACTTTTTCTTTATTCTTATAGTCCCAGTTCTCCTCAGGTCCTACAGTCTCGATGGCCTCAATCTCACCTTGAATCTCGGCTTGGATACTTGGCATCACTACCTTTCCCATCAATCTTTTATTTTCTCCACCGAGTGAAATATTGCTTATGATAATGCTAAGAAAACAAAGGCCAGCGGCTAGGAATTGCTTCTTTTTAATATGAGATTGAACTTGCTTTAAACCAATAGGGCAGTCTTCAGTAAGAATAGTTCCATCAGTTCTTTTAAAGACTCTGGTGCAGGCATTTTTTTCAGTCTTTAAAAGAAGGTCAATCTCTACATCCGACATGCTTGATAGGTTATAGACATTCTTCTCACAAAGGCTGCAGAACCGGCATTTATCATCACCACTCATTTGGGCCCAGTCTTGCTCGCAGGGGGAAGCAATCTCATATTTGATTTCTTGGTGCTTAAAACTCTTCATATAACCTCCAAAGTTGGTTTCTATAAGGACAACGAGTGAGCTGGGTTTTTCTTAGGAAGTTTTTAGAATAAATATTATAAGTTTAATAATATCAGTGACTTACTGCTCTTGGCTGAGGGGGCAGCAGATGCCCTCACTTTAACCTTCAATATTCAACCGTATAATACCTAAGTACCTAAAAAGATTGGATTAAAAATGAAGCTTATAGAAAAAAATGAGTCTCCGCTAAACGATGTTCTAAAATATTTAATTATAGGATTGGCCTATATAGCGGCTTCTTATTTAGGATCTGCTTTAGCAGATCTCCATGAGACAGCTTCTCCCGTTTGGCCCGCTAGTGGAATTGCTATTGGATCACTCTTTGTTTTTGGTCTTCGCTTTTGGCCTGTGATTCTAGTTAGTTCTATCATCTTTAATTTTACTAATCAGTCTGACTTCCTTTTAGCTGGGGGAATTACCGCAGCTAATACTCTTGAATCTCTAGTGGCCATCTTTTTTATTCAAATGGCTGGTAAGAGTCAGGAGGATGATCCTATACCTTATAGAATTTCAACTTCTGTTCTTTTAGTTTCTCTAATTCTAGGAACCTTCTTAGGCTCTTTGGTTGGAGCAGGAAGCTTGTTCATAACTAAGACCATTCCTGGAGAAGTACTATCAGAAGCTTGGTTAACATGGTTTGTGGGAGACTTTGTTGGGGCCCTCGTGATCCTTCCCATCTTCGTCTTCTTTAAAAAGAGTTATCTAGAACCTAGTAACTGGAATTATAAGAAGATTTCTCTGAACTTGGGGCTCATCTTATTGGGATCCTTTTTAATCTATATTATCTTTGGACTCGTAACATACTCACCCTTAATCTTTTTATTATTTCCCATGCTTTTATTGACTCATCAAAAGCTTTCAAAACTAGGTCTTAGCCTATTAGTTTTAGCAGTCTGCGCTACAAGCATCTGGAGGTCCTTATTAGGGGAAGGGCCTTTTGTGGCTCAGTCTCAAAGTGACAACCTCGTTCACCTTCAAGTCTTCTTAGCTTCCTTTTCTATTGCCGCCTTCTTGATCACTGATTTATCTAAAAGATCTATTAGCAAAAGACCCATCTTGGTTCTTCTTATTGGCTGGAGTATTTGCGCTTCGGCCTTTTATTACTATCAAAAAAGTGATGCCCAAAAAGATAAGAAACACTTTGAGTTATTGATAGAACAGCAGTTGAAAAATATCACGACTAACTTTGGTTATTATTACGAGGCTCTAGAAGGGGGAGCTGGCCTATTTGCTGCTAGTGAAAATGTTGATGGTCATGAGTGGAAGCTTTTTGTGGAAAGGCTACAGATTGTGGCCCGGCGACCGGGAATCGGTGGGGTTGGTCAGATCAATATAGTTGAAGCTAATAAAGTAGATAAATTCTTAAATAAAGTAAGGTCTGAATCTTTCAAGGACTTTGTCATCAAAAAAGTTCCTGGGGTAGAGCGCCCTGTTGATAGTGAAAAACTCTTATACGTCATCACCTTCATTGAGCCTCTAGAAACAAATAAAGCTGCCCTTGGTTTAGATATAGGTTCTGAATCTAATAGAAGAACTTCAGCAGAGCTGGCACGGGATACCGGACTACCTACTATTTCTAAGAGGATAACACTTGTTCAAGCATCAAAGAGGGGCCCTGGCTTCTTGCTCTTTGTTCCTATGTATAAGACTTCACTCCCTCCTGAGACTCTAGAAGAGAGAAGGGCTCAGGTAACGGGATGGGTCTATGCTCCCTTTGTAACAGCTAGTTTTTTAAATGGAGCGAAAACAAATGATTCGGATCAGTTTGATTTTTATTTTTACGAAGGAGAAGGAACTAACGAGAAGGACTTACTCTATAGATCCGATTCTTTAGATGGAGAAAATATTCCTAGTTTTGAAGTGACCACTACGTTTACTCTAGGACAACAAAAATTTACTATTGGCTGGAAAAGATCAGCACAATTTAAGCAATCTAAGAATATCATGTCGGCTATCATTTCCCTGCTTGGGGTGCTTTTAACTTTATTGATGGCCGGACATATTGCAAACCTTGAGACTACAAATGAAAGGGCGAACAAGATCGCCGACGAACAAACAAAGCTTATTAGAAAGAACGAAGAGAATCTTAAGGTTGCTCTTGGTAAGGCTGAGCAAGCTACGAAGGCTAAATCTGAATTCTTGGCAAATATGAGTCATGAGATTAGAACTCCTATGAACGGCATCCTTGGCATGGTTAGTTTAATGGAAGATACCGACCTTTCTGAAGAGCAGCTAAAACTCTTGCGGACAGTTAAGAACTGCGGTGATGGGCTCTTAACGGTTCTTAATGACATCCTTGATTTTAGTAAGATTGAATCCGGTAATATGAAGATGGAGGCCATCAATTTTGATTTAAAGAAATCTGTCTTAGAAAGTATTCAAATATTAGGTCACGAGGCGAGTAGGCATTCAGTAAGCCTACAACTTGACTTTGATGATAAAGCGCCGAGAAATGTTATAGGGGACGAGATTCGTCTCAGGCAAGTGCTCTTTAACCTCCTAGGTAATGCCATTAAGTTTTCTAAGAATGGATCTGTTCAAGTTAAGATCCAAGGGGATCAACAAGGAAGGGTGCGCTTTGAAGTCATTGATGATGGAATTGGAATAAAGGAAGATCAAAAGGAGAAGCTCTTCAATCCTTTCTCTCAAGCTGATGGTTCTATCTCAAGAAAGTTTGGTGGAACGGGTCTAGGTCTAGTGATCTCTTCAAGACTTTGCAATATTATGGGAGGACAGCTTCAGTTTATCAGTGAAGAAGGTAAAGGAAGTTGTTTCTATTTTAGTTTGCCCTTCAAAACCGGTGAAGAGATCAAAGATAATCAATTGGAACTAGATAAGATTGATTATAGTAATTTCTCTAAAGAGTATCCTTTAAATGTTCTAGTCGTTGAAGACAACTTAGTGAACCAAAAGATAGCCAAGCTGATGCTAGAAAAATTAGGCTACCAAGTTGAACTAGCAGAAAATGGTGAAGTTGGTCTGGCAATGGTTGCTGAGAAGAAGTTTGATATTATCTTTATGGACATGCAAATGCCTGTTATGGACGGATTAACGGCGACAAGAAAGATTGTTGAACTTTATGGTGATAAGAGGCCTCGAGTTGTGGCCATGACGGCCAATGTCTTTGCTGAAGATAAACAAAACTGTTTTGATGCCGGGATGGACGATTTTATCTCAAAGCCCTTTTCCATTGATGATTTTGTGAGAGTGATTACTTCTAAAAAGGTATAGAAAGGGGGTGGTATTCCCCCATTTCTTTAGAGGTTATTATAGGCAGTTTCAAGAGCGTTTTGTATTTCCTTAAGGATGCTTTTGGCAGTAGACCCTTCAATCTTAGAAAAATCTGCATTGCTGCTTATGTCTGAAGCGATATATTCTTTTATCTTTTGGATATCCCTCGAAGCTCTTCCTAAGTCAGCCTTGATCCCGTCTGTGTTTAAAGGAGCGTCTATTTCTCTTAAAACTTTATTAAAAGCGCTTATAGAGTAAGTCATATTTAAGTCAAGGCCTCTAATATAGCTTTTAGTTGTGCTTAAACTTTCATCTAGCATCTTATAGACCTCTTCTTTTCCTGTTAATTCATCTGTAGCGAAGAGCTTAAAAGTGAATTCTTGAAAACAAACCAACTGGCTGTCTTCTTTTTCACAAACAAAGTCAGAGAGGTCAATCGTGAGGTCTAATTTCATTTCATCGGCTTCGATTGAATTTGTACCAAATAGATTGACTCCTAATGCCTGAAGCTGCTCGGAGTAGAGTGATTTATAAATTTCTGACTGAATTGTTAACTTTGATATCTTTCCAAAGCTTGTTTTAATTTTAGCCGGGGCACTTTGAGAGATACCATCAGCTTCATCATGGAGATGAATCGTCTCTTTATTGAGCATGATGAGTTTCATATTGGCTTTCGTATCTAGTGGGAAACTCATATTATCTGTGCGCTCCATTACAACGCCATCGATACTGGTTTGTCTGCTGCCAGTGGCGCTTGAATATCTTTTAACGACAGTTTTCTTGTCTTGGTAAGAGAAGACTACCTTTTGAGTAATTGAAGCAGAAGATTCAATAGTGAGGGCGTATGAGTTCGCGCTGAGTAAAGTCATTAGGGCAATAAGGGAAGCTTTCATTTTTTCTCCTTTAGGGGGTTAGTACAATCAATGTAGCAACCCTGAAAAAATGATGAAGGGAGAGGTTCTGACTTTTTTAGAAAAGAAAGTCAGAAGAAGATTTGTAAATTATTGATTTCCAAATAAATAATCTGTTCGTTCTTCAGAGCTTCTTTGAGTTTGGCGAAAGCGTGCCTTTCCTGATTGATCTGAGTCAAGGGAGATTGAAAAAGATCCTTTTTCACCAGAGCATATAAGCTTTAGGTAGTTTCTATTATCACAAGTTAAGCTCTCTTTTTTAGACTTTAGTGTGATCGTTTTATAGTCTGGGCTCGCTTGGACTTTAAAGTCAAATCGTTTTTCAGTCTTTAAGTTTAAAGCAATGCTTGATGGAGAATCACTCTTAGAATCATATTCAACATGAATATTCTTAGTCACAATGATCCTTTTAGGACCAACTTCTAAAAAACTCTTTCCTAGGCCATAGCTTACCTCTTCCCAACCTAGGACATGATCGTCATTCTTTGAATAACGCTTGCTCGAAGAATTAAAGGGATAATTTCCACTCAGCCTTTCTAGGATTCCTTTTCTAATCTCTAAAGAAGGGTAGCCATCTGCATCTCTTTGAATGACTAATCCTTCTGAATGATCTTTTAAGTCATCTGAGCCATCAATTTGGTTTCCACCAATGGCCAGGACTACTTTTCCAAATTCATTTAGATAACCTTCATATGGCTCTTCAAAGATGTTCTTCGAACCAAAGGCCACGCAGCCAGTTCCATCAGTGCCGCCATTTCCGCCACCATCAGTGCCACCATTTCCGCCACCGTCAGTGCCGCCATTTCCGCCACCGTCAGTGCCGCCATTTCCGCCACCGTCAGTGCCACCGTTTCCGCCACCGTCAGTGCCACCATTTCCGCCACCGTCAGTGCCGCCATTTCCGCCACCATCAGTGCCACCATTTCCGCCAACTTGTTCTGTAGTATTTTTAATATCAACTGTTTCTTCAGATTGAGTTGGATATAAAGCGTACTCCACAACATCAGAAGCAGGAATTATATAAACCTTATCTTGAGTTGGGTGAAAGCGAGTCGTGACTCCTACAAAGAGACCTTTTGAAGTATGGGCCGTTCCTCCTGAGTTTCCAGGAAGCATTTGAATATCATCAACAACAATAAACTGATCTATATTTTCTAAAGTTGAAGTTTCTTTCTTTATCTTTGAAGGCATAAAGAGAGGTTTGTGATTAATTAAACCTGATTTAAACTGAGTTCCTCTTGTATGCCATACTTTTACATGTGGCTTTCCTGACTTATGATTGGTCGTGAAGCCCGAAAGAACAATTGAAGTGGGTTTGGTTGTGATCTTCTCTTCATTTACCATCCATAATTCATTAAGCTCCTTACAACCACCAAGCTTTACTTCTAGTGGAACCTCTAGGAGAGCTAAGTCTTTACTTCTATCAAAGGCGAGTACACTTACTTTCATTTGAGAAGATTCATTTTCACTAAAAAACTTCTTCTCGTATCTCCAAAAGTAATCTTTCTTTACTGATTTTCTGCTTTCAAAGCTCGCTGAAATATCCGCTGTCCCCTGAAGGTCTGCAAAGCTTTCAACATATTCAGGTAAATAGTCTGAGGCAGACTTTAAAGTCACCTCATTTTCACCTTTAGAGATGCAATGAGCATTAGTTACTAGCTGACAAGATCCACCCGCTTTAATGAGAGTAGCTGAACAAAAGCCACTCTTAGTTAATAGGCCATAAGAGAGGCTCTGCTTTTTAGCGAAGGCCTGAGCTGATAGGCATAAAGTGAATAGTAATAACAAGATGTTTTTCATATATTCCTATGAAGCTAAGTAGTAAGCATTATGTTCATTTTTTATACTAAGAGGTATGAGCCCTTTTGATCTTTCTATTAATTTATAAAAACGAGCATCTAAAGATGGCGAGTATTCCATTCCCCAGATCTTTTCAATAAGTACTTCTTTTCTAACGGGAGTCTTTGTTTGGACAAGGCACTCTAAAAGTAGACGAGATTTCTTTCCTTTTACTTTAGAAAGATCCACTCTTGCAGCAGGCTCAGCGAGAAGAAGTTTATTAAGGGCCGTATTAAAGATGGCCTTAGATTCAGATTGATCTAAACATTCAAAGTCTTTTCCATAGAACTTTGGAAAATCTCCACAGAGCTTTTCCCAGAGTCCTGAGACCAGTTCTGTTTCTCCTTCCATGATATTTAAGATGATATCCCATTGAAGGCTAAATTCAGGAAGGGCCGCCACTGATTCAGGTTTTGAAGGAAGCTTCTTTCCGGTTTCTATAAAAGAAAGGAGGTGAAAGTAAAAAAGAGCGCGTCCTCTTTCTCGGGTGCTTTTAGCGTTCATAACGCTAGTGATAACCTCTTTAGCTTTCTCAAATTCTTCTGCTCTAAAGTATATATCCGCGGCTACAATCTTAAAGACTTCCGCTTCAAACTTAATCTCTTGGTCAACTTCACTGAGCATCATATCGAGCATTCTAACAGCTGTATCAAATTCACAGCGAGAGGATAAGGCGCAAACACGGGCCCTATCCATGATGAATCTTTGACTGGCTTTTTCTGAATTCTTACCGGCTTGGATTAAATAGAACTCACAAAGAGATTCCATGCCGATTCGGTTAAAGGCCACTGAAAGATTATAGAAAGACTTAAAGAGGCCTTCTTTTTCTTGGTCTATTTCGTAATAGCGGACAGCAAGATTTCCAAACTTAACGGATTCTTCGTACTCACTCTTGATCAGATAGTTTGAGGCCATAAGAAAGTAGCGCTCGGCCTTAAGAAACGGAATCTCAGTTTTAAGGCCTTCTAGTTTTAAAAGAGCCGTATCCCATTGTTTACTTCGCATCAGAACTCTTGCGGATAAGAGCTCCTTTTCCGTGTGAGTCAACTCAGTGTCTTCTTTATAAAGAAGAAATGAGGCTTGTTTGTTGGCCCTATAAAGGGAGTAGTATTTTAGATAGGTTTCCTTTTTCATACTCTCTTTAATACAAAGATGAGGCCAATTGAGAGCTTTTAAGTGCTTAATATTAGGAGTTTCTGACACTTAATTATGTCAGCTTCATTAGAACTGACAAATCTTTAGACAAAAAAAGTCAGGATGTCAGAACACAAGGCTTTAAGAAAAGTAAGGCTTCTCTAATATTATTTGAGAACGAAGTTATTGGAGAATCTATGAAAAGACTACTTTTTGCTATGACGGTTATTATCTTATCCATTTTTAGATCTGTGATGAACATCTAAAACACCCTTATTAGGCTTACTGTGAAGAGTAGCAGCACATACGTTTTAGAAGAACTCCTTCGAGGCGGGAGTTGCTCTCCCGCCTCATTTTTAGTGTTATAATTAAGCATGAAAATTAGACCTCTCTCTAAAGAGCATCCCCAAGTTAAAACCTTTATCGAAGAGCTAGATGCCCTAAACCTAGAACTCTATCCCAATGGACCAAACTACCTTTGCCCCGCAGAGAAGCTTGATACGATCTTAGGTCTTTATTCAGGGGATGAATTAAAAGGGATGGGGGCATTGATGAAGAAAACTGACTATGCGGAAGTAAAGCGCGTTTATATTGACTCTTCTCAAAGAGGAAAAGGTTATTCAAAACTCTTAATGAAGGCCTTAGAAGAAGAAGCGGTTGGGCAAGGAATCAAAGTCCTACGCCTTGAAACAGGAATCTTACAAAAGGCCGCTCTTGGTCTTTATGAAGCTCTTGGATATAAAAGAATTGATGCTTTTGGGGAGTATTACACTCATGAGTTAAGCGTTTTTTTTGAAAAGAACTTATTCGCAGTCTGAGTACTTAAAGCTTACTAGATACTCGCCAACATAAGCGGGAAAAGAATTATCCCCTAAAAAGGGAGCGGCTTCATTAAGAGGAGTGAAGCGAAAATCATCTTCGTCTTCATAGTCTTCAATAAAGTTCATAAGCTGTACGTAGCGGGCCGCGGAAGTTGAATCGACATAAGATTCAAAGACCTTCTTGAGATCTTTTGATCTGATTGAGATAAGACCTTGGTCTCTATCGACTTTCCATTTCTTGCTCTCATGGCCACTATCCCAAAGAAGAGTCGCTTTAGAGCCCTTTACTTCCATCTTTGCTGTCATGGTTCTTAGAAAATACACGCGAGAGAGGGCCTTAAACTCTAGGCTTAGCTCAAAGCTTTCACAGCTTTTAATGCTTGAATGGGCATTAGAGGCCAATATAAGCCCTAATAGGATGATTATCTTCATTTTATCTCTCAAAGTGTGTACCTAAATCTAGCAAAGTTGAGATGCTCTTGAAAGCCTAGTGTCAAAAGGTATTCACATTTACACGTCAAAAAGTCAGAACATGGCTGTTCATCATTTTTCTAGTCTCTTTAGTATGAAGTTAGATTACAAACCGAAATGGAGGAAATATGAACAAGCTACTACTAGTCTTAACCCTTGCGACCACAATCTCACTAGCTTTTGATGCTCACTCATCAGAGCTTGAGAGGATGGCCGATATTTACTATGGGTCAAGGGTCATCTTTGTAAAAGATATGCCCTTAGATCAAGGTGAGGAGGTCTTTGGTTTCCACGGGAAAAGATGCAGCCTAGAGCTCGATAAGCCCGTTAAAGGGAAGATGCATATTCCTAAAGGAGAAGTTCTCGTTATTGAAGAGATTTATACTAAAGAGAGCCGGACTTTTAAGTACATAGGTAAAAAAAGTGGACTCGGATTCAATCCTGCTACAATAACTCTTAGGTTTGAGAATACTGATTCTTATATTACTTGTGATACGGATGATGATTTTTCTTTAACCATAGAAAGCTTTAATAAAAATGGAACGATGAAAGTTGTTCAACAAGAACAGAGCAAGCCATTTACTTTTAAGTAAAACGTTTTTCCATGCGGATATCATCAAAGCGTTGGCCGTCTTTCCATGTAAACTTCTCGAGGCGGCCAATCTCTTTGTAGCCAAGCTTTTGATAGAATCTTTGGGCCCTATGGTTAAATTCAAAGACGCCAAGTTCAATTCTCTTTGCTTTATGGTGAAGGGCCCTTTTTTCAAAGAACTCCATGGCTTTAGCGGCAACTCCTTGCCCCCAATAATCCGACTCACCAATAGTAAGACCTAGCCAGGCTGTGCCTTTTTCTTTCAATAATAAATGCCCCGGGTCCATCATAAGAGAGAAGTTACCAACGGGAATATTATCTGCGTAAAGAACGAAGATCTCAGAGACATAATGACCAGATTTTAAATGCCGGGCCTTGAATCTTTCAAAGTCGACTATCTTTCCTTGATCCTCCTCTTTAAACACAGGAGTGATAAGGGGATGAATCTTAGGATCCGTTTCCCAGTCAAAGAGCTTCTTAAGTAAGGTTTCATCTTTAGGATCTAAGAGCTGACTGGTTATCTTCATGAAATAATTAACGGATAAAGTTAATGATCTGACCCTTGAAGCCTTCGGAGTAGGTTACTTCGTGGGTGAAGTTTAAAAGGGTCATCTCTTTTTTAAACTTTGAGACATTGCCTCTTCTCGGGTCAACGAGAATAACTTCAGCCTTTTCCTTAGCATGGTTTTGAACAAACTTAGCGAGAAGAGGAGCGTGGTCTGGTTGGTAGAGAAGGTCTGAACCGATGATGAGGTCAAACTTTCCAAGCTTTTCATCAAAGTTCGCCCAGTCTGCCACGTGAAATGGAATATCGGCACTCTTATTAAGCTTTGTATTTTCACTTAAAAAGGTTTCGCTAAGAGGATGTTGATCGGAGGCTGTAACATCTGCATCTCTGCTGTTTAGAACTAAGCTAGGCAGCCCAACTCCACAGCCCATCTCTAGGATGCGAAGACCCTTGATGGGCTTAGTAACCATGAGCTTGGCCAGCACTTCACCCGAGGGCCAGAGGACTCCAAATAGGGGCCATACAGTTGAGTTGATACCGAGCTTTTCTGCAGCATTATCTACATCCTCAAATTGTTGAGTATCTTTTAATGTTCGAAGGTGAATATCAAGGCCATCAAACTCGTAGGTCTTATAGCGCATCTCTAGTGTGGACATAGTTTAAGCTAGCATTAAAGTTGAACTAATAAAGTTTTATTTAATTAAGATCCTGCATTTCTAACCAATTTACAAGCTTTTGCACGTGCTCTTTTAGGTAAGTCTTATCTCTATTCCACCAAAGGCCAAATTGATAGGGGCTTTGCTTCCAATTTCCCTTTTGCGGAACTTCAATAAGCTCCTTATTTTTAAGCTCATTTTTAACCGTATAAGTGGGAAGAAGGGCCCAGCCCATTGAATTAAAGACGGCCTCTCTCACGAGGGCAATATCATTTAAACTAATAGCGATGTTCACTTGATCCTTTGTCATGGAGTAGAGCTTAGCTAAGTTATTTCTTGAGTAATGGGCGTGAGGAAGATGGGTTAGATCTTCGGAGGACTTGATCTTATGCTTAGATTTAAATTCTTTAGAGACCACTAAAGACATCTCTTCTTTAGCAGGTCTTTTAAAAGCGATCTGCGGATCGTAGGGCTTACCGCAATCAAAGACAAAGTCTACCTGACCATTTAGAAGAAGCTCTTCGCTATTGCCGTCAAAGGTTACAATATGAACATGAAATCTTTCACTCGGAAAGATCTCTTCAATGGCCGAGATCAGGTAGCGCCCGGCGAACTCCCTGGTGGAGGCTATCTTTAATTGAATTCTTTGATTGAGGATGCTTTGTTGGGAGAGGATGGCCTCGGTGGTCCAGTTATTGAATTTAGACCCAAGCTCTGTCACCACCCATTTACCACCTGCTTTTTCGAGGACAGGGAGTTTTTCCGCTAGGCTTTTTAAGCTGCGAGAGATCACTGAGGGGTCTCTCTTAAAGACCTTTGCCACTTGAGCGATGGATTCGCTTTTTTCATATTCAAGGAGAAGAGTCGCTTCATCAGAATCAAGGGCAAAGATATTCATAGGTCTTCCTTAGTTTAAAAATCCACGGTTCATCGAAGTGATCAAGTCATTGATCTTTCTTTTAAGAGTGGGATCATCGGTAAGCTCTAGAGCTCGTCTTAATTTTGGCTCAGGAAAATGCCCGAGGCCTTTCATTTCACGTCCATTTACATTAAAAGGAGAGATGGGCTTTTTGATAAATTCTTTAATCACTTCATCATCACCGCTTGTGAGAATCTCTATTCTTCCCACTAGAGTTCTTACTAAACTCGAGGGAGCAGGGCTTAGTTTCATAGGAAGAATCTCTTCAGTCCATTCATTTGGGAGGACATAAAGAAGACGAAGTCCTTTTGTCTGAAAGTATCCACCTTCCCAAGTGTTGACCATGGCCTCAGATTCATCTTGAAAGAGTCCAGAGGCAACGAGGTCTTCAACGATGACTTTCTTTGCTTCACTTTTGTACTCAGTAAAGCTTTGAAAACTTTTTAAAGAGGAAAGAGAGACCTTCAAACTTTCACCAGCTTCAAGAGTCTTGATATGAAGTAATTCACTCTTATCATCTCTATGATTTAAAAGAGTCAGTCCTTTGAGATCAAGGGGGGAGTTATTTGTTAGGGTTAAGATATTCTTATCTTCCGTTACTTTAAGAGCGGTCTTAAAGTCCCCAAGTCCACGGTAGAAGATAAGTTTTTCAAGTTCAGAGTTAACCTTTACAATATTAGAGTTCACTTCTCTTGAAGGATTCCAAATACTGTTTCCCGAAGTGCGAGGAAGGATGGCCGTCTTGGTCGTTAAGACTTCTACGTCCCATACACCGTATCCATTCTTGGCTTCTTCACTTGGGTTGACTGAACTTACATTTGGAAACCACTGAGAGATTACGCCTTTAGGGAAATCAACTCTTACTTTTACATCTAACTTCTTATCAGCGTAAAAATAGATCACCGGTGTTTCCATCTTTTGCGTGATCTTCTCCGTAAAAGTAGGAATGGGCATTAGGTTCATTGATGCCGGGGTAAAGCCTCTGGTTGGTGGCCCACCGCCGCCTCTTGGAAAACCAATCCTTGGAGGTTCAGTGGGCTCGGTTTGTTCTACGCGAGATAAGTCGTAGACAAAGTTAGGAAGAGCTTCTTCTTCATGATGGAGACCTTGAATTTGTTTTCCGTCTTTATTGATCACGCTAGTAAAGGTTCCCCATTCATGGGCAATATAGTCTGCGCCCAAGGTTTGTAAACTTACGAGCATGGATAGCCCTGTAAGAGTGTTGATTATTGATCTTTTCATCTTCTTCTCCTAGTTGAGCTTATTGCTCTTTGTGATAGGAGGGTTATGGCCTAAAAATGAAAATGTTTATAATGCATAGTTTGAATTATAACATGCTTTTTATGCATTATGGATAAGCCCCTAGTCTTGCTAGAAATACACCATGAAAAGCTTGATCCTAATAGTTATTTTAAGTACTTATGCCCCTCTCGCTGAAGCGGTCAAGGTCATCACCACAGATGCTCACCACCATAGTGTCCAGCATTGGCTTAGGTTTGAGCTTAAAACTAGAAAGCTAAGGGGATTACCCATCCTTCATTTTGATTCTCATACAGACCTCGGCTTTATTCCTAGTCATTATATTCATGAAGGGAAGTACTTAGGGGCAAAAGATCTTCTCGATGATCTCAGCCTTAAAAAGATTAACTCTTTTCAAGCATCACTGACTGATATCTCTCAAGTTCTTGTGCCGGCCTTTGCAACGGGGCTTACTAGGGAAGCGCATCTTTGTATGCCTCCTTGGTTTTCTCGGGTTCCTAAAGATGAAAAGCTTATCGAGTTCTCTGTTCTTGAATTAAATAAGGCTCAGTTCATAGGAGCTTCAGTAAATAGGATCTATCCCGTCACGGCTGTTAAAAATACTTACAAAGAATCACCCTTCTTTCATTCAAAGAAAAAAAACCTTCAAGATAAGAGTATTCATTTCTATGATTGTTTTAATAAGCCTCTTTTAAAGATTAAGGGCGATTATATTCTTAGCTTAGACCTAGACATCCTAAGCACTAATGGTGAAAAGCATAATCATGCTAAGCCTATTTCTTCATTTAGATCTAAAGAAAGTCAAATTAGTAAGAAAGAGTTTCAGGTTTTTTATAAAAGAATCGCGATGATCAAGAACCTTCTTTTAGAATTAAAACAAAGAGGATCTATGCCCGCCATTGTGACTATCGCTAAGTCCTCTGGCAGTATCGGAGGAAGTTTTACTCCTTCAATCTTAGCAAACTTAGGGGAGAAGGAGTTTCGCTCTTTTTTTAAAGATTATTTATTTTAAGTTCTTTTTAAATAAGTCCATAGTCCGCTTCCAAGCAAGGGCCGCTTGATCTTTATTATAGCGAGGAGTGGAATTATTATGAAAGCCATGCTTTGTGCCTGGGTAGACATACATCTTAAAGTTGACCTTATTTTCTTTTAGAGCTTTTTCGTAATCATCTTTCATTGCGTTTACGCGGGCATCATCTTCTGCGTAATGAACGATCAGTTCTGCTTTAATATTCTTAACATCTTCAATCTTAGCGGCGCTTCCGTAAAAAGGGGCCACGGCCTTAACGGCTGAACCTAGTTCAGTGGCTAAGTAATTTGAAACGGCGCCACCGAAACAAAAACCAGTCACACCTAGCTTTCCATTTGAAAGAGAGTGAGACTTGATGAACTTAGCGGCGTTCTTCATATCAATAAAGATCTTTTCTCTATCGAGCTTCTTCTGCATGACTTTCCCGTCTTCATCATTTCCTGGATAACCACCAAGAGGGGAGAGAGCGTCTGGAGCGAAGGCCAAGAAACCTTCAGCAGCGGCTCGTCTTGCCACGTCTTCAATATGCGGATTAAGCCCTCTATTTTCATGAACAATTAAGACTGTAGGAAAGGGACCACTTCCTTTTGGCTGAACTAAGTAACCTTTAATAGTAGGAGCATTTCCTCCCGGTGACTTATAAGTGACATACTTTGCCTTAATACGGTCATCAGTAAAAGAGATCATCTGCGCCTTGGCGTAATTAGGAAGGAGGGCCTTGGCCATTAAAAGACCCGAGCCACCAATGACAGCCACTGCTGCTGCTTTTTCAAGAAAGTCTCTTCGGCTCATACCTGAATGGCAATACTCGTCGTAGAGGTCAAAGATGATAGGGTCGATGTATTCAGTTGTCTGCTCAGTTGTTTTTTCCATGGAAGTATTTTTGACTTAAATTGTTGGGAAGGCAATAGAGATAGTTAAAAAAGTGACCAGGTACCAAGGAAGAGAGTTTTGGTACCTGGCAACTTTTTAGAGTAGTGTGTCCACGCGTTTTTGGAGCTCTGCTAAGGGAAGATTCCCTGTAACACTGCCTTTGACTTGTCCTTCTTTAAAAAAGAATAAGGCAGGAATGCCGCGCACTTCAAACTGCTGCGCAACTTCTGGGCTCTTATCCACGTTAACCTTTATCACCTTTATTTTATTATCATTTTGTAAGTAGAGCTCATCGAGAGTTGGTGATAAGGCCTTGCAAGGCCCGCACCACTCAGCATAGAAATCGACGATAGTAATTCCTTCTCCTACGTTTGAGTTAAGTTCTTCAAGTGTGTTAATGATTGTTGCCATAAAATCTCCTTTATTTGGCTTGAATCCAATATGACATGGGAGGAGGTTTTCTTTGTGAAGAGAATGTTAAGTTTGTGAAAAATGTAGGTCTTATCCTAGAATTTCCAACCTGCAGAGAGGCCTTAAAAGACCAGGACGCAGAGGTGGCGGCTTAGGGCCTCAATGTTCTCGGGGTATTCTTCTTTGAATTGAGTCTTTATGTACTTATGAAAGAGCGAGTAGAAGATCTTATCTCCAGCGCTAGTTCCGTAGTGAACCCAAAGCCCTGAAGCATTCTTGACTCTATCCACTCTGTCTCGCCTGGCCGCTTCAAGCCAAGCGTCTAGGACCTCTCTGTGATAATTGATTCCCTTGATAAGGTCTTCTCTGATCTTGATGAGCCGTGGGTCTTTTAGTTTAAGGTTGCTCATCTCAAAGATTATTTCACGGTAGTAATTCTTATAATGAGTATCTCTAGGAAGGTCCCCCTCGTGGATCTTTCCAATGAACTCTAGGAGAAGAACTTTCTCGATGACGGCCATATCCGTTAGAGTGAAGAGCCTTTGAAGTTGTTTAGCGACTTCTGGTTTAAGATTACTTTGATCGGCATTGTAAGGCCTATAAACTTTCTTAAAGCGAGCGTAAGCGTCTTTAAGATTCTTTCTCTCAGTGATCTTATCTTTATCATAGCGAAAGCCATCACCGCCTTTTGCAAAAAGCTGACTACCTTGAAGAAGCAAGAAGATTTGCAGAACTATAAGATAGAATAGGGGCTTTGAGGGCGTTGATTTCATCACCTAGCTTATCGGTGATCTTGTGGATTACTTGACCTTTCTTGGCAAGGAAGACTCCTCTCCAAGGTCCTGCTCAGGCCAGTCGTGCCAATGAAGCGGCTTATCAGGCTCTTGCAGCTCTGGGTTGATGCCATAGATACACTGGTTATCATCTTTCCAGGTCTCGCCAATCATGAGGATTTCAACCGGGGAGTCTGAATCATTGATAAAGGTGTGAAGGATTCCCGTTCCAGCAGGAAGGGCGCAAGAATCGCCTTCACTCATAGGGTAACGGCGCCCATTGATCCACGCGATCAAAGACCCTTTTAAAACAAAGATGAATTCTTCTTCTAAAGATTCACAATGAGGAATGCCAGATCTAAACCCAGGCATGATCTCTTGGTGATGAAGAGCGATTCGTTTCGCCCCTAAAGCTCTTCCTAGATCCCTTCCTTTAAAGAAATAATGAAGAGGCTCATCAATGCCTCCAGAATCTTTTTGTTCAAACTCAGTTATATTTTTATGCGTCGTAAAAGCTGGGGGTTCGGGGCGGTCTTTCCAAAAGTAGCCACCTTCT
The DNA here is from genome assembly GCA_047630275.1 of Sulfitobacter sp. Classification (GTDB taxonomy): domain Bacteria; phylum Bdellovibrionota; class Bacteriovoracia; order Bacteriovoracales; family Bacteriovoracaceae. The sequence continues at coordinate 228,406 of JBLHVN010000002.1, read as the reverse complement.
TCGCATTCTTTATTTCTCTGTTGGTGCTCAGGGTAATAGATCAGATCATTTGGGGCGTTAGTCTCGCCGATGACTATCATCTTTACGGGACTATCTGTTTTGTTCATCACTGTATGAGCTAGGTTAGAGCCAGGTGGAAAATAAACGATGTCTCCAGTTTTAGCGGGAATCTCGTCTCCGTTTATCCAAAGATGAGCTTCTCCCTCTAAAAAATACACAAACTCTTCTTCAGAAGAATGAGCATGAGGCCAACTTGATCTTTTATGGGGGGCTAGGATTTCATAATGAATCCCTAGGTTCTTAAGCCCTAGGTCTGATCCAAGGGCGGCCCCTTGAGTAAAGGATTCATTTGAACCACTATAAAAAGCGTAGGCGCAGTGATCTTGTAAGCTTGAATGGTGGCGGATGAAACTAGGCCGATTGTCTACGGGAGGAACCGGCGCTTTACTTGGGCCTTCATAAACAAAGGGGTAGCTCTTTTTGATTTCAATACTTGAATCCACTATGACCTGAAACTCGTCCTCATAAAGGACTTTTTTAGGCATCTCTGCTATTTGCATCAAAGCCTTTCCTTTAGTGACGAGGTAGTGCCAATTCTTAAGACCCGATTGGTTGTATTGTAATAGTCCTGTTGGCGTGAAGAAAGATATGGCCCCGGGGTAGTCCGCTCCTATTTTTGGCAGCCAAGAACCATCAGGTTTTCCCTCCCTTAAAGGAGAGTCTTTTGGGACTTGGGAGTCGACTTCAGCATAGATGCCGTTATTGTTTAAACTAAAGCGGTAGAGGTTCATGAGGTGATTTTAGTAAGACTTAGCACCTGTGTAAAGGGCGGACGATTTCAGTAGCTTTTAAGTGGGCTTTAGAATTATATTTATCTTCAAGAAACAGCGAGGAAAAACCATGGCCACAGATAAGATTATTGAAGTGAGAAACGCGTCCGTTAAGGATATCAAAGAGATCATCGAGGTTGTAGGGATTACCTATAAAAAAATGGGCTCTTATACTGAAGACATGCTGCGTGGGCAGATCACAAACTTTCCTGAAGGCTGTTTTGTAGTGACTAAGAACGATAAGATCGTGGCCTACTCAGCGAGCCTAATTGTTAGCGAGAAAAAGGCCCTTTCAAAACATACTTGGAATTCAATTACAGGAAATGGTTTTGGAACCACTCATGATGAAGATGGGGATTACCTTTATGGTTATGAGACCTGCGTTCTTCCCACTGAGCGTGGTTCAAGAATTGGACAGCGGATCTATAACGCTAGAAAAGGCCTGACCAGTTTTTATCAGTTAAAGGGAATCATCTTTGGTGGCAGGATTCCTAACTACGGAAAGAAGGCCAAGAAGATGCCTGATGTAAATGAATACATCGAACAAGTAAAACTAAAGAAGATAAATGATCCTACTCTTGGCTTTCATTTAAGAAGAGGCTTTGAAGTCCTAGGTATCTTAGAGAACTATCTTCCCACTGACGTTGATAGTAGAGGCTACGCGGTTCATTTAAAATGGGATAGCCCAGAATACAAGGCCACTTTTACTGAGAAGAATAAGCCATATCGCCAAAACTCTGTCCGCGTGGTTTGCGTGCAGTATAAGCAGCGTAGCCTAAAGAGTTTTGAAGAGTTTGCTCAGATCGTTGAGTACTACGTGGATGTAGCGGGGGATTATAAAGCAGACTTTCTTCTCTTTCCTGAACTCTTCACCATGCAGCTTCTCTCTATTGATAACGAAGAAGTGATTCCCTCTGTCGCTATTCAAAACATGACTAAGTACACAGAGCGGATCAAAGATCTTTTTCAAGGTCTAGCGGTTAAATACAATGTGAATATCATCGCGGGTTCTCACCCTACAAAGGTAGACGACGCTGTTAGGAATATCTCATACGTTTGCCTAAGGGATGGAAGCATTCACGAGCAAACAAAGATTCACCCCACCCCGGATGAAAAGTACTGGTGGAAGATTGAAGGGGGCGATGAAGTTAAGGTCATCGACACAGACTGCGGCCCTATCGGCGTCTTGATCTGTTATGATAGTGAGTTTCCTGAACTAACACGACATCTAGTCAATCAAGGGATGCGTTTTCTCTTCGTTCCTTTTTTAACAGATAATAGACAAGGCTATTGCCGCGTTCGTTATTGCTGTCAGGCCCGCGCCATTGAAAATCAAATCTACGTCGCCATCGCTGGAAACGTGGGGCATCTTCCTAAAGTGAAGAACCTAGATATCCAATACGCTCAAAGCGCTATCTTCACTCCTTGTGATTTTGCTTTTGCTAAAGATGGAGTCGCCGCTGAAGCTACGCCGAATGTTGAGATGGTGACTATTGCCGATCTTAGAACGGATGTTCTTCTAGAGACGAGATCTCATGGGGCGGTTCGAAACTTGAAAGATAGAAGGCATGATCTTTATTCTGTGGTTTGGAATAAGTAGGTCTTTCAATTGAAATAATTGAAGCTCTCTTTTTTTCATTTCTACAAGTGACCAGGTACCTTTGAATCTTTTTTGATGAGAGAGAGAAGATAGATCCCGCCAGAGATAAACATCAATAGACTATAGATGGCTCCAGGGAGCATGAACTCTTTGTTGCCGAGTAAGGTTAGAGCGACGAAGATAGCGAGGGTTCCGTTTTGAAGACCGCACTCAAAGGTGATGGCCCTCTTTTGACCTTCGTTTAGGCTGAAGGTCTTGGCGGCCAATAGGGCGATGATCATGGTGCTTAGGTTTAAGACTAAAGTTGAAGGAACAATTGTTGAAAAGGTTGAGATCAAGAGGCTCCAGTCTTTAGCAACAGCCGCTAAGACGATGATTGAAAAGAAGATGGCCGCTAGTTTTCTAAAGCGCGGCTCCCATGTGTCAGAGAAAGCTTTTTGTTTGGCGTGAACGATCATGCCTATTACAACAGGAACAGTTGTGATTAAAAAGATTCCTATAACGGTTTTACTAATATCAAGTTGAACTGGATTGGTGAAGCCGTTAAAGGTTGATAGGGAGAGGTTCACGATAAAAGGAAGAGTAAATAATGTGATGGCGGAGATGACAGCCGTTAGTGAAATTGAAAGGGCCGTATCTCCTTTACCTAGATGAACCATTAGATTTGATGTAACGCCACCCGGGCAGGCGGCGATGATCACAAGCCCTACGGCGTAAGAGGGGCTTAGGTTGAAATAGGTGGTCCACAGATAGGCGATTAAGAAGCCTAGTAGAGGAAGAGAGATCACTTGCAGAAAGAAACCAATGGCGAAGGCCTTGGGGAATCTTGTGATCCTTTTAAAGTCATCGACAACTAAGGAGAGTCCCATAGAGAACATGATAAAGGCCAAGATCAGGGGCAAAAGAATTTGAGTGATAATATTCATAGTCCGCTTTGTGTTTCAGCTGGCTGGCTTGCCTTCTTTCTTTGCTCTTTTAATCTTTGACGAAACTCTTTATCTCGCGCGCGCTTAAGCTCTTTGGCCTTTTCATAGTACTCAGTTTGAGAAGTGCTTTTAACGGAGGGGGTTGCTTTTTGTTTTAACTTTAACTCGGCCCTAAGTTCTTTATCACGCTGGCGCTTATACTCTTTTGCTTTTTCATAATAATCTGACTTTAGCGTTGAACTCTTCTTAGGCTTCTTGGCCGTGGACTTCATTTGGGCCCTAAGATCTCTGTCTTGGATGCGCTTAAGCTCTTTGGCCTTTTCGTAGAACTCATTTCCTTTAAAAGTAGGGCTGGTGTTCTCAATTGGATTAAGCTTAGCCTCTTCTTTTAATTGAGCGCGCAATTCTTTGTCGCGAATCCTCTTGTCTTCCATGGACTTTTGATAGAACTCATTTTCCGTGATGCTCTTTTTATTCTTAGGCTTTGAGGCGCGGTCTTTCTTTGTGGTCACTTCTTCGATAAGCCTGATAAGAGCCGCGATAACATAGTTATCATCATCACTTTTAATCTCCACGTCAGTCTTATGCTTTTCTTTTAAGAAGCGAGAGAGAAAATCGATAAAGAGTTTCTTCTCATCAAGTTTAAAGAGCTCTAAAAAGGTTCCCTCCCCAATACCATGAATGGCAAAGAGACCTGAGGTATGAAATTCATTTAAAAGTGGGATGCAAAAATAATCAGAGGGCTTAAGGGAACTTCCCCCATTAGTGCCAAGGCGGATATGATGAGCGCACTCAGCTTTCTTTCCCGAGACGACGCCCTTTTGCTTACGAAGCCAAGCTAGGTAAGCGGCGTTTCGGTGATTCTTATGTTTGGATAGTTCCACTCTTAAATTATAAGAATAGATTTCACAAATGAAAAGGGCCCTAGGGACCCTTGTAGAGCCCAGCTTCGCCATTATAGGGAAACTGGGTTAGAGCGCTACTCTTATTAGATAGAAATAATTCTCGTAGTCATATTACAAGCTGACTTATCTTCAGATAACTCACAGGCCACAGCTTCAATTGGCCTTAAGTAGCTCTTATCTTTTTGACAAATAGGAGCGTTGATCTGAGTGGCGTTATTATTTAAAAGAGTTGAGTAGCCCGCGTGTCCGCCACCATTGTAGCGGGAAAAAGCCCCTGGTGCCGGGTTGCTTGCATCGTAGTAAAATCCTGAAATTGAATAATAAAACTTAAAGTAGATGGCCGTGGCGAGAAGATCGAGTGAGATGTTCTTTCCTGTTCTTAACTCTTCACGAATGGAGGCCTTATCTTTAGAGAAGAGCTTAGCTAAGCTGTCTTCTTCAACATGACTGCTCCCTGGAGCGCAACGAGACATAAGCTCTTCGATGGTTCTTTTCATGCGGGCAGATCCATTTTCTTTTCTTCCCGGAAGGCGGAGTTGATTCTTAAAAAAACCTATCGCCGCAGAAGTGAACTGACCACAACCAGAGTCGCCACCGCCACCTAAGTTCTTTAAGATGCTGCAATAAGCAGATTCAACTTTTACCACCGCGGCCAGCATAGAAAAGTCATGCCCCGTGCAACTAGCGGCCCAGCTTAACTTTGAGGCCAAGCTATCAACGCTTACATAGGGTCCGCTCGATCCGTAGCCCCGTCCTTTATAGACTTTAGAGATGCTGCTCTTAAGGCGGTCTAACTTTTCCCCTTCAGAGACTGATTGATTCCCCGGCAGGGTAGCATCACTTAAGAATCGTCTTTGTTTAGTCTCACTTAGGCCCCAGGCAGATTTATGAAGCATGTTCACATCACATTGGTTGGCCCAAAGTGAGAATGAAGTGGTGAGAAATAAAACAGTAAGAACAATCTTAGTCATAGAGGAGCCTCCTATAGGTCTGTTGGGGTATGAGGCTTTCTAGCACTTAGCTGTATAATAATGGCGCCTTGCGTAATATGTGCAAGGACTTCTTCGTCATGGGGGAAAAAAGCCATCTAAAGGGGGGGCGCGACGAAGACTAGGGGCTAGAATTTATACTTTCTCTTGGCTTTTTTCTTCTTCTTTGAAGGGGGAGTAAATTCTTTATGAAAGGGCTGAGTCGTATCAACAGGGACTCTTTGATTAATGTTTTTCTCAATGCTCTTTAAAAGCGCCAGATCATTTTCAACGCAAAAAGAAATCGCCACGCCTTTCTTTCCGGCCCGTGCCGTACGCCCGATGCGGTGGATATAATTTCTTGGATCTTCTGGGAGGTTAAAATTAATCACAAGGGAGATATTATCAACGTCGATGCCTCTGGCCGCCACGTCTGTGGCCACAAGGACGCGGATTTTACCGTCTTTAAAATCTTGAAGCGCCCGCTCTCTATCGGTTTGGCTTTTCTTACTATGAATCGCCGCCGCTGTGACTGAAGTTTTTAAAAGATCTTCCACGACGATATCAGCGCCAAATTTTGTTTTACAAAAAACAAGTACGCTTTCAAATTTTCTATTCTCTAAGATTGAATTTAAGGAGAACTTCTTATTGGCCTTTTCTAAATAAAAGATCTTCTGATCAACCAGATCAACAGTTGAGGACTCTGGAGCCACTTCTACTTTTAAAGGCATATTAAGGATAGCATCCCCAAGTCTTTCAATGGTCTCAGGCATAGTGGCCGAGAAAAGAGCGGTCTGACGAGTGATAGGAAGCCTTTCAATCACCAGTTGAACATCATCAAAAAAGCCCATATCAAGCATGGTATCTGCTTCGTCTAAAACAAAGACTTCAAGTTGTTTAAAATCAACTTCCCCAGAGCGGATGATATCAAGAAGCCTTCCGGGAGTAGCGACTAAGATATCAAGGCCATGCTTAATCGCCTCCACTTGATCGCGCCTACGAGCGCCGCCGTAGACCACCTTTGTTTTAAGATTCAGCCCTTCAGCGTAGTCATCAATATTATCCATGATCTGAGAGGCAAGCTCTCTTGTAGGAGTTAAGATTAAGGCGCGGGTGCATTTTTCTTCTATGTCGATTCGGCTCTTTCCAAATCTATTGATCATAGGAAGAGAAAAGGCGGCGGTCTTACCGGTTCCGGTCTGCGCAATGCCTAGAAGGTCACGCCCTTCAAGAAGGATAGGGATCGATTCCTTTTGAACGGGAGTAGGCTCCTTATAACCTTTCAGGGCCAACTGCGAGAGGATCGAGTCCATCAATGGGAATGCTTTAAAACCAGTCATACTGCCTTTTATCAACGTTTGAGCTTCTGTACTATTGATAAATTGAAGATTAGTATAGAAAAATGAAAAACTTCATCACTATTGGCGCGATCTTCGGCGCCCTCGCGGTCATGATCGGCGCTTTCGGCGCCCACGCCCTAAAAGCCTCCCTCTCAGCCTATGAAATGGGGGTCTTCTCAACCGGCTCAAACTATCATTTCTACCACGCCTTCGCCCTCATCGCTTACGGGCTATTGGCAAAAGACAAAGATCTCCCCGCATGGCCCGCTTACGCGTTCATCTTCGGAATCATCGTCTTCTCCGGGTCTTTATACTTACTCGCTGTCACGCATACACCAAAGTTTGGCATGATCACGCCCCTTGGTGGACTTGGCCTTATCGCAGGGTGGATCGGTTTCGCCCTTGCCGCAAGAAAGAAAACAATAACAAACTAATAATCCTTAAGGAGCTTTTATGGCCGACGGAAAGATGCAGCAGTTAATCGATAAGATTAAAAAACAATACCCCACGCTTACAAATAAAAAAGGGGACGGCCCTGAGCACTACGTCTATATCGTAAAAAATAACGAAGACCTCATCGCCGTTGAAAAATCCACAACTCACAACGCTTCGGCCCTAACCGGTTACTTAAGTGATATAAAGCATGAGAAGTCTGGCATCGCCATGATGGTCTCGGCTTTTAATGGATCAAAGAATAATATCTATTATATTCCAACAACAAAAAAGAAAGGCGCAGAGATTGAGCGAGAGCTTAAGGCCATCGTTAAGAACATCAAAAGCATTGTTGTAAATCATTATGACATCGCTGATAAGAACGCAGGGGACACTTACTGCAGTGGCACTGTGAAGAATCATGAAGTGGCCAAATTACTAAAAGGCTTTTTATACGAAGGTCTCTCCCCTGCTACTTTAAAAGAATTAAATGAGCCTCAGTTCTCTTTTACAGAAGTGATGGAGATGGTGAACGAGGATGGAGATGCTTGGCATCACCTGATCAAGAATCAAAAAGCGGCTAAGTATGCTTGTAAGATGCTTGGGGTTAAGGCGCCTTCTTAGGTTACAAATCTTTTCATTCTGATTGGTTTTGCGTTGGCCGGGTCATCAGGCCAGTAATGGCGTGGGTAGCGCGGGCGCAAGTCTGATCTTAGTAATTCCCATGACGGTCCCCAGAGAGATGGCAGGTCGTGGGCCTTTTGAATGACTTTGTTGGCCGGGGTTAAGAGCTTGAAAAGAAGAGGGAGTTTTCCGTCTCCAATACAGGGATGCTCTTTGATTCCGAAAAGGTCTTGAACTCTTGCCTGAATAAAAGGGCTATTGTCTAAGTATTCAAGCTTAAAAGTTTTTCCGTTACTTAATTTTATCTCTAAGGGAACTTCTGTTTCTAAGACATACTTATCTTGAGGAGATAATTGATCGAGGATTAATCTATTAAGCCCCTTATTTTGAAGGTCTTGATAACCAGTCTTCTCTTCTACGATGGCCTCAATAAAAAGATCAAACATCTCACCTGTGAACTGAGGACAATTATGTTCAATGCCAGCTTCGTTTAAAAAGTGCACCCGCTTATTATATTCTTGAAACTTATGATCATCTTCAAAGGGCCAGGGCCAATTTGTTTTAACGAGTTCTGCTAGAACTTCACCTTTAGGAATAACTGGAGGCTGAGGAGTTGTTGAGATGGTTATGGCCCCATATTTTCTTGTCTTTATTAAGGTAAGCGTGCCTTTTTTCTCATTGAACTTGCTATCTGTTTCCGTCTCGAGAAAAGAAGAATTCGTTTCTTCCAGGTCTTTAACAGTGACTTTAGAAGCGGCCACAATTCTTGTACCAACGGCGGCGTTTGCCTTTGGGTCTTCTAGGGCCTCAAGGACGATGATGAATTCAGGGAGGGTGGTAAAGAGGGAAGAGCCTGGAGTTAGTTTCCCCCCGCGTCCCATACAAAAATTATAACTATCGACTGCTTTACCTTTTTTTACAACGGCCCGTTTGGCGGCGACTCTATCTGGGTAGCCTGCGAGGAGGGCTTTTGTTAGATCGCTTTTCTTTGTTTTTACTTTTGAGATCTTATCTTTAAGTCTTAGACGTCTACTAAGAGACTCAAAGAGTTCAATCACTCTTTTATAGGCCCTCATGTCTAGCATGTGGGATTGGTATTCACTTAAGGAGTCATCCCGCCAAAAATTAGCTTTCATTAAATCTAATTGAAGAGCGATATCACAAGTTTCCTCTTCATCTTCTCTATTAAATTTAGCCTGCTTTGATAGGACCATGCCTTCATTCATCAAGCAGACGGCAAGAAGGATATCATTTAGCGCCGGGTCCTCCATCTTTGAGTAGAGCATGGCCCCAAGCCTTGGGTGAAGGGGAAGCTTTGCCAGGAAGGATCCAAGCTTTGTGATCTGATTATCTTTAAGGGCGCCTAGAGTGTTTAAAAGATCTAACGCCTTATCTAGGTTTTTTTCTTCCGGCGCTTCAAACCAGTTAATTTCTGTTGGATCGTAGCCTAGCTCAATAAGGTCTAAGATGTAGTGAGAGAGCTCTACACGTTTGATCTCTGGGGGCGTAAAGGCTGATCTTTGTGAGTAGTCGTTAAGATGATAGGTTCTAAAAACAAGCCCACTTTGTACCCGCCCGGCCCTCCCGGCCCTTTGAATGGCCGAGGCCTTTGAGATCTTCTCTAATTGTAAAAGAGGCATGCCGCTCCAAGGAGCAAAGCTGGCGCGCCTTTCGGTGCCGGTGTCTACGACGCCTGTGATGTTTGGAATAGTTAGTGAAGTCTCTGCGATATTAGTGGAGAGGATGATCTTTCTGTTCTTTCCTGTGAAAGCTTTCTTTTGGTCTTTTTTAGGAAGGCTTGAGTGAAGAGGGACTATTTCAATATCTGAGGAGACTTTTCTCTTGAGCTCGTCTTCAAGTCTTCTGATATTTCCCATGCCTGGAAGAAAGACCAGGATGTTTAAGGGGCAGCGCGGATCTGCGAGCATATTTGTAATTGCATCTATCGGTTCTATTTCATGATTTTCAATCTCAACAGGGAAGACTCGTCCTGGGACGTTGAAGAGCTTGGCCCCTGTTAAGTATTTCTCTAATGCTGTTGTATCTAAGGTAGCGGACATAACGATGAGCTTTAGATCAGGCCTTGTTGTGGCCTGAAGATTTCTGATTAAGCAGAGTGCCGTATCCGTGTGGATGCTTCGTTCGTGAAATTCATCGAGGATGATGGTGTTGTACTGACTAAGCTTTGGGTCTTCTCGCAGGTAGGAGACGAAGAGACCTTCGGTGATAAAAAGTAATCTTGTCTCTTGAGAGGTTAGTTTATCAAAACGAATATGATGACCGACTAAGGTGCCAAGTTTTGAATCTAAGATCTCTGCGCAGCGCTCAGCGGATAATTTAGCGGCCAGTCTTCTAGGCTCTAGTACTAAAACTTTACCTTTTGTTTTTGAGATTAAATAAGGTGGTAGGCGTGTTGTTTTACCGGCTCCAGTTTCTGCTTTTAGGAGGAGGCAGGAGTGATCAGGAAGAGCGGCTGTGATCTCTTCTAATTGTTGATCGATGGGGTAGGTGTTTGGTTCTAGCTGCACTGAGAGATCTTACCCTTTTTATGGCCAACTAGGTAGCCGGCTAGTTTTAAAATATGAAAAACTTAAATTCTTTGAGGTACCAATTTGTCACCTCAAAGTAATACTTTGATATAACCTCCTGTTCATCGGAGGCCCATGATCACACCTAAGCTAATTGAAAAGAAAATTTATATTATCAGAAATACAAAGGTCATGCTTGATAGTGATTTGGCGGACATTTATGGGGTAGAGGTTAAAAATCTAAATAGGCAAGTTAAACGAAATCTAGAAAGGTTCCCTAAGGAATTTATGTTTCAATTAGGTAAAAAAGAGTTCGACTCTTTGAAGTGCCAAATTGGCACTTCAAAGAAAGGGCGCGGAGGTAGGCGTAAACTACCTTTTGTCTTCACCGAATATGGAATTGCAGCTCTTTCTGGGGTCCTAAACTCCGAGCAGGCCATCCGTTGCAATATTGCAATAATCAAGACCTTCATCGAAATGAGAAAAATCCTCAAGTATGATGAATCCCTTAGTCAGAAAATTGAGAAGCTAGAAGAGGGAACCAATCAGATGTTTAAGGTCGTTTTTGAAAGGCTTGATGACTTAGAAGCGGAGTCGCCCCTTCTTCCTACTCGGCGTAAGAAGATTGGGATTAAGAAGGGATAGGATCTCTTTTTATTTTTACAAGTAAGCCTAGCCGGCCGCCCTGGTACCATATGCCGACTAATACTCGGAGTGATCTTCCTCAGACTCAAACTCAGTAACAATCTTCTCAGACCATTCCCATCTTTTGGAATCTTCTGAATAGCTAGCGGTTAAAGAATAGCGGCTACCGTCCCCGCAGTCAGTGCAGGAGCTAAAGAATAACTTTGTAAGGCCAATGGCCTCATTATGATCTAGGCGAGGGGCCCACATTCGGCCCGCCGAGGAATTGATGGGATCGAGGAGTTTATCTTTTTTAAAATAATTATAAGCGACTGCGATACTAGGAAAGTGATCACTTTCATCTTTGAAAGAAACAATGACTAAATCGGCCTCTGCCCCTTGAATAACTTCCATGATTTTTCTCTTTGGAAATAAAACCTTAATAGGTAGGCCTGATGGGACATTTAAAAGAGCAAGATCAAACTTCTCTAGGCCTTTAGGAACTTTATGCCAATAATCCCCATACAACTGATTCAAGGTAAGAGGTGGATCTTCTAAGGTCTTCTCGGTTTTGCTTGGGCCTGTACAGCTTAACAAGAACAATAGGCACAGTAGTGTGATTTTCATTCCTTGATTTTAGCATAAGACCTATTAAAAGAGACAGCTGAAACTCATTTGATCTTCTATGGCGAAGCAATTGACAAAAAACTAACCTCTTAAAAACAATTAAAACCTCAAATATAGCTAATATTTGGTATGGATTTAAGATACTACCAATCATATGCAGGAAAATTACACGGCGCCATCAATCTTCTTAGCATGCTTATAATAATGGTGGGCTTCGCCATCAATTATAGTGAAGGAAAAGAGGCAAACCCCTATGGACTGATCGTCATGGCCTTAGGCTTCTGTTCTTTTTTAAAGCTAAGTTCTCTACCAGATAGGTACCAGGTACCACTTTTTAACTATGTTGCCTGAATTAGGTTGGGAATTAAGCTAAGGAATGGAAATATGTATGATCTTTAGTCGGGTCAATTTCTTTCTATGTAGGTAAGTCTTGGCAGCCACTTAAGTGGCTTCTCAAATTTCACAAAAGAAAAACCTCTCGAAGAAAATCAGATTCTTATTGTTCGTGATCAAAAGGTCATGCTCGATTCTTTGAAGTACCAATTTGGCACTTCAAGTTTCTGCCGTAGGTAAGCGTAAATTGCCTCCCTCTTTTTCACTTCAGCAAGTAACCAGGTACCTCAAGGAGGGGTACCTCGATTGGTTTAGGGAGTTATATTGAGAGCCTTTTGATCTGAGAGTGAGCTACCAGATAAATTATCTGGAGTATCAAGAAGAAGATTGTTTAATGCAGAGTCTGTTAAAGTCCCTCCATTTAAATTCACAGTTTCAGCATTTGAGTAACCTAGGTCTGCAGAACTATGCCCCCCAAGAATGGTGTACTGAAAGGTTAGCGAGCTAGTACCAGAGCCGCTAAAGTAAGTCGCTACTCCAGTAGTATCGAGAGTGAACTCAGGAACACCTGATACAATAACCGGCTCTGAGGTCGTGAACACTATGTCGATGACAGTGGGGTTACCATAAGTTCCGTCAGCTGTTGGGGAGCTAACATTTAAAATAATAGGAACAGTCGTATCAATAGTAATTGAAGTTGAACAACTAGAGCTTGTCAGGTTTCCAGCGAAATCCGTAGTATCAATACTGAAAGAATAAGTCATACCATCTAAAGCTGATGTGAAATTATAAGTATTAGCTGCACTTCCCAAAGAAACAGGTCCGCCTTCGGGAGTTCCACATATTCCATCACTAAATAGTTGAATATCCTGAGAAGAAACATCACCAGAACCTGAAGGGGTCCAACTAAGATTGATTGAAGTCGTGTTGGCAGGAGAGGCCTCAGCCCAGCTTTCTCCACTTGATGAAATTGGGGAAGTCGTGTCGACGGTAATTGCTGGAGAACATGTCGAAATGACGAAGTTTCCTGCATTATCTATCGATTTCACATCGAATGAATAAGTTGTTGCGTCTGATGCACCGGCAAAGCTAGTGCTTGCGGCAGCTGCTCCTAGAGTAGTAGGTGCTCCAAAAGGTGTTGTACAAGATCCGTCGCTATAAACTTGAACATCTTGAGAAGCTACATCTCCTGAAGCAGATACGGTCCAATTTAAATTCAGAGTAGTGGCTGGAGTAGGGTCGGACTCAGACCAAAATACTCCTGTCGCTGCGGTTGGAGCGGTAGTGTCTACTAACATCCCTGCTGAGCATCCTGATATAAATGAATTTCCAGCAGCGTCGAGAGAATCAATATTAAAATAATAGGTCGTGCCATCTGATCCTGTAAAAGTGTCTGCCGTTGCAGTAGGCCCTAAATCATTAGAAGGTCCAGCTGATACAGAGCATCCGGCATCGGTCCAGTAATTTACAGTTTGTTTTGTAAGGTCAACAGAGGCGGAGAAAGTCCACGTATTATTTAGAGCGGTTGTTGATGTAGGTGAAGCGCCACTCCATACTAAAGAAGTTGCTGATGTTGGCAACGTTGAATCCGTGACACTGTTAACAAGCTCGCAGCTCGCTGAACTCGAGAAATTTAATGGGTTCCCAACAGAATCATCAACCTTTATATAATAGTCAAGAAAGCCACCTGTTCCAGTGATGAGATTAGTGGGATAAACTAGAGCGGAAATAGTATTTAAGTCCGGAGGTGCAACCCCTACGTTGACGCTTCCAAGTAATGCCTGAGCATCATTGGCGCAAGTAGCATCATTTAGATATAAGTAAATAACATCGTTGTCCTCAAGACCTATTAGGTCGACATCAACAGAAGTTATAGGCGTATAATCAGCAACTGAAGCTGGGAGGTTATCGCCAACTATAATAAGGCCATCGACGGAATTAGTCGTTGAAACATTATGTTGAATATAGAGATGGTTAACATCAGCATTACTCGTATCAATATCAGAGATTAAAGTAGCATTTCCATTTTCTTGGTCTTCATGAGAATCGATCCCATTATAAAAGTCGTAGTATATAGGGTTCGCGTCGGTGCAATCAGTTGAAGTATGTAAAACAATTTTCGGTGTTGTGATCATAGGAAGAGAGGTTGATCCAGGAAAAGTTCCGGAGGTCGCTCTTGAGTATTCACCAGTAGTCACGAGAGACAATGTTTCACAATCTCCCGTTAATTCTGGAGGTGATGTTGGAATAATAGGATCTAAGGTCAAGACGACTTCAAAGGACCCTGTTATTGGATTTGTTGCTGAAGCGGCGCAACCTGTGCCGGCGCCATCGACTTCATCACAAGTATGAATGGTTAAGCTCTTAAACTGATCAGGAAGAGATGATTGAAAAAGATCTCCAAAGATTCTTGAGGCCGTAAGATCAGGTGGGGTTAAGCAATTTGCCGCGGAAAGTGAAAGTGATACAGCGGCGTTACTTGGAGAGATTTCAACTGCACCGCTCGAGGCACAACGACTAGTTCCTTCAAAGGAGCTAGGCCCTTCCCAAGAAATAGCATGAAAATTCCAAGTACCATTTTCAAGAGTGATGCTTTGTGAAGTACTAACTTCAGTCGTAAACTCGATTGGCAGAGTTTTATGTTCTCCAAAAAGAAGAACGCCACCGGCCTGACCGCTAACAATAAAGTTATTAGTTAAATAAATCTTAGCATCAGTTTTACTCGCACTTTTCCCGCACGACATCAGCGTGGGAAGAGAAAAGATAAATATGATGATCAAAAACTTATTCACCAAGATCGAGCCTTATCAGAATGAGGAAAAAGATCTTTCCCTCTATTCTAATCGGTTAATTTTGTTTATTTACTTAATCTTCTATGGTGTTAATTTTATTGATTTCTTATTTCCGAGAACTCTCTCTTAACCTTTTCTTTTGCCTTAGATCTTAGGCACTTATAGTCGGATAGTCGCAGTGAACAGCGCGGATGCAAGTAAGGTACCTGGTTACCTTTTAGAAATCGAGTTTTACTTTGATAGGGTGATGATCTGAGCCTTTGTAATTTTCAAGGACGAGGGCCTCTCTAATCGATATTCCTCTAACGAAAACATTATCAAGGGGATTATTGTACTTTTCAAACCTACTTATAAAAGGGGCGCGAAGGCGATGATCTTCTAGGAAAGAGGCCTCCGTAAGACCTGAATTTGTTAGCGTGCTTTGTAAGAATTGATACTTACTTTTTGACCAAGTATTAAAATCCCCAGCAAAAAGCACAGGACCGTTATGATCATTGATGACTTCCAGCAAAGCATTGATTTGAGCTCTAAAAGAAGGAAGAGTCACAAAATTAATACCATGAATATTAATGACCAATAATTCATCAGCTCTGTTTGATAATTTGTACTTTGTTATTAGTGAGATTTTAGGGGTGGTAAAACCGAGCTCCCTTTTACTTCTTTTATAATCAACAGAGCTTGGAACTACGGTTGATCCTGTTGAAACACCTGTAGGTGTGCCTCGCATCTTAAAGGAGACTCCCATGTAAAACGATTGGGGGGCCGTTTCAAGGATGTTCAAGACTTTCTTATTTAAGTGAGTTTCTTGGAGGAGGACTAGGTCTGATTTAAGGCTTAGTTCTTTTATCTCTTCTGCGAGGCTATCATTTTTTCCTTTGTAGATATTCCAGATTAGGACATCTATAGATTCTGGTAAGGATGGCCTTAATAGAGAGGCTTCTTCGTTTTTTTCTATTTTTATAATGGCGTTTTGTTTCTTTGGTTCTTGGTAGAACTTTTTGTCTTTTGCCTGGGTGGAAAAGGAGGCCGTTAGTATAAATATGAGCAGTATTGCTTTCAAGTTGATTCCTTTTTATTGATGAATTGGTATTGCCTATTATTTCAGCTTTTTGGGGTTTTAGGTGGGAGAAGGGGGAAATCGTGTAGTTTTGATATGTAAAAAGTTTGGTCGGTTTTCAGCGAATTGCCAGTCACCTAAAATTCGCAAAAGAAAAAATACTCTAAATCTTTAAGTTCTTATTTATCAAATGACATTGGAAGAAATAAAAACCCCCAAGAAGAACTCGGGGGTTTGTACGACTCAAAAACCGATTTTAAGGGAGTTTGATTAGCTGAAGAATAACACATTTTTCTCCTTACACAAACACTTAGAGTATGTGCTTGATTTTCCATCTCCTGAGGCAATGAAGCCTCGTAAAGGAGATCTCAATGGAAGAGAAGTACGACTCAAAAATTGAAATAGCTCTTTTGATTATCCGGCTTATCGTAGCTTTAATCAAAAAGTCGCTAGAGTAGATTTTAAGGGAGGGCGAAAGTCCTCCCTTTTTTTTCACTTCTACAAGTAACCAGGTACCACAACTACATCTGAGGAGGAGCTTCCGGATAAACACCCTCAGGCGTCTTACTAATCCAATCCTTAAGCGTCTTCAAGATAACGTCTTTATCACGGGGAAGGTTTCCCCCAAGAGGATGCATATTAGAGACATGATTCGCTCTAAAGATAATAGGGTTTAAGTCAAAGCTCGCTAGATCAAGAATATCATGCATCTCAACCAGAAGTTCCTTTGAAGTCAGAGGCTGAATTGATCCGCGCTCTACCATCTTATGATAGGGAGTCCCCGGAACAGAGAAGGTGGTTAAAAAGGAGAAGAACTCAGGGGCCGTAGCGCTCAACATCTTCGCCGTATTTTCCACATGCTGCCTTGAATACTTCTTCCCACCAACTCCAAGCATAGCGATGGTGGAGAGTTTAAAACCGCAGCCTTTTATCTTTAGTGAGGCCTCTTTCATATCACTAGCCGTGTTTCCTTTGACGATCATGTGGAGGACCTTATCATCCCCTGATTCAAGACCAAGGTAGGCTATGTTTAATTTCTTTGAAGCTAGGAGTTTTAGCTCGGTTTCAGATTTTTCTAAGATGTTCTCTGCTGTGGCGTAGATTCCTACTCTTCTTGTATCGGGCCAGAGTTCGTTAATTTTATCAAGCGTATCTATTAAAACTTCTTGAGGAGCACCAAGAGCGTCTCCGTCGCAGAGGAAGATCTTGTCTGGTTTTATTCCTGAGTTGTGGCAGGCTTCTAGGTCTTTGTTTATGTCTGATTGTGGGCGGACTCTGTAGGTTTTTGAACGGTACATGTCGCAGTAGGTGCATTTGTTATTTGAGCAGCCGATTGTTACTTGGATTAGGAGGGAGCGTCCTTCTGAGGGGGGGCGGAAGACTGGGGGGTTGTATTCTATGGGGGGGATGTTGTACATTTGGTAATTTTAGTTTGCTATTTAAATTAGAGCAAATTAGCTGATTACTTTACTCTAATTTTGAAAATTTTGAATGTGATTAAATAATTGACCCTTTTTCTCGGTCGGGCCAATACTTCCTTTCGGCCTTCTGTTAGGGCCTGTGAAGGTTTGCTGCAAGTGCTAAGCTTGATGTAAGAACATAATGTTCCAGATTAACTGACCAGAAAGGTCTGCTCCATGATGGAGTGAAAGGATACGGAGGTATCAAGATGCACCCTGCTAGACATTTTACACTAACACCAACACAACACAAAAGAATTGCTCGCTCGCTAACAAAGATTGAAAGTGATGCTGAATTCATCGAAACTTTCAACGGTAAGGCTGTCACTAAGCCTAAAGGCTCATCAATTCCAGATATTTTAACAGCCTCTTTTACCGAAGAGAACGAGTTTGGTGAGACTCAAACAAAATTTTGTATTCATAGTCGATTAGATGAATTTAAAGAAATAATTTTCACGGTAATAAAAGAATCTGATTTCGAAGTAGATTTAACTATGGAGAAAGGTGATTTAACGGAAGATAATATTGACACCGTTCTTAAACAAATCAGCAAAATTCAAACAGGCCTTCGTACTGCTGCTAGAACAAAAAAGCGATATCAAGATATGACCCCCAAAGAGAGAGAAGAGGCTGGTGGACCAGATAGAAAAAATATGTGCGGCCTTTATCCCTGGAGAGGAGCGATCACAGCTGGTAGTAAGTATTGGAAAAATTATCAATTAGCTGTGAAACTCAATATTGCTTCTGAGGAAATGGTTGAACTTTTGAAAGAATGGAAAATTCATTTTCAGGATATTAATTGGTCACATCGTTGATGAGACTTTAGCCCATTTGAGTTTTTCTTTTTCTCCAATGGGCTTAAAAGTTTTCCAAGTGTAGTAGTCACCGCAGCCATGGTCTTCAGACTTAAGACCTCTGTAACCTGACAATGCAAAGGGAATATTTGTTATCACCTCTTTGCCACAACTATGGCACTTTCCAACTTTAACTCTTAGGTTGTATTTATTGGCCCAGGTTAAATAATCAGTTTCCATTGGGAATAACATTTCTTTCTCCTTGAAATCTTATCGGTTTTAGAATGTCATAAATGAATCAAAAGGCCAAATACTTTTTATTTAAACACCTTTTGTTGTCTTACTTGTTATTTTCGTAGGGGCATAGACATAGGTTATTAAAATTACTAAACTATCTTCATTGGATCATCTAATAATTTGCTAGTTTCAAGGAAGAAATATGGCCGGCCGAAGCGAGGCACAGACTCGTAAAGAATTAATAGAACCGAAATTAAGAGAAACTGGTTGGGACGAGTATCCATGGCAAGTGGAGTGGGAATACGTCATAACCAAAGATCGTATTATATTTCATGGTTCCAAACCTGAACGCCAAAAAAATAGCGGGAAGACTGCTGACTATCTTCTTCGTTACTCAAAATCTAAAGCTATAGCGATTGTTGAAGCTAAAAAAGAAGACCTCTCTCACATGGAAGGAGAAAAACAAGCGAAGGACTATGCAAGAAAGCTGGGTCTTTGGTTTGCCTATTCTACTAATGGGCATCAGATTGAATTCTATAATTTAAAAACGAATACTCAAGAAACAGTAGATAAGTTTCATACTCCTGAAGAGCTGTTTGCTATGTGGTTGGAGTTATCTAACCTCGAAAATAAGCCTGAAGTCGTAGATTCTTTAACTCACGAATATTATGACGAGTCTGCTATTGGGCAAAGAAGAAAGCCCCGTTACTACCAAGAGACTGCGGTTAATAAATCAATTGAGTCTATTCTTCATGGAAACAATCGTGTCCTTATCACAATGGCCACTGGAACAGGAAAGACGTTCACTTCTATTCAGCTTGTTTATAAACTTTGGAAAGCAAAGTTCGTTAAGAAAATCTTATTCATTGTTGATAGAAACCTTTTAGCTGACCAAGCCTTTGCAGATTTTGATAATGCAATGGATAAGGATGCTTGTTATAGGCTAACTCCTAAAGACGATAAGTTTCCACTTGGAAGAGATTTGTATTTTGGAATTTATCAGACTCTTGTTGGCGTAGATGATGAAGACGAAAATAAGAAAGTTGGAAGACCTGATAGGTTTAAAGAGTTCCCACCTGATTACTTTGATTTAATTGTAATTGATGAGGCCCATAGGGGAGCAAGAAGAAGTCAGGACGGAAAAGAAGAGAGTTCTTGGTTTAGACTCTTAAAATATTTTGATAAGGCCATCCAAGTTGGTTTAACTGCAACACCTAAGAGAAACGAGTCAAATGATACTTATGCTCACTTTGGTGAACCAGTTGTGACTTATTCACTTAAAGATGGAATTGAAGATGGATACCTCTCGCCTTATATAATCAAGCGAGTGACTTCAAATATTGATGCTTTGGGATACAGACCTGAAAGTGGAAATATTGAAGATGTTAAAGGGCAAAAATTAGAAGTTAAAGATTACTTAACTCCTGACTTTGAAAGAAAGCTCTCTATTCCTCAAAGAACGAGGGCCTTTGCCTATCATTTACTAAGACATTTATTTGCCACTGACCCACTTGGAAAAACACTCGTCTTTTGTTTAGACCAACGTCATGCTCTTGATATGGCCAAGTATTGTCGGGAAGCTTTTGCAAAATACAAAGTGAAGTATGGCCTCTCTGATTATGATGGTGATTATGCCGTTCGTATTACAGGGGCCGATAAAGATAGTAATGGAAAGTACGCTGACCTTGAAAAATTTCAAAACTTAGATGCTTTTCAACCTGTTATTGTAACGACTTCAAGACTTCTCACAACGGGAGTTGATGTTAAGAACGTGAAGAACGTCGTAATTTTTAGAAATATCGGTTCAATGGTTGAATTTAAACAAATCATTGGCCGTGGGACTAGAACTTATGAACCACTAGATAAAAGTCGTGAGAAGCTAGGCTTTTACATCTTAGAATACGCTAACTACTCAACTCAGCTTTTTAATGACCCAGAGTGGGATGATGAAGCACAAGATTTTGTAGATGAAGGTGTTCTAGTTGTTGATGACAATGATGAGCAAGCAGAGTCCCCTGAAGCAGAAGTTCCAGTAGCGACTAAAGAAATTGAAGAGAATGTTACAGGTGAAGGTGAGTCTAAAGGGATTTACGAAGAAAATGACGAAGAGCGGGCCCGTGAAATTCGCTTTCGTATGAGTGAGGACTTCTTATCAGGAAGAGTTGGTATTGTTGCAGAAACTGAAACTCTAACAATCGGTGGCAAGCCAGTTGATGCCGATGACTATATTCTTTATTCTTCAAAATCTTTTCTACAGCACGTTCCCGATGTGCAAACGCTTGCATCTATTTGGGGAGATATAACCAAAAGAAATCAGTTTAATGAAGAGACTCTCTCAGAACTTGAATTTAGTATGGAAGCGTTAAAGAGTATCTTCTTTCAAAAGCATGGAACGAGAGATGTGGATATGTACGACGTATTATCCAATCTTATTTTTAAAGAGAAGTTTCTAACCAAAGAAGAAAGAGTTCAAAAAGCAAAAGTGCTAAACTCTGACTTCTTTAAAGCAAAAAATGATAAACACGGGAATTTAATCTCAGACATATTAAGTGTTTACGAAACTGAAGATTTCTCATCTCTTGCATTTACCCCTGAATTTTTCCAAGTTCCAACAATGGCAAAGCATGGTGGAATACAAGGTATCAAAGATATTTTGGGTGGAATGGATGAGACCAAGACATTCGTGAATGGATTTCAGGAAGCCTTATACGACGAAAGGATTAGTGCTTAATGACGAGTGATACGGATTATTTAAACATTCTGACTTATGGAAAGCCTCAAGGAACGATTAAGCTTAAGCCTTATTCTGAAGAAGTCATAGAGGTTGACCCTCGTATTATTTCAGCAATGAAGTCAAAACTTAGACGTGAAGATACTTCAAATCTTTATGATATTTCAGATAGAGTTATCGATGAGTTGTCACTGGCTAGAGAGAAAAGAAAGTTATCAAAAGTAATTGGAAGCATAGAGCAAGTTTCTGAAGCGTTCTCATCGGTGGAAAATATAGCAGGCATTCAAGAAGAAATGACCTTTGAGGAAGTAGATAAAGAACTCTTGTCAGATTACTCCTTTGTTCAGTCTCATGCCGAGAATGTGGATGAAGTAGATTTTTTAAAGCACTTTCTTTTTGGAGAGAGTCTAATAACTAAAAATGAAAGAAATCGAAGTAATAGTATATTTCAAAGTGTCATCGCTGATTATCAGACTAAACACTTTGATATTTTAAGAATGACAAAAGAAGTCATCGAGATGAACCCATCTCTAGCTAGACTCTTTAGAGAGCGAAAGCTTGTAGGGTTGTTTGATGAGTTGTTATTAGAATTTTATGGTAATAAATTATGATTGGTGAAGCTGAATATATAAGAAGATATTGTGAAAATGAACTTGAAATAATTCCTTCATCGTGGTCGTCTGTTAATTTTGAAAAAATTATTGAGGATAAGACAGACTCAAGAAAAAAAACTCCCAAGAGTAAATTTCAAGAGGAAGGTTCGATTCCTGTTGTTGACCAAGGTCAGGAGCTAATAGCTGGCTACATTGATGATAATAAAAAAATAAGAATTTTTAATAAGCCTGTTATTGTTTTTGGAGACCATACATTAGCATTCAAGTTCATTGATTTTGATTTTGCTCAAGGGGCTGATGGTGTTAGGGTTCTTTATCCACCAGATGGACTGGAGTCAAAATTTCTTTATTATTATTTTAAATATTTACCACTACCTCATAAAGGTTATTCAAGGCACTTTAAATATTTAAAGCAATGTCAAATTGCTCTTCCTCCGTCCAATGAACAAGAACGCATTGTTCAAAAAATAGAGTCTTGTTTTGAAAAGATTGATGAGACTGAAAGTTCTTTAAATAAAGTTGAAAAGCTACTTGAGAAATATAGAGAGTCTTTGTTGTCCAAGGCTTTTCGTGGTGAACTCATCCCACAAAACCCTGACGACGAACCCGCAAGTGTTTTGCTTTCAAAAATCCGTGCCGAGCGAGAAAAGGCAGAAACTTCTAAGAAAAAGAAAGTGCAAGCGTTTGCACCAATCACCGATGATGAGAAGCCATTTGATATTCCTGAGAGTTGGGAGTGGGTTCGTTTGAATGAAATTATTGACGTGAGAGACGGAACCCATGATTCTCCCAAGTTGATTAAGGAGGGGGTTCCATTGGTTACTTCGAAAAACTTAAGAACTGGTCAATTAGATTTGGTGAATGTCAGTTATATTAGCAAGAAAGACCATGAGGCTATCAAAATACGTTCAGAGGTTCAAAGAGGAGATTTGCTTATGGCAATGATTGGAACTATTGGAAATCCAATTATTGTGGATACTTCAGAAGAATTTAGTATCAAGAATATAGCTTTGTTTAAAAGAAATAAATACTTTAAGAGTCTAAGTATTCTCAAGCTTTTTATTGAGTCACCATTGTTTTTAGAAGTTGTAAGAAACTCATCGAAAGGAACAACTCAGAAATTTTTGAGTTTAACAGTTTTGAGAAACATGCTTTTTCCGCTACCTCCGATGAGGGAAATTGAAGCTCTATGTAAGAGAATTGATATTGAGCTTTTTGGTTTGAAGAAGATTATATTTGATATAGAAAAAATGAAGAAACATACTTCCTTATTTAGAGATAGTACTTTGAATAAGGCCTTTGAAGGTCGCCTCGTAGAGCAAATAGATAGTGAAGGAACAGGACAAGAACTTTTAGAGAAAATACTGAAGGCGAAAGCTGAAGAAGCTCCTAAAAAGAAAGTAACTAAGAAAAAGTTCGCCAAAAAAACGGCTAAGAAAAAAACTACAAAAAAGAAATAGGATACAAAAGTGAGCAAAAGCGAATTAACGAGTATTGTAAAAAAGTGTTGTGATATTTTAAGAACGGACGATGGGATTAGTGGTGCAGTCCATTATACCGAAGTTCTTTCATGGATACTTTACCTTAAATTCTTTGCAGATAAGGAAAAAGAGAGAGCTGACCTCCATGAGCTTGAGGGGAAGAAGTACACTCCTCTTATTAAAAAAGAATTTCAGTGGGAGAATTGGACTGACCAGAAGAAAGGGCTCACAGGTAAAGAGCTTAATGACTTTATTAATAATGAGCTGTTTCCATATCTAGCAAGTCTTGAAGGAACAAAAGAGGGAGACCCTCGTGATATTGTTTCGGCCATCTTTAAAAACTCTAACAATCGTGTGAATAGTGGATACTTGCTTCGGGATGTCATCGAAGAAATTAAGAAAATTCATTTTGAGCTTGGTGACGATATGTTCACTCTTTCACATATCTATGAAGACCTGCTTAAAGGTATGGGAGAAGGTGGTGGTAACTCAGGTGAGTTCTATACTCCTAGGCCTCTTGTACGCTCCATGGTAAAGCTTTTAGATCCAAAGATAGGTGAAACATTGTATGACCCTGCTTGTGGAACAGGAGGCTTCCTAGCTGAAGCTCACCTGCACATGGTTGGGAAGGTAAAAACTCCCGATGATAGAAGGATTTTGAATAATAAAACCTTCTTTGGACAAGAGAAGACTCCACTTCCATTTGTTATGTGCCTTATGAACTTGACTCTTCATGGCATGGATTACCCACAAATTGTGAAGGGTAATACTTTGTCTCGAAATATTAGAGATATTGAAGATCACGAGAAGCATGATGTTATTGTGGCTAATCCGCCTTTTGGTGGAAAAGAACAAAAAATGATCCAAAAAAACTTTATAATTGAGGCCAATGCCACGGAACTTCTTTTTCTTCAGCACATGGAAAAGACTCTTAAAGTAAATGGTAGAGCAGGAGTGATTGTACCTGAAGGTGTGTTATTTCAAACTAACTCAGCTTATAAACAATTTAAAGAGAAGCTAATTAAAGATTGTAACGTTCATTCCGTGGTGAGTTTACCCGCAGGAGTCTTTTTACCATATTCTGCGGTAAAAACTTCGGTCATCTTCTTTGATAAGAAAAAGAAGACTAAAGATGTGTGGTTTTATGAAGTTCCACTTATTGATGAAAAGAAGCTCACTAAGAAGAATGGGATTACTGAGAAGCACTTTTTGGAGCTTTTAAAGCTATATAAGAAACGTGAAGAGACTGAGCGAAGTTGGTTAGTTCCAGTTGAGAAGGTTCTTGAATCAGGGACAAACTTATCTGCCTCTCACTATAACCCACATGGAATTGAGGCCGAAGACCTTCTTGAGCCTGAGCAATATGCTGAAGAGATTAAAGAGTTACTTCAATCTAGCTTGAAAAATATTGATGAGTTGATTTGGGAATTAAAGTAATGGAGTTTGAACTTGGTCAGTATAAAAACCTTAAATCTCAACAAGTGGAAATTGAAAATGGACTCACTGTTTTGGTTGGAACAAATGGCAGCGGAAAATCCTCCTTCTTAGAGTATTTATTTATAAATAATGACTTTGATAGTTCTATTGTTTATTCATCTGGAATAAACGAATCGTTCACGCCTAAATATAAGGAATATCTAAATTCTTTATATTGGCAATCTAGAAGAAGTATTTTTTCAGTAAGTCAGAGTGATGAAGAGAGCGTGAAGAGGAAATTCTTTTTTTCAAAAGAGTGGGCACCTTTTTTAATTTTAGCGGCTAGTTTTTTATCGACATCCGATTCTAATATTCGAAAGTGGATGGATCATTTTAGCTTAAAAGTAGCCTCGTTTGATTTTCAACTGTATCTACCTTCTAGCTTTAGAAATAAGTTAAAAGCCGCTTATGAAGATTTGGGAGAGGGACGGGTTGATTATGGCTTTGAGTCATCTCGAATTGTAAAATTCTTAAGTCGTTTAGTTGAAGATGATCAAGAAAAGCTTATTAATGATATTAGGGTAGACATTTCTTGGGGGAGTAAAGAAAACCTAACTCCAAACCCTAGGTCCACAATGAATGCGATTATTTTCACTCAGTTATTTGAGCTTTCTTTATTTGCAAGTTCTGAGACTCACAACGAAGCAATTAATGATTTTTTTCAAATGTTACAGGTTTTATCATCAGGTGGAAGTAGGTCTCGATATATTCCTCTAGATAAATCCGACATTATTTTTTCTAAAGAGAATAACTTAGTAAGCCTGAGAAACTTAAGTGATGGAGAGTTCCAAATCTTACTGAACTCAGCTTTGGTCGATTTATTTGATAATGATGAATCTTTATTTCTTTTGGATGAAGTAGATGCCCATATACATCCCACAATGATTAAAAAAGTTTGGGGATCTTTTGATAATATTGAAGGGTATGTCTTCACGACTTCACACAATCTTCTGACGATATCAAACTCTGAATACAATCGAATCGTTTTTTTAGAGGACGGAACGATTATCTCAGACACAGCAAAGAAGCTAAAGTTAGTGGATGATATTTGCGGAACATTGTTTGGAGCGCCTATATGGAAAAGCCTCTTACATACAGTTGAAAATTTAGTCCTTATAGATGGACTTGGCGATTGGGAGATTTTTAAAGAATTGATGATCAAAATTAATTTCGACTTCGAAAATCTTGACAAACGATTGCTTGTGGTTGAAAGAAGTTCTGGGACAAATAACGACTCTCGAGAAAATTTGTTAAAAGCTAAAAAGATTTTCGTCGATGAACTGTTGCTTGTAGCCAAAAAATCAAGAATTCCTCAAAATCAGATCAATTTGAAGAACATTTTTTTTATTTGTGACTCAGATTCGTATATTTATCCAGGAGAAGGATTAGACATACGAAGTGGTGAGCAGAAAAAAGGTAATATTCGATTTAATGTGCATTCGATTGTGTGGAATAGAAGAAATATAGAAAGTTACCTTATTTCTCCAAATGCTAGGCCACATTATGATGAAAGTAATCCAGAAGATTTTTCTTGGGGAGAGCTTTCAGGATTTGGTCAACTTAATGAAAATAACTTAAACGAAGAAAGTATCAAAAGAGTCAATAGTAAGGTAAACGTTCAACGATTTATAGGTGATGACGGCTTCGATAATGAGCGAATGAAAGAGTATATTTCACGGATGTCAGATAATGAAGTGGATCCATATCTAACTCTCGTTGCAAGTAAAATGATTGAAATTATTGAGGCCTGATTTAAATTTTTTGAAAAGAATATATCTCTATCTATTATTCGTTTCTAAAATCTTCCGGAGTAGATGCTAAAAAATAGAATTTTTTCTCCAGGCACAACTCGTTTAGGATTCCTATATCCCTAGGAAATACCTTAAAAAAAACACCATCTTCGAAGCCTGATTTGGAACCCACATATTTGGAATAAGAGAAATGAACTCTTTTGATATCAAATTTAACTTTTCCAATTTCCGGATGTGTAACAGTATAAACATTGCTTCCTTCTTTAATGAGAGGCAGAGCTAACTTTTCTTCCTTATATCGAGCGATAAAGTTATAACTTTTAGATAGTTGACCACATCTCTCGAAAATGTACCAGCCTCCTGAAGTCTGAAAATTTTCCGGCAGGTCAGTGATAAATTTTAGCCCTTTATCTTCATTACTTTTGAACATGTATAAAATATTATCCATTATTGTAGCCTTCGCCTCGGATTCTGCTCGAAACAATTAACTGAATCTTCGCTTTCTAATTTAAACTGATCAGCATAGATACCTTGTACTCCTACGATATTAGACCAAACAAGACTTTCTTCAAATTGGAATGTGCATGTTTCGGCATCTTCTTTGATCCGATTTCTATAATATACAGCTCTGTTGTATTCCAGAACCAATGGTTCCAAGTTGTAAAATTCCTCTTCTTCTATTGTGTATTCTAGTACTTCTTTATTATGAAAACCATGCTGCATGTCCGCCCAATTAAAAGCCTCGTATGCTTTGTCAGTTAGATAGAAGCCCTGGCCTAGCTCTCCGCAACCTCTCTCTGTATCTATACCGTTGTTTTCGATGTTATCTACATTATTATGTGAAGTGCCGTGATAGAATTTTAACATAACTTCCCATTGCTCAGCCGATTTCTCTAATACTCGTTTTGGACAAACGAATAGTTAAAAACTAGTCTCTGTTAAAAGTAAAATTATACTCAGGTGACATTGTTTCGCACAGCCCATTGCCCCAATTCAATACACCATTTATCCTACATCTGCGTTGTTTCCACGCCACCCCCCTTCAAAGGGAAAGCACAGAGTGCAGGATTACAAATCAATAAAGTTTTAACCTTTAATTGAGGTTTAAGGCAGAAGAAGGGAATGTTTTAAGAACCTACAATTGGAGGTTTCAGTGAAACTATCAGCACCTATTTACGTTTTGAAGAAGAAGGCCAAAGAGCTTAAGCGCTTGGAGGGGATTTCTTTGAATGAGGCTTTGGATAAAGTCGCTAAGATTGAGGGATTTTCTTCTTGGAGTTTGCTTGCGAGTAAGAGCGGGGAGGTTTTTCCTCGAAATCAAAATGAGATTCTTGGTTTTTTGAATGAGGGAGACCTTATGCTGCTTGCGGCGCGCCCTGGGCATGGGAAGACTCGTTTTGCCCTAGAGCTTTTGGTGCAAGGGATGAAGGAATCAAGGCAGTGTTTTTTCTTCTCCTTGGAATATACGTTTAAAGATGTTCTCTCTAAGGTGGCCGATATAGATGAGTCTGTGGGAGGGAATAATGAGTTCCTGCATTTTGATTTTTCTGATGAGATAAGTAGCCAGTACATTATAAGTAAGGCGAGCCCTGGCTCTCTTGTGGCCATTGATTATCTTCAGCTCCTTGATCAAAAAAGAAGTCTTCCTTCGCTTCAAACTCAAGTGGAAGAGCTTAAACGCTTTGCCATGGATAAGTCCTGTACTTTGATCTTTATCTCTCAAGTAGATAGAGAGGCGGATGGGCGGGAGCCTGGGCTCTCTGATATTCGATTGCCTAATGAGCTTGATCTTGGGCTTTTTAATAAAGTTTTCTTTATTCATGATGGGCGGAAGTATTTTGCTCGTCCTGAGGTACCTGGTTACTTGTAGAAATAAAAAAGGGCGCTGGCGCGCCCTTTCGTAGTTATAAATTGAACTATGAGGATGTTGATCAATATTTATTGCTATATGTCGAAATTAACTAGTTAAATTAGATAGTTATGTCACTTTTAAGCCTAAAGTCAAAATGCCTATTTTCCGATTAGTTTAGTCAATGGCGAGACGAAAAAAACGAACAACTGCTTTTGATATGGCCCTCTATACAATTGGGGTGATAATTGTAGCTTGTGTGAAAATCTATGAGTGGTTTGCATCTTTGGATACTTGGATACAAGTTCTGAGTGGCTCTGTTGTATGCCTAACTGCTTTCTTAGTCATTGGAGCCAGGGCAGCAAAGCGAGAGGAGAAAAGACTCGCTTATGAGAAAGCAATGAACGCTAATGACTTCTCGGACAACGTAGATCATTACTGGGTTAGGCAATCAAACTTCAAAAGACAAAATCGAATTGAAAAACGCTACCGAAAAAAATTCTTACTCCATCTTCTAGATCTCTTTGATAATCAATGCGCTAATTGCGGGGATAAAGAGAACGGTCTAGATCTCGATCACTTTATGATTCCTAAAAGTAGTGGAGGGAATTTTAAGATGAAGCATAATGACGGCGAGTACTGGGTTAATAATGCGATTCCACTTTGCATTAGTTGTAATCGATCTAAAGGAAATGGCGATTACAAGGCTTACTTTAGTATTGATAGACTAGAAGCCATATTGAAAAAAAATAATGAAATGACTAGATATGTGAATGAGAGAATGGCCAAGATGCCTTTGAAAAAGAGAGAAGCAGCATGAGTGGAGAGAGACCGGAGCCTATACGAATTAAAATTCATGATTTTTTGGATAATAATAACTACTATACAGCGGTTCTATCTATTCTTGCCTTAGTGACAGGTGCTGAATCGGTAATGGCTTACTCCTTTGGGGATTCTCTAATACCAGCTTGGTTTGACGATATTGTTTTTTATGTCTTTTTAACTGACTTTGTTGCTAGGTTCGCTGTTTTCTATGCTTATAAAAAAAGACAAGGCAAAACAAAGTATGGGTCTTTATTTAGTATTCCTTTTACAGTTGTGGATTTCCTTGCCCTTCTACCAGACTTAGTAAGCCTGATATTTGGAACGACTCAGATGGACCTAAAGGCCATTAGAGCTCTTAGGGCGTTAAAACTTTTAAGGTTAACTCGTTTGTTTACTAAAAATAAGGCGGTGTTTGAAGGGATCTTAAACTTTTTTCGCTATAAGCTTTACGGTCAGGGTCTTGTTCTTGGGGCAAACCTCGCAGTCTTATTAGTTTTCGGGAGTATCTTCTCGTTTATGCATCACGAGTATTCGGTTTATCTAGGAATAGATACTTCGTTTAAAGAAAGTATTAATTGGGGACTTGAGATTTTTACGAGTCCTTACGGGGATTCATATAAGAATGCTCTAGGGCCACTCTTAAAAGTTACAGCGTTTCTAGGATCTACTTTTGGACTCTTTGTTTACGCATCAATTATTGGGGTTCTCTCAAACACATATAAAGGTATTTTCGAAATTATAGATAAAGGAGTAGGCATGGCCTCTGTTAAGAAGGGTGATTTTGTCATCGTAGGATGGAATCATATGATTCCAAAATTAGTTGAGCATATTACTGATGCAAACGAGCAAAGGGCCATTGTCCTGGGTTCATTTGATAAAAGTGAAATCCGAAATCGATTTGAATCGGCCCACGCAGCTAGTGTTTATAACAATCCTAAGTTTGAATACATTAATGTTGATTACTCAAATGCTGATGAACTAGATAAACTGGCTATTTGGGAAGCTGAACGGATTGTTATTGTCTACGATGAGGATATTGGAATAACCCAAGGAGATACCATCAATTCAGCAAATGCTAGAGATGCTCGAATTCTTTTCACTATGAAAACGATTAAAAACCTTTTTAAGGGCGTAAAGAACGTTTCGAGCTTTCCAAAGATAATTTGTGAAGTCTTTTGTAAAACAAATAAGGCTCTTTTTTCTGATTATCCTGATGTGGAAATTATAAGTAAGGAATCACTCTTCTCTAACGTCTTTAGCCAGTCTGTTCTTCAGGATGATGTTCTAAACGTTTATAAGAGGCTTTTAAAGAAAGAGGGAAAAGAAATCTATCTAATGGACTTAAAAGAGGATGAAAATGTAGAAGGATATTTTAATTATCTTACAGAATTTGCGGAAAGAGGTTATGGCCTCGTAGGACTTTATTACCGCGCAAAAAATGAAACTGATGATGGCATTTGGGGAAGTGATAAGTTTAATGAAAAGAGAAAAACACGTATTTTTCTCTCTCCCACTCAAAGCGAAGTTTGTGAGGCTCAATCAAATTGTGCCGATTCAGATAAATATGACGCTAAGTTTATCATTTTAGCTGAAGACCCTCAATCGATGGAAGAATTAAAGATGAAATACAATAAAGGTGAATTCTCATCAATCAACTCTAAAAAGGTGGCAGCGTAATGGGAGCATTAAAATTTGACGGAAGTAGGCTTAAGGAAGGTTCAAGAACAGTGGCCAATGTTCGTGGTGAAAAGATCTGTAAATCAAGTGGATCAGCAACGATTTTCAATATCCGCGGCGATAAAATCTGTGAAGGAAGCGGTTCGAAAACACTTTTTAATGTCCGCGGAGATAAAATCTGTGAAGGAAGTGGTTCTAAAAAGATCGCAACTATGAAAGATGTGGATAAGGCCATCAGTGGACCAGGAAAGCTTATTAAAGCGGCTCTCTGGCTTTGCTTTGTAAGATAGTTTTATTGAAGTTTAGACGATTATTTAATTGTGGAAAAACTAGATCTCAACATAGAAAATTTAATTAGATATTATAGTAAGTATAAAGAACTTATCACTCTTCACCAATTAATGGGGTTTGGGGATAGCCCACGTTCAAGTGAGGGTTTCACTGAGGGCCTTTGTTCCGCTATTTATAGTCTTAAAAAAGATTATCCTGATCGTCGAGAGTGGGACCTGATAGGAAAAGATGGAAAACGATATGAAGTGAAAGGTACTGTCGGAAAAAACAATAGCACCTCAATCAATCCTGAAAATCGTTTTGATATTTTGATATGGGTAAATATAAATATAGACAATGATGAACTGATCTTTAGACACTATCATTTGGAACTTATTCAAGACTTTCTCAAGTTTAAAAAATATAAGTCCGCCAAACCTACAATTAGTTTAAATCTTATTCCACAAGAAAAGTCCTTAATCGAAAGGTATCTCATTAACATTGGCGAGAAATCAATAACTAAAAAAGAAGATATAAAATAATAATCTCAAAAAACTAGCTTTTAAATATAGATTCCCGGTGCCATTCCAAGTTCTCCTGATCCGGAAGAAGAGCTGGATCCATGATGGATTCCCTAATCGATTGCCCCACAAAGGGCTTAAAGAAAATATCACTTTGAACTTTGATCATTAGATACTTACTTAATTCAATTTTATAGTCTCTATCGAGAGTCCAAAGACCTCGGTCAAAGGTGGCGTGGTGAGTAGGGCATAGGGACATGCCGTTTGTTTCGATGCAGTCTCCGCCACGGGCCTTCCATTTTATGTGGGCCGCTTCCATGTTGAAGGACTTTAGGTTGAAGTTGATCTTTAGTCTGCAAAAGCAGCATTGATTATCATAGAGTGCCAGGATCTTTCGTGGGAAGTTTGGATCTCTTTTAGAGACAGTTATTGTCTTACTAACGTCTTCTGAATCAAGTGTAATGATACTGGATGACTCAAAGCCTAGGAGAGAATAGAAGTAGTCTTTTAAACTGTGAGTAAAGTTGTCATCAATTATGTTTTCGATAAGGCGAGCAGTTAGTGCTTTATTTTGACTAAAATAATTATAATACTCTTCTGAAAATCCAGCTTTAAAGTTCTCTTTTGTTGCCTCTGATTGACTGATGTCCCCTGATTTATTTGGAGATAGTGATGTGGGGGAAATCTCCCATACGTCTTCACTTTTGTTGTCATTATTAAGCCTGTAAAGAGGCTGTAGGCAGTTTGGAGTTGATTTAAAATTAGAGAACTCGCCGATAAAATCTTCTAAAAAATTTCGGTCTTGGTTATATTCAATCCATCTTTGATCCTTCAAGGCCTTTGAAAGAGCGAAGAGGATTGTGATGGGCTTATGGGGGGAGTACTTAGTATTGAACTTATTTTTATTAATTGAGCGATACCAATCTAGGAATTTATCTATATTACTCATGTGACGGCCTAACGAACCACAACTTCAAAAGTCTCAGTAGAAGCATTAGACCCAGAACCCGTCTCAACAATGCGAGCATTATAGCGAACCCCATGAGGAAGGCTAGAGACATTCACAACCGCCATATTCGTTTTTTGAGAAATATTTAGGCTTAGTTGATTCTTCTGACCATTTTCAATATTAGTCACTTCAAGAACGCAGCTAGGACCAATGCGCCCGTCAGATATTTCATTTACGCACCAACTAAAAAGATCTCCCATCTCAGTGGCGTCGTTACTCATAAGTTCGCCAAAGATGACTTCGGCAGATGGAACGGCGTGGATGAAGAGGGTTGTTGAGTTGAAGCTCTTGGCCTTGCAAAAGCGAGAATAGATCTTTCTACCTTGAGACTTTCCGTCCTTACAAACGAAGGAATCTTGAATCTTGATCTTTAAATGGGGCCTGTTTGCGGCAAAAAGAGGAAGGCTAATAAGGCAGCTTAAGATAAGGGCTAGTTTCATGATTTCTCCGTGGTTTTAATCATTTTAAGGGATGAGAAGAGGAGTAGCCATGAATTAAAACTATAGAAAAAGACTCTTGTAATCTAGGGACTTGTAGGAATCTATCACTAAAAAACTAGTAAAATCAAAACCTTAACTTTTAAGATTAATCTCTTAAAAACCGAAAAGATCGGTGTGAGAATCGTAATAATCTTTCTCTTCTTCATGGCCTCATGCTCCTTTGTGGGAGTGGGCCATCGAGCGCCCTCATCTGAAAGCGCAGTCTATAGCCTTTCAGACTTTGAAGAGCTGGCGTCTGAATTATCCAAGAAGGTAAACCTCTTTGAGCTTGTCTGGGAAAAAGACCCAGAGGCGGAATTCTTTGGAGGAACTTCTCGGGACTTTCTGTATTGGTTAAAAAGAAAATTATCTGTGGCGAAAACCCCTCAGGAGTTTGATGCTATTGCCTCTGAGCTGCGAGCTCTTCAAAGCATTGATGTGCGGGATTTTATTATTGGAGAGAGTGATATTGATATTGTGACTAATAAATCAATCATCGTCTCCGCTGAAGACTATGGGATTAAGAGTATTGATCTTATCTCCCCGGAGCGCTTTGATCGAAGCTCTCAAATTGGGCGCGATGAGATTGCTCAAGGTTTTATTCCAGTCGAGAAGATCCGCTTAGGAAAGTCTGGTTTTAAAAGTGAAGGGACTTTTGGTAATGGACTTGAAGAAGTCTTTACGGGGAAGATCTCTATTGTATTCTCTAGCGCTGAAGACTTTGCTAGCACTCGCTTTGCTAAGCTTAAATTAAATCACCCGGTGCTCCTGGCCCTTCGTTATCTTAGGCTGACGGCCATGCAGTATGCCTCCCTTTATGGAAAGACCCATCCTAAAAAAGAAGTTCTCTTTGAGATGATGGGGGAAAATAGGCAAGCGGTTAAAGAAGTTATTAAAAGCGCCTTAGAGGGGCGCGCCCTAAGTTCGTATTTAAATAATGAGAAGTTCGCTGAATGGATCAATGGTACCCTTAAAAAAGGATACCGCTCTTATACAAACCCCACGGCAACGAAGCTTCTTCATGAAGAATTTTCAGTGGATCTTCTTTCGCGAACCTATGATTCAATCGATCCTCTTAAGCCTTATCTTTTTTCTCACTTTAGGGACGAGGAGAGTATTGCCCGCGCCTTTACTGAGAATGGGGTGGAGGCGGACCGACTTTATAAACCCATAGATGAGTTCTTTCCTAACTCACTTATGTACCATGGCACCGGAACTGAAGAGGCCTTTCGTGGCATTTTATTTCAAGGGGTCATGGAATCCTCTGACGGAGTTGGAGGACGGGGCCTTTATAGCGTGGCCAAAAAGGATATTGATTTTGCTATAAAGTGGGGAGGGGATAAGAACCGAGTTGTTCAGTTTGAAGTTCTTCCGGGGGCTAAGATTGTTGATATTAGTAAAAATGGCTACGCCCGTTCTTTATTTAAAAGGCTCGGTCTTAACCAAGATGAGTTTTGCGAAAAATTTGGAATAGATATCTTAAAGTATGACTACGGGCTAACGGACGCCTTTGTGGTTAAAAATAGTAATGCCCTAGGGGCCGCTAATGGAACTTACCGAAAGATAGCCTCTTTTGGAAAGATCCTTGATGAGGCCTCTAAGGTTAGAGGACTTGCCGATATAAAGGCCTTTGTTGAAATGGGTAAAAGTAACCGCCTGACTAAGGATGAATGGAAGATGGCCATTTCTAGCTTTGATGAAGGGGTTAATCTTGATCAAAGTATTAATAAGCTAATCTCAGAAAAAGAGTTCGATGTGGCCAGTAAGCTTGTCCATGGTCTTGAAGGAGATGAGCAATTTACAAAGGCCCAAAAGATTATGGATGAGTCTATGAAGGCCTACTCAAGCGCCGCTCGCCCTCAGATAATTGAAAATAGTTTTTATACCACGAAGAATATTATCCTAAATAACTTTCCTGAAAAGAAATCTTGGTTCTTAGATTACTATAAAAAGCCTTGGGAGGACTTTATCAAAAAGGCCTTTTCTGGGGACATGGATATGCAGTGGGAGTTCAATGAACACCTTCAGATCAAAGCCATCATTCAACAGCGCTTCTCTCTTGTAGAAAGGGGACCTCAGTATTTAGAGAATGCTGAGGCCCTCGTTAAAGAGATGCTAGTTCTTTATAAAGAGGTATATGGGGATCTGAATATTTCAACTTCTAATCATATTTACGAATATACGGCTGAACAAGTGAGAAGGTATTTTCACGGAGAGAATCTCACTAAAGTAGCAAAACCCATTGTTGAGGCCTTAGAAGAGAGCCTCTTTGTTAAGATGAATAACCCCTTTCCAGATCGCGCCCTATTTGAGCTAGTGGAATTTTATAATGCTTCTATGAGCATCAGAAGCCCTGATGACCGAAGTCTCGGCTTTGTTAAGGCCATGAATCAGTTCTTTGATAACTTTCAAGGGGACGTCACTAAGAATGAAACAAGCCGCGCTTTTTTAAGGCTTCTCTATAGTGACTTTAAAGAAGACTCTTTTGCCATTAGCGTTTACCGAGAAAAGATTCAGGCCGGCTATATTAAATCAATCCTAGCTAATGTTGATGAAAAGATGGCCTCCTATCACCTATCCACCATAGGAAGCTTAGCGCGCATGCATAACCGCTACGACGGACTACAGAACTTGGCCACTGACATGAAAAAGGCCGGCTACTCCAAGGAACTCGTGGCCCAGGCCCGCGCCTTATCCGCAGGAAAAAGCTTCAAGAAATCCTGCAAAGACTTCATCCTAAACTTCATGGGCAAATAAAAGGTACCTGGTTACTTGCTAAAGCGAAAAACGAAATACTCTAATGAAACTCTTTAGAGTCTGTTGTTCAGACGAATGAATTAATCTACAAAAATGGACATAAAAAAACCCCACTTGAAAGTGAGGTTTTATCGTACTTTATTACTAACCGCCCTTAGGCACTGGGGCTTCGGTAAAAGTATAACACGAATGGAAGTAGAAATAGCAAATCCAAAAATATCAACAGTTTAAAGTGCGGGAGTTCTTCCTTTGAAGCCAATAAAGGCCGCCTTTAGCAAAGGATAGTTCATGGATGAACGTACTTTATTATTAACCGAGCTAATAATCTTGATCGTTAGGCTGTTCATGTTATTAGCAAAGTTGCTTGCAACTTAGGTTACTGGGGTCAGATTAACGTCTGGCCCCTTTACTAAGGTCGCAAATTGCGACCTTTAAGAGGTACCTATTAG
This sequence comes from Sulfitobacter sp., assembly GCA_047630275.1. Lineage (GTDB taxonomy): Bacteria > Bdellovibrionota > Bacteriovoracia > Bacteriovoracales > Bacteriovoracaceae. The sequence goes on along the minus strand of JBLHVN010000002.1, from coordinate 192,440 downwards.
TAGAATATACCTGACTGAAATCGATATTATTTAAGTTTTTATTCTTGTGATATAAAGAAGTACAACATTATGAAATTGAATTAAAGGACTTAAATGAAACTATTACTATTAGTCGTATTGCTTAGTTATGGGAATGTTACCTTCTCTAAAGAATGTGCTCCTAAGCTTAAGAAGTCTGATTTGAGTCTAACTAGTTATATAAGTTGCCCAGAGAAATCAAAAAAGTGCCTGGTTATAAGAGATCAAGAAGGAGTTGCTCAACCTCTCCTTGAAAGTTCTAAGCTCTACATAGGCGTTTCTAGTTTGAAAATCACTCAAGATTCCTCAAAGAGGCTCTCTCTTAACTTGAAAATGGATAACGACACCTCGTGCCTTTTTGGAAAGATGACTAAAGAGAATATAGGAAAGAAAATGGCATTAGTTCTCAAAGGAGAGATGATACTTTTTGCCAATATTAAGGAGGAGATTAGTGGCGGTGTCGTTCTTATTTCACTTCCAAAAAAGAATAAAAAGAGTGCTTTAGAAATGTGCAGAGAGATTGATAAAAACTGTAAATTTGAAGTGGCTAAGGAAAGTGAATTAGAAAAGATGTTATCTCCTTCTTTAGATAATATTGAAGAAACCATCAAAAAATATAAAAAAGTTAAGGAGAGCTACCAGTGGTACACAAATAAGAAAAAGCTGACTGTTCTAAAATTAAGAGAAGGCACTCTTGTGGGTCAAGATCATTTCCCTCTCAGCACAGGAAGCTCGCCCTCTTCAAAGAAAATAAACTTTCTTGGAATTCAAGAATATAATAAGGATAAAAAAATATTCATATATACTGACGATTTAATATATATTCGCGACAAAGGCTGGTTTGCTAGAAAAGATATCATTCCTGGAAATGTTATAGCGAGTAATGAAAATCTTACGGGCGCCATTTCCCTTTATTACCTTCATAAAAAGTGTAAAAAAGAGGTTGCAGCGCTGATGAAACAACAGTTGAAAATGAATCTTCCTGCTGACTTCTCTGCGTCGCAAGAGCATATTTTTAGAAGTTCTAAAGTTGGTCTCTGCGCTAAAGTAGGAGAGTCAGAATGTCACTCAGCCGAGAAGAGCATTGTTGTAGACCTAGAAAATAAAAAGTGTGAAGACTTATTTTAGATAATAGGTACCTGGTTACTTGCGAAAACGAAAAAAGGGCGCCGAGGCGCCCTTAATAAAGGAGAGATAATTTAATTCTTAGTCTTCGCAGCGAACAACAACAGTAGATCCGTAAAGACCAGATACGTGGTTGAATGTTACTCGGCTTGTTGAAGTATGAGCCTTTCTTCTGAAAGTATTACTATCATCAAAATCCCCTGCAGTAGGGTTACATTGACTTAGATAAGAAAAACGAGTTCTTCCCCATCTGTCTCCGTTGATTTCTTCAACCATTTCCATGGCCTGTCCGTAAGCGGCCTGAGCTGTAGGAGCATTTTTAACCCATACGATTTCAGTTTTGTCATATCCACCAGCGAAAGTTGAAAGTGAAAGTAGTGCAGCAGTTAAAGCAATTAGTTTTTTCATATAAACTCCAAAAAGTTAGTGAGCATTAGTGCCCTTTGTTTCGATGACCAAGTTATAGGGCAGCAGAAATCTTTTTTCTTTATCAAAACATGTTTTGAAGAAGTTTTCTTTAACTGCGTGTAAAGCAATGATTTAGGTAGTTTAGAGAGAGGAAGGAGAGGGATGATAAAACTTAGGACTTTAGATTTTAACTAGAGGTTATATAAAAGAGGCTAGGAATAGGTACCATTTCATTTTAGCAAGTGACCAGGTACCTAAGCAGGTACCTAAGCAGCTTTCTTCTTATCGACAGGTTTAAGTTTTAGCGGAACAACATTAGATGTATTAGGAGTTTCTTCAACCTCAGGAGTCTCTTCAGGAACAACCTCTTCAGTTTTTACAGAGTTTCTAATCAAGCTAGTCATCTTAACCAGAAAGGGCGCCGCGATCATGGTGACAAGAATACTCGTTGAAACAAGTTTATTAACAGGGGTATCAATTATATTAAAATGAAGAGCGCTTCCCATTAAGACAACTCCAAATTCACCAGCCTGAGAAATCAAAAGACTTACCTTGATGCCGGTCTTAAAGTTTCCATTTCTAACTCGCCCGATACCGATGAGGATGATCGATTTTGTTAAGATGATTCCAATTGATAAAAGCGCCACTTGCTGTAGGTTCTCGCTTATAAAATTAAAATCAAAATTAATCCCTAAGGTCATGAAAAACAGACCCATGAGAATTCCTTTGAAGGGGAGAGTTAAGCTTTTGATGCTTGTTTTAATCTCAGTGTTAGCGAGGAAGGCTCCCGTTATAAATGAGCCCATAGGCATAGAGAGACCAATCTTCTCCATTCCAATGGCCATACCAATCATTAAGAATAAAAAGGCGGCGAGAGAGATCTCAGGATCTTGTGTTTTCTTAATAAAGGAAATGGCCGGCTTTAAAACAAAGAAGCAAAGAAGAATGAGGCTGCAAAAGAGCCCAAATTTAAAGGCCACACTTGAGAGGCTCATGGCCTGCTGAGAACTTGGATCAGTCGCGAGTAAGGGAACAACCGCCATGAGGGGAACGATGAGAAGATCTTGAAATAAAAGAACACTCAGTGATGTTTGCCCGTGGCTTAGAGTTAACTGAGAAGTCTCTGTCATATGCGACAGAGCAAAGGCCGTTGATGAAAGTGATAAAGCGGCGCCGATCAAAAAGGCGGCTTGATAGCTTAATCCTAAAGTCGTTCCAATAAAAAAGAACACCAGCGTGGTCAAGGTCACCTGAAGGCCACCCTCTAAGATAATATTTTTTCGCAGTTGCTTTAATCTAGCGGGGCTTAATTCAAGACCCACAATAAAAAGAAGTAGGGTGATACCAAGCTCGGCGAGCTGAACAATGCTTTTTGAACTATCAATCAGTCCTAAGCACATAGGCCCTATTAGAATTCCTGCCACAATATAGCCAAGCATAGATCCTAATTCTAAGCGCTTAAACAGGGGCACAAGGGCCAGAGTCGCTATAAGAAAGTAGAATGTATCCATTAGGAATTCATGAAGATTCAGTCGTATGTCCTTGGTTTTTGGGAGAATGCCTCCGACCTATCTACTCGGTTAAAAACGGAAAAACTTTAGTACTTTTTTGGATAAAGTAATCCTATGGCCCCCACTCAGAGCTCTTAAAGGGCCTTTTAAGCCTTTAAAAAAAGCCAAAAAAACCGATGAGTTTAGGTGAGATTTTCCTTAACCTTATCCATTCTCTTTATGCTGCTTGGGTTCTCTAACCTAACGGCGAATGATGAATTTTGTGTCGAGTGCACCTCCTCTGGTGGCGGTTTCGCCGGAAGCTCCCCTGGAATGTATGGGGGGGGAGTGTATGGTGGCGGGTTTATGAATCAGAACACTATGTTTGATGAATCTGGAAATATCCAAGATAACGAAGATACAGTCTCTACTATTGCGATGACCTTAGGGTTTAATTTTTATGGAGGCAGTGAAAGACAGGATAAGGAGACTTCTAAAGAAAGGCTTGATGTCCTCTTGAGTCAGTATCAACTAGACCGCCCTGAGAATTATGATTTAAGGGATAGGGTCTTCTCTCAAGTGGCCCTGAGTTTGGCCCAGAGAGAAATGTCTATGGAAGGCGGAAGTTTTGACTTCAGTTTTGAGTACAAATCTACAGACGCTCTTAATGAGTTTGAAAGGACTCTCTCAGAGGCAAATATTCCACTACCAAGTGAGATGTCCTCGGCCTATCAGCTTAAAGATTTAATTGAACAAGCTGGAGATGATCATCTTGAGTTCTTAAGAGAAGTGGATGTTCAATTTGTTGGAGATCAAAAGCAAAAGATTCTCATGGATTCAATGATGAGGTTTCATCAGGATGCTGATTCTAAGCGTGACTTTATTCAAGAGATTCTTAAAGGAGAAGTCGACCAAGACTTTTTAAACATGCTTCTTAATAACGAACTTATGACGAGGAATAATCCTTGGGCAGGAGATCCTACTCCGGGGCTTTTAGAGTTGATTGCTGAGCACGTTGATTTTGATCATAAGGCGGGTTTTGCTAATGAAAATATACTATGCCAAACCCTAGCTCCGAGTTTCTACTATACTGAAATGGGACAGAGGCAAGCAGAAGAGTCCATGAGAGAATTTGATAATGCGATCCTTGAAGGGGGAAGCTTTCCTGGTTCTGGTTTTGGCGGTGGAATGGGCGGTGGAATGGGTGGTGGTTTTCCGGGAACAACTGTTTTTAGTGGAGACGGCGCAGATGCTTCTGAAGAATATTTAACAGCAAGAGAATTTACTGAAGATACTTCTTATCATTTTGCACCCTCTTCTCCGGAGGTGATAAAAAGGCAGCAAGAGTCCATGAAAAAGATGGCCTCTAAGATAGCTCAAGAAAATGTAAAGATCCTTTTGTCAGTTGGAGCAGACCCTAATGTTATTTGCAAAGATGGTATGAGCGTCAATGATAAACTTTTCCTTCTTGAAGAAGAGGGGCTCTTTGATAAAGGCCTAAGTTCTGAATATGGAAATGGTCCTTCTGAGTCCGGCACTCCTTGCGTTGGTCACCTAGACGATTCAGATTTTGTAGGTCTATGCGATACGGTTTCAATCTTAGCGACTTTAAATAATAAGCTTAAAGGGAATGAGAAATTAAGAGAAGGAAGAAAGTCTTCTGGAATTCTCAATAATATTTACGGTGAAGGAAACTCCCGTTGTAACTTTGTCTTGATAGATAAAATGATGACTTTTGGAAGCATGTCTCTTGGGCGAGAGATAGAGCTTGAAATTTCCCCTAATGGATCTAAGAGAAGCTTTTTTATCAAAGGAAAAGATAAAGAGGAGTTCTTGAATAAATTAAGGGTCCTTATAAAGTAGCTACCTGGTTTCAATAGGTGGTACCTGGTTACTTTTGAGGACAATTCTTCTGAACAGAGGCGAGCTCTCGCCCTGAACTACGAAGGCCGTACTTCTTCTTAACCGCCTTCCATCTGGTGACGTACTCACAATGAAAACTCTTGTTGGGAGGCATCCAGCGGGTAGGATTTTTAGCGCCTTTTTGGCGGTTCAAGCTTTTTGAAACGGGAATTAGATTCATAGGATCATTGGCAAAGGCGCGTCTCTTTTTACGGCTCCAAGAATCAGCGCCAGTTTGATGAGCATGCTTTAAGGGAACTATATGATCAATGTCGAGGTCTGAGGCCTTTGTAAAAGTCTTACCTGAGTAAGGGTCATACCATCTTCCCCAAGTGACGGAGCAGCCCTTGTTTTTCTTAAACTTTAATTCCCCTGTGTTTTCTTTAATCAGGGTTTCCATGCGGGAGTTTTGGCAGTCGTCATCTTCGTCTACCCAGTGGGGGTAGAGCTTGCGCTTGTAGTTTTCAGCGCCGGCAGTAAAGCAGATGAATAGGCATAGGATTAGAGCGCTTTTCATAAGTTCTCATCGGTAGAATTTGAATCGGCCTAAAGGGGATCTAAGCTAAAGCAGTCTGATTTTCTGGATGATGCTTTTTGATGGCCTCAAGCAAGGGATCAAACCTAGGTTTGGTAAAGACCTCTGTCACGTTTAAGTTCTCTAGGATGGACTCATCTTCAATGCCAACAAAGGAAGTGAGGATGTAAAAAGGAATATGTAAGTCGAGTTTTCGCACTTCTGAGAGAAATTCAATTCCATCAGAGTTCTTCATATTAAGATCAGAGATGATAAGATCAAACTTTTGGCTTCGAAAGGCTTCCATGGCCTCAATACCGTCGTAGGCCACTTCAACTTCATCAAAGATTTCAAGAACGAATTCTTTTAATAGGGAGACAATTTCAACTTCATCATCAACTATAAGTACTTTCATGTTTACCTCTTTCCTTATTTTCGGGCAGCTAGCTGCAGTTAAGCTCAGGCTAAGCTCAAGAAAACTTGAGGTAGATAATAATTATTTATAACTTCAATGATTTAAACTACTTGGGAGTTCTTCAACGGCCTTCATCATGAACTTGAAGTCTGGCTTTACGAAGATTTTGGTTTGCTCATCTGATAATAACTGATCCTTTTCTTCCTTTGTAAAAAAAGTAGAAAAGACAAAGAAGGGGGTTGATTTGTTAAGCTTACGAAATGCTAAGAGGTAATCTTCTCCCTCACGTTCAATCTTAGAAAGCTCTGTGATGATTAAGTCAAAATGAGCTGTCTTAAGCAGCCCGAGAGCGCTCTCAAATGTATGAGTGATCTCTACGTTTTCATAACCTTCAGTTAGGAGGATCATCTCTTTTAGAGCTTCAGCAATCTGATTTTCTTTATCTACAATGAGTACGTTCATCTTTTCCCCCAGTCTCATTATCGAACTATATCCTTTGCTTTCCCTCAGGCTTTTATCAAGAAATCTTGAGACTTTTTTAAAGGCACAGCCTTGACGGCCATGGAATTGATATTATTTTTAATTTAGGAGGAAGCTTTATTTAAAAAAAAGCGTGTAAGTATTTAAAAATTAATTAGTTAGCAAGGAGGTTTTTATGGAAAAGAATATTCTTGAGTTAATGATACTAGTTTTTTTAGCCTTACTTATCCCAATCTCAGTGGCTGAAGGGTCTAGTCCATTATCTTTAGAATACCCCGGTTTTTTTGAAAGGTATCTTGAAGGAGATTCATTAACAGACGCACGCCTTTGCCCAGACAAATATGTGGATTCCTACACACCATTATTTAAAACTGAGGAATCTCGGTTTTGCGGATTCTTTGATTCATCGATGAATCAGGGGCTGCCCAATAGTGAAGACTCTTATAGAGATCTTTACGAGGAAAATGAAAGCATAGTTCAAGGAAGCAACTCAATCTAAGGAGGAGGTAGAAATGCAAAAGAAGCCCGTTAAATTTGAAGACGTTCTCTCCATTTATCAAGAAGACGAGAGGATGAATCGGTTCGCGAAGAACTTAGAGCGTAAGTACGAAACCAATGAAACCATAGATTGGAACGAGCTTATAATTAAAGATCGCTTAGAGGCCTACTGGACCGACATCGGAGGAGAAGGTGCATGATCTAAAGAAAAAGGCCACGCAGGAGTGTACGGCAGCTTCTTTTGGTAAGGGGCTGTCGTACTTTTCCATGAAGAGATTCATACTGGCGGATAGGACCGAGTAATTCGTCTTCAAAGATCTTCGAAGAATTCTTTAATCCATAGGCCTTCATATAGTAGATTATATCTTGTAGGTTCTTATTCTGTTGCGATAGAGCGTCGTGAACGAGGACATATGGATTTCCAAGATGATTCATATTAATAGCATTATAGATTTGAATATGCTTTAGGATCGAAGGATCTTTATAGGCGTGATGCAAGAGCCTCTCGCTCCAGTTCTTATACATTTCCATTCTTTGAGGCACACTCATTTTCTTGGCGTGTTTTAAAAAGGAATCTATATCATCATCAACAAGGACTGAAGTAGGCAGCTCTTTGGCCTTCTTTTTAAGGCGTGAGGTTTCTTTGAGAGCTTCTTTTTTTGACTCTAAGGCCTCTCTTGTATTTTGAATGAAGGTAAATCCCGCACTGGCCCTAACTTCTTTGATGCGCTCATTTATTCTTGCGATCATATCCTCAGGAAGCTCTCGCATATACTTACCCTGCTTAGGGGCGTAGTCAAAAACCGTACTATCATTAGGGCCTGAAGCAAAGATAGGACCATCGTCAAAATCTAAGAGGCGCCACTGATCACCGTCCCAAACAATATTGGCCGGTTTAAAATCCCTGATAGTATCAAGTTGTGCTGTGGTTTCAGCAAAGTCAAAGATCTTAGATTCAAGCTGAGTCTTTGATAGGTCTGATTGGTAATTCCCTTTGAGAAAGTCTTCCATTGTGAACAAAACGTCGACCTTTTCAACTAAGAGGTATTCTTTGATATTACTTTGGCGGTCAAAGAGTTCAGGTAAAAGGAGAAAATCTGATTTTTGAAGCTTTAAGGCCGCGCTTAAATAACCATTAAAATAAGATCCAGTTCTATAGTAATTGGTGAGCCGAACTGCTTTTCCTGTGGAGGTCTCAAAGATCTGAGAGCTTCCCCCTTGGCCGAGCTTTTTGACGATGGTGAGCCTTTGATTATCGCTGAAGATCAATTCATCCCCAGGGGCAATAGACTTTAAGCGCGCTTCATAATCAGGAACCTGCTTAGCGTTTTCATACAGGACCACCTCTTTAGCTATAAGAGTGGAAAGACTCACAAGAGCGATCAACATCAAGATGAATGAGCGTTTTATAAAAGACATGCCTTTAATATTGCAGGAATTAGGCCATTAATTGATCTTAAAAACAGGCACTTATGGCCTTTGAGATGACTAATACCTCTACAGCTGATCATTGAATACTGACTGGTCTATTTTGTTAATCATCTGGTTAATCTTAAACGTGAATTCAATTAGATAATTGATTAGGCCCCCTAAGAATAATCAACTGAATAAGAAAAACCATGAAATTCGTTTTCTTTTTTTAATCCCATCAAATCTTTTCTAAGTTCCACCCACATTAAAAATGAAGAGATTGAACAAAGGAAATAAGATGAATTATTTAAAGACAGCTGCCTTGTCTGCAGCAATCTTGATGAGCTTAAGCACGGCCTTTGCGGGAAGACTTAGATTAAATGATGAAGAAGTTTTCATCAGCAAAGACTTTAAATGCGAATCTCTCGTTATTGAAAACGAAGTGAGCATAACTCCTAAAGAAAAATTAAAAGAAAATGAACTCATGGAGATCAAGTGTCAGAGCATTGAATTTCTAGAGGGAAGTAAGCTCATCATAAAGGGTGACAGCTATATTGAAACAATTCTTCTAACCGGAGATGTTTTAATTGAATCTCGCAATAAAAGAATCCATGGTGTTCCAACCAGCTTAGCCAAACTAGCAAAAGCCTCAAATGGCAGCAATGGTAGCGGAGGCGCTGGGGGGAGAAGCGCTCATTGTGAGTTTAAGTTTCCAAAACCTCCAAAGTGCTGGGGCTCTCATGGGGGGCAAAATGGCAAGGCTGGTGGTCATGGATCAAGAGGTGTTGATGGAAAAAAAGGGGCCCTTGGATTGAATGGATCTAACGGATTTAGCGTCTTACTTAGTTTTAAAGAAGTAAAGAAAGTGAATTCAATTGAAATCTATTCTCATGGAGAAAATGGTCAAGTCGGTGGACCCGGTGGAGACGGTGGTGCTGGTGGAGATGGTGGCCGCGGTGGAAATGGGGGCTCTGGTGGCGCGGGTAAATATGGCTATGGCGCTTCTCGCGGCGGTCATGGCGGAGCTGGCGGAAATGCTGGTCACGGTGGAAATGGCGGTGACGGCGGAGATGGCGGTGATGGTGGAAACGGCGGTGGCGTCTATATCATCTATAAACCAGAGAAGTGGTTAAAGAAAAACAAGCTAAAGAAGATTGATTTTAAGATTGAAAACTATGGTGGAAGAGGGGGCGTTGGAGCAACGGCCGGAGCTGGCGGAGTTCCTGGAGTAAGAGGAGCTGGCGGCGGCGGTGGACGTGGTGGAGACGGTTCACTGTGGAGAAGCACTGGAGCATCAGGGTTAAGTGGTTCCGGAGGAAGGGCCGGAAGCCATGGTGAAAAAGGATCAGTTGGGAAAATGGGAAAAGATGGATTACCTGGAGCGAGGATCAAGCCCTATGTCTGGACTGAATGGAAAGGCGTCAGTGAGCCAATAGATCTTGATTAAAAATAAAAACTAAAAGGAGAAATAAAGATGAAGAAATTAATACTACTAATAACCTTAATACTTTCAAGCAACCTACAAGCAGAGGAAGTCAATATTGTGGCAGACTCCATCAGGCTTGGTGGAGAGTTTGATGAGGTGAGGGAATTTTCAAGCCTCCGTTGTAAGAGCTTAACCATCATAGGAAAAGCTAAGATCATAAACCCTGAGGCGGATAAAAAAGACCCAAAGAAGATCAATATTCTTTGTGATGAGGTTTACTTTGAAAAGGGATCTGAACTATTGGTCCATTCACACTTACAGCTTCGGACTAGGTTTATCTCTGGGCATATCTCAATTACGGGAGACCGTTTAAATAGAGACGGAGCTTCTGGGATTGATCAAGAAAATATTACTCATGGAAAGGCCGGAACCCGTGGAGCAAATGGAGCGGACGGGGCGGATGCAAGACTTGGAAGAAGCTCTGGAGATGGTCAACCTGGTGGGGGTGGAACTGAGGGAGGCGTTGGCCTTGATGGAAAAGATGGCCTTAAAGGAGCGAGCGGATTAAAGAACGTCACTCTTGATATCCGTACGGATGCTTTTGACCGGGACTCCCTTATCAATATTGAAAGTATAGGTGGAATCGGTGGACGCGGAGGCCATGGCAGTGCCGGCGGCAATGGTGGTAATGGCGGAAATGGCGGACACGGTGGAAAAGGCGGCGACGCCAATGGTTGGCTTGGTCAATCAGCTTCCTCAGGAGGTCCTGGCGGAAGAGGTGGAAACGGCGGCAATGGCGGAAACGGTGGAAACGGCGGTAATGGCGGTAAAGGTGGAGACGGTGGCGATGTCTTTGTCTTAGTGAATAGTGAAGTGCCAAACGAAGAAATAATCCCTAGGACCTCACCAAATATTTACGTTCCTGGCGGTCGCGGTGGCTCTCCTGGAACGGCTGGTTCTGGAGGAAATGGAGGAATCGGTGGTCAAGGAGGAGTTGGCGGATCTGGTGGCGAAGGTGAACTTGCCAATGGCGACGCGGGATCAGGACCCACGGGAGCGCAAGGGCGCCAAGGAGATAATGGACTCAAGGGTGAAAAAGGAAAGTATGGATCTGATGGTGAAAGAGGAGAGGTCGTTCAAAATATAACGGGCTTTTATAAGATGCCAGACTTTCCAGAGTTTGATTCTAACAAGTTCTTAAAGTCAGTTGATCAAGAGCTTAAGTGGAGCGAATTTAAAGAAGAAAATTTAAGAGATTTATTTTAATCAATATTTTTAAAGGAGATAATATGAAAATATTAATACTGGCCTGGGCCATGCTTTATTCAGTGAACTCACAAGCAGATGTTAAGATGCTGTACTCAGAGGACACCCCCTTTTCATTAGGAAATAGTTACGACTTAGACTTACCTTTTAGTCGAAAAGAGAATTGCCTCACCTATGAATCAGTTCGTTGGGCCGACGTTCAAGATGGCGTGGTTAAGATGAGCTTTGGCTCTAAGTTGATCACTGAATCAAGTGATCTTACAAAGAACCTCTCTGTTGGTGTAGACCTCGCTGCTAAAGCAAAGTTTAAGCTCATCAGCGCCAACGCTAATATGAGCGCTAAGCTTATTAAGAATTACCACTCATATCAAGACTCACTATCATACTTAGTTCAGGCCAAGTACAACTTTGGAAAAAAAGAGCTTTTAAATCCTGTTCTCAAAGAAAAGTATCAGGCCTTAATCAACGAAGGGAAGCATCAAGAATTTATAAAAAGATGCGGCACTCACTTTGTTGAAAACACAGATCAAAAAGTTGTTTTAAATGTCATGCTAACCATGTCTAAGCTTAACTCTGAAAAGAAGAAAGACTTAACAGTAGCTTTTGGCGGAGACGTGGCTTATGGAGGTTTTAGTGGGTCTTTAAAAACCAGCCTAGAGAAGAATTATAACCTGGCTAAGAAATACGGACAGACTTCTTTAAGTGTCACCACTCTTGGGGGCAGTTCAACGAGTATGAATGAGTTTGGCGCTTCAGATGATTTGCAAAAAACTTTAAACGCCATGAAAGAGCTTATGAGAGGAGTGAATAAGAACACCTCTACAGCGGTTGGTTTTAGCTTTGTTTCCATGGAAAGATTTGGTCTAGAGGTTCCTGCCTATGATCATAGAAGACAAGAGTTCTTAAACAAGGCCTTCTTACTTTCTCTTGAGTATGAAAACAAAATAAGAAGATTGAAAAAGGAAGTTGAAAGCCTAAGAAAGATTCCAACAGACCGTGTGGAAAAAAGCATCGCTTACTTTCAAAGCGCTCAAAGGAATTTTGGGCGAGAGTACAGAAAGATGGAGTCCATTGTTAACCGTTGTCTCTTAGAAGGTCGCTGTCAGCTTGAAGAGCTCTTAGTTATTAACTTTAAGGTTGATTGGCCAACTGACTTTATCAGAAACCCTAGGCTTAGATCGGTTTGTTATTACTCTGAAAGGGGGCTTGATTCTTATACAAAGTTTGTAGAGGGAGATCTTCTTCATGGGGACCTGATTCGCAAGGTAAACTTTGTAAAAACAAGCACTTCTGGACGGTATTTATTACCTTTTGGCTATCATGATTTGACCTTCTCAGAGCGCCTCGATAGATTCGCCGGTGTTATAGAAAGAAACAGTAAGTTTGAATCAGAACTCTATCTAGATGATCTGTTCAATGCTGATTACAAAATGATTGTAACCGATCATATGGGATCAGAACAAAGCTACTCTTTAGATCAGTACGACTTTGGTAACTGCGAAAAGCGAGAGATATAATGAAATTCTTAGTTGGTATGTTTTTGTTAACGATAATCTTTTCTTGTGGAAAGAAAGATGTTCTAGGGCAAAACCCTGAAGCAGTAAATACACCTAAGCTTATTAGCTTTGAGGAGTTCTATAGTCGGATTCAAGTGAAGCCTACTTGTGAGAACGGTATTAGGCGCGTGACTTCATTAAAAGAGCAAAATGTAGGAGGTTTAAACTCGGCTGGAGATGATCTAAAGTACTCTTATGATCTTCATGGCTATGTCTTTGAAAATGGCTCTTACCAACTTCTTTTAAAGGTCTATAAGTATTCTCTTTCTAGAAACCAAGTGACTGAGAACTTAGATCCTATCGTGATTGATGGCCAGTATTCGGTGAATAAGGCCACGGCTTCATTAGAATTACTTGATGATTCAGGGGCTGTCATTGCAGAGATTATCAAGCCAGAATTTGATAATAATAACTTTCTTTCAGTTAAAGTTAAGATCAATGACATCCCTACATTCAATGGAGTGTGGGGATCTTTAGACAATAGGGATAACTTAAGCTTTGCAGAAGTTGAAAACAATTTTCATCTTCCACTAGGCATGTCTGAGAATTGTGAATAAGAAACTTGTGCCAGGAGTCCTGGCACTTTTTATATCTTTGGGATTAAGTTTAATAATTCCTTAGAGCTTGCATAGATAACACCATCTAAATTCATAAAGGTTGATTCAGAGCGGTTAAGCTTAAGGGGCTCTTGATGAAAATCGCTATTAAAGCAGCCCGCTTCAGATTGAATGACAGAACTTGCGGCAAAGTCCCAAAGGCTTCCGCCCCCATCGGCTTTCTTAGGGAATTTATAATAAAGGGCAGGGGCCATTTCAATGGTTGAGATACCGTTCATGACGGCGCCACCTAAATGATGAATATTAAGAGACTCTAAGCCTTGCTCAACAAGGTCAGTCTTTAGCTTTTCTATCTGCTGTTCATAACGAGGGTGTTTTGTATAACTCATATCATAGAGGAGGGTTAAGACCTTTGATCCTTTAGGCGCCACTAAGGGAGAGTCATTCTTAAAGGCCCCGTGACCCTTAATAGCGTGATAAAGAGAATCAGACCTAGGGTTATAAACAGCGCCAATGATAGGAATTCCATCCTTTGCCACTAAGGCAATGGAGGTTGAATAACCATCTTCGTCTCGGCTAAAACATAAGGTCCCATCAAGGGGATCAATGCACCAAAAATTATCATGATCAAAGCGCGAGCTATCATCAGTTGATTCCTCGGTGAGTAGACCTAGGTCATAGGGCTTTAGAGTAGGAGTGAGGACTTCAAGGATGGCCTTCTCTGCGGCCAAGTCGATCTCAGTCACTACGCACGAAGCGATATTCTCGCCCCCTTCTTTAGACATAACTTCAACGCTTGAGCCTTGCTGAGCTGAGATGATCTTTCCAGCAGCAAGAGCGGCGTTCTTTGCCACAAGGGATAGTTCGGTGAGTTGAATCTTAGTTAAAGCCATTTTAATACCTTCTCAGTCATTTGTTCAGAATAAGAGTTGAGTTTGTAATGCCCTGGGGACCAGCCTTTTAAGAAGCGGTAGAAATCACACCAGGCATAGGGATAGAGCCCGCGCCATTCAGCCTCAACTGCAGCACCCGCGTTTAATTCTTTAAAGTAAAAGTCTAAGCACTCATCTTCTTTATCAAATAATTCCTCTTCTCTATAGATGCTGCTTAAAAAGTAGGCCAGGTCCTTGACGCCAACGCCGCCCCCTACGTATTGAAAATCAACAGCTGCTGCTTGATCATCATTGAAAAGAAAGTTGGCTAGCTTTGCATCTCCGTGAACAAGAGTCTTATGCTTTGCTTGGTTTAACTTCTTATCAATAAGAGGAGCCGCTTCTTTTAGCTTGATATCTTCTAGGGTGTTTAGTTCTTCAGGCCTTGTGTCTAAGTGCCAGTAAGTTCCTATGGGCCATAGGTCTCTTGGATCAGTCCCTAGGTGATGAGCGTGAAAATTAGCGAGCCAGCTTAAAGAGCTCTTTATTTCTTTCCATGATAGAGAGGCCTTCACGTGAAAGCCCGATTCTTTTAAGTCCTCTAGAATTAAGTACTGAGAACCATCAACCTCTCCAGCATCGATTAGTCGTGGTAAGAGCGCTTTTTCAATGGGAGAGTTATAATCTTGATACCATTTTCGTTCTATCAAATAGGAGAGTTCTTTTCTCCTATGAGAGAGGCTAGAGTTCCAGCCCCTAGGATGATCAAGGCCTGAGTTAGTATTGATTAACTTTAGAATAACCGAGGAATCATCTAGAAAGACCCGGCTTAATTCTCCATAGCCACTCCAAAGCTCTTGAATAAGCTCCGATGCCTTAACCTCTGAAGAGCCTGTCACCTTGCAAAGAATTTCCTCTATCTTATTCACACCTGCATTCTACCTTGCCCCTCGGGTACTTGTAAAAATCAAAAGCCCTCAGCCCTAAGAGGTGTTACAATTTTCCTATGAAATACTACGATATGCATGAAGACGCCTATAAACAGCTTAAGGCGAAGAATAAGATCTCCTGGGACGGGGAGACTGATCCTTCTAAGCTCTTTGATCACGAAATAAACCGGGCCCTTGAAAAAAGAATCAATCACTTCTTTTCATTAACAAGTGGATTAAAGGCCGTTGATCTTGGAACAGGAACGGGCACTGCCGCCTTAAACCTGGCAAGAAAAGGTTTTTCAGTCATAGGTTATGACTTGTCTACTACGGCCATTGAATTAGCACAGAAGAACGCAAGAGAGCTAGAGCTTGATCTCAAGTTTGAAGTGGCTGATATAGTCAGCATTAAAACAACTGAAAAAGTTGACCTCGTTGTGGATAGCAGTCTGCTTCATTGCTTGGTTGAGAAAAAAGATAGAGAGGACTTCTTTAAGCTATCATTTGACCTCTTAAAGAATGACGGTCTACTTTTTCTTCATACAATGATCGAATCCCCCGATATGTCAGAGATGACCGATAGGGACTATCTTGTTTATGAAGATCATATCCTCTACTCAACGGGACCTGATCGCTGGGACATGCAATGGAAGCAAGTTCAGGGAAAGAAGGTCTTTGCTCACCGCTTTATCTCAACGGTCCCTATGCTTGAATTAGAGATTAAAGAAGCTGGTTTTGAGATTGTAGAATCCCTAGTTGATCCTCAACTTAAAAGCACCGGAACCTTTTGTGGTTGGTTAAAGAAAAGATGAACTGATCGAGCCAGAGCCGAATCTCTTTTTTCCGTGGTCCTTTAGAAGTTTACATCGATTGGTAGAACGCTATCAATATAGTCTAAGTCAGTGAATGACTCTTGAGAGAGATTCACTAGTTCATCACTAATAAGTGGGTTTAAGGCCTTTTTCCTAACAATTAAATCTGAAGCTCTTCTAACTTCAAATTGCATTGTATCTTTTATGAGCCAGCAGTTTTCCTTAAAGTTCTTAGTACTATCTGAACCAATGGTACAGTTATAGAAGTCAATGGCCGCAGTATTGGCTATCTGAGATTGTGCAAAGATATCAGAGCCATAATCGCCGGCGTCAATGATACTTAGCATTGACCCAGATCTATTTGAAATTCTTCTAGCTGCTTTTCTTAGTTGAATAAAGTTTGAGAGGGGAATATCTTTTTCTAGTGTTAATGTCCCACTACAAAGAGGGTTAAAGCTCCCATCATTATTAATCTTTCCAGCAGAGAAATCAGCTTCGATCTTTCCATCGATGATTGAATTAGTGATTCTCACTTGATCATAGAGATTACTACCATCACTCTTATAAGGTAGGTCGAACTCACCATCAAATGAGCTTATTCCTGCGGCTGAGTTTAGGATTCTATCAAATCTTAGGGATACTTCTAAAGATGAAAAGCCAGCAAAGCCTGTAAGGCTAACTTTATCAGCTCCAACTTTAGCGCTTAAGAACTTCGTTAAGCGGCAATTCCCAGAAGCCTCTTCAATTTGATATTCACTGATTTCACCTGAGTAACTTCCTAGTCCTTCAACACCAGCATCAAAGTGGCGGCGGACGGTTTCTATACTAGGAATCACTCCACCATTATAAAAAGTGTTGGCCGGAGCTCCACTGATAATTCTGTTAGCTGTATCTGCCACCAAGTCGGCTACATTTATATCATATCCAAGCATTCCTTCCTCGTAGGATTGATCTTGAAGGTTCTGTGGAATCTTAATTCCATTGTCGAGGTTATTATCTTCATCAAGAGCGATTAAGAGTATTCCTAGATTGATCGCATCTGTAGGAATTGAATAAAGTGATTTAGGTGTGATGATTTGGGCACATTTTGCGTTTCCGAGGTTTAATCGACCAATGAAGAAATCAACCTCTTCATCTTTTTCACAAGTAAACTCACCTGAAGCATTTGTTATTCCTGAGAGCTTTGAAGTTCTGCCTTGATAGACCAGCCCTTCAACAAGTGAATCAAAGAAGACGCCCGTAATTCTTGAAGAGCCTTCGGCGCTTTGGGCCTCACTTGTTGATTCTGAAGTATTATTAGTTGTTGAATAGATATCACCCTCTTTACCACAGCCTGAAGCTAGAAAAATAAGCATGCATGAGATAAATAGAGTGTTTTTCATAGAAGTCCCTTATTGATTTTCTTTTAATAAAAGCAAGATAGAGGCCAATCTTATGATTTGATTTCAGGTGGTTAAGGCCACAAAAGGTATAATTTATAGGGGAGGCGTACAAGTTTTATGCATTTAGAGGTCTTAATATTGTCACTTCTTAAACTAAATACGTAGAATAAAAGAGTAAAGGATCTCTATGAAATATCTCTTAATAACTTTTGTTTTTTTAAGCCTCTCTTGCCAAAAAGAAGAGAAATCAAAAGCCGCCCCAGCAGTTATAACGGCTCAGAAGGCCTTAAGCATTGTTCAATACTATTGTGGTTATTACGCTAATGGCTGTGAAGACTTTGCTGAAGACTCGGTTCACATTAGCATTGTTAATGATAAGAAGATTCATATAGCTAGAAGATTCTCTGAATCTGAAGCCCCCTTTAGCTGGGGTTTCTCTGGGGAATATGAAAAAGAAAAGACTGACTTTATTCTTCTTTCTGACCCCGCTTTTTCTAAAGCAGTTAATAAGCTCTCCTCAGGAGTGGTTGCTCGA
The DNA here is from genome assembly GCA_047630275.1 of Sulfitobacter sp. GTDB lineage: Bacteria > Bdellovibrionota > Bacteriovoracia > Bacteriovoracales > Bacteriovoracaceae. The sequence continues at coordinate 174,845 of JBLHVN010000002.1, read as the reverse complement.
GAGGGAAGCTATGACGGGCCTTACAATTTTAAGTTTAAATGCGAAAAAGGCAGGAGTAAGTGTAGTGTCTCAGGTTATCCTGCAGAGATGCCAGGAAGTGCTTTTGAGAGTTCCATGCTTTCGTTTGATTTAAAATGTAATCAAGTTGCCTTAAAAGATAACTCGGTCTCTGAAGCTGAATGTAATAAAGCTGAATAACTTAAGGAGTGATAAGATCAGTTAGAAGATAATCAAGGTCTAATGCTTTAAGCTTAGTAATCTTCTTCTTGCTGCTAACGGTCCAAGAAACTGTTGGAATATTTCGTCTCTTAGATTCAGAAACATAAGATTTAAGAAGCTTCCAAAAACGCCTCTTACGAATAAAGATATTTAAGCTTCCCTTAAATCCTAGTGCAATCCCCACATTTAATGAAATAGCGTCGTGAGAAATACCGATGCCTTGAAAGAATCTTTCTTGATGACTTAGAGGCTCGCTGCCCCATTTTCCTTCAAGGCTGGTCTTGATGCGAGGGAAAGCTTTTTTAAACCTTGTTAATAATTCAGTATTCACGCTATTGATCATGATCTTAGAGATAAGAGACTTATCGCCAACATCAACAAGGGCCTCGCTTAAGGCATCTATTAACTTAGGATCATTGCCTTTAACATCAACCCATAGAAACTCGAGCTTTTCTCTCGCGAGAAGCTTATCAAAGACCTTCTTTAGAGAAGTCATATAAGTAGGCTTCTTAACTTTCTTTACAAGTATCTGAGTTAGAGGCAGCTTTGTATTATGAGTAACCTTGCACTTTAGAAGGGCGCTAAGAGTTTTCTCTGTCACTTTACCTTTGCAGTTTGTCACTCTCTTAAGACCAATATCATGGGCCAGGACGAGCTTCTTATCGGCCGTTAGATGCACGTCAAATTCAATACCACGAAAGCCATTGTTCAAGGCCTGCTCGAGGGACTCCATAGTGTTCTGAGCATAGACATGATTCTTCCAAACACCTTTATGAGAAACCATTAAGGTCTTTGAATGTCCAAGAAAGCTGAACATGAGAAATAGGATGGTAAAAGCAATCTTCATATAAAGGTATCCTAACCCAAAATGAATTTAAGTCACCGATATTGTAAAGAATTCAGACTTAGATCTTCCGTGGAATACGGTCTTCTGAGACAGCAACATAAGTAAATGTACCCTCAGTCACCTTTTCACGCACATCCTCGTACTGACGGGCCACCCAAGACTCAATCTTAACCGTAATTGAGGTCTTCCCCGTCTTAATGATCTCCACATAACAGCAAAGAGTATCACCAACTAAGACCGGCTTATAAAAGGTCATGGCGTCCACAGCAATGGTGACGGTTCTTCCGTGAGTGAACTTCTTAGTGACGAGACCGCCGGCAATATCCATCTGGGAGAGGACCCATCCACCAAAGATATCTCCAGCAGGGTTTGTATTTTCAGGCATGGCCTGGACTCTAATCGCTAATTCCCCTTTGGGGTTTATTTTTTCGTTCTTGCTCATACCAAATTCTAACCCAAAAGGTACCTGGTTACTTGTAAAAAAGAAAAATAGAGAGGTGTATCCGTTAATTATTTTGATGATCTTATAAGAAATTTAAATAGTGACTTGAATTCTAACTGGAGAAATAATGCCTAGAAAAAACTTAGTAAGAACCTCTGAATTTCCCTACCATGTAACGAGCCGCTGCCATAATCAAGATTGGTTTCAAATACCTTTAGATGAAGTTTGGGAGCTATCATTAGATTCTTTTAAAGAAGCGCATAAGATGATTCCCATAAACCTAGTGAGCTACGTCTTAATGGGAAATCACTACCATATGATTATCAAAACGCCGGACTCTAACCTCGACCTATTCATGCGCGAGTTCAATAGAAGGTTAACCCTCAAGATTCAAAAACGCGGCAAGATCATCAATCAAATATTCGGTGGACGGTATAAGTGGTGCTTAATTTCAGTGAACAACTATTTTATCAACTGTTACCGCTATGTTTATCAAAACCCTGTTAGAGCAGGAATTGTACAAAAATGCGAAGAGTATCCTTATAGTACCTTGAAAAATATAACTCAATGTGAAGAGTTCTCCATTCCAATCTGTGATCATTATGGGTTTAAAGATGAATGGGGATTAAAATGGTTGAACGAAACCGTTCCTGATATTGAGAGAAAGTTACTTGTTAATGGCCTTAGGCGCTCAGAGTTTTGTGACTTTTCATAAATGCAAGTGACCAGGTACCTTTAAGATTAAAAAAAAGGCCTTGTTATTCAACAAGGCCTCTTTCTTATAACAAATGTCGTTTTGTCGTTTATTATTCTGCAAATGCTTTAGCATGAACTTTCAATTTATATTGGCAGTAAAGCTTTTCGTTTTTTGGAAGGCACTTAAGAGGGGATGCCTTAACTTTAATCATTTCGATCACTACATCTTCCGGCAAAATTTCCCCAGAACCTAACTCAAACTTAATCATTTCTTCAAAGAGAGGCTTAAAGTGACCTGTTAAAGCACTTTCGCTAGTGAGTAGGCTTTGGATTTTGTTACCATTAAGCTTTATTTTTGCAGGAAATGAATATTTTTCATCATAATCAGGAAAATCATCTGTGCCATCTTGGTGAAGTTTAAATTCAACTTGGCCTTCTAGTGGAATCAAATACTTCTCTTCCATTAATTCTTCATTACCTGTAAACTCGATAAGAACTTCAGGAAGCTCCTCTCCGTTAATAATGAAAATAAGTTTTTCTTTCCCTATTCTTTTTAGAGCTATTCTTTCATAGATTCCATTTTTAAGAACATAAGTTTCGGTAACTGTTTCAGAAAGCTGTTTTTCAAGCTGGCCAGTTGCTGCAAAAGCACTAGTTACAAATAATAAGGCAAGGGCTGTGATCATAGTTATTTTCATATAATTCTCCAATTAATATAATTTATTAGACTCAAAAGAGGCTTTATCATTCGAATCAATGATGGCATCACTGCTCATTTCAAAAACTTTTTCTCCACAAAGAACAAACTTCACTTCATCTAAGATCCGAGAGACTTTTTTCGTAGAAAAAATGACTATTGGATAGTTGATCTCGTTAGGACAAAGGGACTGAAACTTTTTCCTTAACTTTGCGGAGTCATACCTTTCGACAATATTGTAAATTGATTTTGACGTGAACGTAGCAAAGTGTCCGCTTCCTAAAATTTCAAGAACCTCGTAGTAGGAAACTTCATTACCTGTATTAGTAAATGATCTGCCCATGTCTCTAAAAATATGTGTAATACGGATATTTGATCCGATACAATTTCGGCAAACTTTTTCTTTAATTACACAAGAGGACTTTCCGCAGAGGTCCTCGCATTGAAATTCATCTTCAGAGCAAGTCATGATAACATTTTTTTTATAGTCCTCTGTCCATATAGACTCATATGAAATAGCGAAGGCTGAATTGGCTGAGATCAATAAGAATAGACCTATTGTTAACTTTATCATTTTTTACCTTTAATTAAGTGCTTGCAGCTCTCAGGGATGACTATCTTTTTAACTCTACAAGAATCACCAAAAGGTGAATTCGTTACATCAACGACGATCTCTTCTTCACAGTTATGAACTTTTAGATAAGCATTTCCGTTATCTTGTCTAAAACTTTTCACAGAAACATCGGCCTTGTCATATAGCGCTTTAAGTACATTTTCTTCGCAGTCATTACGTAAACACATCTTGCCTTTTCTTAGGCTTCTTACGCACTTCTTAGGGATCTCACCAAATTTTTTGTATGAATCTAAAACATAATTAGGATTGGCTTCCCATGACCTTGGAATATTAAAGGGATCTTTTAAGCCTTTATATAATCGAATGATAGCTTTTACTAAGAAGAAGGTTGTTCCTACTGTAGGGGCTAACCTCGTTGCTGAAGTAGCTACAGATTCAAAGTTAAGAGCGCAACTTGCACATCCAGAGCGGTTTGTTGTTTGATTATCATCATAGTCTGAAGCATTTCTCACAACTAAGTCATTATCTGAGCTTGAAGTACAAGCGGCAGCTGAGATTCCCGCGAATCGATAAGTATTATAAGGATTAGAGGTAGGCATATAACTAATGGCACAAGGAACACCTAAAAGTGGTCCAAAGTCAGCGACTAAGCTTGCTTGAACTCCTCCGCTATCCATACGAGTATCGTATTCAATCTTTCCTTCTTCTACTAGCTGTCTAAAAGAGACTACTCTTCCAGGCTTTAAGTTAAATGAAGAATAAATAGCACCAGGAGTTGTAAGACTTAAGGCTGCTTGCCCAAGATCTGCAAATAGGTTGAAGATGATGGCCCGTGATTTGTACCAAGGGTCATAGATCTTACATGATGTTCTTTCTGCGTAAGGATTAAAAAGAGCAGGAGATTTTAAGGCCTGATCAAGTGAGTAGAAAGTATTTGCGTACTGACTAGTTGAAAAGAGATCTACAATTGATCCCAACACTTTACGAGCGCAGTGAGCAGGGCTGGCGCAAAGAACGTCGTTAAAATCTTTTGACTCACTATACTGTCCGTAGGCCAATTCTGGTTTAGCTATTGCTAGGTATTCTTTAGCTTTAATTTCTAATGTCGATTTATACTTATCTTCGTAAATCTTTTCAATATACCAAGAAGAGTAGCCTTGTTTTTCTAGTTCAAATTCATCATTCCAAATTTCACGTTGCTCTAAGCTTGAACATTGTGTAGTTATCGCTTCGGCTATTTCTGTATAATATTCAAAATAAGCTTTAGTTGAATTCTTGGAAAGACCTTTGGTGATTCCATCTATTAGGGTTGTCTTAGATAAGATATCTAAGTTTCCTCTTAAAAAACTGAAATCTTTATGATGTGAGAAATTAAATTCTGCGCAAAGGTAGAACAATTCATTCTTAAGATCAGTGTTCTCTACTGAACTACGGCCTTCAGCAGTTTTGAAAATAGAAAATTGTTGATTCAATTTCTTAATTAATTTTTTCTTATTTAAGTTAGCCTTTGCAATATCTAAGAAAGTTACGGCCTTTATAAGCTTATTCTTCATTAAGCTTCTTGTTCCAGAGAGGTTTGTTTGAAAATTGTTGATCCATGCTGAAGCATCAGGTTGCTTCACTAGGTCTAAGATATCGTTATTAACATCAGTAAAAGTGTCATCGAGAAGGTCTTGCTGTGGCCCTTCAGGGAGTTCAGATAAAACATCGAGAGTTATCTTCTTCTTACGCATGTCTTTTTTGGCAAACTCGCGCATAGCATTTAAAGCAAGATAATCGCCGTCACATTCTGGCACGGTAATTGACTTACAACCATTTGGAACAAGCATGACAGCTTCTTCAATGGCGATAGCGGGGAATACTTCACCAAATGGAAAAGCTATCTGTTCCATTTCGGGGGCGTTTCTCCAGGCCCATGAAAAATATAATTTAAGTGAATTCCAATAATCGAATCCTTGCTCATTCCATTTCTTATCTTTAAGTCCTGTGAATTCAATTTGATATCCAGCAACCTTTAAGTTTTCTTGAGAATCAAAATCATCACAGCGCGCTAGCATCTCATCAGACTTATAAGCAGCTTCTGCAATCTGAGTCATAGCTTTTTTGTTAGGCTTTGTTCCGTAGAGGTGGGCTTGAAGTGGGCTGAACTTCTTTAAGTAGTGACAAGATAGCTTAGTGTTTACTTTCTTATCTTCAAAATCCTTAGGGTCTAAGAAAGATTCTTTTGAATGGTAATTATCAACATCATAGTACTTAAGAACTTTTTCAATATTGTTTAGAGAATCATTAGAGCTAATCTTCCAAATCTTTTGGATGTATTGGTCTAGTTCATCACAATACTCATCTGAGCGGCATGATTCCATGAGCTTCTTATACTTTCTTGGAACATGATTCTCAGTTGAATTTGAAGAGAGAAGTGGAAGTTCTCTGTTCATTAGTCTTCTATGGATAAGCTCTAAAAGCTGAACAACAGAATATCTAAATCTGCGGATTCCTTTTTTAACAACTGTACTTGAATCTTGGTTTGTAGCTTTAGCTAAGCGATAAAGTGATCTAGCAGCATCAATATTAGTCACCATGACAAAAGCCGACTGAGTGGGCTTTTTGGAGTCAAGAGCACAACGAGCTCTATTGGTGAATCTCATATTATTTAAACCGACAACCTTAGAAAAGTGTTCACCTTTCTTCCATTGGGTTTCAGAAGAACCTGCTACTCCGGAGAGTAACAGGCCCAATATAATAATTATGAAAAATTGAATTTGCTTCATTTAAACCTTTTTAATTTCAAGAAGTTACTAGTTACCACATCCTGAAGCTTTATTTAAGATAGTCGTGTAAAAAAGGATCATTGCTTCGTCAGCAGGTGTAAAACCACGTCTTACTGACCCTTCTTCAGTCATTAGACCGTAGAGGTATCTGTTCATTGAGTAAAAAAGAGCTCTTGGAACCTTAACTTTTTGAGTACAACTACCAATCTTGTATTGAACGTTTACTCCCCAATGCTCACGGTTTTCATCCTGATTGTCGTCGCCGATATTAATTGTAGTTCCGCCGTTACCTTCACCGTAACCACCAAATCCACCAGAAGCATTGTTGCCTTGACCGATATTGAAATTTACAGAAAAAGTTCTAGAGTTAGTTGTAATAGCAGAAAGAGTACAAAGACCTTGCTTATCACAGTTAACAGCAGCATCTTCGTCAATTGCTACTAGAATACGATCATCTGAAAATCTTTCGAATTCAAATTCATCAGTTCCGCCACCAAACATGTCGTCGATAACGTCTCCGCCACCATTGTCATTGTCTCCAGTTCCGTCTGCATAAGCATTTGCTGAAATCATCAGTAGAACGCTTAATAATATAAATAGGTTTTTCATAATTTCGACTCCTTAGCCGCGTGTTTATTGAGAAAAAATCTCAGATTCGATAAATGTACTTATTCTATTAAAACTTCGAGACCAGTTCCTGGCCTCTCCGATATTTGTTTCGATAACATGAAAACGTAGTCTGCAAAATTCTGGAACTTTATTAAAGCTAATAGGGAAGCCGCCAGAAAGAGAGATTCTTGATAAGTCTGGGCGCCCATTCTCTCGATTATGAATATCGCAATATAATTCTCTTGAGACTGTAATGGGAAAAGGATTACTAGAGATATGAGTAACGTCTTCTATCCTAAGCCCTTTTGAACCATTATTTGCTCTTCCATCAAAACAAAAATCGACATAATAATCGGTTCCCATTCTTTCTGAAGATAAGTTGATCTTTACTTCTTCAAGCTTTTTACTAAAGGCCGTGATCTGACTAAAAGCAAAATCATAGCTATTTCTTTTTGCTTCAAGAACAAGATCAGATGCCCCAGTTCCATCAATATTACTATAAGTGTAAGTTACATAATCATGGGAAGTGGCCGTACCATTAAAAGTATTTCTATGACGGATACCGACGTTACATGGATAAAATTTTGCTGCACTACTTGTTGGGGCGCAGGCACCTAAATAATCACCATGAGCCAAGTGAGCTGAAACAGCATTTTCACTGACGTTAATGGTGTGAGCATTATCAGGATTTCCAGGAGGTATATGACAAACGTCTACCTTCTCGTTTCCTGCAAAGACGCTAAAGCTAAAAATCAATAGGAATAGAGCAAGAAGCTTACTCATTTGATTCTCCTTCTTGAATATTTTCTTCGTCAAAACAGGCTATAATAGGAAGCTCTTCAAGTGCGAAACTCTTCGAGTAGTTTTTCAATACTGGTGATGTTCTTGTGATTTTAATATTCTTTAGGGCTATTTCTCCAAACTCTCTCTCGCTTCCGGCCGTAAAGTCCATAGTAAGAACAAGGTTATCTTTCTTAGTCGGTTTTTTACAGGCTAATAAACTTGAGTCACATACCTTATCAACATAAACAGGCCATGCATGATAACTGAAAAGACTTTGAAACTTTAAGATAGCTCTTCTCAAAGGACTTATTCCTGAGCCATCATCTTGAACTGTTCCTAAATTACTAATCATCGAGCTGATACTTGAAAGAACATCTTCGCTCGCGCCTGAGATACCTTGGATAACTCCACCTTGTGCATCTCTTAGTGAAGGAATACTTCCTAGAAGAGATTTATAGTTTTTCATTAGAAAATGATAATCAAGTTTTGGATCTCTAAAAGAGGCTTTTACTCGGTATCTTCTCCCAGCTTTAATCTCTTCTCCAAGTTGGATACGATTGCCACTTATTTGCCCTTGCCAATTGGCCTGAACAATACCGCCATTATAAAACGACTTTATAAAAGCAGGCTTCTTTTTAAGTCCTTTTAGTAGGCTTTTGAATCCGTCGTCATCTCCAAAGAAGTCATCCTCTTCAAAGATATCTCCACTGCTAGAAAGCTCGAAGAGCTCAACTTCAGCAGCAACGGGAGAGGCGTAGTGGCATGGGCTTGAACAAATACCATCAATACAAGTTTTTTTACAACGGTTATCTGCAACAAAAGGCAGGTTAAGAATTCTTTGTTTTCCATTGGCCTCTAAAGTTGGCTTTCCAAAATGAACGTCTGGGACAGACCAAACCGCTGGAAAAAGAGGAGTAGCTCTTCCAAAATCATCTGAGACTCTCATATTTCTTGCTTCAGGATCAATGGACATTCTAATGATTGAAGAACCTACAGTTATAATTCCTTCACCTGTTCCATCGGCTGTATTAACTACGTTGAACCCGAGGTGTGAGACAAAGTCTTGAGTTGAAATTTTATTTTCTACAAAGAACTCTCTTTTTTTGCATGAGTCCTTGTATTTAAGTTCAACAAGAAAACCATCGCCCTGGATAATATCAAAGAAGCAAAGGTTTCCATTTAGTTTAACTTTTGAAGGCTTAATTAGTTCAGGCTTACAGCCTTTTTGATTTTCTGGAAAGATAAGAGGCTGTCCTGCTAGTGAAGTTACATAAATATCAAAGCACTTCTTTAAGAAACTTAGCTTCTCTAAGAAGGCATTTTTCTCTTCTTTTCTACTCATTTGAGACTTAAAAGGCATCGGTCTTAAAGAACAGGCACTAGGAACGAAGTTATCATAGAGGGCGGAAATAGAAGTGCTGTTATCAATATAGTCGTGGCTTACGCCAAAAGAGATTTGAAAATACTTCTTTTTTGATCTAGAGCAGCCACCGAGAACAAACTTTGCCTGATCTTCTCTTGATGTCTTGAGGTTATAAAAACTGCCTGTCTCTTTTATAAATGAAGTAGAAAAAGCTTTTACTGAATCGCCATTAAAGTCACAGGCCTCTGAAATCCCAGTAAAACCTGTAAAGATTAATAAACTAATAATGATAAAATCTTTCATTCTCTATCCCATTTATAAAAAAGCGGATGGGGCAAAAGCCCCACCCAAATTATTTTAAAACTTTGTCTTAGTTTGAACCGTGATTTTCAATCTCAGTTAGAGCAGTAAAACGACCACCCATACGAGTCCAGTTTCTTTCCTGAAGAACTGCAGCAGTTCCTTGAATAGTAGGACGAAAGGCTCTTACTCTATGGTTAATGAAGTAGTAAGGATAACCATAACGCATAGTATTTGTACGAGCATAATTATAACATTGTGCTGCTGAAGAGAAGTTTCCTGGAACACTTTGAGTTATGTATCTACCGTATCTACGGCTATAAGCCATTACATGACAGTAACCAGCTCTTGAAGGAGTAGCAGCAACTTTTACTCTTTTCTCTGCAACTTCGTAACGAGTCTTACAGTATCTTGGAGCGTCAGTTGAACTTCTGTTTAAAGTAACAGGACGGTAAGGAGAAACAAATTGAATTGCTTGAGTTCCAGAAGTAAGTCTTCTTTCTCCTGCTGTAAATCTGATATCTCCAGCAGCAGTAGCGATATTCATATCTGCTTGGTTAAAATTAAGACCATTGTCGTAACCTAGGTTACGTCCAACTGCTTGAGTATCACAAACTGTTTTCGAAGAAACTGCAAGTTGAGCTTCAGAGAAATAGTTTAAGTTACCAGCGTTAGCATGATCTGAATAAGTAAGTTGATTGTGCTTAAGTTTGAAAGCAGTTCTGATATTGTTACCAGCGAAATCGATTTGATTTCCTCTGTAACAAACATCTACATAATACTTAGCTCCGTAGTTTTCTGAAGCAAGATTAACTTGAAGTGAAGTTACAACGATTTTATGAGCATCAGCATCTCTTACAAGTTGTGTGTAAGCAGTACTTGAAACACCAGCTTCGATAACTCTCGTTACTTCTGGTCCACGTTGTTGGTCATTGTTAAGAGTCGAGTAAGTTACAGTTAGGTAATCGTGAGAAGTTCTTGTGGCACCTGAGTTGGCTCCACCAGCGTTTTCGTCAACATGACCTTCTGTACCACGCTCATGGCGGATACCTACATTACATACATACATTTTGTCGTCAGATGAATACGTGTCCCAAGTAAAGCTGTTGATTGCATCAGCAGATGCAGTTCCAGCGAAACCTAGGGCAAGTAGTGCAAATAAAGTCTTCTTCATTCTTACTCTCCTATGAGTTTGTTTTGATGAACATTGAGCGCTCACCATGTTTATAAAATAATTCATTAGCCAGGTGCTCCGGCCATGTGTGTAATATTGCTAAAAACTTACAGAGACTTACATGTGCGTTATAAAGCCCTGAAATTGCAAATATATAATTTTTCAATTGAGGACTTCTAATTAACTGAACTTGTTTAGTCAACTATATAAAAAATTAAGATTTCGCATATTTCTCTGAGGAAGTTTCTTTTGGAACTGAGCCATGTTCTTGTTCGAATCTTAGGTGGTTTAGAAATTTGAGAAAAAATTAAGGACCATGTAAATAAGTACAGCGTTCTGAGTCATTTTTGATTATCCCGCAACGAGTAAGAAATAACCTACTCGAAGATATATCACTAGATCTTTTGTTTTTGATAAACAGAAAGCTAAAGATCTTCGGTTTTAAAGTGAAAAGTTAAAGTCATAAATCTGCCCACAATTCTGGGCTCTTCCTCTTTATCATTCAACCTTGATCCTATCCGTATTTTCAGTTGGTTATAACTCTTCTTTGTAACCTTATTAAAGGTATTCATGATTAAATCCGACAAGATGTTAGAGTGAGATATGAAAAAAATGAGAAATATAAAAAACACCCTAATTCTTAGCGGGCTAGTGCTCCTGAGCACTTCTTGTGAAACTCCTCAAGAGGGTTTTCAAAGTGTTTATCAATCAACAGCGGCAGCTTCAGCGGATTCAACTCCCGAGGGGCGAAGAGCTTTTGATAGTTTAACTAATGGCGGGAGAACTCTTCCTGCAGTTCAAGATGTAACTCGGATAGTAAATAGCCCCGGAGATCTGCCAACAGGGGGAGATTGCGCTCCTTCAGGAGTCATTCCAAAAGCGGTTCCGGTTGTTAGTACAAATGGAAAGTCTCCCTTTAGACGAAATGTTAATCCTAGCGGAAAAGATCCTGGTTATGGAATTTCGCTAAAGAATCACCCTCGTCCTGAAAGAGGATGTTACCCAATAGAGAATGTCTCACTAGAAAAAGCTAAGCAGGCCATTGCTTCTCAAAACTTTTCGATGACCTCTGATAGTAAGAGTAAAGATGCCTCGAGCACTGAAATGAGAACTTTAGGCGCGGCCATCCTTTCCATGCAGTATCTTAATGGTGGGGTCTTTCAAATCGGAAGACCGAGTAGAACAATGCCTTTTGAAATGTGTGACGATAAAAGTAAGAGTAGTCAGCAGTTTGGAAGTAAATTTAGAATTTCAAGAAAAGGTAATGCCCAGCATGGCCTAAGTGTGGCCCAGTATGTTCATGAGTGGGGGCACTTAATTGGTAACTCACCAATGCCAGGTGGGGGCGGAAATGTTTATAGCGCTTTTTTAAGCGCCATTGGCGGAAAGGTTAGAACAGAAGACAGTGGCGGTGGACAAGCTCCCTGCTTGGTTTCTCGCTACGCTGATAATAGATCAAATGAGCACTTCGCTGAAGTCTTAACGGCCTTTGTTACAGAGCCTTCAATTCTTTTAAATAATAAAGGGCCAGGGGCTAAGGCCTGTAAGAAAGCTTATGACTTCTTTGAGAAGAAGCTCTTTAAGAAAGGCTCTCGCGCCCGCGAGTGCATGTAATCAACTCCTAAGGTGGGCCATAACTGTGGCCCCACTTAAGAGTCCAATCCCTAAATGAATATAGACGAAGATTAATTTTATCGTAGGATCTGTTATAAAAAGCAGGGACTGGCCTGAATAGATAAGGGCCACTAGTAAAAAACATAGGATCAAGCCTGTCCTCTTCTTTTTCTCAAATTCTAAGTTCTTAAGCTTCTTAAAGATATGCGACTTGATAATAAAACCAATAGATAAAACTAATAAAGGCGTCACAAGATAGTGCAGCATCTTGGCCTTATCTAAATAGGGATGTGAGACCACTCCCCAAGGTTTTTCAACTTGAAAATAGCTGTCTAAAATGAAGATGGAGATTCCACTTAGAAGGCTTGCTACAAGAGTGAATAGAATATTTCTTTTTTCGGTAGAGTTCATTAATCTTGAAGGTTCTTAATCTTTTTTAAGATTCGTTTAACTGATTGAGTGGTTAAAGTCGCGCCTGTTAGAGAGTCAACTTTCTTTTCATCATAAAACTTATTATAGAACATTAACTCTAACCACTTTAAAGGGGCGCGGTACTTAGCCGGCTCTTGAAAGTTGAGAACCTCAATCTTTTGAATCTTTTTATCTTTAACTATAGTGAAGAGGGTTTGATAGTGAGTGCGGATCTTATCACTGAGTAGATAACCTGTGCTTTGAGAGCCTGGGCAGTTTAATTGATATCTTTTTATGATTCGGCTTCCTATATACTCAGCCTTTTTCTTAGAAAGGTAGAGGTAGTTATTTTTAGCCTTACAGCTTGGATTATCCTTAAAGAACTGCAGGCCGGAGATATCTCCGGCCTGAGTTGTGTTGGAAATAAATATTAAAACTAGGAAAATATACTTCAGAAATTCCATCCCATCCCTAAATTCCAGGAGTCAACTCCGGTCTTTAGTTTGTTAGTAGCTTTAACATAATCGGCCTTAAAGACGATATTTTCAAGAGGTTTTACTGATACACCATAGGTGATATTTGTGCGATCTTTGGAAAGATCTTTTGTGTAGGCGGCCCCAACTTTGCTTTGTGTATTATAGTTTTCATAGCGAACAAAAGGAGAGAGTTCCCAATCGGTAACGCCCCTTAAGACATTATAGCCAAGAGTTAGATAGTAACCGTCCATCTCTTTAGCGATTGAGCTATTTCCTGTCTTGCTTCTTTCAATGTTTAGTTCATCAGACTTTCCAATCTTAACTGTTGTATAAAGGGCGCTAAAATTAAAGCCCTTAAACTTGCTGCTTACATGAAGATCAAAGACCTTATGCGAGACATCCGTTCCCACGCCACCAGCTTTACCCACATAGGCTGAACCACCGACTGTTGCCATTCCTGCAATATCGTAATCAAGTCTTGTAACCCATGCTAGGTCTCGTCCTTCAGCTTGACTGGCTTTTTGACGACCAGATCTTACGCCATCAGAAGAGAAGCCTGAAGCTAAGAGCCCGTCTACTAAAGAGACTCGGTAGCTTAGTCCATTTGTCTTACCAAAGAAGGAAACCCCAAGCTCACGCCAAGTTGTAGGGATTAATTTTGAAGTGATCTCAGGACGGTTAACACCAAAGAAAGTTGTAGGCTCATGATGAATATTGATGATCCCAACAGGAATCAGCATGACACCGGCTTGGACATTGATAGCGTCTGAGTAAAGATAATCAATAGTCCCTTGTTCTAAAAAGATTTGATTGGCGTGTTCAACTTCGATCTCACTAGTTAGTTTCCATCTCTTAGAAAAATCATGGCCAATATAAAGAATAAAGCGCTGAGCATCTATCTTTGGGTTAGTGCTATTAGCGACTTTTTGATTCTTTTCATCAGTTGATCTCTTATTGATATAGACAAATTCTCCGTAGCCGCCAAAGTGAGTCTTTGACTCAGATCCTTTTGTGTTCTTAAGAGTTAAGACTTCATCACTTAAGGCCTCTAGCTTGGCATTGATCTCTTCAAGGCCTTCAGTATTAGCAGCGGCCATATTGGTAAGTAAGCATAGTAATAAAAAATATTTCGACATGTTCTCTCCGTTAATTGTTGTTAGTAAGTGTTTAAGAACTTTAGTTTGATATGTCAAACAAGTGTTTCTGTTGAGTAACAAATAAACCGTCATGAATTTAATTCTATCGAGTTGATAGAAGCTATTTAATAATTAGATAGTTGTTTTGAGGGTAAGTACTTGAGATTAAAAGATTTAATCCCCATTTATTTAAACAGCGCAATATGACTTAGGGGGCCATATCATTATAGTATTTTGCTTTCAATATCTAGGGGATCATTATGGTTGAAGTACCAAAGCACGCACGTGTTGTTATTGTTGGCGGTGGAATTATAGGGGTTTCAACGGCCTATCACTTGGCCCATGCAGGCTGGAAAGACATTGTCCTCTTAGAGCAAAGTGAATTGACTGCGGGAACCACCTGGCATGCGGCCGGGCTTATGGTTACTTTTGGTTCAACTTCAGAGACTTCAACAGAACTTAGAAAATATACAAAAGATCTATACTCAAAGCTTGAAGCAGAGACGGGGCATTCACCTGGCTTTCAACCTATTGGTTTTATCGAGGCCGCTTCTAATAAAGACCGTCTTGAAGAATATAGAAGGGTTTCTGCTTTTAACCGTTACTGCGGAATTGATGTTCAAGAAATCTCTCCCAAAGAAATTAAAGACCTTTTTCCCCTCGCTCATGTGGATGATCTTGAAGCAGGCTTTTATGTTCCAACAGATGGAAAGGTTGATCCAGTGGGAGCAACTATGGCCATGGCAAAGGGCGCCCGTATGCAAGGGGCTCAGTTAATTCAAGGGGTGACTGTAACTGGCGTTACAACAAAACAGGGCGCCGTCACAGGAGTGACTACAGAGCAAGGAGATATCTCTTGTGAGTACGTGGTTAACTGCGCCGGAATGTGGGCCCGTCAGTTTGGTGAAAAAAATGGTATCACTATTCCTAACCAAGCGGCTGAACATTATTATTTAATTACAGATGAAATTAAAGGACTGCCTCAAAACATGCCCGTCTTAGAAGACCCTTCTAGCTATGGCTATTACCGTCAAGAAGTTGATGGCATCATGGTGGGAATGTTCGAGCCTGTTTGCGCTCCTTGGCTTGCGGACTCAGAGATTCCAGCTAATTTTTCTTTTCAAGACCTATCTCCTGATTGGGACCGCATGACTCCTTTTCTAGAGAAGGCCATGGCGAGAGTTCCTATTACTATGGAAGTGGGGCTTAGAAAGTTCTTCTGCGGACCGGAGAGTTTTACACCGGACATGGCGCCTATTATTGGTGAAGCTCCTGAGCTTAAGAATTACTTTGTGGCCGCGGGCCTAAATTCAATTGGAATTCTTACTGGTGGAGGAATAGGAAAGTTAATGGCCGAATGGATCATGACGGGTCTTCCTCAATACGATGTCACGGGAATGAATATCGATAGGCTTCATACTTATCAGAACACGCCAAAGTACCGCGCCCATAGAACTGTTGAAACTCTTGGGAATGTTTATAAATGCCATTACCCTTTTAAGATTCCACAAACCGCAAGGGATTGTAAGAAGTCGCCTTTTTATGATCGCATGAAAGAGGCTGGGGCTTATTTTACTGATGTTAGTGGTTGGGAGAGTCCCGCTTGGTTTGCTCGCCCTGGCGAGAAAGCTGAAGTAGAGGAGCTTAGTTGGGGAAGAGAGAATTGGTTTTCAAACTGGGAAGAGGAGCATAAGGCAGCTAGAGAAAATGTCATGATCATGGACATGTCCTTTATGGGGAAATTTGAAGTGGTTGGGCGAGACGCTGGAGCTATGCTGAACCGAATCTCTGCTAATAATGTTGATACTGAAGTAGGACTTATTACTTATACTCAGTGGTTAAATAAAAAGGGAAAACTTGAAGCTGATCTAACGGTTACTAAGATGAGTGATGAAAAGTATCTTGTTGTTGTAACCGATACTATGCACCGACATGTTGAAACTCATATGAAGCGCGCCATCCTTGATGATGAGCATTGTTTTGTTCATGACGTAACAGGAGGGCTTAGCCAGTTAAATGTTCAAGGTCCAAAGTCTAGAGAGCTACTTCAAAAACTAACTGGAACTGATCTTAGTAATGAGGCCTTTCCTTTTAGAGCGGCTAAAGAGATCTCTATTGGTTATTCAAAGTTATGGTTAGTTAGGATTACTTATGTAGGTGAGCTTGGCTTTGAACTCTACATTCCAAGTGAGCAAGCGGTTCAGGTTTATGATGAAGTGGTAAATGCCGGTAAGGAGTTTAACTTAGCTCACGCCGGACTTCGCGCCTTAGGCTCTCTTAGAATGGAAAAAGGCTATCGTGATTACGGTCATGATATTGATAATACCGATGACCCCTTTGAAACAGGTCTTGGCTTTGCCGTTGATATGACAAAAGAAGACTTTATCGGAAAAGAAGCCGCTTTAAAGTTAAAGCCAGAAAAGGCCACCATGCTAACGCGCAGGCTAGCTCAAGTCTTAGTTAAAGATCCTTTGCCTCTACTTTGTCACGCTGAAGTGATTAGAAGAGACGGAAAAGATATGGGTTATGTTAGGGCCGCTTCGTATGGGCATACCTTAGGGGGGGCAGTAGGGCTCTTTATGATTGAAGGTGGTGAGCCTGTTAATAAAGACTTTATAGACGGGGGGGAATGGACTATTGAAATAGCAGGAACTATCTATCCAGCGGAAGTCTCCCTTAGGCCCATGTATGATCCTAAGATGGAGAAGATAAAACAGTGAAGATCTTATTAATAGAATGTAAGGACGAATTAGGAATCATCGCACGCGTGACCACGGTCCTTGCCAAGTTTAAATTAAACTTAGTAGAGTTTCATGAGTTCGCCGACGAAGAAACCAATCAGTTTTATATGAGGGCGGGTGTTACCGGTGAGTTTGACCAAAAAGAAGTAGAAAAAGAGATTCTTGAAGTCTTACCGAAAAACTCTAACTTTAAATTTGTCGAAAGCCGAAAAAAGAAAGTGGTCATCATGGTGACTAAAGAGAGTCATTGCATTGGGGATCTTCTTCTTAGGCACTATACTGGCAACCTTGATATGGATATCTTAGGCGTGATTGGAAATCATCCTGACTGTAAAGACCTAACAGAAAAATTTAATATTCCTTGGTTTGAAATCAGTCATAAAAATATTGAACGAACAAAACATGAAGAACTGATTATTAAAAAGATTAAAGAATTAGATCCTGATTTTGTTTTACTAGCTAAGTTTATGCGAATCTTGAGTCCCGAGTTTGTGGCTGAATTTCCCAATAAGATCATCAATATCCATCATAGCTTTCTTCCTTCCTTTATAGGGGCGAATCCTTATAAACAGGCCTATAAAAGAGGGGTAAAGATCATCGGCGCCACTGCTCACTTTGTGAATAATGACTTAGATGAAGGGCCAATCATTTATCAAGATGTGATTCGTGTTGATCATAGTCATTCCGCTTTAGAGATGAGCCGGGCCGGGCGTGATGTTGAAAAGCGAGTCTTCACAAAAGGAATAAAACTGGTTCTTCGCGATAGAGTCTTTGTTAATAACAATAGAACAATTGTTTTTGCCTGATCTTTTTAAGTAGCTAATTTTATGAGTGTCATTTTGCTACCACTGTGAAAATTCTTTAAATCTCCTTGAGCTTTTGATGGCGGGCAAGTACTTTGCCGCTGAAGAGTCGTATGACTCAACCTAAGGAGAGAGAGATGAAGAGAATTTTATTAGCGGTTTTAGCCGTATCAACCCTTGGAGCAGCTCATGCCCAAGACCGTCAAACTTTAGAAGCAAAATTATTAAAAGCAACTAACAACCTACAACGTGCCGTAGATCGTAACTTAACTGTTATGACTGTTCGTGATTTAAGACAAGCACTCAAGTCTACTCGTGAAGCAATCAGTATCGTTCGTGGCCAAGGTGGCGGCGGTGGTAATGGTGGTGGAAACGGTGGTAACCAATATATAGCTAATGTTAAATTTGAAAGTGATGCCTTTTTACTTCAAGCGGGAGACATTGGAGATTTCGAGCAACAATGTCTTGTTCGTGCTGAAGAAGTAGGTCAAGGTCAAATTGATGATATTTACCTTTCATTCAACGGAGCTACTCAAGTAAAAGAACGAACGAGTGGTTGGTGGAGAACTAACGCTGAAAAATGTAAAGTTTTAACCAAGATGATCCTTAATGAATCTATGAAACAAGGAATTCATTTAAGTCGTAAGCAATACATCATGACAGGGGACGCTGATTCTCAACCAATTCTAGCTATGGGAAATAATATCTTTGAACTAGAGCAGTCATGTACTGAAAACCTTGTTCTTCAAGGTCAAGTTGATGACATCAGTGTTAGTGTTAACGGTGGAGCAGTTAAGACTTCACGCACAAGCGGCTGGTGGAGAACATCTGCAGAAGTTTGTAGAAATGCTGTAGCGATTCTTTTTAACTAATTAATATTTGAAATTTAGAACGATAAGGCCGTCCATAGAGACGGCCTTTTTTTTACTTAAGTTGTTTTTGGTACTGTGAGATAAGCCCGTGAGCGGGAAGATCACCGCAGAGACCCGCTAGCTCCCAAACATAACAGCGATTGATATATTCTTTTGTGAGCATCTGATAGCCCATAGAGATACTAGGAGACTTAGGTGATCTGACCATGGCCCAAGCGGCTCCATAGGTTAGAGGAAAGCTTCCATGAGTATCGTAGTATTCAACAAAAGAATTCACTACTTTAATACTTCTATTATAAAAACCAATTTGATTTCTCATCTTCTCAACTTCATTTTTTTGAAGTTCATTTGAGAGGTTAACTAGCTTGACCTTACCATCTTCTTTAACCCAAGCAGGTACATTATCAGGAATCATGGCCTTGATCTTTAAGGCCGTCGCTCTAATGGCGGCCCTTGGGCAATTGATAGGTTTTAACTTATGGGCATTATACTTAGAGCAAGTCTTTATTAGTTTTGTGAGGCATTCATCATTCGTTATCTTTGATTTCTTACAGGCCTTAGGTTTTTTAACCTTGAGGTTCCAATCAAGGCCATAAAGAGCAGCGTCTGTTGCTCCAAGTTGAGCCAGACCGACTCCCCATCTATAAGGCGAGCAGTTCTTTTCATCTTTAAGGCATTTATTCTTTTCATGCAGGTTCTCAGAGAAGACATCAAAGAGTGATTCATGCTGGATGATAGAGGCCACTAGCTCTGGCTTCTCTGAAACTGAGTTAGCCTCTTCTCTAATGATTGATTTAAGTTTCTCAGAAAGTTTAAAGGCCCGGGCCTCATGACAGTATTCACCGTTCTTTCTCTTTGGTCTTTCTGGACAAGCAAGGGCGTAGTCCTCAGCAATATCAGGAACGTCTTGATTGGAGATAGGCACATAGCGCTCAAGGCTAGTAAAGAGGTACTTCTTTAAGCGCGCTTTATGTTGGCCTGAAAAAGAAGCTGAGTCTTCAGTGGCTTCGACTTTAAAAGGGAACTGAATATAGAGAGCCTCATTAATATTAGTTGTAGGTCTGGCAAGGGCGTCGATGGGATTAGGTCCAAAGATCTTTCCTGTAGGGTTATCTAATGAGTAATCAACCCAGACGAGCTTATTCTTAGCCTTACCATTTAAGACCTTAAGGTAGAGCTTATTCTCCTTTTTCTGAAGGATGAAGGCTTCAGTTAAGGGCTGGATTTCAAGAGCTGACGCTCCTGTACTGATCAGTAGGATACTAGTTAAGAATAGCTTTTTCATAGGGAGATCTTGCCAGAAAAAGGCATTCTGAGGGGGGAATTTGTATTATTTTTAGGCTTAAAGGCCTATAAAAATTACGTTTTGGCAGCTAATTTTTTAGTTTCTGGTAATACTTACTCATGAACTTAAGATCTGCCTCGATATTGCTTCTTTTTCTCTCAAATATGGTCCTTGCGGGTCCATACTGCGTCTCTCACAGGGCCCTAGGTTATGGAGAAATAGAGAATTCTTTGAGCGCTCTAGAAGCGGCAGGGATCGCTGGAGCTGCTGGGATTGAGTTTGACCTTCATCATACTAAAGACAATAAAACGATCATCTATCATGACAAGAAGTTAAAGCGTTTAGTAAAAGGGAAGGATTGCCCCGTAGGCAAAGATGTCCATGAACTAAATCTTTCCGATATCAATGGGAAATGTTTTTTAGAAAATGGAGAGCCTATTCCTCTTTTTGAAGATTCACTAAAGTTGATGAGGACCTATGAGAGTATTCTTTTTGTGGAGCTTAAGGATTTTATCACAGATTCAGATTTTGACTTAATTAAGAAATACTATGGTGACAGGCCTGAAAGATTAATGCTGATCTCTTTTAGCATGGAGGCCTTAGAGGTGGTTTTAGAGAAGAGAAAGAAAGATCCTTTCTTTGATAAGATCAAACTCATCTTGTTAAAAAAGTATGGTTACACCGGAAATATCGATAAAATTGATGGAATTGACGCGAAGTACATTCATAAAAAGCGGGTTAAACGCCTAAAGAAAGCTTCGAAGCTCGTTGGGGTTTATACTAAGGACTCCGAGAAGAAGATCAAAAAATACCTTAAAAAAGGGGCTGACTTCATCACCACCAATAAGCCTACTCTTTGTGAAAGAATAATATCTGAGAATAATTAACAATTTATTGACTATTTTCGAGGAAAAAATGGCTAGAATACTGCCATGAAAAACCTCGTCCAGTATTTTACGACCCGCCACCTCCTCACAAATGTCCTCTTTTTTGGAACCATCCTCTTTGCCGTTTTCACATGGACTAAGATTGGTAAAGAAGAGATGCCCGAGTTTGCCAGTAACTGGATTAGGGTAAACACTACTTATCCTGGCGCCCCGGCTGAGGATGTTGAGCTCTTTGTAACTAAGCCCATTGAAGATGAACTAAAGGGAGTTGCTGGTATCGATGAAGTTGTAACGACTTCTAGTGTGAGTAGATCAAGCATTAGAATTGTCATCGACGATAGTTACCCTGATAAAAGAGAGATCACTCAAAATATTAAAGATGCCGTTTTAAGGGCCGACCTTCCTTCAGAAGTTAGAGATCAACCAAATGTTCGCCAATTTAAGAGTGATGAGAAAGCGATCATGGATATTGGTGTCTATTTTAAAGATGCTGAATTCTTAACTGATGATCTAAGACGCAAGCTTCAGCAAGAGGTGCTTAGTTTTGAGTCCCAGTTAATTTCTTTAAATGAGATTAGCTCTGTTGATAGGTCTTACTACAGAAAACCAGAGATTCAGATCTTGGCCAACCCAAAAGAAAACTTAAAGATGCAGTTCTCTTTGTCGGAGATACGAAGCCAGATACAATCTAATAATATTCGCGTTCCCATTGGTTCCCTTCAAGATAGAGGGGAGAGCCGTATTACGGCCATTAATGAACTTGAGGATGTGACTTCCCTTGAAAATCTAATCCTTAGAGGAAACTACGAAGGGGTTGGAATAAAGCTAAAGGAACTGGCCACAATTCAAGATGGCTTTGAAAGATCTAACTCTATTTTTAAGATCAACGGAAGAGAAGGGATCTTTTTAAATATTAAAAAAAGTGTTTCCACTGATATCTTAACGGCGCAAGCTGCCGTTATGAAGTTTGTAGATGCTTTTAGAAAGAATAAGAAGGATTCAAATCTAGAAATTGTCATCATGGATGATGAGTCTTTTGCCGTAACTAACAGATTAAATATAATCACTTCAAATGGACTGATTGGCTTTGTCCTTATTATGCTAGTGCTCTTTATCTTTTTAGATATAAAGTCTGGCTTTTGGGTTGCCATGGGGATTCCTTTTAGCATGGCCTTTACCTTGATCATTTGTAATATGGTCGGCTACACCGTGAACAATATGACTCTTGCGGGGATTATCATTGTGCTAGGGATCGTGGTGGATGATGCTATTATCATCGCAGAGAATATAGCGAGGCATAGAGAACAGGGTAAAGCCCTTATGCAAGCTTCTGTTGATGGAACCGCTGAAGTCTTCAAGCCCATCCTCGCCAGTATTATTACAACTTGTGTTGCCTTTATCCCCTTGATCTTCTTTGAAGGATTCTTTGGAAAGCTTGTGGCCTTTATTCCTCTTGTTGTGATCTTGATGCTTTTAGGTTCATTGGTTGAATCTCTTTTTATTTTACCAGCGCACCTGTCATCAAAGACGCCGCTTCTTGATAAGTTCTCTTCTAGCAAGGGAGAGAACTGGTTTTATAAGTACGAAAGACTCTATTCAAAGTTCTTATCAAAGGTATTTAATCACAGGATGATCGTGATTTCATTTTTCTTAGTAACCTTGGCGGGAGGGGCTGTTCTTTATGAAAAAAAGATGAAGTTCGTTATGTTCCCAAGAGAAGAAAGTGAGGAAGTCTTTATTAAAGTTAAAGCAAATAAAGATATGACCCGTCATGAAACGGCCAAGGCCATCGCTCCATTAGAACAACTTTTTATTGATAGTAAAGGAGATGTCGTTGCCGTTAGATCAACCATTGGTCTTTCAAGACGAGGAGGAGAAGTTAAGGAAAACGAAGCTTCCATCCTTGTTGAGTTATACCCAGCTGATGACCGTAAGACCCCTCTTAAAAAGCTTATTGCTCGTTGGGAGGCTAAGGCCAAAGAGTTTAAAGAACTCGATTCAGTAAAGATCCTAAAGGGGAGATGGGGTAATGACTCTGGTAATGCCGTTGAACTTCAGATCCAAGAAAATAATGAGGCAAAGAGATCCGAAGTCGCAAACCTCTTAGCTGAGGCCATGAAGGCTGATCCAAATATTGTCGATGTTGAGATTGAAGAACCTCTTATGAAAAAAGAGTTTCTCTTTAAACTTATTCAGAGCCGCTTGATTAAATACAATGTGGCTCCAGAGAAAGTTACTTCAAGTTTAAGGTCTTTTGTTGAAGGGAGCATACTTTATTCAATAAATAAAGGAGACGAAGAAGTCGATGTAAGGCTAAGCGTACCTGATAAAGATAAGAATGATCTTAGTGAGCTTTTAAACCTAAGAGTTGAAAATAAAGCGGGTCAACTTATTTACCTTTCAAAGATTGTTGATATTGAAGAGGTCAAGCGCCCGGTTAACATTTCAAGGACCAATTATAAAAGAACCACGATGATCTTTGCGAACCAGAATGAGAAGTTAAAAGTAACCCCTCTTCAAATCGCAGAAAAATTAGAAAGTGATGTTTTCCCTGAGGTCGTTAAGAAATACCCAACGACAATCTTAAAGTTCAGAGGAGAGATTGAAGACTCTAGAGAGAGCCAAGGAGAGTTTAGAGGTTCTGTGATCATGGTTGTGATCTTGATCTATCTAATCCTCGTTTTAATGTTTAACTCTTTAACAAAGCCCTTTTTAGTTCTCGCAGTTGTTCCCTTTGGGCTCTCTGGGATTGTCTATGTCTTAGTTGCCCATGGAATGAGTGTTTATGGTTTCTTTGCCGCCATCGGGGCCCTGGGGATGATTGGCGTTGTCATCAATGACTCCATTGTTATGATAGATATGTTTGAGAATAATCATGATAGAAGTTTAAAGGCCATCGCTGATATTTCAGCTAGTAGGTTAAGACCTGTTCTTGTAACTACCTTAACCACTGTGGTAGGTATTCTTCCTACGGCTTATGGTCTTGCTGGCTATGACTCCATGCTGGCTGAGATGATGTTAACCATGGGCTGGGGCCTTGCTATCGGGACTGTCTTTACATTAGTCCTTATACCGTGCCTTTATAGTTTTTCGGCAAAGGAAGCTTAATTGGATCTTAGATTAGGATATTTTACTGCCCTTACAGAAGACTTTGATGAACTCTTAGAAGAGTCATTAAAAGAAGGTCACGAGTTCTTAAAGAGGTTAAAGACTGAGTGGAACTCTGGGGAAAATCAATTTGATAAAGAAGGAGAGACTCATGTCGTCGCCGTTGAAGGGTCTAAGGCCGTAGGGATATGTGGCCTTAATAAGGACCCCTACGCCGATGATCCTAAAATAGGAAGAGTCAGGCATCTTTATGTTCATCCTGAATTTCGAGGACTCACTATAGGGTCTATTCTTTTAGAAGAGATCATCGAAGAGGCCAAAGAGCATTTTAAAGTGCTTAGGCTTCGAACTAATGATGAAGGAGCTTCTGCCTTTTATATGAAGCATGGCTTCAAGAAGTCAAAACTTGAGTATGAAACTCACCGATTAGAATTCTAAAAAACTACACAATATTTTTTAGTTAAGGTAGCATTAGCCTATGATAATTATTGGCGATGTACATGGATGTTTTAAGACTCTGATGGCCCTTATCGATAAGCTTCCAAAGGACAGAAATATCTCCTTTGTCGGAGACCTTATTGACCGCGGTCCACTAAGTAGAGATGTCGTTAAGTTTGTACGCGAAAATAATCATCGATGTGTTATTGGAAATCATGAAGACATGTCTATGAACAATACTCATGATTGGTTAAAGCATGGTGGAATGCAAACCTTCTCTTCTTACAGCAACGACGAAAAAGGTTGGGAGGATGATCAGAAATGGTTCAAGGAGCTTCCCTATTTTATAAGCTTCCCAGAACTAAAAGATGAAGAAGATAGGGCGCTTCTTATCAGCCACTCTTCAGCAGGACCGGTTTGGGACCTAGACCAAGAAGGGGATGAGTTTAAGCATTCTCTTATGTGGAACAGACTAACCCCCAGTTCACCAAAAGGGTTTTATAATGTTTTTGGTCATACTCCTCAGCGCGAAGGAGCTCTTTTAGGAGAGGACTTTGCCAATATTGATTCAGGTGTCTTTTATGAGGGGGGTCACCTAACGGCCATGCTCTTTCCAGAAAAGAAAATCATCACTCAAGAACTGATTGATGATGTTAAGTTTAAGGCTTAGTAAGGACAGTCCTTAGCTAGCTCAATAACCTTCTTAGGATTTCTTTCATAGAGAAATGCTATATATTCTCTTCCTGCAACTTTGATATCCCGCCAATTATAACTTGGGTACTTTGCGGCAAACTTATGTTGAGCAGGACCACCTATCTTAGACCATTCTTGCATTCCATAAAGATCAAGCTTTTCACAAGCCACTTGAAGAGCGTGAATCCTTTCATGATTCAATGTGAGAGCTAGGTCATCAACAACTTTTTCATAATCGCCCCCTTGCTGTCTAATGGAAGCAAAAGGATTAAGCCCTACGATGGCGTGATAGCCTTTCATAGAAGAGACGAGATCAGTAAGAGGAACCCCTGATTCTTTTTCAATCCTACCTTGGCAGGCCTTGCCCTTTTTATCTTTATCTAGCCAAAGCTTATATCCTTGTAGGTCTTCATTTAAGATTGAAAATCCAGTGCTCTCCATTCCTAATTTATCTGGAGTGACTTGCCCTGGGTTTAGCCAACCTCTGAAAACAAAGTAGCAATAAGAAACGGCTGGAAAGTAATTCGGGTCATTAAAGACCATAAAAAGGATCTTTTTATCGATGGAAAAACTTGGGGCTCCTATAGCTTTAGGAGTAATCAGTGCCGAAGGAGATTTCTTATCACCTTTAAAGAGGAGATCGCTCAGACGATCACAAGTCTTATTGTGCAAAGCTGGTGATAAGGAGCTTTTACAAAGGCTGTTAAAGTCAGAGATATCGGCCATCAGGCTTAGGGGTAGAAAAAGAGTAAAGATCAGTAAGATTCGCATGAGAGCATTCTATCATTAAGTTAAGAATCTCGCGAAAAATCATGGAATAACAGCTAGATAGCGGCACAGAAATTACTTGAGTCTTTTTGTTTATTACCGATAAGAGATTAAGAGGAAATCCAGATGCACGAGCCAGAACAACTACCAGCGAATAAGACAAAGCCAAGTCCAATCATCACAAAGTTAGGTGAAGGGATTGAGCAGAAGACCCACCGAACCATAAAGGTCGTTGTTAACAGGCTTCTTGATGGTCTGTTTTTATTTAAGAAAAGAAAAGGCGAGATGGTGGCGGGCTCTGCAACCTTTTATTGCATGCTCTCTTTTGGCCCCGTACTTCTGCTTATGATTAGCCTAACAGGCTACTTTATTGGAGATCCTATTGAATCTAAGGAATATGTATTAAGCCTTGTTGAAAGTAATGTCCCAGGACTTGCTCCTTGGATTATTGAAAGCGTCTCAAAGATCATTGATGGGCAGCTTAAAAACCCTGGGTTTAACCTGGTTAATTCTGGGCTTCTTCTCTACGCCTGCTTAGGAGTAATCAGCTCCTTAATGTTTGGGCTTAATACCATTGCTAAGAAACAAAGCAGAGGAGGGTTCTTAGTTGAAGATCTTCGCTCAATGGGTGTTGGTGTTGTAGTCTCAAGTTTTATCTTCTCGTTACTGGCCCTGTCGAACAAGGCCTTTATGATGAGTTTACTAAGCTCTGATAGTGAAACCGTAAATTCATTTACAAAATTTATCTTGGGGGGAAGTTTTCTTCCTGCTCTTTTATCATTGGGGTTTTTTACCGCCTTCTATAAGTTTGCCTCTCCTATCGCGGTCCGCTGGAGAGACTCTCTTACTGGAGCTGCCGCCTTTGTAGGTTGCTTTATGGCCGGAAAATCCTTTTACTGGGTTTACTTACTTTATTCGAAAGACACCATGACCCAAAGTTATGGAAACTTCTATACTCTTATCATCGCTGTCTTATGGGTTTATTTTTTGAACTGTTCATTCTTCTACGGAGCGGCTGTTAGTTACCTAAAGTATCAGAAAAAGCCAGTAGAAGCGCAGGCACCAAAACCAGTACCTGCACAAAGTGATTTAGCTGCTTAGATTAAAGCTCGATTACTAATCTATTGATTAAAGAAATCTGGTCTCTAAGCTTCTTAGTTGAAGCATCATCAATTGAATCAGCATTTTCAAGAGCTCTATAAAGAGCATAGGCCTTTTCAATCTCACCTTCGATCATATTAATCATAGCTGCAATGATCTTTCCTTCAACAACATCAAGTGGCTCAGGTAAGTTAGATGCTTTGGTTTCAAAGGCAAGGTCTGCATTAGTAAGTTTAACACTTAACATATCTAAATAAGCAGCTTCAACCTTTCCCTCTTGAAGAGAGTCTTGAAGACTATAGTCGATAGTATTGGCAGTTGCAGAAATTGATAAAACTAGTGATAAAAAAATAAATAGATTTTTCATGTGTGGCTCTCGCTTATAATGGTTCGAGGGCATTATTACGTGAAAACCCGCCTAGGTGGGAGGATTTGAAAAATCTACAGGGTTGGTCTCGTCTTTAGACTGCTTTTTTATAGCTGAGAAGAATCTGAATTCCTCTTCTGTCTAAGGTCTTAACAGTCTTGAGTTTTTGAGTAGGAAGAGCCCCAGGTGTGTTGATTTGTTTAAAAATCAAATCTGCCACATCAGAGGTGTTCATATAATAAAAAGTCGGATCATTTGAATTAATGGTCTCGAGCATTTCATTGACGATCTCTCGCTGTTGTTCAATTTCTAAATCTCTAGGTTCGATTATTTTTTCCATTATAGGATTGTATGTAAATTCGGAGGTGGCGCCAAACTAAATAAGTCTTGTCTAACTTAATCTTACACCATAATTTCAGTTACTTAACTTATTTTAGGTAGGGGTTCTTTTACATCGACCTGTGCAAGAAGCTTTTGGCCTACTAAAATGCCTCTATGGAAAAATGGTCGACTATCAAAAAAGAAGAAATGAAATCAGGAGTTATCTTTCGTTATAGAAAGGTCACAAGAAAATCTCCGGACACTGGGGCTGAAGGTGAGTTTGATGTTCTTAGTTTCGCTCATTGGGTAAATGTTGTTGCTGTTACCGAAGAAGGGAAGATCGTCATGGCCCGTCAGTATAGAAATGGTACAGATAGGGTGACCTTAGAATTACCAGGGGGAGCCATCGACGCTGGTGAGGACCCTAAAACCGCAGCGGCTAGGGAACTGAGAGAAGAATCTGGCTATACGGCTTCAGAGTTTAAACTTATTGGAAAAGTAGAACCAAACCCAGCTTTTCAAACAAACCTTTGTTATACCTATTTAGCTTTAGATGCCAAGAGAACTGAGGACCAAGAGCTAGATCCCTGTGAGGAAATTGAAGTCTTAGAGTATTCTAA
Organism: Sulfitobacter sp.; assembly: GCA_047630275.1. GTDB lineage: Bacteria > Bdellovibrionota > Bacteriovoracia > Bacteriovoracales > Bacteriovoracaceae. The sequence continues at coordinate 146,732 of JBLHVN010000002.1, read as the reverse complement.
AAAAGAAATTGATGAGTTGATTAAATCTGGTGAGATCAACCACGCCTTGATTGTCGCAGCCTTTTATTACTACGACAATCAACTCTGATGAGACTTATTTAATAGTCGTCTTCGTCGTCTGATTTTTCAACGAGCAAGCTATCAACATCAGTTCTTTGACGGTGAATCTTATCTTTAACAATGTCGCTTTTCTTAGAAACCTGTCTTTCAATCTTTTGAAGTACATCATCTAAAGTTTTATAAAGGTTATCGTCCTCAGCTTCTGCGTGAAAGTGAAACTTTCCAGCATGAACATTGACTTCACTTTTATGGCGATCACGTTCTACAGAACAAACCCAATTCACGTCGATCTTTCCATCAAAGTACTTCTTTAGGTGAGCAGCCTTCTCGGTTACTTTTGAATCAATTGATGGTGTTGATTCTAAATGATGATATGAAATCTTTAAGTTCATAAGAACCTCCTTTGCAAACATCATACGCCGGGCTTGAAAAATAGCTACGATATTATTGTAAATTTTCTGTGAAAATCTTAAGCCTGAATTCGACGCGCGAGCCTTTATCTAGAGGGGGTTTTGAGCTATTCTAGCGCCCACAATAAAAGATTCTTAACGCAGGAAGTAACTCATGTCTAATTCGAAGATTATTTATACTATTACCGACGAAGCACCGGCCTTAGCCACTTGGTCTCTCTTACCTATTGTTGAAGCCTTTACTAAAAAAGCAGGTATTGAAGTTGAGACAAGAGATATCTCTTTAGGAGCTAGGATCTTAGCTCACTTTCCTGAGAATCTAACAAGTGATCAAAGAGTAGGGGATCATCTTTCAGAACTTGGAGAGCTTGCTAAAACTCCAGAAGCTAATATTGTTAAGCTGCCTAATATCTCAGCTTCCATCCCTCAATTAAAAGAGGCCATCAGTGAATTAAAAAAACTTGGTTATAATATTCCAGACTTTCCTGAAGAACCAAAGACAGCTGAAGAAATTGAAAGCCGTGCTCGTTATGCTAAATGTTTAGGCTCAGCGGTGAACCCGGTTCTTCGTGAAGGAAACTCTGATAGGAGAGTGGCCGCTCCTGTTAAGCAATACGCAAAAGATAACCCTCATTCTATGGGGGCTTGGGAGAGCAGTTCAAAATCTCATGTGGCCCATATGAGCGGAGATGATTTCTACGGAAGCGAACTCTCTCATATTTGCGATAAAGATATGAAAGTAAAGATTCAGCTAGTTTCAGCTTCAGGAACTAAGGTTCTCAAAGAATCTACTGCACTTCTTAAAGATGAAGTTATCGACTCAAGCAGAATGAGTGTTAAGGCCCTACGTAGCTTTCTTGAAAAAGAAATCACTGATGCTAAAGAGCAAGGGGTGCTTTTATCAATGCATATGAAAGCCACTATGATGAAAGTCTCTGATCCTATAATTTTTGGTGAAGGAGTTAAGGTTTATTATAAAGATGTCTTTGAAAAATACGCCTCAACCTTTGAAGAGATTGGCGTTGATGCAAGAAATGGACTAGGGGATGTTTATGCAAAGATTGCAAAACTTCCTGAAGCGCAAAGAACAGAAATCGAATCGGCCATCATGGCCTGTTATAAAGACCGTCCTGCTGTCGCTATGGTTGATTCAGATAAAGGAATCACTAACTTTCATGTTCCAAGTGATGTGATCATCGATGCATCTATGCCAGCGATGATCCGCTCTTCAGGGAAGATGTGGGGAACCGACGGAAAACTTCATGATACAAAAGCTATTATTCCTGATCGTTGTTATGCGGGTATTTATCAAGCGACTATTGATTTTTGTAAGAAAAATGGGGCTTTTGACGTAACGACAATGGGGAACGTAGCGAACGTTGGTCTTATGGCCAAGAAAGCTGAAGAATACGGATCACATGATAAGACCTTTTGGATTGAAGAAGCGGGAACTGTTCAAGTTGTGGATGAATCTGGATCAGTTTTAATGGAGCATAAGGTAGAAGCCGGTGATGTTTGGAGAATGTGCCAAACAAAAGACGTTGCTATTAAAGACTGGGTAAAGCTTGGTGTTAAGAGGGCCAAGGCCACTTCTAACCCGGCCATCTTCTGGCTTGATGAAAAGCGCGCCCACGATGCTAATCTTATCACTAAGGTAAATACCTATTTAAAAGACCACGACACAAATGGATTAGAGATTAAGGTCCTCGCTCCTCTTGAGGCTTGTGAGTACACTCTTGAGAGAGTAAAAAAAGGTCTTGATACAATTTCCGTAACTGGAAACGTTTTAAGAGATTACCTAACAGATCTTTTTCCCATTCTTGAACTTGGAACGTCAGCTAAGATGCTATCGATTGTTCCTCTACTCGCTGGAGGGGGACTTTATGAAACTGGTGCCGGTGGTTCTGCTCCAAAACATGTTCAGCAGTTTGCCGAAGAGAATCATCTTCGTTGGGATTCTCTTGGAGAATTTTTAGCTCTTTCTGTTTCAATAGAAGAACTAGGCGAGAAAACAAATAATAAAAAAGCGCAGGTCTTAGGACGCGCCCTTGATGCTGCTAATAGTAAGTTTCTTAAAGAAAATAAGTCACCCTCAAGAAAAGTAAATGAGCTTGATAACCGTGGCTCTCACTACTTCTTAGCCCGCTTTTGGGCAGAGGCCTTAGCTTCTCAAGATGAAGATGCGGATCTTAAGAAAACCTTTAGTCCTATTGCCAATAGCTTAAGTGAGCATGAAGCAAAGATTGTAAGTGAACTTAATAATGCCCAAGGGGTTAAAATTGATATGGGTGGATACTATAGACCTGATCAAACTAAAGTTTCTATGGCCATGAGACCTAGTGAGACCTTTAATTCTATCCTTGCGGGACTCTAGATGAGTGTTGAAGCAAGAAGCGGAAATATTTGTGAGCTTTGTAGTTCTGATGCAGGGCTTAGTATCTTTGAACTAAGCCATGCTCCTGAACCTGGGGTTAACGGCTCAGTTCATCTGTGCAAAGTCTGTAAGGATCAAATTGATTCAGGAAACTATGATACGAACCACTGGCACTGCCTCAATGATTCAATGTGGAGTGAGCACCTTCCTGTTCAGGTCTTGGCCTATAGGGTTTTAAGATCCCTTTCAGATCAAGACCGTCTTGAGCAGCTCTACCTTGAAGAAGAGGGTCTTAAATGGGCCAAGGCTGATGAAGATTCAAACTCAGTTATCTGTAAAGATAGTAATGGTGCCCGACTTCAGGCCGGGGATTCTGTTACTTTGATTAAAGACTTAGTAGTGAAAGGCGGAGGCTTTACGGCCAAGAGAGGGACTTTAGTCAAAGGTATTGCTTTGACTGATAATCCAGAACATATCGAAGGCCGAGTAAACGGCCAACGAATTGTTTTGGTTTCAAATTTCTTAAAGAAAGTTTAAGAGCTTAATTACGACGGCACTGAGTTGTCGTCGTCGTCGTTTGCCCTAAGACTTGAGTCACTGTGGTTTGAGTGACGTGGTTACGGTTAACATTCTGATGATTCATATCCGCTTGGAAAGGAAAACTCTGTCCCGTTTGGTCATCAAAGATTTCTCCAGTCATTTGAAGAACGACACTTTGTCCTTGGCATGTGGCCACATAAGAAGCATTTCTCATATTTGTATCATTAGGAATTGATCTTCTATTTCCGTCAGCGATGAACTCTTCAGATCCGTCATCATCAGTTATTGTAAAAGCATTTCCATTTTGCTGAACTGTTAGGTTGTAAGTGTAGTTGTCTCCAACTTCAGTACAGGTAAAGTTACCAGCGAAGTTAGCACAGGCCATGGCAGAAACAGGACCTAGAAATAATAGGGCTATGATTAAGTTCTTCATTTTCTCTCCTAAGTTAAAATATTGAGAAATCTTATCCGGCCTAAAAGCGAAAGTCTCAGTTTTATTACCAAGCAGAGCGTCAAGTCTTTAGAATCACTTTAAACCTCTTCGACAGGGTCTCGTCTTAATAAGATTCTATCTTATAATTAGATAGGATTCATTTTTCCATTCTAATTGATGACAGTTATTCCTTGGGATACTAAAGCCCTAACTTAAGCGGGGGAAAAATGAAGCTATTCACACAGGCAAAGAAAACTTTAATCTTAACTTTAATCTTCTTATCAACTGGGGTCTTTGCTACTCCATTAGCGATTCAGTCTAGGTATGAAATCAGCCTATCAGATTTTACCGGGATCTCCTTTTTACAGACGATGATCTACGAAGGGGAAGGAATCGTAAGCGCCTTTGACGCTGACTATATTGATACTTATGAATTTGCGACGATTGAGCAAGTGGATTACGCCATTGATAACTTTGATAAGAAAAATAAGAACCGTATCTTGAGAATGTTTGATTTTGATAAATCAAAGCTTCGTGACTTCACTAAGAAACTTAAGGAAGTAGAGAGGAGCTTCACTCCTGAAACTGTTTCTGATCAGGTTGGAAATGTGCTTTCTCTTATGGATATCAGAGGTGACAAATATTCTCTTGGGCAATTCATGGCCATCGCCTCAGGCGCTGGAACACTTATTCGCATTAACAAAGATAATTACTTTTATAATATTGGCTACTTTGCCCCAGAAGTAAGGTCAGGAAGAAGTTATGGAGCTACTACTCTACACAACGCTAACGATGCGTCTCATCTTATGTATCTTAGGCAACTTGAATCTTTTCTTAAATACGATAATGATCATGCCCAGTTCTTTAGCGCCATTATTAAATTCTTAGTTGATACGGATGTTTCTATTTATGATGACCCAAGTTTTAATAAATACGGAGAAGCGGTTCTTACAGATTATATTACTGTTTATACGGCAGAGCTAAGAAGGCAATTAATGAGAGGTCTTAGTCCTTGGTCAGCTCCTTGGGGAAATGACATGACTGAAGCTACCTTTCTTTCTTTTTTCAATGTTAAGTCAGGGCGTATGATGCTTGAGGAAGGACTTGTTGAAGCTTCTATTAAAGAGCACTGGGCCCTAAGCCCAACTGGTTCAGGAAGAAGTGGCTTTGGTATTAATAGAAAGCCTAGAAGAGTTCTACAAGCAGGGATCTCAAATTTCTTTAGAAACCATGAGAATAGCGATCTTCAAGAAGTGGCCTTTAGGATGGACCGCCTTATAGGGAAGAAGTCTGATGGTGATATCTATCGTGGGATGATGGAGTATATTAATAATAAGAAGAATCTTTTGAATCCTCAAAGAGTTGAGAAGATTGAAGATGATATTGCTGATGCCTTTGTTAGCTTTTTGATCATGGCCAATCAGCACAGTGATGAGATCTTAGAAGTTCTTTGATCTCGCCTCTTTCCTCGTTTCAGTGGGGATGGCTTACCTAGACAAGCTAATCCCTCATTGCTACCTTTAATTTATGGAAACAATCCGCCGTTTTAAGAAAATGAGTTTATGGGATTTCATCGAATTGATGGAAGCTAATTGTTATAATAGTGGGGATAAAGATACTTACTTTCTCTACCTTGATGAACTTCGCATGAGAAAGATTGAGTCTGTTTCAGAAGGCGGAAACTATAAGCTTAAATCCCTAGCTCTTGAATTAAAGGAAAAGTTTCTAGAAGAAGTTAAGAAGAGCCCAGGATTTGCCCTTGAAGAAGAGATGAAAGACTTAGAGTTTATCGTTAATGAGATTACTTCTTAATCTTGTGATAGATCTGAAGGCCAACCCAACTGTCTAGCGCCGCATATTCTAATTGAGCTCTAGTAAGCCTTGCTTGTTCCCAGTTTGTGATCTTAGCCTTCTTAGAAAGTCTTTGTCTGAGAAAGATCGCCGTTAAGGCCCTCAACCCAAAGTTCTCATATCTTTGTTTTTTTGCCTCATCGGCTAATTCAAAGAATCCTGCTTCTTCAAAGGGATGAAGTTTTTGAAGGGCTATAACGTCATCTCTAATGGCGACACCAGTTTTTATAATCTTAGGATCTGCTAAGAGGTCTGCAAGTTCTTGTGGGAAATTGAATTTATTAAGCCTAAAGAGGAATGAGTCATTGGCATTAGAAAGTTGAAGGAGAGAGACATCGTAAACTTCACCTTTTTTAAAAGAAGGTCTAGTTTCAGTGTCAAAGCCAAGAACAGTTTCTTTTTTGAGTACCTGAACAGCAGCAATGGCATCTTTTTGATTGGTTATTAACTTGATCTCACCTTCAAATTTAAGCATGGGGAGTTCATTGATCTCGTCTTTCGTGATTTTCTTTTGATAAGTCATAGGAAGGTACTGTACAGGAGTTATACCTAATCGGGAATTTTAAAAATCATGTTAAATCCCACGACATTGGCCTTGTGTGTAACTTCATAAGGCTTTGAAGGAACAAGCCTAGTGGCCGTCCCAGAAGAGCCCCAAGTAAGGCTTTTTTGCGCCACAAATAATCCTGGTTTAAACCATTTATTGAAGTGGTAGAGAAAGCCCAGGTAGGCCCATTTTTCATAGATGGACTTGGTTCCATAATTTAAAGGCAGGTAGGCTTCGTATTGTAGAAAAACATTAAACAAAGGCCCTTTTTCATTAAAATGAAAGTAGGTCAGCCTAGGTCTTAGCTTTATTGTGTTTTGAGAATTAAAGAAATTACGAGCATAACGGATTCTGAATTCTCCAACCCACCTTTCTCCTGGAAGAAAACTCAAGAGTGTCCTTGGAATGATATCGATAAAACTAAAGGTTTCACCTCTTCTTGAAGTGTCTGTCCACTTCCAAATGCCATCTTTAATCCAGTCATCGTCGTGACGGTTTCCAAATTGGCGGCTGATAGTTGCGCCCAATTTTAAATTCTTATGAACTCGGTACTTGGCTCCGAGACTATAGGCCTTGAGATTATCTTCATTTTCACGGGAGGTATTATTGAGTTCAAGCATCCAATTAATCTTAGACCAATTGTAAAAAGCCCTGAGGCTGAAGTCTTTGTCTAGGCCTTTAGATGGTGTTACGGGAATCACCGAATTGGCCAGGGCAGCTCCACTGAGAAATAGGATCAGAAATAAGGTCTTTTTCATTAATATTATTATCCTTTTGTTAAGTATATTATGCAACTAAAGGGAAGAATTCCCCTTGAAGGGCCAATGTCTAGGGGAGAATGGTTTATGATCTGAAGAATTTAGGTTAGTCTAGCAGGATGAAAAGAAAAAAGCCTATAGTCGCTATTAGCGGTTGTCTTGTTGGAGAGGCCATCCGCTATGATGGCCAACATAAAAGACACCCTCACGTTGTCCATGAACTTGATAAGATCTTTGAGTATCTTTCCTTTTGTCCTGAAGTGGCCATGGGGCTTGGGATTCCAAGACCGACCATTAGGTTGATGGATAAAGATGGAGTTACTCATTTAGTGGATACAAAAGATTCCTCTATTGATCATACCAAATTGGCCCTCAAAACTTTTAAGACCCATACCAAGGGAATTGAAAAAGCCTCTGGGATTGTCCTGACGAGAAATTCTCCAAGTTGTGGCTATGATCCTGTTAAGGTTTATAATGAAAAAACAGGAATCCCCACTAAGAAAGAAAGAGGGCTTTGGGCAGCTCATTTAGAAAAAGAATTTCCACTAACCCCTATTATTGATAGTGGTCGTCTTTACGATGATCATCTTCGTGAGACCTTTAGGACTCAAGTCTTTACTCATCAAGAATTTACTGAGCTACCTAAAGAGCCAAAGGCCCTGGTTAAGTTTCATGAAGTTTATAAGTACTATCTTTATCAGTACGGCGCTGTTCATGTTAAAAAGTTAGGGGGCATCTGTGCAGGAGTGACTAAGACTAATTTTTCTAAGAAGTACAAAGAGTATGGAGAGTACTTATTCGGTACAGCTTTTAAAAAATCTATCACAACAAAGAACCGAACAAATGTTGCTGAACATCTCGCAGGCTACTTTAAAACAAACCTAGAAGGGGGGGATAAAAAATACCTCCACGATAATATAAAAGCTTTTTATGATAATAAACTTAGCTTTGAAAGCCTTATTGTCTTGATTGGATTCTTAGTAAAAACATATAAAGAAAGTTATCTGAAAGACCAAAAGATCTTCTCATTCTACGGTAAGTATTAATGAATATTAAGCTCTTCCTCTTTCTTATCATGGTCTCGGCTGTTCCCTTAGCTTTAATGAAGCTCTATTTTCCGTGGGAGGTTCCCCACCTTCATTTTTTCTTTATAGGGATCTTGATTGTCATCAGAATCATCTTCTTTCAAGATGAAAACTATAAAAAGAACCTAAAGCCCCATGCGAGAGGACTGCTTCAAAAAAAGATTGGGCGTGTTCCTTCAGATTCTGAAGTTATTGATTATATCGATAAGAAGATGACCGGAAGGGGAGTTGCCTTTATTGCAGCCTTTGTTCTCACCTTTAGTACTTTTATTCTAATAGGTTAGAGCGCTAAAGCTCTCGGACTCATATCCGATAAGTTAAGTATGAGAATCCTTATTTTAAGCGCTCTATTTTCACTCATCTTAGCCTCTTGTGGACAAGACCTAACAAGTAGAAGAACTTCTTTTGAAGGAGCTGATACCAATGATTTCGTAGTTCAGAATTGTTCTGAAGAGAGTGGCTCCGTTTGTGCTCAGCCGCCCATGCCGGTTTGCCCAGAAGGAATGCTCTGCGCTCAGGTCATGCCCAACCCAAAGACTTATATAAATGAATGTGAAATGAAAAAAGAAGGGGCTCAGTTTATCCAAAATGGAGATTGCCCCTCAACTAGTCTTTAGATCTCGCCGCAATAATCATTGGCCCATTTCTTCTCTCTAGGTCCATAGATAAAGACTACAGAGCCAGACTTCTCTAAGCCTCTAGAGATATCTCCTGAACCTTTAAGAAGGCCAACAACCTTATCAACATTCTTTTTCGTGATCATAGGACAACCACTACTCATGGTGTAGACCTTGTTTTGAGAAACCATCTTATGTCCATGAATGACTACGGCCCTTTCGCAAGCGTTGTCATTAACATCTTTTTCTAAGCCGTTAAGGATTAAGCTCTTTTCCCATTTTCCAAAGTACTGTTGGCCTGCTAGATAAAATCCACTAGCTGGAGCGTTAGAACCTTTTTGATTTGAAAAGTATTTAGATTTTCTAACTGAGTTATGCTTATTCTTAGTAAACCTTCTTAAATAACCAGATTTGTATCTTCCATGGGCAACAGCCATCTTTGTGACAGCTCCAGTTTCTCTATCAACAATAAAGAAGCGGTTATCACCACTTGGTTTTGTGTAATCTATGAGGGCGAAGGTTTTCTTGTTTCCGATATCGTATTGGCTTTTCTTATAGCACCTGTTCTCATAAGAGCTACTTGAAGGCTTTTTAAATTCGAAGCTTCTCTCAATCCCTTTTTCCATAAAGCATTTCATATGCTTCATCATTTTGATATCTCCACCAGCTTTTTCGAGCCTAGCTTGAAGCTCTTTCCAAGACTTGAACTCAGCGGAGAATGAGGGAAGGGAGATAAGCAAAGTAAAATAGAGTAAGTTTTTCATTACTCTATTTTAACTACTTATCTGATTTATTTTTAGGCAGAAAAATTAGGCAAACAAACTAAGTTGGTTATTCTGAAGAACCACTATTTTGCTCCCTTCTCTTCTTTCTTCTTTCTTGGCGGCGGGCCCTAAAGTCCTGACGATCAGAAGATCTATCTTCTCTAAAATCCTGACGGTCAGATTGACGGTCACTTCTATAATCTTTTCGTTTTTGTTTACGCTCTTCACTGCTAAGGCCTCTGTTTCCTTTTCTGAACTCTTGTCTATCTGACTTTCGCTCGCTTCTAAAATCCTGACGGTCAGACTTTCTCTCTTTTCGATAAGCTTGGCGTTCGGATCTTTTCTCTGAGCGGTTTTCCTTTCGGCTAGCTTGGCGCTCTGATCTTCTTTCTTGGCGGTTCTCTTTTCGGGCAGAGCGTTTTTCCTCTCTATTTGATGAGGCAAAAGCCGATCCTGTAAGTAAGGCAAAACAGATTGATAGATTAAGTAGGTTCATAATTCCTCCGTGGTAGATCATATTACGGTTTTAGATTGAGAAAAGTTGCGCTATTAAGTTATCGGAATCACGGTTTAAAGCTTTAATCTTTACCTGAGATTATGCCATTGTTAATTGGCTAGGTAGAATAGAATAATATGAGTAAGAGAAAGATCCCAATGGGGGAGTTAGAATTCAGTTTTTCAAGGAGTTCAGGGGCCGGCGGCCAGAACGTTAATAAGGTAAATACTAAGGTTACTATGAGGTGGAATATCGCCAAGAGCACTGCCTGTGGATCAGCTGTAAAGGAAAGGTTTAAGGCGCGCTATAAGAGACGGATCCTTGATAATGGAATCGTTCAGATGGTCTCTCAAAGGTACCGCTCTCAAGCTAGGAATATTGATGATTGTGTTGAGAAGATCAATGAGATGCTAGATGCCGTCAGAGTAGCACCAAAGAGAAGGGTGGCCACAAAGCCCACCCGAGGGTCAGTTGAAAGAAGAATTAAAACCAAGAAGAATAAAAGTGAAACTAAAAAGACCCGTCAAAAGGTTAAGCACTAAGCTTAGTACCTTTGCATATGAATCTTAGTCATTCCCTCAATGATTTTTTTATCACGAACAAGGTAGCTTGAAAAAGTCTTTGAACTGCTGCTTCTTATCCAAGGGAAGGGGTGCTTTTTAAAGTTTCCAGTAAAGACGTCAATATGATTGCCTTTAATAGCGCCGCCATGATCTCCAGCAAAGAAATACCCATCGTGTTTAAAGGTCTCTCCTGTGGGAAGTTTAATCTTAGTGCCTCTAGCTTTTGGAATATAGATAACTGATCCAAAAGGAATCACTCTTGAGTCAACGGCAATAGTTCTATAAGGAACGAGAGCGTAACCTCTTTCCTGCTCTCCTTCTCCCCACTTAGAGTAGGCTACTTTAAATTTTACTTCTCCACTTGAGCCGAAGCGGCCTCCAAAGTAGATGCTGCAATCAAGCTGTCTGCGGCCACGACCATTATAATTAAAGGTAACTGTTTTTCCTGACTTAAATTTAAGGGCCACACTTCCTTCCATAGCAGCGTAGCAAAAGAACTTATCTGAAAGTCCTACTTTCTCACCTTCAACTTCAAGGGGAGATTCACTTCTATCTCTAAAGAGCTGACCATAAGAATTATTACTTCTCAGTTCCGTATAATAATTAGTGGCCCAAAGCTTTTCAGGACTGGCTAAATCAGAAGTCTTAGAGAATTCTGTAAACGGGGGAAGAGGACTAGAACTTGAAAATGCGTTCGTGGCACCAATAAGGCTCACAAGTAGGATAAGTTTTTTCATTCTTAAATTGTGACACCATGAGGGATTTATTAGAATAGGGATATTCTTACCTTTTCTTTCCCTGATAACGGAGTAAAATAGTTTTATGAATGATGATACACGTTTAGTTTGGTCCGATGAAGAAGGGGATCTTCGTAAGAAGCCTAAGAAAACTGTAGATAATGAGGTTGATGAAGCTGGGCTTGAGATCTTAGTGAGAAGAATGACTTCTGGAAAAGGTCGTACCATTATCGAACTTACCGGGCTCCCTAATAACAAATCTTGGTGCAAGAAATTGGCTAAAGATATTAAGAAGTCTCTTGGAGTAGGCGGAGCCTATAAGAATGATTTTATCGAAGTTCATGGAGAGAAGATTGAAGAAGTCCTCCAGCTCCTTGAACAGAAGAAACTCAAGTACAAAAAGACAGGAGGCTAAGCCTGTCTTTCAAATTTAAGCTTAATTCCTTTTGAAACAAATGCGTTTCCAACAATACCAATGAATTTATCAGCAGCAATGGCCAGAAGAGCTGAGGGAATCGCTCCAAGGAGAATCAGGTTTGAGTTCACAGTGGCGACTCCTCTGAAGATAGGATCACCTAAGCCTCCAGCTCCAATAAGAGCGGCGAGGGTAGCAGTTCCTATTACAATCACAGTTGCCGTTCTTAGTCCTGCAAGGATGATAGGAAGGGCCAAGGGAATTTCAACCTTAAAAAGAATCTGCATATTTGTTAAACCAATTCCTCTTGAAGCCTCAACGAAATTTCTATCGACTGCTTTTATTCCTTCATAAGTATTTCTTACTAGTGGAAGAAGTGAATAGAGAAAAAGAGCTAGCACCGCTGGAGCAAAACCAATTCCTAAAATAGGAATGAGAAAACCAAGAAGGGCCAAACTTGGAATCGTTTGTATTGTATTTACAATAGGAAACACTATTTGAGCTGCCCTTTTCTTCCTGGTTAAAACTACCCCAAGAGGAATTGAGACTAATAGAGCGCAGAATATGGCCACAAAACTAAGCAGCAAATGCTCTCCTAGAAGCTTTATGAGTTGTCCTTTTCTGCTTATCATAAAAGCTATGATTCCTTTTTCTTCTTGAGACTTCGTTATATTTCCACCGAGAAGTCCTTTTTTAATTAAGAAGTTCCTAGCGACTGCCTTAGGTTCTTGTTTAAGACGGTCTACTTGATCATTCATCGAGATCATCTCATCTTCAGAAATATTTCCTTCAAGGCTTTCAATTGATTCTTTAAGAAGTGGGTATTTATTAAAGGTATTGGTCTTAACGAGAAAGGCGGCCTGATAAGGGGGGAAGTAATTTAAATCGTCTTTTAGTATCTTCAAGTTAAAAGCTTTTATTCTTCCATCTGTCGAATAAGAGACAATAAAATCAACTTGCTTATCTCTTATCGCTGAATACATAAGCCCGGCATTTAAAGAGGTCATATTTTCAGGTGTAAAATTAAGATTATAGGTTTTCTTTAAACCCTTGTAGCCATCTTGTCGTTCCATAAACTCATAAGGAGCTCCGAGTTTGAAATCTTTTAACTTACCACTAACATCACTAATTTTCTTGGCGGATAAAAGCTTTGGGTCATCTCGTCTAATGGTTAGAGCGTAAGTATTATTAAAGCCTAAGGACTTAGACCACTTAATATCATAGTCTTTTAAAAAATCACGTGAAACGATGTCATGAACGGTATCGGGATTTCTTTCACCATTTTTCTTAAGGATCATGACATAACCCGTACCCGTATAATCTGGGTACACATGAATACCCCCATGATTGAGAGCATCGAAGGCGACCTTGGTTCCGCCTAAGTTCATCTTACGAGTTACAGCTTGCCCTTTGCTTTCTAAAAGTTGAGCGAGCATTTCTGCGTTTATGATACTTTCTGAAAATGACTTTGATCCAATGATGAGTGGTTCATTAGAAAAGGCTTTAAAGTTTCCTAAAAGAAGGAGAAGGATTAGTAACTTATTCATGAGCCTGCCCCTTGATGAAGTCTTCAACAAATTGATTGGCAGGCCGTTCAAGAAAGTCTGCTTTATTTCCAACTTGAACAATTTCTCCTTTATGCATCAAGATTATCTTATGCCCAAGTTTAAAGGCCTCATCCATATCGTGAGTAACGATAATGATGGTCTTGTGTAGCTTTTCGTTGAGGTTCCAAAACTCTTCATGAAGTGAGTTTCTTGTTATTGGGTCTAAGGCCCCAAAAGGTTCATCCATTAAAAGAACAGGAGGGTCTTCCATTAAGGCGCGGGCAATTCCAACTCTTTGTTGCTGACCACCGCTTAGCTCTATAGGAAAACGATCCTTAAACTGAGCATAGGGCATGTTGATGATCTCCATTAATTCTTCAACACGAGATTCAATAAAGTTTTTTTCTTTATTCATGATCTTTGAAAGAAGGGAGATATTATCTTTTACGTTTAAGTGAGGAAGTAGGCCGGCTTTTTGAATAACGTAACCAATCTTTCTGCGCCAAGAAACGGCATCAACGCTAAGCGCGTCATCATTAGCAACGAGAATCTTTCCGCTTGTTGGCTCAATGAGTCGATTGATCATCTTGAGAGTTGTTGTTTTGCCACAACCACTTGTGCCTATAATACAGCCAATTTCACCGCGCTCGAGTTCAAAGGAAACAGAATTAACTGCGGTGATATTCGGCTTGAATACCTTTTTCAAATCTTGGACTTTTATCATGGTTTAAAGCCTAACATACTAAGAAAATTTATGTGAGCGGAACCAATTTTTTTTAGGAGCAAGGGGTTACTTTAGGGTTTTTATATGATTTTATGAATTCTAGCGAAATTCAAAAATAAGCGGAGGTTAACGCGTTATGATATTAAACGAAGGTGATTATGTTACTGGCAAAGGGATTCCTGTAGGCGAGTACTTAGGCATAGACGAGTTAACTCAAGGTACCGGTGGTAAGTTTCATAAGATTTACGACCTCTCTAAAAAGGCAACTCATTATGTTCCTTTAAATGCAGAAGGGGCGCTTCGTAAACTTCCTTCAAAATCTACGATCATGAAGAACCTTAAGATCTTCGAGAGCGTTAAGATAATTGATATGGGTGAAATCGACGGAAGTCGTTACCGTTACTTCAATGAAAAATTAGATAAGATGACTTTTAAGGCGGAGATCGAAGTTCTTCACGATCTAGTTGTCCTTAAGAAAGATAAGAATACTTCTGTAAGTGAAAATAAATTGCTTATTAGCCTTAGAGAAAAAGTAGTAAATGAGATGTCTCATATACTAGCTTCTAAGTCTGATGAAGTAGAAAAGCTTCTCGTTCTTCAATAAAAGATTACATAGTGGCGCGGACAATCTCTAGGGATTGTTCGCGAGCTTCAAAATGAGACATTCCTTTTTCAATAAACTCTGAGTAAACATCCTGAAACCAAGACCTTCTTTTATCTCCTGCATCTGATTGATCACGCCTATCTTTCATTCTAAGCATCATCATAAAACCACAGCGGGCACAGTCTCTGAATTCTTTAACAACGAACTTTTCATTCACTTTATAATCAAAGAGAGGTTTTCTTTTATTAGGTTCTGTTCCTGTTAGGTATTCTTCTCTTGAGTAGAACCTACAGCCACATTGGCATTTCTTAGGAAAAGGGTTTCCTACGATCTCGCCTTTTAATTCTTTACAAAAAATAATTGTCATAATGCACCTATCAGTTTGTCTTAGTCTGATAATAATCCCATTCTAAGAGCCTATCGGTGAATTCAATGACTTAGTTGAGATAAAGGCTAAACTTTAGCTAAGTCCTTGAAATACTATTTCCTTTCTAGGACCGGGTACTGCCCTAGATTGCGGCTAACAACGTGTTTTATTTGGCCTGGGGCCACACTTCTCTTTAATTCTGGGGAGACCAGAAAGAGGGTTATTAGGCCCTTAAAGAACTCCTTTAGGTTTACTTCTAATGTGAAGTTAAAAGTCTTAGGGGCGTTTGTTTTCTTTGTTAATTCAAGGTTTAGATAAGCTGATTGGTAAGTCATATAAGTTTCCTGTTAAGTTTTACTGACAGGACCTTTTTAACACCCCTTGAACTTTTATCAACCATTTGTTAAAAAGTATTAAAAGGTAGTACTTTATATGAGAAATGGTCCTAGTTTCCCCTTACTAATAGATGAGCTTAAGAGAATCCTAAAGAGAAAGGGGATTAAGTATTCAAGGCTCGCTTCAGAGCTCGGCATGAGTGAATCTTCTATTAAGAGATTGATGAGCGGCTCTGATGCTAATCTCTCAAAGCTCGAATCTCTTTGTGAAGTGGCGGGCATTAGCTTTCTTGACCTAGTTATCTTAACTAAAGATCAGAAACCAAAAGACTTCTTTTTAACAAAAGCTCAAGATGATTTCTTTGCAAAGAATACAAACTACTTTTATGTCTTTCATCTTCTCTACGAAGAGCGCATGAGTGTTTTAGAGATTAAGAAGAAATACAATTTATCTGATAAGTCCATGATGACTTACCTAAAGAAGTTAGAGGAGTTTGGATTTTGCGAGCGCCACGCTAACGATAAGATTGTTTGGTTAATCACAGGGCATATAAGCCTGCCTGAAATGACCGAGCTAGGAAGGCACTTAACAAGAACTTCAATCGATAATTTAAAAGAACTCGTAGTCGATGGAATAGGAGGGGATAATAAGAAAGAAGGAACCTTTCAAATTAGTGAGGGCTACTTAAGGCCAGAGACGGCTAAGCGTTTTATGGTTGAACTTGGTGAGTTGATTAAAAAGATAGGTCAGGCCTCCTCAAGAGAAGAGAGGGTTTATAAAAATGAAGAGCTTATCTTATACACTTCTATTTCAAGCTTGCTTCCAATACGTCTTTACTATGAAGATGTCGAGAATATCTGAGAATTTTCTAAAAATTTTAAACACTTAGCAGACATTATTTGAAATTAGGCCTAAGATTAAGGTAGGAAATTTTCAAATAGGTAATGAATGGAAAGTATGGTCGACATCAAGAATTATAATCCTCAATGGAAGAATTGGTTTAAAAGGATTAGGGATCAGTTTTGGCCACGCCTTAGTCATCTTGTCATTGATGTTATTCATGTAGGCAGCACTTCAATTGAAGGCATGGTGGCCAAGCCGGTTATTGATGTTGATATTGTTGTAGAGAACTTTGATAAGTTTGAAGAACTAAAAGCTGAAATGGAAATCATTGGATATACCCATAGGGGAAATCTAGGAATTACTGATAGAGAGAGCTTTGTTTTTAAGTACACTCCAGAGATTGCTCAAAATGTATATGTCATCAAAGAAGATTCAATTGCCTATCGAAATCATCTTTTATTAAAGAAGCATTTAGAAGAAAATAAGCCCGATCATGAGCGCTATAAAACCCTCAAGCAAAAGCTTTCTAAGAAAGTAAAATCGAGAGATGAGTATTGTCAAAAGAAGACAAAACTAATCCTTGAGTTCTTACAAACTCAAGGAATGTCTCATGATGAAATTGAATTGATTCGAAACGAAAACCTATAAAGCGTCGTTAATGAGCTTTGCTAGTCTAAGCCCTGCTTGAAGCATCCTCTTTTCCATTAAAGGTATAAGCTTGTAACCATAAGTGTAACCAAGCTTTGGTAATTGATCGACGGGAAGATTGAGATCCTTATTACAGTAATTTCTAAGGGTAGCTCCATTCTTTGCTACAACTTGATTTACTTCTTCAGGGTAGAGGCTAGGTCTTAGGTCGGCTGACTCTTTGGCCCACGAAAGAGGGGAGCCATCGTTGAGGTCTCTATTTTCTTTTTTCGATTTAATATCGATAAACTTTGAGTACTCAGTAAAACTTAGGCGAGTGAACTCAATTAGTTTTTCGTCCCATAGGTTATGAAGGTTTGTCTCTTCTCCTTGGTAAACCACTCGGCAACGATTCCCACCGCGGTCGAGCCCATTTCCCACATGAAGAGGTTGATGAATATCCCCAACTAGGTGTACTAAGAACTTTAAGGCAAAAGCACGTTCGGCCTTAGTCGCTTTTTCATTTTTAAGTGTACTAAGATTACTTTCAATAGAGGCCACTAAAGATCCGCTATTATCAGTGCGGTTGTACTCAATGGTTGTGTCGGCCCAATCGGTATAATGCCAGCTATAGGTGTGACCGAAGTTATCAGGGTCTGATTTAATCTTATCAGGCCAGTTTGAAACCCTAGCAAGAGATTCTCCGTCTAAGAGTTTCTTGACTCTTCTTTTTGTAAGTAACTTAAGGTGATTCTCTGCGATTTGTCCGACTATCCTATGCCCAGTTGGTCCCCAAGCAAACGAAGCCGTACTTAGAAGCATAGCTCCTAGAACGATGATCGATTTCATAATTTCCCCTTCATATATTTAGGATCCCCCCGGATCCTGCGCGATGCATTTAAATTACCCCGCTATTGCATCATTGCCAAAAGGCTTTCGCCCAGTAATTTCATCTTACATTTGAAGAAAAGCAGTTTTCAGCACTTAGAAGGGTTCTGACATGTGAATTTTTTAAGTGGTAACAAGATGCATCCCTTTGTATATTGGCGAAAACTTAACTTAAAAGGATAGAAAAATGAGCCTAATAAAGATCGACGGTCTTAACGTACTCACTGCTTACATGCACAACCTCGACGAAGGGGTAAAATTCTATAGAGATATTCTAGGCTTTGAAGAGACTAGGAATATGGAGCCTGGGATTCTTATGGAGCACCCAAAGGCTGAGATCATGCTTTACCTAGAAGGGGAAAGACAGCGTAGGGAGTCAGCCAGTGAGAACTTTAACCATATAAGCTTTTGTCTTAACGCAGCAAATGGCGTTAATGATGCTAAGGAAAAGTTAGAGCAAGCTGGTATTGAAATCTTTATGGAGTATGGAGAGTTTGATGGAGAGTTCGCGGGGATTCAGTTCTGTGATCCTAGTGGAAACGTGATTGAAATCGCTGGTCAACCTTAACGGACCTAGATAAAATTTTAAAAACAAATAACTCTAAGGAAGGATTATATGAAACTTATCTCAATCTTTGTTGCCGTCTTATTTTGCGCTTCAGCTTTTGCTACGACTGCTGGTTTTCAGCACGGAAATGATTATGAAGCCGTTAGTTATGATGGAAGTGTTACTGCTAGCTGCGCTAGTGGAACAAGAAATCACTACTGCTCAGCTTACGGGTTAAACCCAACTATCTATACTAAACTTGTGACGGCTCAAAGAGTTGACGCTAACAAGTATGAAGTTGTTGCTACACATGAGTCAGGAAAGAGAGTAACTAAAGACGGTAAATTTAAAGGAACTGAGTCAAAAGGAATCAATCTTTGGATCAGAACTCTTTTTCAAAAGCCTCTTTTGGCCTTTGGTTTAAACAAGATCGATTATAAGCTCATGAAGAAAAAGACTGTTGTTCAAAGTGGAAGCTTTGAAGTGATGGTGAACCAAGGTGAGAGAAGAAGATGCCGTAGTGGATTTATCCATATGTCAGGTAATTCTTGTGAAAATAGCACTTCAGTATGTAATGAGTATTTCAATAGAGGTTACTGCCGTAACTAATCACTCTAAGGAAGGTTCTAGAAAGAGCCTTCCTTTAGTTTCTTAAAAACATCAAGACCTATATGACAATAGCCACCTGGATTCTTGGCCAGGTAATGCTGATGATTTGATTCAGCGTCATAGAACTTATCAAAATCTTCAATCTGAGTCACAACTGTTGGTCCTAGAGACTTGATCTTATCAAGAGAAATTGAGGCTTGCTCATCTGTAGTAGGAAAGATGGCCGATCGGTATTGAGTGCCAACATCTGGCCCTTGGCGGTTAAGTTCTGTTGGATTATGCATAAAGAAAAAAGCGTCTAAGAGACGATCAAAACTAATTATTTCTGGATCATACTCGACCAAGACTACTTCAGCATGACCAGTGTCTTTACGGCAAATATCTTCGTAGGTTGGGTTGATGCTTTGGCCACCTTGGTAGCCGCAGGTTGTTTTAAGAACTCCAGCAAGCTGCTTGAATGCGTGTTCAACGCCCCAAAAACAACCTGCTGCAAAACTAACTTTTTCCATTATCTTAAACTGATTTGAATCTTCTTATAACGACCATCTCCAAGAGAAGTCGTTTGAACCTTTTTATCATCGTGAAGATGTTGATGAACAATTCTTCTCTCTGCTGAATTCATAGCATTGAGAGTCACTGGCTTACTTGAATCGAGAACTTTCTCCACCATCTTATCAACCATACCTGTGATCTTTGCTTCATCAATCTTATCTCTTCCGCGGCTTGAAGTTCTTTTAGAACCTCTTTCTCTGCCTTCGCCTTTATCGTTACGATCTGCTGCTTTTGCTGCACGGGCGGGACCATTCTTTCCAAAGCTCATATTGATTCTGATATTTCCTGGAAGGTGAACTCTAGTTGTTACGTATACTTTTACAAGTTGTTCGTAAGCAAAGAGAAGCTCTTTATCATTAAGAGAAAATAATCTTTCATCGCTTCCAGAGAAGTTAATGTTGATGTTCTTTTTATCTTTATCAAAATTAACTTTAACAAAGACATTCAATCTTGAAATCTTCACCATTTCCATGAGAAATGGAAGAAGAAGCTTCTTATAGATTGGCTTAAGAGTGAACTTATAAGTTGTTGATCGTGGACCAAAAAAGAAGAACTTCTTTGGACCTTGCTTAGTGATATCCCACTTTAATAGGCTAGCATCGTTAACTCTATAATACCCAAGAGCATTCTTTTGAGCCTGATCAAGGGACTTCGTTGTGGTAACGAAGATTCTTTTATCGTCTTTTGACTCACTCTCTACCCAAGTAGGAGTTTCAAGAAGTTCATAAGGTTTAAACACTGGTGGCTTCTCGTCTTTGAAGTCCTTTTTCGTGCTTGATTTTCCTCTTGAATCTTTTCTATCATTTCTGTCTTTTCTATCTCGCGAACCTTCTCTAGAAGCGTTACGGTCGACGACTTGAAGAGTCTTGTAATCAATATAAGGCTTCTTTGGAAGATTTTTAGCAAAGCTTTCGTCAGTTAATTCCATACGTGGGATCTTTGAACCAATAAGTTCTGAAATAGGATCTAAGTACTCACAGTCTTCGTGAGCGCAAAAACTTACGGCCTTACCATTTGCTCCTGCTCGTCCTGTTCTACCGATACGGTGAACATAATTAGCGGCTTCTTGAGGAAGATCGTAGTTAACAACAAAGTTAACGTCTTTAATATCAAGCCCACGAGCTGCAACATCTGTACAGACGAGAATCGTGATTTTCTTGGCACGAAACTCTTCCATTAGCTTAGTTCTTTTATTCTGAGCAAGGCGACCAGAGATTGGCTTGGCCTTGAACTCCATTGTTGTTAACCATTCGGCCACAACATGGGTCATGAATTGGGTATTACAAAAGACTAAGGCGTAAGCATCTTCGATATCCCGAAGCATCTTTACAAGAAGAGGCATCTTCTCTGCGCCAGTTACCATAGCTAGTGAATGATCAATATGATCAACAAGTAAGCTGTCGGCATTTAATCTTAACTCCACTGGGTGAGAGCGGAATTTATAGGCCGTATTAAGAACGTCCATATTACTAGTAGCAGAGACCATGATCAGCTGACGGTGATCAGACATCTTGCTTAGGATAAACTCAATATCTTTTTTAAAGCCCATGTCAAAGAGGCGGTCCGCTTCGTCAAAGACAACGCCTTTAGTATCGATGAGATCAACGCATTTTTGCTTGATCAAATCTACAAGGCGGCCGGGAGTGGCGATTAAAACAAAAGGGTGCTCTTTAAGAAGTCCTTTTTGAGTATCAATATTTTCTCCACCGATTAGGCAAGTCGAAGTGATTCCAAGTGGAGTTCCAATTTGAGTGAAGACCTTTTGAGTTTGCTGAGCAAGTTCTCTTGTAGGGCTTAGAACAACATAAGAGACCTTTCTCTTGTCATTACCCATAAGTTCTTCATCACGGAGGATTTGTTCGATAATAGGGATGGCAAAAGAGCCGGTCTTTCCACTTCCTGTTTCTGCTTGAGCGAAGATATCTTTTCCGTCTAAAACCGGGGCGATTGTCATCTCTTGTACAGGGGAAGCATTTTCAAATCCGATTCCCTTGAGGGAAGCGAGTAGTTCTGGTTTGAGTTCAAACTCAGTAAAAGGTGTATTTGTTTCCATAAGCCTCCTTATACCGTTTTTAAAGCTAACTGACTATAAGACTCGTGAATAAAGAAAGCAGAGCGTTAGAAAATCTCGTACTTCTTAACTTGCTCTAAAACCTCTTCAATCGAGGCTAGGATGCCATCTTGATTAGGGAAGTCCCCAAAATCCATAAAGCGTTTCTTTTCAAGGAGCTGATCGAAGTTCCTCTCTACCTTTTCTTCCACTACTGAGCCTGATTCATAGCCGAGTTTGTTGACCTTAAAGAGCCATTTTACTTCTAGCTTTGAGTCAATAATCCTTATGCGCTGGTTGAGCTTTTCAATCCGAGCATAGTCTTTACCCCCAGGGCAGGTGTACTGAATATCGATGAACCCTGCCTTGTTCTTTAGGGACTTTCGTTTAAATCTAAAAAAGTTTTCAAAGATCTCGATGTATTTTTCTAAGATCTCTATTGGGAGAACACTTAATTCTAGGAAGCCCCCCTCAAAAAGCTCATCAGTAGCCCCATAATAAATATAAGGGCCATTGGATTTCTCTGAAATCGTGCCGTCACTTGGAATCTTAAACTCCCATTCTAGGGTGGCGCTATCTTTAGGGCCGAGCTTTTCATCTTCTTTAAAAGAGAGCTGATGCTTATTAGTAATTCCCTTTTCATTTTTAGCCTTAAGCTTTTTGGCATCTGTTTGAGCCAAAGTAACGCCGTAGGCCCCAAGGGCAAGTTCTTCATCACTATGGTTCCTAACCAGGAGGGAACCTTTTAAGGATTCCCCTTGGCGGTGGGATTCTCCTTTTATATCAACACTGAATTCAAGTGGTTGTTTAAAAAATGTCCCTTTCATGATCTTGCCTTGTTTTTAGTTTTAAGAATTATTACCATGGTATTACGAAATTTAAATTAGCCTCGCGTTAAAAAGGTCATCTATGAATATTGAAAAGGTAGCAGTTCTTGGAGCATCGGATAATCCAGATAGGTATAGCTATAAAGCCTTTAAGATGCTTTTAGAAAATAACCATAAGGTTTTTTTGGTATCTCCAAGGTTAAAAGAAGTGGAAGGGCATAAAGTGGAAAGCTCCCTCAAGGAATTATCCAATATTGATACTCTAACTTTGTATGTAAATAAGAGTATTTCAAGCTCGATCATTGATGAGATC
The DNA here is from genome assembly GCA_047630275.1 of Sulfitobacter sp. Taxonomy (GTDB): domain Bacteria; phylum Bdellovibrionota; class Bacteriovoracia; order Bacteriovoracales; family Bacteriovoracaceae. The sequence goes on along the minus strand of JBLHVN010000002.1, from coordinate 124,248 downwards.
ATTGAATTAAAACCTAAGCGGGTGATCTTTAACCCTGGCACTGAAAACGAAGAGCTCTCTCTAGAGTTAAATAAAGCTGGTATTCAATCCGAAGAGGCCTGCACTTTAGTTTTATTAAGAAACGGGCAATTTTAAATGCGGATTCTCTTAATCTTTCTTTTAAGCTTTTCATCGTGCTCTCATTTAAACCGGGAGTTAAAGATCGATGAGAATCGTCATCTTTATATTTCTCCACGGGGACCAGGGCTAAGGCCCGCACTTCTTTTAGTTCCGGATTGTTTTGGGCTAAGTGATTATTTTGTAGAGCGGGGGCATCGCTTTGCTGACCTTGGGTTTCATGTTCTTGCCGTGGACATGAATGGGAAGGGATTGATCACGCTTTTACCAGGAGAGTCGGAGAAGTTTTGCGAAGGGCAAGAACAGCCTCAATTAGTTTTAAAGAAGGCCCTTAAAGAATTAAAGAATCTAGATGGAGTTGACTCTCAGAACATCTCCGCCTTGGGTTATGAAAAAGGCGCCGATCATCTTTTTGAACTGGCCAGAGGAGGGGAAGAGTTTCGCTCTCTCATCTTAGTTCAAGGAAGCTTAGAGAGTATAGAAACAAAGAGTTCTTTTTCAGAGCTTAAGCTTTTAGTTTTAAACGCATCCCTAGATCCTGGAATCAATTCTAAAAGAATTAGCGGGTTTAAAAGAGAATTGAAATTGAATCAGGTGACTTATGACTTTCAAAGTTTTCCAGGGGCAAAAAAAGGATTTTATAAACCTTCTTCAACGAAGCTTGGTGATGATTTTGACTTACCATTTGCTTATGATGAAGAAGCTGATAAGACTTCTATAAAAAAGATTAAAGAGTTCTTAAAAAAGACATTGAGGTAAAAATGAGCGACAAGGTAACGGCGAGCCATATTCTAGTAGATCAAGAATTTGAGGCCACAGATTTAGTTAAGAAACTCGAAGAGGGAAAGACCTTTGAAGAGTTAGCAAAAGACTTTTCCAAATGCCCATCTGGGAAATCTGGTGGAAGTCTTGGTGAATTTGGTAAAGGCATGATGGTAGCCCCTTTTGAAAAGGCCGCCTTTGAACTAGCACCTGGAGAAGTTTCAGGACCGGTTAAGACCCAGTTTGGCTATCATTTGATTAAGCGGGAAGCTTAGGTAACTGATTGATTTTAGTGGTGTCATAAGTTTAGACATAAAGTTATTACAAGCTTTTGATTACGCGCTGCGCATAAACCTTATTTTTTGGTACAACTGATTACCTACTAATCCGTGAAAACCAAAAAGGAACCTTATGCGTCCTCTTTTAGCTTTAAGTATTGCTTCATTGTTTGCAGCCCCTAGTTTTGCTGCTGATGAAAGGCCAATATGTGAATTTGTTAAGAAACATCTAGCAAAGAGCTTAAACCTTCACGCCGTTTGTAAGCCTACTTATTCAGCATATTGCAAGAGAACTCCCACCAATATTAAAAAAGGTTGTACTTCCTATAAACGGGGATCAAAGAACACAAATATCAAGATTGCTGGTTTTAATGTTTATAACCTAGGAATGGGACAAGACTTTAGTGGCAATAAGCTAACAGGTCTCAAGCAAAATCATATCCTAGCAGAAACTATCGCTCAGTTTGACCTAACTGGTGCTGTGGAATTAAAACACCTCGCTAAAGAAGACCGCTCTTATAATGAGAAGCTTCTTACGGCCATTGAGGACTTAAAGTCAGGTAAAAGGGCCAAATTAAAGTTTGTATCAAGAACTAAAGAAAAATCTGAAATTGGTCTAACTGATATTCAAGATCAGTTTCGTGTTCCAGAATATTTAAAGGTGCTAAACGAGCTTATTAAAAGAGATTCTAACTACGCGCTTATCCTTTCTAATGACCTATTTCCTAGGTTGGCAGATGATCTTCTTAATAATGAAATCACAGGATTTTTCTATAAGAGAAATAAGCTAAATCTTCGCCCAACTCCGTACTGTGGAAAAAAGATCGGGGCCTGTACTGTTAAGGCTGAAGACCTTCCCGCTGAAATGGCAAGAAAGCCTTTCTTAGCCACCTTTAAAGCAGGGAAGATGGAGTTCACTATGGCGGCCGTGCACTTTCGTTTTCGCGCTCCAACTAAGAAAGTAAATAAGAAACCGGTTTTAGACGAAGCTCTTTATAATCCAATGCTTGAAGTCTTTAATTTTGAAAAAGAAACGGGCTATGTCTACAACGTAGCCATTAAATCACATAAGAAAGAAAAAGAAGAAACTCACTCTCGTTTTGCTGAAGCAAAGATGGCCATTGATTTCCTTGGAAAAGCTAAGGCAGCAGGAAAGATTAAAGATCCTATCCTTTATGGTGACTTTAACCTAGCGGCTCCAAGAGCAAATACTGCTGCTCCTGAGAGAGAGAAAGATGAGCCGAAGCAAGCAGCTTTTAAAAAGGCATGGGATAAGATCCTTTTAGGAATGGAAGGGGCAGATGTTTATGTGAACACGCCTTCAACGGTTGGAAAAACCGGACTTGGAAGTAACTTTGATCACCTGGTTCTTGCTAAAAAAGGAGCCCTTTCTAAATGTAATGTAGATGAAGCTAAGGTCTTTGATTTCACTGACGCTGAAATATTTCCTTCAGGCCATGAACTTGTAAGATCAATTAATAAAGAAGAATTATTAAGTGCCTTTTCAAAGGAGCTTAACTTCAAGTCAGCCAGCACCATGAAGCATCGCTACACTAGTGGAAAGATGGATTTTTGGGAAATTGGCGTGGATAACAAGCTTATTGGATCTTTTGTTGAAGGAACTAATGTTGTCTTTAGTGAATCAATCTCTGATCACCTTCCTGTTTATATGAATTGCAAGACTAGATAATCCCCCAAGGAGAATACGCATGAAGCTTAAAACAATGAAGATTGGATTAATGACCGCAGGCTTAAGTCTTGCGATTAATTCTCAAGCGGCCAGTACTTGGGCCAGCTATTGTAGTGATGGAACTGTGGCCCAAAAAAGTCATGAAGCTCCTGTTGTTAACTACTCTAATTCAACTGTTAAAAAAGCTGCTTTAAAGATGTCAGAGATTGAGGCTATTGAGATAGCAGGTAGAAAGGCAGACGGTAAGTTTGTCACAGACAATAAGACTGGGGAGCCATTAAAGAATAAAAAGGGTGAGACTTATGTAAAGTCAGTGGCCTTTAATCCTTATACAGATTTTGAAAAAGTATATGACCTTTGCGCAACCTCTACAAAAAACAAAGGTGAGTGTAAGGGCTCTCAAAAAGCCCCCGCTGGCATCGGTCAAAACACTCATAATATGCTCACGATTCTTTGCGGCGAGTATAGAGATAACCTAAGCATGTTAAAGAAAAAACTTCAGTGGCTCGGAAAGGCCGATATCACTCAACCAGGAGTTCAAAAGTATTCAAAGAGTAAGAAAGTCTTCGATCAACTGACAGGTCCTGGTTATAAAGGCATGATTGAAATTTCAAATTCATTAAGAACTCATCGTCTTGATAGGTTAGGTTCTTCAGGGCACCGTAGCTTAGAAGTGGACCAAAGATCAGTTCAACCTATGACTATTTGTGAGTACCGCTATATTTTATCTGAATACCTAGCTAAAGGAAAAAACTTAAGCTCACACGATGACGCTGCCTTTGATGCTTATGAAAGTGGAAGAGCTGCTTTTTCCAAGACTTGTTCAAAGTCAGACCTCGCTCATGTTTATGAATTTAGAGGAGATGGTAACCTTAAGGCGCAGTCAATTGAATCTAACGGAATGCTTTGGTTCTCACGTGCCTTCTCAAGTTCATGTACAAAGAATAAAACAGTACAGAAGTATAAAGGCGCTATGACTGATAAAGACTGTAAGGAGTATTTTGCTTCTCCTTATAAGACTCGGGAGAAGATCAACGAGCAAGCTTTTCTAAGAATGTTCTTCTATCCTGATAGAGCACAAGGGCTAGATATCAAAGACATCATGAAGAGGTACACAAAATCAGATAAGAAAGGTTATATCATCGTTACTGAAGATATCACTGGTGACGGTGTCGGTGAGATGATTGTTCTTGATCCAAAAGTTGTTGCCACTTGCTCATTCACTGTTACTAACGAGAGCCCAGGAGCTTGTCAGCTTTTGAAGTACCGTGATGTTGTTGGTGATTTTGAAAACAACTCATATAAAGAGATTAACGAGGCGACTAAAAAAATTACTATTATTACCGCCCTTGCTGGAAAAGAAGCGATTGGAGCAAACTCTGAATACAAGAAAGTTATCTCAAACGCTAACTACTGGGCTAAGAAGATCTACGGTTCAAGCAAGAAGTTCCTTGAAGGTGTTAAACTCATTACTGAAGTTCACCCAAGCTTTAAGCCTGAATACTTAAAAGCAAAAGACCGAGGGTTCACTAGAATCTTTAAAGATAAAAATGAAGCTTGGGAGAGGATCACAACGGCCCTTGACCGTCATACTGATTGGTACTCTGTTGATACTCTTCACGTTAAATCAGGTTACTTTAAAAATACTTTTTCACCCTTTGTTGCCTCTTCATATTATATCTATAACTCACATACTTTTGTGATGCCTGGGTATGCTATGGGGAAAGATTATGACCAAGGAAGAATGCACTGGATGTTTGTTCAAAAAGTAAAAAAGAACAAATGGTTTCCAGCTGAGAAGATGAATAAAAAATGGCCAATTCCCGCTAATAGTTTTGATATGATGAACCAATGGTTTGACGAAGTCACTTTCTCAAACTCAGGTCTTGGTGCCTCTGAGAATGGTTGGGACAGAGCTGGAAATGTAAAAGCCTCAGAAATTGAATCAATTTTCTGGCTTTATGAAGCTGAGAAATTTGAGCACCACCACTAAGATGAAGAAAATTTTAAGCATAGCACTTTTTATTTTACTTGGAAGCGCGGAGGCGTCAGAGGTTGATAGCTTTACCAAAAGGTATGCTCTCAAAGATGATGCAGCTCCAGTACTTAATCAACTTACGAATGTAAGAATCGAAAAGGCCCTTAGGAAGGCAAATAAAAAAGGTAACTGCAGTCAAAAAAGATTAGAGAAGTCTCTTTTGAAGCAGCTTAAAGGAAATGTTATTGGTGGCCCTATTGAATTTTTTGTTAATGATTCAACACCGGATCAACTAGATAGGATTCACCTTAGAAGAAGAGAATCAATCTACGAAGGTTTAAGCTTTCTTCAAGGAAGAGTCTTAAAACTTCCCTTAGGCTCCTTTGGACGCATCGTAAAAATAGGCGGTCATATAGTAGGGGCCGATAAGTTTGGTCACTTCTTCACTGAAGGCCTTGTCTATTTTAAGAAAGCAAAAAAGAAAGGATTGAAATCCGCCCTAAAGTGGGGGCATAAAACAGAACTTGGAAAGTTCGGGTATACAACCACTGCCGTCTATTCAAGAGCCGATCAAGTGGCCAATTATAGTGGTTATCTCTTTTGGAAGTCTCTTTACAAGGAATCTTCTGGGCATGGTCCATACTTTACTTGCAAAGATAATAAATGGATTCAAGCTAAGAGCTTTGATTGGAGCGAATTTGTCGACGCTGGTTGGGACGAAGGAATCAACTGTAGCTCTTATCGAAACAAAAAGATCAAAAGAATTGTAGAAGGAAATATTAAGTCCCTTGAGAGTGATTCAGAGTCTGCTTCAGGTTGCCCCATTGCCCAAGAGATAGAGAAGTGTCAGGAGGTCGTGGATAAGTATCACGGAATCTACGAGAACTTAGTCTCTAAAAAATGTCTTTAGGGAAGTAGTTCAATCTTCTTATTATAATCAAACCAGAAACCAGAAACATCGGTGACTCCGTGAGCGTTGTTCTTAATCTTTTTATATTTATCTACCCCTTGTAAATCAAAGAAATAGGCCAGGCTGATTCCATCTCTTGCTTGGTTTGTAGGAATGAAGGCAGGGAAGTTGTCGAGGTCATAGAAATCATCTCCTTTTCTATCCACGAAGATTGAAATAGAGTTCATGGCCGCGGCTCCTAAGGACATACCCGTAGAGTAGTATTGATCATTGCCACTTGTATCTTCAAAGTAAGTAATTCCTAAGTCCCAGGCCATAGCGGTGGCAACATCCATTCTTGATCTATAGATATCATTACCTCCCTCTTCTAAAAAGGCCGCAAGAGCGTAGTGAGCAGTGGCGCCTTGGGTGTAGCGGGAGCCTAGGTAGTTATCATTTTCAATTCCGCCGTTATGAAAAAGGCCGAAGCCAAAATAATAGCCTGCCCCTTGAGAGAAATTTCCTCCTATAAAGTTATCAACTCCTGATCCATCACTTAGGATGCCGATTCCTCCAGACATAAAGCCTCTGAAGCCAAAGCCCATGCCTTGAGAGAAACTGCGGAAGATTCCATTTGTTCCGTAGCTTGATGGGTAGAGTCCTCTCGCTTCGTACGTATCGTTACCTTTAATATCTTGAAGAAGAGAGACGCCACCAGAGACTGCTACTCCTTGAGAGAAGAGTTTGGCATCATAAGTATCATCTCCCTTATAATCAATAAGCGCTGCAAGCCCGTAGAGGGAATAGGCCTGTGAGTGAGAGAGGCTTTTATAGACGTCGTCACCACTTTCGTCGATGAGGATTCCTGCTCCTCCGAGGCTTGCGCCTTGAGAGAGTCTGTTTCCTAAGTATTTATCATTGCCACTTTTATCGATATGAATACCAAGACCTAGGATACCGCAACCAAAGGAGCAGTTCTTAGCCCCTTCGTAAGTATCATTTCCACCTCTATCAATAAGTATGCTAAAGGGTCTGCCATCAGTGGCGCTGCCATAGCCACCAGTATAGAGGTCATCACCGCCTAGATCGATGAGAAGGGTGATGCTATTTGGATTAGTCTTATACCAATTATTTTTTTCATCCCCAATCAGGATAAGGCCATACCTTGTTTGAATGCTGACTTGATTCTTTTTCTGAACGCGCAGGTAATTTGAAAGTGAGTTTAAAAGCTTTTCATCATTAAGGGCCATGGCCTGGGTCCTAGCACTCATGATTTTTTCAAGGTTCACTTTCTTTAAGATTTCATGAAGAGGAGTGAATCTTTTCATGTCTTCTAGATCCTTCAACAAAACATTCTTGTCGATATAATCTAGAAGATCACTATAGCCGTTAAAGAAGGTAATCTTCTCTTCTCTTGAAATATCTTTGTAGGCCGCAAAGGCATCCTTATAGATCAGATCTAGCGCTTTTTTAATATAGGCGATAGGGTCGCCTCCCTTAAACTTTACCTCTTTCTTATAAGGTAGCTCTAAGTCTGCAAGTCCCTCAAGGCTTTTCCACTTCTTAGATCCTTTTAAATTTTTTATGATTGAATTTGATACGTTGGCCAGTTCAAAGGGGTTTCTTTGTACGTAGGTGACTATATTACGACGGTAAAAGTCAGCTCTATTTGTCATTAATGAGAAGGTATCTTTTAATTCTTGATGCTTTTCTTCTAAGTTATGCAGGGCCATTTTCTTTTGGTTGATCTTAGTAAAGGGCTCTGCTTGTTTCTTAATAAATGAGGGGAGAAGGTCTTTATCTAAAGGGGCCATTATCTTTGGGCCATTTCCATAGACGCGGCGGTCAACATGGCCTTTTATTTCAAGCTCCGTGAGTTCTGATCCTCTAAGGACACTAAAGACGATCTCTTTTTCTCTGTCGTAATTTCTGATGAACTTAGCGAAGCTATCTTTATCTGTCACTTCTTTGCCATTCACCTTAATAATTAAGTCATCACTCTTAAGTCCCATACGGCTCGCGCTTGCCCCTGGAATAAGAAAGCCTAACTTAATAGCTGGTCTTGAAGTCTTAGGAACCTTAAAAGTTTCAATGACTGCGCCAATATAGTTCTTACCCTTGAACTTCTTCTTGCTTATCGGAGGGGCCTTCTTTGAATTAGAAGAGCAGGCAACTGTAAAAAGTAGAGTCATTATTAAGAGAATTTTCATTAGGAAATTATAGCATTAAAAGCGTGAAACTTAATCTACGTTGATGATCATAGCGCCTTTATTCCCAGGCTCGAACATATGCTCGATTCCATGGTCGAGTAGGTAGAACATTAATTGTTTTTGGATCTTACCGTGGCCGGTGATGACTTTTATATAGTCCTCACGGCCATCTAGTCTAATCTTGCCAATGACATTTTCTATATGCTCAATGGCCTCTTCAACTAAATAGCCGTGAAGATCTACGGTAATCATTGATTATGCACTTTTATCTTTGCTGTGAAGCTGGCAAGCACCATCTTTACAGTCAGTTTGCTTGTGGTGTTTCTTGCACTTTCCATCTTTACAATCACCTTTTTTCTTGTGATCACATTTTCCAGACTTACAATCACCTTTTTTCTTTAAGTGGCATTGACCGGACTTACAGTCGCCTTTTTTCTTATGGCACTTTTTCTTCTTTGAGCATTTTGGCATCTCTGAAGCGTCAATTGTACCGTTTCCGTCTTTGTCTAATTTATTGAACTTAGCGTCAACATGAGCCGTAAACTCGGCTTTAGAGACAGCACCATCTCCGTTTGTATCCATTTTTCCGAAGTTACCATGTGAAGCACATGAACTTAGGGCAAGCATTGTAACAAGCATTAGAAACCATTTCATAACATCTTCCTTTTATAGGTTATTTAATTAAGGGTTATTATAAAATCTCATCGGGTTAGAAGCAATATAGGTAAAGTAAACTTTTGGTGAATTCTTGAGGTAAAAAGGGTCCTAGTTCACCTATTGGAGTGAGAGAGGGTGAGGCTAGGACCCGTTTAGTTAAGTTAAATACTTTAAAAACTCCACAATCTTCCACCTAAGGCGGTTTGTAACGAGTTCTTCGTTAGAATGGTAGGTACCCCATTCTTCTTGTTTAGTGTTCCTCCTATTTCGGATAAGGGTTAATAACCTAAATTCATTTTCAAAATTATCGCGGGTTCTTATTTGATGACCGGTTTGATCGGCTTTAATAAGCCCCATTTCGGATACCTTTTTAAAGACATCCAGATAGACTTTAACTTGAGAAAAAGGCGCCGTTGGATCTTTAAGTTTTCCAAGGAGCTGTTTCATTAAAAACCTGGAGGCAAGAGCTCTGTTCTTTTCATCTAGGGAGGGATGCATGGCCGTCGTGGCCAATTCAAGAAGAGTGCTTCTTTCTGAGAAGAGGCTTGAAGGGGAGTGAGAGCCTCTAGTTTTATTTAAGGTGATCTTAGTAGCTGCGTTCATTCTTACCTCCAGGTTTTTGATTCGTTAGATTTAAGGTAACAGGGCACTCTGTGAACTTTGTCAGAGCAATGAAAACTAGCTGTTAAAGGATGTAAGTGCTTGAAATACTAGGCAGCAGGCGTGTAATTATTATCTGCTTTTTGATCTTCATCTAGGATGTATTCAATCAATTGATGAGAGAGAACTCTTTGAATGGCGTTCATCATCTTTGGTTTTTTGTTAATAAGCGCTTTTAAAGATTCCTTTTCCCAAAAGAAGTATTGAACTTCTCCGATGGCGCAAACGTCGGCCTTGGTAGGCTCGTCTGTCATAAAACTCATCTCTCCAAGAAAGTGACCTTTACCAAGGCGGGCGACTTCTCGTCCCTTGGTTTGAACACTTACTTCCCCGTCAATAATCACCATTAAAGCTTCTACAGTGGTGTGCTGCTCAATAAGTGTTTCGTTTTTCTGACTAGTTCTTAGAAACCCACCTCTCAATAAACTTTTAAACTCAGCGCTAGTGAGATCGGGAAAAAAACGATCATGCAAATAAGCTTCATGGCCTTCTAACTTAAAATTTCTTTTTTCCAAGAAGATAAAAGTTATTTGGACAATATTTGTCATGATGAAAACACAGTTCCACTGAATAGGTACCCATAGGGGCTCAGCCGGAACATAGAAGTTATAGATAATAGAGGTAAGACTAGCAAAAATAGCAAGGCCTCTTAGCCAGAGAATGTTTCGAACTAAAAAAGAGAAGAAAATAAGCGTGTAGGCCAGGTGTCCTGCTAGCTGTAAATTTTCACTTCCAATAAATTCTTCCATTAGGATCGCATCGGTCTTTTCAAAGGGGATGTTTAGTATTTGATCATTATAGTCGGTGACAAAATGATCTCTGTTTAAGCCGTTTGAATTTTGCTACGATTTTAGTATTAACAAACATTTAAAAGGAATAGACCATGACGGAAACGGCCAAAAAACCTTGGATGGAAAGCGTAAAAGTTTTCTTAGATAAGAGATCTATCACGATGCTTTTCTTAGGCTTCTCTGCTGGGCTTCCTATCCTTCTTATTTTTTCCTCTCTTTCTTTGTGGCTCCGTGAAGCAGGCGTTGCTAGGTCGGCCGTGACTTATTTTTCTTGGGCAGCACTAGGCTATTCTTTTAAATTCATTTGGGCCCCCTTAGTGGATAAGCTTCCTCTTCCCATTCTTACTAAGCTATTAGGTCGAAGAAGAAGTTGGCTCTTAGTATCTCAAATCTCAATCATGATCTCGATTTGCTGGATGGCCATTACTGATCCAGCTTCAAGCGGACTTACTCAAATGGCCATGGCCGCAGTACTCTTAGGTTTTTCTTCAGCTACTCAAGACGTTGTCATTGACGCTTTTAGGATTGAGTCAGCAGAGAGCGAGCTTCAGGCCATCCTTGCTGCTACTTATATTGCAGGTTACCGCATAGGCATGATCGTAGCGGGGGCTGGCTCATTATATATAGCCGCCTACTTTGGAACGACTATGGAGAATTATTCTCATAGCGCTTGGATGTATACTTACTTTATTATGGCCGCCTTTATGCTCTTAGGGGTTGCAACAACTCTCATCAGACCAGAGCCAAAGGTTCCTTTAAGAGATGCTCATCATTCAACAAAAGACTATGCAACTTTCTTTTTCCTTTTCTTAATCATCGTGGCCTGCTTTGTTTCTACCTTTGTTTTCTCTTCAGATATTGTTGACATGGCTAAGAAGAGCTTAACGGAAGTCTTTAACAATAAGGCCCTCGCCGGTTTTGTTGTCGGGAGTATTAGAATGGTAACGGCCCTAGGAGTTGGGATTGCTGTGGCTCTTGGAATTGGAAAATCTGGCGTTGTTAACACGGCCATGATTGAAGAGGGTTATATTCACCCCGTTAAGAATTTCTTTGATCGCTATGGAAAGTCATTAGCATGGTCACTCTTATGCTTAGTGGGACTATATAGAATTTCAGATATTGTCTTAGGAGTTATCTCAAATGTGTTTTATCAGGATATGGGATTCACTAAGATTGAAATCGCCAATGCGGTAAAAACCTTTGGGGTCTTTATGAGTATTTTAGGAGGCTTTCTTGGGGGAATCTTAACCACAAGATTTGGCGTTATAAAGATGCTTTGGTGGGGGGCTATCCTAGCTGCCGGAACTAATCTGCTCTTTATGCTCTTAGCTGTGACGGGCAAGAGTAACTTCATGCTTTACTCTGTGATCGCAGCGGATAACTTAGCCGCTGGTCTTGCTAGTGCTGCCTTTGTGGCCTTTTTATCAAGCCTTACTCATGTGTCTTTTACGGCCGTTCAGTACGCTATCTTTACATCCTTAATGACTCTACTTCCAAAGGTTCTTGGTGGATACTCGGGAGGAATCGTCGATTCCATTGGGTATCAAGGCTTCTTTATCTTTACGACTTTGATTGGGGTACCGGTCCTTTATATCGTGCATATCTGCGGTAAGAAGTTTGACCTTCGAGATGGGGCCTCAGAGAATGCTATCTATGCTGAAGAAGATTAGAAAAAATTAAGCCAAAAAAAAGGAGCCTTAAGAGCTCCTTTTTTTTATTATTTTTTCGTTCTAACAACTGACCTTTTATTTTGGGCCAGCTCTTTCTTTCTGATTCGAATATTGAGGGGAGTCACTTCAACCCACTCATCATTATCAATCCAGTCCATGGCCCATTCAAGAGTTCTAGGTCTTACTGGTGGAAGGATGATGTTTACATCTTTACCAGCAGTTCTCATTGAACTTAAATGTTTTTCACGAACACAGTTAAGGTTAGCTTCGTTGACTTTATTATGCTCACCGATAACTTGCCCTTCGTAACACTGCTCACCTGGCTTTACGAATTGCTCACCATTAGGAAGAAGGTTAAAAAGAGCGTAAGGAGTGATCTTTCCAGCTCTGTCAGAGATGAGAGCTCCGTTTTGACGGGCATTCATATCTCCAGCGTATTCTTTATATCCTAGGTACTCAGAAGACATAAGGCCTTCACCACGAGTATCCGTTAGAAATTGTGAACGGTAACCAATAAGACCACGAGAAGGAATATCAAATTCAACTCTTGTTCTATCTTCAGAGATAGGGCTCATTCCAGACATAAGACCTTTTCTAATAGAAAGGGCCTCAGTGATTGCGCCTGTTGTATCGTTTGGAACATCCATAACAACTTTTTCATATGGTTCAGTCTTTTGACCGTTTTCATCCTCTTTGAAGAGAACTTCAGGGCGGCTGATCATGAACTCAAAGCCTTTTCTTCTAAGTTCTTCGAAGATAATGGCAAGTTGAAGTTCGCCACGGCCTTTAAGCTTATAGATCTTTGGATCATCAGTGGCTGCATATTGAAGGGCCACGTTTAACTTACATGAATCATCTAAGAATTCTTCAAGCTTTCGTGAAGTTAGGTATTCTCCTTCTCTTCCTGAAAGAGGAGAAGTGTTTACTGAAACATTAACTGCAACTGTTGGCGGCTCAACATAGATTCTCTCTAGAGCTTCTTCGTTTCCTTGAACAACAATAGTGTCCCCGATAAAGCCATCAGTCATACCGGCAAGAAGGATGATCTCTCCCGCAGAAGCTGAATCAGTATCTGTGGTGGCCAATTTATCATAAACTTGGATATTGGTGGCTTTGAAGTTTTTATTCTTTCCACTAGCTACCATACAAGTATAGTTTTCGTGTTTTTTGATAGTTCCTCTTTGGATTCTACCAACAACTTGTTGACCTAAGAATGAAGAGTAGGCCAGGTTGGCCACTAACATTTGAAAAGGACCTTCTTTATCTAATTTTGGAAGTGGGTAGTAATCACTTACGATAAAATCTAAAATGTCGTGCATGTTTTCTTTTTTATCGTTTGGATCAAGTGTCGCCCAACCTTCTTTAGCTGAAGAGTAGAGAAATGGGATATCAATATCAAAGTCTTCAATCTCTAAAGACATAGCAAGGTCTAAAAGTAGATCTTCAACTTCACCTTTAACCTCTTTTATCCTTTCATCGGGACGGTCAATCTTGTTGATGATCACGCCAACCTTGAGGTTTAACTTAAGGGCCTTCTCAAGAACAAAACGAGTCTGAGGTAGGGGACCTTCTGAGGCATCAACTAAAAGTAAGATACCATCAACCATGATCAATCCACGTTCAACTTCTCCACCAAAGTCAGCGTGGCCTGGAGTATCGAGAAGATTAATCTTTGTGTCTTTCCAAAAGATAGCGCAGTTCTTAGCGGTAATGGTAATCCCACGTTCTTTTTCAATCTCGCCGGAATCCATCACTCTGTCTTCAACAGTATCTCTTTCTTCGTAAACTCCTGACTGAACAAGAAGTCCATCAACAAGAGTAGTCTTACCGTGATCAACGTGGGCAACAACGGCAATGTTTTTAATATTCTTAAATTCCTGAACGCTCATAGTTTCTACCTAATTTTTTTAAAGACTAGTGTTTGGTTATTGGCAGGCATGGCAAAGTCTTCTTGAAGCTTAAAGCCCGCTTTTTCAAACATTTCATTAACATTTTTAAAATCTCTAATACCCTGATGCGATGCCGTTTGTCTCAATATTTGATGGAATTCTTCATTAGAGCGTGAAGTAAATTCACCATCATAGGTAAAGGGACCATAAACAATAAAAACTGAGTCTCTCTCGAGGTTGGCCCCGGCGAGGCTAATGAGTTCCTGAACCATCTCCCAGGGCATGATATGGAAGGTATTTGCTGTGAAGACAATATCGATATTGGCCACGGGAAAAGAATCTTCCCCTAGGTTAAAGCTTAGGGGGCCTTGAATATTGGGTTGAGCCGCTTCGTCTAGCCAGGCTTTAATGCCTTCATGATTCTCTACTCTGTCGGAGGTAAACCAGGTAAGTTCTGGAAATTTAGGGGCAAAATAAACCGCATGCTGACCTGTGCCAGAGCCCACTTCTAGAAGGCGCTTATGATCCGGCAGGTAGGCGCTAAGGATGTTTAGGATGGGTCCCCGGTTTCTTTCACAAGAGGGGGAAAATGGTTTTTGTATCTCAGTCATGAAGGTATTTTAGTTATTTCTAAAGCTTTGGTAAGATGAATCTATGAAAAAAGAGAAAATACTGAAGATCCTTATTAAAAATGTTCAAAATGAACTAGACGGGCTGAAGGCCGCCTATGACAGCACTCATTCTTTGATGACCGCTCCTGATATGAAATCTGAAGGGAAGTACGATACCCGTGGGATTGAAGCTGGCTATTTAGCAGGGGCGCAAAAGGCCAGGGTCACAGAATTAGAAACTGATATTCAGATGTTAGAAGAGATAAAGCCGAGAAGCTTTAAAACAACAGATGAAGTGGCCATTGGGGCTTTGGTGGAACTTAAACTAAATGATCATAAGAAGAAATACTTTATCTCCCCAACGGCAGGGGGAACCATGCTTGAAGTAGAGGGAGAATCCATCTTGGTCATCTCAGTTTTTTCCCCCATTGGCTCTGAGGTCTTAAGTTTAAAGGTTGGTGATAACTTTGAATTAGAAACGAAGAGCACCCCAAGAGAATATGAGATCATTGGAATAGAGTAGAAATAAAAAGACCACCTATTCAGGTGGCCAGTTCATTTTAAAATTTATATTTGCTTCCCCAAGCGCACTATAGACCAGTCAGATAGTCTTAAGCTGAAGACAACTTACCAGAGGTGACGAAGTTTTGTAACGCTTCACGTAAAAACTATAGGCTAATAAGTACTTAATATTTAAAGGAAAAATTAGAATCCTAAAAAGAATTTCGTCACGGGCTACCAACTCTCTGGATTCGCCTTAATTTGATTAAGCAGGGCCTCTACTAAATTGTAGATCGACTTCTTTTTAGCTTCAGCTTGAAGATTTGGATCATTTTTCATTTTCTCTTTAAGCATAGGAGCGTTCATCATCACTGAAAAATGAATAACGTTACTAAAGATCATTCTCATGGCCCAGTGAATGGCTTCGTATGAAACTTCCTCTCCAAGTTCTTGACGGATCTTTTGAAGAAAGACCGCTTGGCCCGGAGGCCCCATATTCCCTTTGCAATCTAAGAAGATTTCCTCTGGAAGGCTATCTAGCTTTTCATTGAGGATGATCTTAAAAGAGTTTAAGAGTGAGGTTCCATTAGTAGAGAAGAACTCAAAGACCCGCCAAGTAAACTCTTGAACGCTGAGGTCATCATCTTCACCAATTCTCGTAACAGAGTCTTCCATCCATTTATGATTTCTTTGAAAGACCTGAGCGTACAATGTCTCTTTATTGGTAAAATGATAATTAACTGCAGAGAGGTTTACGTCAGCGATCTTTGCAATCTCTCTTATTGATGTTCCTTTGAAACCCTTTTCAGCAAAGAGCTCATTGGCCACATCAAGGATCTTTTCTTTGGTGTCTTTCTCTTTAGCGTTCATTATGGGCCATCTCCTTTTTCATAAAAGGTAGCTTTATGCTTAAAATCTTTTCTTGAAGCTTAGATAAATCTTCTAGAATTGCATAGGCGCAGGGAACCCAAATCAAAGTTAGGATAGTTCCGCTGGTTAATCCCCATGCCATGGCAAGAGTCATAGGAATCAAAATGGGATCATTCCCGCCGATCCCATAGGCAGTCGGAAGAAGGCCACTAATGGTTGTTAATGAGGTCACGAGCACTGCGCGAAGCCTCATACCGGAAGCTTTAACAAGGATTTGATGTAATTCTAGTTTTCCTTCTGCTCTCATTTGATCAATAAAACTGATAAGGACAATCCCTGAGTTAACAATGATTCCCCCAAGCCCTATGACTCCAATCAGAGCTAAGAAACTAATTGGCCTTTGGTGAAAGAAGAAGGCCACTGAAAAGCCTAGGAGTCCAAGGGGAATCGTCGACATGATAATGGCCGGTCTTAAGTATGACTTAAAGAGAAAGACCAATAGGGCAAAGATACCAATGAGGCTTAACATAAGCGCCTGACCTAGTGATTCCATGCTTTCTTTAGTGTTTTCTGCAGCTCCACCAAATTTAATACTAACGCCAGGGTACTTTAAGTGAAGTTCATCGAAGATCTTGACTAGCTTCTGATTAGCAACCATAGAGGTAATCTTATCTTCAGAGACATTCCCTGTTAGGGTCTTAGAGATCTTAAAATCAAAACGCTTAATCTGAGGAGTTCCTTGCTCAACTCTAAACTTTGCAAATGTTCCAAGCGAGACGAGGTTGCCTTGTCTATCTAAGATTCTAATATTCTTCAAATCTTCAATCGACTCTCTAAAGGGCTCTTTGTATCGGACAATTAAATCGATGTCTTTGTTATTTAAAGTTACCTTGGCGGTTCTATTTCCACTGACAGCGGTTTTAATAGTTTGTCCGATATTCTTTACATCAAGACCTAGTCGGTCTGTTTTTTCATAATCTATATCGACAAAGATCTCATCGTCACCGATAACATCATCGATGCGAAGGTCGCTAATGCCATCAACCTTTTCAAGCTCAGCCTTTATTCCGTTGACCATGCCATAGATCTCTTCAACATCGTTAGACCTAAAAGTGGCTTCAATAGCATTTCCAACTGGAGGTCCATTAACCAGAGCTTCGTACTCAAGGGACATAATTGATTCTTCAGTTACTTCTCTTAGAGTCTTTAAGACTTCTGTTGAAGCTTTATTTAATTTGAAGTTCTCGCTAACGTAGATACTTAACATTCCAACGCTATTACCTTCTTTAGCCTTTGGATCTCCTGGTCCCATTGAGGCTGCACCAGCTCGACCTATGATATGAGTGACATCATCTCCAAGCTTAGCTTTTACTTTTTGTGAGAGCTTTTCAATGGCCTTAGTTGTCTCTTCAATCTTGGTGCCCTTAGGAGTTTCAACTCTTGCTATATAAGCTTCTGTTTGCTCTGCGGGGAATAAGATAAACTTATTGGCCTTTACCATCATGAAAAAACTAAAGATAATAACAATGGAAAAAATACCGCTTACTATATATCTTCGGCTAACAAGTTTATCCATTAGGTTTTCAAACTTAGATTCAAATTTTCCAAACCAATCAACATGCTCATTTTCTACTTTTTGTTTTACAACCTTTCCCGCCCACTTAAGACGCATTGGTAAAAAGAAGAAACTCTCGGCCAAACTAATGATAAGCGAGATAGAGACGACAACCGGGATCCATCTAATGAATTGCCCCATGACTCCCTTAGTGACAAGCATAGGCATGAAAGCCGCAATTGTTGTAAAGGCCGTGGCCGTGATCGGGAGCCATAAAGTTCTGACTGACTCACTGGCCGCTTCCCCTGGAGGAAGACCATCTTGGCGCAGCCTCGTAAAGTTCTCTGCTATAACCACTGAGTTATCAACTAACATTCCAAGAGCAATAACAAGGGCGAGTACCGTAATTGTATCGATATTCATCCCAAAACTTGGCATAAGCCCAAGAGTACCCATAACAGCTAAAGGAAGAGAGAGAGAGGCTACGAGACCAATTCTACCTGGAAGGAAAAAGAATAAAAAGACGACGACGAGTACAAGACCACTTAAAGCGTTACTGCTTAAGACATCAACTCTATTGGCAACCTTTGTTCCTTCATTATTATAAATATAGAAATGATAACTAGGGTTTCTCTTTTTAAACTGATTCATCTTAGCTTTTATTTGATTAACCATCTCGACAGTATCAGCGCCGCTTTTCTTGGTTACAATAGCTAGTGTGGAAGCTTCTCCGTTATGAGAAGCATAAGTTGTAAGCTCTTCTTCTCCATCAATGACTTCTGCTACATCTTTTAAAAAGACTGATTGACCGGTAAAGTTAGAGCGGATAACGATATTTTCTAATTCTTCTTTGGTTTTAATCTTTCCTTCAATACGGACAAGCTTTTGAATTGAATCACCTTTAATGGCTCCACCAGGAGTGTTAGTGTTTCGGCTCCTCACTTTATTGAGAACTTCATCAGTAGAGATATGAATCGCTTTGAGTTTTTCTACATCGAGTTTAATATGAAAGGCTCTTTCAGCGTAACCTGTTAACCTAACTGATTTAACTGTTCTGAGGTCTTCGATATCTTCTTTAAGAGCGTCAGCTAAAAGATCTCTCTTTCTCCCTATATTACTTCCGGTAATGGCAAATTCAAAAACAGGGAACTCTTCACTATTCATTTCTGTGAATTTAGGAGCGTCTCTTAAATCAGAAGGAAGACCTGTTGTTCTATCAACGGCTTTTTGAATATCTGCCATAGTCTCATTAACATCAACTCGAGGATCATCCATATCGACAACCACAACAATTGTTGAAAGTCCTGCTTGAGAAATAGAGCGAACTCTCTTTAAACCAGCAACCCCTCTAATTTCATCTTCGAGGGGCTTGGTTATCTTTGTTTCAATATCTTTTGCCGTTGCGCCTTCGTAGGAAGTGATGATTGTTCCAGTGGCCATAGAGACTGAAGGGAAGGATTCAGCATTCATCTTACCTAATCCCATCAGTCCAAAGACCACTAAGCCTATGGAGAGGACAACGGTAAGTTTAGAGTTTTCAATAAAAAAACTGGCGATGGTTTTCATTATAAATTCCTATTTAATTCGCAAGGGGTTTCAGAAAAGACTGTGAAGTAATCCATCAAGAGTCCGATGACAGCTAGCTTCGTTGAAATCTCATCAAGATTAGATTGAAGATAGGCATCTTGTTCTTGGACTAATTGCTGTGCGGAGATCCTGGCCTGCGAGTATTTTCTTTTAGATACTTTTAAAGATTGGCTTAAGTACTTTGTATTTTCTTTTTGATTGAAAACAATTTCATTTAAGAGGGCTACTGATTTAATGGTTTGAAAGTGATAAGCATTTACTTTTCCGGCAGCTTCTCTTTTTTGAGCTCCATACATCTTAGATGTAATTTCATCTTGAATCTCTCTTGTGTCTTTCTTTGTACTTCCAAGTGGCATCGTGAATTGAAGGCCAACAGAGAGGCTCCCTCTTCCATCGTCGCTTAAATCATCAAGGGAGTCTGATTGAGAAAAAGCTTTCCCAGTAGATTCATATTCACCAACGAGTTTTAGATCTATACTATCGTAGTTTTTCACTAGCTTTCTTTGTGAAGCTTCTTCTTGGTTTAAGTACTCAACCACTTCATCGTACTTCGTAAAGTCCATGGGAGCTTCTTTATACTTACTAATTAAAGCAGAACAGGCCAAGACGTCTTGAACTGTCTTATCAATATTATAAGGAGCTAGTTCAAGTTCAGACTCGGATAGTTTTGGAAGGAGGAGTTTTAATTGCTGTTGTAGCTTGCTTTTTTCCCATCTAATAGAGATCAAGCTGGCCTTTCTAGAGGAGATTTGTGAATTGTAGCGAGCAAGCTCACCTTTATCTGCAATACCACTTTTATATCTTCTGTTGGCATCCTTAAGCTGCTTTTCTGAAGAGCTCAATAAGGTCTTAGTGATTTTCAAGGCCTCTTCGTTAGCAACAAGCGCCCAATAGATCTTTCTTATATTGTTTTTAAATGTGGCTGCTTGTATATCTCTCTCAGCTCTTGCTCTTCTGCTTGCTGATTCCGTTAATTCTAAGTTAGCGCGAGAGCTTCTTCCAAAGAGGTCCTTGTAAAGGTCAACACTTAAAGAAACGCCATAGCCAGTTGTCGTGGCATTAGTTAACTGAGTGTTTGTGGATTTCTCGGTGAAGACTTTTCCTCCAAGGGCTGCTCCGTACTGCAGAGGCTTGTTAACTGATAAAGTCAGGGCCTTATACTTACTAGTTACAGGGATAAAACTATTTAAGGATTTTTCATCACTATCAAGCGCGTTTGCTGATGCGCTTAAAGTTGGTGAGAAGATATCGAGGGCCTTTGCCCGAGAAACATCGGAGCTTAAAAAAGAGGCCTCTAGGTTTTGCAAGGTAGGGGGGCTTTCTTTTAAGAGTTTATAAAGGACATCTTCATTAAGAGCGACGCTAGTTGAAGCGTTCGCTTTTAAAACAGTGAAGAGCATAAGGGCGAGGATAAAGATCAAGTTTTTCATATTTAGTACCTATTTCAAACGTTTGTTTTAATTCAAACGTTTGTTTTAAATTA
The DNA here is from genome assembly GCA_047630275.1 of Sulfitobacter sp. Classification (GTDB taxonomy): domain Bacteria; phylum Bdellovibrionota; class Bacteriovoracia; order Bacteriovoracales; family Bacteriovoracaceae. Next base: position 104,050 of record JBLHVN010000002.1, on the reverse strand, counting down.
CGCCCATTCTGAAAAATTATCAAGCTAATATTTAAGCTATAAATACCTGGATATATTGAAAAATGAGTAAATTAGGCTTAAATTATTTAATCCTATTCTTGATTTCTTGAGTTTCAAAGAACTCTTTTGGACGAGAATCGAGGCCTTCCATCCAGTTCAGAAGTCGGGGATCTTCTGCATATTCTCCAAAGCCTTCAAACCTTGGTGGTCCTTGAGAGGCCGGCCTTCTTACGATTAAAAAGTGATCAACGAGTCCATCCTCTGTGAACTTTGGAATGATCTTATAAGGTCCTTTCGCCACTTTCACCGCGGGAATATCGCCAAAGAGTTTTTCAACTGCAGCAGTATCGCTTAGGTCTATCGATGAAGCTCTAATGTTTAAGAGGGCCTTGCGAACAGCGCTTTCGTTTTTAATAGCAAGCTCAGAGACCACTAAGTGATTAGGGTAGCGCTCAGTAACTTTGTCCATCAACCATTTTCCAAGGCCCGGTTTTGCTGGGTCACCTCGAACCATATCAATATAAATATGAGGCTCAGTTAAATCGTAACCTTGGTGAAACTTCAGTCCCTTAGTGGTTTCTAAAACATCAAAGCGAACATAGCCCATCTTACCTGTTCCCTTATAACCATCAGCGATCCAAAAAGGCTGACCCATAACTTCTTTCTCGTGCAGTTTCAAACCAGGAAATTGGTCACCAGTTTTTGCTAGGGGAGCCGGGTCTAAGTCTACTTTAAACATAGGGAGGTTTGGATCCCCTGGCTTTAGGTAAACAGGCTCTTTTCCCGGTTGAAACCAAATCCTGTAAGTGTCTTCATCAGGCTTTGCAAAACCTAAACCTTGAAAGCGGTCAAAAGAAGGAAGCCCTGCTTGAGGAACTTCATCTGCAGATCTAAATCCAAGTTGAAAGAAATCTTTTACTTCAGCCTGAGTGCTTGGAACGACGTAATCTATATCAGACTTTGTCCCTGGACCATGACCTATTTCATCTAAGGTTCCAAGACCTCTTCTTCGGCCAATAGTGCTAGAGCCCACAACGACAAAGGGAACTTCAGTATCGTTAACAACCTTTGAAATGGCAGCGACTTCTCCATCTGCTAAATCTCCAAGGCCTTCGCGCATGGGATTCTTAGGATAGTTTGCGTACTTGGCCTGGACGGCGCTTGGCATGTTCTTTAAGAGTCCATCGTGATCAACAGCACTGTCCACGACTCTTGAAAAAGCCGCAATTCCTTCTTCGCAAGCAAAGCTTGGGGTGCTTAAGAAAATAACTAAAAAAAGATAGACTCTCACATCTATCTTTTCGGTTACTTGAGTGAATTACTTAAGTTTCTTGAGTAGCTCTAAGGGGTCGATTCTATTGGTATAATCTGCATCGGCCCAAGCATAACTGATCATCCCATCTTTTTGGACTACATAGGTCCCAGGAAGGGGAAGCTCGTCGTTTGAATTATCCTGAGCTTTCATAAGATCGATTCCAAATTTTTTATAGATAGCTGATACTTTTTTATCGAGCTTAAAAGCGATTCCAAACTTCTTGGCAATAGCATTGTTAACATCGCTGTACATTTGAAAGCTAAACTTATTTTTTCCCATGAGCTTTCTGACTTCAGCTTCTTTATCTGGAGAGACAAAGATAAGTTGATAGCCTTTCTTTTTGAACTTTTCATATTCATTTTGGTAAGCGGCAAGTTCTAGGCGACAATAGGGACACCAGGATCCTCGGTAGAACTTTAAGACCACAGGGGATTTTTTCAAGTATTCACTAAAAGGTTTTCCATCTAGGTGAAACTCAGGAACTTTAACTCCCGCTTGAAGAGAGTTCTTTTCAATTCCGGTTTTTCTAAGCTCTTCAGTGGCACGCTTAAACTCTTTTTTTACTTCAGTATTTCCTTTCTTAGCTCCTGCTGCTTTTCTAGCGGCTAGTTGCTGAGTTAAGCTCTCTACTGCAAAGAGCTCTAGTGGAGAGGCCACAAAGACTAATAATATAAGAAAGCTTTTGACGGCAAGTAAGTTTTTTTCCATGATGACCTCTTAAAGATGTTAAAGAAAATTTATAACAAAGCCCCTAAGCGAGGTCGAGATTAATATGAAGCAAAAATTTAAAATTACTATACCCTTGGCCATCTTAGTCACCTTAATCACTGTTATTTATCAAAGATCGACGGGTCCTACTTATCCTAAGAAGGTCATGATTGGTAAAGATGGCGCAGCGCTTAAGGTTAAGTTTCCAAGAAGTCATGGGGGGGAGACAAACGCTCCTATAGAAGTACCAAAAGTTGCTTCAAATATGCGAGGGACCATAAGTTATAAAAGATATCCTACTAATGATTTATGGACGACGGTTCAATTAACTGAAGAAGGAAATTTCTTAAAAGCATCTCTACCTAATCAACCACCGGCAGGAAAGCTTATTTACTTTTTAAGCTTGGATATTGATGGGGAGATACAAAAAGTAGGAACTGAAAAAGAGCCTATCTTTATTCGTTATAAAGGCGAAGTTCCCACTTATATCTTGGCCCCTCATATCTTTTTTATGTTCCTCTCCATGCTCCTCTCAGTCTTGGCCTTATTTGAAGCTTCCTTTAAGACCACTAGCTTTGCTAAGATCTCTTATCTAACAACGGCAAGCCTCTTTGTTGGGGGCATGATATTAGGTCCTATTGTTCAAAAGTTTGCCTTTGGTGTTTATTGGGCGGGCTTTCCTTATGATTGGGACTTAACTGATAATAAACTCTTGATCTCTTTTCTCTTTTGGTTTGGAGCGGCATTGATCAATATGAAGAAGCCCAATAGAGCAGCTTCAATGATTGCAGCGGTAGTTCTCCTATGTATGTACGCCATTCCTCATTCAACAATGGGGAGTCAGTATGATTATAAGAAAGGATCTGTTGAAACGAAGACTGATGGTTTTAAGGACAAACTTTAGCTTTAACACCGGTGCCATGATCGTAAACGGCAATGGCACCGCTATGACCAGTTTCAACTAAGTAATAAGTCCCTGCGATGAGAAAGGGAAAACAAATAAGAAAACACCATTTCTTTGCCAGCTTCATCTGAAGGGGCTCGTATAATAGACCCACTAAATAAAAATATAAGCTGGTATGGGCCAAGTCATCGTGGCGCTGAAGCAGGGCCAGTGAGCAAGCACTATTCTTTACAATCTCATAGGCCTCATCCCCTAAGAAGAGGTTGATCATAAAAGCTAAGAGTCCACCGTAGAAAAAGAAGCGGAACGCTAGGGTCCAGGTCTTTTTATAGGCTTGATTTTTACCAAACGCGTCAAAGGCAAGCCACAGTGGTGAGATCGCCAATAGAACTATTGGAAAATGGGTAAAGAGGGCATGATAAAGCTCAGTTCTCACTTAGGTTTCCAGATTTTTTATGATACGCATAAAGCTTATTATAGAGAGGTACATAATGAAAAGAGCATTGCTTCCAATATTCTTATTTCTAAGCTTAATTTTTATCGCTAGCACTCCTAGAGTTTCATCTCTTTTACTGGAAACCCTTGAGACCTTGGCCTCTGATTCCCTTGAAGGAAGACAACCCGGAACCCCAGGTTCAGATAAAGCGGTGGCCTACTTAGAAGAAAAACTTAAGAAAATGGGAGCCTCTGGTCTTGGTAGAGGTGGTTATCAACAAGGCTTTACTATCTTTACGAAGATGGAAAAAGTTGGAGATAATTTTTTTAGAACTGAAGATACTCGTGCTGATAAGTTTCAACCTCTTTCAATGTCTCTTTCAGGAACACTTAAAGATTCAGAGTTAGCCTTTGTAGGGTATGGAATCTCAATTCCAAAGTCTGATCAAAATTTAACTTATGATGATTACGACGGAATCGACGTTAAAGGTAAGACTGTTATTTTCATGAGTGGAGATCCGGCTATTGGAAATTCCAATTCAAAATTTCGTGATCCAGCTTATATTACTTATAGAACTCTCTTTTATAAGATGAGAAATGCTGTGGCCCATGGAGCTGTCGGGGCAATCTTAGTTCAAGACCCTTTAAGCTTAACCCGCTCTGAAGAAGATCCATTCTTTGATAATAGAGAAGGGGGCGGAGATAGAATGGACCTCTTAGCTGGGCAAGTTAAGATCTCAACTATCGACTCGCTTTTAAAAATGAGAAGTTTAAAAAGTTATCAAAGAGAAATCTCAACGTCTCAAAAGCCATATAGCTTTTATTTAAATAAGAAAGCCAATCTAAGTGTTCATCTTGAGAAGAAAACCGGAAGGGTCTCAAACTTAATGGCCTACCTTCCTGGTAGTGATCCCGTTCTTAAGAAAGAAGTAATCGTTATTGGCGCTCATATGGATCATCTAGGATACGGTGGACCTAGTTCTCTTGGAGATAGAAGAGTCCGCGCTATTCATAATGGAGCAGATGACAATGCCTCAGGCTCTGCATTAGTAATGGATCTTCTAAATGAACTAAAAGATAAGAACCTAAAGCGATCAATTGTGGCCGTCTTTTTTAACGCTGAAGAAATTGGTCTTTTAGGATCAGCTCACTTTGTCTCTTCTTGGGCCCGTTATGAAAGTACCTATGGAAAGATCAAAGCTATGCTTAATTTTGATATGGTAGGGAGGCTTAATAAAAAAGTCCAAGTCATGGCGGCCGACTCTGCTCCCGAGTGGATGGATACCTTAAAGAATGTTGAATCAACTGATATTGATCTTTTTGAGTTCTTAGGACCATCAGTGGGATCTAGTGATCACGCGTCTTTTGCAGCGGCAAAGATTCCTGTCCTCTTTTTTACAACAGGTGGTCATGATGATTATCACCGTCCTAGTGACGATTCCCATAAAATTGATTACTCAGGGCTTATGAAGATTAGAGGTTTTGCAGAAGCCTTGATCTTCAAGATAGATGATTCAGATCAAACTCTTACTTTTAACCCAAGTTTTTCAATGGGCGGCGGAAGCGGAAGAAGCCGAGGCTACGGTGCTCACTTAGGATGTGTGCCAAAGTTTGGTCAAAGCGATGATATAGTTGGTGTTCTTTGCACAGGAACCTCTCCTAACTCCCCAGCAGAAATGGCAGGCCTTTTAGCAGGGGATATCCTAACTAAGATTGGTGATATCGATATTAAGTCCATCTACGATTTAGCTTTTGCCCTTAAGTACTACAGGGCTGGAGATAAAGTTCTCCTTAAGTGGAAAAGGGGTGAGGCAGAATTTAAAAAAGAAATCCTACTCACTCGTAAAACAAGTAAGTCACTTCATTCATGCCACTATCCTTTACTCCATGAACTATGATGTCATTGTTGTAGGCGCAGGTGCCGCAGGTCTAATGACTGCGGCCACAGCTGGCAAAAGAGGGCTAAAGGTTCTCTTACTCGAGCATAATAAAACCGCCGGTAGGAAGATTCTTATCTCTGGTGGAGGAAGAGCCAATTTTACCAATCTATCGGCCACACCTAAGGATTATCTTTGTTCTGATAGAAACTTTCACCGTTTTGCTTTAAAAGAATATCGTGAAAAAGAATTCATCGCTTTGGTTGAAAAATACAAGATTAAGTATCATGAAAAGAAGCTAGGTCAGCTCTTTTGTGATGTAAGCGCTAAAGAGATCCTTGCTATGCTTTTAAGTGAATGCAAAAAAGGAAAGGTCGATATCATCTACGGCGCCAGTAGTATAAAGGTCTCAGAGAATTTTAATTTAAGTTTTAGAGGGGGAGAGGCAAGGGCCCCTAAATTAGTCTTGGCCACAGGTGGGCTTAGTATTCCAACCATTGGTGCTACTGACTTTGGACAAGTCTTAGCTAAGTCCTATGGGCATAAGATCATCCCTATGAGGCCTGCTTTAGTTGGCCTAAAGACGGAGGGCATGAGTTCTCTTTCAGGAATCTCTCAAGTGGTTGAAGTAAAGGTTGGGAAATTCAAAGTGACAGAGGATATGTTGATCACCCATAAAGGGCTAAGTGGCCCGGCAATCTTAAAGACATCTTTATACTGGCAAAAGGGAGAACTTATTAAGATCAATTGGCTTCCGGATACGAACTTAGATGAGCTCTTTGTTCAATCTAAGAAATCTTTTGCAACTCTATTAAAAGACAAGTTCCCTCAAAGGCTTTTAGAGTTCTTAGTTCCTGAACATAAAAAGGTTTTAAACGAAGTCTCTAAAAAAGAAATCAATAAGATCAAGGAGAGGCTTCGCTCTTATGAAGTCACCCCTAGTTCAACTGAAGGCTATAGGAAAGCGGAAGTCACCGCTGGAGGAGTCGATACTAAGGACGTTGATCAAAAAACTATGGAGAGCAAGTTGGTTCCTGGACTCTTTTTTGTTGGAGAGGTTCTTGATGTAACCGGTCAGCTTGGAGGCTACAATTTTCAGTGGGCCTGGTCTTCTGGTGTTGTAGCGGGAAGAAGTCTTTAGTGAAGAGGCTCGTCTTCAATGAGAGAGATCAAGACATAAGGCTGAATGATAATGAATTTCGCCATCTTTAAGTTTTTATTTGAATCCCACTTCGCCACTTCTTCTTCAGATGGCTGTCTCATGGCCCCTGAGTCTAACCATAACTTTATGAATTCAACTTTATCATGAGCGACTGCCACAGCGGCGTCTAGAAGATCCATGCCGGAGATAATATAAACAGCCTTGTTTTCATGGTGCTGCTTAAGAGGAGCCCAGTCAGTTTCTTCAACTTCAGTTTTTAATTTTTCTTTTAACTCATTTATTTCTTTCATCATTTAATTTCCCTATAATCGACTTCAATATCGTCAGACTTAAGGTCTGTATGTCTTCTTGAACCACCAGTTCTAACAACTCTTACTTGTGTGTTAAGAACTGACTTCTCTCCTGACTCACCAGAGATGGCCACAAGCCAGCTGATCACTACTAGAATTGGGTTTACTTCCCAATAAGTAATAGTGGCAAGAGTTGCTACTAAGATCCTTGGTGCAAAGATAAAACCTAACCACCAAAGCAAACCACCAAAAGGGACACTAGAAAAAAGAAGAGTTAGGCGCGGAAAAAGAGTGATGAAAATAAGAAAGAAGACACCATGATTTTCCCAGTAGTTCTCTTCTAAGAAAGGAACTTCTGTATAGGTCATCAAAAGAGTGGTCGCCCCTGTAAGGGCCAAAAAAGCAATTGCGAATTTTAATAGTGAATTCATGCATGGGTTCTAGCATTAAAAGGATAAATTTTCTAGGCGCTTTGAAGGGGCTTCACAAAGTCTTTTTTAAGCATTCTGATTATATAGTCGATAGCTGAGAGGCTGCTTATGATCATAACGATCTTTAAGAGCTCCTGAGGGAAGGCACCACTGTTTAAATAAAGGATAAAGGCGGCCATTTGAAGGGCTATTGTAAGAGTTCCTGATAAGCGGTAGGGAATTCTATGTAGGACTTCAATACCCTGAGTAAAAATAAGATAGAGCCCTGCTCCAAGAACCACAATATCCTTAGAGATAAAAAGGAGAAACTTCCACGTCTCCATGCCTGAAGCAAAATAGGTGGTTAAGGCCACTGAAAGAAGCAAGAGCTTATCGGCTATAGGACCTAAGGATTTGCCCATCTTTGAGTGCCAGTTAAGACCAATTGCCATGACTCCATCTAAGTGAGTAAAGAGGACAAGCATAATCAAGGGGAGCCTTAATGAGTGGGGAGCAAAAGGATAATAAGCCGCCACGCAAACTCTAAGGATTGTCAGGGCATTTGGAATCACTCTGAATGAATTATTAAAGTCCATCATGGTTCTCCTAGTTTAATAGGAGTCAATGGCCTGTGCTAGGAGGGGTTAATTATTCTTATCTCGATAGTGGAGCTGAAAGCTAGGTTCTTTTATAAGAGGCCTTTGGATATCTTCTCTCTAATATCACTTAGCATCTTTCCTAGCTTATTTAGCCCGCTCCCATCTCCAGCATCACCCCAGTATTTATCTCTAACAGTATGTTCAACTAAAGGAGAGTTTCCTGTAGAGAGGAGGAGTTCTTTTAGGTTTTCATGCTGAGTAAACTTAGCCACTAAGGCCTTGTACATAATGCCGTCTTTGACTTGCTTCCAGTTAGACCTCTTAGGTAAGTCTTTTTGTCTGCCTCTTTTTGCAGCCTCTTCTGGAGACTTGGCAGCGCGAACATATTCTTGGAGTTTTTCTTGATCGTATTTATGAGCCTGATAATAATGCTCACTAGTTCCCCACAGCTTGTTATCAACAGTTATAGGAAAGAGGGCAAAGTTAGAAAACTCGCCGTAAGGATTCTTTCGGCTATAGAAATTTATTGGAGAAGAGCTTTTAGTCTTTATTATAGGGGTCCAAGTTTTATAGACCGCTGGCTTACTTGGAGTAGAGCAAGAACTTAGTAATAAAAGCATAAGGATAAAAATTTTCATAAGAGCCTCGATAAATTCAAAGCTTAGATATCATTTTTTTAAAGGGATTGTCTTTCAGATGCCGACCTAATACAGCTCTCAAAAGGGGTCTATCGCGCATGAGTATTCTGTAGAAGGTCGGCTTATTGAGCCCACTTATAGCAAGAAAGTTCATCTTTTCTTGACTGCGACGAAGAATTTGAATTGGTTAACTGTTCGAAATTATTGCATTTAAGGAGAGAATGACGAATAAGAAACTTAAGAAATGATCTAAGATACCGAATATAGAGAAGTATGTTTAAGATCTTGGACTACATTTACTTAGGAATGAACCTCTCAACTCTTAAGAAAGATGTTGAGGACGAGGGGCTTTATACCCAATTTACAAAGAAGGTCATCAAAGGAGATGACTCTTGTGTGTGGATCTGTTTTCCTGGCTGGAATATGCCCATTGATAGGGCCTTAGGCATTGGCTTTTTACCAAATGAGGGAACTCAGATCATCTACCAAGGACCTATGAGCATCATTGGTCTAACTCCAAAACAAACTGAAGAATCATTATTAAATTTAAAAAAAGACGTAGAGAAAACTTTAAAAGATCAAGGCCTTGATAAACTACCCTTAAAAATCTTTGGTTTTAGTGCAGGAACATTGGCCTCCTTTTGGTTGGCCAATCAAATGAAGGTTTCTGAAATCATCACTGTTGCCCCCGGTTACCGCTTAGGAGAAGGAATCTATAATTCACTTATTACTCTTGAAACGCGCAAGAAATTACACGAAGCTGGCTGGAATAAGGTTAGTTATGATGAAAGAGTGGCAGAGTTTAATCAAGAAAATAATATAGATAACCTGCCTATTGGGAAGGTCATGGTGTTTGCGGGAAAACATGACACCTATGTACCTCATGATCATTCTTTAGTACTTGTTAAGAAGTTAGAAAAAGCTGGGAAGAAGCCAAAGTTCTATTCTTACGATCATCTCGATCATGTTTCTATTGCTCTATATTTAGGCTGGTTAAATAAGCGGGGACGCAATCCTTATAAACTCTCTACAAAGAAAGCTGCTTAGCTTTTAATTGACCACAGGCCGCTAAGATTTCATCGCCTTTAGTGGTTCTCACCATAGTCATTAACGAATAGGAAACTAAGATTTGCTTAAAGCGCTCAACGTCTTCAGGGCTTGGCTTTTTATACTCTGATCCTGGATAAGGATTGAAAGGAATCAAGTTAATCATGGCCCTTTTCCCAAGAATGATCTTCGCTAACTCATGAGCGTCTGAGTCTCTATCAGTTAGGCCTTTGATGAGAAGGTATTCATAAGTGATCACTTGCCTATGATGAAGGGGAAGCTTATCTAAGACCTCCATCACTTCTGGTAGTGGCCATCCTCTATTGACGGGGATTAGCTTATCTCTAACTTCCTTAATGGGAGAGTGAAGGCTCAAGGCCAAGTTAACCGGAGGCATTTCATGCCACCTTTTTAGCCCTGGTAAATAACCAACAGTTGAAAGAGTAATTTGTCTTGGGCTTAAGGCCAGGCCTTTTTCCGCGGTAAATACCTTTAAGGCCATTTTTACTTCTTCAAAATTATGAAGGGGCTCACCCATACCCATCATCACAATATTAGGACGAGGCTCATTTGAGCCTTTTTCAGCTTTTAAGAATTCATAGGCAAATAGATATTGTCCTACAATCTCACCGGCCTCGAGGTTTCTTTTTAGTCCCATGGTTCCTGTATAGCAAAAGTCACAGTTCATTGCGCAGCCCACTTGTGAGGAAACACAAAGGGTGTAGCGCTTATAAAATGGAATAAGGACTGCTTCAACCTTTTCTCCATCATGGAGTTCAAGAAGAAACTTAATGGTTCCGTCTTTGGCCCTTTGAATGGAGCTAGGCTTTGGAAGTTCTGAAGTGAATTCTTTTTCAAGTTGTTCTAAAACGGTTTTAGAAAATTGAGGAAGAAGCTTCTTATTTCTGCCGTTATAAATATAACGGCAAAGGATATCGGCGCAAGAAGTTGAATGGCCTCCTTTAAGAAGCCATGATTCAATTCTTTCTAAATTATTGCCGTAAAGACTCGGTAACATTGGATCATCTACTATTTATTGTGAACGAGGCGTTTCTTACCATGACCTGGAAAGGAAGCGTAGACAAATTCAGGCTTCACTTCAAAAACAAGTCCCTTTCCAAATTTAGGATGATCAAGGATATCGTCCATGACAAATTCATCTCTAATTGAATATTTCTTGGCTTCACCTTTTGCACTTTCTAAATCTATTCCACCAGTGATGGGTTCAGCTTCGTAAAATGATTTAAAGCCACCACGAGTTGTAGGCTTAAGATCAATATCGAGCCAAGTATCAAAATAACAGGTCTTGTTTTCAATCTTTGAGATCTTACACTTTCCAACGATTAAAGGAGATCCGTAACCTTCTGAGACTCTATGGATGAAGACCCAATCATTTTGTCCCATGGCCACAATACATTTATCGAGGATTTCTTGCTTAGGTGATAGAGTTGTTAAAACTTCACCAGTCCAATTCTTTGCGTGCTCTAGTCCAGCTACTGGACCTCTTACCATTAAATATAAAGCCATCATTTCTCCGTGTATTCTTAAGTCCGCTTATTCTAGGGGAAAACCTACATTTAGTCACTTACTGTGAGGCGTTAGATCTAGGGATTTTCCGAAGGCGCTCTCAGCGTTCTCGAGGATGGTTTGATGGAGGCTTTCAAGCTTAAGCTTCAAAAGAGAAGCGGCCCGTTCGTAAACATCCTCAATAGATTTATGATTCATATCGTCGGATTCAAGAAGGATGCGGTGATTGGGGATATGAGAAAATGATTTAAAGCCCCCTGAGTTTTCATTGAAGAGTTTTTCTCCATAACTAAAAAAGCAATTGTATCTAAGAAGTTGGGCCGTCATCTCTGGCTTTCCGTTATAATCATGAAAGATAAGAGAGCCTTTAAAGTTTTTCTTCTTGATCAAATTTAAGACATCAGGGAAGGCACGGACACAATGAATCATAAGAGAATGAATATTGTGATCCTTGGCCATTTGAATCTGTCTTTCAAAAACTTCAAGCTGTTCATTAAGAGAAGTCTTAATACTTCTATCGAGACCTGCTTCACCTATGGCCATGCATTGATCATGGGAAATATATTCTTTAACAAATTCATAAGCATCATCAATGACCAGTTCATCTATATACCAAGGATGAATCCCGATAGTAAAAGGTCCCTGAGGTTCAAAACCAGATTCGATAACCTCTCTTATGTCGACACTAACGATCTGACTCTCTCGCTTTTGTGAAAGACCTGTATGGGTATGAACGTCTAAGAGCTTCAAGTTGATATTCTCTTGATGGCCTGATGAGCTGCTGCAAAGCCAAAGGCGCCGGTGAGAAAGGAAGCAGAACCAAGTCCTGAAGCGCAGTCAAGCTTAAGACGATCCTGACGGCTATTGGTTTGGCAGACTTCGCCATCCTCACCTAAGTAGGAGACTTCTTCTAAAGAGTAAACACAATCAACACCAAAGGGAATGGTTTTATCTCTGGTAAAATTATATTGGCGCTTAAGATTCTTTCTCATTAAAAAACAAAAGGGGTCTTTTTCAGTGAAGGCCAAGTCATTTGATCTTATTAAAGTGGGATCGCTCTTTCCACCAGCTCCCCCAACCGTACAGATTTGAATCTTTCTTTTTACGCATTCATCTATGAGGAAGAGCTTGTTCCACATGCTATCAAAAGCATCGATGATATAATCAAAGTCATGAGAGAGGATTTCTTCAGCGGTCTCTTTAGTAAAGAACTTCTCTATTAAAGTAACTTCGCACTTTGGGTTTATCTTTAAGACCCTTTCTTTCATGACAGAGACTTTGCTCGAGCCAACTGTTTCATCAAGGGCATGAATCTGGCGGTTAACATTTGAGAGGCAAACCTCATCCATGTCTACAAGGGTAATCTTCCCTACGCCACTTCTTGCCAAGGCCTCTACGGCCCAAGATCCCACACCACCGATTCCCATGACACAAACATGAGAGGTCTTGATCTTTTGCTGAGCCTTTTCGCCTAAAAGGCGTGAGATCCCGTTAAATCTGATTTTTTCTGATTCTGGCATAAGTGCTTTTAACTCCATGGGAAAAAGCCGTCAATATAACGCTATGCATGATCCCTTTTTGCCATGATTTCATGGTGTGAAAAGGAACCGGTGTAAGGATGCTTAGGCCTGACGCGGCGAAAAGCCACCGAGAACGCTAGGATGAGTTTTGGCACGGCCCTTGCTCTAAGGACAGCAACCAATAAATGCACACGACGTGCAGAGAGAGAGGAGAGAGTATGAACTTTAAAGGTTTATCAACATTAAATTTAAGTGCGGCGTTATTGGCCGGAGTATTATTTGTTTCAACAGCTACAGCAGCTACGCCACAGGCGCGGAGGTTAGCCCGGCAAGTTTCCTTAGAAGCATCAACTGTTTTTAGAACAGCTGATCGTCAAGCTCGTCGTTTTGATCACCGAGAAGATAGGGCCTTAATGAACTTAAGAGATGTTCAAGACTCTGCGAGAGATCTTGAGATGGATATTCAAAGTTCACGTCCAATGAGAACACAACAATCACTACAGAGATTAGAGGAAGCGACTCAAAGAGCTTCAAGAACGCTTATCAACTTAAGCGCTTATAGATTGATCGATCGTCAGTTTAGAAATATTGAAATGAACGTTAGCCAAATCAGACGAGAGTTAAGAAATGGTGGCGGACAAGGTCAGGTACCAAGAGTGGCTCCTTTAGCTAGAGAGTATAAGCAACAAATCACTTCAGTGATCCAAGACTTAAGAAGTAGAATCCGTCCAGGTCAGCAGAGACCTAGACTAAGAAATGCCATTCAGTCTTTAAGAAGTTTAAAATTGGAAGCAGATATGTTTCTTCAAACAGCTAGAAATGCACAGAGACCTAGAAGAGTGAAGCGTGCTTTTGAGCAACTTACTGCAACTCACAGAATGACTCGTCAGAGCACAGTTAATATTCTTCAGAGAACGGGAAGCATGCACTTAATGAGACAAGCTTCTCAAACACTAAGACAGATTGGTCAAAGACTTGATCGTGTTGGTGGTGGATTCGGAGGCGGAGGTCACAACGGTGGCGGTTTCGGTGGTGGATTCAATGATGACTTTGGATCATTCCCAAGACACTAAAAACAATTGCGCCAGAAACTTTTTCCCAGAAGAGAGTTTCTCATATAATCGAGCCCTGCTAACGCGGGGCTCTTTTGATTTCTGACCTTATTCTAAACATTTAACTTCATTTTTAATTCTTTTTTTCCTGACTCTTTTAGTTTTGTAGTGTTAGGATTTCCTCACTTTTTTATTTAGGGGAACTCCATGAAATCACTAATTACTTTGATAGCCATCTTTTTCTCGTTGAACCTTTTGGCCTTCGTTAATCCGGTAGAGCAGGAATTTTCTTTAGACGATCCTGAGGCTCTTGAGTTTAACTTTCCTCATGTGGTTCAAATAGAATCAGTAGAAGTGATCGCCACTCTTTTTTCAAAACCACTTGTAAGGATCATTGGCACCGCAAATGATCAGGCCTTTGATCTAACAAAGAAGATCACTAGAGATGGACCTGTAAACGAAGGGATGTTCTTAGTAAAAACTGTTCTTTGGAAAGAGAGTATCGGTGGTGAAACCTGCGAAGAGGCCATTGATAAAGAAGTTGTAATCAATTTCAAAGTTAGTAAGAAGTCCTTAAGAACTAGTAGCTATGAAGTGTCTGCTTTAAGATATGTGACACCTGATCTTTGCCACTCACCCTTTAATGTAAGAGAGTTCTCTTACTCACTTAATAAGTAATGAAGAAAAAAGTCTTTATCGTTATTTGGATTATCGCTACGGCTGGGATCTTTTATTTCTGGAGCCTGCGCAATGTTGAAGATAAGGCAGTGGCGGAAAGTGAAGAAATTGAAGAAGTCGTTCAAGAAGAATCCGATGATGAGCCTGCTCTCACAATGGACTCAGAGAAGTTACCCGTTAAGTTAAAGAGCCGAATCGATGCTGTTCTCTCTCAGATTGAAGATATGTGGGACCCTAATGGAACTAAGGTTGTTGAGATCGGTGAAAGGATGGATGCTTTAGAAGTGGCTTTAGAGCAAAACAATGCTGAGCTAGCGGAAAAGATCCTCTCTGAGATGGAAGTTATAATCAGCGAAAAATAGTTATATCAATAACTTTGGCCTGCACCATAGCTATTGGCTCCATGGCCGCACATACTTGAATTTCTGTACATCTCAATCAATTTTAGATATAGTTCCCGTTCATTAAACGAAGGATTTTGAATTGAGCCGAGTACAAGGTCTTAGGACTAAAACACAAAAGAAAAAGTATCTAAAAGAACTTATGGATGCTGAGGCTATTCGTCCAGAAGTTTACAATATCAAGAATTCTTATGAAGTCGGTGATTTTATCAACCATCCTAAGTACGGAGATGGTTTTGTTGAAGAGATCATGACTGAAACAAAGATGAGAATCTTCTTTATTGATTCAGAAAGAGTGTTCATCCACAGTAAAGGGTAACCTACATAATCATAGGTTCTTCACTTAAAAGTATCGACTTTATAAATTCAGCTTCGAGCTCTCTAAGAGTCTCACTCTCTAATTTGAGGCGTTCTTCGGTATTTGAAAGAAGGTTAAAAAGCTTTTCGATGTTCATCCTTGAATCCTTTGATATTAGGCTTACTTATATTCTACATTATGGATGCATGGAGTAAATAGCCTTTGGTATCGTCAACTTTACATTCATCTTATATATTCGCCCCATGGGACTAAAACAGGTCAGTTTGAAGGAAGGTTATTACTTAACCAATTTCCTTTCGCTTATTAATTTCGTTAAAAAGCAGTATGGGGACATCCTTAAGAAGGATGAGCTTATGTTTATTAAGAAATTTAAGGCCTTGCCTAAAGACTCGGCCCGTCTCTACGTCCGCCTTATTTCTAGGTCTCGGCCTCTGTTCAGGCTTGATAAACTTTCTTATTCAGAGATACCTGATCTTAAAAGCGCCGCTCTTCATTTAGCTGAAGAGGGCTTTCTCATCTTTGATGGCGAGTTTGAAAGTATTGATCTTATTACTCTTTTTACAAAGCCAGAGCTAATCGAGTTTTTAAGAAGTGAAGAAAATAAATTAAAGTCTAGCTCTCCAAAAGAAGAAGTTGTGGAGGAAGTCATAAGTCATCATGAAGCTAGTTTTTACAATTGGGTTCAGGAAAGCTTTCATACTTTATGCCCCTTAGGAGAAGAGATTGAAAGCCTCTTTCGCCTCTTGTTCTTTGGGAATTTAGAGCAGAGCTTAAGCGATTTTATCTTAGAAGATCTTGGTGTTTTAAAGTACGAGAAGTACCGCCTAACTAAGAAAGACCGCTTTTTTGAAAACCGTAAAGTCATAGACGAGACTCATTTAATCACAGAGCTTCAAGGACAGCTTTATTTTGCCAGAGAAGAAGGGGATACCGAACTTGTTGAGGAATTGATGAGTATGGTTTTAAAGATTAAGTCTAAGCCTCTAAAGAGAAAGGTAGAGAAACTCTGCCGTATGGCAGGGCAATTCTTTGAAAAACAAAAAATCTTTGAAAGGGCCCTCTTTTATTATGAAAGATCAAGCCTACCCCCTGCAAGAGAGAGGCGTGCTCGCGTGCTCTCAAAATTAGGATTTGATGAGAAGGCCTTAAAGTTTTGTAAAAAGATGAGCTTAGAGACAATTGATGATAGCGAAGATGAGTTTCTAAAGCTCTTTCCTGAAAAGTTAAAAAGAAACCTAGGAAGGGAATATAAAAAGGCAGTAAGAGAAGTCTTTGAAACTGAAGAGTTAATAGTCCCCGATCCACAAGGGGAGAAGATAGAGACCTGGTCCCTCAAAGAATTAGAATCAAGCGGTCTCAAGGGTTTTTATGTAGAGAACTATCTATGGACTTCTTTGTTTGGGCTTATCTTTTGGGAAGAGGTCTTTAAGTCAAAGCCTGGAGCTTTCTTTAACCCCTTTCAAAGAGGACCTAATGATCTTTATACGGAGGACTTTTATCTAAACAGAAAGGCGCAAATTAAGAAGCGCCTTAATTGGATTGGTTCTAAGGGCTGGATAGAGACCGTCCTTGAGAGGTATTCTCAGAAGAAGGGCACAGCGAATCATTTGGTTAGGTGGAAGCAGATTAAGAAGTCAGAAGTAGGGAGGGTTCTTAAAAGAGTGCCTCCTGAACATATAAAAGCTGTTATGCAAAGAATGTCTAAGAGCTTACGCCTTCATAGCTCTGGATTTCCCGATCTTTTTGTCTATCATCCTAGGAAGAGGGACTATTGTCTGGTAGAAATCAAAGGCCCTGGAGATCAATTACAACAAAGTCAGAAAAGATGGCTTCGCTACTTTAAGGAAAAGAATATTCCATGCAAAGTTTTAAAAGTTTCCTATTAGTACTATGCCTTCTTCCTAACCTCGCTTTTGCAAAGAGGTTTGGGATGAAACTAGGCGGGTTCTTTAATTCTCAATCAGTTTTTAGAGGGGCTCAAACTTGGCCTAAGCCATCGATAATGGCGGGACCGAGTTTTGTCTTTTATGAGAGAGTCTCGATAAAAGGACCCAGTGTTGAATACAGCTTTTTATCTAAGGAATCGCCCTTTCATTTAACTTCAAAGGTAATGCTTCATAGTGATAGTAAGCCTTTAATATCAATTGGCAGTCATGATGAGGATTATAGAAATCAAAGAAGCTCTACTTTTGAATTTCAGACAAGCTTTTCATTTAAGTTCCGAGGCTTTTCTTCAGGGGTAATGATTGCCAAAGACTTAGATGAGACTAAGTCTCTTTATAGTGAGATTAAATTAGGTGTCCCTGCCTATATAAAGTTTCTCAGCCTTGAATACTTAATCGGTATTGGGGAAAAAGGGGCTAATCAATACGCTTATGGACCAACTGCTCATAGTGGGGCTGGTTGGCATCAACTTTCTTTAAAATACCTTATGATCTCTCTTCCTTGGGATGGAGTGATCATCAACTCAGCTTCTTACTCAAAGATTATTCAGGATAAAAATAAGGCAGCAGACTATATTAGATCAAATGATGCAAACTTTATTGTTAGCACCATCATCGTTTGGAATATTCTCTGATGGGACAAAAGAAACCTAAAGGCCCCTTGGTCTTTGATCAATTCTACGAAGAAATCTACAAAGAGCGTTGGCCCTTATTAAAAGAAGCAATGATAGGCTCTAAGAAGATAGCCGCCCTTTTGAATCCTTATAGCGACGCAGAGACTAAAGGCGATAAGCTTTGGGAAGGGGTCTTAGAGGGAGCTAGTTTTGAGAGACCTTCTGGTGAGCCTTTTAATTATTATCTCTTGGACGCAGCCTCCATATTAAGCGCCCGCGCTTTAGGAGCAAGTAGTGACCACAAGGTGCTAGATATGTGCGCAGCTCCTGGCGGAAAGTCCTTGGCGATTCAATTCTTTCGAAAAGAAGGGGAGCTAGTGGTCAATGAGTTAAGCCGAGATAGAAGGGCCCGTCTTCGCCGAGTTCTAGATTCCTACATCCCAAGTGAGAATCAAGAAAACATTAGAGTCACGGGCTTTGACGCCACAACTTGGTGCCTCCATGAAAAAGAGGCCTTTGATAGAATCCTCTTAGATGCTCCCTGTTCAAGTGAGCGCCACCTCCTAGAATCACCGGATAAACTAGATGATTGGAAGCCTGGGCGCAGCAAGAGGCTCTCAACCCTTCAATATTCCCTGCTTTCTTCTGCTCTTCAGGTTCTTAGACCTGGAGGGAGAATTGTTTACAGCACCTGTTCTATTTCTCCTATGGAGAATGATAAGGTGATTGAGAAGCTCTTTAAGAAGCGAGGGGATAGTATCAAGCTCATTAGAGAAGATCTTCCCTTTGGTGAAGAAACTGAATACGGAAGCATCATTCTCCCTGACCGCGGAGGGTGGGGTCCACTTTATATAAGTATAATTGAGAAAAATCATGGCGAAGAAAGTTTGTAAGAAAGTAGTACAGAAAGGTGATCCCCTTATCGCATGTGATTTTGTGGCGTCAAAGGTAGATCTTTCTAAAGAGAAAGTTAAGAAGGCCATGATGAATGGTTCTTGCTGGCTTAAGAAGCAAAGAATCCGCGGACTCAACAGAATTAGAAAGGCCAAGACTCCCATTCGAGTTGGGGATACAATTGAATTCTATTATGATCCTGATATTGAATTTCCAAGTGTAGAGGGCTTTGATGTCTTTTATGAAAATAAACATTTTGGTGTCTGGAAAAAAGTTCCTGGTATGCTCTCTCAAGGGACTCGTTACGGAGATGCGGGATCAGTTTTAAAAGAAGTGGCCGCTAAAAGAAAGCAGGCCTTCTTGATTCACCGCCTTGACCGAGAAGTTGGTGGTCTGATTGTCGTAGGCTACTCAAAACAAGCCGCCACAAAACTCTCAGAGCTCTTTAGAACTGAAAGTGTTGAGAAGTATTACCGCGCATGGGTAAAAGGAATACCAAAACAAAATGAAGGGCTAATTGAAAAGCCCCTTGATGATAAGGCCTCTAAAACTTCCTATAAAGTGATTGATAAATTTGAAGATAAAGCTCTTCTTGATATTAGGATCTTTACGGGGAGGACTCATCAAATCAGAAGGCATCTTGACTTTATTGGCCACCCTGTTATCGGCGATCCTCGCTATGGAAAAGGTAATAAAGATGACCGCGGGCTTCAACTTGTCAGTTATCGAATCGCCTTTGAAGATCCCTTTTATAAAAGAGCCCTTGATCAATGCTTAGATGAAGAAGACTTGTCCGAGTTCCTAACTATTTAAAATCACATTAAAACTTTCTCTCTGTCCAGGCTATGTCTATGTATGTCTTAGACATGTCTATGTTATCCTATATCTGTCTAAAGGAGGAGTTATGAAAGTTCTCATAACCGGTGCCACAGGTTTCGTGGGTAAGTATGTTTTAAAGGAATTGGCCAATAGAGGTCATGAAATAGTTGTAGTCTCTCGAGATACTGAGAAGGCCAAGTCGAGGATCGATATTCCTCATGAATCTTTTAAGTGGGAGCCACTTAACGAAGGTCTTCCACTTGCTGCCCTTGAAGGGGTCGAGGCAGTCATTCATTTACTCGGCGAGAACATTGCTGCAGGAAGATGGACTGATGCTCAAAAAGAGAGAATCTATAACTCAAGAATCACTGGCACTAAGAACTTAGTATCAAGTATCAATAAAGTCGATTCGGTTAAGAGCTTAGTCTCTGCTTCGGCCATTGGATTCTATGAAGTGGATCCAAAGACAGAGCTTAATGAAGACGGGCCTAAAGGAAGTAATTGGCTTAGCTCTGTCTGTGATGACTGGGAGAGTGAGGCTAAAAAAGCTGAGGACTTGAGAAAGGTCATTCTAAGAACTGGAGTCGTGCTTGGGCACGATGGTGGGGCTATGGCCAAGATGATGCTTCCCTTCAAAATGGGAGCCGGCGGAATCCTAGGTGATGGCAAACAATGGATGAGCTGGATTCATGTTAAAGACTTAGCATCAGTTTATGTAGACGCAGTAGAGAAAGATGAGTACTCAGGTGTTTATAATGCTGTCTCTCCAAAAGCAGTTTCCAATCACAGCTTTACTAAGGCTTTAGGCAAGGTTCTATCAAGGCCTACGCTCTTTCCCGTTCCTAAATTGGCCCTAAAGATCCTTTTCGGGGAAATGGCGAGCATCCTTTTAGATTCTCAAAAGGTTATTCCAAAGCGTCTTATTGAAAACGGATTTAAGTTTGAGTACGAAGATATCACAGAGGCCTTTGAAGACGTTTGTCATAAAAAAAAACTTGGGACTAGTCATGTCAAAGTAACTCATCAAGTATTTGAACAATACCAATGGCTTCCAGGAAAACGTGAAGAGGTCTTCTCTTTCTTTGGAAAGCCTGAGAACTTAGAATCAATCACTCCTAAGTGGCTTAATTTCAAGATTATTAGAAAGAGTCATGAAGAAGTTATTGAAGGGGCAACCTTTGATTATAAATTAAAGATAAAGGGATTTCCCATAGTTTGGAAGTCAGTGATTGAGCGCTTTAACCCGGGACATGAATTTGTAGACTGGCAAATAAGTGGACCTTATAAAGTTTGGTATCACACCCATAGCTTTAAAGACTATAAAGGCGGGACCTTAATGAAGGATCAGATCTATTATAAAGTACCTTTTGGCTTTATAGGAGAACTCCTTCTTGGTGCTTATATTAGAAATGATATTCAAAAGATCTTCGAATATAGAAGAAAGTCGATCGAGGGATAGATGGAAAAAACAGATTATTCAATTCAGTTTGTTTCAAATATTACAGGAATAAACCCTCATACAATTCGTGCTTGGGAAAAAAGATACTCAGCCGTTGTGCCTAAGAGAAACGAAAGTGGAAGGCGGGTCTATAATAAGGAAGAAGTAGAGAGGCTTCAGATGCTTCATGACTTAGTTGACGTGGGAAATAATATCTCTGATATTGCAAATCTTCCGAGCCCTCAATTACTAAGCCTTCATAAGCAGTATATTGATGGAGGTCTATCAAAAAAGAAAAAGAAGGAAGCCTCTGAGATAGACTTTAATAGAGTTCTTCAAAATTTAATCTTGGCCTTAGATAATTATAAGTTAGATATCATCAATCACGAATTTGAAAAATTAGCAGATAACCTAGACCCTCGCGCTTTTGCTTTGGATCTCATCGCTCCTCTATTGCATGAAGTAGGGATTCAAGTTCAAAGCAGAAGAATTAGCGTGGGGCAAGAGCATAGCTTATCGGCTATCATCCGCTTTCATGTGGGTAAGTTCCTCTATAGCAATACAAAGTCTGAAGCAGTTAAGAAAAAAGCTCCTTTTATCTTAACAACTCCTGAAGGAGAGCTTCATGAATTTGGTATTATGATCGGAGCCCTTCTTTGTGTTCACTATGAACTGAACTATGTTTACCTAGGAACCAATATGCCAAGTGATGCTTTAGCTGATACGGCCAAACAAATTGAAGCGGGGACGGTCTTAATTGGGGTAAGCCCTTTTATGAATCATGAAAAACCTGAATTTACCAAGAAGTTTATCATGAACCTCTCTTCGAGACTCCCTGAAGGAGCCAAGCTATGGGTTGGTGGCGGGAACTTAGATTCAAGTATCTATCCTGAGCCATTGATTAAGATCATTCCTTCACTTCAAAACTTAGATATGGAACTTAGCAAGATGAGCTCATCGAAATGAAGGGGCTAGTCTGGCTTAGACGGGATCTTAGGCTTCATGATCAAACAGCGCTCTCCATGGCCACAAAAGAGTGCCATGAAGTAGAGCTTGTCTTTGTCTTTGATAAAGTTATCTTAGATAAACTAAAAGACAAGACTGATAAAAGAGTTAGCTTTATTTATGAATGTTTAAGTGAGATTGATAAGAAGGTAGGGATTCATATTCTTTATGGAGACCCAACTGTAGAGATACCTAAGCTCTTTAAAAAATTAAGCTTTGATAAGCTCTTCTTTAATAGGGACTACGAACCAACGGCTTTAAAAAGAGATTCTGAAGTGATGAAGCTCATTCCTAACACGGTCTCATATAAGGACTCTGTTTTCTTTGAGCCCCATGAAGTCTTAAAGAATGATGGAAAGCCCTATACTGTCTTTACTCCTTATAAGAGAAAGTGGTTAGAGCGCTTTAGTAACTTTGGTAAGAATGTATCAGACTTTAAAGTGAAGAAGTCTCTGATTAAAAGGCCCACCAAAAGCCTCGATGAAAAGATCTTTAAAAAGATAGGCTTTCAATACAGTCCCTCATTATTTAAAGGGGGGGAGTCCTCTGCAAAAAAAGAGTTAAAAAGATTTGAAAAAAAGATAGATAGGTATGATGAACTAAGGGATTTTCCAGCCGCCGATGGTACGAGCAACCTCTCTGTATATATCAGGCACGGTTGCCTCTCTATTAGAGAACTGATTAACTTTTCTATAAAGGGCTCTAGTAAAGGAAGAGATATTTGGCTTAGTGAATTGATCTGGAGAGAGTTCTATCAGATGATCTTAGCTCAGTTCCCAAAAGTCATTAAGAAATGCTTTAAAGAAAAGTATGAAGGAATTGATTGGCGAGGTGGCGCAAAAGAACTCAAGGCCTGGAAGGAAGGACAAACTGGTTTTCCTATTGTAGACGCGGCCATGAGGTGTTTGAATGAAACAGGAACCATGCCCAACCGCCTTCGCATGGTAACGGCTTCTTTCTTATGTAAGACCCTTCTTGTGGATTATAAAAAAGGTGAGAAGTACTTTGCTGAAAAGCTTCTTGATTTTGACTTAGCTTCTAATAATGGGGGATGGCAATGGTCCTCTAGTACTGGCTGTGATGCTCAGCCATACTTTAGAATCTTCAATCCCTATTCTCAATCAGAGAAGTTTGATGGAGAGGGAATCTTTATAAGAAACTGGTGCCCAGAGCTAAAAGGCTTCTCTTCAAAGAAGATTCACTGCCCATCAGATTCTGATATGATCGAACAGACTGAAGCTGCCTGCCGCATAGGCGTGGATTATCCTTATCCGGTGGTTGATTATAGAAGAAAAAGGGAAGAGGCCATGAAGATGTACAAAGAAGGCATCTCATAAAGATGGCCGGCCCACCAGGATTTGAACCTAGGACGGTATATCCGATTTAACTATGGGCCGAGAGGCTTAACTATCCTATGAAATTTTCGATTAAGGGTAAGAGCTATTTAGCTTTTTTAGGTATGTCTTTTTTATCTTTGGCACTCACTTCGTGCTTATGATCTTTGTGTGAATGGTCATGATCTTTTTTAGAGGCGGCCTTAACTAGATACTTAACCCATAGGGGAGATTTTGAATCCGCTGTAGGGTGATCATCGCAAGCGATAAGAGGTGAGGCCAAGAAAAATAGTAAAAACAGTACCTTTTTCATGCTACCTTTATCGTCATAATTATCCATTCACTAAAACCAGTAAAACCAGGAAGTTTTATGAAGTTCATCCTTATAATTTTCAGCCTCTTACTAGCCTTTTCTTGCACCAAAAAGAGAGTTAATAACTCAGGTAAAAAGGTCCTCCGTGTCTATACTCAAGATGTTCAGGGCTTTGATCCGGTCTACGCAGCGAATGTTTCAACCGCCAAAGAAGTGGCAAAGGTCTACGAAGGCCTACTTGAATATCATTACTTAAAGAGACCCTATGAACTACAGGCCAATCTCGCTGAAGGCATGCCTGAAGTTTCTAAAGACGGACTGACTTTTACTTTTAAGATTAAAAAGGGAGTCATGTTTCACGATGACCCAGCATTTAAAGAGGGAAAGGGAAGGGAATTAGTAGCAAAAGACTTTGTCTATTCTCTTATGAGGATTGCTGATAAGAAGCTTGGCTCTTCAGGCTGGTGGCTCTTTGACAATAGAATCGAAGGACTTAATGAGTGGAGAGAAAAGGGAGAGTCTAATTACGACCTTCCCGTCTCTGGTTTAAAGGCCCTTGATTCCCATACTCTTCAGTTTAAATTAACTAAGGTTTATCCTCAGTTTATGTATGCACTGGCCATGTGCTATAGCTACGCCATACCAAGAGAGGCCGTAGAGAAGTATGGAAAAGATTTTCCAATGAAGGCCATTGGAACGGGACCTTTTATCTTAAAAGAATATGTTGTTAAGTCTAAGTTTAGATATGAAAAGAATCCAGCCTATAGAGATAAGTTCTTCCCAACTGAAGCTGCTCCCCATTACGCTGAGTTTGTTAAGAACTATGGAGGGAAGAAGCTACCTTTAGTCGATGAGATTGACGTTCAAGTCATTCTTGAAAATCAAACCCAGTGGCTTAATTTCTCAGCCGGTAAGATTGATTACCTTGATATCCCTAAAGATAATTTTGACTCTTCAATCATTGGTAATAAGCTCTCTGATGATTTAAAAGCCAAAGGAGTTCACTTAGAAGTGGCCCCAAGTCTTTCAACTTATTATGTTGCCTTTAATCAATCTCATAAAGTTCTTAACAATGTTCACTTGAGAAGGGCCATTAGTCTTTCTATTGATATTGATAAGTTCAATAAGCTTTTTTATAACGGAACTGGATTGACGGCTCAGTCTATCATTCCACCCGGTCTTACTGGTTATAAAGAAGATTATAAGAATCCTTGGAAAGGAAAGAACCTAGCTAAAGCAAAAGAGGAATTAATCAAGGCCGGCTACCCTGGAGGAAAGGGTCTTCCTAAACTAACTCTAGACGCTCTTAATAAGACTCATCATCGTCAGCAGTCTGAGTATATTAGAAAAGAACTTGAAGAAGCAGGAATCATTGTTGAAGTGATCAATAGTCCTTTTCCGGAATATAAAAGAAGGATTCAAAATAGGGAAGTGATGCTTCTCTCTTATGGTTGGATTGGAGACTATCCTGATGCGGAGAACTTCTTTCAACTTCTTTACGGGCCGAATAAGCCACCTGGAACAAACTACGCTGGCTATAATGATTCAGAGTTTAATAAGCTCTATGAGAAAAGCACTGTCATGATGCCATCGAAGGAAAGGGCCTTGATCTATGAGAAGATGAATCTTATGGCAGCAGATGATCTTCCATGGGTTTATTTAATCCATCTTCAAGAGTATTTTCTTTATCATGATCACTTAAAGAACTTCTTAAAGTCAGACTTCATCTATGGCTTTGAACAGTACCTAGACGTCGTAAGATAATCATAAGCTCCAGTCTATTGGCGGAGACCCGATAGACTTGAGGAGCTTGTTTGTTTGAGAAAAAGGCTTACTTCCAAAAAAGCCTCTGTAAGCGGCGAGGGGTGAGGGATGAGGAGACTTTAAGATAAAGTGTTTGGCTTCATCCACGACTTTGGCTTTCTTTTGAGCAGGGGCGCCCCATAATATAAATACAAGGTTCTCTTTTTTCTCGTTAAGTACCTTTATGACTGAGTCAGTAAATTCTTCCCAGCCCTTTTTTTGATGAGACCCGGCCCTCGCTTCTTCAACTGTAAGAACCGAATTGATAAGAAGCACTCCTTGCTTTGCCCATGGTTCTAAAAAACCGTGATCAGGAATACTAAAGCCTATATCAGATTCTAATTCTTTATAAATATTCTTAAGACTCGGGGGAGGTTTGATTCCTTTTTTAACAGAAAAGCACATGCCATGGGCCTGATCAGGCCCGTGGTAAGGATCTTGTCCAATGATGACTACTCTAACCTTATCAAAAGGAGTCTTATCAAAAGCGGAAAAGACTTCGCTTGCTTTTGGGTAGATGACCTTTTTTTTCTTTTTCTCAGAAGTTAGAAATTTCTCGAGATCTTTTATATGCTTGGACTCAAGTTCAGGTCCAAGTGCTTTCATCCAGGATTTTTCTATTTTACTAAGTTGCATCCTTTCTTTTTACCTTTGAATTCGTAGTTTTAACAGAATTAGGTACTTAAGGGGTGTTTTGCACTGCGCGCAACGCTTGTCAAAGTCACCGTAATTTCATATCTTATCCGCACTTTCAATTCTATCGGAGAAAACTATGGAAGTCGTTAAGCAAACGGATGAGTACACTGTAATTAAGAAGAGATCAGGACGCTTTGGAGTTAAGAACTCTGCAGGCAAATGGATCAATGGTGAAGACAAAGTGAAAATCCTCATTGCTGAAGGTTTAATCAAAGCAGCTATGCCGGCCGAAAAGCCAGTTGAAGAAGAAGCTGCTTCTGAAGAAGCCCCAGTTGTTGAGGAAGCGGCGGAGCAACCAGCAGCTGAATAATTTCAAAACTCATCTTTAAAGATTGAAGGGAGCTTATGCTCCCTTTGTCGTTTTAGGAGGCCTTATGAAAAAGAATTCATCTTACTTTCTAACTTTCTTTATGGGTGCGATCTTTGGTGCCTTTGTCATTATTAATTTCTGGGAACCAAATCTTAAAAAACCCTTAAGCAACTCTCAAGACAAAGACGATATTCAAATCAAAAGGTTTGAGAAAAACTTTGATATTAAACCAGGTCGGCGAAGAGCTAGGTCTAAATCTGATTCTCTCTCTCTGGACATGGAAAAAGATATCGATGACCTTCAAAAACAAATGCAAAATGCTTTCAAAGGTTCTGGAAACTTCTTTAAATTGATGGAAGATTCAATTGAAGACGCTACTAAGGATCTAATGGGAGCTCCCGTTGGTGAAATCGTTGAAAAGATAACAAGTGAAGCGGTTATCTTAGAACTTGATGTGACTAATATTGATAACTCTAGTTTAAATATTGAAGTTGTTAACGATATGGTTTCAATATCAGGTGAGGCCAGGGTAGAGGAGCGCTCTAACTCAGGTTCTCGCGTTATGGTGAGCTCTTTTAACCGAAGCTACCCGGTTCCCGAAGGGACTAAGGCATCGGCCTTAAGGATTGAAAGCGTAGGAGAGAATAAGGTTCAACTTATCTTTCCGAAAGAGAATAAGTAGTGGAGTTAAAAACCCTCTGTCATATCAAGACTCCTTTTAAAGATAAGTTTGGGATCCCAAGGCAAAGTGGTCTTATACCTGAAGCTGTTGGTATCTTAAGTTTTCCAAATGATAACTTTCATAAAGAATGCCTTCGAGGTCTCGAAGGTTTTTCTCATTTATGGTTAAGCTTTATCTTTGATAAGGCCATCAAGGATGGACAGAGGAGTTTAGTTAGGCCTCCTCGCCTCGGTGGGAAAGAAAAGATGGGGGTCTGGGCCACGAGGAGTCCTCATAGGCCAAATCACTTAGGTCTTACTGTGGTTAAATTGCTAGAGATCAAAGAGAAGGACGGACAAATTGAAGTTCAAGTGGGAGGTGTTGATCTTCTTGATGAAACTCCTATTGTCGATATAAAGCCTTATGTTCCTTACTGCGACTCTGTTGAGGCTAGTTCTGCCTGGGTTCCAGAACCTTGTGAAGTCTTTAAACCAAAAGTTCATTGGGATGAAGGAGTCAAAGAAAAAGTATTGGAGCATGAAGCCCTTTTGATTGAAAAAGTTTTAGAACAAGACCCAAGACCTTCGGCTCAAAAGTTAGATAAAGAATCTTATGTTTTTAAAATCTTTGACTATGAAGTTAAATTTAAAAATGGAGCAGAGGTATTTCGAGTAACCTCCGTGAGGAAAAACTGAATTCAATCAAAATCTCGAACAAGCATTTCTTTTAAATCCTCGAAGAGAAGAGGCTTTTTTAAAACATCATTCATTCCACTATCAAGACAGGTCTTTATATCTTCATCAAAGACGTTGGCTGTCAGAGCGACAATGGGAAGCTGTTCAAACTTGCCCCCAAGAGCACGAATCTTCTTAGTTGCTTCAACTCCGTCAAGGACGGGCATCTGCCAATCCATGAAGATCATATCATATTGGCTCTTTTGAACTTCCTCTATGGCGATCTGCCCATTTTCAACGATTGTTACTTCATGACCAATCTTTTTAAGCATTTTTTCAACGACAACTTGATTGATCGAGTTATCTTCAGCAACAAGTATCCTCATCTTCTTAAATATTGGAGAGATCTCTATCGTCTTTGTTTTATCTTTTTGTTCATTTACTGCCTTTACAAGTGGTAATGAGAAAGAAAAAGTAGATCCTACATGAATCTCACTCTCTACTTTGACTTCTCCTCCTTGCAATTCCACAAGTTTCTTGACGATAGAAAGCCCTAGACCAGTTCCACCAAAAAAGCGAGTCGTCGAAGAATCAGCTTGTATGAAAGGGCTAAATAATTTTTGAATCTGATCTTTTGGTATTCCAATGCCTGTATCTTTGACAGAAAAATTTAAAAAATCAATCCCCTCATTTGTTTCCTTTGAAACATTGAGGATAACAGATCCTTCTTTTGTAAATTTAATAGCATTGTTTATTAAGTTTAAAAGTACCTGTGTTAGGCGAGTAGGATCGCCTGAGAGAGATGTGGGTGTATTAGGCTCTATATTATGTACAAAAGAAATTTCCTTATCATCAATAGAACTTTTAAGGATCTTTTCAATCTTAAGAATTTGTTCTTCTAACTCAAAGTCAATCTTTTCAAAGATAAGGTGACCTGATTCAATCTTTGAAAAATCTAAGATATCATTGATTATATGAAACATCTGTTGACCAGAAGTCTCGGCAATCTCGAGCAATTGAATCTGCTCACTAGTATTATTTTCAAACTCTTTAAGTAGGCCAACAGGACTTATAATTCCATTTAAAGGCGTTCTTAATTCGTGAGACATAGTGGCAAGAAAGTTAGTCTTTGCCTGACTGGCTTTCTCTAATTCTTTAGTTCTTTCTAGGATTTTCTCTTCTAGATAGATGTTGGTATCTTTTAACTTCCTCTCATTTTCCTTTGCCTCTGTAATATCTTCAACACTAGACCATATATATTGAATACCATTTTGAAAGATAATCTGACCATTTAGCCGTACTGGAATCAACCTTCCATCTTTATGCCTATAGTGTTTTTCATAGGGACCGTACTTACCAGTCTTTATTAAGCTTTCTAATTGAACTCCTTCCTGAGCTTCGTAAGTCTTAGGTGTTATATCCCAATAGGAAAGCTTTAAACTTTCTTCTTTTGTGTACCCTATAATCTTGCAATAGGCTGGATTCACATCAACTAAAGATCCCTCCATATCACATAGGGCAAGGCCGACAGGAGAAGTTTCAAATAGAGTTCGGGCGTATCTCTCTCGATCATTTAATATCTTAGTTTTTGTCTGAATAGCTTTTTTTAAAGTTAGGGTCCAAATAAGCAAGAGGAGAAGAGTAAGTAAAAAGAAGCCTACGACTTTTAGGATTAATGAATTATCTTGTTTAGATTCAATATTGATCCATTTCTTTTTTATCGCTTGGACTTTATCTTTAGGAATAGAATTCACTGCCTTTGTAAGAACCTGAATCAAAAGTTTTTGATCAATATGGCCACTGATCCCAAGGGAGAGGTCCATCCCTTTAGTTTTTCCTACAAACTTTAAATTACTAAGAGAGAGCTTCTCAATATGAAAGCTAGCAGAAGAAACAAAATCAATCATAACATCGAGTTGATTACCAGAAACCTTTGTTAGTCCTTCTTGAGTATCTTTAACTAAAGTAAGTTGAAGCTCAGGGTGGTTTCTCTTTAGAATCTCGACATAGGCATATCCTTCGATAACGCCAATCCTTCTCCCTTTTATTTCCTCTATCCTACTGACAAAATCTTCACTTTTTCTACCAATGATAACATTGGGTATAGTTATGTAGGGAGGGGTGAAGAGCATTGTTTTTAAGCGGCTAGGAGTCTTTGCAATTTGTGAAAAGATATCACATTTTTTATCTGCGAAGGCTTTGAGAGATTCATTCCAGTTCTTAGTCTTATAAACTTCTATCTTTACATTTAACTTCTCTCTTAAGAGCTTCATATAATCGGCGGAGAAGCCCATATGCTCTCCCTTTGAATTTAAAAACTCTAAGGGTTCCCAATTAGGGTCGATACACATCTTGATAACTTTCTTTTTTGAAAGATAGCTTTCCTCTTCATTACTAAGCTTTAGAGCTTTAGATTTTAAATCAAGATTGGCAAAGGCGTCTAAGGCCAAGAAAAAAAGAAGGATAGATAGCAAGCGCATGCTAGAAATTATAGCATGGCTAAAGCTTTGAAATTCTTTAGAGAATCTTATTCCTCTACAGGAGGAAAATACTCAACTTGATCAGAGATCGTTTGTCCCGCTTCCATAGGGATTCCTAATTGATCAATGGATAAAGTGGATTCAGGAAGATTCAAGGTTATCCTGAGCTTTTCCATTGTTTCAGGAGCAAAGGGAGAGAGCATAATCATCAAGTTCTTTAGGATAAAGAAACTTGAATAAAGAGCATCTTTTCTCTGTGTTTCATCAGCCCTATCATCATGGGGCTTAAATTGAGTGAAAAGGCCATTGATAATCCTGGCATAATTTTCGACCATAAAAAGTAGCTTGGCATACTCACCACGCTCCATCATGCGCACATAATTCTGCACAACCTTGTATGTTTCTTTCTTTGTTTTTCCAATCAACTTACCTTCAGGGATAACTCCGCCAAATTTATTATGGCAAGCTGAGATGGGCTTCTCTATAGCGGCATTTAAGGGGCCGGCTAAGAACTTGTTTCTTTCTTTGAAGACTTCAAAGTCAAAGTTAGAGTTCTTCTCTCCAAGAGAGAGGATCGCTAGGAAGTATCTAATTTGATCAGAGCTATAGCCCATTTCTTTAGTGAGCTGATCGCCCATATAGAAATTTCCTTTTGATTTACTCATTTTTTCACCATCCATATGAAGATGATAATTTCCAAAGACATCAGTCATTTGAAATTCACCCTTGATTGGTTGGCGCATAGGATCTTCTTGAGTCCCAAGCCACATTGCTCCCTGCATAAGGACATAAAAATAAATATTATCTTGTCCTAGGAATTGATAGATCTTAGCTTTTGGGTCTTTCCAATAATCAACATAAGTTTCTGGATCAAGGCCTTTTTTGATGAGGGCCGTCTTTGTAAAAGAAATAGGAGCAATTAATGAGTCTGGCCAAACATAGAGGGTCTTTCCCTTCATCTCTGGGTCTAGCTCTTCAGGTACTGGAATTCCATTTGAGACATCTCTTGTGATTGAACGGTGGGCCCAGCCATCGACGTATGCTGTTTCAAAGCCTGCATCCATAAGTAATTTATTTCCAAGTTCTAACTCAGCGAGGCTTTCAAACTGGGCCACAATCGTTTTTCCAGGAGCGTATCTACTTTTTAACTTTGGTAGGGATTCTTTTAATTCTTTAAATTTCTCTTCGTGAACTTTAGAAAAGCTTAACGAGGGAAGGACGGTGCTAAAGGTTTCAAGATAGACAACCTTTCTCCATACTTTGGCCTTAGTTGCTATCCAATCTTTTAATTGATCAGAAACCTTCCACATATCTAGCCACCAGTGGGCCGTAGGTTTTAGAACCGGGGTTGAATCGCTAACTGTTGATCTTGGGTTTTGTAATTGCTTAGGTTCATAGACTGATCCGCAATCATCGCATTCGTCACTATAGGCTTTTTCATTGGGACAATCTGAGTTTGGACATGTTCCATAGACAAACCGGTCTGGAAGGAACATTTCAAGTTCTGTATCAAACCACTGTTCGGTGGTTTTTTTAGTGAGCATATCATTCTTAAAGAGCTTTCTCATAAAATCTTGGCAAAGATCGACATGATGAGAGTAACTCTCTTCTCTAGAAGTCCCCGTATAGGTATCCATGGAGATATGATAATCATTTAAGGTTTGAGTTTGTCTAGCATGAATGCCATCAACAAATTCCTTTGTGGAAAGCCCTTGCTGCTTGGCCACGACTTCAGAGTTTGATCCATGATCATCAGTTCCAAAAACAAAGAGAACATTATCTTTGCCGATTAAAAGGCGTTGCCAACGGGCATAGATATCTGCTGGTACAATGCATCCAGCGAGATGACCCATATGAATAGGGCCATTAGCATAAGGCATTCCTGAAGTAACAACGGACTTTGAAGGTCTGTTGATCCTACCTAGCACTTGAGATATTTGTTCTTGAAGTTCTGTTAAGTCTTTATCGCTCATGATCAATATTCTACTTTAGTTCCCTTTAGTAGTGGTAGGGAAAATCCGAATAATCTTGTTTTCTTTTTTCTAAAAAGGCGTCTCGTCCTTCTCTCGCTTCGTCGCTTCCGTAAGCTAGCCTAGTGGCCTCACCTGCGAAGAGCTGCTGACCTACCATTCCGTCATCTGTTAAATTAAACCCATACTTAAGCATTCTTTGGGCAGTAGGGGATTTTCCATTGATCAAGGCACCCCATTCAAGGGCCACGTCTTCTAGGTCTTTATGAGGAACTGATTTATTTACCATTCCCATTTGAAAGGCTTCGTCAGCAGAATAATCTAATCCTAGAAAGAAGATCTCTCTCGCTCTTTTTTGCCCAACCATCTTAGCAAGATAAGCGCTACCATAGCCTGAATCAAATGAGGCCACATCAGCATCAGTTTGTTTAAAGATGGCATGCTCTTTAGAGGCCAGTGTTAGATCGCAAACCACGTGTAGAGAATGCCCACCACCAACGGCCCAACCCGGAACCACGGCGATAACAACTTTAGGCATAAAGCGAATTAGTCTTTGGCATTCTAAAATATGAAGCCTACCCATAGCAGCGGGGTCATTAGCTTTTTCTTGATCATCACCTTCGTACTTATAACCATCTCTTCCGCGGATTCTTTGATCCCCTCCAGAACAAAAGGCCCAGCCACCATCTTTTGGTGAAGGTCCATTTCCAGTTAAAAGAACCGATCCTACATCACTAGAGCAGCGAGCGTGATCAAGGGCGCGGTAGAGTTCATCAACAGTCTTAGGGCGAAAAGCATTCCTGCAATCAGGCCTATTAAAAGCGATCCTTACGGTTCCTTGGTTTTTGGCCCGGTGGTAAGTTATGTCCGTAAAATCAAAGCCTTGAACTTCGTCCCATAGATCACTGTTAAAGATTTCAGATACCATTGATTACTCCTCTTGATTGAAAGCTCTTAGTATCCTAAAAGCCTTCAATAGTAAATTTGTGCAGGGTCCTAAGATGAAGCGGAATCGTACTGCCTAAGGGCCTTATCCCAGAGCTTAATAAGGATTAAAGAACAAATGATAAGGGCGACGAACATCCCAGCTAAGTAATGCCAATTAGACTTATCCAAGAGGAAATGAACGGGTCCAGAGCCAATCAGTAAAAGAGGAACTCCTATAGTGAAGATCTTTTGATAAGTGTACTTATAGATAAAATCAGGCCAGCGCGCCATTTGCTGCATCTGCATTCTAAGGAAATTAACACCCATTCCCTCCACTAACCAAAACATCGAAGTTGATAAGATGAACTCTAAGACACAAAGAAGTGAGAGTCCTAAGAGGAGAAGGGGCGGGATTAAGAGCCAGTCATACCAAAGTAGACCAACCTTCGATCCATAATAAATAAGAAGTCCCCAGGCAACAGGAGCTGTCACTAAGGAACTTGGTTTTAGATAGCGAAAGAAACAAATAAAGATTGAATGAGTTGGCTTTAATAAATCAAAATCTAATTCACCGGTTCTAATCTTAAAACCTAGCATCCAAAAATTAGAGGAGAAGACTCCCATATGGATGGTGTCAATATTCAGCATAAAGCAGATAAAGAATAAGAGCTGAAATTTATTCCAAGGACCAATGCTCTGCATGTGATCAAAAAGAAAATCTACAGAGAAGAGGACTGAGAAATAAAAGAAAATATCCATGAGAACAAGAAGGACAAAGCTTGTTCTAAAACTCAAAGCTTCACTTACGCTTGTCGTAACAAAGTAGCGGTAGACGCCTAGGTAATGTTTTATTGAATTTATCATTACATCCCCGCCGCTGTGTAGAGGCGCATGCCTTTTTTCCAAATCAAATGATTAATATAAGCAAAGACTGCTATCCAAAAAGCTAAGACTGAATAACCAAGAGTGAGGTTAACTTCTTGACCCATAAAGATCTTAGCAGGGAAGTAACTCATATAAGGAAAAGGAGTAAATTTTAGGCCACTCACTAGCCATTCAGGATAGAGCTCTAAGGGAAAGATGTAGCCAGATAAGAAACTAACTATAATGGAAAGAAGCACTCTCATGATCCAAGTCTCTTCTAACCAAAAGGCAAGAAGTCCTGTGAAGTATTGCATCGTAAACCAAAACATCCCCATGAAAAGAGTAAAGGAGAAGCCTGTTAATAATACTGACAAGGAAGGAAAATCGATAAAGCCAAAAAAGACGGCTAAGCAAAGGGTGATTGAGCTTACGAAGACTTGAAGGATCTGAAAGCTAACAAAGCCCGCCGTATGAAACTCCCAAAACTCGAAGGGATAAATTAGATAAGATGAGATTCGTCCAAGTCTTATGTCTTCACTTAAGTTCATGGCGGCATAGCCTTGACCAAGAAGGCTTATGATAAGGGTCCAGATATGATAGTGCATCATATCGCTAAAATTATAACCCTTGATTATAGGAGTGCTGCTTCCTTCGTAGATAGATGACCAGAGGTTGTACTTGATAAAAAAGAAAACAAGAAAAGGTCCAACGACTTGTAAAAAGAAGTTAAGCCGATAGGCGGTATACTTTGACCAGGAAATGCGAATGGTTTGCCACCATTTAAGAAGGTAAGTTTGCATGATCCCTCTGGGCCCTTAGTACTTCTGGGTTAGTCATTAGAGTTTTCATCACTCTTTCTATTGGCATCTTTTCTGTATTGAATTCAATAACTGGATGTAGGTCTAAGATCTTCTTTCCTACTTCGCGAAGATTCTCTTCTGGAACCCTAATGTCGACGCTGGTGCGACCTTGGTTCCATTCCCCATGAAATTCGTCAATATAAGTGCAGCAAGGGATCTCTTCTGAGAAAGTAAAGCTGACAGTCTTCTCATTGCCTAAGATATTTTCAAATTTTTCAAGTGGCCCATCATAGGCTTTAGTTCCATCAAAGATGAGGACAAGACGCTTACAAAGGGCCTGAACATCGGCCATATAATGACTTGTGATAATAATAGTGGTTCCATTTTTCTTATGA
Organism: Sulfitobacter sp.; assembly: GCA_047630275.1. Lineage (GTDB taxonomy): Bacteria > Bdellovibrionota > Bacteriovoracia > Bacteriovoracales > Bacteriovoracaceae. The sequence goes on along the minus strand of JBLHVN010000002.1, from coordinate 69,228 downwards.
AAATCTAAGATAAAGGCCCTGATATTTTCTTGGGCGACGAGGTCAAGACCAATGGTTGGCTCGTCTAAAAAGATAACATCCGGATTATGAAGGAGAGAGGCCATAAGCTCCATCTTCATCCTTTCACCGAGAGAGAGTTTTCTTACATGAACATGGAGTAGATCAACCACACCTAAAAGTTCACTCATATAATCTAAGCGTTGTTTGAATTCTTCATTTGAAAGTTCATAGAACTTTTGTAGCAGGAGGAATGAATCCATGGCCGGAATATCCCACCAAAGCTGAGACTTTTGTCCCATGACTAGGGCGATTTTCTTTTTGAACTCTTTCTTTCGCTCCCAAGGGCTATAACCATTGATCAATAGTTCACCACTAGTAGGAACAATAATTCCTGTGAACATCTTCATAAGAGTGGTCTTACCAGCACCATTAGGTCCAAGCAGACCTATGATTTCGCCTTTATTAATTTCAAGGTTAAAACCATGAACAGCTTTTTTTACTGTGTACTTTCGATTAAAGAAAGATTGAAGCGAACCTTTGAGGCCCGGCTTTTTTTTATAACTTTTAAATTGTTTTGTGAGGTTAGTTACCTCGATGACTTTTTGAGACACGGCCATTCCTTTGCCCGGTCATCATATTTCAATGATTATATTAGTTCAATTGATCCAGTTATGGCGGGGCCTCTATAGAGCTGTGTCTTGCTTACTGCAGGGGATCTAAAGTTTGCTGCATCTTCTTTTGTATGGGCCGTATTCATTAATAAAAGTGTTGTTAAGCTGATTAGTAAAAGAGTAATTGTCTTAAGCATTAGAACCTCCATTTGTTCTCACTGGTATAATACGTTGCGACAATTATGCCAATTTAAAGTAACCTAAGTGTTTAATATTATTGATTGTAATTAGTATATGGGGCCAAATTTCCGAGCACTCTGGTGTCATAGTTGTTTTCTATAGTTCTAAATAAAATTATTTTTAAGTTAAAGGCTTTCTAAGTTTTTTTAAAAAGAGTCCGAAAAATATCCATGGATTCTTTAAGAGACTACGAATTTGAATATTTAGAAAAGTACTTTGGTGATGCTTCCGAGGTGCAAAAAAAAATCGAAAATTGTCCTGTATGCAATGAGAAACTAGCAAAGTCACATCAAGTGAATCTTAAGGAACTTTATACAAGAGAGACGGCCCGCTGCAACTCTTGTGGCTATGGTCAGAAAAAACTAATCCATTCTTTGAATTAGGCCCCTGTGGCGGCTTTTTAGAAACACATCTCACAAAAATTCATATATAATCTTATCTCCAATGGGGAGGAGCGTCGTGAAATACGATTACAATAAGATTGAACCAAAATGGCAAAAGTATTGGGAAGAAAACCAAACTTTTAAAGTTACAGAAGATAAAACAAAACCAAAATACTATGTTCTCGATATGTTTCCTTATCCTTCAGGGGCAGGGCTTCATGTTGGGCATCCTTTAGGATATATCGCTTCAGATATTTATACTCGTTATAAAAGAGCTAAGGGTTTTAATGTACTTCACCCGATGGGCTTTGATGCTTTTGGGCTTCCTGCTGAGCAATACGCCATACAAACTGGGCAGCATCCTGCGGTTACTACGGAAAACAATATTAAACGTTATAGGGAGCAATTTGACCGTATAGGTTTTTCATTTGATTGGTCTCGTGAAGTAAGGACTTGTGATCCTTCCTACTATAAACATACTCAATGGGCTTTTATCAAGATGTTCGATTCTTGGTATGATAAAGAACATAATAAAGCCCGCCCCATAAGCGACCTTATTGCGGCCTTTGAGTCTCATGGTAATAAATCAATCAATGCCTCATGTGCTGAGACTCCCACTTTTTCTGGATCTGAATGGAAACGATTCTCAGAAAGTGAACAACAAAAGATTCTTTTAAATTATAGGATCGCTTTCTTAGCAGACACAACGGTGAACTGGTGCCCGGCACTAGGGACAGTATTGGCCAATGATGAAGTTAAAGATGGTCTTAGTGAGAGGGGTGATCACCCGGTTGAACAAAAAGTAATGAAGCAGTGGTCTTTGAGAATTAGCGCCTACGCACAAAGGCTTTTAGAAGGCCTTGATCATGTGGAATGGTCTGAATCTATAAAAGAGCAGCAAAGAAATTGGATTGGTCGCTCTGAAGGGGCAGAAGTGCTCTTTAAAGTTAAGGACTCAAAGGTTAACTTTGAGATCTTTACGACGAGACCAGACACTATGTTTGGTGTGACTTTTATGGTGTTAGCACCTGAGAGTGAACTTGTTCAACAGGTTACTACTGAAAAGCAAAAATCTGAAGTTGAAGCCTACCTTGAAGTTGTAAAAAAGAAGACTGATAGAGATAGGCTCGCTGACGTTAAAAATGTAACAGGTGTTTTCTCTGGCGCTTATTGTGTCCATCCCTTTTCTGGAGATGAGATACCTATTTGGATTGGGGATTATGTTTTAGGTGGTTATGGTACAGGGGCTATTATGGCCGTTCCTGCTCATGATTCAAGAGACTATGCCTTTGCAAAAGAATTTAATATTCCTATTACAGAAGTCGTTAGTGGTGGAGATATCTCTAAAGAATCTTACGATGCAAAAGAGGGAAAGCTTGTTAATTCAGATTTCTTAAATGGACTTGAAGTAAAAGAGGCCATCAAAAAAATGAATCATGAAGTTGAAGCTAGAGGGCTTGGTAAAAAGAAGATCAACTACCGCCTAAGAGACGCCATCTTTGCAAGGCAAAGATATTGGGGAGAGCCGCTTCCTGTTTATTTTAAAGATGGGCTTCCTTATACCTTAAAAGAAAGTGAGCTCCCTTTAGAACTGCCTGAAGTAGATGCCTATCTTCCTACTAAAGAAGGGGACCCACCTCTGGCTCGTGCTGAAGGCTGGGAGTTTGAACTCTCTACTATGCCTGGCTTTGCTGGATCATCTGCCTATTACTTACGTTATATGGATCCTCATAATAAAAAAGAGCTCGCTTCAAGAGAGAGCATGGACTATTGGAAGAGTGTTGACCTTTATGTTGGTGGCTCAGAGCATGCCACGGGACATCTCATCTATTCTCGTTTTTGGAATAAGTTCCTTTTTGATCTAGGCTATTCCGTGGTTAAAGAACCCTTTAAAAAATTAGTTAACCAAGGAATGATTCAAGGTCGTTCTAACTTTGTCTATAGAGTTAAGGGGAGTAATCAGTTTGTCTCTCACGGGCTTAAAGATAAGTATGATACGACTGAACTTCATGTGGATGTAAATATCGTCGACAATGATTATCTTGATATGGAGGCCTTTAAGACTTGGCTTCCTGATTATAAAGACGCTGAGTTTATAACCGAAGAAATTGATGGAACTCAAAAGTATAAGTGTGGGTTTGCTACTGAAAAGATGAGTAAGTCTAAGTGGAATGTCGTGAATCCCGATATTATCTGTGAACGCTACGGAGCTGATACCCTAAGACTTTATGAAATGTTCCTAGGTCCGATTGAACAAGCAAAACCATGGAATACTAATGGCATTGAAGGTGTTCATAGGTTCTTAAAGAAATTTTGGGGTCTTTTTTATGATCAAGAGGAAAAACTTCTTCTAAATGAAGAAGAACCAACTGATCAAGAGTTAAAGATTCTTCATAAGACGATTAAGAAAGCTTCTGAAGATATGGAGAACTTCTCATTTAATACTTCTATCTCAGCTTTTATGATTGCCCTCAATGAACTTCCTAAAGGCTGTCATAAACGCGCTATCTTAGAACCTTTGACGATTCTCTTAGCGCCTTTTGCTCCTCACCAAGCAGAGGAGCTATGGTCTGTCTTAGGTCATGAAGAAAGTATTACTCATGCGGCTTGGCCAGAGTTTAACGAAAGTTTCTTAACGGAAAGTACTTATAAATACCCTGTCTCTTTTAATGGAAAGATGAGGTACTTGCTTGATCTTGATATTAACTTAAATAAAGAGCAGATTGAAAAGGCCATTCTTGAACATGAGAATAGCCAGAAATACTTAGATGGTAAGACAATCAAGAAAGTGATTATCGTTCCTAAGAAAATTGTTAACATAGTCGTAGGATAAAAGATGATTAGAATAATAAGCGCTACATCGGGAAATAATTTAAAGTTGGCAAAGACCCTTGAGGGCTTAGTTAAAGAATTAGGTGGAGAAGCCTCAATCATTAATTTAGAAGAACTCAACCTTCCTCTTTATACACCACCTCTTGAAAAAGAGGGGATGCCTGAAAAGGCAGCCTGGTTAACTAAAGAGCTTACGGATTCAAAAGGAAGTATTTGGTTAGCTCCAGAGTACAATGGCTCCTTACCTCCTGTCGTTTGCAATGCTGTAGCATGGGTTTCCCGTGCTGGTGGAGAGAATTGGAGAGAGGCCTTTAATTATAAATATGCTGTTGTGGGAACTCACTCTGGTGGTGGTGGAGCAAAGCTTGTTGGAGCGGTTAAGGGGCAGTTAGAGCACCTAGGCACTACTGTCCTTGCAAGAAGCATCATCACCAATTATCAAAAAGAACTAAATCCAGAATCTGCTAAGACTATTCTTAGTCAACTGATTGAATTATCTAAATGAAAACGGGGCTCTGGATAACTTATGCTTCAGCTATTGGCTGTATTGTATTTGGAATTAGTAAGGGCCTAAAGCCTCTTTTAGCTTTTACGGGCAATACCCACACCATTGTTTTTACGATTGGAATGATGATCTTAGGTTTCGCCTTTGGAAAAACCACGGGACTCTTTAGCCGCAAAGAAGTCAGGATCTTAGATGATGATTATGATGATGAGTTTCATAATGATTTTTCAAAAGTTGGAAGTGGTACAGATATTGTTAAAGTCATGCCTGAAGATCACACTCTAGGCACTAAGGCCCAAGGTCTTCCCTCGGAGTTCAATAAAGAAGTTAAAAAGATCGAAGAAGAATAATTACTTAGTTAAGGGAAAGAATTGCATATTAAACAAGTAAATATCATCCCCAGGCTTCGCCTCCATTTGCTTACCAAACTCCACTTGAAAATCACGGATCATCTTTTGAGCTTTCTCAATATCTTTTGAAGCAATGCTTATTGTAGAAGAAGTAAAAGTTCTCTTAGTAGGGGAGATAGGAAGTGCTTCCTTGGCGAGTTCCATTATGCTGTCGTGATAATTCTTAACCTCTGTGGGGTTCACTTCTCCTTCAGGAGCGATGACCTTATTGGTTACTTTGTAATCACTCGTTAAGATTCCCCTTTGAACCAACTTCTCTAAAAGAAGTTGAACTTGAGGGATTTCTACATGAGGTCTAAGCCTACTTAAGATATAATCCCACTCTGGCTTAAAGTCTTCAAGGTGACTCATCTCTCTTATGGCAAAAGCCAACCACTGAAAGACAAGATCACCCTTGGTGCTTTGGGAACTGCCTTGATTGCCTGTGAGCATAACAAGAAGTTTCGGGTCGTTCTTTGTGACCTTATTCAACCTGACTAACTCTTTAAAGTAATTTTCAGCATCTGTTCCTAATTCAAAATAAGAAATGAACTTCTCTACCATTTTAGGACCAGCATGACGGTCCTTTTTGATGACCATAGTTAAGGCAGAGGTTGTTTTTAGGCCAAGTTTTCTGGCCCAAAGACCATAAGACCAATAGTCACTGGTCGATTTTTTATAATCAAACCAGGCCTTTAAAAAGTCCCTATAGTCTTGAAAATCGTAGATATTTGGTATGTTCACAAAGGCTTATCGGAGGATCACAGATTTTGTGAAGGCTTTGTTCACAAAACTTGTGAGGGAAAAGTTGATGGAGGTAGTCGGTTTTTGTTTTCAAAGTAAATAGCTCTGTATAAAAACTGTTTAACAAATCAACCGGAACAGATATGAAAAAAGTTTTACTAGCGATTCTTTTATTAACACAAATAGTGAAAGGCTATGGTGAAACACAAGTCGTCTATTTTCCGGCTGATATTAAACTAACTGATGAAGTTAAATCTTTTATCAATGAATCAGTTAAACATTATTGCTCAACGGCCGTGAAAAGGTCTGAGAGGATTACCTTAGTTAGTATCGAAATCGTCAAAGGGGATAAACCTAATGGTGAAGGTGATGCATTTAAGGCCATCTTAGAAGTTGAGTATAAGTTAAAAGACTTTGGTCGTGATGAAATTGAAATCATAGTCGAAGAAGAAGACATTAAAAATCCCCAATTCCCAAGGCTCAGTTTAAAAGGACTGAAATCTTTGGGTGGAGTATGCCAGGACTGAATCCCCTTATCCTCATTCCGAAGCATATACGTAAGAAAGGCCACCTCTGCAAATGGGTGGCCTTTTTTTTTACTTAAAAAGTTCTACGATATTTTCGAGCAGCTCTTCTTTGGTAAAAGGCTTCTTTAATAAAAAGAGGCTTGGGTCTCTTAATGCTTGGCTTTCATGAATCTTATTTGAATTCCCACTTGCGATAATAATAGGAACGGCTCGGTTAAAAACATTCTTTCGAATAATTTCAATAAGCTCTTCACCATTAAGAAAGGGCATATCTAAGTCAGTAATAACCAAGTCAAACCTAGATTCTTCTAAGATCTTCCAGGCCTCTTGGGGGCTTTTAGTAAGAGTAACTTGGAAATCTTGCCCATCTAAGAAATCGTTATAGGCCTCTAGAATCATCTCTTCATCGTCTACAATTAGAATACGTGGCGCTTCATTTGCCTTTATTTGTCTTAAACTCATTAAGTTTATATTAAACGAAGTTCCTAAATTTGTATAACTGACTGTAATTACTGCCGTTTATTAGTCTTAATGACGAACTAACTTATTAATTTTCAAGTAGTTGCCAATGTTTTAGGGGCTTTTTATTATAACGGGCTATGAAAATACTCACAAGTTCAAGAGTGATAACTCCGGGCTCTCTCGGAAGACAGTATATCGCCATCGAAGACTCAAAGATTTTAAAGATCTCATCTACTCCCATTGAAGGAGAGCTTATTGATAAGGGCGACCTTGTTATTATGGCGGGTCTTGTAGACACCCATGTTCATGTTAATGAACCGGGACGAACTGACTGGGAAGGCTTTGAAACGGCAACCAAAGCATGTGCAGCTGGTGGGATTACTACTGTTGTTGATATGCCTTTGAACTGCCTCCCTGTCACCACAACCAAAGAAGCTTTAGAGATAAAATTAAAAGAAGTAAAAGGTAAGCTCTATGTGGACACCGGTTTTTGGGGTGGAGTCGTTCCTGATTCAGTTGATAGATTAGAAGAGCTTTTAAACTCTGGAGTTCTTGGAGTTAAGAGCTTTCTTATTCATAGTGGGATTGATGAATTCCCAGAGATGAAAGAAGCTGACCTTGAAAAGGCCATGCCTATTTTATCAAAGCATAAAGTACCTTACCTGATTCACGCAGAAGTTGATGATGGGCTTGGTAATACAAAGATAACCGATAAGTATGAAAGCTTTGAAAAAAGTAGACCCAACTCTTGGGAAGATAATGCCATTTCTTTAATGATAAAGCTTTGTAAGAAGCATTTTACCAAGACTCATATAGTCCATTTGGCTTCCGGCTCGGCCCTTAATATGATCGAAGAGGCTAAAAAAGAAGGGCTACCTTTTACTGTTGAAACTTGCCCTCACTACCTGACCTTTAAAAGTGAAGAAATTCCTGATGGGAAAACCCTCTATAAATGCTGCCCACCTATTAGAGGTGGGGAAAACAGAGAGCTGCTTTGGGATGGGATTAAAAAGGGCTTGATAGACTTTATTGTTAGTGATCATAGCCCCTGTACGGCCAATTTAAAGATGATGGCCGAAGGGGATTTCGAAAAAGCTTGGGGAGGGATTGCTTCATTACAATTCTCGCTTCCTATTGTTTGGACAGAAGCTGTTAAGCGAGGATTTAGCTTAAATCAACTAAGCCAACTTATGAGTGAAAGGACGGCTGAGTTTATTGGTTTAGGCGCTAAGAAGGGCTCGCTTATTGAAGGAGCTGATGCAGACTTTGTGATCTGGGACCCTGATGAAGAGTTCACTTTAAAAAAAGAAAATATTCAATTTAAAAACAAAGTAACTCCCTATGAAGGAAAAAACCTAATGGGCGTTATTTATGAGACCTGGCTCCGAGGGGAAGTGATCTTTAGTGAAGATCAATTTTCAACCCCTCCTCAAGGTCAAGCGATACTGAGGACATAATGGTAAAGAAAACGACACTGCTTACTTTTACGCAGGAGCATGATGATAGATTCTCTTCTAAGTGGGTTAATCTTGCTGAAGAGAGATTAGGAACTAAGGTTCTTTATGCAACTGATGATTTCTTTGCTGAAAAAGAAAACCTAATCAAGCCCGGTAGAGGAATCTTTATTGAAGATAAGTTTACTGATCGAGGTAAGTGGATGGATGGGTGGGAATCCCGTCGTAAACGAGTTGAAGGTCATGACTTTGCTACCATTCGCCTTGGTCTTAGAGGTGTGATTAAGGGGCTTGATATTGATACCAATCACTTTACAGGGAATCACCCTCCAATGGCTTCAGTAGAAGCCTGTTGCCTAGATGATGGGGACCCTGATGAAAAAACGAAGTGGACCGAGATTCTTTCAAAGACTGATTTAGGTCCTGGCTCTCAACACCTCTTTGAAATAAAAGATGAAAGCGAGTGGACCCATGTAAGGCTTCATATCTACCCTGATGGTGGAGTTGCCCGCTTTCGTGTTTATGGTGATGTGAAGGCCAACTGGAAAGCAAAGGATAAGTCGATGCTGCTTGATTTAGCGGCTGTCGAAAATGAAGGTCGCCCTGTCGTTTGTAGTGATATGTACTTCTCCCATATGGACAATATTAATGCTCCAGGAAGAGGAGTGAATATGGGAGATGGCTGGGAAACTAAGAGAAAAAGAGAACCTGGGAATGACTGGATTATTATAGCTTTAGGAAGAGAAGGCACTCTTAAAAAGGCGATGGTGGATACCGCTCATTTTAAAGGCAACTTTCCTGCTTACTGCACCCTTGAGGGGGCAAAGCTTAAGTTAAAGCAAAAAGATGGATTAGAAAATGTTGATTGGAAACTCTTAAGAGATAAGAAAGTCTTAGAAGCAGACGAAGAACATATGCTTTCAGACTTAAACGATATAGGACCTATCACTCATGTTAGGCTCAATATCTTTCCTGATGGTGGAATCAGCCGCCTTCGCCTCTATGGACATGTATCAGAATGACACTTGAAGAATTTAACGCCCTTTCAATAGAGTCAGCCCTTGAACACCTAAAGAGTTGTTGTACTTCTGTTAATTGGCAAAAGGAAGTGGCAAAGGCTAGGCCTTATCAAACTCTTGAGGAATTCTATTCTTCTCAAGAAAAGACTTGGTTATCTTTAACAAAAGAGGACTTCTTAGAGGCTTTTGACGGTCATCCAAAAATTGGAGATGTGAGTAGCCTTAAGAAAAAATATGCTCATACCAAAGACTTAGCAAGCGGCGAGCAAAGTGGCGTGGACTCTGCTAGTGATGAAGTTATTCAGGAACTTTCAGTGCTTAATCATGAATATGAGTTGAAGTTTGGCTTTATCTTTATTGTCTGTGCTACTGGGAAATCTGCTTTAGAGATGCTTAACCTCTTAAAAGAAAGAATTCATAACTCACAAGAAGATGAACTTGTTATTGCTGCTGGTGAGCAAGCAAAGATTACAAAAATTAGATTGGAGAAATTATTATGAGTGCAATTACAACCCATATCTTAGATACCGCTCTTGGAAAACCTGCTGTTGGAGTTCCTGTAAAACTTGAAATTGAAAAGAATGGAAATTTTGTTCATATCGGATCAGGGATTACTAATTCAGATGGGAGAGTGGCGGATCTTTTAAAAGACGACCATAAATTAGAGCTTGGAATCTACAAGATAAGTTTTGCCACGGCAAAATACTATAAAGACTTAAATCAAAAAACCTTTTACCCCGAGGCTTCGATCGTTTTTAATGTAGAAGCTATAGAGCATTTTCATATTCCACTTCTCCTTAGTGGTTTTGGTTATTCAACATATAGAGGTAGTTAGAATGAAAACATCAATTGATTCATCAAAGTTAAATTATATTAATGAAAAATTAAGCTTGGCCAATAATGCCCATGCCAAGACCCACCCAGGGGAAAGTGAAGAGCGCCAACCTGTACACACCGTTTACGGGGGAGCCCATCTTTTTAAATCAAACACGGCCGTAAGGATCGGAGATTTATCGAGAAAAGGATTCAAGGAATTTGCTCCTAACTCTGAAGTCTTTAGAAGTGCTCTTGGTATGACTTGCTCAAGTGAGATTGCTTCAAAGGTCTATGATAGGGTTGAGAAAAAACTCGAAGACGAGGCTTTAGAAGATTTTAGAATTGATTTTGAAGATGGTTTTGGCTCAAGACCAAATGAAGAAGAAGACGCTACGGCGATTCAAGCTGCGGCTGAAGTGGCCAAGGGAATGTCCGCAGGAACGCTTCCTCCTTATCTTGGGATTAGAGTTAAGACTTTATCTGAAGAGCATAAGCATAGAGGAATTAGAACAATGGATCTGTTCTTAACAACTCTTAGCGAATTAACAAATGGAAAGCTGCCTGAAAACTTCTGCGTAGTCCTCCCTAAAATAACGGCGACTGAACAAGTCACTGCCATGGTGGATTGCTTTGACGCCATTGAAGAGAATACGGCCATAGAAAAGGGAAGTTTAAAGATGGAGTTAATGGTTGAGACACCTGAGACTATCTTAGGTCCTGATGGCCAATGCCCAATGCTTGCTTTTGTTGAAGCTGGTAGAGGCCGGGTTAGAGGCGCTCACTTTGGAACTTATGATTTTACAGCTTGCATGAATATTACAGCTAAGTATCAGGCCATGAATCATGGAACTTGCGATTTTGCTAAGAACTTTATGAAGGTCTCTCTCGCAGGAACTGGAGTTTGGCTCTCAGACGGGGCCACAAATGTTATGCCCGTTGGTCCTCACAAGGGAGATCTCACTGAAGATCAAAAACGTGAGAACGAAGAAGTTGTTCATGAAGCTTGGAAGCTCTCTTATGGGCATATCAGGCACTCATTAAAAAATGGTTTCTATCAAGGCTGGGATCTTCATCCGGTTCAGATTCCTGTTCGTTATGGAGCGCTTTATTCTTTCTTTTTAGAAGGCCTTGAAGAAACTCAAGCGAGGTTAAAGCAATTCATGGAAGCAGCGGCTAAGGCCACCCTTACTGGGGCCATCTTTGATGATGCGGCTACTGGGCAAGGTCTCCTTAACTATTTTTTAAGAGGGCTAAACTGTGGAGCTATTGAACTTGAAGATGTTTTAGCTACAGGCCTTACTCTTGAAGAGATCAGAACTAGAAGCTTTGCAAAGATTTTAAAAATGAGAACAGGGGCTTAAAACCCTAAAGTATACTTAAGCAGCGGCAGACTGATAAAGCTAAAGAGGATTCCACATCCGACAAGGGCCGCTGCTAATTTTGGGGCAAGGCCCATGCTCATGGCCACTGCTCCAGCCGTAATTTGTGGAGGCATTCCGGCCTCTAAGATAGAAGTTGCCTCTGGTAAAGTGATCCGCCCAATACCTCTTAAGATTATAAAAAGAACAAGAGGAAAGACGATCATCTTAAAGAGAAGAGCCCCTGATATTAGAGGAAGGTCTTTTTTCTCAAAGCTTCCTTTAAATTGAAAGCCAACAGAAATCATGGCCAAAGGAACGAGCATCCCTCCGAGGATGGCGAAGACACTATTTAACTCCTTAGGAGCAGGCACTACAAACTTTAAAAACAGTGCAATGATTAAAGAAATAAAGGGGGGGAAGCTTATGATCTTCTTTATTGCCTTCAACAAACTAAAGCTTGTTTGATCTTTCGAGAAGATAGCGACGATAGCAGAGCCGTAGATGGAAAGGGCCATAAAAGAGCCCACCTGATCATAGATAATCGCGTATGAAACCGCCTTTGCCCCAAGCAGTCCCTCAATCATCGGGATGCCAAGGAAGCTCGTATTTCCAAGGGGAATAACTAAAAGCAGGCAACCTAGAACTTCTCTTTGAAACTTTAAGATCTTATTAAATAATAAAACCACCAACACGCTTATTAAAAGCATAAGCCACGGACTGAGGGCCGGGACTAGTATTGAGGAATCAAAGGTTATGAGAGGAAATTTTTCTAATATTAAAGCGGGCAGGGCCACGTAGATGACCATGAGGTTTAAGAGCTCAGATGAGTTCTTAGGAAAGGCTTTTACTCGGCAAAGAATAAAGCCTATGGCTAAATAAAACATGACTGCAAGAATATTGATCATTTGTTAATTGTAGCCAATAAGTGACTATAAGACGAATCTTAGTTAAAATCTTTTCATGAAAACTCTCTCTTTTATAATTATCTTGATTTTTCTTTTCTCCTGTAAAAAAGAAGAAAAGACCCCGCGAAATCCAGTCTCCGAAGAAGTAATGAATAAAGCAAAACAAGCTTCAAAAGCTTTAGACCTCCATGATTATAAAAAAGCGAATGATTTATTAGAAGAGATAGAGCCTTCCAAAGAAGAGAAGGAAATGACCGATGGGCTGGTAAAAAAATACGGCAAAGCCAATATCTTACTCTGGACTAGCGCTCCTACTGGGGATCTTGAATCAGTAAGGAATGCCTTAGAGGGCGGGGCCGATGTTAATTTAAATATTGAAGGGCATGGGGGACCGTTGTTAGGAGCCACTCATTCTGGAAATATTAAATTGGTTTCCTACTTACTTGATAAGGGAGCCGATCCTAATACCAGAAACCTCTCTGGAATGACTCCCCTAAGCATCGCCGTAAGTGCAGACCGGCTTGATCTGGTTAAACTTCTCTTAAAACATAAAGCCACCTTCAATAGAGGGGGGGACCCTAATAATCAAAACTTCTCTATTTTAACCGTAGCCCTTTCAACTCGAAAAATGGATATGTTTAATTATTTACTTAAGGCAGGGGCCGACCCTAATGGTGCTAATGGTTTGCCCTTAGCTTTTTCAATCATGCTTAAGAATAAGGACGCGATAGAGTCCCTTATTAAAAATGGCGCCGATATTAATTATCCTGGTAAAGGAGGATTTCGTCCCTTGATGACAGCTGTTGTAGAAGGGGATAGAGAGATTATTGAATTACTTATTAACCTTGGGGCTAACCCTAAGTTAAAAGATGATAACGGATTAGATGTTTATGCTTGGGCTAAAAAACATAACTCAAAAGGCGGAAAGATCTTAAAAGAGCTATTGACCAAAAGGGCCACTCATAAAAACTAAATCTCAATTGAATTGGCCTTGGTTAATCCTGGCTTATTTATCTTTATTTGTTATGGGTTATCTAGATAACTCAAGAGGTCCAGCTTATCCCCTTATATTAAAAGACTTAAGCTTAACCCCTAGTTTAGGAGCATGGTTCTTCTCCCTTGCATCCCTGGCAGGGCTCATTGTTTTACTGACTTCTTCTAAATGGCTACCAGTCATTGGAGTAGTGAGAGGAACAAAGTTATCCCTAATCATTATGGGACTTGGCTCCTTATTTATGGGATTCATTCCTTATTTAGAGAATCAATATTTCTTTCTTTTACTCTTTTCAATAATATTTGGAATAGGGCAAGGGCTGGTTAGCTTTTGCATGAACCTACTAGTGGCTGAAGCCTGTACAGAGGACACTCGATCAAGGGCCTATAGCGCACTTCATTCTTGTTATGGAGTCGCAAGTTTTGTCGCACCATTGGTCTTTAGTCAATTTATGGAATGGAAAGAGTCTTGGAGCTTGTTTTACTTAGTTATGTCATTCATTCCTTTTTTGGTGTTTCTCTTGGTTTTTAAGATTGGAAAAGGCGTCGTAGTCTCCAAAGAACAACCTTTAAAAACGGACTTAAGTTTTAAGCGGCGTTTTATTTATGGAGGAGTCTTTAGTTTTTATGTCGCCAGTGAAATAGTAATCTCAACTCGATTGATTTATTTTTTGATAGAAGGGAAGGGGATTAGTAGCGAGTCAGCAGCTCAGTCTTTAAGCTTTTTCTTTCTCAGCCTAATGGGTGGGCGGCTTCTTTTTGCCATTTTACCGGTGAAAGATAAGACCTATCCAGCTATGGTCATCTCTTTATTAAGTTCTATCATTATTTTCTATTTCGGCTATACAGGAGATCCTCGTCTGCTAGCTTTGCTTGGAGGGAGTATGTCTTTTTATTTTCCCATGGGTATGAATTGGTTAAATTCTAGGTTTGAAAAAGGAAAGGAGCAGATGATCGCTTCGGTTTTAACTCAAGTAGGAGTTCTTCTTGTTTTGATGCATTTTTTCTTTGGGGAGCTTGCAGGTAAACTTGGGGTTGAGAAGGCCTTATTGATGGCACCTGTTTTACTTGGAATCAGCCTTCTATTCTTGATCGTTTTAAAAAAGGAAGAACCTTCTTAGTGGTGACCAGCTTCTTCGCCTTCTTTAACTACATCATTATCAAAGACATTGTTGGCATAAATTAAAGAAATGGGAAGTGATGCCCAACAAGCTGCTATCAAAAGGGCTACCCATAATTGTTCACTCATATCTTAATCCTTCTTATATTTTTTTTGATTATAGTAGAGAAGGTTCTTATTTTCCAGTACCAAGTCCACCGCCACCGTCGTTATCGCCACCATTGTCACCATCTATATGAGGCATGGACTTATACTTACTACGCTCGCTGTCATTTATTCCGGTAGCCCCTTTATGGGCCGAGTCTGCTGGGAAGATCTTAACATCTTCATACTTACAGAGCTTGCTCCCTGTGCTTACGATCTTATAGCCTTCTACTTTTGAACATTTATCAACATACTTCTTCTTAGCGGCCTTACAAGCGACAGCATTCTTCTTTAACTCAGTTCTATGACCTTCACAGTCAAAGTTTACATCGTCATTGTTCTTACCGGAGATTCTTCTGCCTGGGCAGGTAGGGAAGGTGATGAACTCTGCGGCGGTATTATAAAGACGGCAGTTCCCACTTCCATAAGTGGTCCAATGGTAAATACAAGGGTTCTTAAACTTTCCCGATCTGATATCTGCTGGTTTACTTTTAATAAGGGCTTCAGTGTCTGACATACATTCATTGATGCGCTCACAGCCCGCTTGAGTCTTTACTGACTCTTGGCATGTGTTCCTTTTATGAGCGCAAGCCCCAAGGTTTCTACATTCCACGTCATAACTTAAACAGCTATTGTCTGCAGATCTTCTCAGCTCATAACATTCTGAGTCACGATTGTGAGCGGCATAACTTAAAGTAGAAAATAGAAAACTAAAAATAAAGATCTTAATCATAGAGGGCTCCCATCCTTTAACCCTTTCATTCTACTACGCATAAGAAATTGAGTCCTTGAGGAAAAAAGTGTGCGTGGCGTAGTAAAATAGTCAGGTAATGTAAGGTGACAGAGTCATCGGCCTCTGGTGAAATAGCCTGCACATTAAATTTCGGGGGAATCATGGAACAAGTTAAGCTTAGTGATATAGTTGTAAAAAGTGAATATTTACGGGTAGATACAGATATTACGAAGCTTAAGGCCAGCCTTGAATCAGTGGGAATCTTAAACCCCGTCGTCATCAATAAAAATAACGAACTCCTCGCAGGGGCTAGGCGATTTACAGCGGCTGGAGAACTTGGCTGGAGTGAAATACCAGTTACCCGTGTTGATAAGGGAGAACTTTTAGAAGAGTTGATCTCAATTGATGAGAACCTTGTGCGTTTAGATTTGAACAGAATGGAGTATGAAAATGCTCTTAGACGGGCCAAAGAGATCTACGAAAAGTTAAACCCAGAAGCTATCAATGATGATCTTAAGTTATCTGATGATGAACTTGAAGAGTTAGAAGCTACCTTAGGTGATCAAAAGAAACAGTCCTTCGTATCAATGACTGCAGAAAAGACAGGGCTCTCAAAGACATCAATTCGTTCAGCTATTAAGAGAGATGCAAAGAGTTCTAATACCGTAAAAGAAATGAGAAAGCATGGGGAGCTATCAGCTAGTCAAACAAATGAACTTGTTAGGCTTGAGCCTGAAGAGCAAGACCGTTTGATTCCTCATATTCAACACAGACCTGTTAGAGAAATTAAAGAAATTATAAAGACAGTTAAGAATGAAGGCCTAGAAAATGGAGTTGACCTCGCTAATACGATGGAAACTCTTCCGAGAGAATTTTCTCAACTTAGGGCCTTTACAAGAAAGATGAATAAGACCATTGGAAAGATCTTAGCTGAAGATATTAAATATGAAGGTGATGAAGCTGAAAAGATTTATCGCCAGGTTCAACTCCTCAAGGATAATTTAGAGGACTTTCTTCAAGGAGGAAGAGTCGAGCCTTCTCAGGAATACTCAAGCCCAGTTAATCACCAAGAAGAAGAATCTCACCCGGTTATGTAGTTTTATCTAGGTAATGTTGATAATTACCTGGGTAAACCGTGATCTTCTTTTTATCTACTTCGTAAACTTTTTCTGCGAGTCCGTGGAGGAAGTGCCTATCGTGGCTGACAAAAAGAATAGTTCCTTCGTAGCGCTTAAGGGCATCTAGTAAAACTTCTCTAGACTTTAAATCAAGATGGTTGGTTGGCTCATCAAGAATAATCAGGTTGTTCTTTTGAGAAAGGATAACTGCTATGACAAGCCTAGCTTTTTCTCCCCCTGATAAATAACGAACACGCTTATCAACGTCATCGCCTCGAAAGAGAAAAGCCGCTAAAAGGTTTCGAACCATTCCATCACTAGCATGAGGCAGTCCTTTTTTTACTTCTTCAAAGACTGTATTTTCTGCATCTAAGACATCTAAGGTATGTTGCCCAAAGTATCCAAGCTTTATACTAGGGCCTAAGATCACTTTACCCTTAGTTGGTTTTGTTAAGTTACAAATGACTTTTAAGAGGGTTGATTTTCCTGCCCCGTTAACTCCCACTACGGCGATCTTCTCTTGTCTTTTTATAAGTCCATTAAGTCCTTCAAAGACTTTATGTTCTTCCCCATTGCTTTTCTCCCAACTCTTGGCCAGGTTTTCCATGACGATGACATCATCACCTCCTCTAGGAGGTGTAGGAAACTCAAAAGAGATGGTCTCTTCTTCAGCAGGGATTTCTATTCTATCAATCTTATCGATCTTTTTAATTCTCGATTGAACTTGTGCCGCATGAGAGGCGCGGGCCTTAAACTTTGCAATGAACTCTTCTTCTTTAGCGAGCATAACCTGTTGGCTAGCGGCCTCGGCCTTAAGCTGAGTTAATCTTATATCTCTTTCTTTTTCGTAAAAATCAAAATTACCTGTGTAGGTTGTGATCTTTTTGTGGGCTATCTCAACTATTTTCTTACAAACATTATTCATAAAACCACGGTCGTGGGTGGTCATGAAGATAGCGCCTTTAAAATTTTTAAGCCATTCTTCTAACCAAAGAATAGTCTCTAGATCAAGGTAGTTGGTGGGCTCGTCCATCAAAATTATATCTGGGCTCGTCACGAGAACTTTAGCTAGTGCGATTCTCATCTTCCAACCACCACTGAAGTCATCTACTTTTTTATGATGCTCGTCTGCTAAGATTCCAAGACCTGATAGGATCTCTTCAGCTCTTGATTCAAGGTCATAGCCTCCAAGTTTTTCAAACTCAGTTTGGGCCTCACCCATCTTGGCCATCAACTCATTCATTTCATCATCACTGAGGGATTCATAGTCGGCCATCTTCTCTTCGTACTTGGTGATTTCTTGCTGTAAACGGGCAATATTCTCATCACCCTCAACAACTTCTTGAAGAGCAGTCTTTCCCGCCATCTCTCCTACATTTTGAGAAAAATAAGAGAGGCGCATGTCTTTAGGAAAGCTGATTTGCCCAGAGTCAGGCCTATCTTCTTTTATAATCAACCGAAAGAGAGTTGTCTTGCCTGAACCATTAGGGCCAACAAGACCTACTTTCTCTCCGGGGTTTATTTGAAAGTTTCCAGCCGTGTAGAGTGGCTCTCCATTTTGTAACTTGGAAATATTAGAAAAGCTAAGCATTACTTAACCTTAAAGTTTGCAAGTCCAGCAAAGGCATTGTTTTTAAGTTGTACCTCTGGCTTCTTATCCCGGTTATTGCTTCTTGGTTTAGAAGTTCCAGTAGATGAAGAAGGGATATACTCGCCCTTTTCTTCTTTCTTTAGAGAGAGGGCAATCCGTTTTCTATCAAGATCTACTTCAAGAATCCTGGCCTTTACTTCCTGACCAACTTTTAAAACCTCTAAGGCATTATCAACAAACTTATCGGCCATTTGACTTACATGAATCAAGCCATTCTCTTTAATTCCAATATCTACAAAGGCTCCAAACTGAGTGATGTTAGTGACTTTTCCAGGGTACCATTGGCCTTCTTTTAAATCTTTTATATCATTGATGTCATCACGGAATTCAAAATTAACAAACTCAGTTCTAGGATCTTGTGAAGGAGACCTTAAGGCAGCAACTATATCTTTATGAGTAAAGGCCCCTAGTGTTTCTTTCAGAGCAGCGTCTTTGTCTATCTTGGCAACGATCTCCTTATCTTCAATTAAGTCTTTCATCTTAATAGAGTTATCATGACACCATTTCTCTAAAGCTTCATATCTTTCAGGATGGATAAATGTTCCATCTAGGGGATTGCTTGAATTGTAGATTCTTAAGAATCCAGCAGCCTGTTCAAAGATCTTTGGGCTAAAGCGGCTAACTTTTAAGAGTTCACCCCTGTTTGAGAAACCACCGATCTTCTCTCTCTCTTTAACGATATTCCCTGCTAAGCTAGGACCTATTCCTGAGATATAACTTAGAAGTGGAGCACTTGCTGTGTTTAGATCTACACCAACAAAGTTAACACAAGATTCTACAACACCTGTTAGTGACTTCTTTAACTTAGCTTGATTAACATCATGCTGGTATTGCCCGACTCCAATAGACTTAGGGTCGATCTTAACTAATTCAGCGAGAGGATCTTGGAATCTTCTAGCTATACTAATGGCCCCTCTAACTGTGAGGTCCATATCAGGAAACTCTTTTCTTGCGATTTCACTAGCGGAATAAATACTAGCTCCATCTTCATTAACGAGCATGGCCTTGGCCTTTCCAGACTTAACGGCTTTAACATTCTTTTGAATGATCTGTAGGGTCTCCCTTCCAAAGGTTCCATTGCCAATAGCGATATATTCAACTTTGAATTTTTCGATGATGGCCTCGATCACTCTAACTGTCCCTGCCACATCTCTTTTGGGTTCGTGAGGGTAGACCACTGTATCAACTAAGAACTTACCGTTATCATCGATGACGGCAACCTTACAACCTGTTCTTATCCCTGGATCAATCCCTATAACTCCTTTTGGTCCAAGGTAGGGTTGAAGGAGAAGGTTTCGCAGGTTAATTCCAAAGACACTGATTGAATCTTCTTCAGCTGTCTTTTTCAGGTCGCTTTTCATCTCTAAATCAAGAGAACTATGAATAGAGCTTTCGTAGGCTTTGTTCAAGCAACCTAGGATTACATCTGAACAGCCAAGCTTATCTAGGTCAAAGGTCATTCTTTTAATAGTTCCAAGAGCAGCTTCTTTATCGTAACAGACTTCAAGCTTTAAGATCTTTTGATCAAAGCCTCGCCTCATAGCAAGAACACGGTGACCAGTTTTAGCAGACTTTAATTCTGAGATCTTTTGTTCAAATTCAAAATAATCTTTGTATTTAAGATAATCCTTAACCTCTTCAGCTTTCTTTCTTACTGTCGATTTTAGAGTAGCTCCCTTCCAGTAGTCTTTTCTAAGGACTTCTTTGATCTCATCGTCATTGGCGACATCTTCCATGATGATATGGCATGCGCCTTCAAGGGCCTGTTGAACACTTTCAACCTTTTTATCAGTGTTGATATAGTCTTTTCCCACTTCAACTAGAAGGCTTTTAATATCTTTTTTAGTGGTTCTAATAAGGTTTGCTAACGGTTCAAGTCCGGCTTCTCTAGCAATCATGCCCTTAGACTTTCTTTTACTTTTATAAGGAGCATAAAGGTCTTCGAGCTTAGTTAGTGATTCAGCTTGAAGGATCTTCTTCTCTAATTCAGGAGTCATCATTTCTTGCTTCTTAATGGTCTCAAGAATATAGGCCCTCCGTTTTTCTCTCTCAACATAAGCCTCATAAGTCAGGTTTATATTTCCTACTTGAACTTCATCAAGTCCACCAATCGCTTCTTTTCGGTATCTTGAAATAAAGGGGATGGTACAATCTTGTTCAACAATAAGTTCTAGTACTTTTTGAACTTGGGTATTATTAATCCCCAGTTCAGAGGCAACATAGGCAATAGCTTGAATTTCAATGGACATTCTTTTTTCCTTTTATTCGTCTAAATATGAAAGGTCGGCTCCATAGGAAGGAGCTCCTTCTTGGTTATCTTTAATTTCATTTTGTAATTCTTTTAAACTAACAATCTCTTCCCCTGTGGCCCTTAGCCTTTTACTCATCGTTTGCAAAAGGGCCCAGAAGAGCTTCATGGCAACCCTTGATTCTTTCTTGAGAACAGCAAAGAGGGGTTTCTTAT
Source organism: Sulfitobacter sp. (assembly GCA_047630275.1). GTDB lineage: Bacteria > Bdellovibrionota > Bacteriovoracia > Bacteriovoracales > Bacteriovoracaceae. The sequence goes on along the minus strand of JBLHVN010000002.1, from coordinate 48,757 downwards.
GGATGACCATCATCTTTGTCTCGTCAATTGAGCGGATAGTCGCTGACCTAGGGGTTTTATCAATTAAGCTCATCTCTCCAAAGAAACTACCGGGCTTTAGTTCTGCAATCTTAGCCTTTTCTTTAGTCACTTCCACATGGCCAGAAAGGATAATATACATTTCTTCACCAAGAGAGTTTTCCTCTATGACAAGCTCACCTGAACCAAACCGGTGAACTTCAATGACTTCCATAATCTTGGTGAGTTCCTGAAAATCAAAGTTTTTAAAAAGGGGTATCTTCTTGAGCATTTCAACTTTTTTAGAAACACTATCATTGGCAGCTTCTGCTTCGGGATCACCGGTTTGAATAAGAACGGAGGTGATATTATCTTTACCGCCTCTTTTATTAGCCAAGTCTATAGATAGCTTTGGCAAGTCACCTAAAGCATGAGAAGTGATCATCTTTGTGATGTCTTTTTCTCGCAAGTATTCAGAGAGGCCATCACTACAAAGTAGGATGACATCACCATCCATGGTCTCTGAGTAAAGTGTATCTACTTGCACAGTAGGTTGAAGGCCCACGGCCCTTGTTATTAGGTTTGCTTGTGGATGTTTTTGAGCTTCTTCTTTAGACATGACTCCTTGTTTAACATATTCGTTAACAAGGCTATGGTCTTCGGTAATTTGATGGGTTTCACTTTGACGGTAAAGGTAGCATCTAGAGTCCCCAACGTGGGCGATAAAGACTCCATCTTCAACCATTAGGCAAAGAACACAAGTGGTTCCCATTCCGTGCTTGCTAGAGTCTTTTTCACTTGTTTCATAGACCTTCTTACAGGCTCTTTGAATAGCGGCTTCAAGTAATCTTTTGACTCTTTCTCTATTGGCCTTATTAGGTTCGGCCATAAAATCAATAACGTGTGAGTAATTCTTTTGAACAACCTTGGCCACAACATTGGCCGTCATCTCGCTGGCCACTTCACCAGCGGCGTGACCACCCATTCCATCGCAAACAACGTAAAGACCAAGGTCTTCTTTCATAACAAAATAATCTTCGTTATGATCTCGTTTTCGGCCCACATCCGTGAGGCCTACGGCTTTATGTTCCATCTAAATCCTAAAAGCCTATCTGCTGGTTTGCTGCCATTCTATTATTTCTTTGCCATTCAATCATTGGAAGAAAGATAGTGTCGATCTTCTCACCGTTATAGGGAACCTTAATAAGGTCTCCAGTTCTAATTTCTAAATCTGAATTTACAAATAAAACATCTGCATAAGGATCGAAGGTTTTATAAGTTCTAATAAAAGCGCTTTCTTCCATTTCATTTTCAAGATTAAGGAGCACGCAGAAGAATGTCCCGCTTCCTCTTTTCATAGGAATTCTAGGGGCCATAAAAGCTAGTTCTTTGATCTTTTCTTGAAGAAGAGGTTCTCTTTCTTCACGTTCTTCTGGCAGTCCTTTATTGGTAATCATATAAAAAACAAATTCAATTCCAAAGCGTTCTTCATCTTCAGGATTAACCGCAAGCAAAGCCTTAGCTTCGTCAGTACTGGTCATCATAAACTTACTCGTAAACTTGTCATAGATAGGAGCGAAGACAAATTCTTCAGCTAAAGTAAACTCAACACCTGAATCACTTTGGGTTAAAACCGGGTTGATCTTAATTGCAGCAGGTTGATCAGAGTGCTTTAGATCATAGATCAATTCGCCAAGCATAGTTGTCTTAGTCTTGAGAAGATCATTGGCGGAAAAATTATTACTTATTACATCATCCCATTTATAAGTAGCGCTCATTCTTCTGGTTAAAGATTTATTTGAGAAGATTGAATAAAATGAAAATCCTGTTGAGGCTTCATTAAAGAGGATAGGCTTGTTGTTTTCATCTACGGCAACTTCTACAAGCTCGTAGTAACTCATATTTGAATAAGAGCTTTTATAGTCAGAGATATGATTTCTTAAAAGCTCTCCTTGTAGAACTTTCCAGCGAGGCCATGACTTGTAATGCATCAAAAAATTGAGGTCCATAAAGACTCCTAATTCGAGAGTTAAAATTGACGAAGAACATATCATAAGCGACTCTAGCAGTGAACAAAAGCGAATTGTGCCTTGCGGCAGGAACCGGGTTTATGGAACAAGATTTTGAAGAGTTAAAGACAAAAATGGAAGATAAGGTGAAAGAGTCCTTTGAACTCGCTGCATTTTTTCATCATAACCTTAATAATTTTGCTCATCGTTATTTTGAGAAGCCCTCTTCAAGCTTAGAAAAGGATGAGAAAACATTTATCGTCGAAGGAAGTGACTCTAAGTTAAAGGACTATTTAAAGTCTGATATAGAAAAAGTAAAAATCGGCTCTACCAATTTAGCAAAGACTGTCCCTTATAAAGAAGGCCCTAAACTTAAACTTAGCCTTGGGGTTAAGGTCATCAAGTTCGATCCAACCCGAGGTGGTATTGTTGAAGTCTTTTCTCGTATTCATTGGGGATTTCCATTGTATGAAGAAAACGCATCAGAGTTTTTTGAAAAGAAGGTAGAGCTGAAGTTTGAAGATATCATCTTACTTAGAAATAAATTAGCTAAGTCTTTAGAATCAGCTTGCGAGATATTTCCATAAAATTTTTTTACCCGAGCTTTACTTCGTCCTGACAATTCATAGGACAAAATAGATTTAACTAGTCTCTGATCTGTCGATAGGAGGCATCTTGAAATTCACATTTCCGTTTTTCGTCCTAATTGTCTTTGTGAGCTCTGGGAAATCTCAGGCTGAGAGCTTCCTATCTTCGGATCTAAGGTTCCATACTCAAGAACTCTTAATTTCTTCAGGAGGCACGGCCCGAGAGCTATATGAATCACTTCATGTTAAAGAGGTTGAAGCTAGTTTAGTCCCAGGCCTATGGTTTAAGAATGATGAATTCCTTTTTTGCTGGGTTGAGCCTACAGGAGATTATTATTGTAGTGTCTATTTAGATTTTTCTGGCAAAGGAAGGCTCTCTAGTTTTCATAAAGACCTAGATTTTGGAAAAGGTGACCCCATCGAATACATAACAAAAAAAGTAGTAAAGGGAGAAGGTAAACTCTTCCCTATGAAATGGGGTATGGACCTAGTGGTGGAGGGAGCTCTTGCTGACTTTTTAAGGGCTAAAATTTACCGAGCGGCTTATGATAAATCGAGGAAAGTATACCGAGGAGAGCAAATAGCTTGTTCAATAAACCAATGCCTTGTAAGAGTTCCCTTTAGTAAAGTCGACCCTGGTGCTGGTACCATCGAAGTTGATTAAAACTTAAGGTTAAGCCCTTGCCCTGGAGAGATATGGCCTTTGTTTTTATTTAAGGAAACTTCATCAACAAGGGCCAAGTCTGATTGAATCTTCGCGATAAGGTTTACGTAGCCTTGAGTTTTTTTTAGACGGTTATAAGACTTTTTTGAATCCCAAAGAGTATAAGCATAAGTGAGTTCATCAGAAACCAAGATGATCATTTGTTGAAGACCTCTCTTTTTATAGTTTCTCGAACCAGAAAGAAGGGCTTCAATGCTTTTTAAGTATTCAGATGTTTCTGAGTTTCTTCTTTTCACTCTAGTGGTTAAAACACTATGACCTTGTGACCAGTTGTGAGAGGATTGTAGTAGTTCATAGGCTTTACCTATCTTCACTTTACCTAAGAATCTTTGGGGAGCTTTAGAATTACTTAAACCTTTTCTATAATAATTGTTTTGAACTTCACCTAATTTCTTTCCTTCTTCTGATGAGAGGTATTTCTTATAGTGAGCTTTAGATTTATAGATAATTAGAGCCACTTCTTCTGGAGTCCCTTTTGGACCATTACTTGATGGAATGGCAGGAAGGTAGCCGATCATTCCGTTTCCAGAACCTAAACGTATGGTCTTTGGAATGACTTGGCTGTTAAGCCCACTTTGAAAGAGGCTGTTACTAATCTCTGGCTTCTTATGACCTCTCCAAAAGCGGTAATAGGGCGTAGCTTCGGCAAAAGAGGAGATAAAAAATAGAAAGAAAATTATTTTTTTCATGCTTTATTGTAGGCCCTTGAGCGTCGGTGCATCAATTATATATTGCTTGTAATTTTTAAGCACTGAGTTACAATAAAATGGTGAAGGCATTGTATTTACTCCCATTTCTTTTTATTGCGGCTTGTAATGAACGAGGGCCTTCGAGTGTCGATGGAGAAAAGTTCAAGAACTCTTCAGATTTCCTCTTAAAAAGGGTGGCTTTTAAGTTCTCTGGTACTTTTCAAGGCATTAAAGAAAAAGGCAAGGCCCGAAAGTTCAAGGTGACCGAATGTAACTTTAGTTACGAGAAAGGGCAGGATGAAGAACATAAAACGGAAAAAGAATATCAGTTTGAGCGTTTTACCGTAAGTTTTGAGGGAATTGATACTAACGGAGTGAGTTCTTATGACTCTGTTTCCTATACAAATAGCAATTATCTAAAAAGCTATGTTCCCTTTGATTACTCTAATAGCTTTGGACCTGTTCCATTGAACTCAGTTATTAAACTCGGAACTCAAGAAAAAGATGCCAGTTTAAAGTTTGTCAGGGGTGCTGGTAAATCAGCTGTAATGCAGTTTAAGCATACCGATAAATTTGGAGCTGAGAGGTCTAAGTTTTATGATTATGGTGAGATTAGAAATTACACTGTAAGAATTTATTTTGATGAATATGGTAAGAATATTAGTTTAGATAAAGTCTCTGTCGCCATAGAGAGTAAGAAAATGAACAAATTTGGTGGTCATGAAAAGGCCATTCCTATCGCAGAGATCAAGTGCAGTCAGTTTAAAAGCCTACCAGATATGTAAAAGAGACGTGACGCATCATAGCCCCCATTAAATTTCTGTAATAAGGTATTCTTTTTTAAATTAAAGGAAGAAATATGCTGGATCTTAAATTCATTAGAGAAAATTCTGAAGCCCTAAAAGAAGCTGTTAAAGTTAAAGGCGAAGGCCTTGATGTTGATGCTTTATTGGCACTAGATATTGAGCTCACAAGATTAAAAACAGAAGCTCAAGAACTTCAAACAGAAAGAAACTCTCATTCAAAAAAGATTCCTAAGGCCAGTAAGGAAGAAAGACCTAAGCTAATCGAAGAAGGTAAGGCTATTGGTGCTAAGCTTGATGCTTTAAAGCCTGCTCTTGCGGCCAAAGAAAATGAACTCATGCAACTTATGTATTTAGTTCCAAGTATTCCTTCTCCCCATGCTCCTATCGGAAAAAGTGAAGAAGAAAATATTGAAGTTAAACTTTTTGGAGAAAAACCTAACTTCACTTTCAAGCCTCTTGATCATGTTGAGATATTAGAAAAAAATGGATGGGCTGAATTTGAGAAGATAGCGAAAGTTGCAGGATCAAGAAGTTATTCACTTAGAAACGATATGGTCCTTTTAGAAATGGCCCTTCACCGTTTAGCTTTAGTTAAGCTGCAAGAAAAAGGCTTTACCCTCGTTAGCACTCCTTCATTTTCTAGAGAAGAGGCGCTTATAGGAACCGGCCACTTTCCTCAAGGTAAAGACCAAGTTTATCATCTACCTGAAGATGACCTCTACCTCTCTGGAACAGCAGAAGTTCAACTGAACTCACTTCATGGTGGAGATATGTTAAATGAAGAGCAGCTGCCGATCCTTTATGCCGGGTACAGCCCTTGCTTTAGAAGAGAAGCTGGCTCTTATGGGAGAGACGTTCGCGGGCTCATTCGTGTGCATCAATTCATGAAAGTTGAACAATATATAATCTGCAAGAACGATCCTGCTGAGTCTATGAAGTGGCATAAGGCCCTTTTAGAAACAAGTGAAGAGATTGTTCAAGAGTTAGAGCTTCCATACCGGATTGTAGAGTGCTGCACAGGTGATATGGGAACAGGTAAAGTTAGAATGTATGATATTGAATGCTGGGTTCCTAGTGAAGAAAAGTTCAGAGAAACTCATAGTTGTTCTGAGCTTCATGACTGGCAATCTCGTAGGACTAATACTCGCTATAGAGATAAGGACGGCAAGGCCCAGTATGTTTTCACTTTAAATAACACGGCCATTGCTACTCCAAGAATTATGGTTTCTTTTTTAGAATGCCATCAGCGTGAAGATGGATCACTTTATATCCCTGAAAAACTAAGACCTTTTATGAACGGTGCTGACTCGCTCAAAGGCTAAGCGGGTGTGGTACGGCATTGACTTTGGAACCTCTAATTCACTTCTCTCTTTTGTTGAAAAAGGAGAGAAGCCAAGGGTTATCAACTTAGAAAATAATTCTCCCATTCTTCGCTCCTTAATCTTTACTCCAGATGAAGGAGAGTATTACTTTGGTAGTGAGGCCATCGAGAAATACCAAGAGCTTGGAGGAGACGGTAGGTTCTTTAGGTCTTTAAAGAAGTTTCTTCCTGAGCCTAGTTTTAAAGGTACAGAAGTCTTCGGCCGTAGGATGAAGATTGAAGAGCTGATTGCCACTATATTGCGAGAAATTAAAAAACGAGCAGACCAAGAAGTAGGACATAATGTTGAGAATGTGGTCTTAGGAAGACCGGCACTTTATTCACTTGACCCTGAAAAAGATCAATTGGCTGAAGAGAGGATGAGAAAAGCAGCCGTTCTCGCAGGTTTTAAAAGGATTGAATTCTGCCCTGAACCCGTTGCTGCTGGGCTAGACGTTGAGTCAGAAATATCAGAGAAGGCAATTCTTATTTGTGACTTTGGTGGTGGTACTTCTGATTTTACACTCTTAAAAAACTCAAGGGCCGGTTACTCCTCAGATGATGTCCTAGGCCTCTCAGGTATCTTCGTTGCTGGAGACGCCATTGATGGGAGAGTAATGAGAAGCTTTATTTCTTCAGAGTTTGGAAGAGATGTAAAATACAAAGCACCCATGGGAAATAATCTTTTAGGCTTTCCAAAGAAGCTCTTAAAGAAACTTTGTAATCCGGCTCATATTGTATTTTTAAAAGATAGAGAGTCTTGGGAATTTCTAAAAGAGTTGGAGCAATGGTCCGTGGACGGTGAGGACCAAAAATATTTCAAACAGCTCTTTTGTCTTGTAGAAGAGCAACTTGGTTACCCTCTCTATGCCAAGATAGAAGAGTCTAAGATTGAACTAGGTGAGAAGTCCTCTTCTTTTATCTTCGATCATCCTGGAATAAAGATTGAGATGATGATTGAAAAAGAAGACTTTGAAACTTCAGTTGAACCAGAGCTTGATGATATCTTTGGAAGCCTCGAAAAAGTCTTTACCCAATCTGGCCTTGAAAGATCAGATATTTCTTTAGTGAGGATCACTGGTGGAACCGGTCAGATGCCACTAGTTCAAAAGCGTCTTACAAAGCTTTTTGGAAGGGATAAGATTCAAATGAATGAGGTCTTTCAGTCCGTTGTCCAAGGGCTTGGTAAATATGCAGAAAACCTAATATAATCAATAGGTAAGTCCCCGAAATCTAAAGCCTCTTAAATGCTAAACCCCTTAATCTTTTCAACTCACGACCGAAAAGGAATTAGGGAAATTGATGGAAAAAAGAAACTCTCAAATTTACTTCCGCCTTCTTGTATGGGGCCTTGGACTTTTACTAGTCTCAGGGGCGAGTTTTCATATCAATTCAAGGTATGAACAAAGAGAAGCTGATCTGATTGTCTCCCTAGAAATCGTTAAGGCCATTAAGTCTAATATTGTAGGTCACGAGTTAAGTGAAGACCTCGAACTTCATAAAGAAGAGAGGATCAAGAAGCTTAGAACCTTGTCTGAAAAGATTCCTAAACTGAAAAGACTGGTTTCTAAAGAAAGCTTTGGTGAAAAGTATTTTAATGAATCTAAAGATCTAAATATCTCATTTCAGCAGTATGTCTTTTTTACTAAAAAAGAAGGAGCAACTAAGTACTCTTTAAACTTTAGAAAGCTCAAACGAGAGTTAGATGGAATTGAAGGAGATATCTTTGAAGAAGTTAAGAAGATCTCTCTTGATAAGATCTTATGGAGTGGAGCGGGGGATTTAACTTTAATCTTATTGGCGCTGATCGGGGCTATTGCTCTAGCCCTTCATCTTAAAGAGGACTTTGCCAATCTATTGAGAGAAAATAAAAACCTAAGCGCTAAGCTTGAATCAAACCTTGATTCTATCATAGGGGGCGAGTGGTCAATAAATTTAGAAGACCTTTATCTAGACCTAGGGGCTGAGGCCATTTCAATCTTGAATGTTAATATCTATGAACCACATATCTCCCTTGAAAGTTTTCTCGATTACTTTATTGAAGAGAGTTCTAAAGAACTGAACGATCATATTAAACAATGCAATCTTGTAGGGGATAGCTTTAGTGTAGAGATTCAAAAACGTGGAGAAAGCTCTGATAGTTCCTGGCTCCTAATCAACGGAGTCCTCGTTGAAGAAGGGGAAGTTCGAAAGATTGTAGGACGAATTTCTGATATTGATGAAATTCATAAAAGTGAAGACCGCTTTGAGTTGTTATTTGAAAACATTGAACAACCTGCTTTTATTGCGGGAGAAACCGGTTTATGGGATTGCAATAATGCAGCTTTAAGGTTTTTTAAGTTGAGAAACAAAGAAGATTTTTTAGATAAAAAGCTTCCTGAACTTTTTCCACTTTTACAAAATGATGGAAGCGGTTCCTTAGCCCAGTTAAAGCAGCATATGCGAAAGGGACAAAAGGAAGATGGATGCCGCTTCGGTTGGACATTTAGAAACTCCGAAGGGGTAAAATCCTCAGATGTTCAACTTTTTCCTATCATGATGAATGGGAACTCCCTCTATCTTTACGTATTAAAAGAAGAGTCGGGTCATGTGTCAGTGATTAGAGATAATAAGTATAGGGCACTTATTTGTGACCCACAGGTGAATAGCCGGAATATTTTAATGGGTTATTTTGAAGAAGAAGGTTGGCAAGTTAGAGCTACAGACTCTATGGCAGAGGCACTTAGTCTTAAAGAAGAAGTTTCTTATGATGTTATCGTTCTTGATTTTAGTATAAAAGATCTCAACATAGACTTGTTTAAACTTAATCAAAATAAAACGGCACTTGTAGGAATTGGTGGGATCGGAAAAGAGGATGAAGTTAAAAAAGAAAAGGTAGACCACTTTATTCATAAACCAATAATGAAAGAAGTTATCCTTAGGCTTATATCGAAAGTTAACATAAAGACAGATATGTTAGTGGTTGAAGATGTCCTAGATTTATATATAGGAAAATTCGACATGCTCACTTCTTATTGCAATGAGCTTGAAATTTACTTAGAAGAGTTTGAAGAAAACTTTGAAAGAGATCTCGAGTTTAAGGACTGGTCAAAACTTAAAGAGCACCTTCTAACTCTACAGATTGTTTCAAAGAAATTCTCTTGCCGAGGACTTAATCTTATCTTTGATAAATCATTTGAAGTTTTAAAATCCAAGAATATTTCTAAAATAAGAGAAGATAAGTCGAGGATTCATTCCTCATTTAATGAGCTAATTAGTAATTTGCGCGCCGAACTCGGGAACCGTGCAGCCTGAATCTGTCTTAAACTTAAACTTCTTGCTAATTCGAGTGCCATCAACATTCTTTTTAAAGACTTCAAAATGTAAATGAGGGCCATCGCACCAACCGGTGCATCCACTTCTCGCCATAGGAAAACCTGCAGGAATTTTCTGACCTAGCTTTACTCTTTGAGAACCTTCTTTTAAGTGAGCGTATAGAGTAAACTCATCCCCTTCATGAGAGAGGATGATCTTGTTGGCATGTGGCTTAAATTTCTGAGAAGGACCTCCAAGGGAGCTAGACATTTTTATCTCGCTGACCTTTCCCGGCCGTGATGAATAAACCAAAGTTCCAATGGGCATTTCAAGGTCGACCCCATATTGCAAAGGAGCTTTGTGAGAATACTTACCGCCAAAGCCTTGAATAACCCTATGAGAATTTCCTTTTTTAAAAGGCGGTAATAAGCAGCTAGGATAACCTATGGTTGAGAAAAGAAATAAGCTGAGAACTAGAACCATCTTTTATAATCAATAGTTTTCAAGGTCTCGATACTTGGAACCTCAAGAAGTCCCTGACCTTGATTTAGAGTTTTACCTATGACAATGGTGGAGAGCTTGCTTAAAAAGCGGTGTTTCTCTTGGTAGATCTTAGAAGCTATATGGGCACAAATCATGATCTGTTCATCCCACTTTAATTCGTCATCTGGCTCAAGGTATTTCTCTGCCATAAAGACTTTTACAATAATTCTTACCTCATTTTGAGCTTCTGTATCTAAGCTACCATAGCCATCAAAGTGATCCGTAAGGACCTTCTCCCAGGACTCAGGAAACTCTTGGGAGGCCATTTTCTTTCTCTTAAACATAGGAAGGAGGTAGATGATAAAGAAGGTAACCGCCAAGGCAGAGAGGGAGAAGATGATCAAGAAAATATAGGCTGATTTAAACATGCTTTATTATACGAAACCTTAGGCCATGAGGGGAAGGGAGCTTAGCGTCATAAAGAGGAATCTTTGACACTCCAAATAAAGATTAATATTATAAGGAACACACACTTATTACGCTTGAGAGAATGAAATTTATGGAAGAAGAAACAGTTCCTAGAACTGAACGGGCCAAAGCAGCAGTTGCTAGGGCGCGTAGAATTCGTAATTCAAATGAAGAAATGGCAATGGAGTTGCGTAAAGGCATCTCTGACTACCAGGACCCTCAAGATGTGTATAGCATTCCCCTTGAGGACTACGAATTCAATACCGAGGGTGTAGATCAAATCGTTCATCAAAAGATTAGGACAACAAATAAGTTTGTTACTTTCTTTAGAGATATGTTGAGCCAATAGTTGGAGAGGGCATGGCAAAAGATAAAAATGTAAGAAAACGTAAAAAAAGAGAAGAGAAGAAGAAGCAAATCAAAGGCAAGAGCTCTCTAAAAACCGACTTTAGTCCGGAAGAGAAGGTTGCTGGAAAGATGCATCTTTATATTCTTGGTGGTCTAACTGCATTAGTTTCTGTTTTCCTCATTTACTCATATTCTAAGTAATCACAAGAAATGAACTATTTTCCAGGTCAGAGATGGATGAGTCAGACCGAGCCTGAATTAGGCTTGGGCGTTATCAAATCTACTGAGGGAAAGGTCATTGTTGTTATTTACCCTGCAAGCCAGACAGAAAGAACTTACGGTTTTAAAACCGCTCCTTTAAAAAGAGTTAAGTTTGAAGAGGGTGATGAGATCGTCACTCATACAGGTGAAAAATACAACGTCACTGAAGTTTTAGAAAACGAAAAGCTTTTTATTTATAAAACTAAAGATGGTCTTGTTGTTGAGACAGACTTAAATGATCATATTTTCTTTAGGCATCCTGAAGATAGGTTATTGGCCGGAAGCGGTGATAGCTTAAAACTATTTAACCTAAGACAAAAAACCATCGAAATGAACCGTAATTGGCTTTTATCAGAGGCCAAGGGTTTTCAAGGAGGCAGGCTCTCCTTGATTCCTCATCAATACTATGTGGCTTCAAAGATATTAAAACGTCCCTATCCTAGGGTTCTTTTAGCTGACGAAGTAGGTCTTGGTAAAACAATTGAAGCTGGGCTAATCCTCCATAACCTCCTTGTATCTGAGAGGATTGAAAGGGCCCTTATTATTCTTCCTGATAGTCTTGTGTATCAGTGGTTTGTAGAAATGCACCGTAAGTTCAATCTAAACTTTACGGTGGTTAATCAAGAAACTAGGCTTGAAGAGGGAGTGAATCCTTTTTTAGAAAAGCAGCTTGTTATCACTAGTTGGGGGCTCTTAAGAGGGGCAGAAACCGCTAGGAAATTATTAGACCAAGCAAACTTTGATCTGCTTGTGGTGGATGAAGCCCATCAGATCAAGTGGTCCCCTGAAGAAGAGAGTATGGAATACTCTTATCTAAAAAAACTTAGTGCCAGGACTCCAGGACTACTGCTATTGACGGCCACTCCTGAAACCTTAGGCATTGAATCTCACTTTGCAAGATTACACTTGATTGATCCAAATCGATTTATCAGCTTAGAGCAATACTATGAAGACTCTAGTCATTTTGAAGAACTAGGCGGCTTGGCCAAGAAAATAAACAGTGATACAGAGCTGACTAAGACTGAAGTTAAAAATCTTACAAAGATTATTCCTGAGTTTACTGAAGAGTGGGGGAAAGAGAAAACCTTAACTGAAATGGTAGACACCCATGGAACTGGGCGGATCTTCTTTAGGAATACGAGAAAGAAGATGTCTTCAGAGTTTAGTTTCTTTCCTAGAAGAATCCTTCACCCTTACGGGCTTCCTCATATTGATAATATAGAGAGCATCGACGATGATCATAACTTAGGGGCTTCTTTTAATGCGAAGGGAAAGTGGTTGGTTGATCTATTAACCAATGACCTATCATTAAAAGACGAAAAGATCCTTTTGATTTGTAGAAGTAAGGATAAGATTCAGGCTCTTGAAAAAGTTTTAAAAGAAGAAGTTGGAGGCATAAAGACATCACTTTTTCACTCAGGACTTTCGATGATGGCCAGAGATAGGCAAGCTGCTTATTTTGCTGATCCTAATGGCGCAAAGATTCTGCTTTGTACTGAAATTGGTAGTGAGGGTAGGAACTTTGAATTTTGTAGCCACCTAATTCTTCTAGATCATCCTAAAAAACCAGAACTACTCGAGCAAAGAATTGGTAGGCTTGATCGTATTGGTCAAAAAAGAGATGTGAATATTCATGTCCCTTATATCTTAGAGAGCTGGGAAGAAGTTCTTTTTGATTGGTATAACAAAGGCATCGGAGCTTATGAAGCTTCTCCCATAGGGGCTCATCAGATCTTTGAGGAGTTTAAGGCCGACCTCTTCCTTTGTTTTCAAGGAACGATTGAAGCTAAGGAAGTTATTGATAAAACCATCACTAGGTATCAAGAAATTAAAAAAACGATTGAAGAAGGGCGCGATGTCTTAGTTGAGTTTAATTCCTTCGAGCAAGCTTCTGCTAGAGAAATAGTTAAAAAAGTTGAAGTAAGAGATCAAGAAGAAGACCTTGTTCAATTTATGTTTAGTGTCTTTGAAAACTTTGGTGTTGATATTGAAGATGTGGACGCTCATTCTTACTATATAAAACCAAATCCCAATATGTTTATCCCCCATTTCCCAGGTCTTCCAAACCAGGGCCTTACTATAACCTTTTCAAGAACAAAGGCTCTTGAACGTGAAGAGTTTACCTTTCTGACTTGGGATCACCCTATGGTTCGAGGGATTATGGATCTGATCCTAAGCGAAGACTTTGGAAATGTTTCACTGGCCGTTAGGGAGAGTTCTAACTCAAAGAATAGCAAAACTTTTTTAGAATGCTTTTATACCATCGACTTTAGTGGCCCTCGTGAATATGAGATTGGTCGCTATTTTCCCATACAAAGCATTAGGGTCTTGATTGACCGCGAGGATACTGACTTTACAGAAAAATGGGATAAGCAAACCATTGACTCAAAGATAACTGAGGCCAATAAAGAATTGTGGCAAGGAATAAGTAAGATACCTCGAAAGTTTATTAAAGAGAGGATCAGAACCGCAAAAAAAATAGCGGAAGCCAGGGCTCAAGGGCTTTATATTACTTTAAAAGAAAAGATGGAAAAGGAACTTGATTCAGAGATTCAAAGAATGAATGATCTGATTGAGAAGAACCCTCAGATAGGGAATACAGAACTTAGATTCTTAGAAAATAAAAAAAGAGAACTAACCAGCATCTTATTGAATGCGAATATCAACCTCGATTCTTTTAGGTTAATCCTTTAGAAATCTTTCTTTGTCCTGTTGATTAAAGCAGCCCATAATCTTATCGCCAAACTTCTTTTTTAATTTCTCAGTGTTTGAACCTAACATCATGGCCTCTAGGGCAGACTGGCACCTCTTTTGATCGTATTTTACTTTAAATTTTTGACAGTTATCTTTAAAGTCTTTAGAAGGCTTCGGTAGACCTCGGTAAAAACTCATAGAAAGATCCTCACAAACTTCTTGGTTATAAATCTTCTCTTCAGTGCAGGAAAAGATTGAAAGAGAAATAGTCAGGTAAAGGGAGATTTTGTATATCATTTTCATACCTTATTATAGCATCAGATAGGACTAGTCAGTCATCTTTACCTTTTCTTACATAGAGTGGTTTCCACGGGGCATGTTGGAGTTGATTCTCTACTATCAGTACAGATTCATTATTTTACTCTATGGAGGGAGTTATATGAAAGTACTTCTCATTTTACTCGGAATGATTTCCGTTGCCAATGGCGCCGGCCTAAATGCCCCCGATAACTTTGAACTGAAAAATAGAACGGCCGTCTTTGTCGACGTCACAGATATCAAAACAACTATTGAGTATAATATCTCAACATCAGAAGTAAGCGCTCAGACGACAGTTAGTTTTATTCAATCCGTTGAGGGAAGTCCTATCTTCGACCTCGCTCCTGAGACGACAAAAGTCCTCATTGATTCAAAAGAAACAACTCTTACTAAGGCTTCTCTTCCTGGGAATGTTTCAACAGTTCGCGTTTTAGGGCTCATTCTAAAGCCAGGAAAGCATGAACTCTATGTTGAAAATAAAATCTCAAAGAATGTTCGCTTTATAGGATCCGGGGTTAAAAGTGCTTTTTGGATGAGTGATCTATCTGACAGGCGCTACCTAGAGCAATACCTTCCTGCAAACTTAGAATATGATCAATACAAGATGGACTTTGAAGTTGAGGTTATTGGAGCTACAGGTGAGCATCAAATCCTTGCTAATGGTGAAGTGAAGAAGTTAGCGAAGAATCATTTTTCAATTTCCTTTCCAGATTACTACACAGCGAGTTCTGTCTATTTTCACCTGATGCCGGAGGATTCGTTCAATGAAGAATCTTTTATCTTTAAGTCAGTTGATGGAAGAGATATTCCTGTTACGGTTTACAGCTCGAGCAGGCTTGCTCCTTATATAAAAAGAACAAAGTCTGTCCTTGCGGAATTAGAAGGGGACTATGGCCCTTTTCCCCATAATAAAGTCGTCATCTATGGAGCAGGTAGTGGAGGGATGGAACATTGTGGTGCGACAATAACTAGTCTTTCTGCATTGGGGCATGAATTAACTCATAGCTATTTCGCTAGAGGAATCATGCCGGCCAGAGGGAATGCTGGCTGGGTTGATGAGGCCATCGCTAGCTGGAGAGATGGTGGTTATAGGGAATACCAAAGCAGAAGCCTTTCGAGCTCTCAAATGGCAGGTCATTCAATCTATAGAAGAACCACTGATAGAAATGCTTATAGTAAGGGTGCCCGCTTTATGGGTTATCTTCATGGGAGGTTCGCAAGCACTGGTGGGTTGAAGCCTTTCTTAAAGAAATTTAAAGATGAAAGACTCTTTAAGCCTTTTTTAACAAAGAACTTTCAAGATGATCTAGAGGCCCATTTTGGAGCAGAACTCTCAATTGAGTTTGACCGCTATATTTATGGAAATTCTAAAAGCCAAGTCTCAACTGAATCAGTTGAGAATCCAAATCATCCAAAACTAAGTGAACAAGAATTACTTAATCTTCTTTAATTCATGATTCGAGGTCTCATTTGAGGCCTCGCTATTTCTCTTTAGGCAATTATGAAGTAATATTTCTATATGAATCTTAAAGGCTTTATCTTTATTTTATTTAGTACTTTGTTTGCCTCAGCTGCTTTAGCTGCGAATCCTACAATTGTCATAAAAACCTCAGTTGGGACTCTAGAAGCAGAGCTCTATTCAGACAAAGCACCAAAGACAGTAGAGAACTTTTTAAGCTATGTTAAGGATGGATCTTATAATGGGACTATCTTTCATAGGGTGATTAAAGACTTTATTATCCAAGGGGGCAATTACGATGTAAATCTCAACCCCCGTAAAAGGAAAGCACCAGTTCTCAATGAGGCTGATAATGGTTTAAAAAATGAAAAAGGAACCTTGGCCATGAGCCGTAGGATCCAAAAGAATTCAGCCACCAATCAGTTCTATATCAATATGAAAGATAATATTGTTCTTAATCATGTTGATAAAACCGACCAAGGTTTTGGTTATGCGGTTTTTGGAAAGATTATTAAAGGTCAAAAGTATCTAGATAAAATAAACTCCATGGACACACAAAGACGTGGAGTATTCCCGAAGCTTCCAGTCAGGAATGTCGTCATCAAATCTATAGAGATTAAGAAATAACACTCTGAATAAAGTAGATCAATAAATAATGCCTTAAACTATTAGGTAGACGCTTTATATTATTGAGAATAGTTGAGTTGGATTCATTTAGAATAACTCCTTGAAAGTCTTAATAAAAAATAATCGAGGTAATGATGAAGGTATTGGTTTCTCTATTCGCTTTATTCTTTATAGGGAATGCTTCTGGAGCTCTTGAGCTAAAAGAAGAGGTAGTTCTTGAAGAAAAAGTGAACTTTTTTGAAAAGGCCGTAGAGTTACAAGTGAGAGTAGATATGATTCAATCTTCAAAGTATTGGAATGAAAATAAAGAACTCAATAGCATGGCCTTTGTTGATGTGCTTTGGAAGAAAGGTTGGGATTCTCCATCTAGCGCTGATCATGATCGTGTTCGCCACTCTTTGGAAAAAATTAATATAAATGACTTTGAGCTAACTGATAAGATTAGGCTCTTTTTATTAGATGAAAAGCTAGGAAGGAAGATTGCTTTTAACTCTGAGTTTATGAGTGATCTTTTTAATAAAGCTGTGAGCGGAGAGTTAGAACGTCGAGAGATCTATACACTCTTAAACTATCAAGACTCACTTTTAGACTTAGGATTTGAAGATATCTTTGTTGAAGTAGACAGAAAGTATAGGGAAGATCTTTCTCTATATGAGGCAGCGAAGAACTCAAGCAAAGAAGAGTTAACTAAGGAAGAACTTCAAGATCTCGTTTTTCATGACTTAGACCTAGATGATTTCTCTCGTGGAAAATATAGTTCTAAGCCTAAAATCTATATGCTCTGCCGTCACGATAGAAACTTTCCTTGTATGATGGTAATGAAAGATACAAAGAACGAGCTTGTTAAAAATAGTGACGGAACAGTTTGGATGCAATCAGCCTTAGGGCTTGCGAGAAAGAACCGCGCTTATAATGTTAAGAATGGTTATACTCCTGCGGGAGTTTATACAATTGATTCTGTCATGCCAGAAGCTAACAGGAGAACAGTCTTTGGAAAATACCGTAGGTTGATCTTAAACTTTATCTCTAAAAGCAGAAATGAAGAGGTAACTAAGAAGCTTCTTCCTGAATCTTCTGAATTAAGCCTTTGGTGGAAACAAGCTGTTGTGGCCCGTGATATTGGGAGAAACCTCCTTAGGATTCATGGAACAGGGCTTCGAAACAATAACCCACAATCTTCTTATTACCCCTTCGTGCCTACTTCCGGTTGCATCGCTCAGAGGGAAAATTCTTATGATGGTGTTAAGTATAAAGATCAAAGAAAACTATTAGATGTAATGATGAAAGCTTCGAATCTGAAAGCTAAGTATAAAAATGAAGTTAACTTAAAAGGTCTTCTCTACGTAGTAGAGGTTGATGGGGCTAAAAAAGAGATGTCTCGCTCCGATGTTGAGGATCTTCTTAACCTCTAGAATTAATAGTAGTCGGGGGTTTGTGCGTCTTGAATAAGGCCTATTTGCTCCCTAAGATCAGCTGTTTGAGTTTCCCAATAAGCTTCTGTTCCAAACTGTGGAAAAGCATTCTTGAACGAAGGGTCTTCCCATCTTTTAGTAATCCATGCGGTGAAATGAATATATCTAAGAGTCCTTAGGGGCTCTACTAGTTTCAAGGAAGAGTAATCAAAGTGTGCAATCTCTTCATAGGCCCCTAGAAGTAGGTTTCGTTGGTTCATCGCTTCTTGATCTCGCCCAGGTATCAAGAGCCAAATATCTTGAACAGGAAAACCTCTAACCATATCATCAAAGTCTACGAAGAAGGGCTTTGCTACCTCAGATCCTAGATCCCAAAGAACATTTCCCCAATGACAATCACCATGAATCCGCTGAAGCTCTCTTCCTTCAAATAAATAGGAGCTTAGGCTTACTATGCGGTTTACATAATTGGTGTAAGTTTCTCTTAGGTGATTCGGAAGGACATTGGCCTCAAGAATCATCTCTAGGTTACCTTCACCATATGTTTTTGGTGTTAACTCAACTCTATGAGAGGCAACTTTTTGCTTTCCAACAGTGTGAAGCCTGGCTAAGGTTCTTCCAAGTATTTCAATCTCTTCGTCCCTTAACTCATCTTTATGACGCCCTCCTTTTTTAGGAAAGAGGCAAAAAAGAAGTCCGCTCTCTTTATGGGTAAAGACAGATTGCCCATTATGCATAATGGGGGCTATGGCCGGAATCTCAGCCTTAATTAAGTCATTGAGAAAATCATGCTCTTCTTGGATTTGTTCTTTGTTCCATCTTCCGGGACGATAGAACTTACTAATAACAAAGTTCTCCGAAGGAGTTTTAGCTTCAGGGTTTTCAATTTCTATTTCATAGACCCTATTTTCCATAGAATTAAGAGGAAGGGTGCGACCAGTAGGTTTTAAGTCGAAATACTCCACCGCATCCATAATGGCTTCCGGTGTCAGTTTATAAAAATATTCGGTCTCTTTATTTCCCCAATGCATGAAGGGAGTATACATAAAAATGCCTAATAGGGCTTAATTTAAGCTGCTTGGAATCTAAAATAAGTGACTTAGGAAGGCTTTTTAAGCCTTCTAAGAATCTCTTTTAAATAAGCGACTTGTAGTGTTACAATTTTCTCCGTAAGCCCATCTGGAAGGGCTGATTCAGAAATTTAAGGATGATGCCGTGACTGATATGTTATGCGATTTAAATCAAACAACTCAGCCCATTAGAGAGTTAAAGACTTTTAATAATTGGGATGTGGTTCCTAAGGGCTGGTATGCCGCTTATAAATCTAAAGATCTAAAAACTAAAAAACCTATCACTAAGAAAATCTGCGGTCATCAAGTTGTTCTTTTTAGAACTGAATCTGGAGAAGCTAAATGCCTCGATGCTTTTTGCCCACATATGGGTATGAACTTGGCCAAAGAAGGAAAGGTTATCGGTGAAGACATCCGTTGTTTCTTTCATCATTGGAAGTTTAATGGAAATGGAGATTGCACCGATATTCCCTGTGTTCATGGAAAGTCTACCTCGAGCATGGTGAAAAGGGCCAAAACGATGGCCTATCCAGTTGAAGAAAAATATGGCTATATTTGGGTTTTTTCTGACCCAGTTGCAACTCATCCGGTTTTTGAAATTCCTGAATTAGAAGGGACTGAGGTGATGTTCACTCATTTAGAACCTTTTAATAGAGTGGCGCATCCTCATATTACAATGATGAACTCCATTGATGAGCAGCATATGAGAACTGTTCATAAGCTTTCTGTTAAATTAAATGTAGAGCATTGGACTAAGGGGAAACGATTCTTTATTGGCTTTAATGGACCCGTTCTAACTGATACCTTTATTGGAAAGTGCCATAAGTTTTTCTTTGGGGACTCTTATAGGAGCTCCGTTTTATTTGAAGATGGAAACCTTGGTCTATTAACCACAGGTATTAATATAAAGTTTCTAAATAGATGGAAAATTCCTACAGGATATTTTATTTTTTCTCATACCTTTATTGAAAAAGGTAAGAATCAAGTCATACCCATTATTGTTACGCCTCGAAGAAAGGGAATTAGTGGTTTTCTTTTCTCATGGTTGTACTTAAGGCTTAATAAAATTTGCATGAAGTACCTTGCTCACCAAGATGGGAAGATTATCTACGGAAACTTAAGGTTTCGCCAAGACGGACTTCTTCCGGATATTGATGGGCCAACTGCTAAATGGATTAGTTTTGTTAATAAAGAAATAGAGCCATCTATTTGGTCTAAGTCTTTGCTAAAGAAAAAGACTGAAAAAAAGGAACCTTTACAGAATTTAGAGAGAAGCTATAGTGAAGTTACTTCTCAAGAGCATTAGTTTTTTTCTCAAAGAGTAAAAAAAGCGCTGGTAATAATAAAAAATCGGCTGCTAATGCAAAGATAAGAGAAAAAATGACAACTCCTCCTACTAAGTAAAAGATCTTAAGATCGGCAAAGAAGAAGGCTGGAAAGCTTAGAGAAAAAATCAAGGTTGTTGCTAGTAAAGCCTTAGACGTCGAAGCAAAGGCCGCACGAATATTATCTTTCATATTATCATTTAATTGGGCATTCTTTTTAAGCGCCCAGAGAAAGTGAATCGTGTCATCCACTGCAATTCCTAAAGTAATACAAATCATCAAGACTAAATTACTATCGACAGTCATCCCGAGGATATTAAGAAAACCGCATATAAAAAGTAGTGGAAAAAGATTAGGAAGCATTCCTAGAGCTGCCCACTTGAATGACTTAAAAATGAATAAAAAGATAAGAAAGATAATAAAGAAGCTGAAAAAAATTGATATGAGAAAGTTCTTAACAAGTTTATTAAAGACAAAATTTCTAAGAGTAATAAACCCTCTTTGCTTCACGAGGAAATGATCTTTATACTCACTTGAGATGGCGTCAATCTTAAGAACGAGCTCCTTGGCGACTTTAGAAGATGTCGTCTCTAAAAAAGCAATAGCTCTATGGACATCTCTTTTATTATCGTAAAAGTTTGAAAAAGCTCCATAATTGATCATCATAGATGTTAGGCTTTCTATTCTTTGCTCTTTATCAACTTCGATTCTATCAAAGCTAGATCTAACATAACCGTAATAACCATTAAAAGATTTCACATAAGAGATTGACGGTATCTCTTGAATCTTATTTTCAAACTCTGTGATCTTTTGATGAACTTCTGGCTTCGTAAAGCTGTCTGATTTTTTGACAAGTGAATATGTTAAGTCGACGCTGCCTAAAAAACTAAACTTTTCTTGGAATTTATTGACTGATTTTGTTAAAGGATGGTCACTATTGAATTTATCATAGAAATTATCATCAATGGTTAAATCCTTTGCGAAGAACGCAAAGAAGACAGAAGCCATTATAAATAGACCTGCCGTTAACTTAGGAGTGGCCAAGACTTTTTCGACAATAAGGCTTGTGTTAAAGCCTGGTAAGTGAACTTCAAGGTCATTTCTAAGATCAAATAATTTTATAAGGGCTGGCAGTAGGTAGAAAGTGAGTAAAAAACAAAAGAGGGTACCAAAACTAGCATAAATACCTAAGTTGCTAACGGGAACAATACTGTTTGGAATCAACGAGAGAAAACTAATCGCCGTGGTTATGGAAGTTAATAAGCAGGGGGTGTATATTTCGGATTTTACAAAATCTATCTTTGTTAGAGGGTCTTCCGTTTTTGTTTTTAGGTACACAGAAAAATAGTGAACCAAATCTGAGGTGGCAACAACTAAGATGAAGAACATGGCAAAGCCACTATAGGGACTTACCCCTCCTTCCATGAAGACAATTAGACCTATAACTCCAGCATAAGATGTAAGCATGACAAAGGAAAAGAGGAAGAGAACCTTTAAAGACTTAAAGAGAAATAGTATCAAAAGAGCAAGTGAGAGAAAAAGGATAGGCGTTAAGATAACTTGATTCTTTATAGTATCGAGAAAGTAATAATACTGAGCGACCTTTGTTCCTATTGCATGAATCTTTAAACCATCGGATTGGCTTTCAAGTTGATTTAGAAAAGTTAGAAACTTCTTTATATTTTTCCGTTCATCTTTAATATCCTTAAAACTTCTAAAATCACCTGAGACTAAGAGAGATCTTCCGTCTCTGCTAATCAAAGTATTACTAAGAAACTCTTTGTTTAATTCAGTCTTTAACTCCGCTGAGAATTTTCCCGATTCACTAATAAAAGGATGAAGCCTAACAAAGTCGCCTTCAATCTTTAAGAATTCTTCAGAGTTTAGGCTTCGCAGTTTTGAGACAATATTTCTTCTTCGAAGATTTAAGTGGATAGATTCTAAGACTTCAAAACTCTTAAGTTCTGAAAAGGCATCTTCCATTTCGACTAGAACATAAAAAGAGAATTCATCATCAAAAGACTTACTATAATTTTCAAATTCGATTCGAACAGGACTAGACTCTCTAAGGAGTTCCCCGAGTTTGAAAGGGAGAGTATGCCTACCTAAGTATAGAGAAGTAGTAACAAAACTTAGCCCAGCGAGAATGACTAATGCTTTTTTAAAGTTGAGCATAGAATTCAGGTATAGATTTCCACTATGAAGTTAAAAACCTATCATATACAATTATCTTGAATTAGCTAACCTATAAGTAGGTAAGGGGTCTTTTGAATGAATAAATGGATGATGATTGGATGTTTTTTTATCGCTGGTTTAGTTAGTTTTTTCACCTATCACAATAGTGGATCTGATGCGCAAAGGGCGATTTCCTCAAAGGCAGAAAACTTTTCTTCAATTAAAGACGAAGCCGATGCTATCAAGGCCGTTAATAGAGAAATCATTTCAATTACTCATAAGGATCAATTGAACGCAAAGATTGATCAAATTCAGAAGCTTTCAAGTGCTCATCCTGAGTGGCAAGTATTAAAACTGTACGCCGCTCTAACAAAGCCCGTTAAAAAATTAGAAGGAATTATGTGGAGGCTAAGACCCGTTGTTGAGTCTTGCGGTGCTTGCCACGTCTCAGCTGTTTCTGCCATTAGGAAAGGCTACTACCAAAAGTATATGACCGGTCCTCACTTAGGAGCTATTCTTGATTATGTGGTTGAGCCAACATTGGCCTTCGATCAATTTGAAACAATAAGAGAAGTGCAAGATTTCGCTGTAGAGCAAATTGCTCCTGAATTTGAGGGAGAGAATGGATCACTTATAAAGCTTCAAGAGATAATCGCAGCAACAGAGCCCGGATTCTTTATGGAGTTTGATGCTTACTTAGGAAGTGGTTTCTCAGAAGGAAAAAGGTTTATCTCAGATAAAAAGCGCTTTTCGATTGTGACTAAAGGAAACCTCTACGGGCTAGAAGCTAGTCTACAAGGAGGCTTAGCTGCGATTCATTTCTTTAGAAATTATGACTTAGATGATGGAGTTAAGTTTATCAATACGATGGTAAAGAAAACGGCGCTTAATAATGTCTTTGGTAAACTACCTAAGGATGTAACTCCTATTGAAACTCTAAGTATCCTTTCTAAAAGAAAGTTTCGTGATTTTGGTAAGTCTAGAACTGAAAAAGGTTATACGCCTGAAACTATTCAAGCAAATTTAGATTTAGCTTTTACTTACTACAGAGCGAGTATTGATAGCCGGTTAAGTTCTTTAGAAGAATCAATGGCCCAAGTAGATGAAAAGAATGATTCAGATTATCTCATCAGCTCTAAATTACTTAGATTAAACTACGATGGAAATGTTTCAAAACTAAAAGAGAAGATGAGGATCCTAGATAATGCCTCATCTGGAAATGCTACTATCGTTACAAGCCCTAAGACGGGAAAGCAGTTTAAGATCAATCCAAAAGCGATCTTTACTTATCACAGCGATATTAAAACTTTTTTACCTAAAGAGTCTTTCAAATCAAAAGAGAGAGAGCTCAGTAAGAAACTTAAGAATACCAAAGGAACCTCAAGAGACTTTAAATCTTGGGATTATGAGTATGGACTTCCGAATGCATGGAATGATGCTACTTTCGCAGGCCTTTTACCTGAGGCTACTAATGCTAACCTCTATGAAATCCTTCGTAGCTTAAGGCTAACTCCTGCCACAGAGGCCATTGCTGGCTTAATCCCAGCTCCTTAATCAATCCCTATTGGGGGCCAATTAGGCCCCTTTCTTAACTCCTTAAAATCAGTCTAAATTTGGATCAGAAGAGTTAAACCTTTCTTGTCAGGTATTCGTTCCAGCAAGTTTTAATCATGGTTCAGTCAGGTATTTTTATGGTAGTATTTTGTGAGTTGGATGTGCCCCTACAGGGCGCTTTTCCCATGGAAGGGTCTGAGTATGTCGTCGTTAGAAAACGTAAAAATTTTCAATAACAAAGATGCAATCATCGAAGGATGGTATTGGGCCCTTAAATCAACTGATCTTAAAAAAAATAAAACAAAGCATTTAAATTTTCTTGGTAAAGAGCTCGCTCTTTATCGTGGAGACGATGGGATTGCCCGGGCCGTGGATGCTTATTGCCCGCATATGGGAGCTCATTTAGCGGAAGGAAAAGTAGAAGGAAAAGGGCTTCGTTGTTTCTTTCATGCCTGGAAGTTTGATGAAAAAGGCAAGCTTATAGATATTCCCTGTAGGGCGAAAACCGAAGTCGCAGCCAGTATTAAGACTTGGCCTTGCCAAGAAAAGTATGGACTGATCTGGATTTATACTGGTGAAGTGGCTAAACAGCCTATTCCTTATATTCCAGAACTTCAAGAATTTGAACTTGATACTAGTTTTGGAAATAATTTTGTTAAAGAATGTCATCCTAATGTCGTTATGATCAACGCTATAGATGCTCATCATTTTACTTCCGTTCATAACTTACCCGTAAAGGTAGAGTTTGAAACTATTGTAAGAAGCCCTGATTGCATCGCCTTTGAAAATAGAACTTATATCCCAAAGACTAAGTGGTATTTAAAATTATTTTCTAAGTTTTATGAGAAATACTTAACTTATAATATGTGCTACTGGAATGCCTCAACAGGATCCGTTACAGTAGGCCCAGACTTTCTTCATTGTCATATTATCTTTGCCCTAAGACCTAATGCCGCCGGGCACGCTGAAGGACAGACTATCCTCGTCACCAAAAAGAGGAAAGGCTTAGTTGGAAACTTCCTAAACCCACTTATTCTCTGGGCCACTAAGCAAGTTGGGAATTACTTTGGAAAAGGTGATACGGAAGTCTTTAAAACAATCAAGTTCAATTTGAAAACACCAATAAAAGAAGATGATTCAATAATTAAATTTGTCCAGCACACCGAGAAGCAAACGACTTGCGATTGGGGTTTTGGAGTAAAGAAATGGCCTGAAAATTCGGTTAAGGAAAAGGACTTCCATGAAGAAGCGTTACAAACTCGTTTCACAAACACTACCAGTATGTGATTTAAGAAAGAAAGATACTAAAGCCATGTTTGAAGTTTTCTCAAAGTATTATCTTAATACTAGCTTTGAACAATTTATGACTGACTTATCTGAAAAGGATGTAGTCTTTTTATTAAAAGATTCAGACTCCCGTGAGATCAAGGGCTTTTCAACCTTAGTTAACCTCTATGTTGATGTTGCCGGAGTAGAACAGCGAGGCTGCTTTAGTGGCGATACTATTTTAGAAAAAGAGTATTGGGGGCAAGGAACATTAGGAATAGCTTTTTTAAGATACCTCTTTATTCAAAAACTTAAGAATCCCT
This sequence comes from Sulfitobacter sp., assembly GCA_047630275.1. GTDB lineage: Bacteria > Bdellovibrionota > Bacteriovoracia > Bacteriovoracales > Bacteriovoracaceae. Next base: position 23,508 of record JBLHVN010000002.1, on the reverse strand, counting down.
TCAAGCCGCTTTATTGGTTTTTGATCTCTAAGGGTTATAAAACCTATCTTCTTATGGCCAATAACTTTAGAAATCATTACCCAAGACATGAAAGGGCTACGCCTTCGAAGGAAAAAAATGTAATCGCTGCATTTTCTAAGACTCTTTATGGGGATTACTTTGATGAAGAGACGGGTGTTATATCATTTTCAAAAGTTAGTTCTAAGGACTGCTTAAAAGCCGAGATCACGCCTATTACTAAAGAGCTTCTTTTAAAGAATGACCGCATTAAGTTTTTCGCAGGGAAAAATCCTGGGTGGGAACAAGGTCACGAACTGGCTTGTGTTGCTGAGATGACCTTAGGTATGCCATTTTATTATCAACTAAAAACAATACGTAAGCAGTGGAAAAAAATGAAGAGAAGCTTTTCTCCTACTCCCGTTGTTCAAAAGGAAAAAGCTTAATGAAAACTATTTTAATTACAGGATCTTCTTCTGGCTTTGGACTTGAAATGGTTCAAGACCTTATAGCTCAAGGTCATTTTGTGATAGCAACTCTAAGAGGGGCTGATGAGCGATCATCTATCTTTGATGGAATAACAGATAAGTCAAAGCTTAAGATATTAACACTCGATGTTTGTTCTAAAGAAGATATCAAGGCCGCAGCAAATTACGTCAAAGACGAGCATGTTGGCAGTCTTGACGTCTTGATCAATAATGCTGGTTACGGTCTTTATGGTGCTTTAGAAGACATAAGTGAAGAACAAGTTCGCCATCAAATGGAAGTCAATTTCTTTGGCCCAACTTTATTGACTCAAGAACTTCTTCCTTTTTTAAGAAAAACAAAGGGAAAGGTAATCAATATCTCAAGTGTTATGGGTAGATTCTCCCTGCCTCTTGGTTCCGTTTATTCTGCCAGTAAATTTGCTCTTGAAGGATTAACTGAAGGGCTTTATTACGAACTTAAGCCCTTTGGTGTTCAAGTTTGCGCTGTTCAACCAGGTGCTCATAGAACAGGTTTTGTGAAGGCGATGATTTGGGGGGACAAGAGTAATAATGAAGATTCTCCTTATATTAATCAAACCAATGGTCTCTTAAGAAATGTGAAAGAGATGACCTCTAAACCTACAGCTACTGGTAGTGAAAATGTTAGTAAGATCGTCACAAAATTAATTAACAAAAAAAGAATGCCAAGAAGAGTTTTAGCAGGAAAAGATGCCGTCGCTACAGGGATAGCTCAGAAGTTCCTTCCCGAGGCGCTTTATCATGAAATCCTTCACAGAAGTTATGAAAAAGTCTTTGGAAGTGAGATATGAAACCACAGAACTTGATTGTTGACGTAGAAGTCAATTCTACGAGTTCAGCAGATTTAACAAATTTATTAAAAAGAAAATTAGGTGAGAAAACCGTTCCTGATATTTTAGAATTGAGTGATCTCTGGGGCGCAGACTCATTTGATTTACAAACAGTCGATCTTTTTAAAGAGGCAACTCTTTCAGAAAAGAAGATGATCTTAGAAGACTGTGCTCGAACAAGATTAGAAGAAGCCTATCATATAGAAAAATCGGGAATGGCCTTTACTTCTAAGATGACATTATTGGCAGACACTCTTGATGAGAGAAAGCTTTATTGCCAGTTTAGTGCAGATGAGGCGAATCACTTAGAGGCGATCAGTGCTTTTTTACCTAACATAAGTGATAACTATAAAACCAATCCCTTTATTCAGCTACTCGGAGATATCATAAGCACCGGATCTAGAAGACCGCTGATCTTTATCATTCAGGTTTTACTTGAGGGGTGGGGAATAGATCACTATCAAGGAATGTTTAATACTTGTCATTCTATTGCCCTTGGAGAAGTTCTCTCAAAGATTATAAAAGACGAAGCCGGTCATCATGGTAGTGGGCTTATGCTCTTCGATGAAAAAGAAATGACTCCAACAGAGCATAAGTACGTCGTTGAAACTTTAAGAATCTTCTTTCAAATGGTGCAAGTTGGGTCTGTAGGGACCTTAGATTCCATCGAAAAAGCGAGGGGAGGTTTAAGCCGAAGTCAGAAGATCGGTGTTCTTCACCAAATAGAAAGTCAGGAAAATGCTAATAGAAAGTTAAAGGTTCTTAAGAAGTTAATGCATAAGGCAGAAAGTAATAAAATCATTGAAGAGCTTGAAAAACATAATTGCTTTCGCGCCTTTGATTATCAAACTGTTGTGCAAGGATGAAGAAGTACAGACCAAGAAATAGTAAGTGGATTATGGACTCTGCTACGAGAGCGAAGAACCTTAAGCGAGTTTCTTCTTTTGGGCCGGATAAGTTTGAATCTTATCAGGACTATTTCTTTTTTGTTCATATAGATCCTATTCAGAGGTTTTGGCATAGTATGGGAATGGTTATTGGAACCTATTTTTTTATTATGCTCTTTTACTCTTGGAGTCTGTGGAGCCTCGTTTATTATATCCTTGGCGTTTTTTTCTTCTACGGAATTGGCGTTCTTAGTCATGCTTATTACGATGGGCATTCAGGAAAAAGCGAAGTGAAGTACTTTCATGTGACAACTCCTACCGTCATCAAGATTAATTTGCTTACTCTTACAGGTCTTTATCAAAAATACTTAGATAAATTTATTCAAAAATATCCTTTCACTGTCGACGCTTTTGATTTGGAGAGGCAGTGAAGATAAATCCTAATCATCAAAATAATAATACTCAGCCAAGAGTCAAATTTAAGGTCTTCAACCGCTGGGATATTGTTGCAAAGGGTTGGTATGCAGCAGGACTCTCTAAAGATTTAAGACAAGGAAAAGCTAAGGGAGTAGATGTCTCAGGGCAGCACTTAGTCATTTATAGAGGAGAGTCTGGTAAGGTTTATGCCTTAGATGGATTTTGCCCTCATATGGGAGTTGACCTAGGTATCGGCTCTGTTGAAAAGGAGAGTATCAGATGCTTCTTTCATCACTGGAAATTTGATCAAGAGGGAAAATGCACGGAGATTCCTTGCTTAAAAGCCAACGAATCAAAGATAAAAAACCAAAATTACGCCGTACAAGAAAAATATGGAATGATTTGGATATACCCTGAGGTAAAAGCACCTTATGAGGTGCTTGAAATTCCAGAACTTAAGGGATTAGATTTAAGTTATAGTACGGATAAGACTTATAAAAGAAGCTGTCATTATCATATTACCATGATCAACGGGATTGATCCTCAACACCTCTCAACAGTTCATAATATTCATATGAATATGTCAGTAGATATTGACGCTAGTGAGAAGGATTCTATATGTATTTCATTAAAGGGAAAGACTCCAAATAAAACTCTTATTGAAAAAATTGTTAAGGGGTTTCTCGGAAGTGAATATGCATATTCAATGAAGTATCAAAGTGCATGCTTAGCGGGTCTCACAGTTTTGAAAGGAGTTAAGCTCTTTGGTAAATGGGAGGTTGTTCCGACTTTGCATATGTTATTCTCATACCAATCTAATGTTGAAGGAGAGACCCTTGTTACTCCTATCTATGTAACAAAGAAAAGAAATTTTATTTTTGACTGGGTATTATTAAAGCTGACCAAGTTATCTTTCCTCTTTTTACAAGGGGAAGACGGTGAGGTTTATGAAAATATTAGGTTCTCCACTTCTAACTTGCTACCAATAGATGCCCCCGTTAGTAAGTATATCAAGTACGTTAATTCATTAAGCCCTTCTAAATGGTCAAAAAACTATGATTCACAGAAGGCCACAGGCATACGTAACCGATCAGAGGTTAATGTATGAAGGATTGGAAAAAAGCTCCTAGAGATGGAAAGAGCCGCGAGGAAAATACTCTTAGCCAGCCGCTAAAAGAAAATAGAGTCTTCAATAATAATAAAGTCCTCTCTGAGGGATGGTACCCTATAACTGAATCGAAAAAGCTAAAGAAAGGCGAAGCCAAGAGCTTTAAGCTCCTAGATCAAAGGCTTGCCTTGTTCCGAGGAATGGACGGGACTGTTCGGGCCATGGATGCTTTTTGCCCCCATATGGGGGCGGACCTTGGCAATGGCGAGGTTATCGATAATAAATTACGCTGTTATTTTCATCAATGGGAATTTAATGGGGATGGTTCTGTGGCCAAGGTTCCGGCCTTAGAAACACCACCTTGTCATGTAAAACAATCAGCCTACCCGGTATCAGAAAAGTATGGTCAAATTTGGGTCTACTCTGGGCTTGAAGCTGATCATGATGTTCCTGTAGCACCTGGTCTTGAAGATTCTGATGCAGACTCACTCTTTCTAAAAGAAATAACTCTTTTCGCTCATCACCATGTGCTTATGGCGGGGGGGATTGATTTAAATCACTTCGCTACAGTTCATAACCTAGATATGGAATTTGACTTCTCTGTAAAAGAAGAAGGATCTGAGTTTATTTGGGAACTAGAAGGAGCTCTTCCTGAGAGTGGATTGAAAGCCAAGATAGGAAAGTATTTATTAGGACCCTTATTTAGATACCAAATGAAATTCTCTGGGGGCTCTGTGACCTCGATTACTTACGGTTATAATCAACGCCTTCATGGCAAAGGTCGGAAGCTACCTTCTTTGCATATTCTTTGGGGAGCGATCCCTCAAGAAAACGGAGTGAGTAAGGTAAAGATCTTTTTGTTAACGAAGAAAAGAAAGGGTTTTTTAGGGGCAATAACAAATGGATTTTTATATTTCTTAACACTCTTCTTACTAACCATACTAAGAGATGAAGATGCTAAGGCCTTTCCTAATATGCGTTTTCAATTAGGACATTTAGTAAAAGGGGATGAGTCCGTAGCACGCTTGGTTCAATGTTTAAACAAGCTTCCCATTTCACCTTGGTATAAAACTCAAAAAGAAGAAAGAAAGAAAGACCCGGAGGTTTGGAATTGACCATCCGTAAGCCTAGCCTCGAAGAATGGTTTCTCATCCATCAACTTAGGCATATTAAAAAGAATCATTTTCACCTGCCATTTTATCTAACGATTGATATTTCTAAGCTTGCTAAGTTCTATGAAAAAAAGAATGAGAAAATTCCTATAACGGCTCTTTTAATCAAAGCCAGCGCATTAATGGCCAAAAAGAATCCAGAGGTCAATAGAATAGTCTTTAGAACTTTTTATGGCATAAGAATATTTAACCCCTCTTATATATCAGTCAACCTGCCTATCATGATTAGGTCAGAGGGCAAGAGTTACTTAGCCGCGACGGTTTTAGAAAACGCAGACGAAAAGACAATCTTAGAAATAAATAAAAAGATTAAAGAATCACTCGGTCAGAGTCTGTCAGATCTAAAGATAGGTAAGTTTGTTTATAACAGGGCAAATAATTTTTTCAACAGATTAAGGCTTAGGTTAATTCATTTTTTAGTAAATCATTTCCCTAAGATTCACGAAAACTTTGGAGGAGGGGCTATCGCTGTAAGCTCTTTGATGAATCATAATCACGAAGACTTTGATATGTCGATGATGGCCTATGGACCTACGGGATTTACTATTGGCTCATGTCATTTAAGCGAGAAGGATAACAAGCATCTTTTAAAAGTTGGTATTGCTTATGATCACTTCGCTTTTAGTGGTGAAAAAGCGATAGAGGCGTCGAAGGATTTGAGCTTAATCTTGACGGGTAATAATGAAGAAGATTTTCTTTATTTGACCTTGTAAGTATCCAGAATTATTAAGATAATATCCCTTCCTTTTTTCATTATTTCTTACCAGATTCCGATAAGTTAGGGTGAGAACCTTGGCCATTATTATTCTCATTCACTTCTTTACCCTTTGTGCCTTTTCAATGGAAAAGATAGAACTCAATTTTAAGCTAAAAGCCTATCACTTCTCACTTGCTCTAAAGGAAGGAGAAGGAAATCTCTATTGGAAAAAAAGTGGCTTTAAAGTTAAGAGAGGCTATAAGTTAAAGGGTTGCTGGAGAAATACAGTTGAGAGAGAGGTCATAAAAATACGAAACTTCATCTCTTCAAAAGCAGACTCTAAGCTTTTAGGTGAGAGTGCTGATTTTACTTGGAATTCTCGAACGGTAGAGAAGAGCCTACTTCCTAAAGAGATGGACCAGTTAGATAAAAGATTTACCCACCTCTTTAATGTTTTAAAAACAGGGGAGGGCAAATGTATAAAATAGTCTTACTCTTCCTTCTTCCACTATGCCTTAAAGCAAATGAAATTCCCTTTCAAGATTTTTTTAACTTTATTGAAGTTGATCAAGATTCATATTTCTCTCCTGGCGCTGATAAGAACTCTTGCTCTTTAGAAAGGGATGAAGAAGTTCAATTCAACCTACCCGCGTGTGTTGCCAGCATTTGCAAAAATGAGAAATTTGATGTCTTTGGGATACAGACGAATCCTTATATGATCCTAGCTTGTGCAGAGGACCCTAGCCTTCCTTTTTGTAAAGGAGATGGATATAAGAGTTATTATAAGGATCTTCGAGAACTAAGGGAGTCTATTTCTGAATACTTTCCCTTAGAACAAGATTTTGTAGAGACTAGGCTAAGGTCAGCTTTAAGTTTTATTAAAGAACCAAAGAATAAAAACTCTAGCCTTGATAGCCTCAATTTAAATCTAACAGATCTCTTTACTTTTATTTTCGCATCACCAGAGTTCTTTGAAGCTACTGAGCATAGAGAAGGTGGTATAGATGTTAAGTTTAAATCAATAAAGAAGCTAAAGAAGAAGTTGAGGTCTAAGTTTAATTTAGGAAAGTTTGAATCAAGAGTTGCTGTGAAGGCCTTAAGGGCGATCTTTGAAGATTCTAACTCAATCTTTGCCTTAGAATACTTCGGAGTCGAATTTGTCCTTTCAAAATTCTTAACTAAAAATGAGCAGAAAGACCCTCTGGCCTCACTTAGAGCGAGAAAATTTCAAGCTTTAGAGAAAATTAAAAGATCGATTGGAAATGAAACCATTGATCCTGAAAGTACTCAGGGGAGTTTATCTGATTTAGCAGCCGATAAAGAGAGCCTTCTTCAAGAGGTTTTGGCCTTAGAAGCCCTCTCAAAACTTAGAAAATCAGAATTAAAAACCTTGAGCAAACCTAACTTTACAAGACCCTCTTACTATATCAATCCTAGGTTTTCTCCAGATTGGAGCGACCCCAATAATAAAGAAAAATTTTATTCAACTACTGAGCATATTGAAAACCAATTGAATTTCTATGATGGAATAGAAACTAAGATTGATTCTCATGAACTTAATGCTTACATGATGACAATTATAAATAGCCTCGAGATCCTTCCTGATGAGACAGAAGTTGAAAAGGCTAAGATCGATTCTAAAGAGTATCTAGAGAGCTTTTTTGATAGCTTTGGGAAGGAATTCTCTCGAGAGTCAACCAAAGATATTAAGAGTGAAGTGGGATCTCTTCACCTAAATTTTCCTAAAACGAAGAAAGAATACCTCAAAGAGGTTAAAGGATGGCTTAACTCTCGAAAAGGAACTCTGCTTGATTACAAAAAACTGAAAGACTTAGATGATGTCGATAGGAAGAATGAATTTCTAGGTAGGGGCCTATTGCAAGACCTCATGATGGGAACAGGTGCTTCAGGAGGTCTTAATGAATTTGTCGAACAATTGGGAGTAAACCCTATTCCTGACCTGTACCTTGGAGCCTATAACGGAATTAAGGTTGGTCCTATTGCTGTAAAAGATTTTTCAAATAAGGGAAAACAGATCCTGGCCCATGAATTAGGGCATCACGTGGGACACTTCATGGAGAAAAACCGCTTATCTCATAGGACAACAGTTAAATTTAAAAGGACAAGAGAGTGCTTGGCCGCTTCACATACTGAAGAAGTTGGAGGAGAGGTTAAAATGAAGCTCTCAACGAATAGGTCTAAGAAAGTCAGGTGGAAGGAGAATAAGTATTCAGAAGAAGACTTCGCGGATTGGATTGCTTCGAAGGCCTCTGATTCTAATATGGCCTGCTTATTTCTCAAAGGAGAAGTCTTAGATATCCCTAACAAAGATTATTTTAAAAATGCGGATAAAGAAGATACTCATTCAAGTGCAGTTTATAGGTTACTTAATATTGAGTTAAACAAAAAAGGAAAACTACCAGCCTCTTGCCAGACCAACCGGGTGAAGCTTTGTCCTAAGATTAAATAAGATACTTATCATCAAAGGAATCAAGAAGGACGCTTGGCTTAATGTCACCAAGCTTCATTCCTTTTTTCTCTTGAATATAGTTTAAGACCCTTTCATTCATATCTTTTTTATAGATGATCTTAAGGGGGCCAAGTGTGCCAAGCTTCCTTGCTACCTTATAGTGGTAGGCCTTCATCAATGAACTCTCGATCAACTTTTCTAGCCGTTCATCTTTATTATCAGTTAAGAGAGTATAGTAACCATGATCTTCATTAAGCCTGGTTGGAAAGAAAGAGTAGTAGTTCTCTGTTTTTAATTCTTGAAGGATATTCGTTAGAAAATCTTTATGTAGTTTTTCACCAAAAAGATCAGAAGTCTCTTCTCCTCTTCCCATAAATTCGAGACAGGGGGTTTCCTTATAGAAATGGGGAACCCTGACTTTATCACCTAAGAGATACCGGTATAAACCGCCTGGGGTTGTAATCACAAGCTTATAAACCTCACCGCCTTTTAATTCGTGAAGAAGGTGAACTTTACCATCGGTTGAGATAAACTCAAAGAAAATGCTCTCTAAGAGAGGGACAAAGGAATGAGAGGCAATAACTGGAATTGTTATAGGGGCTTCAGTTGCTAGAAGTCCTTTCGCTTGAATAAAAACAGAAGGGAATATCTTCTTGATTTTTAGAAAGCCTGGTTTTGCCTCTTTATCCCCCCAAGAACTAACAAACTTGAGTTTTGGCCATAACTCTTGAAGGGGAGACTTTCTTATAAGCTCCTTTCTCTCAGTGGTAATCTTTTTTAACTTAAAAGAATGCCCTTCAATAATACAAATTCCTTTTTCAAGATCAATTAACAACTCCTCTCTATACTCTTCAATGTAATCTAGAAGGATTGTAAATGTTGATGGATTCCAAATGCTAATTATCTCTAAATCTTCTTCAGCCAAGAGGTGTAAGGCTAAGGCCTTCTTAAAAAGTATAGGGTCCTTAATGAGTTTAATTTTCTTTGGTGTAACAAAGAAAGGTTTTAAAAACCATGAAAAGAAGCCTTCTATATAATCACTATCGTCTTGAAGAGAATCGTCTGATTCTTTGAACTGAGGACTAACAGAAAAATAAAACTTGCCTGATTTAAAGGAGGGGCCATTTTTTATTAAATCTAGGACCCATAATGAAAACATCTGGGAAAAGGCAGACTTCAGCTCAAGGGTGTAAGGGATGTCCTTTTTAGACCCGCTCGATCCGCTAGTAGGTTCATAAAAAAGGACTGGGCTAGGAGAGAAATGATTTTCTCCTTTTTCCTTCATAGCTTGAATTAGAGAAGAGATCTCATCAAAACTAATTAAAGGTACCTTTGATTGAAATTCGCTTATTGTATTGATTTGACCAATCTCTTTTCCATAAGCACTTGAATTAAAGGTATCTATAAGTTTCTTGAATACCTTTTCCTGAGATTTTTTAGGGGCCTTCAAAGACTTGTTAAAATGATACTCTCTCGGGATTAAGATGATCCTCAAGAATGATTTAATTAAGGGTGAGAAAAAAAGGATCATGAAAGATAGTCCTCTTTTTTCTTAATTGGCCATCTTGGATGCTTGTATTTTAAGCTGTGCTTCTTAGGTATATATTCATCAACATAAATATCAGAGAGTACCGGAAGAAAGCATCCAGCTTCAATCTCAGCACCAGGTCCAAGCCTAGAGCCTGCCCCGACGAAGCTGCCATCCCCAATGACTATGTTTTTAGAATAGAGGCTAAAGTTACCTTTCTTTCCTCCCACCACGTGGCTAATAAGTTCTACTTTATGTCCAAAGAGAACATGATTTCCAATCTCAACCATTGAGCGGTCATCAATCTCAACATTAGGTGTCCAGTAAACACCTTTTCCTACCTTTGATCCCCATAGCCTCAGCCACAAAGAATACCCACCAGGAATGATTCTTAAAAAGGCCTCAAATTGTGGGACTACGTAAAAAAGTAGTTGAATCTGATGGCCACCCCACCAAGGGGAATACTTATCTTTTGCTAGGTCACTTCTCCCTTCATTTATGGGGTAGAAAAGATTCATGATTCGAAAGCTAATAAGAGGAAAGAGGTAAATGGCCATTGGTATAATAAGTGAGGAATAGGCACTAGGACCTTTTGCAAAGAAAAAGAGGCTTATAAAGATTAAGACAGCATGGATAAGGGGGAAAAGGGTCATGGCCTTACTTAAGAGTGTCATTTAGTGCTCCGAAAGGGAAATATTAATGATCTTAATAACCCTTGATTTAGCTTGATGCCTAGCTCTAAAGGGGCGTTCATTTCTTTTTTATAAGTACCATGGATCTTATCCCATAGGTTTAAGTTAGCTCCAAAGTTTTGATGAGGAGAACTTGAGTGATGCCAATGATGATCTATGGGATTTGCTAACAAGAGCTTATCTCTAAAAAAATCAGGTCCAAAGAATGAGGAATGCTTCCAAAGGTCTAAAGCGGCGCCTAAGCTTGCGGCAAGGATATAAAAACTAGGATCTTCTAATAGGTAGATAAAAAGGGAATTTGCCCAGACATAGACAATTAAGAAGGTTGTCCAAATAGTATTTCGGCTGGTACCTAAAACATCCATGCTTTTTATAGAGTGATGAACTTTATGCATCTGCCACCAGCCATCAAGATGAAGGAGCCTATGGTTCCAATAATAAAGATAATCGATAAAGATAAAATTAAGAGAGAAGGCCAGTATAGGGGAAAGTGAGAGTGTCCCTTTCCAGTCAGGGGCGAGGTGAGATAAGAGTTGATAAAAGAATATAGTTTGTAAGAGGGGGACTAAGATTCCTTGAATGGGTAAATTTACTAAATCTAAGACCCAGTGATCAAAAGACTTTTGAAGCATTTTGTTTCTCTTAGAAGGTGAAACAAGAGTAAAGGTCATCAATAATATAAAAGCGATAGTTGAAATCATACCCAGAACTCAAACTCTTGTTCTCTATCTTTTAATAACCTAGGATCAATACCTTTTTCAATTTCTTCGCGAATAGACTCTATAAAGACATGGACGATATCTGCTTTTGAATTACTAAAGTCTGTCCCATACTTTTTTATAACTTTCATTTGATTATCTAAGACAACGATATCCTGATCGATAACAGACTGTCCCTGGTACCTTACAATTGGGGCTGCTAGAAAGTTCCAAGCACCAAATTTGAATGTTAAATCGGTAAAAACCCAAGAGGTAAATTCATCAATAGGTACTGTCTGACTTGTAATAAAGAATTCTCTACCAGGAGAGAAAATATACTCCACTGATGTAATATTTGGCATATGGAAGAAATCTTTATGAATGATCTCTCCACCTTTAGGGTTAAGGAACCAGCTGAACCAGCCTAAGTTATTAGTTTCATTTTTATACTCAATTTCAACTGAACCATTCTTTCTTTTACAAATGGCATCGACCTTTTCTTGACGGCTTACTCTGAAAATCTCATCGTGGACAAAGACTGTGTGGGGAACATCGACGTAGTTTTCAGCGCAATTGGTGACGTTGTTCTTAAAGATATTAAAGAGGCGGACTGTTTTATAACCAGGTTCTTTGTAGTGAGGCATAGAAAATGGGCTTGTCTCTATAATAGGGTTGTTTTCTAACCTTACATAGATAAAGTCGTCTTGTTCTATACACTCAAATTTTAAAAGAGATCTCGTTGATGATTTCTTTTGATGAGGCCCTTCAGCAGGGATGTTTACAACTGATCCATCTTTATCAAAAGTCCAACCGTGATAAGGGCAACGCAGGCAACCATCTTTGACGGCGCCTTTAGAGAGTTGATAATTCCGATGAATACAGCGGTCTTGAAAAGCAGCCGGGGAGCCATCAGTGTCCCTAAAAAGAACAATCCACTCATCGAGTATGGTTCTCGCTAATGGCCTATCTTTAGTAAGCTCTTTACTTTGGCAGGCGATGTACCAGAAATTCTTGAAGTTAACTTTATTTTCCAATGGACTTGAACTCCACATCTGATTGAATGATTACTTGGCAGGCCAATCGGGCTTTTGAGTTTTCAGGCGCAAAGACTTCAAGGATTTCACTCTCAGCCTTATTAGGGGGCTCTAGATTTTCAAATCCTTTTACAACTTCTACTAAACAAGTGCCACAAACTCCTGTGCGGCAGCCAAAAAGAACTGGACTGTTAGAAGAGTTTAAGACGAGGCTCGGATTGCTCCCGCTTTCGACTTGAACTTCTGGGTAGCTCTCTTGAAAAGTTATTGTACAAATATTGCTCACTTCTATCCTCAAAACCTTTGAAGGCCCTTGTGTTTATCTTTATATAGTTTTCGATACTGGCCCTCTTCATATACTTCATCTCTCTATTCGTTTTAGAGAGGTAGGGAAGGCCACTTACATATTGCTGATAAGACTCTTTTGCAATTTGATGAGTTTCATAAGCTAGGTGCATGGCCTGATTTTCTTGAATAAAGCAGGACTCCATCATGCGTAAAGCGCTTACATGATCATATTCAAAGTAAGGGCTTCTTAGGATTTGATAGATAACGGGAAATACAGCTGGTTCATACCAAAAGATGCCATTCACTGAAATATTAAAGTTTTGATGGTCTAGCTGACAGCCCTTAATCCCAAGATTAGCAATGGCTGACTCAAACTTAGTTGGAGCTTTTAAGGTATGGACAACATCATGCCCTATGATTGAGCTAGAATTAAAGTGATAACTTTCATCTAAAAAATGATGATAGGAGATCTTACTTGGAATGGGCGCATTTTCTTTATCATGATGATTTTCATAGAACTGGCTCAACTCGTGTTGAACTATCTTTCCATTTAAGGTTCTAAGACCCCTAACGGTGAAGTACTGACAAGCTATAAAGGCGTTGTTAGATGAAAGTAAGTTAAAGGCGTTCAGCTGAATAGATTTCCAAAACTTCTTCACAGTATTTGTGTTTTGAAAGATCATGGTTTCCGTAGCGTAGTTCTTCATGGGGTAAGTAAAGAGCCTATGGCCAAAGAGTTTTTCTTCTACTTGTTCTGAGATTGTTTTAAAAGCGTGGATATGCCCTCGCTCTTGGCTTGATTCTAAATCAAGAGTGTCGCAAACGAGACGAAAGTCTTCTAAAGTATAAAGACCTGCTGCAGAAGTTTGGTTTAAAAAGATAGTGGCAATCTCTGCTGAGATGATCTGGCTATAATAGGCCACCCAGTAAAGTTGGTTTAAAAGTATTTTTTGTGATGGGCTCGAGGCATGCCATAGAGGAGTTGCGTATAAGAGCGAGTATTTCTCAGGGTTCCAGTACTCATCTCTACAATCTTCATAGTTAAAATCGTTTGAGAGAAGATCAAGCTCATCTACATTGTCCTGCTCTTTGTTACGGCGCAAGTTAATCTCTAGCTTTTTAGTCGTGAGCTTATCGTCGAGTAGGGATTTATCTGTATGCTGAAACAGTGACTTGTTCAATTCGCCTTCCTTAGCCATTAACAGATGCCCCTATATGGTCTGTAGGGGCAAAGCCCAATTATTATACATAATTTATCTACCATTAGGAGGTAAAAACCTTTTTGCCTGAGTGTCTTGCTCGGGTATTGGAAGTATCTTCCACCGCACAGTGCAAAACTGTGCTAAAATGTACAATAGAAAGACTATGACAAGATCAAAACGAAATAGTGATTTAGATGCAGGATGTAACTACGATAGGTTTGACTCTATCAATGGTAAGCATCCTTTAAAAAAAGCCTGCGATGATGCCTTTATTGAATATGGCGCTCGTCATCGAAAGGGGGGGAAGGTTGCGGCCTTTAACTTTCCCTTAGCTAAAGAGATGGGTCTTATTCCAAAAGGGCATCCTGAAGAGCTCACTCCAGAGTTAGAAGCAAAGATCCTAGAAACATTTAGCTTAGTCATCATCAATGAATACGATGAAATAAATAAAATTAAGTTTCCTAAAGATGAGATCCTTCCCAATAAATATATGGCCACGCGCTACTTGCAACTACAGCACCCTAATAAGCAGGGGAAGACTTCAGGGGACGGAAGAAGTATTTGGAATGGTATGATCTCTCATAAAGGAAAGAGCTGGGATGTTAGCTCCTGCGGAACTGGTGCAACGGCATTGTCTCCTGCAACAGCAATTCAAAAGAAGTTCTTTCAATCAGGTGACCCTAGTATCTCCTATGGTTGTGGTTACTCAGAATTAGATGAAGGATTATCAACTCTCTTTTTTAGTGAAATCTTTCATAAAAATGGTATTGATACGGAAAGAGTTCTTGGCATCATTGATTATGGAAATAATATATCCATTAACATCAGGGCCCATCAGAACCTTCTAAGACCAAGTCATCTCTTTAATCATTTAAAACAAAATAACTTAGAAGCCTTAGAGAATCTGGTAAATTACTATATTGACCGCCAGGTAAAAAATGGAGTTTGGGAAAATATTCCAAAGACTAAGAATGCCCGCTACCAATATTTTCTTGAAAGAGAAGTAGAGGTCTTTGCAAAGATGGCCGCAACTTTAGAAGATGAGTACATTTTTTGTTGGCTTGATTGGGATGGGGATAATGTTCTTATGGATGGATCTATGATCGACTTTGGATCAATCCGTCAGTTTGGTCTCTTTCATTGTGAATACAGATACGATGATGATGACCGCTTTTCAACCTCAATTGTTGAACAAAAAAACAAAGCTAGAAATACCGTTCAAACCTTTGCACAACTTGTTAATTATTTAATAACAGGGGAGAAGGAGAGCTTAAAGAAATTTAAAGATTCTAAAGCGACCCTAAAGTTTGATTCCCTTTTCCAAGATCATAAGCTTAAGAACCTCGTTTATAAGTTAGGTTTTCAGGCCCCGACGGCTGAGCTTCTTTTTAAGAATGCAAGAGCTGAGATTGAAGCCTTACTTGATCCTTTTTCCTACTTTGAACGTTGTAAAAGTAAAGAAGGTCTCAAGAAAGTAGCTGATGGAATTAACTGGAATGCTATCTATTGTATGCGAGACATCCTAAGAGAACTCCCGCAGCTTTATTTATCAAGACAAACAAGTATTGAAAGAAGTGAATTTATTGAAATTATAAAAAGTTACTACGCCACTGAAGAAGACCTCCAGAGTAATACCTATAGAGATAAGAAGATCGACTCCTTTCAAGAGTCCTATTGGAATCTTGTGAACAAGGCATCCACTCTTTCAAAGTTACCTGTTGAGGATGTTCTCCTAAATATGACAATGCGATCTTCAGTTATCAATAAGATCGATCGGGTTACGGGGGATTCTATTTCTGAAATCGTTCATAAAGTCATGACAGCAAAACCTAAGCTTAAAGCCGATAAACTTTTTAAGGTTCTTAGTGAGTTTGTCGATTATCAAGACCTAAGACCAGAATCAAAGATGTCTAAATCGGACCGAGAACATTCAACCATGGTGAAAGGCATGTTAAAGATTGTTAGGGAGTATAGGGAAGGCCTGTGAAGTTAGTTCTTTATGGAGGGGGGCATGAAGAGGAGAATCTTCACCTAGATGCGGAGGCCATTAGGTTGGCCAGAGTAGATGACCCCCGAGTTACTTATATTCCTTCTTGTTCATATGATTCTGAAGCTGACTTTATTGCCTTTGTTCAAAACTATAGGAAATTAGGTCTTACCAAGTTTATCCATTTTCCAATTGACGTCCCTTACGATCAGGTCCTCTTAGGTGAAGCCTTTAGCAGCGATATTATTCACCTCTCAGGTGGAAATACTTTTTATTTCTTGAAGTATTTAAAGAAAACAAAGATGCTCAGTAGGCTTAAGAACTTTGTTCGAAATGGAGGAGTCTTAACAGGCATGTCTGCAGGAGCGATCTTGATGACACCAGATATTAAGACAGCAGGGTATCCAAAGTTTGACTGTGATGATAACGATGAAAATATTACGAACTTAAAGGCAATGAATATAGTTCCCTTTGAATTCTTTCCCCATTATAAGAACTCAGATCGTTACGAAAAAGAACTCATAACTCAGTCAAAGAAAGTAAAGGTTCCGGTCTATGCGGTGCCTGATCATTCGGGGATCGTTATCGAAGGAAATACCTTAAAGTTTGTGGGAAAAACGGTTTGTTTCTTAAAAGGAAAGAAGATTCCTTTATCTAATCATTTAAGGTTGGTGTAGAAGGTCTGGTCCAGATAAACCATAAGACCAAAAGACCAGTTAGAGAAACGATCAGCTTAATCCAAAGAAATACTTTTACAAAGATCAATGTATAGCCAAACAAGAGGCTAATCATCAGTGTTGATATCTTTTTAATCCTAAGACGGATTACGCCATGATCTTCCCAGTCTTTGATGAGGGGGCCGAACATCTTTGTTTCTAATAACCACCTATGAAGATCATCTGATCCTTTTGAAAAACAAAAGGCTGCTAGTAGGGCAAAAGGAGTTGTTGGTAAAAGAGGAAGAAAGACTCCTATAAAACCTAAGATAAGGCAGATGATTCCTAAACTAATCCAGAGGGCCTTCATCCTTTTTTTCTCGCCTTAACTAAGAATCTTCTAGGAGCTGGATGCCCTTCTATGGTTTTACTCATATCTTTTGGATCTAGAGAATCTTTTAAGGTTTTAAAAGTTTCAGGATTCCATCTTGTACTTCTTTGCTCCTCCAAGGTCATATCCGAATCGGCGATGACTTCAACAGCATCAAACTTTGCTTTTTTAAGCCAATTAACTGTACAGGAGAGTGTTGGGATAAAATATATATTCTTCATTCCAGCAAAGCGATCTTCAGGAAAAAGGGCAACCGAATCAGTACCTGGGATTCCTATTGTCTCTAGGATTAATTCTCCCCCTGGTTTAAGAGCTTCCCTTAGATTGATAAGTTGCTCTAGAGGGTGACGGTGATGATAGATGATTCCCATGAAGAGGATCTTATCAAAAAAGTTTTTAAAATAATGGCAGTGCTCAACTCCAAGAAGTTCAAACTTTAAGGATTCATGTTGGTAGATCTTATTAAGGAGCATGAATTGAGCTTGGCACCTTGGTATTGGGTCTATGCCTAAGACTAATTTTGGATTTAGTTTCGCCATTTGAAACATGAAGTATCCATTATTGCAGCCCACATCTAGGATCACTTTATCTTTTATATCCCCAAGTGCTGATTGAAAACGGTCCCATTTAAAGTCGCTTCTCCACTCTGCGTCGAGAAGCCCAAAACTAAGATCAAAAGGACCTTTTTTCCATGGAATAAGAAGTTCACAGGCCTTGATGAGATTCTCTTCATCGCGAATATCAAGGTCTAGGGCCTGCTTTAAAGTATCTGAACCACTTCTTCCCCAGTGCAGTTCCCGGGCTTGAACGATCTCTTGCAGTGCAGATAGATCGCAATGCTTTTCATAGGGCTTTAGGTATTCAAGGTGGTTCATGGCGTTATGTATAACGCAGGAAAAAGCAAAAAGTCACGACATACCTATCCACATAGAAATTGTTTAGCTATAGTATGTCCTCATGAGCTTAGAAAAAAACAGCAATATTATATGGATCCTTGAGAGCGACCGAGGACAACAACTTAAATATCAGCAGCTTCTTGAAGATGTTTGCACTATTAGGTTCTTTGATTCACTCGAAGGTTTTAGAAGCTTTTTTAGTAACAATACCGACGAGTCTCCTTACTTACTTATCGCTGAGTTGAATTTAAGTGATGGAAGCTTTTTAAACTTCCTCACCCTAGAGGAAAAGGGCCTTCAAAGAAGCTTTCCTTTTATAATAGTCACTGGGGTAGATGATATTGAAAATATCCGTCTCTGTTACGAAGAAGGAGCTCTTGATTACTTAGTAAAACCAGTTAATCAAAATGAGTTGACCTATAAGATTGAACTGATTTTAAAGTCAGATAGAAGAATCAAAAGAAAGATAAGGCCCTCAGTCCGTCTTGATGGCCTTGAAATAGCGGGGCTAACTTCAAAGCAGACTCAATTACTTAGTCTATTTATCACCTCAAATGAGAGGAAGATCAATAGAACAGATATCCTGAACAAAGTTTGGGATAGTAATAATGTTCACCCTAAAACAATCGACGTCCACCTTTATAACTTGAGGCGTAAACTTGACCCATTCGGCTATATCATTAGATCCGAAGGGGGAGGGGCTTGGTCACTTATTTCTAATAAGAAGTAGGGCCTTCCCTAGAGAGACAATCCTAAGCTTTTAACGTATACTCCCCTCAAATCAGTTTTAATTCTAATGAGGTGCAGTATGAGCAAAGTGAAATCAACGCTTAAGGCGGGTTCGAAAACTTACGACATTTATTCTTTAGCTAAGGCAAAAGCAGAAGGTCTAAGTGAAATCGATAAGCTTCCTAAGAGTTTAAAAGTATTGTTAGAGAATCTTTTACGTCATGAAAATGGATCTACGGTTACATGGGATGATGTTCAAGCTCTTAATGATTGGACCAAGACTAAAAGTTCAGATAGAGAAATTGCTTATCACCCGGCTAGAGTTGTTATGCAAGATTTCACAGGGGTTCCTGCCGTTGTTGACCTAGCGGCCATGCGTGAAGCAATGGAAACTCTTGGTGGGTCTGCCAAAAAGATTAATCCTCTAACACCTGTTGATCTCGTTATTGATCACTCAGTTCAGGTAGAGCATTTCGGAGATAAAGACGCTTTTGAAAAGAACGTTGTTATTGAATACGAAAGAAATGCTGAAAGATATAATTTTCTAAAGTGGGGGCAAGGTGCCTTTGAAAACTTTAGAGTTGTGCCTCCGGGAACGGGGATCATTCATCAAGTAAACCTTGAATACCTAGCCGATGTTGTTTGGACTAATGAGGGCGTTGCTTACCCTGATACTTGTGTGGGAACAGATTCACATACAACAATGATCAACGGACTTTCAGTTCTTGGTTGGGGTGTTGGTGGGATTGAAGCAGAAGCGGCCATGCTTGGTCAGCCTGTTACGATGCTTATCCCTGAAGTTGTTGGTTTTAAATTAACAGGAAAGATGAGCGAAGGCCTAACGGCAACAGATCTTGTTTTAAATGTTGTTCAAAAGCTTCGTGAGCACGGGGTTGTTGGAAAGTTCGTAGAGTTTTATGGACCAGGAATGAGTGATCTAACTCTTGCTGACAGAGCCACACTTGCCAATATGGCCCCTGAATACGGAGCCACTTGTGGTTTCTTTCCTATCGATGACAAAACAATTGATTACTTAAAGTTCACAGGTCGCGATGATGAAACCGTAGCCTTAGTTGAAGCCTATGCTAAAGAACAAGGTCTTTGGACTAATAAAGGTGACGCTGATCCAGTATTCAGCTCAACTGTTGAACTAGACATGAGCACCGTTCTTCCATGTATCTCTGGTCCTAAGAGACCTCAAGATAAGATTGAACTGACTCAAGGTGTGGAAGCTTTTACTAAGCATATGAGTGATGTTTATAAAGCCTCACCAGAAGATATTAAGAAAGAATATGATGTAGAAGGGCAAGACTATAAGATGAAGCATGGAAATGTTGTTGTTGCTGCCATTACTTCTTGTACTAATACTTCAAACCCTTCAGTTTTAATGGCCGCAGGACTTGTTGCTCAAAAAGCTGTTGCTAGAGGAATGAAAGTTAAGCCATGGGTTAAGACTTCATTGGCCCCAGGTTCAAAAGTTGTGACTGATTATTTAGTTGAATCAGGACTTCAGCAAGACCTTGATAAGCTTGGCTTTAATCTTGTTGGTTACGGTTGTACTACTTGTATTGGTAATACTGGACCTCTACCAGCGCCCATTTCAAAATGTATCAATGATAATAACTTAGTCGCCACTTCAGTTTTATCTGGAAACAGAAACTTTGAAGGAAGAATCTCTCCGGATGTTAAAGCTAACTACTTAGCTTCTCCTCCATTAGTTGTTTGTTACGCTCTTGCTGGGTCTATCCTAGAGAACGTGGCCACTGACTCACTTGGAAAAGATAGAGATGGAAATGATGTTTACTTAAAGGATCTTTGGCCTACAAATGCTGAGATCGCTGACGTTATCTCTAAGCATTTAACTTCAGAAATGTTCAAGAAGCGTTATTCAAATGTTTTTGAAGGGGATGATAAATGGAAAGCAGTCAACGCTCCTAAAGGGGAGAAGTTTGATTGGGATCCAAAATCAACCTATATCAGAAACCCAACTTTCTTTGATAATATTAAAGACGGTGTTGTTGATTCTTTTAAAGTAGAAAACGCCAGCATCCTAGCCCTAATGGGAGACTCAGTAACGACGGATCATATCTCACCTGCTGGTGCCATTGCTGTAGATGGTCCTGCCGGAGTCTATCTAAAAGAAAATGGAGTGAAGCAACACGACTTTAACTCTTTTGGCTCACGCCGTGGGAATCACGAAGTGATGATGAGAGGAACCTTCGCTAATATCAGAATTAAGAACGAAATGGTTCCTGGTGTTGAAGGTGGCTATACAAAACATATCCCTACAGGGGATCAGATGAGTATCTACGATGCTGCTATGAAATACATCAGTGAAGGAACACCTCTTGTTGTTATTGGCGGAAAAGAATATGGAACAGGCTCTTCAAGAGACTGGGCGGCTAAAGGAACAAACCTTCAAGGTGTTAAAGCTGTTGTGGTTGAATCCTTTGAAAGGATTCATAGATCAAACCTAATTGGAATGGGTGTTATGCCGCTTCAATTCAAAGCTGGAGAGTCAAGAAAGACCTTAGGCCTTGATGGATCTGAGAAGATCTCTTTAAAGCAAGTAGGGGATCTTAAACCACAGATGGAATTTGAACTAACTGTGACTAAAGGGGATGGTTCAACTGTTTCTACTAAGGTTGTCTCACGTGTGGATACTGAAGATGAACTTAGTTATTTTAGAAACGGTGGTATTCTTCACTATGTATTAAGAAGACTAAACTCTTAAGATTTAATAAAATTAAAAAGATAAAGGCCCTCATTCGAGGGCCTTTTTTTATGCAGGTTATTTCGTCTTTCTACTACTTATTTAAGTCGAGCTTTGCATTCTTTGAAATCATTTGTCTGTGTAACATAATCTCTAATCTTTCAAAACGCTCCTTCATCTTTTTATTTTCAGCCTTGATGCTAGCAATATCTCTACTTCCTTTTTCAAGATTAGCCACTCTTTCTCTCAATGCTTCATTTTCTTTTTTAAGCTGCTCAAGCTCTCCTTGCATGGTCTTAATCATCGCAAGGTTAGTCTCTATACTTTCTTGTTGCTCTTTTGTTGCTTGAATTAAAGGGGCCACAAGAACGGCGTAATCGACCTGTAGGTATCCTGTTCCCTTTTGAGTAATAACTGCAGTTGGGAAAACACTTTTGATATCTTGAGCAATAACTCCGATGTCTTTTCTTCCTGGAGAGCTACTCTTCTCATTCCATACAAACTCAACACCTTTTAACCTTTTTATCTTGGAAACAGCGCCAGATATAGGAGTAACTTGATCTTTAAGCCTCTTATCTGAAGTACAGTTAGTAGCCCCTGCTCCGTTTCCTAAAGTACAATCTGTACCTCCCTGAACCCTGAGATTTCCTACAATATGAAGATTTTCAGAAGGAATGTTAGTTCCAATTCCAACTCTTCCAGCTCCATCAATTCTTAATCTTTCAACATTATTAGTAGCAAAGCCAAGTTGATTTGGTCCCATGCTACTCATTCCAGAGTTAAGATCACCCAAGAATGAATAATGAGGGCCAGCATTTGATCCTGAAACGGCTATCCCTTGAGTGGTGAAGTCTGCGATCTTATTATTACTAATGATCATCGTTACTGTGGCTGAAGTTCCGGCCGTAATACCAGAGCCTAAGTCACCCTTAAAGCTAAGAACAGGTGAGTTGGTTCCAGAGGCCGATTGTATAACTACTTCTTGAAGGCCATTCACTGAAAAGCCAATCTTATCTGGCCCAGCAGAAAACATTCCTGTGTCAGTATCACCATTAAAACTAATAGCAGGAGAGGCTGAACCACTAGTTGCAATTGCCCTAAATTGTCCTGTCATTGGAGTAGAGCCGTCAGCAGCAAAGCCAGCTCCCCCTGCAGAGTTGATCCATGCAGAGCCATTATAAAAGTGCATAGAATTTGTTGTAGTATTATAAATATGAAGACCATTATCAGGGGTACTGATTCCATTCATCTGAGCAGTTGTCATTCTTGGCATTAAAAAGCCTTGAGTGGTTGAACTAATTTCTAAGATAGCACTTGCAGGAGGGGAGGCAATCCCAATCCCGATTCCACCTGAAGGAGAAACACTTAATCTTTCAACGCCTCCTGTTGCTAGGGCGAGGTTATCCGCAGAAGGAGAGTAGATACCGGTGTTAGTATCAGCAGTAAAAGTATAAGAAGGAGCGGCTGCGGATCCTGCTGAAGACTGAATCGAGGCTACTCCAATAATATTATTTGAGGATAATTGAAAGTTACCAGTCATGGCCATAGATCCATTTGCCATTAAGTCTCCGGTTGCCCATCCTGCCGAAATATCCTGACAGTTTGTTCCGGTTTCATCACAAATTTGCTCGGCTCTTATTCCTGAAGCACCAACTACATGAAGGAGGGAAGCTGGAGTATTTGTTCCAATACCAACATTACCAGTTGCATCGATAATCATTCTCGATGCTCCAGCTGTAGAGAAGCCAAGCTTATCAACAGCATTTCTATAGATCCCCGTATCTGTGTCTCCAGAAAAAGTATAGCCAGGAGCTGCTTGTGTACCAATATTTCCAAGAAGGACTCCGGTCATGGCGCCTGTGCCATCAATATTTAAATAAGTATCAACAAGTTTTGCTGCTGAGACTGAACTGTTTGCAAGGTCAACAGTTCCAATAGTTCCATCAACAATCTCTGCTGTTGATACTGAACTAGCTGCAAGTGTTGGGCTTGGATAAGATCCTGCAAGGGAACCACCTGCCGCTCCTGAAGGGGCACCACCAGAAGCAACCCATGATAAAACTCCAGAGCCATCTGTTGAAAGAACTTGTGAAGCTGTTCCAGCGTCAGTAGGAAGTGTTAAAGTATAATCTGCCGCTAAGGCATTGGGAGCTTTTAAGGAAATCTTTTCAACACCATTTCCGCCATTTTCTGCCAGCTGAAGAGCTTGCTCATTGGCCATGAGTAGAGGACCAGTTATGGTTCCGCCAGCAAGAGGTAGCATCGTTGCATTGGCATTATCGACATAGTTTTTAGTCGCGCCGTCTTGTGGGTTAGTAGGATCAACAAGGTTTTGAATAGGATTTGTTCCCATATCAATAAGGCCTGACATTGTTCCGCCAGTTAGGTCTAACTTTGTTGTAAGAGTTGAAGCGTTTCCAGCAACGGCATTATCGACATAGTTTTTAGTCGCGCCGTCTTGTGGGTTAGTAGGATCAACAATATTTTGAATAGGATTTGTTCCCATATCAATAAGGCCTGACATTGTTCCGCCAGTTAGGTCTAACTTTGTTGTAAGAGTTGAAGCGTTTCCAGCAACGGCATTATCGACATAGTTTTTAGTCGCGCCGT